>NZ_JBIASW010000001.1:0-28595 GCF_042891215.1 Streptomyces sp. NPDC001914
CGCCTCGAAGTGAATGCGCCCAGTCGCACCGAATCGGCGCTCGAAGCACACAGCCTCGAGGACCGGGCGTCCTGGGATGAAACAGGATTGCGACCATTTCTGCCCCATCCATAACCTCCCACAACCCAGAGACATCGACAGCCCCCAAGAACTCGCCTGCACCACCATCCATCACCCAGAGAATCGCCTAATAACCAGGCAAGACAGATGAAAACGACCTCTTAGTTGAGGGGCGGAACTTCATCAGCGGGTGCCAGCCTCGCAGGTGCGTCGGGTGGCGTTGGCGAGGCGTCGACCGAGGTACAGCCGGAGTCTGCGGTCGCTGCGGCGCAGGCGGTGCGGCGCGCACTCTACGAGCTGAGGCTGCCGCCCAGCATCAGGACTGCAACACCGATCAGCCCGGAGATCAGTGCTTCCTTCGTGGACAGGATCCCGATCAGGAACGACATGAAGAACCACCAGGCGAACAGCAGGACAGCGACCGTTGCGAGCCATGCAGGATGAGGCTTTTCCACGGATTCCTCCATACGTCGCGCGACCGATGGCTGAGCAGTGTCCCAGGCTGCGATGGAGCTTGCGGCCTTTACGCCGAAGCCGGGTTCACCCGTAGCGCCTCTGCCCCCACCGCTCCGCAGAAGAGTTGATCGACTCTGCACGGCGACGCACGGTCTCTGCCTCGCCCGTCGACCGTCACTAGCTAGTGCCGCATCAAGCAACGTTCGCCCTGTGTGACGCGCTGTCCGGATGGTGATCCGGGCGGCACGTTGTGCGTCATGCTGCGCGGGTGTCGGCGGTCGGTCAAGATTCGCGGCGGTTCGCTTCGCAGCGTTTGAACAGGTAGTAGCCCACGGTTTCACCTTTGATGGCGACGTTCTGACCGGACGACATGAACTTGTCGCGGCTCTGCTGCCCCTGCTCCACGAAGACGAAGGAACCGTTCACTAGCTCCCAGCCCTCTCGGCATACGGCGTTGAGGACGACTACGGGATCCGTCGTCTGCTTGGTGGTCGTGCTGCCAACCATTGCGACGATGACCGCTTGCTGGCTCATGACGTCGATTGAGCATTGGTACACGAGGCCCCCCTCCTCGAAGCACTGGCGCGCCTGACCCACGGGTGTGGACAGGAAAGCCCGTCGGTCGCGTTCGAGTCGCTCGGCCTGCTGTTTCTCTTCTGCCTCCTGCCGCTTGCGCTCCTTCTCCGCGGCCGCCTGCGCCTGTTGCTCTGGGCTCTTCTTCGAGATGAATGCCATGCCGACCCCTCCATATGTAACGGCCGTCACGCTACCTTCATGGCGCGCTCGATGGCTGGCAGTCGTGACGGTTGGGCAGCGGTGTGCGTGCTCCTCCATAGCGACACATGAGAGTCCCTCCTGCACCCCGTGCGTCACAGCCGTGTCTTCAGACCCACGTGCGCGAAGCTCGGCCGACGACAGTCAGCCCCATCGAGCCGAGTGCGCCGACCCGTCAGACGCACGTATGCCTCGCCGCACCCCTGCCGGCCTCAGTCGCACCGGGAAGTTCATGGAAACGATCGGATACGTCGCGCGCGACGTCGTGGCCCACCCTGTATGCCGCGAAGGGCTTAGCCACGACGGCCGCCTGCCGCCCGCAACTCCCCCGAGGGCGTGACTTGGTTGACGCCTTCGACGATATCGAGCCGTTCGACCTCGACCCGCACCGCCAGGCGGTGTGCACCGCGAACTGCGAGTCCTGCACGCTCTTCGTCACCCCGATCAAGTTCCGCCCCGCCCTCGAACGCCAGCGAGACGACGCGGCGGCCAAGGGCCAGGTCCCACGCGATCAGATCTTTGACGGACTTCTCAGCCGGCTTGACAAGGAAGCGTCCTGATCTCCTGCCCCGCTGAGCATGGCTGTCCGTCAGAGGGCAGAAGTTGGACCAGGCCGACCGTGGTGTCGTCGTTGGGGGAAGTGTGGACCGCGCGGACTGTCCAGCGGCCTGGTGGTATCGGGACGGGGGCCTGCTCCGGCAGCCCTCCGCCGTTGGGATACTCGATGTCCAGCTCGGCTCCGGCGGAGACAGAATCCATGAGTACTGCCGGGCCGTCCGCCTCCCAGACGCCACACTCATCCCATCGGGTGGTGGGGTCGGTCAGTACCGTCTTGGCTGCGGCGATCAGGTCGGCCTCGGAGTCGGCTCCGAGCCAGCGGACGAAGGCTTGGTGTTCCGGCAGATAGCAGGTGGCGGCAGGTTCGTCTGCCAAAACAAGTCCGCGCATGCCTTCCTCGCCGACAGCAATCACGCCAGCCAGATCGTCCACATAGCAGGCGCGGTCGTAATCATCCATGACCTCCCCGTCGCCGATGACCATCCCCAACTCCGTGCAACCACGCCATCCGTCCAACACGGAGACGGGTACCACGATCAAGGGCCCGCCCATCGACTCGACCCAGGCGAGGGAAGGATCGGCTGAACTGGCTGCGATGGAGGAGGCCGTCTTCATCGCGTCAGTATCACCTCGGCCACTGACAATGCTCGCCCCAGGCTGCCGAGCAGCTTCACTAACACCTCGCCGTAAACCGGCCGCACCTCGATGACATCGGATCAGATCGCGTGAGGCTGGACACCTGCTCCGCCCTCACCACGATCGGTGGCTTGACATCGAGACCCGCCCATCAAAGGTGTCCCAGGTCCGCTACGACCGAAGGCCGCCGTCGCACGCATGCTGGGCCAGAGTGGAGACGGACCGGTGGATCGCCTTCAAATTGCACGTCGGGATCGAGAGCTTCTGCCGCCGGCCCGGCATCGACTGCGCTCACGAGAAGGGCGGGGTCGAGGGGCAGATCGGCCATTTCCGACGCAACCACGGTGTGCGGGGCCAGCGCGTTCGTGGCGCTTATCAGCTGCTGAGGTCGAACACGCCCCAGGTGGTGAAGGGCTCGGCCTGAACATAGATCCTGCTTCCTCGACCTACAACCCGTCGACGGCCAGGGGCAAGGCCATCGGGCAGGGTGAGCAGCCCGACGTCCGTTGACTCAACGGACGTCCCGATGATCTCTCCGTGGGCAAGTCGGTCCCGCTCCTCTCCGTAGCCGCCGTAGAACGCGACCCTCTCACCGTGGACAGCCACCGCATGGGAGCCCCGTACGCGGTTCGCCCACACCATCACAGGCTGATTGGTGCGGTCCGGACGTATCTCGACGAGCGGGAAATCCGTGTATGGGCATGCCCAGGCAGCGGTGCCCGACACATTCAGGGCATAGCAGTCGAAGAGACCGGGAATGCCGGCGTCGTCTGACGTCCAAACGAGTCGGCCCGTGGCGCTCCAGCAGCGGATTCCCACCGGGTTCTCATCGAAGTGCCCGACCCAGATGCGGCCCGCCTCGTCCACGAGCAGGTGCTCGATGGCGTCCCCGACGAAGAAGGACGAGGTTTCACGGCCGAGCACGTTGAAGACCTGGACCTGGTTCGCGTCCTCGTATCCGCGGGCGCGAGCCGCGGCGACGACAAACCCGCCGTCAGGCAGACGGTCCAGGTGCGGCCAGCGGGCCCGCACGGCGCTCAGTTCAGTGAGTTCAACATTGCCGCCCGGATCGACGGAAACGACCAGCGCATCAAAGGGCACGACGCCACTGCCGGGCTGGGGAGCGCGTTCGGTAAGCAGCCAGTGGGCGGTGCCGGAAACGTCGACGGTACTGGTCAGAACGTGGCTCTTGCGGTGCCCTTGAGGCAGGTGGGCGTAGGGAACGAGGGCGGTCTGCTGCACGAGTGAGCTCTCCTGAGTGGGCGGTCGGTCACGGCCGTCGGGGGCTGAGGTGAGCGGGGGTCGGCGGCGCGCGAGCGGTGGAGAGCAGAGCGGGACGCCTAGACGGCATGACCGTTTCTGGTCGTCATGCGGTGATCATGTTCGACATCCGACCTAGGTACAAGCGATTTCAAGGCCCTGCGCACCCTCTACGCCGTAGGGAGGTCCAGAGGTGCTGGCGACCGGCGAGCCGCCGTGGATGCCCCGCTTGTCATGCTCTCCGTAGAGGTGCGCCTCTGAGTCAAGGCCAACAACTTCGCCGCAGTAGTTGTTGCACACGGACCGTCTCCAGCACAGGTTCGAACTGCGGTGAGTCGCCGCGCTGCCCTACCGTCACAGAGATCGCGAGGCAACCGCAACGCGCCCCCGCCCCCGAGTTCGGTCACCGGTCCTGGTCCGGAGCGCGCATGATCCAATCTCTGGTGGATTCGACGGGGGTGTGGCGTGGGGGGCTGGCGGACCGATCCGACGTTCGCGATGTGCAGGGCTCTGGTCGACGGGACGGATCTGGCATCGTTCGCGGGAGGCCCATTCGACATCCGGGCCGTGACAGCGACCATCCGACCCAAGAACATCGACGAAGCCGACCTCGACAACCTTCCCTGGGGGGACTTCCATCACGGGGAGGACGCCCGGGAGGCCGTTCGCCTGCTGCGCACCAAAGACGAGCCGGCACTTGACGCGATGGGTGTACTGATCGGCATGTGCGCCGACGACAGCCGGGCCGCCGCCGCTCTCGCCGTCCCGTTCCTGATCCGGATCGCCACCGACCCGCACCATCCACACCGCACAGTCGCCCTCGACGGTCTCACCGCACCGGCCCGCGCCCGCTACTTCGGTGTCGTCTCCCGCGCCGAACTCCTCCTCCACCGCTCCGGCCCCCGGCACGACGACTACGGCGTCGAGGTGACCGGCTACCCGGCAGGCTGGTCGGTGGCCGCTGCCCGAGCCGCGATCACCACCGGAGCCCCTTGCTCCTGCCCCTCCTCGACGACTTTGACTGTGCTGTGCGCATCGACGCCGCCTATGCTCTCGCCACCGCGGCCGACCCCGGCCACACGGTCCGAGCCGCGTTCGCTGCCCGCTTCGTCAAGGAACAGGACCCCATGGTCCTGGCCGCCCTGGTTCTCGCGACCGCAGAGACCACACGGGCCCACCCGCACCGGCCGGCCACCACGTGGATCCGCGAGATGTGGCAGGACCGGGCACAGGCCCCCGAAGTCCGCCTTGCCGCCGCGATCGGCTGGCTCTGCCTCACCGACGAACCTGCCCCCGACACCCTGCACACCACCGTCGGCGTCCTGACCACCGAAGAACGCGCCCGCGCCATGAACGCCCTGCCGATGGCCGCCGTCAATGACAACAAGCTGGGACTCCTGCGCTGCGTCCGCCGCATGCTCCACCCGGAAGAACCCGAACCGTACAGCGACGCCCCCTGGGCCCCGTGGCGCTGAGCAACGAGCGGCTGGCCCCCGACCACGTCGCCCGCTCGATTTCTGCGCATCGCAGACCGGGAGGTCGCGATCAGTGGGTCCAGGGCAGTCGGAGGGCCTCGATTTCCGTGTCGTTCAGGAGGGCCTCGATGAGTGCGGCGAGCTCCCGCAGCCGGTCAGTCTCCCCTGCCGCGGTCAGCGGCCACCGGCCCGTCGCCAGAGCAGCTCGAGCCAATCGGCAGTCATGGACTTCCGAGACAGCCCATGCACTCGCCCAGCACCGCCACCGCGAAACGGCGCTGGTGCCCCGGCGTAGCAGTTGGGGCAGGCGTCGCGGCGGTCGGGCGAGTAGGGGTGGCAGCCGAGCCGTGCCCCCCGCCGCGAAGCCGTCTCTCTCGCTCGCCGACACCTCGGGTTCTTCATAGAGTGGCCTGGAGCCCCGAGGAGGCGTACGGACATGGACCAAGAGCAGATCCTGAGCAGGATCACGGCGATGGTGGCCGACGAGCGACGGCTGCGTGACTCCGTGGCGGCGGGTGAGATCGACAGCTCCGCGGAGCACGCGCGCCTCGCGGAGCTGGAGCGCGAGCTCGACCAGTGCTGGGACCTGCTGCGCCAGCGGCGCGCGAAGTCCGAGTTCGGCGAGAACCCGGATGAGGCGCAGCCGAGGTCGTCGTCGCAGGTCGAGGGCTATCTGGGCTGAGCTTTGGGCTCCCGGTCAGCCCGTCAGTCCGAGCACCGGACGGAGCCCGTCCGGGCGGTCTGCGATGGGCAGAAGGTCGACGAGTGCACCGCGCATCCCAGCGTCGCCGCTCCGCGGTCGGCCTGCCGGTCATCGCTGATCATCAGGGTGTCCTCGGGCGCGACACCAAGCGCAAGCGCGGAGCCGGCGATCGCGAAGAGCAGCGGGTCCGGGATCGGTACTACTGCGACGGCTGCGAGGCCGTCCTCTCTCAGGAGTTCTACGACGCGGTGCGCGTCTTCACCGAGAGTAGAAGGCGGTCGTGCGGATGCTGGCCCGAAGCGTGCGGGACGGAGTCCCTACTGAGGATCTCCCTCTCGTCGCTTCGTGAGGGACACCCGTCAGGAGGGGGAGGGTTCGGAATCGTCCCATTTCCATCCGGTTTCGGGAAACTGCTCGAGCAGGGCAGAGAACGAAGGTGCCTGATGAACGGCGGAGGACCAGTCCTGAGCGGAGACGTCGAGCAGGACAAGGGGCGGGGGCTCCTGCCGAAAGTCGTAGGCAAGCAGCTCGCGGCTTCCGTCTCCTCCGATGACGACGCTCCCGGGGAAGCGTTCCTGGAAGTCACCGGCCTCATTGACTGCGATCAACTCCTCGACCGCGTTGATCATCAAGAAGTCGCCCGCAGGGGGAACGAACCGGGCGATGCTCCCTTCCGCGGCCAGGAAGCGCTGGTAGTCCTCGGGAAACCGGACTCCGAAGCGCCGCTCGGCCTGCGCGATCTGATCGTCGTTCGCACTCATGAAGCCGTTCTATCAAGGCTGGTCATGCCTGCTGACGGTGACTGCCGCACTGATCAGTGGGTCTGGGCACGCGCGGTGTCGTGCTCCTGCAGTCGGCGCAGCCTGCTGTTGCAGTAGTGGGTCAGGGGCCGGGGCTGGTCTTCGTCGATGACCAGGGCGAGGGTGTGGATGCCGTTGTGCTCTGCCGCATGGCGCCTCCAGCTCAGAAGCCCGAATGCTGCAGGTCAACGACGTGGACCAGCAGGCCCGAACGGTCCGGCTCGGCAAGCGGCCCCACCCTGTCCCGCTCGATCCCGCCTCATGGACGGTGCTGCAACGCTGCCTGGACCATCGCCAGGCATGGCGGACCGACAACCCCCACGTCGTGGTCACCAAAGGAAGAAAGGCCGGGCGAAGCCCGGCCTCCACCGCATACCTCTCCCACGTCCTCGACGACTGCGGCTTCCCGCCCCGGATGATCCGCAGCACCCGCCTTGTCGACATGGTGAACACGATGGACCCCAAGCTCGTCGCCGCCGCCTTCGGCACGGACCCTCAGGCCACCCTGATCTATCTCGCCGACCAGGTCGACGAGGGCCGTCTGCCGGCTCCGTGACCAGTCCGCCTGGCTAACGAAGGAGCAGGCCCCCCGGCAGTTCTTCTTCGATGATCTCGACCAGCCAGTCGAAGGCGGTCGGGCCACGTCCAGCACGAGCTTCCGCCAGCCTGGCGGCCATGCGGTCCTTGTTCGTCGGATGACAGCGGGCGAGCCACATCTCGAGCTGACGGGCAGCCTCGTGGTGTCCAAGGTTCTGGCGGGAGACTTCGTGGTCGCGCCACTCGATCATGAAGTCGCCGTCGTCCGGAGTCCCGAAGCCGCCGCGGAGGCAGTCAGCGAAGGCATCAAGGTTCCGTCCGAAGTAACCGCCGCAGCAGATGCTCTCGCCGGCGACCCGCCAGAAGTCCTCCAGCGTCTTGACCTGACTGCCGTCCACCACGTATCTCACCGTCACAGCCCGCAGACTACGGCCGGCCTGGCGGCCTGCCTATCCGTTTTGAACCCGTGCTGTTCAGGCAGCACCTCGCACGGGTTCGCCGGAACATGTGCGCTTTGCCGAACGACTCGTTGGAGGTGATGGCGACACCGTTCGTCTCCTCGCGCTCGGTGAGGATCTGGAAGAGCGGTTCCGCGCTATGGCGGTCGAGTTACACGTAGCCGAGCTCGTCGATGCACAAAAGACCGACGCGGCAAGGCCCATCTGGACGTGCTGTTCACGATCGACCAGGGCAACGAGAATGCGCAGAACCGCCGCTGGCACGCTACGCGGGAACGCCGGACCGGCCGAACACCGGCGGTGGATCAACCCACACCGCGTCAGGGGTGTCTCGATGCCTTGAACTCACGGCCTCGAAGTGGGTCCGCAGTATTTGCATGCCCGCCGCCGACACCCGTGCCGTCTACCCGCATCCGCCGTCGGCTCCTCGCACGCCGACCACGACGCTATGGCGGGCCCCATCGACGGAGTTCTCCACTTCACGGGAAAGGCCACGTGCGGACAGGGACCGGCCGCCGTGCACGGCGCACTGCACTCGGGGCATCGCCCGGCCGAACACATCCACGGTTCACCCTGGCCGAACTGACCAGGGACGTGTCTGTGTCTCCTGGGCCGCGCGCGGCGGACCGCGCTGGGCCCGCGTTGTGGCAGCCGTGACGCTCACCCTGGGCGAGCTGCCGGGCGCCGCCGGCAAGAGCAGGCGGCGCCGCGCGAACCGGTCGGGCGACGACGGGCGAGGGTGGCCCGTCACAGCATGACGTGCTTGACCTGCGTGTAGTCGAGCAGCCCGGTGAGCGACAGATCGCTGCCGTGACCGGAGTGCCCTACGCCTCCGTGCGGCATCTCCGACACCGTGGTGCCGTGGGTGTTGACCCAGACGATCCCGGTGCGCAGGGCGCGGCTCGCGCGCATGGCCCGGTCGTGATCGCGTGTCCAGACGCTGGCGGCGAGTCCCTGCGGTACGGCGTTGGCCAGTTCGAAGGCCTCGGACTCGTCGGTGAACGGCTGGACCGTCACGACCGGACCGAACACCTCGCTCTGCACGATCTCGTCGTCCTGGCGCACCCCCGCGACCACCGTGGCCTGGTGGAAGTACCCGGGCCGGTCCAGCTGCGCGCCTCCCGTGACGACCTCGGCATGGTCGGGCAGGGTCTCCAGCAGACGGCGTACGGAGGCGAGCTGCGCCGCGTTGTTGAGCGGGCCGAAGTCGGCGTCCGGGTCGTCGGGGCCGCCGGGGACCTGCTGGGCGGCCCGTTCGGCGAAGGCGTCGAGGAAGGCGTCGTGGATCCGGTGGTGGACCAGGACCCTGGTGGCGGCAGTGCAGTCCTGGCCCGCGTTGTAGAAGGCCAGCGACGACAGCTGTAGTACGGCGTCGTCCAGGTCGGCGTCCTCGTGGATCAGCACGGGCGCGTTGCCGCCGAGCTCCAGGTGGAGCCGTTTGAGGTCGGCGGCCGCGGCCGCGGCGATCTGCTGTCCGGCGCGGACGCTCCCGGTGAGGGCGACGAGCCGCACGGCGGGATGGGCGACCAGCAGGCGGCCGGTGTCACGGCCGCCGCAGACGACGTTGACCACACCGGGCGGCAGGTGCTCGGCGGCCAGCCGGGCCAGGAGCGTGGCGGAGGAGGGCGTGCTGTCGGACGGTTTGAGGACGACGGTGTTCCCGGCGGCGAGCGCGGGGGCGATCTTCCACACGGCCATCATCAGCGGGTAGTTCCACGGGGTGATCTGCGCGCAGACGCCGATGGGTTCCCGGCGCAGCACGGAGGTGCGGCCGGGGGTGTACTCGGCGGCCGCGGCGCCGGGCAGGTTGCGCGCGGCGCCGGCGAAGTAGCGGAGCACGTCGGCGATCGCGGGCAGTTCGTCGGCGAGGAAGAGGGCGCGGGGTTTGCCGGTGTCGGCGACCTCGGCGCTCGCCACGGCGTCGGCGTGCCGCTCCAGCGCGTCGGCGATGCGCAGCAGCGCGCCCTGGCGCTGCTGCGGGGTGGTGGCCGACCACACGTGCCCGGCGTTCTCGGCCGCGCGGCAGGCGTCGTCGACGTCGTCGGTGCCGGAGAGCGGAGCGGTGCCGTGGAGGCGTCCGGTGGCCGGGTCGATCAGGCGCAGGGTGGCGCCCGACGCGGCGGGTGTCTCCTTGCCGCCGATGTGGTTGAGGACGGTTGCCGGGCGGGCGTTGTCAGCCACGGAGCAGTGCCTCCTTCGCTGCGGCGCGGCCGGTGCGGACGGCGCCTTCCATGTATCCGGCGACCCACTGGTCGGATCCGCAGACGTAGAACGGGGGTTCGTGGGTGCCGTGCGACGGACCCACGGCCATCACCTCGCCCGGCGGCCACTGGGTGACGTAGCCCTGTGTCCAGGGGTCGCTGCCCCACAGCCGCAGGTAGCAGGCGAGCGGTCGGCGGGCCTCGTCGCCGTACAGGCCGGCGATCTCGGCGAGCAGTTCGGGGATGCGCAGCTGGGGCGGGGTGCCCAGCAGGACGCCGTAGCGCTCCGGCGGGACCAGGGCGGACAGGACGCCTTCGTTCTGGGGCCAGGTGCTGCCGAGGACGCCCTCGGACTCGGAGAGGCCGTTCAGATCGTCCGCGCGCCAGAAGGGACGGTCGTAGACGGCGGCGAACTTGGCGGCCGTCGCCTGCCGTTGCCGGTGCAGGGAGGCGAGGCGCGTCTCGCTCACGCCGCTGACGGCGACGGACCGCAGCGGTCCCACGGGCAGGGCGCTCACCACGGCCCCGGCAGTGAGGACCTCGCCGGTGACGAGGTGGACGGTGCAGCGGCCGGGGCGTACGTCGAGGGCGGCGACGGGTGAGCCGAGGCGGACGCGCGGGCCGAGTTCACGGCCCATCACCTCGGCCAGGGTCGCCGAGCCCTCGGCGAGCCGCAGCCCTTCCCAGTCGTCGTAGTCGTAGTCGCCCGGGCCGGACGCGGGGACGGCGGCGCTCTTGCGCAGTGCGGCCAGCAGGGAGATCCGCTCGTAGGAGCCTCCGGCGAGGGCCAGCTGGCCGATCTCCCACAGGCGGACGACGGCGGGGGTGGCGTGCCGGGAGCGCAGCCAGGCGCCCACGGACAGCCGGTCCAGGGCGGCCGCGTCCGGGTGCGACCAGGGGTCGCCGGGGTCGACGGTGGCGGCCAGGGCGGCGAACTCGGCGCCGAGCCTGGCGTGGAGGGCCGCGTCGCCGTCGCCGAACCAGTGCGGCGGTTCACCGGCGGAGCTGCCCTCCGGCGTGGCGCGGACCATCCGGCCGGGCTCGGCCACGTAGCTGGGCACCAGCTTCAGTCCCAGTTCCGCGGCGAGGTCGAGGTAGGCGGTATGGGCGCGGCCGACGACCTCCCCGCCGAGCTGGACGGTACGGCCGTCGGGGAGGCGGGCCTGTTCGACCCGGCCGCCGACCCGGTCCCTGGCCTCCAGGACGAGTACGTCGGTTCCGGCGGCGGCCAGGTCCCGGGCGGCGGCGAGCCCGGCCAGCCCGGCACCGAGAACGATCACGTCGTGATGCATCGGTTTCGCTTTCAGATCGGGTGGGGGCGGTCAGGCGAGGACGAGGCAGTGCTCGGGCCGCCAGCCGAACTCGACCGTCTCGCCGCCGCTCCAGCGGTCCTCCATGCGGGCGCGCGCCGTGTTCTGCTCCAGCACGGACAGGGTGACGCCGGGCGCGAGTTCGATCAGATAGGTGGTGGTGGGGCCGCTGTAGACGGTCTCGCGGATGACTCCGCGCAGCATCGACATGCCCGGTTCGAAGTCGGACAGCCAGACCTTCTCGGGGCGTAGGGAGACACTGACCGAGGTGCCGTCGGCGATGGCGGCCCGGGGGCCGACGGGCAGGGCGGGGCCCTGGTCGAGGGTGACCTCGCCGTCGCGGTAGGTGCCGGTCATCAGGTTGGAGGTGCCCATGAAGGAGGCGACGAAGCGGCTGGCGGGGTGCTCGTACACGTCCTCGGGGGTGCCGCACTGCTCGACGCGGCCCTCGTTCATGACACAGATCCGGTCCGACATGGTCAGTGCCTCGTCCTGGTCGTGGGTGACGAAGACGAAGGTGATGCCGACCTCGCGCTGGATCTGCTTGAGCTCCACCTGCATCTGGCGGCGCAGCTTCAGGTCGAGGGCCGCGAGCGGTTCGTCGAGCAGGAGGACGGCCGGCCGGTTGACCAGGGCGCGGGCGAGGGCGACGCGCTGGCGCTGGCCGCCGGAGAGGGTGCGGGGCTTGCGCGCGGCGAAGCCGTCGAGCTGGACCAGTTCCAGCATCTCGCCGACGCGGCGCCGGATCTCCGCCTTCTCGACGCCCTTGCGCTTGAGGCCGAAGGCGACGTTGTCGGCGATGCTGAGGTGGTCGAACAGGGCGTAGCTCTGGAAGACGGTGTTGACGTTGCGCTTGTTCGGCGGCAGCGCGGTCACGTCTTCGCCCGCGAGCAGCACCGATCCCTCCGTGGGATCGGTGAAGCCGCCGATCATGCGCAGTGAGGTGGTCTTGCCGCAGCCGGAGGGGCCGAGCAGGGAGAAGAAGAGGCCGGCCTCGATGTCGAGGTTCAGGTCGCGGACGGCGTAGGTGTCCGCGAACCGCTTGGAGACGCCGGTGAGGCGGACGGCGTGGGTCTCGTCCATGGTCAGCTCCCGGAGAGGATGTCGAGGCCGCCGCGGCGGCCGAACAGGCGCGGAATGAAGAGGGCCAGGGCGATCAGGCCGATGGATCCGGCGAGCATCAGCGTGCCGACGGCGTTGATGGTGGGCTGCACCCCGAAGCGGATCGCCGAGTAGATCCGCACCGACAGCGGCTGGGGGTCGACGCCGGTGGTGAAGTAGGCGAGGACGAAGTCGTCGAAGACGAGCGCGAAGATCAGTACGGCGCTGGCGAGCACCGCGGGCAGCAGGGCGGGCAGGGTGACCAGGCGGACCGCCTGCCAGCGGGTGGCCCCGAGGTCCATCGCGGCCTCCTCCACCTCGGGGTTCAGGGCCGCGACCCGGGAGCGGAGGATCACGGTGACGTAGGAGATGGAGAAGGTGATCTCCGAGACCATCACCGTGCCGGTGGACAGGGTCACGCCCAGGCCCTTGAACAGGAGCATCGACGCGACGCCGGTGACGATCTCGGGGGTGATCAGCGGTACGAGCATGATCAGGCCGGCCAGTGAGCCGAGCCGGGTGCGGCTTCGGACCAGTCCGAGGGCCAGGGCGACGCCGAGGACGATCGAACCGGCCGTCGCCACCAGGGAGATGCGCAGGCTCGTGCCCAGCGAGGAGATCAGGACGTCGTCGTGGACGAAGGCGCGGTACCAGCGCAGGCTGAACCCGCTGAAGACGGTGAGGGACTTCTGGGAGTTGAAGGAGAACAGCGTCACCACGGCGATGGGCAGGTAGAGCAGCGCGAAGAAGAGCGCGGTGACGGCGACGAGGACGCGGGGCTTGCGGTCGGCGCGGCCGCGCCGGGTGCGGGTGCGTGCGGCGGGCCGGTCGGGTGCGGGGGCCGCGGTGGCGGTGGTCGGGCTGAGCTGGGTCATCGGCGGGCCTCCGCCTCGTCCTTGCGGGTGCGCCTGAGGTAGCCGAGCATCCCGACCAGCAGGACGAGCATGAGCAGCATGGTGAGCGCGGATCCGAGCGGCCAGTTCTGGCCCTGGAAGAACTTGTCCTGGATGAGGTTGCCGATCATGATCTGGTCCGGTCCGCCCATCAGTTGCGCGCTGACGAAGTCGCCCATGGCGGGCAGGAAGACGAGGACCAGTCCGGCCGCCGCGCCCTGCCGGGTGGCGGGCAGGGTGACGTGGAGGAAGGTCCGCACGGGGCCGCCGTAGAGGTCGCGGCCGGCCTCGATGAGGGAGACGTCGAGCCGCTCCAGGGCCGCGTACAGCGGGATGATCATGAAGACGACGAATCCGTAGACGAGTCCCGCGATCACGCCGACGCCGGTGTTGAGGATCTTCGTGTCGCCGTCGGCCAGTCCCACGGCGCGCAGGGCCCGCAGCAGCGGTCCGTCGTCGGACAGGACCACCGACCAGCCGTACATGCGGACGAGATAGTTGGCGAAGAACGGCACGACGATCGCGGCGATGAGCGCGTGTTTCCAGCGGCCGCCGTGCAGGGCGATGGTGTACGCCACCGGGTAGGCGATCAGCAGGCAGATCACGCAGGTCAGCAGGGCGTAGCCGAGGGAGCGTGCCAGTACCTCGGTGTAGGCGGGGTCGGCCAGGGCGCGGATGCTGGAGAGGTCGAACCCGAAGCGGGGGTTGCCGAGTTCGTCGGTGGTGCCGACGGTGAGGACGGCGACCAGCACCAGGGAGGCGATCAGGAACCCGGTCATCCACAGGGTGCCGGGGAGCATGAACCAGGTCCACATGCGGGTGCCGGTGGCGTCCGGGCCGCGGCGGGGGCGCGAGGGGGGAGGCGTCGGTGCCATGTCTCAGCCCGCCTTCACATGGGTCCAGGCGGTGTCGCGCGCGTCCTCGGCCGCGTGGCTCCCGTTGCGGAAGAACAGGTCGGCCTTGAGGTCGGCCTCGGTGACGAGGCACTCGGGGAAGGGTTTGACGAGTTCGGCGTAGATCTTCTCGGAGCCGGCCACCGGCATGGGGTAGCCGATGTACTCGATGTTCTTCTTCACGTTCTCCGGCCGGAGCATGTAGTCGATGAACAGCATCGCGGTGCCGGGGTGCGGGGCGTTCCAGGGGATGGCGTAGCAGTCGGAGTTGATCGGTGTCCCCTCCTTGGGCGCCTGGAAGCCGAACACGGAGGGGTCCTTGGCCTGGTTGAGCATGGCGGCCATGTCGCCGCTCCAGGCCTGGGTCATGAGGGCGTTCCCGTTGAGCAGGTTGTTGTAGCTGTCGCTGGAGAAGCCGCGCAGCCGTGGGCGCAGGGTGCCCAGCAGGGTGGTGATGCGGTCGAGGTCGCGGGTGTCGCCGGTGCTGACGTCGAGGCCGAGTTCCAGGGCTCCCATGCCGAGGACCTCGTCACGGTCGTCCAGCAGGAAGACCTTGCCCCTGGCCTTGTCGCTCCACAGGTCCTTCCAGGATCCGGTCAGCTCGCCGATCCGGTCGCGCCGCCAGCCGATGCCGGTCTTGTAGGCGGTGAAGGGGACGGTGTGCGCGGAGCCGGGGTCGTACCAGGGGTCGGCGAAGTAGGAGTGGGCGCCGAACACGTCCTTGGCGCGGGTGAGCTGCGTGTGGTCGATCCGGCGCAGCCGGCCGCCGCGGGCGAGGCGCTGGGCCCATTTGGCGCTGGGGAAGATGATGTCGTAGCGGTTGCCCGCGTTGAGCTTGGCGACCATGCCTTCCATCGAGTCGAAGTTCGACTGGACGACGCTGACGCCGTACTCCTTCTCGAACCCCTTGAAGACGGACGGGTCGACGTAGTCGGCCCAGTTGAAGTAGACGAGATCGCCGTCGACGCGGGCGCGGGGCGGGGCCAGGTCCTTGGCGTCGGGGGTCTTCGCGGGCATGAACCCGCAGCCCGCGACCGCGGCGCCGAGCAGGCCGCCTGCGCCCGCCCTGAGCAGGGCGCGTCGGGTCGAGGGTGGTACCTCGGGGGACATGGAGCGTCCTCTCCGTCGAGGAACGGCACGGCAGTCCAGGGCGGGACCGGCTGGTCGGCTCACGGAGGCCCTGTGACTCCGTAGTGAAGACCGGTCTGAAAGGTACGGACGTGCGTCAGCGGTGCCGGGGTAAGCCGGCCGGGAGGAGTGCGACGCGCCGGTGGGGCCCGGCCGCGGGACGGCGGGGCGTCATCGGCCGTCCTCCTCCAGGTCGCGGCGGATCCGGCGGGCGAACCAGCCGACCGCGGCCTCGCGCTGCGAGAGCGGGCCGGGCTCGAAGCCGGGCGTGGACAGGCCCGCCTGCACGCGCTCGACCAACTCGGCGTCCTCGTCGTTGGTGACCCATCCGATGTGGATGTTGAGCCGCCGGGCGATCCTGGTGCGCAGGCTCTCCCCGTGCCGGGTGTAGAAGGCGCCCGGGATCGCCGCCCGGTCCTGGGCGGTGGGGAGGGCGGTCCACGCGAGCACGTGGTCAGGGTAGAAGTCGATGAGCGTGTTGGGGTAGATCACTGCGTAGCGCCATACCCGCCGGTCGGCCTCGGTCAGCCCGGGCATCGGGGTGGCGAGCCGCTGGTAGAGGCGTTCCGCCCAGTTCGAGGAGGGCTTGTCCCGCAGCGGTGACTCGAACAGGACGTAGTGCTCCTGGACGTCCACCGTGTACGCCTGGTAGTCGAGCAGTCGCATCAGCGCCGGGTGGGCGACGGGGACGTGATAGCCCTCCAGATAGTTGTCGACGATCACCTTCCAGTTGGCGTTCTGGTGCTCGCCGCCGCCGGCGTCGTGGATGCGGTGCTTGCCGACGGGGGTGAGACCGGGGCCCGCGTAATGGCCGACGGCTTCGGCGAGCCCGGCGCAGGTCTCGGCGAGCGGGGTGGCCTCCAGGTCGAGGTTGACGAAGACGAAGCCCAGGAAGGACTCCACGTTGACCGGGTGCAGTCCGAGCCGGGGCTTGTCCAGGCAGGGGATACGGCGCGCCTCGGGGGCGCCGACGAGGCGTCCGTCGAGCTTGTAGGTCCAGCCGTGGTACGGGCAGCGGATCGCCTTGCCCGACGGCTCCGGGCCGGTGACCAGGCGGGTTCCGCGGTGGCGGCAGACGTTGAGGTGGGCGGCGAGGCCGCCGTCCTCGGTGCGCACGACCAGGACCTCCCGGCCGGCGGCGGTGGCCGTCAGCCGGGCGCCCGGGCCGGGGAGGTCGGACTCGTGGCAGACGAGCTGCCAGGACTTGGCGAAGACGCGTTCGGTCTCCGCGGCCGCGACGGCCGGATCCGTGTAGTAGCGGGCGGGCAGGGCCTCGCCGGGGTGATCGGGGGTCTCGCTCGGCGGACCGGGCGGCGCGGTGGCCGTCCGGGTGGTCGAGGGGTTCATGAAGTCCTCCTCCGCGCCGCGCGGGGCGGCGATGGGCGGTGAGGCTGTGACCGGGATGGGCCGCGGGTTCCCCATGGAGGGTCCGCGGGATCCGGCTGACTAATTGGTTAGTCAGACTGAGACCGGCGCGGTGGCAAGTCAAGGCTTGTGGGCTGACTAATTAGTTAGTTAGTCTCGCTGCAGGCGGACGGGCCGACCTCGCAGGGACAGCGGTGGGTCGTCGCCGCCGCCCGCGGACCACCGATCCGCGCAGCCCGGCCCTCCCGATCAGGACAGCCGCACGTCACGCGGTACACGGCCCCGGCCGGTACTCCGCACGGCTCCCCGCCACGCACAGCGAGCGGCGGAGCAACCCCCGTCACGCCGTCGCCGCGCCACCCCGCTCCCCCGCCGGGAGCGGGGAGCGCCCCCGGAGGCACGCACATGAGCGCTCGCCGACATCTGGCATGGCTCGGTCTCACGCCGGAGCCCGAACAGGAACTGCCCTCGGCCGTGGCCGCGCTGAGGGCCCCGGCGGCCGGCCGGCCGGCGTCGGTCCTCGCGGCCGAGGAGAGACGGCACGTCGAGCGGCTGGTGCTGCGCGGCACGCAGCGAAGCTGGCTGCGCTACCTGGGCGAGGTGACCGACCTGGTGGTGGCCGCCGCCGAGGAGCCGGGGCCGGCCGGTCCCGGACCGGCGCTGCTGGCCGGTGAGGTGGTCCTCGACCACCACCGGATGCTGATCGGCCTGCCCGGCTCCGGCTACGACCGGACCACGGCCCAGCGACAGGCCCTGGAACGCGCGGTGGACCGCCTGAGATCCCGCCGCGGCGAGCACTGGAGCACCGTATGACCGGCGTATTCTCCCTCCTCCCCGAAGGGCGGCACGGGCTGCTCGCCCGGCCGCCCGGCAGCGCCGGGGGCCCTTCCTCGTACGAGGACTCCTCCCGCTACCTCGCCACCGGCGGGTACGCGCCGGTGTCCGCTCCCGGCACGCTGCTCGACCGGATCGGCGCGGCGGGGCTGCGCGGCCGGGGCGGCGCCGGATTCCCCGCGGCCGTCAAGCTGCGCGCCGTCCGCGACGCTCCCGGCACGCCCGTCGTCGTGGCCAACGGCGAGGAGGGCGAGCCGGGCTCCGTGAAGGACCGCTGGCTGCTGCGATACCGGCCGCACCTGGTGCTGGACGGCCTGCGCCTGGCGGCCACCGTGACCGGTGCCGGGCGAGGCTGCGTCTATCTCTCCGACGCCCAGGCCGAGCGGGCCGTGCTGCGGGCCCTCGCGGAGCGGCCCGCCGGCCCCCGGGTGGACGTCGTACGCACGCCCCACTCCTACGTCGCCGGGGAGGAGAGCGCGGTCGTACGGCGGATCGACGGCGGTCCGGCGCTGCCTACGGCCAAACCCCCGCGCCCCTTCGAACGCGGCGTCGGCGGGGCGCCGACCCTGGTCGCCAACGTGGAGACACTGGCCCGCGTCGCCCTGCTGCACTCCCGGCCCGAGGCCGCCGCCGAGGTCGCCGGCGCCCATCTGGTCACCTTGTCCGGGTCCGACGGCCGTTCGGCCCTGGCCGAGGTCCCCGCCGGTACCCGCCTGGACGCCCTCGCCGACGCCTGGGGGCACGGCAAGGCCGAGGCCGTGCTGCTGGGGGGACTGTTCGGCGGACTGCACGGCGCGGGCTGGGCGGACCTGCCGCTCGACCTGGAGGGGCTGCGCGCCGCCGGTGGCGCACTCGGCTGCGGGGCCCTGTACTTCCTGCACCCCGGGGACTGTCCGGTCGGCGTCGCGAGCGAGGCGACCGCCTATCTCGCCGCCCAGAGCGCCCGGCAGTGCGGGGTGTGCGTCTCCGGCACCGGGGCGCTCGCCGGGGCCCTGTCCGCCGTCGCCCGCGGCACGGCCGACCCGGACACGCCGGACAGGCTGCGGCGCTGGTCCGGGCAGCTGCCCGGACGCGGGGCCTGCGGGCTCCTGGACGCCGCCGCGCGGATCACCGCCAGCCTCCTCACCCACTTCCCCGACCGTCTCGACGAACACCGGGACTGTCCCGGCTGCACCGGCGCGACGGCCCCCGAGGACGGACGCCGATTCCTGGTGGCCGTGCCCTGACACGCCCTCCCCCGCCCCCTCGCTCCGCTCCCCTCCCAGAAAAGGGCCGCACCATGAAACTGCTGCTGGACGCCACTCTCTGCCAGGGCTACGGCCTGTGCCGCGAACCCGCGCCCGAGCTGATCGACCTCGACGACTTCGGTTACGCGCAACTGATCGAGACGTCCGTGCCGCCGGGCCGCGAGGACGCCGCCGTGGCCGCCGTCGCCGCCTGCCCCAACTCCGCTCTGCGGCTGGTGAAGTGACATGGGACGTGACCTCTCGGCCCTCTTCGACCCGGTCTCCGTCGCCGTGGTCGGCGCCAGCGACGACCCCGCCAAGTACGGCCACGCCATAGCCGCCCAGGCCGTCCGCGCGAACGGTCGCCGTCCCGTCCATCTGGTCAACCGGCGGGGCGGTACGGTGCTCGGCCGCACCGCCGCACCGAGCCTGAGCGCGATCGGCGAACCGGTCGACCTGGCCGTGGTCTGCGTGCCCGCCGCCGGGTTCGAGGCGGCCGTCGACGAGGCCCTGGAGTGCGGGGCACGCGCGATCGTCGCGATCACCGCCGGCTTCGCGGAGACCGGCGCCGCCGGCCGCGCACGCCAGCAGGCCGTCGCCGAACGAGTGCGGGCCGCGGGAGCCGTCATGGTCGGCCCCAACTGCCTGGGGATCGCCGACAACACGACGGACCTCTTCCTGGCCTCCGACACCTTCACGCCCGGCGGCGTGGCGCTCCTGAGCCAGAGCGGCAACCTCGCCCTCGAACTCCAACTGCGCTTCGCCCCGCACGGCCTCGGCTTCTCCCGGTTCGTGTCGCTGGGCAACCAGGCCGACGTCACCCTCGTCGACCTGCTCGCGGACTGCGCCCGGCACGAGGACACCCGGGCGATCGCGGTCTATGCCGAGGACTTCGCGGACGGACGTGCCTTCGCCGAGGCCGCGGCCGTGGCCGGCAAGCCGGTGGTGCTGCTCACCGCCGGGCGCGGCGACGCCTCGGCGCGCAGCGCGCAGTCGCACACCGGGGCGCTGACCACCTCGGCCGACGTGGTGAGTGCGGCCTGCCGGGACGCCGGGGTGGAACTGGTCGCCACCCCGCGCGAACTCACCGTCGTGCTCGCCGCGTCGGCCGGACCGCGCCGCGGCGCCGGCCGCCGGGTCGCCGTCCTCACCGACGGCGGGGGCCACGGCGTGATCGCCGCCGACGCCGTGGAGGCCGCGGGACTCTCGGTGCCGGAGATCGGCGCGCCGGCCCAAGAGCGGCTGCGCGAGGTGCTGTGGGAGCAGTCGGCCGTCGCCAACCCCGTGGACCTGGCGGGCATGGGCGAGCAGGACCCCGGTTCGTACGCGGCGACCGTCGAGGCGCTGCTCGCGGCCGAGGAGGTCGACGCCGTGCTGATGACCGGCTACTTCGGCGGCTACGCGGCCTCCGAGGGCGGTCTCGGCGGCGGCGGTACGGCGCTGGCGGACGGGGAGCGGGAGGCGGCACGGCTCATCGCCGCCCGGCACGGCGCCACCGCCAAACCGCTGGTGGTGCAGTCGATGTATCCCGGCTCCCCCAGCTGCCGCACCCTCGCGGCCGCCGGCATCCCCGTCTTCGACGCCACCGAGGACGCCGCGCGTGCCCTCGCCGCCACGGTGGCCGGCCGTACCGCGCCCGGCATCGTCCCCCTCCCCCTGCCCGCCGCGCCGATGGAGGAGACCGGGTACACGCGGATCCGCGCGGCCCTCGAAGCGGCCGGCCTCGCCTTCCCCACCGCCCGGGAGGTCCACGACGAATCCGGACTGCTCGCCGCCGTCGCCGGGTTCCCCGGCCCGTACGTGCTCAAGGCCCTGCACCTGCTGCACAAGTCGGACGCGGGCGGTGTGGCCCTCGGTCTGGCCGGGACCGACGAGGTGCTGGCCGCCTTCCGCGAGATGCACGCCCGGCTCGGCGCGCCCGCCTACTCCGTGGAGGCCATGGCGGACCTGTCCGACGGCATCGAGCTGATCGTCGGCGTCAACCGCGATCCGCGGTTCGGCCCTGTCGCCATGGTCGGCCTGGGCGGGGTGCTCGCCGAGTCGCTGCGCGACGTCGCCTTCACCCTGGCGCCGGTGACCGCCGGCCGCGCCCTGGACCTGCTGCGCGGACTGCGCACCGCCGCACTGCTCGACGGGGTGCGCGGCCGGCCTCCCGTCGACGTCGCCGCGGCCGCCGCGGCCATCGAGACGATCACCGCGTTCGCCGCCGCCCACCCGGAGATCGCCGAGCTGGAGGTGAACCCGCTCCTCGTCGGCCCCCGCGGTGCGCTCGCCCTGGACTCGCGCGCCGTCCTCGGCTGAGCGACACCCCCGTACCCGCCCGAGCGACACCCCTGTACCCGCCCGAGCAACACGCCGTACCCGCCCGGGCGCCCCGCCCGCCCCGTCCTCCCCCGACCGAAGAGGTGGTCACCATGGACATGCGCTACACCCCCGAACAGTCCGACCTGAAGCGGCGCGCGGCCGACTACGCCCGGCTGCTGATGCGCTACGAGGACCAGTCCGAGCAGGCCGGCGGTCCCCTGCCGCAGGAGCTGGTCACCGAACTGACCCGGGCCGCGATGGACGCCGGCGTCTACGCCATCAACATGCCCGCCGCATGGGGCGGCGCCGGGCTCAGCCTGCTCGACCAGGTCATCGTCGAGGAGGAGTTCGGCAAGGCCACCAACTGCCTGTGGGACATTCCCTGGCGGCCCGCGAACGTCCTGGCCCAGGGCGACGAACGACAGCGCGAGAAGTACCTGCTGCCCGTGATCCGCGGGGAGAGGTTCGACGCGTTCGCCGTCACCGAGCCGGGCGCCGGATCCGACCCGTCCTCCGGCACCTCCACGGCCACGCGCACCGAGGGCGGCTGGCTGCTGAACGGCGAGAAGTGGTTCGTCACCTGCGGCGACATCGCCGACTTCCTGCTCGTGCAGGCCGACGCGGGCCCCGAGCGGCTGCCCACGCTGTTCTTCGTGGACAAGGCCGCTCCCGGCGTCGAAATGACCCGCGTACCGCGCTTCATGCACTCCGCCGTCAACGGGCATCCCGAGTTCACCTTCACCGACGTCTTCGTCGCCGACGAGGACGTGCTCGGCGGCGTCGGCAACGGCTACGAACTGACCAAGGAGTGGTTCACCGACGAGCGCCTGATGATCGCGGCCCGCACGGTCGGCGCCGCGGAGCGGGCCCTGCAACTGGCCCGCGACTGGGCGGTGGAGCGCGAACAGTTCGGCGCCCCGATCGCGACGTACCAGCTGATCCAGGGGATGCTCGCGGACTGCGCGGTGGACATCGCCGTCAACCGCGCCTACACCCACCAGGTCGCCTGGGAGGCCGACCAGCCGGGCACCGACCGCAAGACCCTGCACGCCAAGGCCTCCACCGCCAAGCTCGCCGCCAGCGAGGCGGCCGGCCGGGTCGCCGACCGGTGCCTGCAGATCTTCGGCGGCCGCGGCTACGACCGCTCCTACCCCGTCGAGCGCATCTACCGGGAGCTGCGCGTCGACCGGATCTGGGAGGGCACCTCCGAGATCCAGCGGCTGATCATCGCCAACGAGCTCATCAAGCGCGGCACCGGCGCGCTGGCTCTCCCCACGCACTGACCCCGCCCACGCCCGACCACCACACAGCGAGGACTTCCATGGACTTCCGCCTCACCCCGCGCCAGGCACGGCTCAAGGCCGACGCGCGTGCCCTCACCGACTTCATCGCCGCCTACGAGAACCGGTGCGAGGAGGACAACGGGCTGCCCGCGAGCGCGCACACCGAGATCCGCGACGCGGTCCTGGACGCGGGCCTCCAGGCCGTCAACATGCCCGCCGAATGGGGCGGCGCGGGCCTCACCATCGCCGAACAGGTGACCGTCCAGGAGGAGTTGGGCCGACTGACAGGCGCCCTGTGGGACATGGTGTGGCGGCCCGCGAACGCGCTGCGGTTCTGCACGCCCGAGCAGCGCGAGCGTTTCCTGGTCCCGGTCATCAGGGGTGAGCGCCGGGACTGCTACGCGGTCACCGAGCGCGGCGCCGGGTCGGACCCGCAGAACATCGCCACCACGGCGACGAAGAACGACCGGGGGTGGGTGCTCGACGGGGAGAAGTGGTTCGTGACGGTCGGCGACCACGCCGACTTCATGATCGTCCTCGCGGCGGCGGGTCCGGAGCGCGCACCGACGCTGTTCCTGGTCGACAAGGACACCCCGGGCATCGAGATGACGCGCGTGCCGCGCTTCATGCACACCTTCGTCTACGAGCACCCCGAGTTCACCTTCACCGACGTCCAGGTCGACGAGGACGCCGTGCTCGGCGGCGTCGGCGAGGGATACGACATCACCCGCTCCTGGTTCACCGAGGAGCGCCTGATGATCGCGGCCCGTACCACCGGCGCGGCCGAGCGGGCCCTGGAACTGTCCCGTGACTGGGCCGTGGAGCGCGAGCAGTTCGGCGCGCCGATCGCCACGTACCAACTGGTCCAGGGCATGCTCGCGGACTGCGCCGTGGACATCGCCGTCAACCGCGCCTACACCCACCAGGTCGCCTGGGAGGTGGACCAGGCGGGTGCGGAGGACCGCAAGACCTTGCACGCCAAGGCCTCCATCGCCAAGCTCGCCGCCAGCGAGGCCTCGGGCCGGGTCATCGACCGGTGCCTGCAGATACACGGCGGACGGGGCTACGACCGTGCGTACGCCGTGGAGCGGCTCTACCGGGAGCTGCGCGTGGACCGGATCTGGGAGGGCACCTCCGAGATCCAGCGGCTGATCATCGCCAACGAGCTCATCAAGCGCGGCCCGGGGGTGCTGGACCTGCCCGTCGCCCGATGACACCGGCAGGGGCGGCCACCCGCCCCTGCCCCCACGGACCGTGGTGCTTCCCCGGCGTCCCCGGTGCCGGGGAAGCCGGGGAAGCCGGGGACGCCGGGGACGCCGGGGAAGCCGGGGACGCCGGGGAAGCCGGGGACCTTCGACGCAGAGAGGACAACGGATGACCGACATCGAACGCGTGGGGGTCGTCGGCTGCGGCCTGATGGGGGCCGGCATCGCCGAGGTCTGCGCGCGCGCCGGCCTGCCGGTGACGGTCGTGGAACGCGACGCAGAAGCGGCCCGCGCGGGCCGGCGGCGCATCGGCCACTCCCTCGACAAGGCCGTCGCCCACGGCAGACTCACGGCCGAACGGCGCGAGGCCGCCGCCGTGCTGATCACCGTGGCCGACCAGTTCGAGGCCCTGCACGACCGGGATCTGGTGATCGAGGCCGTGGCGGAGGACGAGCGGCTCAAGCTCGACGTGTTCACCCGGCTCGATACGGTCGTCACCGGCGAACGCGCCGTCCTCGCGACCAACACCTCGTCGATCCCGGTCGTGCAGCTCGCCGCGGCGACGGGCCGGCCCGAGCGGGTCCTCGGCGTCCACTTCTTCAACCCGGTGCCGGTGCTGCGGCTGGTCGAACTCGTCCCGTCGCTGCTCACCTCGGCCGACACCGCGGACCGGGCCGAGGCTTTCGTGACGCGCACGCTCGGCAAGGAGGTCATCCGCACCCGGGACCGGGCGGGCTTCGTGGTGAACGCGCTGCTCGTCCCGTACCTGCTGGCCGCGATCCGCATGGTCGAGTCGGGCGTCGCGAGCGTCGAGGACGTCGACCGCGGCATGGTCCTCGGCTGTGCGCACCCCCTCGGGCCGCTGGCGCTGACGGACCTCATCGGTCTGGACACCACCCGGGCCATCGCCGAGTCGCTCTACGCCGAGTTCCGGGACCCCACGTACTCCCCGCCCCCGCTGCTGTCCCGGATGGTGGAGGCCGGTCTACTGGGCCGCAAGTCGGGCCGCGGCTTCCACACGTACGAGGCGCGATCCGCGCACGAGGCGGCGGCGCGGGCCGAGCGGACGTGAGGGACAATGGCGGCGGTGTACCACCGCCGGACGAGGGGAGCCGCAGAGTGTCCAGCAAGGTGCGCACGGCGGAGACGCGCGAGCGCATCCTGACCGCGGCGTGCGAGGCCATCGCCGAGATCGGCTTCGAGAAGATCCGCATGCGCATGGTCGCGGAGCAGGCCGGTGTGTCGACCGCGCTGCTGCACTACCACTTCGACACGCGCGAGAAGCTGTTCACGGAAGCGATGGCCCACTCCTTCGCCAACACGGCCGTGGACGTGGAGCGCGACGCGGAGACGGCACCGGCGGCGGTCGTCCTGGCGCGCATCCTGCGCAGCCTGCTGCCGACCGACCCCGTGTTGCACCAGGACTGGCGGCTGTGGCAGGAGCTGTGGGTCCGGGCGCTGCGCGACGAGTCGACCCGGGTGTTCGCCGTGGACCTGTACGCCGAGCTGCACGCGTGGGTGAGCGGCGCGGTGCGGCGGGGCATCGAGTCGGGTGAGTTCACGCCGACCGACGTGGACGAACTCGCCACGCTCGTACTGTCCCTGAGCGACGGTTACGGCATCCGCCTGATGCTGCGCGATCCCATGGTCACCCTGGAGGGGGCGCTCGCGTCCGTGTGGCGTCACGTCGCCACCTCGCTCGGTCTGCCGGAGGCGGTCCCGGCCGGGTGAGCCGCCGGGCCGGATGAGCCGCCCGGCCGGGACCGCCCCTCGTCCGCGCCAGGGCCGGACGTAAGGCCGGTTCATGATCTCTGGTCTCCCGGACCAGTGCCAGGGTGTCACTGTGCTTGGCGACGGTGCCTACATCAACACCGGCCTGGTCGTCCCGCACCGCAAACGACCCGGCCCTCCTCTGCTCGCGGGCAAGGAAGCCGACAACAGAGAGCATCGCCGGGTCCGCGCGCGGGTCGAGCACGCAATCGGCCGCCTGAAGCAGTACAAGATCCTTCGTGACTGCCGACAGCACGGCGACGGCCTACACCACGCAGTCCAGGCCGTCGCACACATGCACAACCTCGCCTTGACCGCGTGATCAACACAGTCGCAAGCGGGTCCTGACCTGCAATCTCACGACCTTCTGCGCTTTAGTCCCAGGCGATGTTCTGCCGCCCCCCGGCGGCTGATCCGGGTCAGAGGCTCAGGCCGGGGCCGGAAATCCCAGGTCGGCGCTCGGCGGAAAGAGTGTCCCGCGAGAGAGCAGTGTGCAATTCCTCCTCGAACTGTCGCACTCTTTCGGCCATTTCATCATCGCCGCTCAACCAGGTCTCATAGTAAGCAACGTTACGCTGACTCGGAGTCCCGAGAAGGTCAAGACTCACGCCGTGCTCGTCGACGAAGCTCCGCGGTTCATCAGGTTGGATGCGCTCGGCCACGAATTCAGGCTCGCAGGGCTGAGAATCGAGCGCCGCGGTGAGTTCCCTGCGCAGCTTTTCCATCGCTTGCTCCGGCTGTGCACTGGTGACCGCATCGACGAGCGACGCTGCCACTTTCGGGGTCTTACGGAGCAGTTCGAGCGTGTCGACCGAGGACCTCCGGTAGACGAGAAGGTGCTTGTTGCGCTGTACGTTGTGGTCACCGATCTGTACGTCCTGGCAATTGCTGATGATGACAGCACCCGCTCCGGCGATGCTGTACAGGTCGGTCACCGGTTCCCCGGTGAATTCGTCTGGTTCACGGGACCCTAGCTCGATGACGTCTTGCCTGTGCCACCGCCAGCGCCCACCGCTCAGGAGGTTCACCGCGCGCCTGCGTAGCAGTGCGTCATCGGGGTTCTCGATCACCTTCAGCAGGGCCTCACGGACGTCCTCCTGTTCCAGGAGTTCGGTGAAGTCCACCTCGGGTTCTTCAAGGCGGTAGGTGTAGACGTTGATCTGGCGATTGTGCTTACCCACCTGTGCGCCTTGACACCCCACAAGGACGAGCCACGGACCTGAGGCCTCGACATCCTCGAGCTTTTGCGGCTGCAGACCGGCGGCCGGAGTTGTCAGTGGGGAGCGAGCCAGGGTCCTGGCCTCCGGAGAGGGAGTTGGCGCCGGAGCCGGAGGCGGCGTCTTCGCCGAGCCGGGCGGCACCACCGCTGACATCGACATCCATCCCTGCCCTGAACCCGAAGCTGGCTCCAGGACCGGCCGCTGATCAGGCTCGGTGCTCGGGACGGCGCACGCACTGGCAGGAGATGTCGAGACGCTCGGAGTCATTGCCTTCGTCGCCGTCGTCGTCTCCCTTCGGCTCCTCGCGCTGCACCGCCGCAAGTACTCAGCGGCGTACGCACGGCTACGCCGCACGATGCGGACGACCAGGACGGTGACGAATACGCCACCCGCAACCAGACCACCCCAGTAAGCCAGCAGGGAGGCCCAGTGCGCGATGGATACCGCAGTCGCCCACGCCGCGCCCAGAGGTCCGGCCAGAACCTTCAATGCGAGGAAAACCGCGATCGTCACGAACACCAGCCGCGAGAAACTCATGGAAACGTCACGAGCCGTCGGTCCGCATGCGGTTTCCGTTGCCTATCTGGACGTTCTTGCTGTTGTCCACATGCACCTCGCCGAACTGACTTGAACTTTCGCTGTTGTTTGACTCACCGTCGGCTTCACGGCTGAACCTTTGGCGCAAACGCCTGAAGATCCCCTGCACCGTTTCCGACGATCCGTTCGTCAACCCCACAAGGACACCGGCGGCGATCGCAGTCACAATGGCCCCGATAGCAACGGTCATTTCGTCCCCCGAACACCCTGAACCAAGTATGAATCCAAGACTGCCCGGTTCAATAGATCGTCAACCTCGGAGGTCGACGAATGGCCGAGCCCCATTGGGAAGCATCCCTCCAACACGACCGCGTCGCTTCGGAGCCGGACATCGGCTCCTTCGTGCGGCTTGGCCCGCTTGGCAGTTCTCTCGTCCCCGCCGACCGGCCCAGGATCCTCCTGATCGACGAACTGGAGAAGGCAGACCTCGACCTGCCGAACGATCTGCTGACGGTGTTCAGCGCCGCTCCAGACCCTCCATGCACGGTCTCCGGGCGTTGGGACTTCGCCAGCTGAGACCAAGCGCTTGCCATCAGGTACATCCGGCAGGTCAGCCCAAGATCTCGGAGCCAGCCTCTCGCTGTCGTCGTCCTCGGCTCGTGGAGGTGGCGGAACTCGCTTGCAGTCCCTCCCTCACCTGCGGTGATATTCGGCAATGAGCAGAGACGCCGAGGTCATCGTACTGGCCAAACATGCAGAAGAGATCATGGAGCCGTTGACCCGGCCAGACCCCAACCGTAAGTGGTCTGGACAATTCGCTGCTTCCGGGCATGGCTGGATCACCGACTTCTCTCGACGGAGCGGCTGGGTCGGACTTCTGGAAGACCTGGAGTCACAGCCGTGGCCCTACCCGCATTCTGTACAGGTACTGATCCACGACGAGGAGGATGACTGCTTCGGCTTGTGGATGTTGTACGACGGCCAGCTAGTGGAAGTGTCGCTGCCGCACACCAGTCGCTACTTCTGGCGAAACCACTACACGGGTGAAGTCGATGCAGACTGCCCCGGAATTCTGATGCGCACAGACATACCCGACGGCGCGGCCGAAGGAGACTGAGTGCCGGCCGTCAAAGACGTGGCGTGGCGGGCGCTGAGGTCGTCCGCACGGTAAAGGCCGCGACCCTGGGGTGCGACATGGATCGGCTGCCTCACCACTACCTCAAGCCCGTCCCACTCACGTGCCAGAACGGGCGAGGGCTCACGGGGACTCGGCGACAACAACGAATCACAAGTGAGCACTTGCCCGAGTGCACGTCTCCGCAGTTCATCCCAGCAGCCGTCCAACCTCGTTCCTAAAGCGGGTGTCGGCCGCCTACCGAACCATGCCAGCGCCGGGGTCCTCGCGGGCGGTGATGGCCAGCGGGGTGTAGGCGAAGCAGACCGAGGTGCGGTAGTGGCCTGATACCAGGCCTCGGCGATCAACAGGCGGGCCAGGTCCTTCTCCTAGTCGTGGGCCCGGTCCATGGGCAGGCGCGGCCATCAAGGCGCGCAGGTCGAGCACCGTCTCCTCCAAGCGAGCGACGAGTTAGTCGCCGACGCGCCGCATCC
>NZ_JBIASW010000001.1:28693-1076405 GCF_042891215.1 Streptomyces sp. NPDC001914
CCGAGGGCTCGCGTCGGAGTCGTAGGCAGCGGTGAGGCCGATCCCGGGCACGGGTGGCAGGATCGACGGGCACGGCCGCGGTGAACGCCAGGCGCGGCCATCAAGGCGCGCAGGTCGAGCACCGTCTCCTCCAAGCGAGCGACGAGTTAGTCGCCGACGCGCCGCATCCGAGGGCTCGCGTCGGAGTCGTAGGCAGCGGTGAGGCCGATCCCGGGCACGGGTGGCAGGATCGACGGGCACGGCCGCGGTGAACGCCAGGCGCAGCCCGTAGTCGATCGCGGTGCCGACGATCCCGGCCTCGCTTGGTCATGACAAGGCTCTCGAGGGATCGCCCGGTGAGCGGTCTGGTCCATGCGGTGACTGTTTTGTCGAGCTGGTCGAGGGGGGTGCCGCCGGCATCGACCGCGACCGCCACGCCGTCATCGCCGGACTGACACTGCCCTGGAGCTCAGGTGTCGTGGAAGGGCACGTCAACCGGATCAAGATGCTCGAGCGCCAGATGTTCTGCCGGGCAGGCTTCGCCCTCCTACGGAAGCGCGTCCTCTGTGTCCTGATCACCGACGACGGGGGAACTCGATGGCAGCGGCGCCAGCGGATGTGCAAGCCTTCCCATCCCGGATGTCGACGGAGAAGACCTTGATGACCAGCGACGACACGCTCGATCAGCTCAGACACATCGCGCGTAAGCGGGCATTTGGCAGGCATGTCGGGTCGGACCGGCTCATTCAGGCATGTCTGGACGCGCTGATAGCTGGGGTCGAGAGCCCGTCCCTGGCCATGCTGGCTGGACTCCTCCGGAGCGAAGAGTCCGAAGCGCCAGAGCTCTTCAACCAAGTGCTGGAGGAGTTGGGACTGCTCTTCCACCCGCCCGCAGACCCCCGGGCCGCAAAGTGGGCGATGGCCTACTGGATCGCCGGTCAGATCGCCGACGGATCCCTGGATCCCGCCGCCGGCACTCACCTCATCTGGGCAGACATCGCCTATGACCTCGGCTACCCCGAAGAGCTGAAACCCCTTGTGTACTGCGCGCACAACCTAGACGGCTGGGAGGAGAGCTGGGGAGTCTCCGTCGAGGAACTCAACGGAGAGGCGATTGAGGCAGCAAAGCAGTTCCTCAGCAAGAGGTCTGTAGCCGAGGCGGGAGAATAACCCGGGGTTCATTCTCGCCGTCGGGATCGTCAACCACGAGGTGGTCCGCTCACTCAACGTGGCCGCACCACAGAACCTGAGCCAGAGCCACTTCTCGTGAACATCCACGATCCGGCTGACGTCCAACTGCTGCGGAAACTCATCGACAAACGCTGCTGCTGAACATGAACGAAGCCACCCGGCCCCAGTGAGAGGCGGGGCTCACCTGGTGTTTAGGGTGCAGGCATGGCTGTCCCTGAGATGATCCCTATCGCCCATGAGCCGGGCTACCGAACGAGCACCATCGGGCGGTTCAGCGGCGGTCAGTTTCTGGCCTCGGTCACCTACGCGTTCCCGGACGGGTTCGTGAGGGGGGACGGCTGGGAGGAGCAGAAGCGGCTCTTCGTCGTGCTGCACAGGTTCGACGGCGACGGGCACCATCAGGAGTCCGACATCTGGTGCGCCGGTACGTGGGCAGAGCAGATGAAGCGGCCGCATGACGAGCGTTCCGTGGTTGGCCGCGCGCGAGCCCGTCTGGCCGACGTCCTCGCCGGTCTCGCAGAACGTGAGTACTGCGACATCGCGATCCGTCCGTTCCGGCTCACCTTTGATGGTGTGGTCTTCGGCCTCATCACGGAGTGCCATGCCGAGGACGGGGACGGCGAGCACGACTGGGCTGAGCTCTATCCGGATCGGTTGGGCTTCTCGGCTCCGTGGAACGGCGAGTACGACACCTGACAGACCGAGCGGCCGGCTGCGCCGGGAGGCCAGGCGCCTTGCCGTCGACAGCCGGTCACGGCTCACCAACCGTCACAAAAGAAGGATCCATGAAAGCGTTGCCCACCGTCACCGGCCGTGACGAGTTCGACGTCCTGGTCGTAAGGACCGACTACCACGACGACCAGGCGTGGCAGGTCGTGACGGCGGCGCTGATGGAGCCGTGGGGGGACAGACCGTACGAGGCGCACGTCCACTTCATAGATGACCCGGCCTGGGCAGGAGCGACCGTCGACGAGGTGCTGCATGCGATCCGCGGCGACGAGAACCTGGCCGTTGTCTTCCTCGCCGACCAGGCAACCATGCAGGCCGAGAGCCACCCGCTGCTGGCGGTCACCACGCTGACGCGTGAGGACTGTCCGGACGACGAGGACTACGAGCAGTTGACCGAGTTCGGCCGCGAGTTCCGCACCGTCCCCGCAGGGGTCCACGACGTCCACGCCAACCTGGACATCGGCAACTTGGGCTTCGAGGAGTACGCCGGATCGGCTCACGATGATCCCGAGCGGATCTACCGGTCCTTCTGAACAGAGTTCACAGGAAGCCCCCACGGCCCGGCCGGACCTCTGGAGATACCATCAGCTCTCTTTGCGATCATCTAGGGGAAACAGTGCGTCGACGTCGAGTATCCATATGCGCCGCTCTGGGGACTCTTGCCCTGGTCACAGCCTGCTCGGACTCACAGGCCTCCCCCACCTCCACCGCACAGCCGTCGACTTCGGCCACCTCCCAGTCAGCGACTCCGCCCACCACGCAGTCATTGACTACGGCCACCACACTCGACCAAGCCGATGAGCGACTCCACGAGCTGCTGCTCAAGGTGACCACGGCCGCACGGAGGTCAGGACCGCCCCCGATCGGCGCCGTACATCCCGCAGTGGCGACCGCTCCTGACTGCCAGGATCCGGGCACCGCGAGACACACGGTCACCATGTCGCTCCTCCAAGGGGTGAGGTCTGCGGACGTCGGCCCGGAAGTCCGAGCCGACCTCCAGAGACAGGGCTGGACCATGGGCGGATGGCGCATGCATGACAACAGAAGGCGCTACACATCCCCGGGCACATTCGGGGAATTCACCGTCTTCGTCTCCTACGTGAAGGGCTCCGGCGAGACGAACGTGCTCGCGAACACTCCCTGCCTGAAGGGCGCACCACTCACAAAGTTCTCGATGTTCCCCGAACCTGCCCGCACCGAACGCCAGTAGGTTCCGAGCAGTGTGCAGGACGACGCGGCCAGCGGACTGCGGCTGAGACACCTCGACATGCCGTCAAGCCGGTCATCTGTGAGGGGCGGGGTCTTGGAACAGTTCTGGCCGGGCTTGGAGAGAATCCCGTCATGGTGATGGCACGGCACTGGTACTCCTCGTCGCCCGTCGTGGACGGACATCCGCTCCTGGATGAGCCGGGCTTCTGGCCTGCGTACTTGGCGGACCTGATTGAGGGGTTCACGCCGGAAGCCTTCGCGTCGGACGCGGGCGACGGGGACGTCATGCTGGACACACTCCACGACCCGTCGGCGTGGCCCATGTTCACGGTGCCGCTGGCAGGCGGCTTCGCGATCCTCGTGCACTTCAACAGCGGCGAGGAGTTCACGACCAGGGACTACTTCCTCACCCATCCCGACTGGCGCCAGGATCTCGTGCTGTCCAGCGACGATCAGGACCGCATCGGCCCGGGGCTGTGCTGGCCCGAGCTCGCCGCGCTGCTGGACGCACCACCGGGTGCGGCAGGCGTCACCGACCCTCACGCCCGCCTCCTCCTACTGCTGCCGGTTCTCGGCGACACGGCGATTGCGGGGGAGGCCGTGACGGCAGTGGTCGAGGCTCTGGTCGCCCAGGGCGCGCCCGAGGCCAGCGAGGCGTTGGCCAGACAACTGCTCCGGGGACACCCCATGTGGGGCGCCGAGGACTGGTGGTTCGACGACGACGAACAGAGCTGGCTCTGCGAGGGCGATCACAGCCCCCGCAAAGTCCCCCTCGGCGACCATCTGCCGTCGCAACAGCGAGCCGCCCTCGAGGCCTGCCTCACGCCCCGCTGACCGTCTCAAGCCGCGGTGACAACGGCCTCCCCAAAGGAGAGCGAACTGGGCAGTGACCGCCTTGTCGGTGCGTCTCCTAGAACGAGGCCTGAGCTGCGGTGTCGCGCCGGGCTCAGGCGCGGTGGGCATGCGCCTACGCTGGTACGGCCGGGACTGCGCCCACGGTCGTCCCGTCGCCGTCGAAGAGCATGGCGGCCAGGCGGGAGTGAGCCTCGGGGAGCCGGCCGTCGCGGTGTGAGGTGCGGGCCTTGGCGAACCAGGCGCCGAACCTGACCGTGTCGCCGTCGACGCCTTGCGGGACCATGATCACTCGCCCGGTGGCAGCTCCCGCCCACAGTCTCGGAGCCAGCCTCTCACCGTCTTCGAGCACAGGCTGGTGGCCCTACGCGTCCGTGCGCGCCTTGCCCGCTGCCGCAACCTTCTGCCGATAGAAGGCGTCTGCTCCGAACCCTTCCCAATCGACGGTCATGGACTTCCGTGACAGCCCATACACCCGCCCTACAGTCCGGTCAGTATTGCCGTCATCGCACTTAAGTCTGATGACATGCTGTCCAGCCTCTTTGGACGCTTTGCCCAGACAGTGATGTCTGCCGTTCAGTTCGACTTGTTGGCCGTCGATATGGAGGATGACGGCGCCTTCGCGGTTATCCCAGGCAGGGTAAAGCCAGTGGCCATCGAGTGGAGGTTCAGCCTCGCCTCCGAGGGCCTGAGCACTGGGTGTGCCGGCCTTGCTGTCAGGGCTTGCCGTCGACGTAGGCTCCGAGGAGGACTTCGCTCCCCCGGACTCTGCGCCACCGCACCCGGAAACAACAACGGCTGCCACCAGGACCATCCCGGCAACCTCGCGTACTCGCCTGATCACGTCATCCCCTCGAAAGACCCGCCTGGACACGTCGGAAGCGGCAGGTCGGCAGCGGATCATAGCTTCCAGGGAACCTCTGACACAGCCCCAGCTCATCAGGCCAAGACCGCCACGGGCTGACATCAACGGCAGACACCAACGCTGCTACAAACTCCAACCCGCTTCGGCCCGGTGAAGAGTTCAGCCCCGATCAGTCCTCCGGCCGAAGCCGCTGACGAGCCGCCTCAAGCCGCTGGTCATAGTCGGACGCGAACAGTTCAGGAAGCGCCTTGTCCAGCGTTCCGGCGATCCTATGGATCGGTGCCCAGACCGCCGGTTCGTCCACAACCTGGCTCAGGTCCGTCATCTGGAGCTTCTCCAGCCAGTGCGACAGCACCAGTGCCTCGTCACTCGTGAGCTCGATCGTGACCTGGCTATCACCCATGCACACCCCTACAGTTCGGCCCGCCCTCGACCACACGAACCTACTGGCATTCGACGTTGACCAAACACATAGGGGCACACCCCGCTGCGTGCCAGTCAGACGTTCCCCGGCCGGCCTGTCCCGCACCCGACCTCGCGGATTCGGGTGCGGGACAGCCGGTCCGGAACCGGGGTTGCAAGCCGCGAGCGTCGGCGAGGCTGGCAGCCTGATCGACCATGCGGAGCGGGGTGCGGGAGGTGCCGTGGGCGTCGTTGAAGGACGGCACGGAGTCGATGTCGTCGCCGAACCGGCGGCGAATCCCTCTGCATCAACGTACAACCGTTCGCCCCCATCGTTCGTCTCTGTTCACGGACCCCACGCGTCACCCGAGGCAACTTTCGGTGAACGACGTGACACTCCTGCGTACCCCCAGCCACGCATCCAGCTTCGGCGCCCAGATCGCCGAGTGATCCACCGCTTCCGCGACTTACAAGGAACCCCCAACGCCCATGCCCAACCGCACAGCGACCACGCTCGCCACTTTCCTGGTATCGGGATTCATCCCCCTTGCCCTGCCCGCGGCGGCAGCGAGCGCCGCGCCCGCGAAGCACGGTGACGACTTCAACGGCGACGGTTACCGCGACTACGCGTACGCGAGCTTCAGTGCCCACGGGGGCGGCGGCGTCACCGTGGTCTTCGGGACCGCCACCGGGCCCGGCTCCACGCAGCAGCGCATCACCCAGTCGAGTGCCGGCGTGCCCGGCTCCGACGAGGCCGACGACATGTTCGGCGAGGTGCGGACCGCCGCGGACTTCGACGGCGACGGATACGGCGACCTCGCAGTGGCAGCGACCGGCGAAAACGGCTCCCACGGCACCGACCAGGGCAACGTGACGATTCTCTGGGGCTCCGCTTCCGGCCTGTCCACGGGCACGACTCTCCCGAACAAGAACCCGGGCCGCAACAACTACATGGGCAAGGATCTGGCGGCCGGCGACTTCAACGGAGACGGCAAGCAGGACCTGGCCGTCATCAACGGCTCCATGACCTACGTCTACCGCGGCCCGTTCAAGCGCTCCGGCACCACCGGCACCGTGACCAAGCTCGACAAGACGTCGTCCTTCAACGCCACGGCCCTGATCTCCGGCAAGGTCAACGGCGACACGAAGACCGACCTGGCGATCATCGGTGACGTGGTCACCCTCGACTACATCGCGTCCGACGTCTGGTTCATCAAGGGCGGCACGAGCTCGCTCACCCCGGCCAACAGCCTCCGCCTGGAGTCCGAGTCCGGCAACGGCGGCAGCTCCGAGCGCGGCGGCGACGGTGTCATCGCCGACTTCAACAAGGACGGCTACGGCGACATCGCCGTCGGCACATCCCTCTACTCCCAGCACAAGGGCCGCGTCAGCGTCTGGTACGGCTCCTCCGCCGGCCCGTCCCGAAACGCCCGCTTCACCCAATCGACCAGTGGCGTCGCCGGAACTCCGGAGAACTACGACGAGTTCGGCTCATCCATCTCGGCGGGCGACGTCAACGGCGACGGCTACGCCGATCTCGCGGTCGGCGTGCGGGGCGAGGAGATCGACGGCAAGGACTACGCGGGCGGCGTGCACGTCTTCAAGGGGCGGGCGAGCGGCCTGTCCGGTACCGGTTCGCAGTGGTTCGCCCGCAACACCCCCGGCGTGCCCGGTGCGTTGACGGCCGACGACCAGTTCGGTGGCCTCGTACGGCTGCGCGACACGAACGGTGACGGAAAGGCCGACCTCTATGTGAGCGCCACCGGCGATCTGCGGCTGCCCGGCTCGGCCAGCGGCATCACCACGACGGGCGCGACGGAATACAACGCGGCGCCCATTGACGGTTTCCTGCAATAACTCCCCCAGCCGAACAGGAGCCTGTCTCTGCATCCCGTCGCCCGCGCGGAGCGCGGGAGCACCGTCGGCCAGTGCGTACGGCAGTTGTGCTTGCCGGGCGCCCAGGGGTGGGGAGACAGGCACCAGAAGCCACGATCGCTCTCCCTAGTGAGGAGATCCGGTCGCGATGTCCGGACCAACGGAGACTCGCCTGAGCCCGAACGTCGTTATCGAGCGCAGAGGTGAGTAGGACCAAAGGGGACGGTTGGGGCCGCAGTCACCCCTTTGGTGCTGCATCGCAATGCAATGCCACCGAGGCCGAGGATTGGGAGGCGGAGATCGCGCGGCTCCTCGCGCTCGGGGCCCGCAAGGCGGACGTGGGGCAGAGCGGCAAGGAATCGTGGACCATACTGACGGTTCCCGAGGGGAACGAGTTCTGCGTGGTACGCCTGAAGGCGACGCTCGTTGGCTAGCTGACGGTTTCAAAATGACCTGCAGTTTGCGGTTGGGGAAGATCATGCTGTGAAACACACTGAGCCTCGCGAGCGAACGGAGCCCGCATCGATGGTGCGACCCCCTGGCCCATTTCAGTCGATCACGTTCGCGGCCTGGCGTGACCGCCTTCCTGGGCAGAACGGCGCCTCCGGTCGGCACTACGTCACGCTCGCGGAACTCCTGGTGCGCCTGGGGAGCTTCGGGCTCGGCCTCACTTGGAAGGTGCGGATCGACGACGCTCGGCTGGTCCCCCGGTTTGCCGAGATCGAGAAGGCTTCCTCCGGTGCGGGTATAGGCACCCTGGAACTGCTGACCCTGGTCGCGCCGGACCTCCAGTTTGTTGACGCGGACTTCGCGGGGTACGCCGGCAATGAGCTGCAGGTGGTGCTGCGGGAGTTCGACAGCACGAGTTGGGACCTCTGCACCGCGGATGCCTCGGTAGTTCGGGAGATCCGCCGGCACTTCCCGGACGCGGTGCCGACTCCTGAGGACGTTCTCCAAGAAATCCCCTGGCCGGCTAACCGGCGAGAGGTCTGATCCAACGCTTCAGCTGCACCGCGCGGACTCACTGGACCTGGACGACTGCGCCGTGAATGGCTCGCACATCCGGCCCGGCCGCGCAACGTCGGCTCCCGCGGGCCCGTCGACCGTGCCGTCCCGGCTCCAAGCACCCTCTGTTCGTCGACCGCCACGGAGCCACGCTCGCTGTCGCGCTCACCAGCGGCAACCGGGGCGATGTCCCCCAGCTCAAGCCTCTGCTCGACGCGATCCCATCGACTCGCGGCCCGCGGGACGCCCTCGCCACAAACCCTGGCACCTGTACGCAGACTGCGGCTACGACTTCGACAAGTACCGCCGCTCGCTGTGGCAGCACGGCATCAAGCCGTTGATCGGGCGACGCGGCGCCACCCACGGTTCCGGACTGGGCAAGGTTCGCTGGGTGGTCGAGCGGCGTTCGCCCGACTGCACACCAGTCAACGCGACTCTGCATCCGCTGCGAGCGAATTGCCGACCTCCACCAGGGACTCCTCGAACTTGCCTGCAGCATCACCCGTTTCCGGCGCCGCCGGGCGGCATTTGAAACGATCAGTAGGGCTTGCCCCGAGATGATCTTTAAGTGCCGTCCCTGGGCTCTCCCCGCCAATGCGGCTGCCGGTCCCCGAGCGGGCGTCCTTCCTCAAAGGTCCGGGAACGGCGGCACCTCGTCCTCGCCAGCAGCAGTTTGCGTGCTGGTTCAGCGTCTTCCGGACACATGGACGAGGCGAGGCCCTCGATGACCAGTCGGCCTGCGTGCACGGCTTCCCTGGAGGCTGATTCCCATACAGGCTGCTCCCGGAAGCCGGTGCGCTTCAGCCTGCCGGCCGCCGCGGCCGAAGAGTGCCAGTTATCCGTCCGATAGATGCCCTCCAGCAGATCCAACAGCTCCGCCTTACAGGGCACGTACGGGGCCCCGACGAGCTCCAGAAGGAAGGGGACCGTCGAAGGGGTCGCCTCACCGACTACGAACCCCAACACGCAGACTCTGTAACCCAGTTCGTCGACCGCGAGGCGGGCAGTACCCTCATCTCCGTACGCGATCCGGGAAAGCAGCGGCGGGATGCCCCCGGCGGGGAGCCCTCGGGCGTCGCGCAGTTCCCCCCACCGGACGCCGGAGACGCCTTTCAAGAGACTTCCCACGCACTGTCACCTTTCATGGGCGTCGCGCCAGCATGCCAGAGATCACCTAATGGACGGTCCGACCCGGTAGCCCCTTCCATACAGTGGTGACCTCTGGCATTGGTGCCAGAGGAGAGACGAACACGGAGGAGCGGGTCGGGTTGACGCACGAGGACCTCCACGCCGGTGAGCACGGTACCCGCGCGCGGTGCCTGCCCGAGCCGTGGATGTGCGATGTCTTCCATATCGACGGCAGCCTGAGAGACATTCGCGTCCTCGACACGACCCGTGCCGTGTGGATCGCGGTCCTCGAACGGTTGCGTGCGGTAGCCGACGAGACCGAAGTGGAGCACCCCTACCCCCAGCTCGATCCCGTGCGTCCCGCCTTCGCCGATCTCTTCCGCGCCTGGGCGGACGATCCGGAGGGCCGCGGGACGAGTTTCGTCTTCCGGGCCCGCTTCGGCAGCGTGTGGCTCTTCTCCCTGCCCTGCGACGAGGAGGAGATCGAGTTCTCCGTCTGGCCCGACGACATCCTCGACGGGGTCGGGGTGGCCGCCGTGCTGCGGTTCCTGGTCGAGGTCGCGACGGCCAGTCAACGACGGGCTCTGCTGACAGGCGAGACCGTCCGGTATGACCCGGAGATGCTGACGCTGATCTCCCACGACCCTGTCACCGGCATCACTTCCCACATCTGACAGGTGTCGTGGGCGTTCGCGAAAATCCGCTCTGTCGGGGATTCCGCGATGTCGCACGGTCATGGGCCGAGGAGTACGCGTAGGCACAGGGGGCGAGGTTCAGCGCGTCCGTAAGCGATCGATCCGCACCAAACTTCGCTCCGGAGGCGGGGTCCGTCAGTCGGTGGCGATCAGAAGCTCTCCTCCATCGTCGCGCCAGCCGATGCCCACCGCGCCGTCGGATACGTCGCCGATGACGAGTTTCTCGTAGTCGGGGGTCTCGTCGTCCGCCGTCATGGTCGGCAGTCGCAGGGTGTGGAGCAGGCGTCCTGTGTCCGCGTCGAGGACGAGCAGGTCGGCGAGGAACTGACTGCCGGCGTCCGCCGACGTGAGATACGGCTGGCGTACGACGTACACCCTGCCGTCGGCAATCTTGGGGATCCCGAACTCGTGGTCGCCCGGCGCCCGCAACTGCCACGTCGGATGTCCGTCCACGGCGTCGAAGGCGCTCAGGAGAGTGTCGTGTTTGCTTGCACCGTTCTTCGGGTTCGTGCCGGACAGCACGGTGCCGTTGCCCACGGCGACCACGTCCCACTTGTCCAGCGGGAGGTCAGTGCGCGAAGTGATCCCCTGACGGTTCATGTCGAGCAGCTGAACGGGCTTCCGGCGGGCCGGGTCCGGAGCGACCAATGTGTGCCCTCCGCCCCAGCTCGTCAGATCCGGGTCGACGGTGCGTTGCTGCCAAAGGACCGTGCCCGTGCGGTTGTCGACACCCATCAGCAGGCCGATGTCGTCCGCGCCGTAGCGTCCCGAGCCGTTGCACAGCACCTGGACGGCGCTCAGATGGTCCGGGAGTGTGTGGATTGACCTGAGGAATACCTCGTGACACCACTGGGGCGTCTTCGCCGTCCACAGGTCCCGGCCGCCACGCTCGTCGAAAGCGCGCACGGCACCGGCATCCTCGGTGAGGACCTGACCTCCGGCGATCTTCACGTTCCGACCGCGGTCGCCGGCCCGAATCTCCGCGTGCCACAGCAGTCTGCCGGTACGCAGATCGAGGGCGACGAGTTTCCCGTCGGTGAAGCGGGCCACCACCGTGCGTTCCGACGCCCCGAACTGCGACACAAGAGATTCGTCCACATCGTGGCGCTCGTAGTGCCAGTACTCCTTGCCGGTCCGCACGTTGACGGCCGCCATTCCGTTGTATTTGTCCGTGTAGTCGTCCGTCCACCGCAGGGACAAACCGTGTACCAGCACCTGCGTACCCCCCGGGAGGCTCAGGAGGTGTTCAGGCGCGACCGGGGCCTCGGCGGCGAACACGGCGGGAAAGGGGCCGTGGGCGCCGGTGAACACGTCCCGTTTCATGTACCAACTGTCCAGTGCCACGCCCGCTTTGAGGAGCAGGAATACCACCAAGAGCACATAGATTTTCCACGGGCGGTCCCAGAGCCAGCCCGTGCGACTCCTCTCGGTCCTGCCGGGTATCCCCGGCAGTCCCACCCCTGGTTCTCCCAGCAAATTCATCCGCTGTACCACGATCGTGCCCCCCAAGGGCCCTGCGCCCGTCACTGTGACAGGGGCAGCTCAGGGATCTTCACTCCCCATCAGGAGCAGAGCAAGTCGGGCACCGTCGAAAGCCTGCCGCCCACGCTGACGCGTGATCGACATACGAGACGAGATACGCCTTTCATACATTCAGCTCGACTCTCTGATTTCGGGCCCGTAGAGGTGCCTCGTTTCTCCGACTCCACTCCGACTCCGGCGACGGGAAATGAGAACGCAACCCTCGAGCATGTTCGGTCCGACGGGCCGCCTGGGCGTATGGTCGTACGCCTCGCCGTGCACGGTTCTTCCGGCTTGACCAGCCGCTAGGGCATGCCGGCGTTCACCACTCGAAGGTCTTCCACTCCTGGTGAGGGATGAAGCCCTCGGTGGTGTCCCCACAACGCTCGGCCCACGCCTCGGCCACCATCACCGGGCGGCTCAGCACGAGGTCACCAGCCCGCTGCGTCCGAAGCACCAGACCAAGCTGCTCCGAGCACGGATCCTCGATCTGGGAATACCGCAGTTCCATCTTGTGGGTCTCGAGGTAGCCGATGAACGGAGCCTCCACATGTGATGGCACCTGACCTACGAGAGCCAACCCATCCAGGGTCACATGCGGGCCCCGCAGTGCGTTGACGGCGATGCCTGCCAGGCCGATCGATCGGTCGTGGTACACCATCAACCTCCGGTCAGCAGGGCACCTCGGCCTGGACAGCTGGTGGAGACCTCAGATTGCGCTGGGAATGTACCTCGGCGCGACGAGCCCGGCCAGCACCCGTAGTCGTGCGTAGTAGTCCCTGCAGTACTCGTCATCGATCAGGGGCAAGATCTTGTCGAGGTCCGTGATACACGCCCAGAGGATCGCAACTTCGTCATCATCCAGCCCGCCGCTCAGCTCTCCCATGATCAGAGCCGCAGCGCTGGAATCAAGCAGGACCAGCTCCACGCCCGCGATGTTCACACCGCGGAAACGGCCGGGGAACGACGCGTGCCGGTGCTCCTCCCACAGCGGGCGGAGCCGGTCGTTCAAGTCTGGCTTACCCATGCCCCGATTCTCTCCAGGCGGCAACTCGTTCGGAAGCGGGGTCCAGCTGTGCAGCAGTGAAGTACCGCAACACCGGGGAAGTTGGGAAGCGGCCACCAGTCGTCGACACCCCTTCCACCTCGGGTCAGCCCCTCAACACACCGCTGATCACCTCAGCTTCCCGAGCCGAAGGCGCCGACCTCGGGTACCGAAGTAGGGGCCGCCGTCCGGCTCACGCTTCGGCGTTGAGCGCCTTTCGGGCTGCCTGCTGGAAGACCCTTCCGGGCTCTCGTTTGGCTGCCACGGCTTCCATGTATTTCTCGTCGAACTCGGCAAGGTTGCCGCGACCTGCGACGCAAGCCGCTTCGTGCCAGGCGACTGCCGCCTGGTCCAGCGCGTACATGGCGCGTCGCAAGTCTTCAGCTGCATCTGACACAGAGCCAGGACCCACGAGTGCAACGGCGGCCACCGCCGAGCTGAACGGCGCCCATGCCGCATGCGCCTCCACGGCTTCTGCCTCCCACTGATCCATCGTGGTGCCGCTTGTGCGGAGCCGGACCGCAACCCTCCACCATCGGGCCGACACCTGCTTTGACGCACTGAGGCAAGCACTGTATGCCTCCCGGCGCACTTCCTCCAGCCGGTGCTGCTGGTCTATTCGTTGCTGGCGCTCCTGCTGTCGAGCTTGACCAACAAGTGTGAGCCAACCACCCCCGGCCCCACCCAGCGTTCCGATGGCCGCACCGAACACTGCCGCTGTACCTGAGTCCATGCAACGCAGATACCCGCCCGATCTTTCCCATGACCACCCAGCCGAGAGTTTGGGACGAAGAGGTCCTCGCCCAAGGACTCACCGCCGCACTTCCGCCGACGTGGCTTGCTCTGGGCGACGGCATGACACGAAAGGGCCAAGTTCAGGACGGTGTTTCCTCCCAGGCTGCCCTTTGCCGTTTCCGAGGCCATGCCACTCGCGCAACAACGCCCTGAGCCTGCCACTGCCCTACGGCACTCCCCCTGGCCGTGCCTAACATGTGGAGCTGGACGACACACAGGTTCCCAACTCCCTTGTGGCCCCGCAATCCGCTGCCAACGCGGCTCGCGTGTCGATGGCTGACCATGTCCGAGCGAACGGTCCCGTCCACGACTGGACCGAGGAGACGCGAGCCGAGGCAGCTCGTCTTCGGCGGACACTCGAATCGGCGGAGACCGCCCTGCGGGAAACTTCGAAGCCAGCGACTTACTGCGCATACACGGCAGACACGCCCTCCGCCGATCCCTCAGGAGAGCCGCTGCCCCTACCGCTCTCCTTCCCCAGAAGCGACCGGGGCGAGCTGCCGCAGGGTGCGGTTCGTGCGCCAGTATGCGGCGGCCAGTAGAACCCTGTGCTCCATTGGCAGGCTTCATGGCCGGCCCTTGCGGACGGGGTCCGCGCCTTCACGCCGCAGCGCGGTGATCAGCTTGCCGAACTGATGCGGGCTCAGCCCGGTGAACGGGGCTGTCCACAACGGCTCCGAAGCCGTGATCACACCAGCCACAGCAAGAGCATCCCACTCGGGGCCACCACTGAGATCGCATCTTGAGCGCAAGCGACGGAACGGTGAGCAGCTAAGGTGCGGATGCGACGCGATGAGGGGGCACGGTGGCCAAGGTCAATATCAGTCTCGACGCCGAACTTGTAGTGGAAGGGATGGTCCTGGCAGGGATCGGATGGCCCCAGGACGCGATCGAGGCGGTCGTGCGGGACTACATCGCCCGTGGCCACCGTACGGAGGCCCGCACCGAACTCAAGGACCAAAGTCTGCGCGAGCTCGACGTCAAGCCGCAGGAGCCGCAAGGCTGAGCCCTGCCGGGAAACCTCAATGACCGTTGTGCCCATAGTTCCGATCGAGGAGGTCCAGGCAACGGGAAGTACGGCGGCCCCGGACTTGTCTCCGGACCGTCCGGACGCCAGTGCGGTCGCAACTATCCCATCAGGTCCGTCCTCGGCATCATCGTTCGAGCAGTTGGAGTAGCTGAGGCCAACTGCTGTCCATGGACTGTTCGTTCGCCGCACGCGTGCCACCACCGTCGACCCCAAGAAGCAGGTAGGGGAGGCCTCCGATTCCGTGGCCGGCCTTCGGATAGAGCAGTGCCTTGGCCTCACGGCCAGAGGCGTTGGGCTGCTGAGCGATACACGTTGTGCTGGGGTGAGGCGGGTCGGGCTCCACGGCTTGAGATCTCAGTCGCATCAGCCGAAGTTGTTGATCTGGTCGCTCGTTGTAGGGCTGGTGGCCTGCCACTGCTCAGGACTCAGCAGACGTGTCCGCGCGGCCAGACGGCGCATGGCGGCTACGGCACCTCTGTCGAGTTGGGCCCCGCTGTAGCCGATGTACGCCACGACACCGGGCACCGGCTCCCAAGCCAGCGCGCCGTTGCCACCGAACGCAGACGTGATGATCGCGGGCTTGCCATTCACGGTCCCTGCCGTCTGAACACGGGCGGCGTACAACTGGTCTTCGAAGCCACCGCATCGGGCGACGCCGGTGAAGGTCAGACCGCCTGGGAGCTCGTCTGCCTCCCCCGTCTCGGCTGAGCTGTATCGGGCCTCGTGTATGTAGGCCGGGCGTGAGGTGCCCGTTGCCGTTACTGAAAGTCCGGGCGGTGAGTCGACCTCGGGGCGGCCCGAGGCGACGCTGGTGGCGGCGGCGACAGCGATCAGCTCGGCTTGCGGCAAGTCCCCTCGAACTCGTGCGTATGAGCGTCCGATTGGCCAAGTGATCTCTCGCTCAAGGCTCCTTCCAGAGACACTACCGACCAGGACCGGGCGCCCCCCTGTCGGCGCAGGTACGGGGAACGTGACCACCGCGCCGTGCAGCCCCAGAGAACCGTTCGAACGTCGTACGACCACCGTCAACGGGCCTGCGTCCGCACTGCGATCACGCCTGATCAGCGTGGCACCCTGAGACAGGGGTAAGCCTGTGATCACCATGCCAGGAGTCTGCCCCGCCCTGACAGCCGAGTCCGGGCCATCAGGAAAGGCACGGCCGGACGGCGACGTCGACGACGTGCTCACGGGTGCTGCCGGGTCCTGCTCGTCGGGCCCGCTCACGGCCACGATGCCCACCACGAGCCCCGCGGACAGGGCCACGGCGGCGGCCGCAGCGATCAGCCGACGCGGCGGTCTCCAGGGCGGTCGGTCCGAGCCATTGCTGAGTAAATCCCCCATGCCCGCAGTCTCCCTCGTTAGGTTCCGGGCCGTACAGACAGCTGCGTCGTCTATGCGGGGGAACCACAGGGAATAGAGGGGGGCCGTAATAGACCCAAGCCCAGTACGGGCAAGTCCTGGGCCAGACCCAGCCCAGCCGCAACGACCTCGCCGACTCCTGCCAGGAGGCCGAAGCTGTACAGCACGGAAGTACAGCAACCTCAGTGACCGGGGCTGTACCTCAAAGGCCGGACACGGCTGATTGAGCAGGCCCAGAACCGTCGATGACCTTCGCCGCCGAGAGTTCGCATCGAGGGGTCGCAGGGTGTGCCACTTCCGTGCCGGAACGGACGGGGACTCATGGCGAACCGAGGGTCGCCAGGGAGCGCACGGCCCCACTCTGCCCAAGGGCCGGGGTCCCCAGGTCACGCCCGGAGTCCCCCAACCTCGCTCCCAACGCGGTTGTCGGGTACGGTCACGCTCGGCCAGGATGATGGCGTGATTCGCCGTCAAGATGCACGGCGTCACCAAGGGCAGGACAGTTGGCATGAACCACTTCACTCACTGGTTGACCGTCTCTGTCGACCCATGGGTGTGGTGGTTGACCGCCCTGGGAGCCACGGCGTACTTCCTGGCGATTTTCGTTCCGGTCATGCCCACGCCGCGGGCGAAGATCAGTTGGGCGGCGCGTCCCCTCATCTTCGTCGTGGGCATACCCCTGATCGGTCTCGGACTCGGCTGTTCGACTGCGGAGTTGCTGGTCGCATACACGTGCTTCGCTCTCTCCCTGCCGTTGGGGCTCGGCTGGGGACGACGGCATCTGGCGCAGCTCGTGCTTGATCGGGAGACCCGCGGCAGCAAGCCGGACGACATGCTCCCGATGGGAATGATTGCGAGAGCTCTGATCGTCATCCCCTGCGTCGCGGGTGTCGGCATGTGGATTCTGATCGCCGGCTACCTGGACTCCATCAGGTGACGTAGAGCGGGAAGATGTGCCTCAGGCCCTTCGTGAGGGTTGGGGGCTGGAGAATTGGCGCGGGCAACTCGCCGGTGTGGGTGGCCGTTCAGGCTGGCTATCAGCGCCCAGAAGGCGGTCCACGTCTTGGTCACTGGCGCAGGATGGCAGAGCGGTCTGACATCCACGGCTGACATCGGTCTAGGTTTGGCCCGTGACCCACCTTCGTTCTCATACCGGGGCGCCCCGCGAGCCTGACTTGCCGCCCTACCAGGTTGTCCTGGCAGAGACCGACTGGGGTTCGCTCCAGACGGCTTTCGGGTCCGGTGAGGAGCTTCCCAAGGTTCTGACGCAACTCTTGGAGCCCGATCCCAAGGTCCAGGTCACCACCTTGTGGGAGCTGGGCGAGCTCGTCGGCCACCAGAACACCATCTACGAAGCCACCGTCCCGGCCGTCATGTACGTCGCCGGTATCCTCACCCACCCGGCAGCCATGACACGACGCCCCTATCGCGACACCCCCATCCGCGCGACATTGTTGGGCTGGCTGGCTTCCACGCTTCACGACGCCTCCGACGAGATCGTCGCCCGCAACGAGGAGTACTACCCCGGCTTCCTCACCCGCAGCACGACCGTGGCAGCCTTCCGGGACCTACGCCCGATGCTCTACAGGGCCGTCGCACCCTTCCTGTATGACAGCCACGAGGATGTGCGGGAAGCCGCCGTCGTCGCCGCGCTCCTCCTCGCCGAGCATCCCGCACTCGCCGGGCACCGTGCTCACCTCGCCGTGCAGGCGCGCAGCATCCTGGACACCAGCAGCAACGACCCCAACCGTCGCGCGGCGTGGAGGGCCCTCAAAGCATGGGGTCACCATCCGCCCGGCCCGGAGCCTCTTTCGGAGGAGGCCGAGGATCGGGGGCCGCACAGCGATGGCCGCGGCGATCTCGAACCTCCCTTCTGACCGATACGCGCGCGACGCACCTGCGGACCATGGCACCAGGTGAGAGACACGCCGCCCCAAGGTCGCGCGTGCCATATCCGTGCCAGAACGGGCGGGGAACGACGGGCACCAAGCCACCGATCAGCCAGGCTCCGCGCCCGCTCCGCCGCAGGTCGGCCAAGCAGCCTCCCGCCGAGAACCCAAGCTCCCCGAGCTCAGGTCATGGCGTAATCCAGTACCTGCCGCATCAGGCCTCATCTCCAGGATTCGCAGCGCGCCGTCACGCCTCTACCGCAGCTACTTGCTCCGGGGGAAGAGAGCAGCGGCACCTACCGCTCCCATTCCGCAGAAGCGCCCGGGGGACGACCCCAGCCACCACGTCCGAACCGGGCGAGGCATCACGGTGCCGGTCTCGCCGGTGTTGACGCGGATTGCAGTCGGCGGCTCGCCGCGTTCCGAACGCGATGGGTTCGTCCCCGTTCGGCGAGCAGGGCGAGGGCCTCGCGTGAGGTGGCGGCGAGTTCGATCGCGGCCGTGCGCTGGAACCAGTCGGAACCGGTCGTGAGCTCTTCCGCGGTCCATGGTTCGTCCAGCGCGATTGCCCGGAGCAGGGTCCACTCGCGCATTCGGCGCGCGAGGAAAGGGCGGTCCCCGATCACCGTCGTCAAGGTCTGAGCCCACGCCGTGAACGCCGGGTCGGTCAGCAGGCGGGCGGCCCGACGCTCGAGGTGGCGGTTGACCGCGGCCTCCCCCATCGACTTGTCCGGATCGTTCAGGACGGTGACCACCAGCGCGACCTCGTCCGCCTCCGATACTTCTTCCAGATCCTGCAGGTAGCGGCGATAACGAAGGTGCTCGGGGGGTTCGTCGTCGAAGGGCTGGTCGGTCATGTGGCGATTCCTTCCCGTCGCTCCGTCGGCTGCTGGCTGCATTCGCGGTGAGCACCGACGCGGATCAGGGGCAACCAGACAGCGTACGACCACCGCGCGGCGGCGCGTCCGGGCGGACTGGGCCCGACTGGGCGCGACTGGGCGCGGCTGAAGACCGTGGCGAGCGTGGCGGCACCACGGCGGCCGGTGCCCTTGGCGAACACAGGGCCTTTCCCGTTCCGAGAGGTGCAACTTGGTGAAGTGGCCGTCAGAATAAGGGAGTTGGAGGAGTCTTCGTCGGCGTGCGCCTGCAATGCCGGACACTTCGTCCTACGAACGCGATGGGCGTAGGACCCAGGGGGCACCCCCGGGGCCGGATCGTCGGGCAGCACTCGTACGCTTCTCCGATCACTCACAGCTGAAGAGACGACGGAATCGATGATCGGCAGCTTTGTCGCCCTCGTGGTTCTCCCCTTGATCATGGCCAGGCTGACCCGGTGGGCGGCCGCGAGGAGGCGGCGCGGCCTGGCGGCGGGGCGGGCCGTGCACTTCCGCTGTCGACTCGACGGCCGCAAGGGCCGCATGTTGGCCGACCCGCGCCTCGACGGGCCCGTCTTCCTCGACCGCTCCGGGAACGCCACTGTCCTGCCGCGCGGCGGCGAGGTCGTGGACGCGACGGTCGCCAACCTCGCCCAACCTCCCTTCGAGAAGGTCGGCCTGCGCTACCGGACACCCTCCGGTCAGGTGTTGCGGCTGGGCCTGGCCACACACGACGCGCGGACGATCGGTGCCTGGCTGGGCGGGCAGACCCAACCGACCCTCGGGCTCGCCCGTCGGCCACGACTGCCGACCGCGCCGTTCTGGTCGGTGCTGGCGCTCGTGGTCTCCCTGTTCGTGGGCCTGTGCGCCGCGGACTTCGCCCTGCTCGGGGAACACACCTCCGCAGAGGTCGTCCGTACGACCCGGGACGAGGACGGTTGCATCGTCAGCTGGGACGGTGGTTCGCACATGACGACCGTGGACTGCGACACGGCGGACGTCCGTCCAGGCGACCACATCCCGATCATCGCCCTGCCCTGGCCCTTCCTGGGTGAGGCCCTGGATCCACTGACCTCGCTGATCGTGGTCGCGGTCTTCGGAGGCGTCCCCGGTCTGCTGGGCGCGGCTGGTGCACTGATCGTCAGCCCACTGGCCTGCGCCCGGCGCGTTCGGACGGTGCTCCGAGCCGGCCCTGCGAGCACCCCACAAGCGGCCCCGAACGACAAGGAAGACCTGGAGAACGAAGAGACCTGGCCCAGCCTCGATGACGGTCTGAACCATGCGAGCCTCGCTGCCGCGGCCCGGCACAACGATCGCCATGCTCCGGGTCCTCGGGTGACTCCGCCGCGCCGCGGCGTCGGCCGCACGTCGGTCTCGCCGCGCGTCTGGGTGCTGATCACCCTCCTCGGCACCAACGCCTGGTTCTTGCTGCTGCTCTCCTGCGCCGCTGTCCTCGATGACTATTTTGACCTGGGGCACTGGCGGTTCCTCGTACTCGGTACGGTCGCCATCGCCTGCCTCGCCCGGATCGGCTGGTTCATCACCGATCGGTCCGCCCTCTGCGGCCCGGTACTGCGTGCCGCCCGTTCCGCGGCCGGGGACGACGCATGGCAACCCATGCGCTACGTCCGGCTGCGCCAGGGTCCCGGCGAGCTGGCGCTGGTGCTGTTCCGCCGGGAAGGCGGAGATGTGGCGGCACCGGTGCTCATCCAGTGGATCTCACGATCCCGCGGCAGTGGCCGCCGCAGCATCGGCGGCCCCGCTCCGGTCGGCGACGCCCTGATCCACGACACCGGCGTGGGCCCGCTGATCTGCGAGATAGACGGCGTCCGCTATCTCCCCAGAGGCCGCGCCATCGACACCGCGGCCGACCCCGCACTCACCCGCGTCGAACTGCGCACCCTCGCCGAGAGCCACGTACGACCGGCCGGGCGGCGCTAGACACCCCACTCGAACGCCTTCGCCCGGAGGCAAGGTGTCGTTCCGTATCCCGCAAGGGCGCACTCATTCCCGCGTACCACAGCCGTGGTACGCGGCCGTGGTGTCCACCGCAACAGTGGTAGCCCCACTCCGTTCCTGCGGATGACTGCCGGGGAGCAGTGCGCAGGGAGACTGGTGCCGTTCGACATGACGCGTCGCAGGTGACGCGTGCGGAATCCAGGGAGCAGCAGATGAAGAAGTGGGTACGGCCCGTCGTCGGAACATTTTTGCTCTTCATAGGAGTGGTGTGGTCACTGCAGGGCTCCGGCGTCGTCGACAACAGTGAAGCGATGTCCGGCGAATCGCAGTGGCTGGGCATCGGCCTGGTCGTGGCCGTCGTGGGTGTGACGCTCCTGGTCGGCGGTATCAGGAAGCTGCGGGCAGACCGACGGTGAGCGCGAACAGTGCCGGCGGCTCCGGCCGGGGGCACGGCGAGGACAGGCCCGTCGGACGACGGATCATCCTCGGCGCGCTGGGGCTCGGCGCCCTGGGCGTGGCTGAGGGCGCGCCCGTACAACGCAGGCTTGACGACACCCTCGCCGGGATAGCCAGTAAGGACCCCACGGGCCTTGTCTCACTGCTGCCCGGTGGCGGCGGCTTCCGCTTCTACTCCGTCGCCGACAAGGTCCCGCACCTCTCCGCCGAGGACTACCGGCTGACCGTGGACGGTCTGGTGGACCACCCCGCCTCGTACCGACTGGACGAACTGACGGCCATGCCGAGCACCCGCCTGGTGCGGGACGTGCAGTGCGTCACCGGCTGGCGCGTCCCCCACACGGCTTTCACCGGGGTACGGCTGTCTCTTCTCCTCGACGTCGCCGGAGTGCAGTCCAACGCGGCAGCGGTGAGCTTCACCTGCTTCGACGGGGTCTACACCGAAAGCCTCACCCTGGAGCAGGCGCGACGCCACGACATGCTGGTGTCCTACGAGATGCGGGACGAGCCGCTGAGCGCTGCCCATGGCGGGCCTGTACGCCTGTACGCCGCCCCGATGTACTTCTACAAGTCGGCCAAGTGGCTGTCCGGCATCACCGTCACCGAGCGCGTCCAGGCGGGCTACTGGGAGCGTCGGGGCTACGCGGTGGACGGCTGGGTCGGCAAGTCGAACGGACGCGATGATGACCCGACCAGTTGAACAGCCGGACCTGATCCAGCGCTTCACCACCGCCGAACGTTGGATACACCGGGGCACAGCCGCTCTGGTGGGAACCGCCCTCGTCACCGCCGCCTTCCTCTACCTGCCGGTGCTCGCCGAACTCGTCGGGCGGCGCGAGCTGCTGGTGACCGTGCACGAGTGGGCGGGCATCGCCATGCCCGTACCTCTTCTGGCCGGCCTGGTCTCCCGCGCGTTCCGTGCCGATCTGAGCCGCCTGAACCGGTTCGGCCCGCACGACCGCGGCTGGGTGCGTGCCGCCTTTCACGGGCGGCCGCGTACAGCCGGAAAGTTCAACGCCGGGCAGAAGTTGTACGCGAACGTGCTGGCCGGGGCTCTGCTCGTCATGATGGGCACAGGACTGCTGTTGTGGTTCCCTCGCCTCGCGCCCATCGTGTGGCGTACGGGAGCGACCTTCGTCCACGACTGGCTGGCCCTGCTCATCGCGGCTCTGGTCCTCGGCCACATACGGATGGCCGTCCGCGACGCGCAGTCGCGCCGTGGGCTGCGCACCGGGCAGGTCCCACGGGACTGGGCGCGTCACCACCACCCGCTGTGGGAGGAGGAGAACCGGGCGCCGGCGGCAGCCCGGGAGCCCTGAGGCACCCCCTTGTCAGGGTGGGTGTCATCCTGTAGCCGCCGCAGCCGTGACATCCGAGGCTCGTTCCGAAGGGCGGCAGGTGGCGAATCAGTCCGAGACGAAGACCGCCGAAGGCTTCCATCCCGACATCGCTGCCGCGAAGCGCGGTGACGGAGATGTCCGGATCGCACAGTGGTCGCACCGGCGTTCGCCGGGGCGTGACGCGCGACAACACATGGGGGAAGGGATATATGGGGGAAGGGATATGGCGACAGTCGCAGGCTTCCGGGCGGCGGTGAGGAGCCTTGCCGACCGTCCGGCACGGCGGTCGTTCGCCGTGGACGCCGTGGCCGCCGTCTGCTGCGTGCTCATCACCGGTCCGATCATGATGCTGGTGTCGCACCAGGGCCAGACCGATCTTCGTACGGCCGGGGCGATATCCGCTCTCTGCAGTCTGCTGGTGTTGTGTGCCCACCGATGGCCACGAGCGACGACGTGGGCAACGGCCACCACCAGCGTGGTGCTTCTCGCCGTCGTACCCGATGCGTCGCCGCCTCCGGCACCGGCGGTCGCGGCGCTCTTCCTCCTCGCGGCCCGGACGGACCGTCGAACCGCGGTGCGCACCGGCGTGGGGGTGGGGGTCGTGATGACCGCCGCCGCGTTCGTCGTACGCCCGGAGCTGTCGGCCGTGGAGTCGAACCTCGCGCTTCTGGCATGGACCCAACTGCCCACCGCTGTCGGGGACGCCGTACGGAGTCGACGCGAACTGCTGGTCTCTTATCAGGAGCGCGCCGAGCACGCCGAGGCGACCAGGGAAGAGGAGGCGCGTCGGCAGGTCGTCGCCGAGCGCATGCGCCTCGCCCGGGAACTGCACGACGTGGTGACGCACCACCTCACTCTGGTCAACGCGCAGGCAGGCGTGGCCCATCATCTGGTCCGTCAGGATGCCGAGGCCGCCTATCTGGCCCTCGGGCAGATCCGGGACACCAGCAGAGCGGCGCTGGACGAACTGCGCGCCACCGTCGGCCTGCTGCGTCAGGCCGACGACTCCGAGCAGCCCCTCACCCCTGCGCCCGGACTGCGTGACCTTCCGGCCATGCTGGACTCGTTCCGCCATGCCGGTCTTCGCGTGGAAGCCTGCTGCGACGGGCCGCCCGCCTCTCTTCCGCCGCTGACGGACCTGACCGCCTACAGGGTGGTCCAGGAGGCGATGACCAATGCGCGGAAACACGTGGCCGATGCGCGTGTGACGGTGGTCGTCGCGGACCTCCGGACCCACCTGGAGGTCTCCGTCACCGACGACGGGGGCTCCGGACCGGGTCACGGATCCGGCACGGGCCTGGGATTGATCAGCCTCACCGAACGCGTGCACGCGGTGGGTGGAACCCTCCGCGCCGGCCTCCGGACGTCGGGCGGCTACCGCGTTCACGCGCTGCTGCCCATCGGTTCCGACGGCCTTCCGTCGTCGAGCCCTCAGGAGGGAGGATGAGCATCCGCGTACTCCTGGTCGATGACCAGGCGCTGCTCAGAGGTACCTTCCGCATCCTGCTGGAGGCCACGCCGGGCATCGAGGTCATCGGTGAGGCGTCCGACGGTTCGGACGCCGTGGACCAAGTCCGGGCCCGGCCGACCGACGTGGTCGTAATGGACATCCGTATGCCCGGCCTCGACGGGATCGAGGCGACACGGATCATCACCGGTGACAAGGCGCTGGCCGGGGTAAAGGTACTCATCCTGACGACGTTCGAGACCGACGAGCACGTGGCGGACGCCTTGCAAGCGGGAGCCAGCGGATTCATCGGCAAGGGCATCAACCCGCAGGAACTGATCGACGCGATCAGGACGATCGCCGCCGGCGACGCGCTGCTGTCACCCACGGCGACACGGTCGCTGATCCAACGCTTCACCGCCCGCCGTCGCCCCGCGCGGCATGCTGCGTCGATGCTGGAGAGCCTGACCGCGCGCGAGCGCGAGGTGGTGACGCTGGCGGCCATGGGGCTGTCGAACGACGAGATCGCCGATCGTCTCGGCATCTCCGTCCTCACGGCGAAGACACATGTGAACCGGTCCATGGTGAAACTGGGAGCCAGGGACAGGGCTCACCTGGTCATCGCCGCCTACGAGGGAGGCCTGGTCCACCCGTCGCAGTGAGCAGGCGGCAGGCGGCAGGCGGCAGGCAACAAGTCGGGAGCTGAAGACGGAGGCGATCCATGCCCGCGCGCTGCTCCGTCAGCACACCGTCCTCGCGGAGCCGCCGGGGACCCGCTCGCGTGCCCCCCAGGTTCGCACCCCACAGCGATGCCCTACTGTGCGCCGGTCAGGGGCCCGGTGAGGTAGCGCTGCAGCGTGGGCGCGATCGCGTCGGCCAGGACGGCGGCGTCGGTGTCGGCCAGCACCTGAAGCCCGGTGATGTGACGGGCCATGATCAGCCCGACCATCTGCGATGACGCCAGGGCCGCCCGCAGTTGCGCATCCGGCGAGTCCAGCTCCTGGGCGAGAGGCAGGAGCAGTTCTCCGGTGATCCGGTCGCGGAGCAGGCGGGCGGCGTTCTCGTCCGAGGCCGCCGCCCGGATCAACCCCGTGATCTTCAGACGGCCGTCGGTGGTCTCGACGATGCGCAGCGCGAGAGTGGCCAGTCGGTGGCCGATGGTCTCGCGCGGGCCGTCCAGCAATTCGGCCAGAACCGCCTCCGGCTCGAAGGGCAGAGCCGCCGCCGCGGTGAACAAGCCCTGTTTCGAACCGAAGTAGTGCGAGACCACGGAAGCGTCCACGTCGGCGTCGGCTGCGACGCCGCGCATGGTCGTGCGGTCGTAGCCGAGGTCGGCGAACTTGCGCCGCGCCACCTCCAGGATCGCCTCACGCGTGACGGACTCCCCGGGGCGGCGCCCAAGGCGAGGGCGTGCGGTCATGGCGAAGCCTCCTGGAGTGTTTGACACGGCAATCCATCAAGTGCAGGATTCGAACTAATCCAGCACCTGATGGATTCAGTTTAGCGAACCGCTGCCTGGGGTCGATCCTGCCACCGGGCGTCCTCATTTCACTCCTCACACCGGAGTCTGTGCCTCATGCCCGTCGTTCCGTCGCAATCGCCTCCGGCCACGGCCGCCGATCCCCGCCGCTGGTGGGTACTCGCCGTCATCGGGGTCGCCCAGCTGATGGTCGTGCTCGACGCCACCATCGTGAACATCGCCCTTCCCTCCGCCCAGCTCGACCTCGGCTTCTCCGACTCCGACCGCCAGTGGGTCGTCACCGCCTACTCGCTGGCGTTCGGCAGCCTGCTCCTGATCGGGGGGCGTCTTTCCGACCTCTTCGGCCACAAGCGCGTCTTCATGATCGGTGCCGCCGGCTTCGCTCTGGCCTCCGCCCTGGCCGGCGCCGCCCAGAGCTTCGACCTCCTGGTCCTTGGCCGCGCCCTGCAAGGCATCTTCGGAGCAGTTCTGGCCCCGGCCGCTCTCACCCTGCTGAACATCACCTTCACCAACGGCAAGGAACGCGCCAAGGCCCTGGGCATCTTCGGCGCCATCGCCGGCACCGGCGGCGCCATCGGACTGCTGCTCGGCGGCCTGCTCACCGAGCACCTGAACTGGCGCTGGACCCTGTACGTGAACCTGCTCTTCGCGGCGCTCGCCCTGCTCGGTGGCACGTTCCTGCTCCACGACGGCCGACGACGCGACAAGCCCAAGCTCGATCTGCTCGGCACCGTCCTGATCTCCGCCGGACTGTTCTGCATCGTCTACGGCCTGTCCAACGCCGAGAGCCACGACTGGGACTCCCCCATGACCTGGGGTTTCCTGATCATCGGCGTTCTCCTGGTCACCGCGTTCACCCTCTGGCAGAACCGCGCCGCCAACCCGCTGCTGCCCCTGCGGATCCTGAACGACCGCAACCGGGCCGCCGCCTACTCGGCCATGCTGGTCTCCGCCATCGGCATGTTCGGCATCTTCCTGTTCCTCACTTACTACCTCCAGGTCACCCTGGGATACAGCCCGGTGCGCACCGGGCTGGCCTTCCTGCCGATGATCGCCGCGCTCGTCGTCTCCGCGCAGGTCTCCACCAACGTGACCGGTCCGCGCTTCGGCCCGCGTGCCGTCGTCCCGGCGGGCATGCTGCTCGCCTCGGCCGGACTGGTCTGGCTCACCGGCATCGGCGCTCACTCCTCCTACGCCGCCCACATTCTGCCGCCCCTGATCGTCATCGGCCTGGGCCTGGGGCACGTGATGCCGATCGCGTTCGGCGCGGCCACCGCCGGGGTCGACGCGCGCGACGCCGGTGCCGCCTCCGCCACCGTCAACACCATGCAGCAGGTCGGCGGTTCCATCGGCACCGCCCTCCTCAACACCCTGGCCACCAGTGCCGCGACCGCCTACGTGGCCGACCACGCACCGAGCAAGAACCTGCTCGCCGAGGCCCAACTGCACAGCTTCACCACCGCCTTCTGGTGGTCGGCCGGCATCTTCGCCTTCGGTGCGATCGTCACCGGCCTGCTCTTCCGCCGGCACGACGCAGCTACCGGCGACCTCCAGAAGCACGCGGAGACCCCCGCGGTCGTCTGAGCGCCTTCGTCAACGCTCCGACACCGACGGGTGACGGCCGGCCATGACCCTGGTAGGCACAGGCCGCCGCCGTGATCGAGACGATCACGGCGACGGTCGTCTCCAGAACGCGGCCGGTTCCACACCGCAGCCCAGGCTCATGGACCACCGATCAGCTGGCGGCCAGGGGCGCCCGGAGGGTGAGTACGCGAACTGCCGCGCACCGGGCAGTGGATCCCCGCGGGCGAACTCCCGAGACCGCCGCCGGGCCACGTCTCGTGCGCTTCGCCCGGCGGACACCGCCACCTCCCCGAAGGCCCGCCGGGGCGCTCGCTGACGCCGCCATCAACCACCACCAGAGATGACCATGACTTTCGACAGCAGTCTGAGCCGGCCGGAAGGACGCCACGGCCACCCGTGGCTGCGGCGCTGCCTCATAGCCGCCGCCCTCGGCCTGCTCGCCGTCGAACTCGCCCTTGGCCGGACGGCACTCACCTCGGCATTGACCCACTTGCGCGCCCCACACTTCGGCTGGCTCCTTGCCGCGCTGGCCGCAGCCGTGGCGGCCATGGGCGCCTACGCCCGGATGCAGCGCCGCCTTCTGCTCTCCGCCGGTCTCTACGTTCCCCTGCGCCGCGAACTCGCCCTGACCTACGCTGCTCATTCCCTCAACGAGACACTGCCCGGCGGCGCCTTCTTCTCCACCCAGCTCAACTACCAGCAGATGCGCCGCTTCGGAGCCACCCCGGCCGTCGCCTCCTGGTGCATCGCCTTGTCCGGCATCCTCTCCACCGCCGCCCTGGCCATGGTCACCGCCCTCGGAGCACTCGCCGACCACGGCACCCCCGCATGGCCGACCCTGGCAGGACTGACCGCCGCAATCCTGCTCATCACCATCGGCGTCCGCCACATCACCCGCCACCCCGAAAGACTGCTGTCGCTGGTCCGTACGGCACTGACCCGAGCAAACCGTCTGCGCCGAAGGCCCGGCGACCACGGGCTCGAACAGATCCGCGCCTTCCTCGACCAGCTGAGAGCCGCGCGCCTCACCCCGGGGCACGCCACCGCCGCCGTCACGTACGCCTTGCTCAACTGGCTGCTCGACGCCGTCTGCCTGTGGCTGTGCCTCCGCTCCGTCACCGACCAGGCGGTCACCCCGGCCCAGCTCCTGCTCGCCTTCTGCGCGGGTATGGCCGCGGGCACCGTGACCATCGTCCCCGGCGGCCTCGGCATCATCGACAACGCGCTCGTCCTCGGCCTGATGACCGGCGGACTCGACACTCCGACCGCGATCGCCGCGGTCGTCCTCTACCGGCTCATCAACCTCGGCTTCGTCATAGGCGCCGGATGGATCACCTTGGGACTCGTACTCCGGCGGACGAGGCTCGAACAGCGGCACGGATCAGCGGGCTGACGGCCGTGAATCGGGCTTCCGCAAAGCACCCTTGCAGGCCCTGCCCCGAGGTCTGCCCCGGCAGGCCAACGCCCGCGTCAGAAGGGTTACTCCAGTGTGCCCGCCGACCACCACGACCCGGCATGGGGCGAAGCGTGGGGCGGAATGTGGGTTGCGATCCGGGACAGGGCTTCAGGTGTGGATCGCGTACAGGAAATCGTCCTCGCTTGCGAAGTACACGGTCCCATCCGCAACCACGGGCGTCGCTGACACCTCCCCACCGGTCCGCAGGCGCCAGCGCTCCTCGCCCGTGACCGCGTCCAGCGCCCAGAGCGACTTGTCCTCGCTGCCGATGTACACGGTCCCGTCCGCCACCGTGGCCGACGACTCCCCGGCGGCTCCGGTCTCCTGCTTCCAGCGTTCTGCTCCGGTGGCAGCGTCCATGGCCCGCACGTACCAGCCGTTGCTGCCCATGTACACGGTCCCGTCGACGACCGCGGGCGTGGACCACGTCGGGTCGCCGAAGGACCGCTTCCACCGCTGTTCGCCGCTGACGGCGTCCAGGGCGACAAGGCCGTGGTGGCAGCCGGAATAGACGGTGCCGTCGGCCACCACCGGTGTGGTGTGCGGCGAGGCGTCGGTCTTCACCTGCCAGAGTCTGCTTCCCGTGGCGGCGTCCATGGCCCAGAGGGAGTCACGGGGGTGAGAGATGTAGAGGCGGCCGTCGGCCACGGCGGCGGACGTGAACGTTTCGTAGGAGCGCGGGTAGCGCGGCCTGAGCCGCTGCTTCCACCGCCTGCGGCCGGTGGCCGCGTCCACGGCCCAGATCTTGTCGCCGACGGTCAGGTACACGGTCCCGTCGGCCACCGTCGGCCGGGCGCCTCCCGCGTAGTCGGTGGCTCGCTTCCACCGCACGTGGCCGGTGACCGCTTCCACGGCCCACAGGTGTTTGCCGTTACGGATGTACAGGGTGGCGTCGACGACCACCGGTGACGAGTGGAAAGGGAAGGCGGCTGTCACTCGCCACCGTTCTTCGCCGGTGGCGGCGTCCAACGCCAACAGGTCACGGTTGCCGGGCTGGTACACGACGCCGTCGGCGACCGCCGCGGTGAGGAGCCCGGAGCTCGGGATCTGCACCCGCCAGCGCACTGTGCCGGAGATCCGAACAGAGCTGGATTCCCCAGGGATAGTCGTCGGCGCCGGACGGGCCGATGCGGCGCGGTGGCCCTTGACGGGTGCCTCACCCTGCCGATGGGCCCGTACTGCGTAGAGATGCTCATCGAGGCTGTCGATGTACACCGTGCCACCGCCGACCAACGGAGTGGAGTGCACGGGCTCGGTGGTCCTGACCTTCCAGCGTGCCCCGCCCGTGGCAGCGTCCACCGCCCACAGACGCCCGTCATGACTGCCCGCGTACACCGTGCCGTCGGCGATCGCAGGCGTCGCGTGGATCTCACCGCGGGTCTTCACCCGCCACCTCTCCTGACCGGTCCCGGTGTCCACCGCGATCAGATACCAGCCCTCGACACCGACGACCGCGATGCCCTCGTCCACCGCGGGGCTCGCCCACGCGGCTCCGGGAGACGACCGCCAGCATTCCGCGCCCGTCTCCGCGTCCATCGCGACCAGGCCTTCATCGTTCCCCACGTATACGACGCCGCCAGTCACCGTCGGCGTCCGTGAAACGCCTCCGAAGGGACGCACGTTCCAACGCCTGCTTCCGGTCGCGGCGTCCAGCGCAAGGAGGCGCCCTCCAACGGCCGCGTACAGGAACCCCTGGGCCACTGCCGGCGAGGGATCGTTGGGCGTGTGATGGTCCGCCACCTTGGCATTCCAGAGCGGTTGGCCGGTGAGCCCGTCCACCGCCCACATGGTGCCGTCGTGCGCGACGGAGTACACGACGTGGTCGGCGACCGTCGGGTTCGACATCTTGGACCGGCGTGCTCTCCACTTCCACCGCACCTCGCCGGTCGCGGCGTCCGCCGCCGTCAGACAGCCGACGGTGTCGGCGAAGTACACGACGCCGTCGTCGGCCACCGGCGATGTTCCGATCCCGGCGTCGACGCTCAGTGTCCAGCGCCGCTGCCCGGTGTCCGCGTCGATCGCCGCCAGACCGAAGAGGTCGTCGAGGACATAGACGGTGCCGTCGGCCAACGCAGGCGTGCGGTACAGCACGCCCCCGCCCGGCACTCTCCACAGCGTCCTGTCACTCACCTCACTCACCTCGACATCAGTCATGGCTTCCCCTCCCCGGCACCGTCCGGTCTGGTGAGCGGAAGGCTGAGGACTCCGTGCTCATGGCCGAGGATCAGGGTTGTGCCCGCAGTGGCCAGACTGGTGAACGACACGTCCAAGGCGATGTGCTGCACCGCGCCGGTCTCCGGCTCCCACACCCGCAGCCGTTGACCGTGACGGGTGCCGGAGACCAGAACCGTGCGACCGTCGTGCGGGCGGCCGACGGCAATGAGCGGCGGGCCGGCGGTGCCTGTGGAACTGGGCAGACCATCGCCGACCGGGGCACCGGTGGCCGGATCCCACAGCATGACGACGCCGAGGTCGTCCGCCGTCGCCAGCAGGGATCGGTCAAGTGTCGTGACGGCCTCAACGGCCGTCACCCGGTGGCCGGCATCGGCCAGCGCGCGTGCGCTCAGTTGCACGGCAGCGCCGTTGTCCCAGGGGTCCTCGACGGCTGGATCCCACATGTGAACGCGGCCGGCGGTGTCCGAGGCCGCGATCAACGCGTGGTCGGCGGAGATCGGGACGGCGGCGACCGATCGGATCGGACTGCCGTACGGGTTGAGGTGCCCGACGCACTCACCGCTGTCCGGATCCCACATCCGGACGGCGCCGCGGGGGGTGGCGGTGACGAGCAGGGTGCGGCCGCCGGGGACGACGGCGGCGCACATCGCGGTCACTCCGCCGGGCCAGTCACCGACTGGTTCTCGAAGCGGCTGCCCCGTGAGGGGATTCCACACCGCGATCGTCCCGCTGTCACCTCCGCTCGCCAGCAGGACCCGCCCGCCCGGCAGGGGCAGGGAAGTCATGGAGCGGACGGCGTCACGATGTCCCGGCAGCGGGTCGTGGACGAGTCGGCCGTCGGTCACGTCCCACAGGCACACCACACCCTTGTCCCCGCCGCCGGCCACCAAGGTCGGTCGGCCGGGCCGGGACACCACCGCCAGGGCGTCGACGCCCCCGGACGAACCGGGCACGGAATCGGTGAACGCCGTTACGCGGCCCCAGGGGGTGCCGTCGACCGCGACCACCTGGTTCCCTTCCTGTCGGAACCGGGTCGCAGCTCGGCTGGTTCCCCCGGCCGCCGCAGATTCCACCCCGGCGACCGCCAAGTCGGAGTCCGTCCGCGCGAGATCCGGACGGGGCTGGGAGAGCGCACCGTCCGGGGGCTCCGCGAGACCGTCCGCGATCGCCCACGTCCGCTCGCAGTCCCAACAGCGGAAGTGCCCGGTGAGCGAAATCAGTCGGCGGGCCGGCTCTCCTGCGGTCCCCTTCGGGGTGCCTCTGACCGCGACCATTCCGGCGACGAGGCACAGGACGGCATGTCCTGGGGTTTCTGCGGGCACCCCTCTCGACGCGACGTCGCGCGCCACCCGTAGGAAGGGTTCCCAGCCCTCTCCCATCGCATCCTCCCGCAAGGCCGCCGCTACCTCGCCCCAGGGATGCTCTTCTTGCCGGACACTAGTGGGGGCGGGCAGCGGGGAAGCCTCGAGGGGCGGACGCGCAGGGTCCACGGAGAAGTCGGTGATCTCCGTGTCGCTTTCGCAAGCGGGACACGACAACAGGAGCCCGCTTTCACGGTGGTCCGGCAACTGCCACAGCGCCCCGCCGATGTGATGGCCAGCCAGGGCCACGCAGGCGAGGGCGAGTAGGGCACAGACCCTCTCGGGAGTGCCGGCGGCGAGGAAGCTCCGGGTCGCCGCCCGCTCGGCCAGCAGCATCGCGGCTTGGAAAGCCGCCTCGAGGTCGGCCGGGACGGGGGGTCGGTAGTCGGCGGTCACCATGAATCCTAGGTCCACCCAGAAGTCCACGGTCTGCCCCGGAGGCAGGGCCGCTGCCGCCTCGACGAGGTGCGGCAGGGCCGCGTAGGCACCGTCGGCGACGACTCCATCATCCATCAGACCGGCGAACAGGTCCGTCCAGGTCCGGCGCCACGCGTCGCCGCCCCCGGTTGCAGCCGCGGAGGCCAGCTGCTCCAGGAGTACCCGCACCTCCTCGACCTTCACACCGTCAAGTCCACGCCAACGAGGGTGGTCCAAGGGCAGCTTCGGAATCATGGAACGAGTCTCGCAGGCGCCACTGACATCAGGAGGCGGCTCGGTGTCCGACCGCCTCTCCCTCAGCTCGTCCTCCGGTCGACGCCCCCTTGGGCTGAGCCGAACCCCGAGGCGGCGTGGCTACCATGCCGGTCATGTCTGACGAACTCCGAAACAGCGGTCCGGACCGTGAAGTCGGCCCCGTGGGAGGCCGGTTGACCGATCCTGGATGGCTGGTGCACGGGGACCCGGAGCTGATCCTCGCGGGCCTGGACGGCGCTGCCGGGCACGAGGAGGTGCTGGCGGCTGCCGTGTACCGGGCGTCGGGACATGTGCACCGTGACGCCGGTGCGAGGGTGCGGCGGCAACTACTGGCGCTGGACGCCGCCCGGTACGGGAACCGGGAGCTGGCGAGAGAAATCGCCCGGGTCGCAGTCCGTCGGGAGATGGATGACCCGTGGGTCGTGCAATGGGCAACCGGCAGCGACTTGGACTCCCGACTGCGGTACGCGTTCCTCGTGCCCGCCAAGCTGAGCGCGTTGGCAACCGTGGTCGTCGAGGGCCACGGTCTCGCCGTCGCGGGATGCGAGGACGGCACGCTGCACGCCTGGGAGCTGGCCACGGGCAGCCGGCTGGGCAAGGCCGTGTCCGCTCACCCCGGCGCCGTGGGTGGGCTGGCGACCGCAGTGCTGGACGGGCGTCCCGTCGCTGTCACCGTCGGCCACGACCACACCGTCCGGGTATGGGATCTGGTGACGGGAGAAGCGGTCCGAACCTGTTCCGCCGACGACGACTCCTGGGCGAAATCGGTGGCCACGGGAATGGTCGAGGGTCGGCCGGTCGTGGTCGGCGCCTGCGTCGACGACGTAGTGAGAGTGTGGGATCTGGCCACCCTTTCCCAGCGCTGTGAGCAGTTGACCATACACACCGGCCTTGTGTCCGCTCTGGCGACGGCGGTGGTGGACGGCCGTCCCGTCGCTGTCACCAGCCACTCCAGAGCACTTGGGGCGACGGACCTGATCACAGGGGAGGAAACCGTCCGCGTGTGGGACCTGGTCACGGGACGGGAGTTCGGCGCCCGGGGCGACCGCTACGACGAGCTTCCCGTGTTCGCGGACTGTGCGGCCGACCGGAGGATGGAGGGCGGCGGTGACGTCGACGAGGACTGGGACGGGGAAGCAGGGCACTGTGCCAGTCTGGACCTCAACGCCAGGGCGCACTTCCTGGTGACGGATCCGGCGTCCCAGTGTTCGATGGCTGTCAGCGCCAACGCCTATGAGGCGCACGTCTGGGACCTGGCCACGCGCGAGCAGGTCGGCAAGCCCGTCGGGACTAGGTTCGTGGAAAACGCGGCCGTGACCATGCTCCACGACCGCCCCTCAGCCCTCGCCGCATCCGCCGACGGCCCGGTCGAGGTGTGGGAACTGCCCACCCTCCGGCAGCTACAGCCCCCTCTTACGGGACACGAGGCGAGGGTGCGGGGAGTGGCGACGGCGGTGGTGAACAGGCGCCAACTCGCGGTCACCGGTGGCGACGACAGATCGGTCCGCGTCTGGGACCTCGATGGCGAACGGGAGACGGGGAGCCGGCTGACTGGTCATGCCGGCTCCGTGACGGGGGTCGCCACGGCCGTCGTGGACGGCGGCCTCGTCATCGTCACTGGAGGCTCGGACGCGAGAGTGCGTATCTGGGACCTCGAAGGCGAGGGACAGCTCGATGAACCTCTGACCAGGCATACCACCGGCGTGGACCTGCTGACGGCGGGGACGGTCGACGGACGGCCCACACTCCTCACGCGAGGCGACTGGCGCAAAACAGTGCGGATGTGGGACCTGACCACCCGGGAAGAGCTGCACGGACAGTCGACCGGTGAATACACCAGCCCCTCCATCGAGTTCTTCGCGGCACTCGATGACCGCTTCGTCGGTGTGACCGGGGAAGGGCGCGTCTGGGACCTGCCGGCGAGTCGATGGATCGGGGTGCAGCCGCGGCAACGAGGCGCACTCGCCTTGGAGAAGCTCTCAGGTCGCATCGTCATCGTCACCAGCCACAGGGCAGAAGCAGTCCATCTTTGGGACCTGGCCACAGGCGAACTGCTGGCACCGCCGATGACCGGACATACCAGTGAGGTGCGTGTGGGGGCGACCGGCATGCTGAATGGTCGCCCTGTCGCCGCCGCCGGCGGCGGCCGAACCGTGTGGACGTGGGACGCAAGCACGGGGCGTCAGATCGGTGCGTACGGGTTTCCCTCCCGCGTACGGGCACTGACGGTGGCGCCCGACGGGCGACTGGTGGTCGGTTTCGGCGCGGACATAGCGGTCCTGACTCATCACCGCTGAGAGATCGATTTACCTCAACTGCCCTGAACCGCATCATTCTTTCAGCGACTGCGAGGCGACTCGACACCTGGTCCGGGCCCGTCCCGAAAGAATGAAGCCCGGTCGCGGCTACGCGGCGGGGTTCCTGCGCGATCCGATCCGCGCGGATGTGATCCGCCCCAACATGCCCCGCGGCCCCGACGCCGGTCCGGCCCGACTCGTCGGCAGTCCCCGAACGGAGCGCGCTCGTGACCCCGTTACGAACTCGACGAGAAAAGCCGCCGGTACGTCCTTTGTTGCAGTCTGTTGGATGAGTCGAGCATGCACAGAGACCCCTGGGGACCGCGCAAGACAGGAAACCCGACCCGCCGTTGTCCACACCGTCTTGCCAGCCCTTCCCGCGACGACCCAGTCGATCTCGATTGCTTGCGCTTCGAGCATTCCAGGCTTACGACGAGCGGTTGGAAGTACCGCAACAACATAGGCAACGCCACGCTGCGCAACAGCCATGGTTGCTGGGGAGACCACAACGCCTTCTCCGGAGGGGCCACCATCCATTGCGCGTAGTGTGCTGATCAGGTACCAGCCAGCGAATGGGGAACAGGTGGACAACGAAAGGCGCCGTCCTGATTCAGCGGACATCGGGATGGCGGGATGCGGATGGCTTCTGATCGTGGGCGTCATCGCCATGCCCGGACTCATCCTGAACGACCGGCCACTGACCGTGTACCTGGTCGTTGTCGGCGGGGTGATCGGGCTTCTTTGGGCACGTAAGAGGCTCCGCGGCTGACTGGACTCTCCATCAACGAACCTCTGCCGTTGCCACAACCGACCGACCGCTGATTGGCCACAGGCAAACCGAATGTTCCAGCGTGTCCGGGGCGTTTCACCCCCGTAGCCGCCCTCTTCCTCGCCTTGACTGCCCGACCCGCCGGGAGCTTGCGGGCCGTGAATACTCGCCCCATAGCAGCTCCTGCCGAAAGTCTCGGAGCCAGCCTCCGGCGTTGTCGACCACAGGCCGAAGGCTCCCCTCGTCTCCACAACAGGGGCACCGACCGGGCCTTGGCCACAATTGGCCCGCAGGCCACACTGGACCCGTGACGATCAATGACGGCAGTGGGGCAAACGACCCCTGGGCGCTCCTTCTGGCAACGGACTGGGACAGCGTCGAACACTGCTGCCCCAACACCGCCCCGGCGACCCCCGTCATCCTGGCGGGGCTACTGGACGACGACGAGGACGTTCAGCGAACCGCCGTACACAACCTCGGTCAGGCCGTGACCCACCAGAACACCATCTACGGCGCCACCGCCCCGGCCGTTCGCTTTGTCATCGCCATCCTTGGCCACCCCCGAACGACGACCTCGGGGATCTACTTCCACGAGGAGCGCCGCTGGCCCATGCGCGCGGCACTCCTGCAATGGCTGGGCGACCTCGCCTATGACGCGACCTACGACGAAGACGGCCCGGGAGAACCTGACGATGTCGCCGCGGTGCGTGCCATCCTCCCGCTCATCTACGAGGCAGCGCAGCCGTTCCTTGCCGATCCGGACCTTCTGATCCGGGAAACTGCGGTGCACGCAGCCGCGATGACGCTCGCCGCGCCCGAGCTGGCCGTACACATCCCGGAGCTCGTGCCGCTGGTACGCAGCACTCTGAGCACCAGCGAGTACCGGGGTTACCGATACCTCGCCAAGCGGTGCCTCGTGATCTGGGGTGTAGAACCCGGCCCCCTGCCCAACCCACGGATCTCGGGACCCGAATCGATGGATCACCTCTGGGCGGACGGCTGCTCCGACGACCCGCCATTCTGACCCCAGGGGGCACCCGCGACGCACCAAGCGCCATCGACGGCAGTCCCGCCGAACTACGGATCAGAAGGCGTCGTGACCCCTCATGCCCGTTCCAGCGGGCAGCAACGGTGAACCGCGGGTACACGCGAGTAGCAGGAAACGCAACGCCCCCGGACCGACTGTGACCGGCACCCGTCGCTAGAGCTCGTAGTCCTGGGCCAGCTCCTCCCAACGAAGGCCGCGAAGTTCAGGTTCGGCGTCCTCACCCGACGGGACAGTCAAGACGGTCTGAAACCAGACCACAGTGAGAGCAGAACGGTGCAGCACCGGGTCGAGCTCAGGAGCGATCGCTGTCGAGCGGAAGGCGCCGATGCAGGCCACGGAAGACAGGATCTCGACGGGGCCGAAGGCGCCGGCGGTCTGTTCCGGGTAATCGCGGGAGGGTGGAACGAGATGGACCGGCGTGGAAGGAAACGAGCGTTCGGCCTGCCGCTGAAGGCTCCGGACCTTCATATCGTTGATGGGCTTACACGGGTAGCCCTCCAACATCCCCCCATAGGTCGAAGACATCCGCAGCTCGGTGAGCTCGATCAATCGGCCGGACGAGAGGGATATGCGGCTCAGCGACATGTCGACACCCTATGCGCACGATTCACTTCCGATGCACGGCCTAGTGGCCGAGGCACTGCAACTGGGCCCGTGTCCGACCTCGTTGTCCACCCTCGCCCACATCGCCTCGGTGGCGGCCATGGCCGCCACCGACGCACTGCTTTGGTCCTGCTCGGCCAAGGCCCGGAGGGCTGAGGTCGCCGGAGAATCGGGCCACACTCCCCGGCAGTGGAGTCCCGCTCGCTCGACTCCCCCACCCTGGACCCAACCATGGCGTCCTCCTGACGGACGCCCCGGCTCGCCGCTGTGGCGAGCCGGGGCGTTTGGGTATCACGGCTCTTCAACATCCGATCGTGAAGCGCCGCTGCACGAGCCACGGCAGCGCCATCTCGTCGAGCACCGCGAACGCGGGATCCTCCGCCGAGGTGCGGGTGCGCCCCTCGGTCTCACGGACCGCCTAGCCGCCGCCCATACGGAAGCAGTGTCCGGTGCGCCGGGATACACGGTTCCGAGTGCGGCACTCAGGGTGGCGACGGCCCGGCTGATCAACGGACGTCCGCCGCGATCGGCATGCGCCCCGTGCGACGCGCAACAGGCGGAACAGGCGGTTCAGTTACTGGTCAGCCGGTGTAGGTGGCCGCCAGCACACCCCACGTGCGCGGACCCACGATCCCGTCGGCATCGAGGCGGTACCGCTCCTGGAAGAGGCGCACGTAGTAGTCGGTCCGGGCGCCGAACACGCCGTCGACGAAACCGGACTTCTCCGACTCGGTGACGACGTACCTGACAAGCACCACCTGGATGGCCTTGACGCAGACCCCCGAGTCGCCGCGGGCGAAGTTCCGGGCCGGGATCTCGTTGCCGTTCGGGGCGATGCGGCTGCCCACCTGGGCGATGCAGGTGTCGAAGTTGTACTCGGTCGCGTCGGCCGGCGGAGTGGCCATCAGCAGCGCGGCCGTGGCGAGGGCCAAGGCAGCGGTGACCTTCAGCGGGCGGGACGGACGACGTATGGACATGTGAACCCCCGTGCACAGCAGTTGAGTTGAAGTGAATTCAAAGCATGATCATATAACCCGAGTTCCGCCCCTCCGGGGTGGCACGGAACGGGCGCCCCGCGACAGGACGGACCGCGCCCGTCCACGCGTTCAGGGAGAGCTGACAGCGTCCAGCTGTCCTCCGGTGGCGAGTCGGGCCACCACCTTCACGTGCGGCCGGCGGGGCGCGGGCAGCGCGAGCGTCCGCCCTTCCTCCGAGGCTGACACGCTTCCGCTCACCGACAGGCCCGTCACGGCCCGGCTGCCTGCTGCCAGCACGTACCAGTGGCCGCTCGGTGACCGCCAGCCCGTGGTGGCGACGATGTGCTGACCGAAGCGGCTACAGGTCGCGGTCGACCGCGCGTGGGCCACGGTCAGGGCCGGCGCGTCCGGCGCGTCCCTGCTCGTCCGCAGGGCCACCGTGACGTCGCCGGGGCCGCGCCAGGTGTCGGCGCGGGCGCAGGTCCATACGGCCTGACCGCCGCCGTCGGGCAGGTGCTGCTCGGCGAAGTCCCACGCGTTGACGGCACGCACACCGGTGTTGCCGAGTGATCCGAGCGCGCAGGCCTGGTGAGCCCAGGCCACCAGAGCTGCCGTGCCGGTGGCCTCCCGGGGCTGGTGGGGCGGACGCCCTCGTCCCGGCAGGGGGGTGTAGGTGAGGTGGACCGGGGACAGGTCGCCCAATCCGGCTAGCAGGAATGAGTGGTGCTCGGCGATGCGCTCCGAGGACCGTAGTTGCAGCACCGGGCGGCTGTCGCAGCCCCCGCCCGCGGGCATCGTCGGGACCGGTTCCGTGACACCGTCCTTAGACATGCGCAACGGCCGGGCGAGGACGTCGGGGCGCAGCAGATCGCGGGTTCCCGCCTCGGCGATCCAAGGGGCCAACAGATAGCGCGTGGAGCTTTTGTCCGAGTCGAGGGCGACGGCTGCCGCGGTCGTGACGTCCGCGTCGTCGGTGCGGGCGACGCTCAGTTCCGTGTTCTCGGCCGAGGAAAGGGACTCGCTGTACCGGGCCAGGCGCGTGCCGTCGTAGAGCAGCACCACCGTGCGGTCGGCGCCATCTCCCGCGTACAGCAGGAGTGGTGCGTTCGTCGGCGCGGCAGCGGACGTGGCGGGAGCGAGCCGGACCCGGCTCCCGGCCGGCGGACGCGCCCAGGTGGACAGGGCCCGGCCCAGCAGCTTCTTGTCGTTCACCCTCGAACCGCGGGCCGGCCACGCGGTGAAGTCGACCCGGGACGTGTTGTCCCACACCCCCGCCGCGGTGCGCACTACGTTCGTCGGCGCAGCCGCCGCCTCGGCGGTGGGCGCGGACGGACCGGGAGTCGTGTCACCGGCGACGGTCACCACCAGCGTGGCCGCCGCCAAGCCCATCGCGGCGACTCCCAGGCCCAGCCTGCTCCGTCGGCTGCGGCGCAGCAGATCGGTGGGGCCGACCTGGAGAGCGCAGGCGTCGAACTCCTGCGAGGACAGCAGCGCGGCGACAGCGCCGCCGGGGACCGCCTCGAGCAGCCGGGCGGTACTCAGGGCGGCGGCCGGGTCCGCCACGCCCGCCGATTCGAGCAGGTGGTGGACGGTGTCGTCGGACAGGCCGTGAACCGCGCGCAGCAGGCAGGCGGCACGGGCGGCGGCGGACATGTCCGAAAGGCGTCGGGCCAGGTCGGGCTCGTCCAACCCGCCCGACCGCGGGAACATCCGGAGCCCTACGACGAAGGGCATCCGGGGCACGAGTGCCCCGGACGGAGCGAACCGTGCGGGCCACGGGCGCGGACGCCGGCCGTGTGCCAGCGCGGCCCGCAGCACCTCCACGAGGAGTGACCGCTGGACCGTCTGCCTGCCGCTCGCCTCCCCGCGCGGTCGGGGGACCGTGGGCAGGCCGGGCGTTGCCCGTACGCGGGGCAGAGCCCGCTGTACCAGAGAATGCGCCGCGAGCACCCGCCGATGTCGGCCGAGCGATGCTGGAAGGACGAGATGTGCCAGGCGGACCAGGTCCCCGTACTGCTCTACGAGGACGGACTCGGCCTCCCGCGCCCGGGGCCTGACGGCGGCGGGCCGGAACGAGCGAAGGTGCATGATGCGGGATGCTTTCCGGGAGGGGTCGTGGACTCCGATCCGTCAAACGAGTGAACGTCGAGCCGGTCACCGGCCGGGCGCGTCCAGCATTCTCGGGGCCGTTCGCCCGCCGGTCGGCGCGAGTCACGGTTACTGAGCCTGCCGTCGCGACCGTGTACGAGCAGGTCGACGCTCGCAGTCGTGAGCCGCCACACGGTGACCTGGGCATACCCCTCACCGGGCGGACCTGCCCCGCTTCGTCAGCCGGATTACAGGCGCTTGGTCTTGACCCGTAACGGCGTCCAGGTCACTTCTCACCGTAGGCCCGCCGCTCCTCGATGAGTCCACTCCCTCGAACCTGCCTCATACGGTCGGCATGCCGCAGGGATCACCTGCCGTCAGCCTCCGCCGACACCACGCCTTGAAGCTCAGCAGTGCTTGAGGGGCATTGAGGTGCATCCAAATGACCTTCAGTTCACGAAATTCCATGGAACGGCTTTCCCGATCGGAATCGAGTCACGTAGGGCGGTGCGGCAGTGAGCGAACCTCCACTCCATCCCCCGGGCGAAACCCCTCCCGTGGAGGGTTCCACGGCTGAGGCGCACGAGGAACGACCCGACGGCGGAATCTGGGAACACCCACGCGCATTGCTGATCGTGATCGTGATCGGCTGTGTTCTCGTAGCGGGCTTTTTCTTGGTGCGTGTGATCACCATGTGAGGCCGTCCCTCACTCAACGAGCCATCGCGCCGCGAAGTCACCATGTACTGCCTGGTCGATAAGTTCCGGCGCTCCACTCGTGGCCCTCGGGGTCGAGAACCCGAGCCCTACGGCTGCCCCAATCGGTGTCTTCTGGAGAAATCACGCTGCTTCCTCCTGCACAGAGAGCGCGTTCGTGCCAGCTGTCCACATCTGCCGACGCCGGCATCCACAAGTAGATTCCGCTTCCGGTGCTCTGGCCACGCAAGGTGGGCACGGTATATGCGGCATCAGCGCTAGCGATCATCAAGACGACGTTGCCCAGGCGCACCTCGGCATGCGTCACCGTCCCCCCAGCCCCCTCTTGGCGGGTAACGACCTGAAAGCCGACTGCTTGCAGCCAGTCCAAGGCGGAAGTCGCATCGTCATAGCTGAGATAGGCGTAGAGCTGCTCGGGTGTGGGGGTCCCCATGACTCCTCCATCGTCCTCACCAGACGCGTTACCCAGGTACCGAGGCGGAGTCGACGATCTGTTCCATCCGTACGATTCGGCCGCTGCGGACGACGAAGGAGTGCGCGACGCGCGCCTCCATCGTCTTGCCCGTGGTCTTGTTTCGGGCGGTGTAGCGGGCCAGGACCACGACGCGTTCGCCGTCGGTGACGTACGTGTCGTCGTGCGTGGTCCAGTCGTCCCACTCCTGGGCAAGGGGCGTGAAGACGCCGTCGATGATCCCGCCGGGGGTTCTGTACGTGCCCGCGAGCGGGAAACCGGCCGACTCAGTCCACTCGACGTCTTCTGCGACAACCGACCTCCACAAGTCGAGGTCTCCCGTCGCGGACGCGATGTACTGCGCGCGTACCGCCTCCGCGGGACTGCGGAAGTCACCGGCGGACGGCATCAGAACATGCCGTTGCCGTTGGCGGACTGCTTGGGGACTTCCTGGATGACGTCCCAGTGTTCTACGACCTTGCCGTTCTCCAGCCGGAAGAAGTCCGCCAGGGCGCGACCGGGGTTGTCCGGGTTTCCGGGCTCGAGGTTCAGGTGGGCGTGCGTGACCACGTGGTCTTCCTCGGCGATGACCCGCTTGATGTCGAGTCGCGCAGGTTCGGGTACTCGCCGCGCAGCCAGTGGACGAAGCCGATGAAGGCTTCGGGGCCGTCCTGGGCGTCTGGGTTGTGCTGAATGTAGACGGGACCGAAGTGGTCGGCGACTGCCTTTTCGGGATCGCCCTGAAACGCCGTCTGGTAGTAGTCGACGACGATGTGCTTGCTCCGCTCAAGATCGGACATGAAATTCACCATTCCGGGAGACTGGGCCCCGGATGATTCTCATGCGATGAAAGCAGCCGGGACCCCTGAATCTTCTAAGGTGCCCTCGCGCCGTGATGACCGCCTGGGCAGGGGGCCGACGCTTTTACTACTCTCTCTTGACTCCCTCAAGGAAGTACCCACAGGATCCGCCGCCACGTGGGGGTGATTTCCTGAGGCAAGGCAACGATAAGACATGCCTGCCATGGTTTCAACTCGCCGCACCAGGACGGCCATCAGCCTCGCCTACTTACGTAAAGGAAAGTAGTCGAATGAGCCTCTGGCGGTGCACATTCCCTCACTGTTCGTGATTCCGTCATCCGCAGTCTCGATGCCCGGTCACGGTGCCGCGCGCGGTAATTCCGGTTCCTTGCTGGATACTTTCCTTAGCGTGAGTAGGTTACCGGAAAGTGCGTGTCAGAATTCGGGAACTACATAGTCGGCGCCCAGCCCGATCCGCCACACGTCTAGCCTGTTTCCGCCTTCTGCCGTCAGGCATCGGACGCCGATTGGCAAGAGGCTCGCCCGGCACCGGAGGTGAGGGCGTCGGGCTCTGCACGCCGGACAGCGAGTGGGCGACCCCGGCCCCGGCCCCGGTGCGAAAAGTGTTATACCCGGGGCGTCCGCTCGTCTCCTGCTGCGACAACCGCCCGCCAGAGCAGTGACACCTGCTCTTGTCCGAGGATGTATCGCATGCGACATGACGGTTCCGACAGGACCGACACGTTTCCGGACCGCAGCACGGTCGAGGCAGCTCGCGACGGGGACTCCAGAGCTGTCGAACGGCTCACCGCAGGCGCCCTGCCGCTGGTCTACAACGTGGTCGGGCGAGCGGCGGAGAGTGATCTCGACGTCGACGACATCGTGCAGGACACCATGGTCGCGGTGATCCGCGCGCTGCCCGACCTCCGGGACACGGCGAAGTTCCGCTCGTGGCTGGTGGCCATCGCGGTCCGCCAGCTCACCGACGCCCGACGCCGGGCGCGGTCCGGTCGGCTGACGACCCTGGAACACGCCGAGGAACGGCACTCGCCGGAACCCGACTTCGCAACCCTCTTCCTGCTGCGGCAATCGCTCTCCGCCGAGCAGCGGCAGGTCGCCGCGGCCACCGCATGGCTCGACACGTCGCACCGGGATCTTCTGTCGCTGTGGTGGCTGGAGGCGTGCGGACGGCTGTCCCGGAAGGACGTCGCAGCGGCCACGAACCTTCCCACAGCCCATCTGGCCGTCCAGGTCCAGCGGATGAAATCCCAGCTGGACGTGGCACGGACGGTCGTCCGAGCACTGTCCTGCACCCCGCGCTGCGCGGAGCTGACCGAGCTCACCGGCCCGGGCGACCCGACTCCCAGCCCCCTGCTGCGCAAGCGGATAGCCCGGCACCTGCGCTCCTGCGAGCCATGCGGTCATCCCGCGGGCAGGCTGGTCCCGCCTGAGCGGCTGCTCGCGGGCTTGCCCCTGCTCGTACCGGGCCGCACGGGAGACCTTGGAGCGGCCGGGGCCACGGGGTGGACCGGGCCGACGGGTCGGCCGGCCTTCGGCGAGGCGGGGAGTCCGGCCGACACCCTCGACGGACCGGGTCCGGGCGCTGACGACGGGACCGGGGCCGATGTCGTCGGTGCCGGGGGCCCCCACCCGGCCGCCACCGTCCGGCACACCGCTCCCCGGTCGGCGCCCCGCGGGCACGGCCGTCGCATGCCCGGCCGCTCGCGTGGTGACCACGGTGTGCTCGGTGGACTCTCCGCCAAGGCGACGGGTGCGACCGTGGCCGCCGGGGTGGCCGCGCTCGTCGTGACGGGCCTCTTCGTGGTCCCCTCGGGATACTCCTCCGGCACGCGGAACACGGCCTCCCAGGTGAGTCCGTCGACGAGGACGCCCGCCCCCACCGTTCCCATGAACGCGTCACCGCGCGGCTCCCGGCCGGCCGCCGGCGCGGAGGACCGCGCCTCCGCTCCTTCCCCCGTCGCCGCGCGCGTCTCCCGCTCGTCCCTGCCGGCGAAAGCCCCCGCCCCGACCTACTTCGTGAGCTCCAGCGGCAGCGATTCCAACCCGGGCACGTCGGCCGGATCCCCGTTCCGCACCCTTCAGAAGGCCGCGGACCTGGCCGGCCCTGGCGATGTCGTCGCCGTCATGAACGGCACGTACACCGAGCCCCGCAAGGGCTCCAACGTGCTGACCGTCAAACGCTCGGGGCGTCCGGGAGCCCCCATCACCTTCACCGCGTATCCCGGGCACCGGCCGGTCCTGAACCCGAAGACGGCCTGGAACGGCATCAGCGTCTACGGCGCGTCCCACATCGTCATCAAGAACCTGGAGGTCAAGGGCAACAACGCCGCGCTGTCCCTGGCCGACGCCGAACGCTCGTCGAGCAAGACCGACCCCACGTACAACACCAACTGCATATCCGTGGAGAAGAATCGGGAGTCCGGCGCGTTCCCCCACCACGTCGACATCATCGGCAACCTGGTGCACGACTGCCCGGGCGGCGGGATCTCGGCGATCGAGGCCGACCACGTCGACATCATCGGCAACCACGTCCACTCCAATGCCTGGTTCACCGTCTACGGCACCAGCGGCATCTCCATCCTCACCCCCCACGACACAGGCGGCAGTGACCCCAGGACGTACGGGATCCGCATCACCGGCAACCGCGTCCACGACAACGAGACCAAGGTCAAGTGGGAAGGCTGCCGCTGCTATTCCGACGGCAACGGCATCATCGTCGACACGACGAAGGGCGACCCCGAGCGCGGGAGACCGGCCTACAACGGACGCGTTCTGGTCGCCAACAACATCAGTTACGACAACGGCGGTTCAGGGATTCACGCCTACAAGAGCCGGCACGTCGACATCGTCCACAACACGGCCTACCTCAACGGCCGCAGCACCCGCATCGAAACGCCCTACGCCAACATCTTCGCCCACGACAGCACCGACGTACGCGTCCTCAACAACATCGCCTACGGCCACCCGGGCCAGGCCACCAACAGCAAGTCCCGCAACGTGAACGTCACGTACGACTACAACGTCTACTTCGGCGGCAAGGCACCCGAGACCAAGGGCCCACACGACATCATCGCCGACCCGAAGTTCACCGCCCCTGGCAACGGCCCGGACGCAGACTTCCGCCTCACCAAAGGCTCACCCGCCATCGGCGACGCCACCCCGTTCCCGGCCGTGACCACCGACTTCACCGGGGCGCACCGCAAGGGCGGCACACCGGACCGAGGCGCGTACGGCTTCGGAGCCGCCGCGGGGTCCGCCACAGGTGACGGCGAGTCATCGGCGTCGGGGCAAGAGAGCCCGGGCGCGCATGCCGGCACACCGTCCGGTGACACGAAAGCCGACCCTTCTACGAGTGCGGGCGCGACCGGAGACGCCAACTCCGACCTCACTGCCCACGGAGGGAGCGAACCACTGGCGCAGACGGGCGGAGCCGACCCGGTGCTTCCGCTCTGCATCGCCGCCGGCGCCCTGATCGCCGGGGCCGGTCTGCTCGTTTACGCCCGACGCAGGCGATCGTGACACGGCCAGACCGTCCCCATCGCTACGGGCGACGGCCCGGACTCTCATCGCGGCGAGAGAAGTGAGGTCGGCGCGGACCTGCGTCGGACCGGCGCCGCGGTCCGGAAGGGGGCACCGAAGCTGCTGGGCTGATGCGGGAAGTAGGACTCACGGGCCAACCGCTGCAAGGGCAACGGCCAACCCGTAAATCGGTTGCGGAAGTTCGAGGTGGAGCGTCTCATCCCGGCTATGACGATTGTGCTGGGGACGCCGACTGTCGACGGAGTACGAGAGGCCATGGCCGCGCTGCGGGAGTGGCAGTACGACGAAGCGCCGATGCAGTTGCATTCCGGGGACATCGGCTGGAACTACCGGTTCGGAACGGCCGAGACGGCCGCAGCGGTCCGGACCTGGAGCCGGGGCGGGCGGATTCTCGCGGTCGGCATGCTCGATTCGCCGACGCTGGTGCGCATGACGGTCGCTCCGGACGCTTTCCAGGATGAGGACTTGGCGCGGCGGCTCGTCGAGGACTTCTCTCTGCCTGGGCGCGGCGTGCTCCCGGAAGGAGGGGTGTCCATCGAGGCGCCGCTGGGCCTGCTGCTCCACGACCTGCTGAGCGAGGAGGGCTGGGGCGTCGGCGAGTCCTGGACGCCGCTCTTCCGCGACCTCACCGAGCCGGTGGAGGACCCCGGCGTGCGGATCCAGTCGATCGGCCCGGAGCAGGCGCAGGACTTCGCCGACGTTCTGCGGTCGGCGTTCAACACCTCGCGGCCCACCCGCGAGTACTGGCACGCGATGTCGGCAGGGCCGTTCTACGGCGACGCCTGCTGTCTGGGCGCCTACGACGACCAGGGCGGCGTGGCGGCGGTCGTGACGGTGTGGTCGGCGGGCCCGGGGAAGCCGGGGCTGGTCGAGCCGATGGGCGTCCACGAGGAGCACCGTGGTCGCGGCTACGGGCGGGCGATCACCGTGGCCGGGGCGGCCACGCTGAGGCAGATGGGCTCGTCGAGCGTACGTGTGTGCACGCCGAGTTCCAACGTCGCCGGCGTCGCCACGTACAAGGCGGCCGGGTTCGAGGTGCGACCGGAGGTGCGGGACCGGATCCGGAAGGCCTGAGGCCGGGGGACGGTGAGTCGGCGGCCTGGTTGTTCGCGTAGCACTGGGTCCGTCTCGGGGGCGTCGGTCGTTCCCCGAGCGCCTCAAGCTGCGAACCGATCGGTTTCGGTCAGGCCATCCAGCACCCGTGCGGCCCGGACCGGCTCACCACACGCGGCCAGGTACGCCCGCCGCAGCAAACCGAAGAGTCTCGCCAGGTGAAGTCCACATGATCGTCTCCAGGTGTCGCCAGTACCAGGGCCGGGACCGGGACCAGGACCGGGAGCGGGACCAGAACCGGGAGCGGGACCAGGACCGGGAGCGGGACCGGTGGGTCAGCTGGTCGCATTTGCCGGTCTTGTGGCGCATCAGCTCGTAAAACGCGCATGCGGGGGAACCTTGCTACGTATGAGGCTCCTAAGCGAACTCCGGAGCGAACGACGATCCCCTCGGGCCGTGCGCTCCTACTGTGGCGCCGCTGCCGCCGTAGCCGTCACGGCCGCACTGGGGGCGCGTGCGGTCGACGCCGACAGCGCCTGGTACCAGTCCCTGCGCAAACCATCCTGGCAACCACCGCCCTGGGCCTTCGGTGCTGTTTGGACACCGCTCTACGCGACGATCGCCTTCGCTGCGGGGCGCGCCCTGAACGCTTCTCCCGATGGTCCCAGTCGCAGCCGTCTGACCACCAGCCTGGCCGTCAATCTCACCCTCAACACGGGATGGAACTGGCTGTTCTTCGGCCTGCGCAGCCCAAAGGCCGGGGTGTGCGGCACAGTCCTGCTGAACTTGAGCAACGCGGAACTTGTCCACCGCACCAGCCGGATCGATCCCTCGGCAGCTCGCGCGCTTGCCCCCTATGCGGGCTGGTGCCTCTTCGCCACCGCGCTCAACGCCTCCATCGCGCGACTCAATCCCGCACGTCGCAAGTAAGACCTCCCGGCGGCCGACGGCAGTTCCTCCCTCGACGGCCAAGCAGCGTCCCACGCAGCTCGACACGAGGGGTGCCGATCTTCGGCCACGCCGGCCTGGGGGCGCACCATCGCGTGGCCTACGTCGGACGTGCAGCCGACGGGTGCGCGCCGGCCGCGCTTCCCCTCCTCGAGGTACTACTACGGTCCTCGAGACACCACTCCGGCCGGTGCCGCCGCCGCGCAGCCAAGCCCGTCTTGCGGATTCGTGACCGCCTCACCATAATGAATGAACATTCATTCGGAGGTTGAGATGGCCTGGACCAGTCGGAACATCCCCGACCAAAAAGGGCGGACCGCCGTCGTCACGGGCGCCAACGGGGGGCTCGGCCTCGTGACGGCCCGAGAGCTCGCGGCCAAGGGCGCGCACGTGGTGATGGCCGTACGCAACCAAGACAAGGCTGCCCGAGCAATCGAAGAGATCCGCACAACCGTGCCGGACGCCTCTCTGGAACTGGTCGCCCTGGATCTCTCCTCTCAGCAGTCGGTACGAGAGGCTTCGGCCAAGATCCTGGCCGCTCACCCACGCGTCGACCTGCTGTTCAACAACGCCGGCGTCATGGCGATCAACGAGTCGAGGACCGTCGACGGGTTCGAAATGCAGCTCGCCGTCGACCACCTGGGGCACTGGACGCTCACCGCACTGCTGCTGCCGGCACTCCTACGCACCCCCGGATCCCGCGTAGTGACGGTGACCAGCACAGCGCATCACATGGGCCGTCCCGTCGACGCGACCAATCCGCACCTGCGGGGACGCTACGGACCATGGCGCGCCTACGGCCAGGCGAAGCTCGCCAACTTCCACTTCGGTCTGGGTCTGCAGCAGCGGCTCCACAGGGCGGGCGCGGGCACCGCAAGCCTGATCGCGCACCCTGGCCTGTCCGACACGAACCTCCAGACGGTCAGTGTCGAATCATCCAGCGGCGGCGCCTCGCAACGGTTCTTCCACTCCTTGGCCAAGTTGACCGGCATGACCGCTGACGACGGCGCCCTGCCGCAACTGCGCGCCGGAACGGATCCGCTGGCCAAGGGCGGGGAGTTCTACGGGCCTTTGTTCGTGAACAACGGCAGGCCCGTCCGCAAGCCGGTTCTGCGCCGCCTCGGCATGGACCAGGCCATCGCCAGGCTCTGGGAAGTGTCCGAGCGAGAGACCGGCATCGCCCTCGATGTTCCCAGCACGGGTCGCACGTGATGGCGGCACCGAAGGACCGTGCGGCAGCAGTACGGGGCGCACTGCGCACCTTGGTGGCCGATCACGGTTTCCACGGCGCCTCGATGAGCGCGGTCGCCAAGGAAGCGGGGGTAGCCACCGGAACTGCTTACACCCACTACGCGTCGAAGGACGCACTGGTGGTGGCCGCGTACTGCGAAACGAAGGCCGACCTCGCGGTCGCGATCACAGCGGGCCTTGACCTCACTGCCCCACCGCAGGAGCGTTTCCATGCGGTGTGGCTGTCCTGCTACCACTACCTGACGGCAAACCCCGTCCACGCACGGTTTCTGCTGCAGGTCGAGCACTCGCCGTACCGGCTCGCGGCTCACGAGGCCGCGTTGACCAACGACAACGACCCGCTGCTCGCACAGGTGGCCAGGCCCGACATGGCCGCATGGCTCGTTCCCCTGCCCCTCGACGTCCTCTACGAACTCGCCCTGAGTCCTGCGGTGCGACTGGCGGCCGGCGGGGTCGAACTCGCCCCGGACGAGCTCGACCTCGTCGCTGAAGGCTGCTGGCGAGCCATCAGCAAAGCCGACTCAACTTGACAGCAGCGTCAAGAAGCGCTTCTTCCCGGGCGTGAACGCCCGGGGTTCCGCGCTAGATCACGCTGAACCATCCTTGGGAAGGTGTTCTTGTCACGCCCGCCTGCGGCAGTGACGTCGGCGTTCTGGTCCTGGCCGGTTCCAGCGGACGCATCGAACACGAGAGAGCACGCATCCTTGCCCAGCAGGGCATCAGTGCTCTGTCCATCCGTTGGTTCGGCGGACCAGGACAGTCCCCGGGGATTTGTGAGATCCCCTTGGAGACCTTCACTGCCGCGGTCGACCTCCTCACCACGAGCGGGGCCCGGCGCATCGGCATCCTCAGCGTCTCCACTGGACGGCAAAAAGACCCTGTCCCGCGGAACGGGACAGGGTCTTCACAGAGCGCCGGGCAGGCCTTGCACCTGCATTTCCCCGCAGGAAGCGGGGCGTCCTTCCTTGGACCACCGACGCATCACCAACCAGTACGACTTCCACCGACCAGCTCAAGATCAATCGTAGCGCACGCCCGGAAGAGCGCGGCATGCCGGCCCAGGCGGAGATCGGTCATCGAAGGCCGTGCAGGGCAGGGGGTGGAAGGAGCCCCGTGCGCGGCGAGCGGGCACGCCCCGAACCCGGGCTGGGCTGGACTCCGGCACCGTACCTCCGGGCGACTTGCCTGTGTGCGACGCGCTTGCATCGGAGCATGGTTTCAGCCCATTGCCGAGCCACCCGCCGGGCCAGCTCGAGCCTTCAGTCCGTCAGCCGCAGTCGACGGGGGCGTCAGCGCCCCACGTAGGCCACTCGGGCGGGGTCGAAAACCGGCCATACTTTGCCTGACGACCGTGAACACCCTCCACCTCCCGAGCACAGGAAGCACGCGGGAAATCCATGCGCCGCCGGGCTGTCAGGCCCTCGAGCGCGGACCGTTGGGGCGACACGAGGTTTCACGCCAACACCCCACGAAAACATCGAATCTTTGTACGGGTCCGTGCCTCCTGCATAAGGTGGAGCCGCGCATGATGTGGAACCTGACCAGTTCCGTGTCCGCGCACATCATTCGGCGGCCGGGGGAACATCGTCGCTCACGGGGATGGGTTGTATTTGCCATGCCGTCACACGGCTTGGCATATGTATCGATGCGGTTGGTTCAGCGTGCTTCTGAGCACCCCTCAGAATCGGAATCATCGCTCCCCTTTCGTTCGACCGTTCCTCGGGCTCGTACCCCCCAGTGAACGCAGAAAGGGATGCCTTCTTGCACCCCAGACCATGGTTCCGGCTGCCCGCGGCGCGAAGATCGCGGAAGCGCACCTCCGCCGTCACCTCAGCGGCTGCGCTGGCCGTTCTGGCCGCTCTCGCGGTCCAGCCCGGCTCGACCAGGCAGAACAACGAGCCGGTGGCCGACTCCTATCCCTGGTACGACGACACCGCCGCCGAGCAACTGCGCCAGGATCAGTGCCTGATGGCCGACGTGTTGCGTCTCGGCGGCCCGTCGATGGCCGCGACCGCGCAGGACGGCCTCAACCAGACGCCGGACAAGCTCCACGTCCTGGCCGACCGCAAGAACTGGGAACGGACACCGCTCGCCGTCGCGTACAACAACGACCGTGACGCGGCGGGCAAGGAGATGGACGCCCTTTCCGCTCAGCGGGACGCCTGGCAAAAGCCCCTGGACGGTCTTTCGGCCCCCGGCGGTTTCACCGAAACCGACTTCCACCAGCCGCCCTCCGGCGACAAGAGCTTCTACTCCCAGACCGGTCTGTCCGCCTGGGTCGCCGACCGTTTCTGGAAGACCGACTCCGACTTCTACGACGACGCCACCCCGAAAGCCGACGACAAGACCCTCAAGGCCGTCGACCAGGTGGGCAACCCCCTCTATGGGAAGGACCCCGATCCCACCGGGACGACGCAGGCGGAGTGGAATCGCGCGCTCGCCGAGCGCAGCGCCTTTCTGTGGATGCACGGGGGTCCCGCGGCGAATGCAGGCGCGGACGACGCCCGCCTTTTCCTGTCTTCCGGTGGCTTCCCGCGCAGTGCGCCGCAGCCGGGCACGGCGGAGTACCGCATCGCCGTCGAGGACGTGAAGTCCCGCTTCGCCGGGTGTGGTTGGCGGGATCCGATCGACCCGGACGGTGTGCTGGGCGACATCACCTCCACGGCGGCCGGCGAGTGGCAGCAGGAGGTCACTTCGCAGGCCGCTCAACGCAACCAGATCCTGGGTGCGAACAAGGACGCGGTCAACGCCCTGTCCAAGGGCGCGAAGGCTTTGAGCGACATGCTCGGCCAGTCCTGGAGCGCCGACCATCTCACCCGGTGGCAGGACTACTGGATGCCGGGCGGTCTGGGCTGGGTGGGTGACAGCCCCACCGTCATCGAGGTGCACGCCGCGAAGGACAAGTGCCTCGACGTCCAGGGCGCTAAGAAGGACAACGGCACGCCGGTTCAGGTCTACACCTGCAACGGCTCGGCAGCGCAGAAATGGGTGCTCCTGGGCAGCGAGGACAAGCTGCACCTGCAGAACGTCAACTCGCTCAAGTGCCTGGACGTGGCCGGAAACGACACGGCGAATGGGACGAAGATCCAGATCTCGTCGTGCAAGGAGTCCACGTCGCAGACCTGGGCATCCGAACTGCGCGGCGCCACCAGCCTGAAGAGCGTCGGCACGGGCAAGTGCCTGGACCTGCACACCTTCGACAACGGCAACGACGCCAAGCTCTACACCTGCAACGACAGCGCCGCGCAGCAGTTCGACATCAAGCCGTCCGGCCACAACGGCACCGGACAGCTGGACTATCCGGACAAGGCGCAGTTCGACAAGGCGAAGGCCGGTGTTGCCGCGGCGCAGACCGGTGCGAAGAAGCAGCTCGCTGTCCTGAAGGCCCAGCTGGCCGCCGTGCAGAAGGCTTCGGCCACCTCGGACACGGCTGTCCAGGCCGCCTACGGCATCGCTGACACCAACGGGGCACCGCGTGGCCGTGGTCTGCTGGTCGGGCAGCAGAAGGACCAGGTCACCCAGGGCGCCGCCGCCGCTCTCACAGCGCTGGTGAAGGCGGGTGAGACGGCCGAGGCGGCAACCCGTGCCTCCGCCGGCGACAGTGCGACCCTCGCGCAGCGGGCGCTGGCACAGGCCGCCCAGTCGAAGGCTGAGTTCCGTAAGAAGGCCGCCGAGACGGCCGAGCTTCAGGCGAAGGCCGCCGCCGACGCGGCCAAGGTGCACCGGGACAACGCCAAGAAGGACAGGGAGACAGCGCAGGCCAAGCTCACCGACGCGCTGAAGGCCGAGGGGGACGCCAAGGCCGCGGCCGCCGACGCGCACGCCAAGCGGCTGGCTGCGGAGGCCGAGGAGAAGACGGCCAAGGCGGAGAAGGCGAACGCCGCCGCCAAGCGGGCCGAGGCTTCCGAGCACCGCAAGAACGCCGAGTCCGAGGCGACGAAGGCGAAGGACGCCAAGGACAAGGCGGAAACCGCGGAGAAGACCGCCGGGGACCGGCGCGACGACGCGGTCAAGGCGAAGGACCACGCCAGGTCCATGCGCGACGACGCCTGGGACGCCGAGCAGAAGGCCGACGCCGCCCGCGCCAAGGCCGACGCCAAGGACGCCTACGCCGACTCTCTGGATTCCGGTGACGCGGCGACCGCAGCCCGGGCTGCTGCGAACGACGCGGACACGGCGGCCGACGACGCCGAAACGGCAGCGACCAAGGCCCGCTCCGAGGCCGACGCCGCCACCAAGGCGGCAGCCGACGCGGACGCTGCGGCCACCCGCGCCGAGGCCGCCGCCAAACGCGCCCGCTCCGACGCCGACGACGCCCAGGCCGACAAGCTGAAGGCCGACGCGGCCGTCAAGACCTCCACCAGCGCGGTCGCCGACGCCATCAAGGCCTCCAAGGACGCCGCTGCCGAGGCCAAGGCCGCGGTCAAGCTCGCCAATGAAGCCGAACAGCATGCCAAGGACGCCAAGACCCAGGCCAAGGGTGCCAACACGGAGGCCGTCAAAGCAGTCGCAGCCTCGGCGAAGGCCGCCGGCTACGCCTACGTCACCGCCCAGGCCGCCGTCGACGCCGGCGCAGCCGCCAAACGGGTCGCCGACCCGGCCAACGACGCCATCCAACTCGGCTCCGCCTACGTCGACACCGACTCCGCCGCCGGCCTGGTCGTCCTGACCGGACAGGGCTCGAAGACGATCGCCGACCAGCAGCAGGCGGTCGCCGAGGCGCACGCCACGAACGCCGCTGCCGGGGCCCAGGCCGCCAAGAACCTCGCCGACCAGGCCAAGGGCGACTCCAAGGAGGCTTACCAGCACGCGGCCGGCGCCGCCGGATACGCGGCGGACGCCCGCACGTATTCGAAGGACGCCCTCGGCTACGCAGCGGGCGCTGCCAAAGCCGCCTCCTCCGCCGCGGCCTCACTGGCCCGCACCATCGACTACGACACGCAGGCCACCACCGACGCAGACGCCGCCGACAAGGCCGCCGGCAACGCCGAGGGCTACTCCAAGGACGCCCGCGACAGCGCCGACGCAGCCGAACTCGACGCCTCCGCCGCCCGCTCAGCGGCCGCCCAGGCCGAACAGGATGCCAAGGACGCCCGCGCGGCAGCCACCCGCGCCGACACCGCCGCCACCGAGGCCGAACAGGCGGCGAAGGACGCCGACAAATACGCCGAAGAAGCCCAGGAAGCCGCCGACAGAGCCGAGAAGGCGGAGAAGGCCAAACAGATCAACACCGGAACCGTCCCCGACGGGAACGGCGGAACGATCGGCAAGATGTTCTACGTCGTCGACCACATTCAGAAGGTCGGCGATCCGGAGGTCACCAAGAAGACCGACGGCTGCGACGGCTTCATCGACAAGCTCTTCTATAACGGCGACTGCACGATCACCGTGAAGATCCGGTACATACAGTTCCTCGACCTCTACATGTGCACCGCGGAGGACCTGGATCCGCAGAAGTACAAATGCCCCTCCGAAGCGACGCTGTACCTGGGCAAGACCCAGACCAAGGAACAGTCGCAGACGGTCACGCACACCATCACGATGGCGGAGTACCAGAGGGGCGTCGACCCCGTCGACATCCTCTTCGGCAGCTGGATCAAGTGCGCCGAGAAATTCAGCTCTGGTTTCCAGTCCGGCAGCTGGACCGGATGCGCCTGGGCGGGCCTGGACGTCGCGAGCCTGTTCGCCGGCAAGATCCTCGCGCCCCTCGCCAAGGCGTTGCGCGCCGTGGATGCCTCGCTCGTCACCGGCGTCGGCATCCGGGACGCGTTCAACGCCCTGAGGGCCCTGGACGAACTCGACCCGGCGGCCCTCAACCGCATCGAGAAGACGGCCAGCCTCTACGAGGACATCGCCGCCTCCTGTCGGGTCGACAGCTTCCCCGGCAGGACACGGGTGCTGATGGCGGACGGCAGTCTCAAGGCGATCAGTACGGTGCGGCCCGGCGACCGGGTGCTGGCCGCTGATCCGGAGAGCGGCGCGCAGCGTCCTCATGCGATCAGCGCCACCTTCGCGCACGACACGGACCACTTGGTGCGGATCGTCCTGGCCGGCGGCAGCAGCATCACCAGCACCCCTGGTCACCGTGTCTATGTCGTCGGTCTCGGCTGGACCCACGTGAACGAGTTGCACCAGGGCGACCGGCTACGCTCACCCGACGGTGAGACGCACGCCGTCACCGCTCTGCGGGACCTGACCGATACGGCACCGCGCCAGGTGTACGACTTGACCGTCGACGGACTGCACACGTTCTACGTGCGCTCCGAGGGACGGCACGCCGCTAACCTGCTGGTCCACAACTGCGTGAACCTCGCCGACGAGACACGCTTCCCGGAATCGGGGGCGCACACGCTCTCGAAGCACGTCAACCGGACTGCCGGGCAGGCTGTCGCCGACGCTCGGGTGAACGAGCGCAACGGCTTGGCCCCGATCAGCACGGTGTGGACCGACGCCGAGATCGCGCAGCAAGCCGTCGACCGGGTCGTCTCCGAGTACTTCTTCCCCAACGGCACGCGGAGGGCGGACAGTTTCAAGGCGCTGGACAACTTCCTGAACAAGCGGGGACAGTGGCGCGACAAGGCCGAGTTCCCGATCACCGGCAAGTGGGACAAGTACTCCTCGCTGGGCACCGTGTACAAGGCGAGCGGCCCCGCGGAGGCTGCGGGCAACGAGGTTCGGGTGGTCCTCAAGCGACTGCCGGGCAAGAAGAAGCACGAAGGCTTCATCGTGTACACGTCGTATCCGTTGCCCAAGTGACAGGCGCCCCGACGGGCACCGAGGCACATGACATGAACGGCTGACCGACATCCACCCCGGGTGGGCCCGCCCAGAATGGGACGGGCCCACCCGACGACGTTCTCCAGGAGCAGGACACCACCATGGCGAGACAGCGTGAGCAGTACGGCCGGTTCTACGAGGGCGACTTCGGCCTCAGCGCACTCGCCGGCAAACTGTCGACGGAGACAGGCTCCCCCGACGAGGCGCGGTCACTGCGCCTCGCGTCCGAAGTCGCCGCCGTCTGCGAGGGCGAGGGCGCGGTCGAACTGGGCGTGGACGCGCACTGCCTCCTGGACTCCCCGCTGCCCGACGAGGTCATCCGCACAGCGTGGCTCGCGGCCACGCACGGGCGCTTCGATCCCGCTGCGTACGAGTCGGGCGTCCGGGGCTGGCTGCACCGTCTCGCGGAACAATGGCCGGGCCGCGGACGTGAGCGGGCCCCCGGAGACTGGCTCGCCCGGCCGGACATCACGGAGGAGGAACTGCGCGCGGCCGTCACCGCGGAGATCCGCGCATCGGCGGGCTCGCTGGACCGTGCCGTCGCCGGGACCGGCCCCGCCGCCCTGTCACCCGGCACGGTCGCGGAATCCCTGGAGGCGATCGTCCGAGAAGGCGACGGCGACCTCGGGCTCAGGCTCCTTCTGCGCGTGCTGAAGGCATACGGCGTACCGGTCGGCAAGGAGCAGTACGACCGTCTCATGGCGTTGGACACCGCGCTCGGCTGGCCCGGGCCCCTGGTGTACGACGGCCTCAACGTCCTGTGGCCCCCCATCGACACCGCGCGTCGCGACGCCTCGGGCGACTTCGGTCTCTCGGCACTCGCGCCCTGGTTCGAAGGAGCCTGGCAGGAGGACCCCGTGCGCGAACGTGTCCGGCAGGCCGCGGCCGCCGACGACAGTGCCCAGACCCCGGGCTCGGCGGCGGCCCTGCTGCTCGCCGACGCGCGGCGCCTGCGCGACTCCTCGCTGTCCTCCGAGACGATCAGTGTGCTCTGGCTGTCCGTCTCGGGCCGGGGCTACAACATCGACCTCCTCGGCATCGACGCGCGGGACTGGCTCCGGCAGATCGAGGACGTGTGCGAAGAGCGCCTGCGAGACATCGCCCCCGAGTACCGCCACACCCCACCACCTGTCCGGACTGATCTCCGGGACGCCGTACTGCGGGTGGTGCGGGAAGCGAAACCGCTCCTGACGGAGGTGGAGATCAGCCCGCACTGGGAAGCGATTCCCGGCGAGAGGGCCCGGCACGCCATCGGGGAAGTCGCCACCGACGTGGACGCGGACCTCGGATTCCGGCTGTTGCTGCGGTTGCTCGCCGTGACGTCCCTGCCGCTCTCCCAGGATCAGTACAGTCACTACCAGGAACTCGGCAGACGGTTCGGCTATGGCGAGCACCACGTCACCGGGGAGCTGTGGCAGTCCGTGGAACACGCCTGACCGGCGGGCGGCCCGCGCCCACATGACGCACCCCCACCCCGTTCGAACTCCGTTGACAACGTCACGGCTGAGCGCGGCGGAGAAGATCCCGTCGAATTCACACGCCATCGGGGCGTTCCTCGGCGGAGGGCGGCGGGACCCGGACCTACGCGGTGCTCGCCGTGTTCTGGGAGGCACGGTTCTTGGAGGAGGCCAGGGCACGAGCGGCGGCATCGATTGTGCTCGCCTTTGCACTCAGGCACCCGAATAGCGCCTGGTCAGGGACTTCCGTCAGTGTCCCGAGACATTCGGCCTCGTGCCGACCCCGAACGGGGGCAAGTGAGGTGACTCGGAGTACTCGGGGCCAGGACGGGGGCTTGATGAAGTGAGGAAACGGAACGCTATGCCACGTTTCACGGAATTCGATTTGGCCGATGCCGTGCAGAGCCTCGACCGGCAGCGGCCCCAGCCACCGCGCGGCCACGCCGGGGGTGACGGCGAAAACGCCGCCGGGCCCGGCGCATAGGGGCGCACCACACCTTTTGCCGTTTCCAGGGAGATGACATGCATGCCCATGACAGATGGCGTGTAGTTTTTCTGTGCCGGAATTGATCACTTCTCAGATCACTGCGGCAACCGGGCTCCCCATCCCGCTGCCCCTCAAGCCGAAGGAAGCCCGCCAGGTGTTCAGACACCCCACTCCTGCGGCGGCAAGCCGGTCATCGGCCGGTGGACCCACCTCGTCGGCCTGTACGACGTCACCGCCAAGGAGATCGGCCTCTGCGTCGACGGCAAACTCGCCGGCACCTCCGACGGGACGTACGCCCGATGGAACGCCGCCGGTCCGTTGCGGCTGGGCCGCAAGCTCGCCTCCGGGACCTACGGCGAATGCACTAACGGCGCGATCAGCAACGTAGGCGTCTATCGGGCGGTGCCCGACACGGATCTGGAATCCGGCTCCGCCATGCAACCCACCTCTGCCCTGGGAACCTTCATGAGACGCAGCACCTTCCTGGCCGCGGCCACGGCGACCGCCCTGTCCGCATCTCTGTTCACGGGAATCTCCCCGGCCCAGGCCGACGGCACCACCGACGGTCCGGTCCTGTCCGACGCCGACGGGTGGTACGAACCGGGCCTGCTCTACGTCACGGCACATTCCGACAGCCCGATCACCCGCATCACAGCCCACTTCTCGCCGCTGGACGCTCCGGACGGAGCCCCGGAGGCCGGATCGACCGAGGACTTCATCCAGTACTCGGGACAGGACGCCCGCTCCGGCGTCTGGCGGGCGCCGGTGCACCTGGCCGAGCTCGGCGACTACCGGGTGACCGTCGATCTGCAGGACGCCTCCGGCGCCACCGTCACCGGGGCCCTCTCCCCGCACACTCTGCACTACCAGACGGTCATCAGGCTCACCGGCGTCACCGCCACCCCGAATGTGCCGGACTACCTCCACCAGAACGTCTCCGTCAGCGGCACCGCCGTCGCCCGCGACCCCCGCAACCCCGAAGTCCCGATTCCCGCCGACGGCGTCACCGTCGACGTCGACGCCGGACACATCCACACGACCGCGACCACCGCCGAGGACGGCCGCTTCACCGCCACCTTCGTCCCCACCATGACATTCTTCCAACTGTGGGTCTCACCCGAGGCCTCCAGCCGCTACCCCGGAGCGATCCGCCCGCCGGTGTCCCCCCAAAGCATGCACACCGCACAGGCACCGATCCGTTTCTCGGTCAGCACCCACGCCCTGAATCTGCAGCAAGGTGCGACGGGTACCGTCACCGGCCACGCGGAGATCCAGACCGCCTCGGGCTGGCAGCCGCTGCCGCACACCCCTATCAACCTCCAGGACCACACGTACGTGGCAGGTCAGACGACCACCGACAGTCAGGGCAACTACACCCTGCGCGTCTCCTCGGAGAACCCCGCCCCGAGCGCCGAAGTCATCGCGGGCACGGGCGACATGCCCTTCCAGCAGTACGCCACCGAACCCTTCAGCCTCCACGTCGCCTACACCACCCACATCGGGCTGAGCGCATCACTCGACGACGACGGGTCCCTGCGAACTCACGGCTACGTCTACTACGAAGACACCCGCGCCCACTGGCCCGCCCAGCCCACCGTCACCCTGCAGTACTCCAAGGACGGCAAGAGCGGCTGGAAGGACGCCGCCACCGTTCCCGTCCCGATCCACCACAACAAACCCCTGTTCGACGAGACGTTCACCCGCACCCTCACCAAGCCGGACAGCGACGCCTACTGGCGCGCCCGCTTCAACGGCAACCCCGACCTGGGCACCAGCACCACCAAGCCCGTGCACCTCTACCGCTACGCCACCCGCATCACCGGCTTCCACGCCTCCCCCGACCCCGTCCGCAAGGGACAACCGATCAGCTTCGCCGGCACCCTCCAGTACAAGAAGGGCACCACCTGGAAACCGCTCTCCGGCGGCGCACCCACCCTCTACTTCAAACCGCGCGGCTCCACTACCTACCGCTACGTCTGCGAACTCGGCAGCGACCACAACGGCCACCTGTTGGGCAGAGTGAGCGCCAAACAGGACGGCACCTGGGCCGTCGCCGTCAGCCGCCAGACCGGAAGCCACTACCTCGCCAGCACCAAGGTCACCGACTACGTCGACGTCCGCTGAAACGCGTCACAACGGATCGAGCGCGCCGCCCCTTCTGTCCGGCCGGCCTCGTGAGTGCGGGGCCGGCCGACTGAGTGACACGGTGCGCGGAAGATGGCCGTGCGCCGCCGGGCCGGTGCGGTGTCACAGAGATCGATGGCACGCAGTTCCTCGTACAGGTCGTCCTATTGGGCGTCAACATCGGCGAAGGCCGCCTGGCCGACAGTCGATTGGACTGTCACAGCCCGCCTGTACAGTCCGCCCGAAACCACAGGCGGCTACTGAAGGAGCACAAGTGTCAAGGACCACCCCACCCAGACCTGTTGACATCGCATCCATATTCCCGGAGCTGGCGCCGTTGGCCAGGCAAGCCGTCCGACTGCACCCGCGCACGGGTCGGCCGACCGTTCACGACAGCTCCGTCGGCGGACCACTCCTGTGGCCGGCCGACGAAGAATGGCCGACCTGCGCGAAGGAACACGACAACGCGCACCCGCCCGTCTCTCTCGGTGACATCCGGCAAATGCGGGCACTGCTCGACGCGGCCTGGCTTCGCCCTCGCGACCCTCGCGAGTGGCTCCTTAACCCTGACGAGCGCGAGTATTTCGCCAAGCTCCGGGCAGGGCATCCGGCTCACACCGAGCCGAACGCCCTGCTGCCGGTCGCCCAGCTCTACCTCCGCGACGTCCCGGGACTCGCGGGACCCGATGGTGCCGACCTTCTGCAAGTCTTGTGGTGCCCGCTCGACCACCACAACGCGCTTCCCGCGGCGCGCCTCGTCTGGCGAAACGCAGCGAGCGTCGGCACGTTGCTCACCGACCCCCCGGAACCCGCAGACGTCGAGCACTACGGCAACTACGTTCCCGAGCCCTGTGTCCTGCACCCCGAGGTCGTCACCGAGTACCCGGCACCGTACGACCTCCCGGCGGACCTCGCCGACCGTCTCTACGCCTGGGGAGAAGAGCAAGAGGAGGACATCGAGGAACCGGCACCGGGAGAAGAGGAGGACGAGGACCCGGACGACGGCCTCGGCGGCACCTACTACCAGTACGAGCTATCGGTGGCTCCCGGTTGGAAGATCGGCGGCTGGGGCTCACTGGACTTCTGGGACCCCGGCCCCAAGCACTGCGACACCTGCAACGCCCGGTACCAACCCCTGTTCACCATCGACTCCGGCGAAGGCAGCGGCCAGAACGAGAGCTGGACCCCTCTGGAAGACCTCGAGAAGCCGTCAGGTCCCATCGGGCTGAGCACTCCTGCCAATGCGCCGTTGGTGAAGGTCGGCAGGGGCTACAGCATGCAGATCTATGTCTGCCCGACGTCGTTCGATCATCCGCATCTCGAAGTCATACAGTGAACACGCCTGTATGTCCCGCCCGTCGGCGAACAGTTGGTGCCGATCGGTCTCAAGGCCGAGCAGAGATCCGCTACCGCCCTTGGACTCGTCCGTCAGATCATGAACCGAGCCAGGCCGGACCGAGGGCCTGCCTCCTTCGCGACTCGTCCCAACTTTGAAAGAGAAGTCATGCGTGTGCGTGGCGAGTTGGTGCCGCCTTGCGCAGTGACACCGCAGGGCGGGCGGACTTGGCCGTGGCCGCAACCACTGTCCGAAGACGCTGCAGCCACAGGGACGCGGTGAGGAGGAGGCCGGTGAAGATGGTCAACAACAGGACGGAGATCCACATCTGCCGACCCCCGGGAGACTCCCACCCTGTCCAGAGAGCCGACAACGCCCACAGAGCGACGCCCGCCGCATAGAAGGAACGGACCCTGCGCAACTGCCGCAAGGCCCGAAGGGACAGGAAGCGATCAGCCTTGGATGCCATGCCGGTTCGTGTACCCCCGTCACACACGATTCAGCGCCCCTATTTTCGTCCTCCTCTCCTCGTCGGCATCCGCACACGACACTTCAGCCCGCCGACGGCTTCGGCTCCCAAGGCAGCGGTCCCCTACCCTCCTGCCAGCGCTCCAGTTGCGGACCGTCGAAGCACACGATGCCGCACTGCTCCGCATAGTCGAGCGCGGGAGCGGTGAAGTCGCTGGTGGTGACCACGACGGCGACATCGGCGCCATGCACGGTGAAGCAGGTGCCGCCGAAGCGTTGCAGGTCCTGTGAGCCGACCCGGTTGCCGTCGCAGTACCGCTTGCACTGGATGACGACCGAGCGCCCGTCGGGCGTCCTCGCCACGACGTCGGCGCCCAGGTCGCCGGCCCCGCCCACAACCTCCACGTCAAGACAGCCGTCGCGTCGGCACAGTTCGGCCACCGCCTCTTCGAACTCGTACGGGTCCAGGGCCTCGTAGGCGAGCTCCACCGTGTCCGCGGGTGCCTCGGTCTCGGTCTCGGTCTCGGTCTCGGTCTCGGGAAGCAGGATGGTGGGTTCCGTGCCGAGGCGGCCGCCGAGGGCGCCGGCCCCGGCGGGGACCAAGCCGACGGAGGGGGCCGGTGACGCCGCTTCGAGCGCTTCGACCGCCGTCTGCGTGGCCTCGTCCAGGGCTTCAGCCGCGCGGCGCGCGATCCTGGCCGCCGATATGCGGCGCTTTCCGCGGTAGCCGGCCGTGACGGCGCCGACGCCCATGAGGACGAGCGCCACAGCCCAGGCGGGACGGTGCACGGCAGCCGCGGTCGCGGTGCGGGCGGCCGCGCCGACCAGAGCGAGGATGAGGGCAAGGAGGACGAAGTAGACGGCCGTCGCGCGGAGTTCGAACCGGCGGGAGTGGCGTGCGGTACGCCGGGCACGTGCGGGAACGGCCATGGTGATGTTTCCTCCCCTGGGACGTCAACGAAGATCAATTCGCGTCTTCCCAGGCAGCGGCCGTTCTATCAGGTTGCGTTGTGCATGCCTCGTCCGGCCCGAGGGCAGGTGCGGGCCCGCCACCCTCGTCCGGCATGTCGGGGTGGCCTTGCCACTGAAGCGCGCCTGCCCTCGTCGACAACCACCGACGACAGCCACGTCGACGACCTCGTCCACGTCCACGTCCACGTCCACGTCCACGTCCACGTCCACGTCCACGTCCACGTCCACGAACGCCGACGGCTGGCCATCGGAACGCACCGGACGAAGACCGTCCCGGGGTCCGGCTGCTTCACACCGACCCCGGAGAGCCGCTGACACCGCACGGCGGGCTGCTCGGCCCGGCGCCGGCACGGCGGACGGGGTCGGGGTCGGGGTCGGGGTCAGAGTCGGGGATGACCATGCACCTTGCTGCCCTGCGGCATGATCACGGTCGGGGTCGCGCGGGTACTATGGAGGTTCTGTCGGCCTTGAGGCGGTATGTCATGGAGAGCTGGGAAGGCAGATGGCCGCTCGTCGGGCGGCAGTCGCACCTGGACTCCTTTCGCGGGGAACTGTCGGCGGGCCACGTTCGCGGCTGGTTGGTCTGCGGGCCCGCGGGGGCGGGAAAGACCCGTCTGACGGAGGAGTTCCTGGCCCTCGCCGCCGCCGACAAGCGGCGTACGGTCAAGGCCGTGGCGAGCCGGGCCGCGGCTCAGGTACCTCTGGGAGCGATCGCCCACATCCTGCCCGCCGGGGTCGACATGACCGACCCGGTCCAGGGGTTCCGCGCCGTGGCACAGACACTGGCCGAGGCGTCCCGGCCCACGGTCGTCCTCGTCGACGACCTTCATCTGCTCGACAACTCCTCCGCCGCCCTGCTCGGCCAGCTTCTCGATTCCGAGACGATCGTCCTGATCGGCACCGCCCGCACCGGCGGGCAGCGCAGTGACGTCGTCGAGGGTCTGCTGCAGCGCGGCGACCACATCCGGCGCACCGATCTCGCGCACATGGTTCGCGACGAGGTCGAAGAGCTTCTCCAGCGCGTTCTGAAGGGCCCGGTCAGCCGCCACGCCCTTCACTCGCTGCTCAGCGCCAGCGACGGCAACCCTCTGTTCCTCAGGGAGCTCGTGCTGGGGGCCATCGCCCAGGGGAACCTCACACTCGACCGCGGAGTGTGGGACACGTCGAAGGAACCCCTCCCCGTCACCCCGCACCTCAGGGATCTGATCGCCGGCAGAATCGCCTCCTCGTCACCGGCCACGCGGCCCCTGCTGGAGACTCTCGCCTGCTGTCGCACGCTCTCCCTCTTCGATGCCACACAGCTCGCCGACCGCGTGGACCTGGAGCACCTGGAGCGGTCCGGCATCGTCGAGATCTCCGTCCAGGGGGCCAGAGTGAGCGTCACCCTGGCGCACCCCCTGTACGCGGAGGTCATCGCCGCCGACACCCCTGCGCTGCGGCGCTACGACATCGCCCTGCGCCAGGCCGAGCGCGTCGAAGCGCACGGCCTCAGACGGCGCGACGACGCCCTGCACGTCGCCTCATGGCTTCTGGCGGCCACCGGTACGGCCGAACCGGGCCTTCTCCTGCGGGCCGCCACCATCGCCATGAACTCCAACGACAACGAGCAGGCGATCGAGTTGCTCTCCGCGGTCAAGGCCGATCAGCACACCTGCGAAAGCCGTGTGCTGCTCGGCCGGGCGCTGATGCACACCGGCCGGCTCGACCAGGCCGAAGTCGTCCTTGCCGAAGCCGACGCCCAGGCCCGCGACGACTCCGAAAAGATCATCGCGGCGACGACCCGGTGCACCAATCTGTTCTGGTCCGATCCTGATCCGGCGCCGGCTGTCGCCGTGTGCGCCGCGGCCCGCGCCACCTTGTCCGACCAGGCGGCCGCCCAGCAGCTCCGTCTCATGGAGGGAGCCATGCTCACGGTGGGAGGCTCGCCGGTTCCCGGGCTGCGGATCCTGGACGACCTGCCCGACACCCCGCCCGAGGACGCTCTGGACGTGTGGCTGGCCACCATCAGCGCCAAGACCCTCGGGCTGACCTTCGTGGGCCGCGTCGAACGGGCCCGGGCCCTGGCCGAGGAGGCCAGAGCCGCCCACGAGGCGGTCGGCGAGGGCAGGCTGCTCCCCCATCCCGTCATGCAGGTGGCGCCGCTCGCGCTGTCGCTCATGGAGCAGGGAAGGATCGGCCAGGCCCGCGAAGTGTGCCTGGCCGCCGCCGACGGGCTGCGGGATACCCACGCGCCGGTGGCCCGCCAGTTCCTCGCTTACGAGAGCGGCCGGGCGGAGTGGCTGGCCGGCCGGCCCGTGAGCGCTCGCCGCTGGTACGCCGAGGGGGTCGCCACGGCCCGCGCGTACCGGCTGGACCGGGTCACCCGTCTGCACCTGTCGGGTCTGATGGCGTGCGCGGCACTCGTCGGTGACGTGGACGCGGCCGCCTCGCTCGTCAGCGACTACGAGGCCGTCGGGACGAGCGGCGGTCTGGCCGGCGAGGAGTCGCTCGGCGTGGCGTGGCTGCACGCGGCACGCGGTGAACTCAGCCGTGCCCGGGACCTGTTGCACGAGGCCGCGGACACCGCGAAGGACACCGGACATCTCGTCTCCGAGGCCCTGATCCTCACGGACATCGCTCGCCTGGGCGACGCGAAGGCGGTGCGCGAGCGCATGACCGAACTCTCCGCCCAGGGCGACGGGGCGCTCACCGCTGCGCGCGCACGATTCGTCGCGGCGCTGGCGGACAAGGATCCGCAGCGCCTCATGGCGTGTTCGGAGGAGCTCGACAGCATGGGGGCGGGGCTTCTCGCCGCGGAGTCCGCGGCAGAGGCTGCCAACGCCTGGAGGCGCAAAGGCGATACCCGCAAGGTGACGGCCGCGACGAGTCGGGCGACGCGTCTGGCGGACCGGTGCGAAGGTGCCCGTACTCCCATCCTGTCCGGCATCGTCGGCGCCGCGGAGCCCCTCACCGGGCGGGAACAGGAGATCGCTCTGCTGGCCGCATCCGGGAAGACGAGCAAAGCCATCTCCCAGCACCTGACGCTCTCGGTGCGTACGGTGGACAACCACCTTCAGCGGATCTATCTGAAACTCGGAGTCCGCAGTCGTACCGATCTCGCCGCGGCGCTGCGCTACGAGAGCGCGTCCGGGCAGCCGTAGCCCGGCCCCGCCGACGACGTCCGGACCGTGTCCGGCACTGCGGGCCGATGCCGCTTGTCGGTCGACACCCCCTCGCCGAGCGGGACGTGGATCGATCCGGCTCCGCCGCGGCGACCACTCCGGGTCACCGGCACGAGCCGGACCTCGAAGCATGGGGCTCCGCCGCGCATCTCCGCGGTCCGGGCGACACGTGTCGCCCGGACCGCGGGGATCGGCAAACCTGGTGGGGAGTCTGTGCTCCGCCCCCACCACCCTGGGCAATTTATGCGCCCGGGTGGCCTGGGCCCCGTTCAGTGAGTGGGTGCGGGATGGGTGTCCTTCTCGATCGTGGCCGCCAGGGGGGCGGCAGGGGTGCGGCGGGTGTGGCGCAGCAGCAGGGTGATGGCGACGGCGGCCAGGACCGCTGCTCCCGCCTCTGTGACGAGCGCCAGGTGCAGCCCGGAGGAGAAGGCGTCACGTGCCTGTTCGATCAGGGAGGGGTTTGCGGTTTCGGTGCCTACGACGTTGGCTGCCGCCAGTGAGGACCGCGCGGCCTCCGCGACAGGGGCGGGCAGGCCCTCGACGTCGAGGCTGCCGCGGTAGCCGGCGTTCAGGGCGCTGCCGAGGACCGCGATCCCCAGGGCGCCGCCGAGTTCGCGGGACAGGTCGTTCACGGCGGAGCCCACGTTCTGCAGGGCGGGCGGCAGGGCGTCGGTGATGGCCGCGGTGGCGGGCGTCATGGCCAGTCCCATGCCGGCGCCGAGCGGGACGAGCCCGGCCAGGATCAGCCAGTAGGAGCTGTCGGCTCCGAGTTCGGCGAGCACCAGCAGGCCGGTGGCGACCGCGATCAGACCGATGGTCCAGGGGCGGCGCGCTCCGTGTCGCGCGGCCAACCGCGGGGACAGCCGGGCGCTGGGGATCATGGCTGCGGACATGGGCAGGACGCTCACGGCGGCGACCAGGGCGCTGTCGCCCCGTACGAGCTGCAGGTACTGCATGACGACGAAGATGAACCCGAAGAAGGCGAAGAACTGCAGCGTGATCGACAGGGTTCCGGCCGCGAAGGGCAGGTTGCGGAACAGTCGGGGGTTCAGCAGGGGGTGGGGGTGCTTCAGCTCCCACAGGACGAACGCGGCGAGGATCACGACTCCGACGGCGATGCCGCCCAGTGTGCGGGTGCTGCCCCAGCCGTGCTCGGGCGCCTGGATGACCGAGTAGACGAGCACTCCCAGTCCGACGACGGTCAGGGCCGCCCCGATGGCGTCCACCGGCTGCTTCTCGGGTTCCGCCGACTCCGGGACGAACAGGTGGGTCCCGATGGCGGCCACGACGGCCAGGACGACGTTCAGCCAGAACACCGACCGCCACGACCACACCTCGAGCACCGCGCCGGAGGCCAGCAGTCCGAGTACGGCGCTGGCGCCGGCGACCGCCGCCCAGATGCTGACGGCCCGTGCCCGTTGCGCGGCGGGGAAGGTGGTCGTGATCGTGGAGAGCGTCGCGGGCATGACGAAGGCCGCCGCCACACCGAGCAGTGCCCGCAGGGCGATCAGCACGACCGGGTCCGAGGAGAAGGTGGCGGCCGCGGAGACGACCGCGAACACTCCCAGTCCGCCGAGGAGGGCCTTGCGCCGCCCGAAGCGGTCACCGAGCGTGGCCGCAAGCAGCAGGAGGGAGGCGAAGACGAGGCTGTAGGCGTCGATGATCCAGGAGAGTTCGGTCTGGCTCGCGTGGGTCTCCCGGGCGATGCCGGGCAGTGCGACGTTCAGTGACGCCATGGCGGAGACGACCGTCGCCAGGGCCAGGGAGGTCACGGCCAGTACCGCACCGTGACGCACCCTCCCCCGCCCGTGGACCTGACCTGTGGACGCGATGTCTGCGTTCATGAGGAAACATTCCTTGGATGGAAACCGGTAGGCCGCGGCGGCCTGAGCCTCTTTGTCGGAGACCGGTTCTCCGGAACCCTGTGACCGGAACCTGGGGCGGGTCCGGCCGATGGGGGATCTCGTTCGCTCGGAGAAGGCTCTCCTCGTTCGGCCTGTCTCCAGGCTGACAAGGACTGCGCTGCGGAACATGAGCAACCGGTACTCAGCGGGCGCGCTCCCGCACGAGCCGTCCGGCTACGCACGTGAGCGGCTTGTCGTGTACGGGCGCGCAGGGCGACCAACGGGCCGTCGACGGCGTTTGCGAGCTGGACGACGACACCGCCGCGACCACGGTCGACACCGCCGCGCAAACGGCAAGGCCGTCACCGGTCTCCAGGGCCCGGAAGGACAGTGCCGCGCCCCGCGCGACCTCGCCCCCGCATCATGGGCGGAAGCAGCCGTCCGCCCACTCCGGTCTGCCCGTATGTGGACGTGCGCGACATCCTTGGGGCAACCTGCCTCCCAGAGTGCCCCCGGTTCGTTTCACCCCCGCGTCGGAGGGCGGGGTGGCAGGGCAGGGCTGGATCCGGCGAGGACGGGGCACTCAGGAAAGCGGATGCCGCGCGGCGGACCCGCTTCGCGCCGGCAGGACGGCCGATCGGCAGGGGGATGAGGAGATGGCAGTGCCGGAGCACACGGAGGCTGGCGGGAGAGCCGCCCTGGATGCGCGTGCCGCCACGCTCACCGAGGCGCTGGAGGCCATCGGGGCTGGAGCGTACGTCGTCGACGAGCGGGGACGCATCATCGCGGTCAACGCCCGCGCCGAGGACCTGCTGGCCCGGACAGCCGACGATCTGCTCGGCCATGACGCGCACGACCTGCTCCACAGGGACGCCCACGGTCAGCCCCTGCCGAGGACCCGGTGCCACATGCGGCGGGCTTTCCACTCCGGCCGGATCGCCTGGGCCGAGAAGGACCACTTCGTCCGCGGGGACGGCTCCGTCCTGCAGATCTCCTGGACGATCACGCCCTACGACACAGGTGACGAGGCGAGCGGCGCGCTGGTGGTCTTCCACGCCCCGGCCCGAGGGCTGGAAGCGGAGGCCGTGGTCGGGCCGCTGCCGGAGTTGGAGCGGCTCGCACTGCTGGCGGAGACCACCACGCGGCTGGCCTCCACCCTGGACGCCGAGGAGGCGCTGCGTCGGCTGGTGTCGCTGGTGGTGCCACGGCTGGCGGACTGGGCCGTCATCGACCTGATCACCGAGCGCGACGAGGTGTGGCGCAAGGCCGTCGTCCACGCCGAGGGCGACAACCTGGTGTACCACGAGGAACTCCAGGGCCCGATGCCGCCGATCCCGGAGGGGTCGCCGATGCCGCTGTCGCGGGCGCTGCGCGGAGCCGCTTCCACTCTGGCCGGCCCCCAGACCTACCGGCGGGAGCCGGACTCGGGTATCGCGGTGGAGCAGCGCAGGCTGTTCGACGCCACCGGCATCCGCTCGGCAGCCATCGCACCCATCCGCAGCGCCCGCGAGGTCCTCGGAGCCCTCACCCTGGGCCGTGCGGGACATCCGGGGGACTTCACCCCGGCGGATCTGCACCTGATCGAGGACATCACCCGCCGTGCGGGCCTGGCTCTGGACAACGCCCGCCTCTACCAGCGTCAGCGCAAGGTCGCCGAGACCATGCAGAACCATCTGCTCCCCCAGATGCCGCGCGTGCCGGGACTGGAGATGACCGTCCGCTACCTGCCCGCGCCCGACGCCTCGCAGGTGGGCGGCGACTGGTACGACGCCTTCCCCCTGTCCGACGGCGCGACCGCCCTGGCCATCGGTGACGTGGTCGGACACGATCTGGAGGCCGCGGCGGGCATGGCGCAGGTCCGCAACATGCTGCGCGCCTACGCCTGGTCGCAGACCAAGCCCCCCAGCCGGATCGTCGAACGGCTCGACGAGGCGATCCGGCACATCACCGACGTCACCATGGCCACCATGGTGCTGGCCCGCCTCGAGGAGGCGGACCAAGGCCGGTGGAACCTGTCCTGGAGCAACGCCGGTCATCCGCCGCCGCTGCTGATCAGCCACGATGGCCTGGCCGACTACCTCACCGAGGGCCACGGCCTCCTCCTGGGCGTCACAGCAAGCCCCCGTCCCGACGCGACAGCCCTGCTGCCGCCCGGCTCCACCCTCGTGCTCTACACCGACGGCCTGATCGAAGAACTCGGCCACACCATCGACGAGGGCCTGCAGCGGCTGCGCCGGCACGCCGCCGCGCTCGCCCACCGCCCTCTGGCCTCCTTCACCGACCAGTTGCTGCGCCGGGTCCGGCCGGCCGCCAACGACGATGATGTCGCGCTCCTCGCCCTGCGGGTCCCGATGACCCGCGGGTGACCGCTCCCGGCCCCTCAGTTCCCGCAGGGCACCGACCCCATCTGGCAGTCGTACTGGAACCGCCGCATCTGGTCCGCCGACCGGTTGCTGTGGGGCCGGTCAGGGTTCGAGGGCCTGGGCGAGGGTGGGGTGGCAGGCGATGATCGTGTCGAGACCGACGATCTCCACGACCCGCCGGGCCGGCTCGGCCAGGGCCGCCAACCGGATCCAGCCGCCCGCCGTAGTGGCATCGCGGTGGGCGGCCACCAGGACGTTGATGGCGCTGGAGTCCATGAAGGTGACCGCTTCGAAGTCGAGCACCGTCAGAGGGAGGTCCTCCTCCTCAGGACGCAGTGCCTCGCGCAGCGTGGCGGCGGTGTCGGTGTCGAGTTCGCCGGCCAGGGCCAGGACGCGGATGCCGTCGACGGTGGTCCGGGTGATCGACAGTCGGGCCGGCTGCCCGGCCGGGTGGTAAATGTCTGCCACGCCCTTCGGAGTCCTTGTCGTACCAGGTCGTCATCTTCAAGTGAAGGTCCGTCAAGAACCGCATCCTACGGACAATGCGTCTGTGTGGCTGTGCCACGGGTAACGTCCGGGGCAGTGCGTAGACGGTGGCGGGCGGGGTATCTGGCGAGGACGTGGAAGCGGGCGCGGATGGGGCATTCACCTGAGGACATCGGTGACGGACATGTGGAGGGCCCGTCACCGATGGAGGCTTCGCTCGCTCTGGACGTCGACGGCTCTCCCCTGGCACAGGTCCGGCACCTCGCGGCGTCCTTTCTCACCACGGTGCGTGACGCGCACGGCGTCGCGGTGGTGGACGCGACGGTGGAGATCGCTCAGCTGATCGTGAGTGAACTGGTCACCAACGCCCGCAAGTACGCCCCCGGGCCGGCCGTCCTGCGTCTGCGGATCACCGGCGACGCGCTGCGGATCGAGCTGTGGGACAGCAACCCGGTGCCGCCCGCCGTGAGGGCCCCGGACCCCAGGCGGATCGGGCAGCACGGCCTGGAGATCGTCACCGCCCTCGCCCGGGACGTGACGACCGAGACGGCACCGGCCGGTAAGCGCGTCATCGCGACCGTGGCGCTCGGCGGGGCATAGCCCGGGCCGGCATCGGTCATGATCGGCATCGGTCTTGGTCGGGCCCGGCGGTGGCCGGGCACCGCCGGTGCGATCCGATCCGGTTGAACGGATACGGTCAGGAGCCCGAGACCTCCCAATTCCCGACGCCGGTTGGTCCGGCGATCACCTGCATCATCACGGACGAGAGGGGTACTTGCGCTTCACGCCGCACCCGCGCAAGGAAGGGAGGACGCCGTGAGCGAGCCCCGTCCCCAAGGCCCCGGGACCGGTGAGGGGCCGATGCCGAAGCCCGTACCGAGGGACCTTCCCGATCAGCAGGCCGCACCCGACGAGGACCCCTTGGACGTCGTCGGCGCGCCCGGACAGCCGACCGAAAGGCAGCAGCCCGAGGCGGAGCGACGCGAAGCCGAGGGCGAGGACGAAGACTCCCAGAAGCCCGACAACGAGGTCCCCGACACCGACGAGGCGGGCACCGGCCGCAAGGGCACCCCGCACTCCGGCAGCGCCCGCCCCGAGCACCCGATGCCCGACGAGCCGACCGACTGACCCGCCCGCGCGTCGCGAGCGCGTCGGCACACGGAACGCAGGTCGGCCTCTGGTCACCGTGTCCCTCAGCGGACCTCCTGCGTGAGGCACTGAACCACGCGTTCTCCGTGAAGGAAGCGGGTCACCACGTCAGGAGACCGGAAGAGGAGGTCGATCTGCGGCTCGGGGCCAAGCGGCCGCCGGGCCGGAGAAGGCGGCGCGGCCGTACCCGGGCCAACACCTCCTGCGCACCGGCCGCTCAGCCATCTGTCTACACGGAGGAGGAAAGCGCCATGGTGCGGATCGGGTACACGATGATGACCGAGCAGGCCGGCCCACGCGAACTCGTCGATCACGTGGTCCGCGCGGAGCGAGCCGGATTCGACTTCTCCGTCACGTCCGACCACTACTTCCCCTGGCTGGACTCCCAGGGACACGCCCCGTACGCGTGGAGCGTGCTCGGGGCGGCCGCGCAGGCCACCGAACGGATCCCGCTGATGACGTACGTGACCTGCCCGACCACCCGCTACCACCCGGCGGTCGTCGCCCAGAAGGCCGCCACTTTGCAACTCCTGTCCCAGGGACGCTTCCGCCTCGGACTCGGCTCCGGTGAGAACCTCAACGAGCATGTAGTCGGCGGCGGATGGCCGGCGGCGCACCTCCGTCTCGACATGCTGGAAGAGGCCGTGGAGATCATCCGGTCCCTCTTCGACGGAGGCAACGTCAACCACCACGGCGTCCACTTCGACGTGGAGAACGCCCGGCTCTTCGACCTGCCGGACACCCCACCGCCCATCGGCGTAGCCGTCTCGGGCGACCACTCGTGCGAGATCGCCGGTCGCCTCGCCGACCTCCTGATCGCCACGGAGCCCGACCCGGAACTGACCTCGGCGTTCGACCGGAACGGCGGAGCCGGCAAACCCAAGGTCGGCCAGCTTCCCGTCTGTTACGACACCGACCGGGCCGCGGCGATCGTCCGTGCCCACGACCAGTTCCGCTGGTTCGGCGGCGGTTGGCCGGTCAACTCCGAACTCCCCGGACCCGATTCGTTCGCGCGTGCCACGCAGTTCGTACGTCCCGAGGACGTGGCCGACTCCATACCGTGCGGCGACGACGTGGAGAGTGTGGTCGAGGCCGTACAGCCCTTCGTCGACGCACAGTTCACCGAAGTCGCGCTGGTCCAGATCGGCGGGGACCACCAGGAGCCCTTCATGGACTGGGCCGAGCGGAAGCTGCTGCCCGCCCTCCGCGACCTGTGAGAACGCGAGGACACGCGATGACTACGAAGCGAGCCGCGATCTTCGATGTCGACGGAACCCTGGTCGACACCAATCACCTGCACGTCGTCACCTGGTGGGAAGCGTTCCGCCAGGCCGGACACCGCGTACCCATGCTCGAGGTGCACCGGGCCGTGGGCCTCAGCAGCGACGACCTCATCGAGTATCTGCTCGGCCAGGATCGCGATCCCGAGGACGACGAACAACTCAAAGACGCCCACCACGCCCTCTACGCCACCTTCTTCGACCGGTTGCCCGCGCTGGAGGATGCCGGCGACCTGCTGCGCACGCTGGCCGGGCGCGGCTGGGCGATCGTCCTGGCGACCTCGGCGGGCGGCGCGGAGCTCTCCGCGCTGCGCCGCGCCATCGACGCCGACGACGTCATCCTCGGAGCGGCCAGCGCGGACGACGTCCGTTCGGGCAAACCCGCCCCCGACCCCGTCGCGCGGGCCAGAGACCTCGCCGGCGTCCCGAACGGACGGGCCGTGTTCGTCGGCGACACCGTATGGGACATGGAGGCCGCCGCACGGGACGGGGTGTCGTCCGTGGCGGTGCTGTCCGGTGGTATCCCGCGGACCGACCTGGAGGCGGCAGGCGCAGACGCGGTCTACCGCGACGTCTCGGACCTCCTCGAGCACCTCGACACCAGCGCCTTCGCCGGCCGGCAATGACATCGGACTGCACGGCACGGGCAAGCAGACTCCTGTGATGCGTCGTTCGGCCGTGCTGCGCTGTTCCGGCCCGCATCCTTGACGAAGAGCACCTGTCACGTCGCGCCACGCCGAGTCACTGCGGGCCCGCAGGCAGCGGATCGGCGGGATCACGGGACGATCCGGAGTCTGCGCTTCACGTGTGCGGGTACTCGGCCGCCATGAATCACGAGAACTGGAACGTCGCTCTCTCGAACGCCGCTTCCGGCACGATCGGTGCCCTGCTCGGCGGCCTCGTCGTCGCGGGAGCCCTGGTGTGGGCGGTCGGACTCGGGATCCGGGCCCGCCGTCGCGAGCCCGGCCCGCCCGAGGCCCAGGAGCACCCCAAGCTTCCGCAGTCGGGGCCCGTGCACGAGACCTCGGAGATCAGGGAACCGAACGAGGTGCCCCGCGCCGCGGACGAGAGCGAACGCCTCACCCCGCATCAACTCGGCGGGGCCGGCAGCAGGCGCAGTGAGCGTCAGGAGCGGCCGCGCTGGGGATCCGGATCGAGCACGCCGTCGGGCGGGGAAGGTGACGGTTGATGCGCCCGGAGTGCTTCGAGCGCCGAGCGACTTCGGTCGCGGAACCCTGTCTGCGCGCATCCGATCCGGGTACTCGGGCGCTCCTTCCCCCAGCGAGGTGATGAACGTGGCATCGATTCCACACAGGTCGGAACTCGCCGGCCTCTCCGCACTGGTCACGGGTGGTTCCAGGGGCCTGGGGCTGCTGCTGTCCGCGCGGCTGGCCCAGCGCGGCTGCCTGGTCACGATGGCGGCCCGCGACGAGGAGGAACTGCGGCGCGGCGCCGACTGGGCCGAGGAAAGGACCGGCAAGAAGTTCTCCACCGCGGTGTGTGACGTCCGTGACCGGCACGCCGTGGAGTCGCTGGTCCGGCGGACGGAGGCCCGGCACGGCGGGCTGGACGTCGTCGTCGCCAACGCCGGTGTCATCCAGGTGGCCCCGGTGGCCTCTCTCGACAGCGGAGCCTTCGAGGACGCCATGGACACCATGTTCGGAGGCACGGTGAACACGGCCATGGCAACGCTCCCCACCCTGCGCGCGAGCGACGCAGGAGGCCGGCTGTGTCTCATCGGCTCGGTGGGCGGGCTGCTCGCCGTCCCGCATCTGCTGCCCTACTCGTGCGCCAAGGCCGCCGTCGGAGCGCTGGGCGAGGGACTGCGGGCCGAGACGGCCGGAGACAGCCTCAGCGTCACGACCGTCCATCCCGGACTGATGCGCACCGGCTCGCATCTTCAAGCCGAGTTCGGCGGACGCTCCTCACGGGAGTTCGCCTGGTTCTCCGCGCTCTCGGGGACACCTGTGGTCTCGATGGATGCCGACCGTGCGGCGGAGCGTATCGTGCGGGCGCTGGAGCGGCGCAGGACCCGTCTGGTACTGACTCCCGCCGCGCGTGCCGCGTCGGTGGCGCACGGCGTGGCGCCGGCCACGGTCACCCGGCTCAGCGGCCTCGCCGCCCGGCTCCTGCCAGCTCCCCCGTCCGCGCAGGGCGACACCGAGGCGCCCGGAGTCGACGTCAAGCAAGGTCACGGCATCGACCGGACCGCGTCCACCTGGACGGAGAAGGTACGCAGGCTGGGCAGCGGCCTCAACGACCGGGCCGCCCGCCGCTACAACCAGCAGATCCCGGGCCCACCGACCAGCGCCTGACCCTGGCCGGGGTCGAACCCCGCCGCAGAAGGAGTTCTCATGCGCGCACTGACCTGGCACGGCAAGCGGGACGTCCGTGTGGAGACCGTTCCGGATCCACGGATGGAGAAGCCCGACGACGTGATCGTACGGATCACATCGAGCGGCATCTGCGGATCCGACCTTCATCTGTACGAACTGTTCGGCCCCTACCTGGACGCCGGGGACATCCTGGGACATGAGCCCATGGGCGTGGTCGAGTATGTGGGGTCCGAGGTGCACGCCCTCAAACCGGGCGACCGCGTCGTGATCCCCTTCAACGTCTCGTGCCGTGACTGCCACATGTGCGACCGCGGTCTGCACTCGCAGTGCGAGACCACACAGGTGCGTGAACACGGCACCGGCGCCTCGCTCTTCGGGTACACCAAGCTCTACGGCCAGGTTCCGGGCGGCCAGGCCGAGCTGCTCCGGGTTCCCTTCGGCAACAGGCTGCCGATCAAGGTCCCGGACGGGCCGCCGGACGACCGCTACGTCTATCTGTCCGACGTCCTGCCGACGGCCTGGCAGGCGGTCGAGTACGCCGGCATACCCGAGGGCGGCACGGTGACCGTCCTCGGTCTCGGCCCGATCGGTGACATGGCGACCCGGATCGCGCAGCACCGCGGCGCCGGGCTGGTCATCGGGGTCGATCCCGTCGCCGACAGGCTCGCCCGCGTCTCGGCGCACGGTGTCACGTGCTTCGACTCCCGGCGAGGGGGCGCCGACCTGACCGAGGCCGTGCGGGAGCTGACCGAGGGGCGAGGCACCGACGCGGTCATCGACGCCGTCGGGATGGAGGCACACGGGGCGCCGTTCGCCAAGGCCGCCCAGTGGGTCACCACCCTGCTGCCGGACAGCGTCGCCCAGCCGCTCATGGAACGGGCCGGTGTCGACCGTCTGACCGCACTGCACGCCGCCATGGAGCTGGTACGGCGCGGGGGCACGGTCTCCGTCTCGGGCGTGTACGGCGGGGCGGCCAGCCCCATGCCACTGCTGACCATGTTCGACAAGCAGATCCAGCTACGGATGGGCCAGGCGAACGTGTGGCGCTGGGTCGAGGACATCCTGCCGCTGCTGACCGACGCCGATCCGCTCGGCGTGGACTCCTTCAAGACCCACGACATGCCACTGGAGGACGCCCCCAAGGCGTACGCGATGTTCCAGGCCAAGGAGGACGCCATGGTCAAGACACTTCTTCACCCCTGACCCCGCAATCCGCGGCTCGCCCCGGACTCCCCTGTTGCTGCCTACCTGACCACATGCGTGACCTGGAGTTGAGTGATGCAGGAACGGCAGTCCCCTGACGAGCACCGGGTGGGTGTGTGCATGGCGTGTGGGAGCAGGCCGGCCATGCCGTCCCGGACCGGGACATCACTGTGTGAACACAAGCGTCCCGGGATGTGTCCAGTATCGGGAACCGCCGGCCTCGGATCGGGCGGAAGTCGTGTCAACGGGCGAGCGATGGGCACCCGGAGGCACCGGACGGACCATCCAGGAGCCGTCACCGCGTCTGAGAGGTGGAGGACATGGGGCACGGCGGAAACGTCATCGACGAGCTGACGACCGACCATCGGGAGGTCGAAGAGATCTTCGGGCGCATCGGCCGGTGCACGCCCGGCGACAAGGACCGGAAGGTCTACGCGGACCAGGTGACGATGGAACTCGTACGTCACTCGGTGGCCGAGGAGGCCTACCTGTACCCGGCCGTGCGCCGGCACGTGCCGAACGGCGACGCGATGGCCGATCGGGAGATCGACGACCACTCCAAGGCCGAGCAGATCATGAAGGACCTGGAGAGTTACGAGGCGGACGACCCGGAGTTCGACCGGCTCCTGGCGACCCTGATGCTCGAAATCCGCGCCCACATGGCCGACGAGGAGCAGAACCTCTTCCCGATGCTGCGCGCGGCGTGCCCTCCGGAGGCACTGGACGATCTCGGCGACAAGGTGCGCCAGGCCAAGAAGGTGGCGCCCACCCGCCCGCACCCGTCGGCGCCCGACACCCCGCCCGCCAACAAGCTGCTCGCGCCGGGTGTGGGCATGGTCGACCGGCTGCGCGACGCACTGAGCGGCCGGGGCAAGCTCGGCTGAGAGCACTTCCCCAAAAGCCCGGCGCCACACACCCGTGACGCCTGGCGATGCGGCCGTCCGCTCAACACGAAGCGGTCGCGCGGGCGGTCGGGCTGCAGTGAGCTGTCCCCCGGGCAACGGGGCGCCCACCCCGGGCACTCCTTCTCCCGGCCGTCAGGCGACGAGTGCCCGCCCCTGGCCCAGGCGGCCGACGAGCTCCTCGTGATGGAGCGCGGCCACCGGTGCGAGCAGGTCGGGGTGGCGCAGGAGGGCCGCGGCTCGCCTGTCGCCGTCATCCGGCGACGTCAGACGCCCGAATTTCACGGGCGCGACCTTGACGTGCTCCCCGTCGGCGAGCGCGGCAACGGCCAAATCGGCGAGCCGGGCGTCGACGAGGAGGGACGCGGCCCAGCTCACGACGGCCTCGTCCACCCACGTACGCCAGGCGTCGTCGTCCGCCGTGCTGTCGTCCGGGCCGGCCACGTCCGAGCCGACGACGATGTCGAGCTTTCCGGCGCCTCCCGGGCCCGCCATCACGACCAGCGCGGCGTCCATCGGCGTCGGATACCGCAGCCATGCCGCGACGGTCACGGCCTGACGGGCCTGGGCCTCGCAGAGCGCGGACGCGAGCGGGCCGCCGCAGGCCGGGTAGGCCCGCGTCAGCCATTGCGTGGCGGCCGCGATGAGCGGAGAGAGATCTGCGAGCACTGCCGGCCCTCCGGGAGCTGCCGAAAAGACGAGTCACCTTCGCCGAACGGTAGCTCCATCCGACGGCGGCACGATGTGGCCCAGCCCTCGGCGACGAGGTGGGATCGGACACAGTCCGGTCATCCGGGAGCCACCCCTGTTGCGGCACGCACAACTGACCGGGCAGGGGGTCTACGAGCCGCTCGGCAAGCATCCGCAAAGCCCGGAACCGGTGACAACGAGGAATGACCGGCGTTACGAGACGACTGGTGTGGGAACCCCTGCCTCATGACGAATTCTGATGAAGACGACAAGACTGGAACGTCCCATGCGCGCGGCTCCCAACCGAGCACGCGCCCAGGTTCCGAGAAGGCTCAGAGGATCACCAGTCCGACGCCCCACGTCGCCAAGACGACCGGCCCGCCGGAACCGGGCGACGTGGCCGACGATGACGACGCCCCGGAGCCGCCCGATGCGTCTCGCGGTTGAACTCCACGTGAGCCGAAGCACGACGGACCGCGTGCGCTGAGGGAGGGGCGGCGGCAAGCGCGGTCGGCGGTCGCCGCCGTGCTCTCACCGTTGCGACGATCCGCACTGTCCGCGCCGTCTACGCGCACCCACAGGCCGCGCCCTGCTCCATACGGCACCTGGCGTGTCAGGGCAGGCTGCCCGTCCCGCACACTTGGCGGGCCACCTCGCGCAGTTTGACGTTCTTCTCCTGCGAGTATCGGCGCAACACGTCGAAGGCCTCGTGTTCGGTGAGGTGGTGACGGCCCATGAGGATGCCCATGGCTTCGCCGATGGTGTGGCGTGTGGCCAGCGCCTGCTCCATCTGGTCCTGGTTGCGCGCACTGGACAGGGCCACCGCGGCGTGCGATGCCAGCAGCCATCCGACGGTCTCGCTGTCCTCGGTGAAGGCGTTCGGACGGTAGGAGTAGAGGTTCAGGGCTCCTAGTTCCTCGTCCTCCGTGTAGAGGAGGAAGCCCATCATGCTGCCCAGCCCCAGCTCACGCGCCGGGGGGACGTATGCGGGCCAGCGCTGATGCGTGGCGAAATCCGCGATACGAAAGACCCTCTCGCTCTCCCGGGCGGCATCGAAGCACGGGCCTTCCTGGACACGTTCCTGCAGTTGGTCACTGTCGACGACCACTTGCGCGGTGGGGGCAAACGTCTCGACGCGCCGCCCGCGCAGAATCAGCACTCCGGCGGCGTCGCAGCCGTCCACCAGTTCTGTGGCCGACTCGGTGATCCGCTCCAGCGTCGCGTCGACCGACGGCTGTGCCAGAAGATCACGGGCCATCGTCGCCATCTGCCGCGCGAACCCACGCCAGTCCATACCGTCTCCTCTCCAAGCCGCTGCTCTGCCGGCACCCGGGCGAACACTTACCGGTTCTGAGGGAAGGACCGCCGGAAAGCAGAAGGAATCGACCGAACCGGCAACAGCGCCCGGCGGTGATCGGCCGCCGTGGGGAGCTCTCGAGCGCATGAGGTCGGCGGGCCGAACCCGAAGAACGATCAGAGCGTGATGAGGGAGTCGTCCTGCGGGCGCGCGCCAGGCAGCTGGTGGCGGGCGGCGATGAGGGCCGTGTCGATGTCACGGGTGCCTGTCGACACGCACAGTGTGTAGGCCAGGTCGTCCATACGCCGACGCATCTCGGGGCTGCCCTTTTCAGCATGCAGGATCTGCAGCGTCTCGTACTGCTCGATCAAGCGCGCCAACACCGCGGGGTGTGCCATGAGCATCGCAAGTCTCCCTGATCTTCCTTGTCACCAAGTCCCCTGCACCGGTGCCCCCGGTTCCGCCTGCCATTCCCGCGTGTTTCCTGGAAAGCGGTATGGATCGAGAAGCGCGGCGAAAGCCTCACCGATGCCACCACGGCACTCCCCGGCCCGGCACGCCGACGGAGGGATCACCCGGGCGGTCCAGCCTCCCGCCTCTGAAGGACTGCCGACGATGACGAACCCCGTTTGCGGTGCCGTCCGAAGGGCCACACGGTGAGACAGAGGACCGCGGCCCCGCCGTGTCGCGGCGCGGAGTGCTTCCCGAGAGGCGGCGACGATGAAGTTCAAGTACAACGCCAAGGCGAAACAGATCAGGGGCAAGGTGAAGGAGTCCCTCGGAAAGGCGATGGGCGACCGAGCGGTCCAGAGGTCGGGGCGACGTGAACAACTGCGCGGCAAGGCCCAGGAGATGACGGAGACGGCCACGGCGCACGTGCGCCGGTGGGCCAAGCACTGATCATGACCATTCAGCACCCCGCCGACCGTGGTGGCGATGAACGCGGCAGGTTCGAGCGCTTCGCCGAGACCGGCTCCAGGTTCACGAGTTCGCCGTTGTTCTTCGCGTTCTGTGTCGTGCTGGTGTCGCTCACCGTCGCCGCGCATGTCGCCGGTCTCGCCAGTGAGTGGCTCCTGCTCGCCGGTGACACGATGACCGCGGTGACTCTGCTGCTTCTCGCCCTGCTGAAGAACTCCGAACTGCGGTCCGAGCGTGCGATCCAGCGCAAACTGGACGCCATCGCGGCGGCGCTGCTGGAACTGCAGGAGCACGCGCCCGGCGAGGCGCACGAGGATCTCAAGCGGGTGATCCGTATGGAGGACGAGACGTGAGCCCGAGGGGCCGGCAGCTCTGGCCCCAGGCCGCCTTCCGTCCTCCTCCTCACCAGCGCCGTCACACGAGGCGACGGCGCTCGGGCGGTCTGCGCGACCATCTACGCGTCGGCTTTCCCACGCTCGATGCAGCCTCGGCGGCCCGCGCTCCTGGCCACCCCGCACCACCGGCCAGAAGGGGGACGCCACGCGTCCTGACTCGCGCGAAGCGCAAAGTCACCAGGCCGAAGCCAACAGGCAGCAAGGTATTCTCCGCCGCGGACGGACTCTCTCCGGGCTCTTTCTGAGATCTCTGCAGGAAACCGCAAAAGAAACGGAAACGGGGGCGACAACCATCAGAGTTGCCGCCCCCAGACCTCACGCTACCGACGTGTCAGAATCCCTGCGGCCCGGCGTAGTAGCCCCCCACCTGGCGGTGGTAGTCATCGTCGCCGAGGTGCTTGTCCTTGTCGAACTCAGGAGCGTTCTTGATTTGCTCCTTCGTCCGGCCGACATAGATCTTCTGCTCGTCCGCGTCGATGCGGGTGACGGTGCCGGCCGGCAGGAGTACTTCCTTGCCGAAGATCCACGGTCCGGTGTCGACCACGATGTAGGAAGAACCGACCTCGTCGGAGTGCTTGTCGACCTTGCCGATGGAGCCGTCGGTGGCCTCGACCTTGTAACCCGTAAGGTCGACGCCCTGCAGACGGCCGGTGGTCTCGCGGTAACCCCACACATCCTCAGACATGAAAATCCCTTCACATTTCGACGATGGCGCCGGCTTTCAACTTGCATTGCAGGCCGGCGTTTTCTCGACCTTCAAAAGTGCGAGTGCCCAGAGGTCCGAGTCCCACACCCACGGCGGACACCATCCCTCGACAAGGCCGAATATGGACGCCCCTATCGCTGTTGACCGGCGCCGCATCGCGTCACGGGTCACACGACCCGCAACGCTCAGCCCCTACTCCTGGCAGCGCATATCTTTGCGCCGTAAATGCCTGAATGCCGATGCCGATGCAATGGAGATTCAACCGTTCGGAGTGTTCTACGGAGCATGAATTGACCGCGACCTGGCCATTGCCCTCCGCACGGAACCCGGCTCAACCGGCAAGTGCCTTACGCAGCCGTGGTTTCGACGCTCGGGCCCACACAGTCGGCACGTTCCGTTCGCACGTGTCCGCCTCGGCTTGCTCCTGGCCGTACAACAGGCCCCAGGCGAAACTGGGTTCGTGCGCCGCATGGGCCTCCAGCGCAAGGTTCCGCAGGGCCTGCCGTGCGACGACGCTGTCCTGATGGTCTCCCAGAACCTTCTGTACGCCCTTGACGCGCCGGCCGAGCCGCTTCGCGGGCTTCCCCAGCGAGGCACGCGCCGGTTCGGTCGCGTACCGCGTCTTCTTGGCCGCCTTGCGCGCCTGGTGGAGAGCCTCATCTCGTTCTGTTCCAGGGCTCAGTTCCAGTGCGTGTGCCACCCGGTCGGCCAGCCGCTCGTACTCCTTGAGGATGGCCTTGACCATCACCTTCTCCGGACCGCGCTCAGCCTTCCGGGCCAGCGGGGGCTGCTCCGCCGGCGCGGTCAAGGAGTTCAACAGCTCCAGGTAGCGGGGTGAGCGCAGGGCGTCCAGGGTCCGCCGACGGGCGTCGGTGGTACGGGTGACGTTCCACTCCTGCAACCGGGCGTCGACGCGCCCGGGGAGCAGTTCGTACCGTCCCCGCTGAATCGAGCAAGTGCCGGACCCTTCGGGTGGACCGGATGCGGACGACCGGCCTCAGTTCCGCCTCGCGGACACGGGAGACAACGAGGTCACGCAGAGTGTTCGGAACCGCCTTGGACGGCGGAGCCGACACCTCCTCCCGGTCGGCCCCGGACATCGGCAGCTCGAGGCGCCAACCCGCATCCGCGCCCCCGGTCCTTCGCCGCAGCGTCGCCGACGTACCGACCAGGCGCAGGTCGTCCGTGTCGTAGTACACAGCGTCCAGCTTCTCGGTACCGCGCTCCGCGACCGACGCGATGCCCTCCACGTCCAAGAGCGCGGCCAGCCACGACGCGTCGTGGGCTGCGGGGGTCTCGTACGTACGCTCTGCCTCTCGCTTCCATCGGGTCATAGCAGACGCGTAGACGCCACGGCCCAGCTCAAACATCCGTCCATCCACCGATCTCGGCAGTGGCCCCACAGAAGGCCGACCGGAGATCCATGACAGTGAGAAGAGTCGATAAACCATGGCAAAGCGGGTACTCGCGTGTTCCGCGCGCCGCCTGACCCGAACGTCGACACGGCGGGTGCACCGTTTCGAGCGAAGGAGGCCGCCATGCCGCAGGGGTCCAGTCCCAAGCGTGAGCGTCAGTACGAGCACATCAAGGAAAGCGTCGAGGACAGGGGCGAAAGCGAGAAGAGGGCGAAGGAGATCGCGGCGCGTACCGTGAACAAGGAGCGTGCCAGGGCCGGCGAGTCGAAGACCGCCAGCAAGTCCTCCACCCAGGACATGTCGTCCTCCAAGCGTGGCGGTCAACGCTCTCACAGCGGCTCCCAGGGGCCCACGTACGACCAGCTGTACGCGGAGGCCAAGCGCCGCAACCTCCACGGCCGCTCGTCCATGGACAAGGCGGAACTCAAGCAGAAGCTCGGCCACTGACCGACGACGGTGCTCAGCCATGCAACGAACGCACCAAGCACGCCCCGTGACGGCGGCCCTCCTGGATCCACTGGACACCCGCCACGGATTCGGTCCGCTGTGGCGGCTGCCCGGTGTGTATCCCCCGCAGGAGGACACCCTTCTGCTCGCGCGAACCGTGCGAGCAGAGGTCACCCCGGGGATGGACGTCCTGGACATCGGCACCGGCAGTGGGGCACTGGCACTGTGCGCGGCGGGAAGCGGCGCCCAGGTCACGGCGGTGGACGTCTCCTGGCGGGCAGCACTCACCACGCGAGTGAACGCGCGGCACCTGCGTCTACCGGTCGAAGTGCGGCGGGGAACCGCTCCGCAAGCCGTACGCGGCCGGCGCTTCGACCTCGTGATCAGCAATCCGCCCTACGTTCCCGCACCGCGTGCCTGCCTGCCACGCCACGGCGCGGCCCGCTCCTGGGACGCGGGGCGGAACGGAAGAGCGGTCATCGACCAGATCTGCGCTGCGGCCCCCGTTCTCCTGAAAGCCCACGGTGCCCTGCTGATGGTCCACTCCGCCCTGTCCGGAGTCGATGCCACCTTGGCGGGTCTGGCGGAGACGGGGCTGTGGGGCGAGGTCGTGGAACGGGCGCGCATCCCCTACGGTCCGGTCGTGCGTTCCCGTCTGTCCTGGCTGATCCGGCAAGGCTTGGTGCGCGCCGGACAGCAGAGTGAGGAACTGGTCGTCATCAGGGCAGAGCAACGGAGCCCTTCGGCAGGATCCCTCACAGCCGCCCGGGAAGGAGAGTCGTCACCATGACCAGGACACGCAGCTCTCCCGCGCTCTCCGCACACCGAACGGCGCCCTTGCCCGGGGCGCGAGGTGAGCTGTCCGCGGGGGTGATCGCCGCGCTGCGCCAACATCGGGACGGCCTGTTGCCCGACCGATCCGCAGCGGCGCGGGCGGACCCCTACGGCGATGACCTCCACCTGGCTCTCTACGTGCTCTACGAACTGCACTACCAAGGATTCGAGGACGTTCCGGAGGACCTCGAATGGGACCCCGAGCTCCTGAGGCTGCGCAGCGCCATGGAACAGCCCTTCCTGGCCGCACTGCACGCGGACACCGCCGCCGGCCGCACCGTCGAGGAGGTCTTCGGTGAACTGCTCGTCGAGCCGGTCGATCACACGGGCACGGTCTCCGGCCACCTCGAACACCATGGCGAGCTGTGGCAGATGCGGGAGTACGCTGCCGTGCGCTCGCTGTACCACCTCAAGGAAGCGGATCCTCACCTCTGGGTCATCCCGCGCCTGCGGGGCAGGGCCAAAGCGGCCATGACGGCGATCGAGTACGACGAATTCGGTGGCGGGCGTCCCGAGCGGATGCACTCACGGCTCTTCGCCGATCTCATGGCGGATCTGGACCTGGACACCACATACAACCGCTACCTCGAGACGGCCCCGGCCCAGGCCCTGACCACGGTCAACCTCATGTCGCTGTTCGGCCTGCACCGCGCTCTGCGCGGAGCGCTGGTAGGTCACTTCGGCTGCGTCGAGGTGACCTCCTCGCCGGGCTCGCGCCGCCTGGCCGCTGCCATGCGCCGACTGAACGCCGGTACAGCCGCCGAGCACTTCTACACCGAACACGTCGAGGCGGACGCGGTCCACGAGCAACTCGTCCGCCGCGAGGTCATATCGGGCCTGCTGAAGGACGAGCCATACCTCGAAGACGATGTCGCCTTCGGAGCGGATGCCACCACCCTGCTCGAGGAACGACTCGCTCACACCCTTCTCGCCGCTTGGCAGCGCGGCACATCAGCGCTGACGACTCCGCTCGCCGCGGAGGCGTCCCAAGCACGGGAAACGATCCGAGCACAGGAGGCCCGTGTTGACGCGTAGGCAGAGAACTGCCCTGTCCTTGCGACCTATTTCCTCCGAGCCGATGAGAGCAGGTGAGCCCCCGTGGACCGCATCCCGCCCGGTACGTCCCGTGTGGCACCCGCGCGGCGCGTGAGAACGAATCGCTCCGGAGGGCCGATGCTCATCGACGGGCCGGTGGAGGTCGTCCTCGACGACGGCTCGACCGCCACCTCCGAGCGCATGGTCGTAGCCGTGTGCACCTGCGGACGCAGCCGCAACTACCCCTGGTGCGACACCAGTCACCGCTCCCGCGTGACGAATGCGCGGGGCTCCCGAGAGGCCGCACCGTCGACGAGCCGCGGGTCGGAGAAGAGCCGGGACCGCTGAGGGGCAGATCGGCAGGCGACCCGGTCGCCCGCTCCGGACCGGGCGCAATAGAGCGCGGATCGAGATGTGTCAGGTAGCCGTGTGGTCCCGATGGCCGCCGGTGCGGCGCTTCTCCTTCAGTTCGGCCTCGAACAGGTGGTCGGCGCCGTCGGCCAGCTCACCTCGGATCTCATCCTCGACGCTCTTGAACGGCTCGTAGTAGGTCACGTTGTACGCCTCGATGATCTGGAACGTCCAGTGCCCGGGGATGACGTTGCGCCCCAGGATCTCCCGCTCGACACGGTCGGCGGATGCAGTGTGACCGGCATCGCGGAGCAGCTTCACCGCACGGTCCAATTCGAAGTCGGCGCTCCCCGTCAGCTGATGGAAGTCATAAAGGTGACCGCGAGCCCGTTCGGTCGTCTCCAACGCCTTCGACAACGCCCCCAGGGCTTCCACGGTGGCGTCCGTGACACCAGCGGGGCGCTGGTGCGTTTCATCGAGCCGTTCGTCGTGATCACTCATAGGTCTATGAGTGTCCTGATCGGCAAGGTCCGCACCCGCCTGCGTCCGATCGAGCGAAGGCCGTCGCGGTGACGCAGTCCGGTGTCGCCGCGGCGGGCACCCACTCCCGACGTTCCGGGCCGGTTGCTCCCGGAATCGAGAATCCCAGAGTGCGGGCGAGGGGAGATTGACGACCGGAGACGGGGACACACGGACCGGGTGCTCACATTCCTTCTGGTCACCCTGCACGGCTTGCTGACGGTGGGCGCCGTTGTCGCCTCGGTCCTGGTCTCGCCCTGGTACTGGCTCGGGGCTGTCCCGTTGCTCCTGGTCATGGTGGTGGCTGTCCACGACATCGCTCAACGGCGGCATTCGATCCTGCGGAACTACCCGCTGCTCGGACATCTGCGCTTCGCTCTTGAGTCGCTGCGACCCGAGCTCCAGCAGTATTTCATCGAGCGCAACTTCGACGGCCGCCCCTTCGACCGTGACACCCGCAGCATCGTCTACGAACGGGCCAAGGGCACGGCTGCGGAGGAGCCGTTCGGCACCGAACTCGATCTCTACCGGACAGGCAGCGAATATCTCACCCCATCCATGTCTCCCCGCGCTGTCCCCGCCGAACCGCCCCGGGTTCGGATAGGCGGGCCCGACTGCACACGGCCCTACGACATGGCCCTGCTCAATGTCTCCGCGATGAGTTTCGGTTCACTGTCGGCGAATGCCGTACTCGCCCTCAACACCGGTGCCCGCCTCGGTGGCTTCGCCCAGGACACCGGTGAGGGCGGTCTCTCCGACTACCACCTGCGGCCCGGCGGGGATCTCGTGTGGGAGATCGGCACCGGCTACTTCGGCTGCCGTACCGAAGACGGAGGCTTCGACGAACAGATTTTCGCCGAGAAGGCGGCGCACGAGCACGTCAAGTGCGTGTCACTGAAGATCAGCCAGGGTGCCAAGCCCGGCATCGGCGGAGTGCTGCCAGGTGTCAAGGTGAACGCGGAGATCGCGCAGGTCCGCGGCGTGACGCAAGGACAGACCGTCGTCTCACCACCCTTCCACCGTGTCTACACCAGCCCGCGCGAACTGGTGCGCTTCCTCGCCCGGATGCGGGAACTGGCCGGCGGAAAGCCCGTCGGGTTCAAGCTGTGCGTCGGCTCGCGGCGCGAGTTCCTCGCCGTGTGCAAGGCCATGCTGGCGGAAGACACCACGCCGGACTTCATCGTCGTCGATGGAGCGGAGGGCGGCACGGGTGCGGCACCTCTGGAGTTTGCCGACCATGTCGGGCTGCCCCTCGGCGAAGGGCTGATGACCGTGCACAACGCCCTGATCGGCGCGGGCCTGCGCGACCGGATCCGCATCGGCGCCAGCGGCAAGATCGCAACCGGCAGCGACCTGGTCAAACGCCTGCTCCAAGGTGCCGACTACACCAATGCCGCCCGCGCCATGATGTTCGCGATCGGATGCATTCAGGCGCAGCGCTGCCACACCAACACCTGCCCCGTAGGCGTGGCCACACAGGACGAACGCCGGGGCCGGGCGGTCGACGTCGGTGACAAGTCCCAGCGCGTCGACCGCTACCAGCGGGCGACGGTGAAGAGCGCTCTGCAGATCATGGCCGCGATGGGCGTCGACGATCCACGCGGCCTTCACCCCCACATGCTGCTCCAGCGGGTGGACCCGCACACGGTCCGCTCCTACGCCGAACTCCATGAATGGCTCGAGCCCGGACAACTGCTCGCATCAGCCCCCACGAGCTGGGCAACCGACTGGCAGGCAGCCGACCCGGATCGCTTCACCCGCTGATCCGGGCTTCGCACCGAGAGACCCGTCCGATCGAAAGGTATTCCTGTGACACGTACTGTCGCCCACGTCATCGTCGACGCGCTCAAGGAGCTGGGCGTCAGACACGTCTTCGGAGTCGTCGGAGATGCCTTGAATCCCCTGACCGAAGCCATCCGCACCACGGACGACGTCAACTGGGTCGGCTGCCGGCACGAGGAGGCAGCGGCATTCGCGGCGGGCGCCCAGTCCCAGCTCTCCGGAAAGCTCGGGGTGTGCATGGGAACCGTGGGACCGGGCTCCGTCCACCTCCTCAACGGCCTCTACGACGCGGCCAAGAGCCGGACACCGGTGCTCGCGATCTGTGGTCAGGTCCCCCTCGCAGAGATCGGCAGCGACTACTTCCAGGAAGTCGACAACGACCTGCTGTTCCGTGATGTGGCGGTCTTCCGTGCCACCGTCACCTCTGCCGACCAGATGCCGCGCATGCTCGAATCCGCCGTACGCGCCGCCGTCAGCCAGGGCGGCGTGGCCGTCCTGACCGTGCCCGGTGACCTGGGCGACCAAGAGCTGAGCGACGACCGTCCCGCGCGCTTCGCGCTCGACCGCGCCGTCACCCGGCCCGACGACCCCGCGCTCGTCAAGGCCGCCGAACTTCTGAACGACGCTTCTCGCATCACCCTGCTCGTCGGCCGCGGGGCGCGGGAGGCCCGCACCGAAGTGCTGCGCACCGCCGAGCTTCTCGCCGCACCGATGGTGCTCACCCTCAAGGCCAAGGAAGGCTTCGAGGAGGACAACACCTTCCAGGTCGGCCAGACCGGCCTCATCGGCAACCCCGCAGCTTCCCACGCCCTCGACACCGGTGACGTGCTCCTCATGCTGGGCACCGACTTCCCCTACCGCGACTGGTACCCGAAGGACTGCCGCGTGGTACAGATCGACGCCCGCGAGGAACACCTGGGTCGCCGGATTCCCCTCGACGCGGGCCTCACCGGCGACGTCGGAGCCACCCTGCGCGCTCTGCTTCCGCTGTTGAAGGCGGCGCCCGACCGTACGCACCTGGACGACTGCCGTGATCGCTTCGCCCGCTGGCAGGAAGGGCAGCAACGGCTGGCCGATCCCGGCCACGAACACCACTGGACCGGAAAACTGCGGGCGGTGCTGGACAACCGCGACCACGAGATCCGCCCCGAAGCGCTGGCGGCCGCGGTGAACACGTACGCGGACCGCGACGCCGTCTTCACGTCGGACACGGGCATGGCCACCGTGTGGCTCTCCCGCTTCGTGACCATGAGCGGCACCCGGCGCCTGATCGGCTCCTACAACCTCGGCTCCATGGCCAACGCCATGCCGCAGGCGCTCGGGGCGCAACTCTGGGCACCGGACCGCCAGATCATCGCCTTCTGCGGCGACGGCGGGCTCAGCATGCTGCTGGGCGACCTCATGACGATCAAGACGTACAACCTGCCGGTGAAACTGGTCGTCTTCGACAACCGCCGCCTCGGCATGGTCAAGCTGGAGCAGGAGCAAGCGGGGCTGCCCGAGTTCGGCACGCAACTCGACAACCCCGACTTCGCCGCGGTCGCTACAGCCCTTGGACTGACGGGAATTCGTGTCACCGACCCCGCAGAACTGCACGAGAGCGTACGCCGGGCGTTCGGCACGCCGGGACCGGTCGTGCTGGACGTGCTGACCAATCCCGAGGAAATCGCCGTGCCGGGAAAACCGACCGTGACGCAGGGATGGGGCTTCGCCATCGCCAAGGTCAAGGAGGTGCTCTCCAGCCGCGAGAGCTGAAGGGGGCTGCCGGCCTCGGGTCGATGCTGCGGGCCACCAAGGAGAGGGCTGGCCTGGTCGCTGTCTCCGAGTCCTACGAGCCCTACGAGCCCTCATGGACGAACGCGGATGATGGTCTTCCCGTTACGTCGTTCGGTCGGGTTGAGGGCGGCGACGGCATGGTCGAGCGTCGCGACGTCACCGATGTTCGTACGCAGCCGTCCGTCCCGCACCCGCTGCACGATCTCAACCAGCTCAGCTCGATCGGCCTCGACAACGAAGTCCACGGCCAGGCCCTCAGCGGGTCGCGCCTCGGCCGGGCCGACGATGGACACCAGTGTTCCTCCAGCCTTGATCAGGGCGGCGGACCGCTTCTGAACGTCGCCGCCGATGACATCGAAGACGAGATCGACGTCGCCGACGTCTTCCAGCGCGTCCTTCGCAAGGTCGACGAACTCGTGCGCGCCGAAGTCGAGTGCCTTCTCACGGTCGGCGGCGCGTCCGGTGCCGATGACGTAAGCGCCGGCCTCACGTGCAAGCTGGGTCACCATCGTCCCGACTGCCCCGGCCGCGCCGTGGGCGAGGACCGTCTGGCCAGACTGAAGACGGCCGTGCTGGAACAACCCCTGCCACGCGGTCAGACCTGAGATCGGCAGGGACGCGCCTACCGTGAAGTCGACATCGCCGGGCAGCGGAGCGAGGTTGCGTGCTTCGATCGCCACGTACTCCGCCAGGGTGCCGTCACGGTGCCAGTCGGCGAGGCCGAACACCCGCTGCCCGACCGACAGCCCCGTCGTGCCGTATCCGAGGGCGGTGACCACTCCGGCCAGTTCGTGGCCGGGGATCGACGGCGTCTTGTCACGGCCGGCCCGGTCGGTCCAGGTCGATGGCCACTCCATCTCGGTCGGGACGAAGCCCGACGCATGGATCTGAACGATGACGTCGTTGATCGACGCGATCGGCTCAGGCCGCTCCGTCAGCGTCATCCCGGCCGTTCCCGCGGCCTGGTCGCTCACCACGATCGCTTTCATGGGAATTGCCTCCTCGGCTGTTTGTCGCTTGGGTGGAAAGGTTGCGGGCGGGAAGGCCGGTTCGGCGTCCCATCGGACGCCGCCGACGGCTCTGGAAAGCGCTGGCCAGACCGCTATTCACCCGCTGCCATGCCTCCGACTCTAGGAGCAGAGTGGCTCAGGAGTGTGGGCCATTCTTGTGGCGAAATCTTGAGCCACTTCGGAGTTCGACCGTAACGCCGCACGGACCGCGGTGCCTCGCCTGATCACCCTCGGGCAGCCCACCTCGGTAAGCATGACGAAGAAGGCCGCGATGGGGCCCACACGCAGCGGCGCAGGGTCGCACTGTCGGAGGGCTCGAGCACATTTTGGAGGGCTTCGGCCGCGGACGTGGCCGACGGAGGCTGGAGCTGAAGACACGCATGAAGCCGGGTGGTCAGGTCACGCAAGTCCTCGCGTACAAGAAGGAGACGCCGTCAGCGCAGGTCGACCCCCCTCATTGGTCAAGATCAGCATTGTTCGTCGGGGTTCCACTTACGGACACAAGAGGCGGCCGCTGCAGAACGGCCTGATCCACTGGCATCGAGGCGGCCCTTTGAAGCGATCAGCTGAGCGCGACTCACAGGGTGGGAGCGTAGGGCGGAATAGTCCAGCGCAGTACCGCGCTGCCGGCGCGGGCTTCGAGGGTGGCGGGGTAGACCTGTCCGTAGGCTCGCTCTCCGCGGTGGCGCATGGAGTGGTCCCCGGGATCCCAGCCGAGACCGAGCACTGGGCAGCCGCCGACGTCGACGACACCCGCCAGCAGGGGGTGGCTCCATCCGGCTCGGTTGAATCGGTGGAAGTCGGTGTGGGCGTCGACGGAGACCATCAGGCCATGGCCTGGCCCTTCTCGGGTCCAGGTCCGGAGCCGTTCGGCGACCGCTTCGGCCTCGGCCAGGGGGAGGTCGAGCCATCCATGAGGCCCGTGTCCGCTGGGGTGCTGTGGGATGCGGTCACCGCCGAACTGCGTATGGACAGTGTCTTCGTACTTGCCCCAGTAGGTGACGTCCGCCAGGCCGTCGGTGGACTGTCCGTCCAGGCCGGTGAAGCCGTCCAGGGCCTGAGCGTCGCCGAGGACCATGCCACATCGATCCACCGGCAGATCGCCGAGCTGCACGGGTTCGCCGTCATCAAGACCGGGCCACGGCAGGCCGAGGTCGACCTCCAGGACGGCGATCGTCGGTTCCCCGTCGAAGGGTGAGGCCGATGTCCGGGCTCGAATCCGCAGGGGCCGGTCCGCGGCGGCTGCTACTGCGATCGCCTCACACATCCAAGCGGACGGCTCGCTGTCCTCGGGGCCATACAGGTGGCCGCCGCCGGTTGCTATTACTGTCCGAGCCCGATCAGACAGCGGCCGACCCACCTGCGTCCAGTAGTCGATCCAGCCCGCCATCCCCAGCACGAGCATTCCGGAGGGCGCGGTGACGGTCCCAAGATCGACATCGGTCTCAGCCATCTGCCGATTGAACAGGCACGGAACCGAAAAGATCAAGGTCCCGTCGCGTCCCAGGTTGGCGTGGAGTCGTCCTGCGGGGTGCACTGCTGCGGCACGAGCGGGCCGAGGACCAGGTGACGGTCCATGTCCAGCTCGAACCCTTCCGTTGGGCTTCACGTGGGTCCAGAAGGGCGGGGACCGCGCCCGCCGGTCGGCGTCCGTGAGTTTGTCAGCCCAGTTCGCCTCCGCCGGCACCTCCTGCAGCAACAGGGTGTTGACGTGCCCCAAGGCGGCCTGCAACAGGTGCACACCCAGCACTGATTCTGCGTACAGCAGCGACGTACAGCAACCAACCGCGACCGGCAGTACCTCGGAGGAACCTCGCGGTGACCCCTCTGGCCGGCGGTGCCCGGTCTCTATAGAGCTACGAATCAGAAGACTGCGGGTCTGAATCCCACCTGGTGCACACAGACCGGAGTCCCTGGAGAGATCCGGGGCTTCTGACGTTTCAGAAGTAAGAGGCTCCTGGCCGAAATCGCCGCGCTGACCGCTCTGTAGGGTGCGGCACAGACTGGGGCGGGGTAGCGATTGGAGGAGCCGTGAGCAGCATGAAGGCTCATCAGCATATGGATGTGCGACCGTGGCACGTCTTCGTGTTCGGCTCGGCGCTGGGGATGGCCGCGCTCTACGAACGGGTGCAGGGCTATCGCTCGGGCCGCCAATACGTGCTGTGCCACCAGTCACCAGTTCTGAACCACATCACGCTCATCGCTCTCTCACTGATCGCAGGAGTCTTCCTGACGGCCGTGGTCGGCGCGGGGACAGCGATCGTGATGAGCAGGCCTTCGCGCCCTCCATTCCTCATCGCTTGCATGTTGGCCGCCCTGGCCCTAGTGGTGGCAGCCGACAGGGTGGATGCCGGCGGCGAGCAGCGGGCATCCAAGACGGCGGCCGAGCCCTTCAAGGAGAACACCTGCGACTACACGCCGCAGGTCTACTCGGCCACTCCCGGTTGGTTCTCTTGGTGAGAGACCGCGGGCGGTGACGAGCGGGACGGGTCTGCACTGGACGCCTTGGATCACCTGCACGGATTGGCACGTGGCGACCGCTGCGCCTCACCATGAGTTCGACAGGCAGCTCGACACCACCGAGCACACCTCAGGACTCCGATCAGCCTGACGGACGGCTGGCCCCGTCTCGTGCCCGCCGTCTCATTTCCCTTCTCATTCAGCCCCGTTCAGGGCCGCTCAGGAAGGACCGAACTCCGGAATCGTCTCGGCGCCCAACCGCCCATAAACGCACGTGGACACCACTGGCCACGGCCCGCCACCGCACCAACACAGTTGGAACGCGTGCATCTGCTCCCGCAGCAGATGCGTGCTGAGCGCGGCCAGCGCTGGCAGGTCTCTCCTTGGCCATCGACGAAGCCCGACCGTCGGTTAGGTCCGGGTTGTACCCGGACCGCCCCAGACAACGTCGGGGATGCAGCTGCTCTGTAGAGCTGGACACCTCGGAAGCTGGCCGCGCGTCAGCGACCCTAGCGATGAGCACTGACAACACGCCGCGCGAGCACGACCGCCGCTGCGGCCCGCACCACAAGCGCACCGGATCGAACGGGGAACAGCTGGGAACCACGGTGAATGCGGCTGAGCTGAACTAGAAGGCACCCCAGGTGTTCACCCAGGTCGGCGCTCGAACCAGCCTCAGCTTCCAGCTGAGGGTCCGTGCAACCATCAGGCCAGATGCTCGCCGGCAATCCGGGCCGCCAGCTCACGTGCCTCGTGGATGCGAGGGTGGGCCGGATGCAGAAACCTCTCGCAGTCGGTCAACGCCCGTCGCGCTGCAGACTCTGCCTCGCCGCGGCGACCCAAACCGTGTAGGGCTGTGGCTATGGCCATGTCCAGGACCCCGCTTTGCTCCCGAACCCAAATTGGCCTATGTCGACGCGCCTCCGTCAAGGCTTCCTCGTGTCGGCCCTGCCCGGTCAGGCTCCGCACCAGCTGACACTGCAAAGCGGCAGCTGTGCCTCCGACCGCACGTGGCAGATTCCCCCGCGCAATGGCCTCGGCCTCCGCGTAGCGGCCCTGCCCGCACATCGCATCTGCCAGGTCGTCCAAAGTGGACAGTTCGAGTCTCCACACCTCAGTGAGATGCGCTATGCGGGTCACGGCTCGCAGAATGGCATTCGCCTCGGCCTCAGCCTCCGCATAGCGCCTCTGGCGAATGAGGACCACCACACGGTTCCCCCGAACCGCCAGCAGGAGTCCCGGATCGACGCCCACTGCCGACTCCAACTCCCCGATCAACGCCTCCAGCTCGGTCAGCGCCTCCGCTCCACGCCCGTGAGCCACGGCCGCCGTCGTGGCCAAAGCCCTGGCATGCCACACCGTTAGGGGGTTGAGTCTGCGAAAGCGTCGTGGCTCGGCCGCCAGTGCTCTCGCTCCGGCTTCGGCCTGCTCGTAGTCCCCTGCCTTGACCAGGTCCCCGAGGCGGTTGAGGGCCACTGCATCCGAGCGAGACATACGGCCGTAGGCCCACCAGGGCCGCGCGAGGAACTCCACGAGGCGCGAGATTACGTGAAGTTGGGCGGCCTTCGTCAGCAGGGTGCGCCTGGCAGACCACTCGGCCGTGCCACTCGCCTACCAGATGCGGAGGTCGGCCCCACCCAACATCTCTCCCAAGGCGGTGGCTGTTCGGCCGCTAGTCCTGGACAGGAAGATCAGGATGGCTGGCCAGAAAGATCATGTAGGTCATCGCCGCTGCTGCCCCCAGGAGGGACAACCCGGCCCCCACCACAGCTCGCATCCTGTTCGCTCGTCCCGACTTTGATGCGTGGTACTCCACACAGGCCCGCACGAGGCCGACGAGTGCCATGGGCAGCGAGACGAAGCTGACCAGTATCCAGAACGGACAGCAGAACCAGCACGCCAAGGAGGCCCCGCCGAACCAGACCGCGAGCTCTGCTTTCTCGCGTGTCTCGTCCGGAGTGCCGACAGAAATCATGGACTGATCAAAGCAGAACCTTTCTGCCGCACTGCAGCGAGGTACGGCAACCGTCGCGACCGGAGCCAACCGCCAGCAGTCGCGCGCGACCGTCTGGCCGGCCGATCAGACCTCAGCGACCGTCGTGCCCATAGTTCGCATCGAGAGATGCACACGACGGCCTTCGATCATTGTCCATACCTGCCGTGACCTGCGATGATTCAGCCCGGATCATGATCACGGGAGAGTCCAGCATGCAATCTTCGAGACGAGGCAGTCCCAACAGTGCGTCCCACCGGAGCTCGAAGCGACCGCGGATCTCGTTGCTGGTCGCGCTAGGGATTACTGCCATCTCCGTTGCAGGGTGCAGCAGTTCCGACAATGCGGGACTACCGGTGCGGTTGGTCAACGAGTCAGCCTGGGATGCCCGCATAGTCGGTTGTCCACCGTGTGCAGAGCACGGCACTCCGCTCGGCGGGAATCCCCACCGAGCGCCGGGCGGCGGCGGTGAATACCTCGGCTGGACCGAGAAACGTGCGTGGCCTGTGACCTACAAGGTGGTTGTCCGAGGCGTGAAGTCGGTTTGCCCATTCATCGACCCCGCTCCCGGCAAGGCGGAGGGCGCAGTGGGCACCCGTGACGTCATCTACATCGTGGACGAAAGCGGGAAATGCGTCGCAGGGCCGACAAGCTGGGACGACTTCTGACATCAGCGGCTGACACCAACCAGTCCGAACCACAACGGCCAGCGCCGCACCTCAGTGAACGATCACTCAAGAGCCAAGGGCCCTTGGCCGACTTCGCCACACCCCTGCGATCGACCTGACAAGGAAGGTCACCAACGCGCTCAACCAGTCCAACAAGATGTGGTGGCTGACAAGGCATCTGGGTACGGACGAGATGGTGCCTGTGCCCGGCTGGGCGGGAAACACTGGGCAGGGCTCCAGCGAGCCTCAGCTTGAGGGCACACTCGGGGCTGTCTCCGGGCCGCGAAGTCAGCCGAGGCTGACCCGCGATGACAGAAGCCCACAGCATCTGAACTGGTCCTAGCTGTGGGCTACTTCGGTGTCGCTGGTCAGCTAAGCCGGCGATCAGTGCACCGGCCAGTGAGATCGCGCGGAAAGCTCAGGCGTCCATCTGCTCGTCGGCGGCTTGGCGACGGCCTCCGTACGAGGTGACCAGTGCGTCGGCGACAGCCATCGCGTCCGCGTCGGCTACGTCCGCCGGATACTCCGGCAGGAGGTCGTCCCAGACGGGCATCCATGACCCGAACAGCTGGGCCTGGCCCTCGGGTCGAGCGAAGAACCAGATGTGCAGGTGCGCAGCTCCGTCCCCGATCCGGTAGACGTGGGCTCGGGAGACGTGCGGCAGTGCCTGCACGTGCCGGACGATGTGCGTGGTGAGCACCCCGAGTTCGGCGGCCATTTCATCGGGCAGATCCGCGATGTCGTAGTGGTCCCGGGAGAACAGCATCAGTACCAAAGGCACGCCGACGCCCGTGATCCGCGCCAGTCGCCAGCGCTCGTTGAACCAGATGCCTTCGTCTCGGGCGCGGCAAGGGTCGCAGTTCTCAGGATCCTCGCCGTGCCGTTCCGGTTCGGGCAGGGCGGGCGGACGCAGCGGCGCGACGCGAAGCCCTTCAGGTTCGAACGGGCTTATCTCCCAGCTGGTCATCCGCGCCAACGGCAGCCGAAACTCGCCGTCCGCGGCCGAGCGTGCGTGGTCGTAGAACTCATCAGGTCGCAAGGCCATGATCGGAGACTAACGTGGCCCAGGGGTGACTTGAACGTGCCGGTCGCGTGCCAGATCGTGCGGGGAGCTGCGGGGGAACAGGAATCTCAACTCCGCGGACAGCACATGTCTGCGCCGCTGTAGCGCAGGTCGGCTCCACTGCTGCCGCTACATCACCTGAGCTTCCCGAGCTGGGGGTCTTCACGGCACCATGGGTCCGCTGACCGTAGGGGGCGTTGTGGGGAACAAGGAGACGGAGCAGGCCGCGATCGCGCACGTGATGGCCTTGGAGCGAGCCGCGGGACGCGATCCCAAGGACGTTCGCACCTCGGGGCTGCCGTACGACGTCGAGAGTTTGCCTCGCATTATCGAAGTGAAGGCCTTCAGCCGCTCGGCGCGCAGTGAAGCGCTGCCGTTGGAACACCGGCAGGTGGAGGCGGCCAGGGCGAACCCCGAGCACTACTACGTCTATGTGATCGACAACCTTGCCGGCCCCGAGGGGGCGGAGGTCGGCGTGCGCATCCTGCACGGGAAGGTGTTGCGGGCGATGATCGACCGATCCCAGCCCCAGATCACCTTCTGGCCCACCTTCCGGGCAGCGGAGTACGACCAAGCGGAGCAGCTGCTGTAAGCGCTGCCGTACGGCAATGAAGTACGGCAGTGAAGTACGGCAGCGAAAGCTGCGATCTCCACGATCCGTAGACGAAGCAGCCCGGAGCTCGTCGCCAGGTGTCGAGCGCGATGCACGATGCTCAGAGGCCACTCGTTCGCCGCGGAAGCAGTTCGTATGCGTTCCGCGCCGAGTACGACGCGCGTCAGCCGACCCGAGGGCCGACCGCCAGGGTCAATTCAAGGACCCTGTTCGGTGATGCGAGGTCCGGGAACAGCTCTCGGAGCTGCGTCATCCGGTAGCGGACCGTCTGAGGGTGGACGAACAACTCCGCCGCCACCTCGTCCCGCCTGCCCTGGTGCAGCAGCCACGCCCGCAGCGTCTCCTCCAGCCGTCGTGCTGTCGCGACAGGCAGGGCCCGCAACGGTGCGAGGGCCCGGGCCCGCAGGTCCGCGAACGCGTCCGCGTCGGCGCTCAGTACCAGCTCGGGCAGGTGGTCCTCGGTGTCGCGGATTTCGGCGGAGAGGGAGCGTGCTCGTACTGCTCGTGCGTACGAGGCGGACGCGCGAGTCCATGGCCGGGCCGGGCCGACCACGGCGGCGCGGTCCGTCAGCTGCCGCAGGAGATGCGATCGGTCGGCGTCGGGGACGAGCAGCACACCGGTGGCGTCCGGCAGATCGTCGAGGACGAGGGTGCTCGGGTCGAGCGCGCGGTAGGCGGGCCGGGCCTGGTCGGCGGGCAGCAGGACCGCGGTCAGTGAGACCGGGGGCTGCCACCCGGCCCGTTGAACGGAGGCCAGCAGCACGTCCGGGCTCGCGCCGGCGAGGAGGTCGCGGGCGAGGTGTTCCAGGTGGCGCTCGTGGGCCCTGCCCTGGGCGGCCAGTTCGTCGGCGTGGCCCGCGGCGCTCGCGGCGGAGAGCTCGTCGATGTAGGCGAAGGTCAGCTCGGCGAACTTGGCGACCTCGGCTGCGGGCAGACCTGCGGGTACGGCACCCGCCGCCAGGCATCGCCAGGCCACGCGGGCGCCGACGCGGTAGGCGCTGAGCAGGGCGTCCATCGAACGGCCGTCGCGCACCTCGCCGCGGCCCAGCTCGTAGGCCGCGTCACCGCCGTCGCCGCCTGTGGCGTTGCCGCTCGCGAGGTCCAGGTAGTGCCCCAGCGCGGTGCGGACGGCGCGGCGGATGGTGCCGCCCATACGGCCCGAAAGGGCGTTGGCGTAGGAAGGGACCTCGTCGATGATCGCCTGGACGACCTCGTCGGCGGTGGTCTTCAGCGCGGCCCGAAGCGCGGTGACCGTCGTCTCGTCCAGTGCCAGTTCGCTGGCCCTCTGTGTTACATGGCTCACGTTGTTATTCCCTGCGAACAATTCCGCCGATCAGATTCACGTCCTGCGGTCAGGACTTTACGCCCTGGGACGCAGCAAGCTGGGGCCATGACGAGTACAGCCGTCCGCACCAGGGCGTGGAAACTGCTGGAGATGGTCACGACGCCGCTGCTGCCGTCGGACTACCTCGACCTGGTCAGCCCGCTGCGTGCGGGCGCCGACCTGCGGGGGCGCATCGAGGCAGTGCATCGCGAGACGGCAGACGCCGCGACCATCGTTATCCGGCCGGGACGGGGCTGGCGGGGCCACACGGCCGGTCAGTACGTGCGGATAGGGGTCGACGTCGACGGGGTGCGCCTGTGGCGTGCCTACTCCCTCACCTCGCCGACAGACCGCCGGGACGGCCGCGTCACGATCACCGTGAAGGCGATCCCGGACGGCAAGGTCAGCAACCACCTGGTCCGCAGGACGACACCGGGCACGCTGGTCCAGCTCGACCAGCCGACCGGTGACTTCGTGCTCCCGCAGGCCAAGCCCGCCAAGGTGCTCTTCCTGACGGCCGGCAGCGGCATCACGCCCGTGATGGGCATGCTCCGCGACACCGGGTTCGACGACGTCGTCATGGTCCACAGCGCGCCACAGCCGCAGGACGTGATCTTCCGCGACGAACTGCACGACCTGGTCGCGGACAAGAAGCTGCGGCTCACCGAGGTGCACACCGACACGGACGGCATGCTCGACATCGCCCGTCTCGACGAACTCGTGCCCGACTGGGCCGAGCGCGAGACCTGGGCCTGCGGGCCCGCGGGCCTGCTCGACGCCGCCGAACAGCGCTGGAGCGAGCACGGCGTACCGGAGCGCCTGCACACCGAACGCTTCCGCCCCAGCATCGTCGTCGCCGGCGACGGCGGCGAGGTCACGTTCAGCGCGACCGGGAAGACCGTCGACGCGGACGGCGCCACGCCGTTGCTGGACGTCGGCGAGGAAGCCGGTGTGCTCATGCCCTCCGGGTGCCGCATGGGCATCTGCTTCGGCTGCATCACGCCGCTCAAGGCGGGCGCCGTACGTGACCTGCGCACCGGCGAGATCACCGAGGCCGAGCCGGGCGTCCTCATCCAGACCTGCGTGTCCGCCGCCGCGGGCCCCTGCGACATCGAACGGTAGGAGCACCTTGACCGCCATCGACCCCACCGCCCACCTGACCGCGGAGCAGATCGAGGAGCTCGGCCGCGAGCTGGACGCGATCCGCGACGAGGTGATCGCCAGCCGGGGCGAGAAGGACGCCGCCTACATCCGCAAGGTCATCTCGGCGCAGCGCAAGCTCGAGCTGGCCAGCAGGGGCGTGCTGCTGTTCTCGTTCTTCCCGCCGGCGTGGCTGCTCGGCACCGCAGGTCTGTCCGTGGCGAAGATCATGGACAACATGGAGATCGGCCACAACATCCTGCACGGCCAGTGGGACTGGATGCGGGACCCGAAGATCCACTCCACCACCTGGGAGTGGGACCACGTCTCTCCGGCCGATCAGTGGAAGCACTCGCACAACGAGCTGCACCACACGTACACCAACGTGATCGGCAAGGACAACGACCTCGGCTACGGCATCATGCGCGTCGACGAGGACCAGAAGTGGCACCCGTTCCACCTCGGCCAGCCGCTGTGGAACTTCATCAACGCCTGCTTCTTCGAGTACGGCATCGCGGCGTACGACCTGGAGCTCGGCAAGAACCTGCACAAGCGGCGCCGCAACAACCCGGAGTTCCGCGCCCAGGCCAGGGCCGTGGGCCGCAAGATCCGCAAGCAGGTGCTCAAGGACTACGTGATCCACCCGCTGCTGTCGGGCCCGTCGTTCCTCACCACGCTCGCCGCCACGTTCACCGCCAACCTGGTCCGCAACATCTGGTCCCACTCGGTGATCATGTGCGGGCACTTCCCCGAGGGTGTGCAGGTCTTCGAGCGCCGGTCGATCAAGGGCGAGACGCGCGGCCAGTGGTACCTGCGCCAGATGATGGGCTCGGCGAACATCAGCGGCAGCAAGGCCATGCACTTCATGACCGGCAACCTCTCGCACCAGATCGAGCACCACCTGTTCCCGGACCTGCCGAGCAACCGGTACGCCGAGGTCGCGGTGAAGGTGCGCGCGTTGTTCGAGAAGTACGAGCTGGAGTACGTCACCGGGCCGCTGCCCAAGCAGGTGTTCTCCGCGTGGCGCAAGGTCGTCCGGCTCTCGCTGCCGAACAAGAAGCCCAAGGTCAAGACGCCGGACCGCGAGCGAGAGCTCGTCGCGGCCTGATGCGCGGTATCGGTTCCTTCGTCCGTAGCAGCGGCGGTCTCCGGGTTTCGTGAGATCCGTTGCCGGCGGCGGGCGACCGTGACCTCTGACCGTACGACACGAGATCCAGGCAGCCGGGTTCCCGCCTGCGCTGCCTGGACGACGTGCGCCAGGAGCCCAGCACGCCTTGTGCGCCAGGAGCTCCGCACGCCTTGCAAGAGCGACAGCTCACAACACGCTAATTTGGGGCGCCTCGACGCAGAGGAGAGCCCCGTGAGCAAGGTCGTCATGTACAGCTCCGTATCGGTGGACGGCTTCATCGCGGACGGGAACGACCAGCCCGGACCGCTGTTCGACTGGTTGTCCAGCGGTGACGTGCCATTGGACGAGAGCGGCGTGGTGAAGGTGTCACAGACGTCCTACGACTACATCCGGCCGTACTGGGACCAGATCGGGGCGACCGTCGTCGGCCGCCACGTCTTCGACATGACGGACGGCTGGGACGGGACACCTCCGAGCGGTGTCGACCACGTGGTCGTCGTGACACACCGGCCGGAACCCGAGGGCTGGGACCCCGCGGCGCCGTTCCACTTCGTCGACGGCGTCGAGGCAGCCGTGGCCAAGGCACAGGAACTCGCGGGTGACCGCATCGTCGAGGTCGCCGCCGGGGACGTCGGCGGCCAGGTGCTTGCCGCGGGTCTGATCGACGAGGTGCGCATGGACGTCGTACCCGTCGTGTTCGGGTCCGGCAAGCGCTACTTCGGCTCGGTCCAGGTGCAACACCTGCTGGAGGATCCCGACGTGGTGATTCAGGGCAACCGGGTGCTTCACCTTCGCTATCAAGTGCACCGTTGACCGATCCGAGCCGCAGACGTCCGAGCCACCTGATCACCCCCTGCCTTTGGACCGCCGGGGACCCCTCGGCTGCGGGCGGAGTGCCTACATCAGCGCAGAGACCGTGGACAACAGCCCCTCGGAGTCCGTTTCCGTAATTCCGGCTCCCGCACGCCGGCGTCACGCCCGCGCCCAGTGGCCATGACGCCACACTGAAGGTCCGCGACATCGCCGAAACCGGTGCGCAGGTCGACCCAAAGTAGCGGCCCCGGCCTCCGCTGAACCGGGCTGCGTTCCCGTGCTTGCCATAGGCGATCACGGCGCCGTACATTCCCTCCACCCGGCTTGTCCGGCCGCTTATCTATCCCCTTTGAGCACATGAGGAGCGCCCGGTATGACGGGTGTACTGGCGGTCGCAGGCGGCACCGCATCCGGCAAGTCCACCCTTGCCGAAGCCCTGTCGCTGCAGTGTCCCGAGAGCATCGCACTGGTCCATCTGGACGACTACTACGTGCCCGCGCACGACCCCTTGATGGGCGTGTGGACGGCCAGCGCCGACGGGCACGCCGTCCTCGACTGGAATCATCCGGGGTCGATCGACGAGACAGCGGTGACCCACGCCATCGACGCGGCGCTGCTGCGCCCCGGCGTGCTGTTGGTGGTGGTCGAGGGCCTGTTCGCGCTGTCGCTGCCGTCCGTGGTCCGGCGGGCCGCGTGGCGGGTGTTCGTCGACACCCCCGACGACATACGCCTGGCCCGCAAGATCCTCCGGAAGATCGAGGTGCAGCGGCAGGACCCCGGACTGTCCCTGCGCAACTATCTGCAGACCGGCAGGGACCGCCACACGGCCCACGTCGCGCCCTCCCGGGCAGCGGCCGATCTGGTCGTGGACGGAACCGCGAGCGAGGCCGAGATGATGGCCGCCGTCATGCCGCTGATCGGGGCGGCCCTCACGCCGGAGCCCGCGGTGGCCTCCCGGGCAAGCGGGGTGTCCGGTGTGAGCCGTACCCCCGGGATCCCGGCGTTCGCACTGTGACGTGCGCCGGGACACCAGCCCCGGCGAGGAACACCGCTTGATCACCCTTCCGGCAACACAGCCGTAGCTCCCGCGGGCTCTCAGGCGAATCACGACAGATCTCCAGTTCGCCTTGCTACAGGTGAACTGGAGAAATGCTGGTGGACGGCATGGTGCGGGCGCCGGCCTACGGCGTCATTCCGTGGGCAGCGTGAGCGCCAGCTTGCCCGTGGCGCGGCCGTCGAGAAGGTGTCGGACGGCTGCGGCGGTCTCGGCGAGCGGGTACACACTGTCGACCACAGGGCTGAGCGTGCCTGCGTCGATGAGATCGGTCAGGTCGCGGAGCCCGTCGGCGTGCTCGGAGGCAATGAAGGTGCCGAGGTGCTGGCCGGTGAAAGGGGACAGCATCTGCGCTCGGACCTGCCGGTCGGCGCCGCCGAGCCAGAGGCCTTTCGCCTCGCCTCCGGTGATGACGAGCCGGCCGCGGGGCGTGAGGGCCCGGCGCAGATCCCGCAGGCCGCGGTTGCCCGCGATGTCGATGACGGCGTCGTACCGGCGTGGGCCGGCGAGGAAGTCCTCGCGGGTGTAGTCGATCACGTGGTCGGCGCCCAGCGCTCGTACGGCGTCGAGCTTGGGGGTGCTCGCGACGGCCGTGACCCGGGCGCCGAAGGCGTGGGCGAGCTGGACGGCGAAGGTGCCCACGCCGCCGGCGGCACCCGTGATCAGGACCTGCTGGCCCTCCTGGACCTTGCCCTTGTCGCGGACCGCCTGGAGTGCGGTGAGCGCGCTGACGGGGACCGTCGCCGCCTCCTCGAAGGTGAGTCCGGCCGGCTTGGGGGCGATCCTGTCGGGGCGGGTGGCGGCGTATTCGGCGAACGCGGCGACCGCCGTTCCGTAGACCTCGTCGCCGGGCGCGAACCCGGTCACGTCGGGGCCCACCGCCTCGACGACACCGGCGATGTTGCGGCCGGGGTTGGGGAGCTTGGGCCTGCGGAGCCCGCTCACGGGCCGCACCGCGTAGGGCAGGCCGGCCATCATGTGCCAGGTGCCCCGGTCGACGCTGGAGGCGCGCACCCGCACCAACACCTCGCCCGGCCCGATGCCGGGCCGGGTGAGCCGCGCCGGGCGCAGCACCGCTTCCGGCTCGGTGCCGTAGCGCTCCTGCACGACGGCCGCCATCGTCTCGGTCCCACCAGTGGTCGCGATCGGCTCGCTCATGTTCCGCATCGTCAGTGCTCCCGCTTCCGGCTCCCTCGTACTTACGGCGTAAGTACTTACACCATAAGTACAACACTTACGACGTAAGCTGGTCAACGCCGGGAGACCACGACCGGAAGACCACGAGAGGAAGTGACCGTCGACCGTGACCCGACGGACCACCCCGCAGCCGACCCGCGAGACGCTCACCCGGCAGCGGGTGCTGCACGCCGCCGTCGAACTCGCCAACGCCGGCGGCCTGGAGACGCTCAGCATGCGCAAGCTCGGCGAGGCTGTGGGTGTCGAGGCCATGTCCCTGTACAACCACGTGGCCAACAAAGAGGACCTGCTCGACGGCATGATCGATCTGGTCTTCGGCGAGGTCGAACTGCCCACGCCGGGTGACGACTGGCGGCAGGCCATGCGGCAGCGGGCCATCTCCATGCGCCACGTACTGTCCCGCCACCGCTGGGCCATCGGGCTGATGGAGTCACGGTCCACTCCGGGCCCGGCCACTCTGCGCCACCACGATGCCGTGCTCGGCTGTCTGCGCCAGAGCGGGTTCTCCCTCGCTCTGACCGCCCACGCCGTCTCGCTTCTCGACAGCTACATCTACGGGTTCGCCCTGCAGGAGAAGACCTTGCCCTTCGACTCCCCGCAGGAGACCGCGGAACTGGCGGATTCCATCATGAGCAGCTTCGGCGACGGCCAGTACCCGTACCTGACCGAGATCGCGACCGCTCACGTCATGCGTCCTGGGTACGCCTATGGCGACGAGTTCGAATTCGGATTGGACCTCATCCTCGACGGCCTCCAGCGAGCGGCGGGCTGACGACCCAGGGGTGGGGGCGGCCTCGCCGCACCATCCGGTGCGCTGTCGTACCGGATGGTGAGGGCAGAACGGCAGCGAAGGCCCCAAACGCATGGCCGAGGGGCACTAAATAAGACACGACCACCGCACCTGCTTGGCCTTTCTCGGACTCGCCGCGGACCTCCGCGAGATCCCGTCCAAGAGGCAGATAGGTGCACCGCGCTTACGGCCTCCCAACAGGTAAGCTCCGCGAACCAAGTCCGCCTGTCCGGGCTTCCGAGTTCTGTGGGGGGACTCCGATGACGTTCCGTCTGCGTGCGCTGCGCGCCGTTCTGCTGTTGGCCGGATTCTTTCTGATGGGAATCGGGCTGCTGGCGGCCATGGCGGTACTGGACTGGCTCCTGGTCACACAAATGCTCACCGCGCGAGCGGCCCGGTTCGAGGGTGCGATCATCGCCGTCACCGTGCTCCTGGCGCTGGTGATCCTCAGGGGCATGTTCACCTTCCTGCGCGCCGGGCGCCTCGGACGGATGGACCACGCCGTCGCCGTCGGCCCCGATGACCAGCCCGAGCTGTGGGCGCAGGTCCGGGCCGCCGCCGACGTGGCGGGGGAACGACCGCCGGACGAGCTGTACCTCGTGGACGAGGTGAACGCGGGGGTCGCCGAACAGAGCCGCCTGCTGGGCTTGTTGCCCGGACGGCGCCGCATGGTCCTGGGCCTACCGCTGCTCGCGGGTCTGACCGTGCCCCGGCTGCGTGCCGTCCTCGCCCACGAGTTCGGGCACTACGGTCATCGCGACGGCCGGCTCGGCGCTCTCACCATGCGCGGCCGGCAAGCGGTGCTCCACACGGTCGAGATGTTCCAGGACGGCAGCACCTCGATCCACCAGGCGATCGGCGGTTTGTACGTCGGCTACGCCCACATGTTCCTGCGCACCTCGCAGTCCGTCGCCCGCGACCAGGAGTTCGCCGCCGACCAGACGGCCGCCGAAACCGCCGGCCGTGACGCGACAGTCGCGGCCCTGAGAGCCTTGCCGGTGATTGCCGCCGCCCACGCCCACTATGTGCAGACGTACGCCGGAATGGGGGCGCCGATGGGCGCCCTCCCTCCGGTGGGTGAGGTGTACGGCGGATTCCGTCGGCTCGTCGCCGCCCGGCCCGGCGACCGGCTCGCCGTACTCGCCGCGGGGACGCGTCCTCCACGGCCGCACCGGTACGACTCGCACCCTCCGGGCGCCGAACGGATCGCCCGCATAGAGGAGTTGGCCCCCGACGGTCGGACCGACGGCTCGGACGGTCCGTCCGCCCTCACCCTGCTGCGCGATGCGGAGCTGGTGTTCGCGGCGCTGGAAGCGCGCCTGCTGCCTGCAGAGGTCGTCCAGTTGCCCCGTATGAGCTGGGAAGACCTGGTCATGGCGCGCGCCGTCGTCGACGCGGAGGGCTGGTCCCAGCCGCTGCGCGTCGCCGTCGGCAGGGCGCTGCGCTCCTCCGGGGAGCCGACGGTGTCACGTACTCCTGCCCAGGTGGAGGACGGAGAGGCGCTCGTCCGCCAGGGCGGCCCGGCCGCTCGGCCGAACGAAACCGCCCTGCCGGACCTCGACGAGGTGCTGGACGCGTTCGACCGCGGGTTGCTGTGGATGGAGATAGCCGACCGGATGCCCAAGCCTCCGCAGGCGTCCCGGCTGACCGGACCGTCGGCCCGGAACTTCATCCGGCCCAAGATCTTCGACGGACTCGCCGGAATGGTCCATCTGCATCTCGTCCGAGAGGGACATGCGGTTCCCGACACGGGCTGGTCGGGGCAGCCCGGACTGGCGCTTCCGGAGCAGTGGGAGAAGGGGCTGGACGAAGCCCTGGACGCGGCCGTGGCCGACACACCCGACACCACCGCGCTGCGATCGCTCCTGGCGGGTAGCGACAGCGCCTCCGCGCGGTTGTCGCTCGGGAACTAGTGCCGCAGCAGGCACCGTTCGCCATGCCGGTGGCTACTCTGACGACGTGGCCGATGAAAAGGAAAGTGGGAACGGCTCGGTCCCAAGCCCCTCGTGGGAACACCCGGTAGTGGCCACCCTCGCGCTGGAACTGGGCGGCCTTGCTGTCTCCGGGTTGATCGCTCTGGTGGGGTGGCCGTTCGGGTGGCTGCCCGATCCCAGTCTCGTCGGCCTCGTGACGGGTCTGATCGCGATCGGGCCTGCGACTGAGGTGTACCGCGCGGCAGGCCCGCCGCGTCGGCTTGCTGTTGTCGCCGCTCTCCTTGCGCTGGCAACGGTGAGACTGGTCGTGACTCCGGCAGTGAACTGGGCCTTTCCCTCACTGGCTGATCCGGACGTCGGTAGCCTCGTCGGCTACCTTGTCGCGTTGCCCATCGGCGTGGCTGTGTTGGCCCGGTTCCTCACCAGGGCGAACGTTGCCTGATGCGGCGCTGGCGAGCCGGCCGTCTGCGGACTCATCTGCGGGCGGATAGCGTCACGTTCACGATGAAGGGGGATTCGCGATCATGACGGCGCGTGAGATTCCGCCTCGCGTGGTCGCCGCGGAACGTGTCGCCTCGGAGGCGGGTTTCAGGGGGAGTTGCGTCCCTGAGGTGGGCAGGTTGCTCAGGCTGGCCGCTGCCGCGAAGCCTCACGGGGTCATCGCGGAGAGTGGCACCGGCTCGGGCGTGGGGACCGCCTGGCTGCACAGCGGGCTGGGCGCCGGTGCCCGTCTGATCACCGTGGAGCATGACGGGGAGCTGGCCCGTCGAGCGGCTCGTCTGTTCGCGGACGACGATCGCGTCAGCGTGCTCACCGGGGACTGGCGGTTGCTTGAGCACCATGCCCCGTTCGATGTCTTCTTCTGCGACGGAGGAGGCAAGCGGGACGATCCCGAGGGCGTTGTCGAGCTGCTTGCTCCCGGTGGCCTGCTCATCCTGGACGACTTCACGCCATCGCCCCATTGGCCGCCTCGCTTCGGCGGCGAGGTGGACGAGTTGCGCCTGTCCTACCTCATGCATCCAGCCCTGGACGCCACTGAAGTACTCACAACACCGTCCAGTTCTGCGGTTGTTGCAGCACGCCGGCTCTAGCCTGGAAGCCGTGTACCGGAGCCGTTCCTTGTGTTGGAACGCCCGTACGCCGCGCAGGCGACTCAGCTCGCCCCACGACAGCGTGCAGTTGCTTCCTGTCCGTGCTCGTACCAGCACGTGTCGATCTCACGTCCGTCGCCCAGGGTGAACCGTGCCGGTCCCGAGGCAGGAGTGAAGCCCGCTGTCGTGAGTGCTCCTCGAGATGCCTTGTTCGTCGGCTCCGCACCCGCTCGTACGACCTTGAGGCCGAGATGCCGGTGACCGAGCTGGACGGCCGAGCGGAACAGCTCGCCTCCCAGTCCCTGCCCGCGGAAGTCCGGAGCCAGCCAGCCACCGATCTCACCGGACTGCAGGCTCACGCTCGTCGCGCCCGCGTATCTGCCGTCGGCCACGTGCACGGCGGTCAGCTCGACGAAGTCCCCGGACCCCTTCTCGACCTTCCTCATCATCTTGAAGCGATCGCGGGGCGCGAACCCTGACAAGTCGTTATCGGCGCGTATGGACAAAAACAGTTCTCGAACTTCTGCGTCCTGCACGACCTCGTCAGTCCTCAACCCCAGCCAGCGCTGCGCCTCTGCGTCAGAACGAGCCGCCGCAGGAACCCAGACGTCCAGGGCGATGAGTGGCGTGTAGAGCAGCAGACGCTCGCTGCGCAGCACGTGTCTGCCCTCACCGCACCGACCGCGCAGAGGTGGATGAAACGGTCCCGCGGGCCGGCGGAACAGTTTTTGCCACATCATGCCCCCAGTGAGAAACCCGCCGACGTGCTGTTCCAGCACCGCGCGATGGCCGAATATAACCCGTCTCCGCTGGTGCCCATGAGCCTGGGCGTCGACGCCCTGCACGGGACGAGGTGCCTGGAGGCGCACGCTGGAGCCATACCTCTCTGTGCATACGGTCAAGCGGGTTGTACGGTTCCGCTCATGAAGATCCGACCGCGGGCCGCCATGACCGCGCAGAGCACGCGATCATGAAAATGCTGGGCTTCGGGAGATGTCTGTGTGGGAGAAGTTCCTCGTCACCATGATTCTGGCGATCATGGCAGAGTCGCTGCTTCGCCGAATACGGAGGCGGTGGCGCAAAGTACGCGTCCGGCAGACGGTCGCCGCACTGAGCCGCGGGGACACCGCCCACATCCGCTGTGCCGCACGGTTCCGCAACTCGGGCGGCGGTCGACACCGCGCGCGCCTGACGGTTCAAGCCGACGACGTTTCCCTTTCCACTTCAGACGGAACAGTTGCGAAGCTGCTGTTCAGGTCTCCACTCACCGGTGTCGAGGTCGTCGCCGAGCGCTCGATGCTGGTGTGCGACGCGGACGGGCGGCAGCTTGAGATCTTGCTCCCCGCGGGGGAAGACCGTCTTTTCCATGCCGTCGTAGCCAGACTCCTGGGCTGCGGCAACGAACACCCGGCTGCCGACGCCGCTGCATGAGTCTCGACAGCACCGGAGCCGACCAGAACGCCGGGGGGAGGCGGTGGGCACGCCGCGGATGGGCAGCCGGGCCGCCCGGCCTTGGCAGGGGATGCCGTAGGGCTTGGCGGGCGATGCCGTAAGGCTTGGCAGGGGATGCCGCAAGCCTTGGAAAGCGAGGCCGTAGGGTTCTGCCTCGTGCACCAGCTTGAGATTTCCGACCTGATCACGGCGGTGGAGCCGCGCAGCGGCCGCCGGCTCCCGGTCCGGCGCGCCCAGGTGATCCAGCAGCTCCGTGAGAGCGGAGACGAGCGCGCGGCCCGGATCGTTGCCCAGCTGCCCGCGGACCAGGACGGCGTACTCGACCCGCATGCCGTGGACCGCCTGCTCATCAGCGTGCACACCGAACTCCAGCGTCTGAGCGAGGAGCTACGGGTCGGTGAACGCCTGGTCCACCTGCTCGGTCCGCTCTTCACCGCCATCCGGTCGACGGGCGCGCACCCCGGGCCGTACCGACTCGTCGACATCGGGTGCGGCTTGGGCTACCTGGTCCGCCGGCTGGCGGCCACCAACGCCCTCGGAGCGGACGTCGAGCTGGTCGGGGTCGACCTCGACGCCGCGCTGGTCGGCGAAGCCGAACGGCTGGCCCGCGCCGAAGGGCTCGACTGCCGCTTCGCCCACGGAAACGCCTTCGACATGCCGGAGGCGGCGACCGTCTACGTCTCCACCGGTGTGCTGCACCACTTCCGTGGTCCGGCCCTGGCCGAGTTCTTCCAGGCCCAGGCCGCTTCACCGGCGCTTGCCTTCTGCCACTTCGACATCGCCGCGACCCGCCTGGCCCCCGTCGGCGCCTGGGTGTTCCACCGCGCCCGGATGCGTCACCCCCTCGGCCGCCACGACGGTGTCGTCTCCGCGCGGCGCGCGCACAGCGACGAGACACTGCTGCGCGCCGCCGCCGCACCCGGCGTCCAGCCGCTGCTGTACGAGCCGCGCGGTTCGGTGAACCCGTTCTGCACCACGTTGCGGCCGGTCATCGGGGTACGCCCGCACCTGGAGGCGCCGCTCCGCCTGGCCCTGGGGCGGGCCGCGCGCCGGCTGGTCGGCCCGGAGCACCTGGCCGAGGTCAGCGCATGACCGCCGCCATACTGCTCGTACTACTCGGCCTGATCGACGCGTCGTTCAGCGGATTCCGTGCCTACGCCGGCCGTGACGCCCGTATCCGCAAGCACCGGGCCACGGCACGAGCGGCCCTGCGCGGGCTGGCCGTCGGGGCCGTCCTGCTGCTCGCCCCCGCGCTGACCGCCGCCATCGTCCTGTTGACCGCGTCCGACCGGGCCGCGACCTTCGACACGCTGGCCGCCGGAGGCCTCGGCTACCTGCTCCCGCTCGCCCTCTACGCCACCGTCGTACTGGTCTCACTCGCGGCGTACTTCGCCCTGCCCTTCCGGGCCAGCACCCTCGCGGTGGTCATCGGCCTCGGCCCGCTGACCCTGCTGCGCCCGCTCGCCGTCGCCACCGCCTGCCTCGGCGCCCTCATCAACGGTGGCGGAGCCCAGTCCCTCCTGGTCGGCACGATCGCGGGCGCCGCCGTGCTGTGCGTCGAACCTGCGGTCCACCGACGCTGGTACCACGGGGTGCAGTAGAAGACCTGGGTGACGAGGTGCGGTTGCCACAGCACCCCCGGGATCTCAGTGACCAGCACGCGCCACTACGGTGGTCCGATGTCATCGGTCAAGAAGTTCCAAGTCACCTTCGACTGCGCGGAACCCGAACGTCTCGCTCGTTTCTGGTGCGAGGTGCTGGGGTACGTCGTACCGCCGCCACCGGAGGTGTTTGGCACGTGGGACGATTTCAGGCGCTCGCAGCCACCTGAGCAGCGGGATTCATGGTTCGCGTGCGTAGATCCCTCAGGTGTCGGCCCGCGTCTGTACTTCCAGCGCGTCCCGGAGGGGAAGGCCGCCAAGAACCGGGTGCACCTCGATGTGCGGGTCGGTACCGGACTCGTGGGTGAGGAGCGCCTGGCCGCACTGCAGGCCGAATGCGATCGGCTGGTCGCGCTCGGCGCGGTACACGTGCAGACGCTGCTCGCCGATGGCATCAACGAGTCGACGATCCCGATGCGGGACATCGAGGGCAACGAGTTCTGCATCGACTGAGGGGTCTCCCACTTCTTCCACGAACGTGTCTTCGTTCTGCTCCCCATGAGCCAGGACGAAGAACCCCCTCCCGACCTGCCCGGGCGATGCTCTTCAGCTGCTTCGACTCGCAGGCAGGGGCGCGGTTCCTCCGGCACCGGGCCCTCGGTGAAGGCCGTCGAGGTCAGCCCGCTCCAGCGGTGTCGAACCGGCCGAGTCGTCGGCGTTCTTCCAGAGCGCTCCGAAACGCGCGAGGTAGTGCCACACCTTCTTGACCGCCTGGGGGTCATGGTGGCCAGCGCGTACGGCGTCTCCGACGTTGCGAGGATCGAGTACGCCGTCGACCGCGATCCGCACGCCCAAGTCGACGTACTCCTGGCCGCGGTAGCCGGGATGACGGCGGAGTTCCTCGACTCCGAGCCGGAAACCGGAGTGCCACTCCACGGGGCAGCCAAGACGCAGGGCCGCCGACTCGACAGCCGTGCCTTGGTAGCAGGGGTCCAGGACCAGCGACTCCGCATGGCAGTCCGGCCGGACCGGCCCGTGTATCTGCGCCTCGATGTGGTCGTCGAGGTCGTCTGGGCGGTCGGCGAGGGCAAGCTCGATGAGCGCCATGCGGTCCGCGACGCCGAAGTCCGTGGGGTCGGCGGAGCTGTCCGGGTAGCAGAACGTGGTCCGTGCCAGCGTGTCGGCGGTCAGCCGGAAGTGGGCGGAGCCGAACCGCGGCGCCGCGCCGGCCGGCCTGCGCCGGTAGTTCACTGCTCCGTAGACGGGTCGCTCACGAGCAGGTGCTTCGTCGTATGCCCCGTTGAAGATCCGGCTCTCCCAGCGCCACCGGTCGCCGCCGGGATGCGCGGTCAGTCCCCCGTTGCTGGTCCCGGTGACGAACTGCGAGCGGTAGACACCGTCCTCAGCCATGGCGTCCAGGATTGGTCTGCCGTGCAGCAGACGGTCCGGGTGGAAGTTGAGGGTCACCCGCAGTGTTGGGTCCATCGGAGGGCCCGACGCGAGTTCGGCGACGTACTGAAGGGCCCGTTCCTGCGGTCTCGGAGAGGGTGCGGAGCTCATCCGCGCAGTGTTCCCCAAGCTGATCAACCGGCACACGCGAATTGTCTGTCGTCGGCTCGTCCGGGCCGCACAGAGCATGATCGCCGAGAGTGACGCACTCTTCGTGGCAGGCAAAGGCGTCCAAGGTCAGGACTGCGCGGTCCGGAACGCGAGATACCGGCTGAAGGCTTCGTGGCTGTCGGGGGTGAAGCGCCACTCCCCCAGGGCCGACCGCAGCTCCGGTTCCGTCAGCCAGTCGTGCCAGGCGACCTCATCGGGATCGGGGACGACGGCACCCGGTACGACAGTTTCGTGCACGCCGAGCCAGTGAGGACTCAGACCGCTGCGGTTGAGGAACGTGAACAGCAAGCGCGGCAGCACCCGAGTGCCCAGCTCTTCGGCCAGCTCGCGTGCGGCAGCCTGTTCATAGGACTCACCGACGTCCACGGCGCCACCGACCACGACCTCGTAGAACCCGGGGAAGCGCGACAGCCGCTCCGCCCGCCGGTGGACGAGGATCCGCCCGCGCTCATCACGACACACCGTCACGGCGACCCGGTGCAGCCAACCCTCCTGGATCGCCTGTCGGCGGCTGACCACCACCCCCAGCACACGGTCCTGATCGTCGACACGCTCCACCAGTTCGTCCACGACGCACACCCTGGCAGAGCCCACTGACAACACCGCTTCACGACGGCTCAAGGAGGGTGTTCCGAGAGCACCCGCCCGACCGACTGAGCCGGCCGTCATGCGCCCAAGGGCTTCCGAGGGTGCTTCGTACCGGTCACCATGAAGGTCCGTCAGCGATCCGGGGGTGCGAATTGAGTGAGGTCGGGGACGTTCTGGAGGGGCGGCCGAAGCAGGTCGGACCCGCGCCCTGGCTGGCGCTGGCCTGTCTGGTCGGGGGGCTTCTTGGCTACCTCGTGCTGACGAACTTCACCGGAGAGCTGCAGGCCGCGCTGTGGGGCGAGCCCGGGACCGTGACCGAAGCCGACTGCCGGACGTACGACAACACGGTGGCCAACGCGGGAACGTCGACGTCCTGCTCGGGCACCTTCGCCCCGGACGGCGGCGGCTCGTCGTTCGACGTCCCCGTCGAGGGCGACGTCGGCTCGCGTCCGGTCCGCGCGTCGTTGGTGGGCGGCTCGTCCGGCACCGCGTACGTCTCACCGACGGTGTGGACGGGAGTGTTCCCGGTGGGGCTCTCCCTCCTCCTGGCCGGTCTCCCGCTGGCGGTGACGGTGAAGTACGCGCGCCGCGTCCGGGCGGGGCGCCATGGCATCGACCTTCCGAAGCCGAAGCCGAAGCCGAAGCCGGAGCCGGAGCAGAGCTGAGTGAGCCCGAACGGCCGGGCTCGGGGTCCCGGCCGTTCGGGCTCACGACTTGTGGAAACGGTCCGCAGGGGTCGTAGAACGGTGTGGGCTACCGGACCGTGGCCTTCGCGGCGCTCTCGACGAGACGGGTCACGACTGCGGGGTGCGAGATCATGACGACGTGGGAGCCGTTGACCTGCACCGTGTGGGAGCCTGCGCGGCGGGCTTCGAAGCGCTCCAGGTCGGCACCGATGGCCTTGTCCTGCTTGGCGACCAGGGCCCAGGACGGGATGGTGCGCCAGGCGGCCGCCGTGGGCGCGTCCTCGAAGGCGGAGGCGCTGATGGGGCGCTGCTCGACGGCCATGACCCGGGTCTGGGACTTGGGCAGGTCGGCGGCGAACACACGGTGGAACTGGGCCGGGTCGATGGTGAGCTCGATGCCGGTGGAGCCGTCGGCGTTGGTGAACGGTGCCGGGCGCAGGGCGGGCTGGAGCTCCGAATCCTGGGACCTGGCGGCGAGTTGGCCGAGGACCTCGCCGCGATCGGGCATGAAGGCGGCGATGTAGACGAGGGCCTTGACGTCGCGGTCACCGGCGGCGGCCTGGGTGATGACCGCACCGCCGTAGGAGTGGCCGACCAGGACGATGGGGCCGTTGATGTTCTTGAGGACGCTGGCGATGTAGGTGGCGTCCTGCGGCAGGCCGCGCAGCGGGTTGGCCGGGGCCACGACCTTGTAGCCGTCATCCAGAAGGCGCTTCGCCACACCGTTCCAGCCGGATGCGTCGGCGAAGGCACCGTGGACCAGGACGACCGTCGGCTTCGGACGGGACGGGCCGCTCTGATCCGCGGAGGCCGACGGGGTGAGGGAGAAGGTCAGCAGGCCGAGCAGGCCGGCTGTCGTGGCGGCGGCCCAGCTCAAGCGTCGTGCGCGCATGGGATTTCCCTGAGGGTGAGGGTGCAGGTCGGTTCCGGATCGTGCTGTGTTCGCATCAACTGATCTCATGACAAACCTGTTGATATTCGGCCAAGTTAACATCCGGAGTTGGGCTTCGCCCCGACGCAGGAATGTGGTGTCGCGCGTCCACCCCGATGGGCCACTGTCGCCGCCTGGAGGTCATCGCCTGCCCCTCGCCCGCCGCCTGGGATGACCTCGCTTCAGGGATCAAGCAGCCCACCGACGGTTCGTGACGACCGCCCGGTTCGCGGCGGCGCGCGTCCCGCCCGCCCCGGCGCCCGGCCCCGTGCACGACCGCCGGATGCGTCAAAGCTTCGGTGAGCGTCGCAGTGTCAGTACCGCCACGTCGTCGTGCTGGTCGCCGCCCCCGGCGAACGCGCGCGCGTCGTCGTAGAGTGCACGCGGCAGCTTGGTGGGCGAGATCGGCATGTGCTGGGCGAGGCGTTCGGTGAGGCGCTCGGTGAGGGGGTAGAAGGCGCCGTCCGCCGCACGGGTCTCGGTGAGTCCGTCCGTGGTCAGGAGCAGCGTTGCGTCGGGAGGGAAGACGAGTCAGTCGACGGTCGCGGGTTCGACGGCGAGGTCGGCGAGTCCGAGGGGGACGCCGGACGTGAGGATCGGTGTCGTCACGCTTGCCTCCTGCAGGACCTGTGGCAGGACGTGGCCGCAGTTGATGGCCTGTGCCTCCGCGCCCGCGTCGATGTTGAGGATCAGCGCGGTGACGAATCGTTCGTCGTCGCCGGTCTTCGCCGCGTAGGAGTTGTGCCGCACGACGGAGGCGTCCAGGGCGTCGACGAGGGCGGTCAGGGTGGGCTGGCTGTGGGCCGTTGCGCGAAAGGCACCGATGACGGCGAACGCGGCGCCGACCGCGGGGAGTCCTTTGCCCTGGACGTCGCCGATCAGCACCCTGGTCCCCCACGGTGATTCGACGACGTCGTAGATGTCGCCGCCGACCAGCCGATCCTCCTGCACGGGCTCGTACAGACCGTTCACCAGGACGTCGTCGGTGACCGTGGGCAAGGGACGCAGGATGTGGCGTTGCATCGCGGCCGCGGTGGAGCGCAGCCGCAGCATCTCCTGCTCGCGGCTCACGCGGCGGTGGCAGGCGTAGACGGAGGCGGTGCCCAGGACGAGGGTGCGCAGGATCATGAGGATCCTGTCGAGCCACGGCCGCCCGTCACCGTGCCGGACGAGCAGGGTGACGATGACCACGAGTTCGGTCCAGGCGAACACGAACTGCGTCTGGCGGACGGTGCACAGCGCCGAAGCGGCCCCCGGAAGGAACACGAGAAGGCCGAGAAGCCACACCGGGGATTGCGATTCGGCGCCCAGGATCACCACCAGCAGCGTCACCGACGCGACGACGACCACCACTTGGGTCTCGCTCGGTGGTGCGATGCCCTCGGCCGGACGCGCCTGATTCTTCGCATGCTTGCGGAACGCGGGACCTCCGGGACCCGGCGGAGTATTTTCACCCATACCGTAGGCAGGCTCGGCAGGTGGGCGGCCGCGCCCCGCCGGACGACAGGTGCCGCAACAACCGGGAAGGGGCCCGGCCGAAAAGTCCGATGCCGTCACTCTGCTGCCCCCGGCCGTCCGCCCGAGCCCCGGGCCTCGCCCAGCAGGTCAGACGCCGTGAGCCGAGACCGTCCGCGTCCTGCGTGACATGAGGCACGCGGCCTGGCGACGGTGTCCGATGCGAAGGTGAGGCATCAACCCCGGTCGGCCGATGGCACGCGGCCGAATCCGCCACGCGGTACCGGCTCGCCCCACCGTCCGTGGACCTGGCTCCGCTCCTCGCACCTCACCGCACTCGTCGGCTCCCGGTGCGCCGTCCTGCGCGCCGCCTCAGCGCAGGTCGGCATTGGTCAGGATCCGCTGCGCACTGCCCGTCCGGGCGACGCGCAGCATGGCCCTGCCGAGCCGGTCGGAGGTGGTGACATACGCCGGGAACAGACGTTGCAGCACCGGTGTGAGTGGCGCCATCGCCGCGTACATCACCCGGTACCAGCGGGTCTTGGAGGTGGCGCCGTAGGTCGGCTGGATGATGCCGGGCCGGAAGGCGTAGCCGTTGGGGAAGAGCTCCAGTACCTCGTTCTCCGTACGGCCCTTGACCCTCGCCCACATCGCCCTGCCCTGGGCGTCGGTGCCAGCGCCCGAGACGTAGACGAAGACCAGATTCGGGCTCAACCGTGCGAGGGGGCGTGCCGCGGCAAGCGTGTAGTCGTGGGTGATACGGGTGTACTCGGCCTCGTCACGCCCTGCGGCCGAGACGCCCAGACAGTAGAAGCACGCGTCATAGCCGCCGAGCACGCCCTCGATCGCGGACAGGTCGGCGAAGTCGGCATGCATCAGCTCGGTGAGCTTGGGGTGGCTGCGACCGGTCGGCGTGCGCCCCACGACGAGCACCCGCTCGACGTCTTCGGCGAGCAGACACTCCCGGAGCACCCCCTGACCGACCATGCCGGTCGCGCCGAAGATGATGACCTTCACTGTTCTCTCCTCTGATCCGGATGACTCTACTGAGTCTGGTGAATCGGGTAGCGGAGAGATCCACGGAGGGCCGACCGTCCGTTCTGGGGAATGGCGGATCTCCCGTCACTGGTACGACGGATCCTCCCAGGGGCCGACACTGCGCGAACGGACGGGTTCGACGAAGCGCGGAGGGACGCTGTGCGGGTGTTCGGGGCCCCAGTTGGTCGGCTGCCCTTCCATGACCACGCGAGCGTCGGTGGTGTACCAGTCGACCAGGTCGCTGTCGGACCGCACGATCCAAGTGCACCCCTTGTCCGCGTCGGCGGTGAAGTCCCCATGCCGGATGAGGGCGGGACGCCAGAAATAGGTGCCTGGCCACATCTTGCCGTAGTTGTAGTCGAAGGCGCCGTCGAGGCAGTAGGCCTCCTCCGTGCACGGGTGGTGGGCGAGCGGCTCTTCCCGCCAACCCGGCTTCGCCTTGATCAGTCTGCTGTAGAACCCCGTCTTCTCGTCCCGGTGCAGCATCTTGATGTAGAGACCGGGAACGGGTGTTCCCCCGAGGTCGAAGCGCATGGGGCTGCCGTCGCGTACGTCGATCCAGGGCATCCGCGAGGTCTGCAGGACGACCAGTTCCTGGTCCGGGCGCAGCCCTTCACGGTCGGCGTCCGCGGGGTCGAAGCGCCAGTCGCCGTGCTCCCGGAACAGCAGGATCTCCGTGCCCGCCTCGACAGTGATCGCGGGAGTGAGAACGCCTGCCGGAGCCATCCAGAAGCCCTCCGCGTCGAGCGCGGTGCCTCCGATCGTGACCCTGCCGGACAGGACGTACCACTCGGTGGCCGCGTGATGAAGCCCCGCCGGCCGCGACCAGTCGGTGGTGAACCGTACCTTCAGTGATGCCGAGCCGTCCTCCTCGTCGTAACTGAGGTTGCGCTGGCGGGCGTTGCCTTCGGCGTGCTCGAACTCGCCCGGGTGCCAGATCAGATCGCGCTCGTCGACGAGCTCCACGTGCGGCCGCATGGCGGCTCCCTCCACGTCGGGTGCGATTTCCAGTACGGAACGTAGCGCTTAATAAAATGCGGTACAAGATGTACCGTTAATCGGGTGACGCAGCCCGGACGCCCCGCGGGGCCCACCTCGGAGACCGAGACCGTCGTTCTGACCGCCGCACTCGACCTGCTCCTCGCCGAGGGGGCCGGCGCGCTGTCGCCGCAGCGGCTGCACTCGGTGACCGGCGTGTCCCGCTCGACGATCTACCGGCACTGGCCCGCGCCCCGCGACGTGCTGGCGGCGCTCATCGAGGTCGCTCCGCGGCCCGGCCCCGCTCTCACGGGCGTGCCGCGTGCCGATCTGCACGCCGCGGTGGACGCGCTGTGCGACCGGCTGCGCGACAAGCCGGTCAGCGGGTTCCTGCACGCGATCGTCGCGGCGGCGGCATGGGACTCGGCGATGGCGGAGCTGCGCCACCGCTACGTGGACGACCTGCTGGCGCCGTTCCGTGCGGCACTCGTGCCCACCGGCCTGACCGTGGCGGCGCGGGAGGATGCCGTCTCCGAGATCGTCTCGCCCCTGCTGCTCGACACCCTGCTGCTCGACAGGCACCCGGCGCGCATGCGCGCCCACCACACGGTCGACCGGATCCTGGACGCGGCCTCGCTGGGTCCGCTCCTCCCGCCGGGCCCGGGGCCGCATCATTCGCCGGGCAGGCGCCGTGACGAATCCGATGGTCCACCACCGACGGTCAGCTCCTGATCCAACAGGTCCAGGAAGCGCAGGGCGGCCAGGCCGTCGCCCTCGCCGACAAGCTCCATGGCCCGCCGTGTGGCCTGGACCAGGAAGCGGGAGTGATCGGCGGCCACCTCGCGGGCGGTGGGTTCGCAGTACAGATGGACCACCCTCCGGTCTGCCGTTTCGCGCACGCGCTTCACGTGCCCCGCCTTCTCCAGCCGGTCCAGACAGGCCGTGACGGAGCCGGAGGTGAGGCCCAGCTGCCGGCCGAGCCGGCCCGGGGTCAGGGGGACCGGCGCGTCGACGATGGCGTCGAGGGCCTGGATGTCGGTGACGTGCAGGCCGGTTGCGCCCGCGAGGCGCCGGGCGAGCCGGTTCATCTCTCTGTTGATACGGCGCAGGCTCAGGGCCATGGCCGTGAGCCGTGCGTCGGTGGCGGCATGCTGCTGGGCGTCGTCAATTGCGTTGTCCGGCCGGTTGGCCATGTCCACCTGCACAGGTTCTGCCGGGCGGTGCCCGCCCGCGGACCGTGGGGCGGGCGGGCACCGGCTCGGACGGGCGGTCAGGATCCGCTGAGCGTCTGGATGACTCCGGCCGCGCGCAGGGCCTCGTAGCGGCTGCCGCCAGGGCGGTGTGTGCCGGCAACCGTGCCGGTGGCGTCGTCGGTGGCCCAGGTGGTGGCGAACTCCTGGAGGACGGCGACGTTGGCGGCCTGGGGTGTGCCGTTGGGCAGGGTGCACAACGCGTCCGTGCTGGCGCCCTCGGCATCGCAGTGCGAGCCGGTGGTGAGCCGGATGCCGAGGAAGTCGCGGTGGACGTCCGTGGTCAGTTCCTTGGTGCCGGACGCCTGGCCGTTGGCGAGGTACGGGGGTGACGAGATGGCGTGGACGGGCAGGTCCGTGGTGTTCAGTCCGTTGAGGGCGTTGGCCATGTTGAGGCCGATGAACGAGTTGACGGGGTCCAGGAGGACGAGCCCGGAGAGCCGGGCGAAGGCGGACGGATAGTGCGTACGGAGTCGGTTGGCGACGTAGCTGACGGCCTCCCCGCCGGCGGAGTGGCCGGAGAAGACGAACTTCTCGGGAAGTCGGAGGCCGGGGCGGCCCGCCTTGGCCGCGGCGTCGGCGAAGCTGCGGCCGAGCTTGTCAGTGGGGTCGGAAGCCTTGCCGAAGAGGTCGGCCACGTTGTCCAGGAAGGCTGTGTTGTTGCCGAGGTTGGAGACGGTGCAGCCGAAGGTGTCGGCGGACGGCAGGGTGGGGGCGAAGACGACGAAGCCGACGGCCGCGTAGCGGCGGGCCATGTCTTCGAGGTTGCCGTTGGATCGGCTGAAGCCGTGCTGGAGCCACACGGTGCCCTTCGGGGCGTCGGCCGGGAAGTACCAGTCGCCGGAGCGCTTGTAGGTCAGGAAGGCACAGCGGACGTCGACGGTGTTGGAGACCTTGACGACTCCGGCGGATGCCGACTGCTCCGCGCCGGTTGCGGACGGGACGGCGGCAGCGATGACGGCGGCGGTGAGGGCCGCGGTGGAGAGAAGGCGCGCGAGGGACGTACGTCTGCGTGAGATGGCGCTCATGGGGACTCCAGGAGGGGTGGCCGCGAGGCGTCGCGGCGTCGCCGGCCGGGACCGGATGGTCCGCAGCGTGTTTCCACTGTCAGAACTCTGTTCCTCAGGTGCTCCGCTCCTCTGGAGCCCGAGCGGGATCACGGCGTCAGCGATACGGGCACCGCTTCTCGCGGGGCAGACAGGGGGAGCGCCGGGACGGGCCCGGCGGGACGTCGGACGCGGTGGTGCGGCGGGGGTGTCCGCTGCGCCCGCGGTCAGCGGGACAGGTAGCGTCCGTTGGGGGCCGAGGTGACCTTGCCGTCGCGGTAGGCGATGCGGCCGCCGACGATCGTGACCGTCGGCCAGCCGCGCAGTTCGCGGCCCTCGAAGGGGCAGTGGTCCTGCCCGGACAGCAGGAGGTCGGCCGTGACGGTGCGCACGTCGTCCAGGTCGGCGACGACGATGTCGGCGTCGGCGCCCACCATCAGCGACCCCTTGCCCCGCAGGCCGTAGGCGGCGGCCGGATTGGCGGAGAGGAGTTCGGTGACGCGGCGCAGCGAAAGGCCGCGCTTGTGATGGCCCTCGGACAGCAGGATCGGGTAGAGCAGGGCGGTGCCTCCGAAGCCGGGCAGGGCGGGCCACAGGTCGTCGCCCTTGGACTCCTCCATGCAGCAGGCGTGGTCGGACGCGATCCAGTCCACCGTCCCGTCCAGCACTCCATCCCACAGGGCTTCGTTGTCGGCGCGGGTGCGGATCGGGGGGTTCACCTTCGCGCCGAGGCCGCGACCGGATGCGTCCAGGCTTTCGTGGTCCAGGCACAGGTGATGCAGGGTCACCTCGGTGCGCAGGTCCAGCCGGGGCGAGGCGGCCCTCGCGGTCCGGGCCGCGGAGAGCGCGGCGGCGCTGGAGAGGTGCAGCAGGTTGACCGGGCAGCCGGTGGCGCGGGCCAGGGCGGCGGCCTCCGCGATGGCCACCTCTTCGGTGAGGGGTGGGCGGCCTTCGTGGTAGGCGCGCAGTGTCTGGGGGTCGCCGGCCTGCCGCACCCGGTCGATGAACAGCCGCATCAGCTCCGACTGTTCGCAGTGCAGGGACAGCGAGACGCGGCCGTGGGGGCGGGCGGAGCGGGCGGCCGCGACCGCCTCCATCAGCTGGTAGAGGTGGCCGAGGTCGTACTCCTCCCCCTCCTCGGCCATCCGGAAGCCCTTGGCGTCGCGGGAGTCGGCGGCGAGGTTGAACCCCTTGTAGAACATGTAGTACTTGAAGGAGCTGACCCCGTGCTTCGCGACGAGGTCGGGTATCTCGCGGACCTGGGCGGTGTCCATCGGCGCGAGGTGGAAGCCGTAGTCGGTGTGGCTGCGTCCGCCGACCGCGGCGAGGACCTCGGGGAAGATGTCGCCGTAGGCGCCGGTCCGGTTGAGGTAGTGCTCGCCCGTGCGGAAGTACGACAGCACGCTCGTCGCGCCGCCGACCAGGGAGGACCGGGTCTCCTCCGCCGCGTCCTGCTCCAGGGGGCGGTAGATGCCGAGGTGGAAGTGGGCGTCGACCGCGCCGGGGAGCACTACCCGCCCAGCGGCGTCGACGACTTCAGCGGCGTCGGCGGGTTCGATGCGGTCGGCCAGGGCCGCCACCTTGCCGTCGCGGACGGCGAGGTCTGCCGAGATCTCGCCGAGGTGGGGCTGCACGAGCGTGCCGTTCTTGATGAGCAGGTCGTAACGGGACATGACAGGCCGGGCAGCGGCCGGGCGCCGCCCGCACCCCCCTCCGCATCCGTTGGCTCTATGGAGACACCGTTTCTCTTTCTCGGTGACAGTGACGGAGCGTCATGCTAGCTTTTGGCAACGCTGTTTCACAAGGCGAAACACATCGGCCGTGTTCTGAGAGCCGTGCTCCGAGAAGGTGAGCCCTTGGTGGAGACCGCACGCGCCCGCACCGACCCGCCGGCACCGCTGAGCGGGGTCACCGTCCTGGACTGCGCCACCCTGTTCGCCGGACCGCTGGCCGCGACGGTGCTGGGCGACTACGGCGCCGACGTCGTCAAGGTCGAGCATCCCGTCCGGCCGGACCCGGCGCGTACCCACGGACCGGCCAAGGACGGCGAGGGGTTGTGGTGGAAGATGCTCGGCCGCAACAAGCACGCCGTCACCCTGGACCTGAGCCGCCCGGCCGGCGCCGGGCTGCTGCTCCGCCTCGCCGCGCAGGCGGACGTGCTGATCGAGAACTTCCGGCCGGGGACCCTGGAGCGCTGGGGGCTCGGCCCCGGGGAACTGCACCGCGCCAACCCCCGGCTGGTCATCGCCCGCGTCACCGGCTTCGGCCAGTTCGGCCCCTACGCCCGCAGACCCGGCTTCGGCACGCTCGCCGAGTCCATGAGCGGCTTCGCGGCGCTGACCGGCGAGCCGGACGGCCCGCCGACGCTGCCGCCGTTCGGGCTGGCCGACGGGGTGGCCGCGCTGGTCGCCGCCTCGGCCGTACAGACCGCGCTCTACCACCGCGACGTGCACGGCGGGCCCGGCCAGGTCGTCGACCTGGCGATCATCGAACCGCTGCTGACCCTGCTCGGCCCGCAGCCCACCGCCTACGACCAGCTCGGCACCGTGCCGCCGCGCACGGGCAACCGGTCGGTGAACAACTCCCCGCGCAACATCTACCCCACCCGGGACGGCGCGTGGGTGGCCGTCAGCACCTCGGCGCAGTCCGTCGCCGAGCGGGTCATGAAGCTGGTCGGGCACCCGGAGGTGACCGCCGAGCCCTGGTTCGCGGGGGGTGCCGGGCGCGCCGCGCACGCGGACCTGCTCGACGCCCACGTCGGCGCGTGGATCGCGGCCCGCGACCAGAGCGCGGTGATCGCCGCCTTCGAGGAGGCCGAGGCCGCGATATCCCCCGTCTACGGGATCGCGGACATCTTCGAGGACCCGCAGTACCGGGCCCTGGACTCGCTGACGACGGTGGACGATCCGGTGCTGGGGCCGCTGCGGATGCAGAACGTCCTCTTCCGGCTGTCCGCGACACCCGGCGCGATCCGGTGGACGGGCCGCCCGCACGGCAGCGACACCCGTGCGGTCCTCGGCGAGCGGCTGGGCCTGTCACGGCACGAGCTGGACGCGCTCGCCGCGGAACGCACGATCTGAGCCCCGCCCTCCGTCATCACCCCCCTTCTTCTGGAGGCACCATGAACCGCGTTCACGGGTACGGCGACGGGCCGTCACCGCTGGCAGGCGCCCCGGTGCTCGACCTCGCGCAGCCGATGCGCCGGGGCATGCCGCAGTCGCCCAACCACCCTTCCTTCCGGATGCTGCTGGAGCGCCGCCACGGCGACCATGTACGCGCCGACGGCGGATCGGCGGCCAACGAACTCATCGTCACCGGCGGCCATGTCGGCACCCACGTCGACGCCCTCGCGCACGTCTCGCAGCGCGGGCTGCTGCACGGGGACGTCCCGGCCGGCTCCGTCCAGAGTCACGAGGGCTTCTCCCGGCACGGCATCGAGGAGTTCCCGCCGTACGTGGGCCGGGCGGTCCTCCTGGACGTCGCCGCCGTCCACGGAGTCCCGGTCCTGCCCGCGGGGTACGAGATCACCGTCGCCGACCTGGAGAAGGCCCGGGACGCCGCCGGCGTGGACGTCACGGCGGGCGAGGCACTGCTGCTGGCGACCGGGTGGTCCCGGCTCTGGGCGGACCCGGGGGTCTTCACCGGCCAGGAGGGCGGGGCGCCCGGACCGGGTCCCGCGGCCGGGGCCTGGATCGCGGAGCGGGGAGTGCGGGTGACCGGCGCGGAGACCATCGCCTACGAGCACATACCCCCGGGCCGGGGGCACGCCGAACTGCCCGTGCACCGGCAGCTCTTGGTGGAGGCGGGCATCCACATCGTGGAGACGATGCGGCTCACCGAGCTGGCCGAGGCCACCGCGCACCGGGGGCGGGCGGACTTCCTGCTGATGCTGGCACCGCTGCCGGTGGTCGGCGCGACCGGCTCCCCCGTCCGCCCGCTCGCCGTCCTGACCGGCCACGACCGCGAGGAGCGGGCATGAGCGAGGGACACGCGGCGCGGCTCGCGGCGTTCGCGGCGAACTGCCGGGCCGACGGGATACCCCGGGAGATCGCGGCGGACGCGGCGGCGCGGACGCTGGACTGCCTCGGCAACAGCCTGGGGGCGCTCGGCGCGCACACCGGTGAGGTCGTCGGTCCCTCGCCGCAGGCGGCCGCGCTGTCGATGGCCGGTGCGGCCGGCGGGACCGGGGAGGCCACCGCCGTGGGCAGCGGGGCGATGCTGCCGGCCGACCGGGCCGCCCTGGTCAACGGCACGCTCGCGCACGCCCTCGACTTCGACGACACACACCTGCCGTCCGTGCTGCACCCCACGGCCGCCGTGCTGCCCGCGGCGCTCGCCGCCGCCGAGGCCACCAAGGCCGGCGGGGCCGAGCTGCTGACCGCTCTGGCGGCGGGCGGGGAGGTGTGCTGCCGCCTCGGCATGGCCTCGTACGACCCGGAGCTGCGCAACTCGGTGTTCTTCGACAAGGGCCTGCACGCCACCTCGATCTGCGGGACCGTCGGCGCCGCCGTGGCCGCCGGCCTGCTGTACGGGCTGAGCGCGGACGGGCTGGCGCACGCCATCGGCATCGCCTGCTCGATGGGCGCGGGGGTGATCGAGGCGAACCGTACCGGCGGCAGCGTCAAGCGCCTGCACTGCGGCTGGGCGGCCCACTCGGGAGTGTGCGCGGCGCAGTTCGCGGCGGGCGGGGTCACCGGGCCGCCGACCGTGCTGGAAGGCCGCTTCGGCTTTCTGACGGCGTTCCTGGGCGAGCGGTGGACGGCGGAGCCGCTCCTGGCCGGCCTGGAGGACATGGGGACTCCCGGCAACTGGCAGTACGCGCGGACCGTGTTCAAGCCGTACCCGTCCAACCACTTCACCCACCCCGGGATCGACTGCGCGCTCGCCCTGCGCCGGGCGGGGCTCCGGGCCGAGGAGGTGCGGAGCGCGCAGCTCGGGGTGGCCGCCGCGCCCCGGCGCACCATCGGCGAGCCGCACGCGGAGAAGGTGCGGCCCCGTACGCCGTATCACGCGAAGTTCTCCGGCCCGTACACGGTCGCGGCGGCTTTGATGTCGGCGGCGGGCGATGCGGGCGGGGCAGCCGGTCCGGGGCTGGGGCACGCGGATTTCTCCCCGGCGGCGTTCACCGATCCGCGGCGGCTCGCGCTGGCGGAGCGGGTGGAGGTGGTGGCCGACGCGCAGTGCGACGCGGAGTTCCCGCACGCCTTCAGCGCGGTCCTGCTGGTCCGCACGCACGAGGGCCGGGTGAGGCGGACGCGGGTCGCCGGGTCGCTGGGCGGGCCCGGTGCGCCGCTGTCGCGCGAGCAGTTGGCGGGGAAGTTCCGGCTGAACGCGGCGCCCGTGCTGGGAGCGGTCCGAGCCGGTGACGTGGTCGCCGCGGTGGAGGCGCTGGAGGCGGCGCCGCGCGGCGCGGTCAGGGAACTGCTGGCGTTGACACGGACCGGCTGACCCGTGGGTCGTCGGCCATCCCAAAGGGCCTCGCGGAGCTCCGAGTTCAGGGTGCCCGACAGCCGCCGCGAGCTCGTCCCGCGAGCGGTGGGCCCGGGGTCATCGGGGGATGGCGAGGAGCCGGCGTGCGGCCCGTACGACCGCCTCGTCGATCATGCGGCCGTCGGGACCGGTGACGACCCCGAAGCCGTCCCGAGTCCCCTCGGCGAAGCGGTCCAGCAGGGCCTGGGCGGCGGCGACTTCTTCCGGAGCGGGGGTGAAAGCGGCGTGTACGACGGCCAGTTGACGCGGGTGGACGCAGGCGCGTGCGCGGTAGCCGAGGTCGCGCAGGGCCCGGGTGCCGCGGGCGAGCGCGTCGAGGTCGGTGAAGTCGGTGCTGACGGGGCCGACCGGCGGCAGCAGTCCGGCGGCGGCCGAGGCGAGAAGGACGCCGGTCCGGATGGCGGTGAGGGCCGTGCCGCCCGGCCCGTCGGGTGCGTCCGGTGCGGTGATGCCCAGTTCGGCGCACAGGTCGGTCTCGCCGAGATGCAGGTGGCGCACCCGGGGCGCCCGCGCGATCGACCGTACGTCGAGCACCGCCGCGGCGGTCTCCAGCAAGGGGGCGAGAGCGATGCCGCCCGGCGCCAGCCCGAGACGTTCCTCGGCAGCGGTCAAGGCGGCGTCCTGGGCGGCGACTTCCTCGGCGCCGGAGCACTTGGCGAGGCAGAAGCCGGTCACGGCAGGCCCGGCGAGCAGGGCGCTCTCCGCGCGGCCCCGTTCCCCGGGGTTGACCCGTATCCAGATCTGCGGCGTCCGGGAAGGGACCGCCTCGGCCAGCCAGTCGCGTACGAGGGCCAGGGCCCGGTCCTTGCCCGCGGCGGGGACGGCGTCCTCCAGATCGACGATCAGGGCGTCGGCGCCCCGAGTGCGGGCCTTGCCCAGCATCTCGGGGCGGTCACCGGGGACGTAGAGGTAGGAGCGGGGCATAGGGAAGGTGTGGATCGCGGTCATGGCGCGGCGCTCCGATGCGCTGGGTGGGGTACGGACCGGTGCGCGCCCGGTGCGCGGAGACGGCAACAGGGCTGCCGCGCAGGGGAGTCGGGCGACGGACCAACCCTAGGAGCGCGGGCGGCCCCGGTCAATGAATGCGTTTCGCTGGGGGATCCGACGTTTCGTTCCGCTCGCGTATCCCGGAAACGCAGCTTTTACCCGGGCGGGTGTCCCGGCCCTTGACATGCCGAGCGCGTGGCGGCTCTATGGAGCGCAACGAAACAAAGTTCCATCCAGGGAAACTCATGGCTCCCTTCGAGAGGAACCCTCGGCCCATGCACCCTAGACCCGCCAGAACCTCCCGGACCCGGGGCGGTGCCACGCTCGCCGCCCTCGTGGTGGCCGCGGCAGGCTCGTCGGTCCTCACCGGATCGCCCGCCTACGCGGGCACCGCCTCCGTCACCTACGACTGCGTCTTCAGCTCCTCCCACTCGGTCTTCACGACCACCGCCACCCTCACCGCGCCGGACACCGCGGCCGCCGGCGCGAGCGTGGACGTCAAGCTCAGCCTCGACGGGAAGGGGCCGGCCAACGGCCCCGTCGCACTGCCGGCGGCCAGCGTCGTCCCCTCGGCGAAGATCCTCGTCTCCGGGCAGGCACCGCTCACGCTCAGCGCCCCGGCCTCGAATCCCGCGATCCCCGCCAAGGGCGAGATTCCCATACCCGACCTGACCGGCAAGCTCACCGTGGCGCAGCCCGGCACGGTGACACTGACGCCCGATCAGCTGACCCTGGACATCCCGAGCTACGGCCTGTCCCTCGGCTGCACCCTTCAGGGAACGGCCCCCGTCCTGCACACCATGACCGTCACCCCGGCGACCGGCGGCACCGCCGCCGCCGTCACCGGCATCTCGGGGCGTCCGGCCTCGGACACCACGGGGGCACGCCCCGGGGACGTCGTCACCCTGACCGGAACGGGCTGGGACACCGCCGCCCCGGTCGGCGCGGTCGAGCTGTGCTCCCTGGCGGGCACCGGATGCTCCGGCGCCGACCTCACCCCCGAGCTGCGCGTCGGCGCCGGTGGAAAGCTGACCGGCACGGTGACACTCGGAGCGGGCGCCGCTCCCGGGCCGCACCGGTTGAAGATCACCCAAGGGTCCGAGTCCGCCTCTCTCGTGCTCGGCGTCCTGGGCACCCGTACGCTCCAGCTCACGCCGGACGGCGGCGGACCGGGGACGAGCGCCACCGTCACCGGCACCGGCTTCGACCCCGGCGACGAGGTCGACGTCACCGCCCTCGACAAGGACGGCAAGCCCGTCGGCGGGGCGGGCCCGACCGCGCCGGTCGACGCGCGGGGCAACTTCACCGCCACGCTCGTGCCGGCCGTTGGAGCCGTGAAGATCGTGGCGAAGGAGAAGGACGGCGGGGACACCGCCGAGACCCCGTGGTCCGGCAGCGCCAACGGCGGCGGCTCCGACCAGACGCTGAAGGTGGTCGTCAGCGGCGGCGCGCTCACCATGTCGGCGGAGCCGGGCGAAGTGGTCCTCTCCCCCGTCACCGTGGACGGCACCGCGCACGACTCCACCGGCAGCCTGCGCGCCCTGGAGGTCAAGGACTTCCGCGGCACCACCGAGGGCTGGTCACTGGTCGGCACCGTCACCGACTTCCGCAACTCCGCCGGAGCCGCGATCCCCGCCTCCCGGCTGTCGTGGACCCCGCGGTGCGAGGTCCACCCCGGAGCGGCCGCGGCCTCCACCATCGTCCCGGGCAGTGCGGGGCCGCTCAGCTCCACCACAGCGGTCGCCCTGTGCACGCAGGCGGCGAGCACCGACCCGGCCTCCGTCACCGGCGGCCGCTTCGACGCGGGCGCGGCGCTGAACCTGCACGTCCCGGAGATCGTGCAGAGCGGCGAGTACGCGGCCGTGCTGCGACTGACCCTGTCCTGACCCTCCCCCTCACGGCAGTGTGCCGGCGGCGCGCCCGTGGGAGCGCCGCCGGCCCCGGCAAGAGCGGAACCATGACACCTTCGCGCAGTCGCCGCCCGCCCGGGCGGGCCCCGAGAACAGCCCGCTCCACGGCGGCCCTGCTGCTCGCCGTCCTGCTGACCGCCCTGTCCACGGGCTCGACGCCCGCCGCCGCGGAGCCACTCGCCGCGGGCGGCACCGGCGGCGGCGACAGCTCATGGTCGGTGCGCCCGGCCGGGACCGCCGACCGGACCGCCTTCGTCATAGACTCCGCCCCCGGCGTGGTGGTCAAGGACGCGGTCCGCGTCAGCAACCTGTCCGACACGCCGATCTCCTTCCAGGTCTACGGCTCGGACGCCTACAACACCCCGCGCGACGGCGCCCTCGCCTACCGCCAGGCCGGCGAGGCCCAGACCGGGCTGGGCGGCTGGCTGACCCTCCGCACGAACGCCCTGGTCATCCCGCCCCGCCGGGCCGCCGACATCCCCTTCACCCTGAGCGTGCCCGCCGACGCCGCCCCCGGCAGCCACGTCGGCGGGATCGTCGCCCTCAACAACGCCGTCGAGCAGGCGGGCGAGACATCGGGTGTGGACGTGGGCATCCAGCGGGCCATCGCCGTCCGGATCCAGCTGACCGTGGCGGGGCCGCTCACCCCCGGTCTCGCCGTCCGCTCGGTCCGCGTACGTCACCACGCGGCGGGAACCCCCTTCGGCGGGGCCCGCGCCACCCTCACCTACACGGTCGTCAACACGGGCAACGCCGCCCTGCAACCCACCGTCTCACCCGACGTCAGGGGGCTGTTCGGATGGCGGCACCGGCACTTCCCCGACCGCACCCTCCCCCTGCTGCTGCCGGGGCAGAGGGCCGACATCACCGCCGACTGGCCGGACGCCCCCGGCCTGGACTACCTCACGGCCTCCGTTCACGTCACCGCGCCCGGCCTGCCCGGGACGTCCGCGGAGAGCGGCCGGGTCGTCGTGTCGTGGCCCACGATCGGCGCCGTGGCCGGGACGCTCACCCTCCTCGCGGTCGCACTGGACCGCCTCCGGCGCAGGCGGCCGGGCGGCATCGGATCCCTTGCCGGAGAACGCTCATGACGATGCGTCAGGCATGCTCCGTGGTCCTGTTGCTGGCCGTATCGGTCCTGCCGGTCGCGGGCGGCGCGGGCGCTTCCGCGGCGGCCGCCGAACGCGGGCCGACGGTCACCGTGGCCGAGACGCCGGCCACCCCCGGCCGACCGGTCAAGGCCGCGGGGACGGGCTGGGCGCCGGGGTCCACCGTCCAGGTCGAGATCTGCGGCGGCGGTGCGCTGCGCGGCAGCGCCGACTGCGACACGCTGCGCGCCGCGGTGGCCCTGGTCGCGGCGGACGGCACCTTCCGTCTGACGCTGATCGCGGGGGCGCCGCCCACCGCCTGTCCCTGTGTCCTGCGGGCGGTGGCGGCGCAGGGCGGGAAGCGGGCCCAGACCCCGCTGACCGTGGCCGGAGCGCCCGACGGGCCGTCGGCGGCCACCCCGGCGCCCGCCGTGCGGGTCGACGTGATCGCGACGGCGCTGTCCGGCGGGCCGCGGTTCGGCGAACTGTTCGGCGCTCCCGCCCACCGCACCCTGACCGTGACCCTGCGCAATCCCGGTGACCGGCCGCTCGGGCGGGCACCGCTGATCGTGACCTGGGGACCAGGCGCGAACGCCGACCTCCCGGTGGGCAAGCCGCTGACAGCGGAGCTTCCGGCGCACGCGCAGCGGACGTACCGGATTCCCGTACGGCTTCCCGCGGCGGCGTTCGGGCGCTACTCGGTGGGCGGGCGGTACGGGCCGGCCGAGTTCTCCGTCACCACCGACCTCTACCCGTGGGGGCTGCTCGGACTGGCCTTCCTCGCCGTCCTGCTGACCGTCTTCACCGCCTCGGTCCTGGTGCGCCGGGGCGCCGAACGGCTTCGGGCCCGGCGGGCCGCGGTCGCGGCGGAACTGCCGGCGTTCTTCGCGGTGGACGAGCTGACGGACGTCCTCGCGGCCGGGGCCGCGGACAGTGCGCGTCCGGGCCTCGTCAGTACCCGTGCGGTGATCCGGGCGATGACGGGGGAGGCCGCGCTCGTGGACGCGGGCGAACTGCGGGCACTGGCCGAGACCCTGCGGATGTCACCTCTGAACGAGGAGCGGTGATGGCCTCCTTCGTCTCCTTCGCATCCTTCACCTCCGCGCTGATCCGGCCGCGCCCCGACCTGTGCGCGGGCGCGGCGACCGGGCTCGGCGGCGGGGTGTACCTCGTCTCCGCCCCCCTCCTGGGCGGGCCCGTCGGGATGCCCGGCGAGGCCGTCCGCTACCTGCTGCCGACGGGCCTGCTGCTGGCCGGGGCGGTCGGAGCGGTGCTGCGGTGGCGGGGTCGTGCAGCAGGGGGGACGGCCGCGGCCCGGCGGGCGGTGGCGGTCTGTCTGCTGGCGGGCACCGCCCCGCTGTTCGGCTCCCCGACGGTCTTCGCGGGACTGCTGATACTGGCCGCGGCGCTCACGGGCGGCTCCCTCGGCCTCTACCGGCCGGAGCTTTCCTGGCATGCGGCCTGCCTGGCGGGGACGGCCGCGGCGGGCGGCGCGACCGCGTTGCTCGCGGAGCGCCCCGACGCCGCCTGCGCGCTCGGGTGCGGGCTCGCGGCGCTGCTGCTGGTGCCGTCCTGCCGGAGGCAGGACGCCCCGGAGGGTGGCGGCGGATACGCGGCCCCGCCCCGGTGGACGGCGGCCGCGACGGGCGCGGCGGTGTTCGGCGTGCTGTTCGCCGTGCAGAGTCTGGTCGTCTTCCGCTGGGAGCTTCTGGGGGGCGCGGGCGTCCGGCCGTTCGCCTGGGCCGCACTGTCGGCGGGGGCTCTGATCTGCGGCCTCGCCGTGATCGGCGGACGCCGGCCGGGCGCCGGCGCCGGCCCGCGTACGGCGCTGTTCGCGGCCGGGCTCACGGCGGCGGTCTCGGCGTGTGCCGGCGCCGCCCGGCCGTGGCAGCTCACTGTGGCGCTGGCGACCGCCCTCGCCTGCGGCGCCGCGGCGGCGGCACGCGCCCCGTCGCCCGGACGGCCGGACACCGGCGCCGCCGTGGCCGCGCTGCTGGGCGGGGCGGCGGCCATGACCGCGATCGCCCTGTCCGGCCGTCTGGTGACCGGCCCGGACACGCTGGTCGCGATCGGTCTGGCCCCCGCGCTGGCGACGACCGGTGCCCTGCTCCTCATCAGCGACAGGCGTGATGCGACCTCCCGTCCGTCTGAGGCCGTCATCGCCGTGGACGGCGCCGGGAGTCCGGCAGAGGACTGTGCCGACGGCCGTACGGGCGGAGCGGCCTCGCACGCCGGCGGGGCCGCTCAGCACACCGACGGAGCCGGGCCCGTTCCGCTGTGCGTGCGCGGCCTCCGGGTGCGCGCGCCCGGGGAGCCTCCCGTGCGACGGCTCGGGCTGGCGGTGGAGGCCGGGGAGGTCGCCTACCTGACCGACACGCTGCCCGGCCGCCGCACGGGGGCCGTCCTGGCCGTCCTCGGCGGGCTCCGCCGGGCCGAAGCGGGGAGTTGGCGGCTGCGCGGCCACGACGTCTCCCGTGTCGGCGAGCGGGGGCGGTGGGATCTGCGGCTGTCGGTCTTCATCGATCCGGCGGACGCGGGCCGGGCGGGCGCCCTGCACCGGAGGCATCCGGCCGTGTCGGTGGCGGACGCCGTCGCCGCCGCCGTGGCGCACCTCGGTCACGAGCGGGCCGCGGAACTGACGGAAAGCACCCTCGCGGCCTTCCCGTTCCTCAAGACCAAGGGCGCGGACGCCTGGGCCCGGCTCGGTCCCGACGAGCGGTGCGTCCTCGGACTGGCCCAGGCTCTCGTCGTACAGCCGACCCTGCTCCTGCTGGATCTGACCGGGCCCGGCTGCGGACCGCTCGCGGCGGATCCCGCCGTCACGGCCGTCCTGCGCCACATAGCCGATCGGGGGACGGCGGTACTCGTCGCCGCCCCCGCGGGCCAGGCCGTGCCCGCGCCACGTCCCCTCGTACTTCCCACGTCCGGCGGCTGCCCCCAAGCAACCCTCCTGCGACGGAACGGAAAGGGCACGCCGTGAGGACCTCCATGACGAGGCGGGCCGGCCGGGCGGCCCTCGCCGCCTCAGCAGTACTCGCTCTGACCGGGGCGGCGGATCCCACCGCGGGCGGGGCCACCGTCCGGGTGTCCGCGGCGACGGACCTGACCGAGGGCAGGCGGATCACCGTCGACGGAACCGGCTTCCGCGCGGGGCTGACGTCCGTCGCGGTCGGCATGTGCAAGAAGGACTACGCCGACAACAAGGACTGCGACCTCGGCGGCGGCGCCCGCCTGGTGACCATCGGCTCCGACGGCAGGCTCCCCCGGGTCACCCTCACCGTGCACGCGCGCTTCGCGGGCATCGACTGCCGTACGGCGCCGTGCGTGATCGGTGTCGCACCGCTGCCCTCCGGGACCCCGGCCTCGCTGATCGCCGCGAACAGCGTGCAGGTCGCGGTCGGCTTCACGGGCGGCACGGTCCCCGGGGAGGCGTCCGGTACCGGCCGGGCCCGTCCGGACGCCGCCGTGGCCGCTCCGGGCACGGCACACGACGACTGGAGCGGACCGTCCACTCTCCTGTGGGCGCTGTCCCTCGGCGTGGCCGGCGTCTCTCTGCTCCTCGGCGTCCACTCCCTCGTCCGGGGCCGCCGGGGAACGGCACCGGCGAGGCCCCCGCTGTCCCCCGCCGACTCTGGAGGAACCCATGACATCGCTTCGTAGAAACCGCTACGTGGGCGGGCTGGCCACGGCACTGGTCCTGGCGGCCCCCGTTGCCGTCCCGGCCGCCGCGTCAGCCGCGTCCGGCGGGACGCTGACCGTCAGCAAGTCGACCGGACTCGCCGTGGGCGACAAGGTGACGGTGTCGGCGAAAGGGCTGAGCCCGAGTCAGGGGTTCGTACCGATCGGGCTGTGCAAGCCGAAGCCGGCCGGTCCGACGGACTGCGACACCTCGCCCGAGTCCGCGGTCATCGGCAAGACCGACAGCTCCGGGGTGTGGCACAGCGCCGCGAGCAACGCGACCACCGCCCAGATCACCGTCAAGGCGAAGGCGGCCGGGGCGGATTGCACGGCCAAGGCGGGGAACTGCGTCATCGCCGTGTCGATCTCCGCCACGAGCGAACTGGTGGAAGTACCGCTGACCGTAAGCGCGGGCGGCCAGGGCACGAGCAGCCCGCGGCCCTCGGACTCGGCCACGGCCACAACGGGCGGCGGAGGAACAGCCACCACCGGCGGCGGAAGCACAAGCACGGGCGGCAGCGAGGGCTCGTTGCCCCGGACCGGTTCCACCGACGGCCTGCCGGTGGCCTCCCTCCTGGGCGGCACGCTGCTCCTGTTCGGCGGCTGCTCGCTGGTGCTGCTGCGCAGGCGCCCCCGCGACTGAGCGGCTACGGAGTACGGTCACCCCCCGTACGCGGGTGGCGGCGGGCTCGCCGGGCGCCGCTGCCCGCGGGGCAACGGCGATGGCCGCGGGACAACGGCGGTGGCCGCCAGGGGTTCTGGGGCGGTCTACTGCGGCTCCCCCAGGCGGTGGCAGGCGGCGGCGAGGTCGACGACGTCGGCGTACTTGGAGTCGAGGTCGAAGAGGTTGCCCTCGTGGGTGCCGGCGTCCCGGTCGGCGACGGCCTCGCGGACGACCATGGGGCGCAGCCCGTTCTGGAGGGCGTCCAGGGCCGTGGCCCGGACGCAGCCGCTGGTGGAGAACCCGCCGATGACGACGGTGTCCACCCCGAGGGCCGTCATGACTCCGCGCAGCGGCGTCTCGAAGAAGCCGCTCGGATAGTGCTTGTGGATGACGACCTCGTCCGGCTCGGGCAGGCAGAGCTCGGTGAAGGCGGCGTGCGGGCCGCCCGCGCGAAACGCGTCGAGACCGGGCACCTTGCGAGCGAAGTGGGGGGCTTCGGCGCCCGGTTCGGCGTCGTAGCGGACGGCCGTGAACAGGACGGGGAACTGGGAGCGGCGGGCGGCGCGGGCCAGCCGGGCCATCGCGTGCAGAGCCGCCTCTGCGGTGCGGAGGTGGAGACGGCTGTCGGGGGCGGCGTAGGCCTGGACGGGGTCGACGAGGAGGACGGCGGGGTGTTCGCCCCAGCCGATACGGCGGCCGAATCCGGCGGCCTCGTAGTCATCGGCCAAGGGGGTGCCGGCCATGTCAGATCACTCCGTCCGCGGTGAGTTTCTCCCGTTCAGCGCGGCTGAGGCCGAGGAGGTCGCCGTAGATCTCGTCGTTGTGCGCGCCGAGTCCGGGGCCGGCCCAGCGGACGGCTCCGGGAGTCGCGGAGAGCTTGGGGACGACGTTCTGCATGGGGATCTCGCCGAAGTCCGGGTGCGGGAGGCGCACGATGGCCTCGCGGGCGGCGAAGTGCGGGTCGGTGAGCATGTCGGCGGCGGTGAAGGTCTTGCCGGCCGGTACGCCGGCGGTGTGCAGGGCGCCGAGCAGCGTGTGCGCGTCGTGGCTCGCGGTCCAGGCGCTGATGAGGTCGTCGAGCTCGCCCTGGTGGGCTCCGCGCGCGGTGTGCGTGGCGTACTTGGGGTCGTCGGCGAGGTCGGTGCGGTCCATGACCTCGGCGAGACGGCGGAAGACGGTGTCCTGGTTGGCCGCGATGAGGACGGCCGCGCCGTCGGCGGTCGGATAGACGTTGCTGGGCGCGACGTTGGGCAGGACGGGCCCGGTGCGCTCGCGCCGGTAGCCGCCCACTTCCCATTCCGGCAGCAGGGATTCCATGTAGGCGAGGACCGCCTCGTACAGGGCGGAGTCGACGACCTGGCCGGCGCCGGTGCGCGTGCGGGCGTGCAGGGCCATGACGGCGCCGTACGCGGCCATGGTGCCGGCGAGGGCGTCGCCCAGGGAGACACCGGTACGGGACGGGGGCCGGTCCGGTTCGCCGGTGATGTGGCGGATGCCGCCCATGGCCTCGCCGATGGAGCCGAAGCCGGCACGGGGTGCGTAGGGGCCGTTCTGCCCGTAGCCGGTGACCCGGACCATGACCAGGCCGGGGTTGAGCGCGCGCAGTTCCTCGAAGCCGAGGCCCCAGCGCTCCAGAGTGCCGGGGCGGAAGTTCTCCACGAGGACGTCGGCCCGGACGACGAGACGGCGGACCAGCTCCTGGCCCTCCTCGCGGCGCAGGTTGCAGGTGACGGACTTCTTGTTGCGGGCGACGACGGGCCACCAGAGGGACTTGCCGTAGGGCCGCTCGCGCCCCCACTGGCGCATGGGGTCGCCGCGGCCGGGGTCCTCGATCTTGATGACCTCGGCGCCGTGGTCGCCGAGCAACTGGCCGCAGAAGGGGCCGGCGAGCAGGGTGCCGGTCTCGATGACACGGATGTCGGAGAGGGGTCCACTCATGTCGCGAGTGTAAGTTTGGGAAACGCTGTTTCGCTAGAGGAATCATCGCGGCAGAATGCGGCGCATGGACGATTCCCTGGACCAACGCGTGGTCGGCTCCCCGGCGTCCGGGCCCGGCGTGGTGGAAGTGGCCCCGCGTGACGGGCTGCAGAACGAGGCGCGCGCCCTGTCTCCGGCACGGCGCGCCGACCTGATCGCCCGGGCCGTGGCGGCCGGCGCGCGGCGGGTGGAGGCGGTGGCGTTCGTCCATCCCGGCCGCGTGCCGCAGATGGCGGGCGCGGAGGAGGTGATGGCGCGGGTCGAGCGCACCGGCGGCGTGCGCTACAGCAGCCTGGTGCTCAACGCCCGCGGCATGGAGCGGGCGAGCGCGAGCGGCGTGGACGAGGTCAACTACGTGGTGGTGGCGAGCGATACGTTCTCCCGCCGCAACCAGGGCGTGAGCACGCGCGAGGCGCTGGCCGCGTGGGAGGCCATCGCCGCCCGCGCCCACGCGGAGGGGATCGGGCGCTCACTGACGATCGCGGCGGCGTTCGGCTGCCCCTTCGAAGGGGAGACCCCCGAGGCGGCCGTGGCCGAACTGGCCAGGATCGGCGCGGAGTCGGGGGCCGAGGAGATCGTGCTCGCCGACACCATCGGCGTGGCCGCGCCCGATGCGGTCACCCGACTGCTGACGGCGGTAAGGGAATTGGCGCCCGGAGTGGTGCCGCGCTGCCACTTCCACAACACACGCAACACCGGCTACGCGAACGCGGTCGCGGCGAGTGCTGCCGGTGCCGCGTGGCTGGACTCCTCGCTCGGCGGTATCGGGGGCTGCCCCTTCGCCCCGGCGGCCACCGGCAACATCGCGACCGAGGACCTGGTGTACCTGCTGCGCCGGATGGGCCTGGACCCGGGCATCGACCTGGAGGCGGCCGCCGCCACCGGGACCTGGCTGGGCGGCGTACTCGGCATCGAGACCCCCGCCCTGCTGGGCCGGGCGGGCCCTTTCCCCGGAGCCGGAGCCAGAGCCGGAATGCCCGCCTCGCGGCGGGGAGAGGAGTGACGGTGGGAGCGCACCCGCACGGGGCCTGGATCCTGCTCCATCTGCTGCTGTTCGTCTTCTGGCTGGGCGGCGACCTCGGCGTCTACGTCTCCAGCAGGTACGTGCTGAAGCCGGACCTGCCGTTCGCCGCCCGCTCGACCGCCCTGTCGATCATGAGCGTGCTGGACCTCGGCCCGAAGATCTGCCTGGTGCTGATCCTGCCGAGCGGGGTCACGCTGATGGCGCTGGATCCGCACGGGGCGGGGCACCTGCTCAACGACTGGTCCGCCGGGGCGACTTGGCTGTTCGCCGCGTTCTGGCTGTGGCTGACGGTCCGTGAGCACCGCCGGCCCGGCCGGCACCGGTGGATACGCCGGACGGACTGGACACTGCGCATACTGCTGACGGCCGCGCTGTGGGGCGTCGGGATCTACACCCTGGTGGCGGCCGAACCGTTCGGGGTGGACACCGACCCCCGCTGGCTGGGGGGCAAGGTACTGCTGTACGCGACGGCGATCGCCTGCGGGCTGGGAATCCGGCTGAAGCTGCGGCCGTTCGGGGCCGCGTTCGGCGAGCTGGCGGGCTCGGGGAGCAGCCCCGGGGTGGAGCGGGCGATGCGGCGGGCGGTCAACGGCTGCGTCCCGTACGTGGTGGGGATCTGGGCGTGCGTCCTCGCGGCGGCGGCGCTCGGGGTGTTCAAACCCGGCGCCGATCTCTGATCCGGGGACCGGGGCCGAGGGGCGGACCCCCTTGCGGATGAGGTCAGTTGACGCCGGGTCGGTATCCGAACTCCGCCGAGAGCCGTGCCGTACTGGCCAGCAGCACCGGGGCGCATTCGGCCAGGCGCGGCTTGAAGCGGGCCTGGGGACCGGCCAGGCTCACCACCGCGATGACGTGACCGTCGTATCCGAAGACCGGTGCGGCGAGCGAGGCGGAGCCGATCTGGCGCTCCCCGACCGACATGGCGTAGCCGCGGCGCCTGACGGCGGACAACTCCTTGCGCAGGCGCTCGGGTTCCGTGATGGTCCGGTCGGTGATCGCGTCCAGGGCGTGGCGTTCGAGATAGGTGTCGATCTCGGCGTCGGACAGGAAGGCGAGGAACGCCTTGGAGGAGCTGCCGGCGTGCAGGGGCAGCGGGATCCCGAGGGCCACCTCCATCCGCAGTTCCTGGTCGGGGACGACCTGGTCCACGTAGAGCCGGGTGTCCCCGCGGCGGATGGAGAGGGTGGCGGTCTCGCCGCACTCGGCGGCGAGCTGACGCAGTTCGGGGGCGGCGAGCACCCGCAGGTCGGTGCGGGCCAGGTAGGCGCGGCCGAGCGAGATGGCGGCGGGACCCAGTGCGTAGCGGCGGGTGACGGGGTCCGCGATGATCAGGTCGCGGTTGCGCAGTGCCGTCAGGATGCGGTGCACGGCGGCCTTGGTGATGCCGAGTCCCTGGGCGATCTCGGTGACGCCGAGGTCCGGGCGGCCGCTGCGGCCGAACATCAACAGCACGTCCATGGCGCGCTCGACGGCTGCGACGGACCGGCTACTGCTCGTCTCCTCGGTCACGGCTGCCCTTCTGCGCGACGGTCTGGGGGCCCGGGATCGGGGCCCCGGCGGGATGGGCCCGCGCCCGTTCTCCCCGCCGTGCCGACAGCATAACGTCGATTTCCCCATGGGAAACAGTGGCTTGGCGGGCGGCGGCTTCATTGACAGTCCCGCGCGCGGGTCCTTACCTTTGGAGAAACTTCGTTTCACTAGAGGAAACATGACGAGCGGGGGTTCGATGACCGCAGTCGTCGACGAAACAACCTTCCGTCAGGTGCTGTCCCGTTGGCCCAGCGGCGTGGGAATCGTCACCACAGCCGGTGACGACGGATGGCACGGCATGACGGCGAGTTCGTTCAGCAGCGTCAGCCTCGCACCACCCCTGGTCCTGGTCTGCCTGGACCGGACGATCCGCTCACACGATCTGCTCGCGCGCAACGGTGTCTTCGCCGTCAACGTCCTGGGCCGCGACCACCTCGCCCTCGGGCGCAGGTTCGCGGGGATGGAGCCCGAGGTCACCGACCGCTTCGCGGCGGGCGACTGGATCCCCGGCGCCACCGGCAGTCCCCTCCTGACCGACTCGGCCGCCTGGGTGGACTGCCGCGTGATCCAGCGGTATCCCGGCGGGGACCACACCATCTTCCTGGGCGAGGTCGTCGCCGCGGGCGTACCCCGCATCACCTCCCCCCTGCTCTTCCACTCCCGGTCCTGGGGGCAGTTGGCGGACCCGCTGCCCGACCGGGTGGACCTGGCCGACACCGGCCTGGCCGACACCGGCCCGGCCGGAGCGGCGGCGCCGTACACCGCGCGTGCGGGCCGGGCGCTGCGGCTGGCGGGCGTGCGGGTGCGCCTGGCGGCGCCCGCGGGCGCGGCCGGAGCCGGGGCCGACGGACTCGGCTGTTCCTCGGCCCACGTCACCGACGGGGCGGCCGCCGTCGCCGCGGCGGCGGCCGGCTCCCCCGCCGTCGAGTTCACCGTGGCGGCGGACGGCGACGGCACGGGCGCCGCCCGCGTGGTCCAGGCGTTACGCGACGCCGGACACCCTGACACACTGGTGGTGGCCCGGATACGCGACGCACTGCGCCCGGGGCAGGCCCGGGCCTGCCTGCTGACCGTGCGGCAACTGGCCGCCGTCGGATGCGGGGAGATCGTCCTGGAAGAGCCCGCGGACGGTCCCGACGAGGCGGACGGCACCTCACCCCTCGCGCTGCGCCGGCTGCTCCAGGACGCCGGGCCCGAGGCCGGGGCCGTGCCGCTGCGCCTGGCCCTGCGCGACCACCACGGACTCGGCCTGGTCAACGCCCTGACCGGCATGAAGAGCGGAATCCGCTGCTTCGAGACCACGCTCGGCGGCCACGGCGGGGCACTGGCCACCGAGCGACTCGTCCTGCTGTGCTCGCGCATGGGCGTCGCCACGCCCCTGGACAGCGCCGCCCTGCGCGCCCTGCACACCGGGACCCACGTCCCGCACCCTCAACCGCCCGCCGCGCCCACCTCCTTCCCGGCTCCCGCACCCGCTTCCTCTCCGGCTCCCGTGCCCGAACCCGCCCCCGAGCCCGAACCCGCCGCCGTCCGCTCCCCACTGCCGGCCACGGCCTCCCGCGCCCCCGAACTCCATTGAGGAGAGACACCTGATGACCACGCCTCAGCTCACGGGCGCGCAGCTTCTGGACCGTATGACGCCGGCCGAGCGGGCCCGCGCCGAGCGCGTCGAATCCGTCCTGCCCAGCCTGCGGGAGGCCGCCGCCGACGCCGACTCACAGGCCGCCTTCCCGGTGGGCCACACCGCGCTGCTGCGCAAGGCCGGACTGCTCGGACTCGTCGTGCCCGAGGAGTACGGGGGGCTGGGCGGTGGTCTGCGCGACCTCGCGGCGGCCACGTACGCCATGGGCACCGCCTGCCCCTCCACGGCGCTCGCCTTCTTCTTCCATCACACCAGCGCCTCGCGAGGCCTGCTGCCGCTGGAGGCCATCCGCGCGGGCCTGTTCACGCCGGAGGAGACACCGGTGGTCACCGCCTTCGCCGAGCGGGTGCTGACCACGATGGGAGCCGGCTCCTGGCTCGCCAACTTCGCCAGTGAGTCGGTCAAGAGCTCCGGCGCGAACATCTCCATCGCCACCACCGCCTCACGCGCCGAGGGCGGCTGGGTCCTGTCCGGGGAGAAGTCGTTCGGCTGCGCGACCGGCGTGGCCGACCTGTACCTGGTCACCGCCCGGCTGGAGAAGACCGACACCGCCGAGGGGCTTGCCATGTTCCTCGTCCCGCGCGACACCCCCGGAGTGACGTCCCGGCCGCCGTGGAACGGGCTCGGCATGCGCGGCAGCGCCAACCACGGCATCCGGCTCGACGAGGTCTTCGTCGCCGACCGGGACGCGCTGGCCGTGCCGGGCGCCTTCACGCGCATGCTCCAGGTCAGCCGCGGCAGTTTCGTCGGCAACCAGCTCGCGATCGCCGCCGTCTACACGGGCGCCGCGCGGGCCGTGTACGACTACACGCTGGAGCTGCTGACGACCAAGACCTTCGCGGACAGCGGTCGGCCGATCGCCTCCTCCCCCATGCACCAGGTCATCATCGGGGACATGACGCAGAACCTGGAGACCGCCTACCAGTGGCTGCGGCGCCAGCTCGAACTGGAGACCTCCGAGCCGCCGATCAGACCCAAACCGGAGGTGTTCAGCCAGTGGCGGCTGGGCAAGGGCGCCGTCACCGAGGCGTGCTTCGCCGTCGCCCTGGGCGCCCTCAAGGCGTCGGGAACCTCCGAGGCGCGGCTGGACGGTCTCATCGGCCGTACGCTGCGGGACCTGGCGATGGGGCTCGTGATGACCTTCCCCGCCGAGCGGGGCCGCCTGGAGGCCGCGCGGATCGCCACCGAGGCCCAGGAGAACGCGCTGTTCGCGACCCTGGGGGAAAACCGGTGACCCCGCCGACCGACCCCGCCGACCGCCTGCCGGCGGACCTGCCGGACACCGCCGACCTCGCCGGGGGTGCGTGGCAGCCCTGCGCGGTGCCCCTCGGCTTCGACCTGGAGGACCCCGACACCGGCGAGACGGTCCGCCCCGCCCTGGGCAGTTCCGCCGGACGGATCGAGGCGGCGCTCGCGGAAGCGGCCGCGCTGCACGCCACGGCCGCCTGGTGCGACGTGCCGGACGAGGAGCGGGCCCGGGCCCTGGAGAGCGCGGCCGCAGCGATCGAGGAAGCCGTGCCGCGCATCGTGGCGGCGGAGGCGTTCGCCACCGGCGTCCCGCTGGCCCAGACGCGCGGCCTCGGCGTCATCCTCACCGGCGCCTTCCACATCGCGGCGGCCCAGCTGCGCTCCGGACTGCTGCGGCGCACGGTCACCGGCCGAGGCGGCCACCCGGTGCTCGTACGGCGCGCGGCACTCGGGCCCGCCCTGTGCGTGGTGCCGTACAACGCCCCGGCGCCGATGGCCGCGCACAAAGCGGCCAGTGCGCTCGCCGCGGGCTGCCCGGTCATCGTGAAGGCGCCGGAAATGGCGCCGTACGGAACCCAGTTGACGGTGGAAGCCGCGATGCGCGGGCTGACGGCGGCGGGGGCGCCGTCGGCCGTTCTGCAACTGGTGCACGGGGACGCGAGGGTCGGAGCCCGGCTGGTGGCCGACGAGCGCGTACGGGTGGTGTCCTTCACCGGCGGGACGGAGGCGGGCCGCGAGATCGGCGCGGTCTGCGGCAGGGCCCTCAAGCCGGTCCAGCTCGAACTGGGCGGCAACAACCCGCTGTTGGTCCTGCCCGGCGCCGATCCGGCGACCGCGGGCCGGATGGCGGCCGAACTGCTGACGGCGCTGAACGGCCAGTGGTGCCGGGCGCTGGGCCGGCTGATCCTGCCGGCCGACCTGGCTCCGGAGGTGCTGGACGCCGCCGGCCGCGAGCTGGCCGCGCTGCGGGCGGGCGGCCCGCTGGCCCCGGGTACCGGCTTCGGTCCCCTCGCGCACTCGCGCCACCACGCCGCCCTGACGGCGCGCGTACGGGAGCTGACCTCGGCCGGGGCCAAGGCGCACGCCTGGACCGACGTGCCCGCGCGCGGCGGCCACTTCGCCCCGCTGCTGGTCACCGGGGCACCCGAGGAGGCCACCCGGCGGGAGATGTTCGGCCCGGTGGCCGCCGTACACACCTACGAGCGGGAGGAGGAGGCGCTGCACCTGGCCAACTCCACCGGCTACGGCCTGGAAGGGTACGTGTGCTCCGCGGACCCCGACGACGGGCTGCGGGTGGCGGCTCGTATCGCCGCTGGGGAGGTGAAGGTGAACGGCTCCTCCGTGATGAGCCTGCACCTGGACACGCCTCGCCCGGCCTGGGGCGCCTCCGGCCTGGTCGACGAGGGCAGCGCCGAGACACTGCTGCACTTCACCGGCTCCCGGGTCACGGGCGTGGAGCCGACCCCATGAGCGCGCCGGAACCGATGGCGGCGGGCGAGGCCGCGACGGTCACGGAGGCCCGAGCGGAAACGGCCGCGACGGTCGGTGCGGGACCGGGCGACGGGGACCGGGATGTGCGCGTCGTCGTGGCCGGGGCGGGGCCGGTGGGACTGACCGCCGCTCTGGTGCTGGCCCGCCGGGGCGTGCCCGTGACCGTGCTGGAGGCGGGGACGGAGCTGGCGGCGGAGTCCCGTGCCTCCACCTTCCATCCGCCCACCCTGGAGATGCTGGCCGAACTGGGCGTCGTGGACGCGCTCCTGGCGCGCGGGCTGCGCGCCGACTCCTTCCAGTTCCGCGACCGCCGCACCGGGCCGGTCGCCACCTTGGACCTGTCGCTGCTGGACGGGGACACCCCCTACCCGTTCCGGCTCCAGTGCGAGCAGAACAAGCTGACGCCGCTGCTGCTGGACGCTCTCGGCCGTCTGCCGGGCACGGACATCCGCTTCGGGGCGGCCGTGGCCGGCGTCGAGCGGAATGCGCGGGGCGTCCACGCGGTGCTCGCCGACGGCGGCCGGGTGCGCGGCGCCTGGCTGGTGGGCGCCGACGGAGCCCACTCGGCGGTACGGCGCTCGGTGGGTGCGGAGTTCCACGGGATGACCTACCCGGAGCGGTTCCTCGTCGCCTCGCTGGACGAGGACCTTCGGGCCGTGCTGCCGGATCTGGCGCCCATCGCCTATGTCCTGGACCCGGACGAGTGGATGGTGCTGCTGCGCACCCCCGACCACTGGCGGGTGCTGCTGCCCACCCCGGACGACACCTCCGACCGCGGCGAACTGGCCCGGCTGCCCGGCCGGCTGCGGGCGCTCACGGCGCGCCGCGGCGGGCCGGCCGTCGCACACGCCGGCCTGTACCGGGTTCACCAGAGGGTGGCCGGGACCTTCCGCAGTGGCCGCGTGCTGCTCTGCGGGGACGCCGCGCACGTGAACAACCCCCTGGGCGGCATGGGCATGAACAGCGGCATCCACGACGCCGTGCTGCTCGGCGGCGCCCTGGCGGACCTGCTCACGGGCGAGGGAACCGACGGTGAACTGACCGCCCGCGCCGAGGAGCGCCGCGCCTGCGCACTCGACTACGTGGGGGCCGAGACACACGCCGACTGGGAACGGCTGCGCGCCCGGGATCCGGCACAACGGGCCGCCCTGGTGGCCGAGTTGCGGGCGACGGCCGCGGATCCGGTGGCGGCGCGGCGCTCCCTGCTGCGCAGCTCGATGATCGACTCGCTGCGCGGGGCGGGGTGGCCGCGGTGACGGCGCCGCCGCTCGAGGCCGCCGAGATCACCGTGGAGAACCCGGCCCGCACGGCCCGGCCGGTGGGGACCGTACGGGCGCACAGCGGCGCGGAGGTGGACGCCGCCGTGGCGGCCGCCGCCGCGGCGGCGCCCGGCTGGGCCCGCACACCGGACACGGACCGGGCGACGGCGCTGACCCGGATCGCCGACGGTCTGGAGGCCGGCGACGGCGATCTGGCGGTGCTGCTGGCGCGGGAGTCGGGCAAGCCGCTGGCCGACTGCCGCGGCGAGCTGGGATACGCCTGCGCGGTGCTGCGCTGGTACGCCGAGCGCGCCCCGGCGCTGCTGTCGCGGCGCACGGTCGACGACGCGGCGGGCCGGCTGGAGCGACGGCTGCGGCCGTACGGGGTGGTCGCCGCGCTGACTCCGTGGAACGCGCCGGTGGTCCTGACCGCCGTCAAGCTGGCCCCCGCCCTCGCCGCGGGCAACGCGGTCGTCGTCAAGCCGTCGCCGCTGGCACCGCTGGCCGTCTCGGAGTTCCTGGCAGGGGCGGCGCGTGAACTCCCGCCGGATGTGCTGCGGGTGTGCCACGGGCACGCCGGGACCGCGCTGGGTCTGGCGGGCCATCCGGGTGTGGGCAAGCTGTCGTTCACGGGCGGGACGGTCGCGGGACGGGCGCTGGGTGCGGCCGCCGCGGAAGCGCTGACGCCGACCACGCTGGAGCTGGGCGGCAACGACGCGGCCGTCCTGCTGGACGACGCCGTCCTCGCGGACGCGGACCTGGACCGGCTGGTGCTGGCGAGTTTCGCGACGGCCGGTCAGGTGTGCATGGCGGCCAAGCGCGTCTACGTGCCGCGGGCCCGGCTCGACTCCTTCCTGGAGCGGTACGTGGCGGCGGCGGCACGCGTGCTGCGGCTCGGGGACCCGTTGGACCCCGGGACCACGGTCGGGCCGGTGATCTCGGCGCAGGCCGCGGACCGGGTGCGCGCGCTGGTCGCCGACGCCCGGGCGCGCGGGGGCACCGCCGTCGAGCTGGGCACCGTGGGGTCCGGGACGGACCTGGCCGCCGGGCACTTCGTCCGGCCGACGCTGCTGCTGGGGCTGCGGGAGGACGCACCGCTCGTACGGGAGGAGCAGTTCGGGCCGGCGCTGCCGGTGCTGGGTTACGCGGACGAGGACGAGCTGGTGGAGCGGGTCAACGCCGGGCCGTACGGTCTGGCGGCGTCGGTGTGGAGCGCGGACGAGGAACGGGCCTTCGCGCTGGCGGCCCGGCTCGACGCGGGCTTCCGCTTCGTCAACACCCACAACCGGACGGGTATGGCGCTGCGAGCGGCCTTCGGCGGGGTCAAGCACAGTGGACACGGCCGGGAGTACGGGGCCGAGGGGCTGGCGGAGTACGTCCAGCCGGTGCTCACGCACGCTCCGGCCGCCTTCCGCCGGGGCGGGCCGGGCATGGCCCCGGGGGCGTACCCGCCGGGCTGAGCCGGGCGGTGCGCCGGGCACCCGAGGACCTGGCCCCGACGTCCGGGTGCGCCCGCGAACGGGCCGGGGGCCGGCCGGTCAGGACTCCAGGTGATCGACGACCGCCCTGTGGGCCAGCCGGGGGACCAGCCAGGCGGCCAGCTCCAGATGGGCGGGATGGCTCTGGTAGGCGGCGAGTTCGGCCGGATCCGTGTGGCGCGTGGTGAGGACGAGGTCGTAGGAGTGTTCGGAGCCGGTGGTGTCCAGACCGACGTCCAGGGACCGGATCTGCGGAACCGCGCCGACCAGCGCCCGCAGCCGCTCGGCGGCCTGAGGGGCGTGGGCGGGATCGGTGAAGCGCATCACAACGACGTGCACCAGCACGGCACTTGCTCCTTCGCTCGATGACGCACTCCCCCTGTCGCGGGAGGGCGCGGCGAGTGTATGTTCGGGAAACGCTGTTCCGCCAGAGGAACCATTGGAGTTGCCCGTGGACGAAACGCGTACGGTCCGTGTCGCGGCCGCCCAGTTCGCGGTGGGCCAGGACCGCAAGGCCAATCTGGCCGCCTGCCTCCGGATGATCGACGCCGCGGCGGATCAGGGCGCGATGCTCGTGGTCCTGCCGGAGTTCTGCAACCACCTGTCCTGGTACGACGACCGGGAACAAGCGCTGGCCGCCGCCTGCCGGGCCGGGGACGACTTCCTCGGGCCGGTCGCCGAACGCTCCGCCCGGCACGGCATGTACGTCAAGATCCACGTCACCCTGGCCTCCGGGGACGGCCCGTCCGGTACGGAGCGCGTCACCGCGGCGAGCCTGCTCTACGGACCGGACGGCGCCCTGGCCGGGGCGGCGGACAAGCAGGTCCTGATGGGCAGCGAGAACGACCACCTGACACCGGCCGGCGAGCCCGGCCCGGTCCTCGGCACCGCCCTCGGGCCGGTCGGGCTGTACTCCTGCATGGAGGGGGTCGTCCCCGAGGTGTGCAGGGGGCTGGCCCTGCGCGGGGCGCACGTGCTGCTCAACAGCCTCAACTCCTTCGCCCTGGACGAGGCCGCCCTGCACATCCCGGTGCGTGCCGCCGAGAACAGGGTGTGGGTGGTCGCGGCCAACAAGGTCGGGCCGCTGCTCCCGGCGGACCGGGTCGGCGCGATCAGCGCCGCCATGGGAGTTCCGGCCGAGGCTCTGGACGGGGCGGGCGAGAGCCAGATCGTCGCCCCGGACGGCACGGTCGTCGCGAAGGCCTCACGGCACGGAGAAGCAGTCGTCACGGCCGACATCCGGCCGGGCGTGGCCGCCGACAAGGTCCGGGCGGACGGCACCGACGTCTTCGCGGCGCGCAGGCCCGCCCTCTACCGGCCGATCGCCTCCCGCCCCGTTCCCGCGCCCGCCTTCGCCGGGACCCGCGCCGAGCGGGTCGATGCCGCGGTGGTCCGGCCGTCCGGCAGCGGCCGCGCGGCCGTCGAGGACGCGGCGCGGCTGGCCGGCGAAGCCGCCGGGCGGGGCGCCGCACTGATCGTGCTGCCCGAGCTGTTCTGGTACCCGGGAGGCGTCCTGCCCGATCCGCGAACGCCTGACACGGAGCACGCGCGGACGGTGCTGGACATCCTGCGCGGCGCGCTGGCCGGCAGTTCGGCGTACCTCGCCTGCACCCTCCCGCTGCCCGCCGGCCACGCCGGCGTCCTCCTCGACCGCGACGGGCCGGTGCTGACCCAGCGCCAGCTGCACGACGGGGCCCGTCACCGCGGCTGGGCCCGCGCGGGCGAGGCGACTGCCCTGCTCACCTATGACACGCCCTGGGGGCGGGTCGCGGTCGTCCTCGCCGACGACGCCGTCCAGCCCGAGACCCTGCGGCTGGCCGCCCTGGCGGGCGTGGACACGGCCGCGGTCTGCCTCGGCGGCGCGGCCGAGCCCTGGGAGTACACGCTCGGCCTGCCCGAGCGGGCGGCGGAGAACCGGATCAACCTCGTGGCGGCGGGACACGAAGGCGGCGCCGTGCACGCCCTGCCCGTGGAGTTCGGCCTGTGGCGCTCCCGGGAGGCGCCCTTCGACGGCACCATCAGCACGCCCGCCACCACGGCGGCCGGCCCCGGCCTGACCCTCGCCCCCGTACGGCCCCGGCAGGCCGGACGGCGGCTGGTCTCGCGCGGGACGGACCTGGTCGACGGACGGCCCTGGAGGCTCGCGGACGCCCTGGTGACGCCCCGCCCCGCCGGGCCCCGCAGGGACGGCGCCACCCACCCCCGTACCCCGGCCACCGAAGGAGCGTTGTGAGCGACGTGTCGCAGACACTCAAGGCCGTCCAGGACATGGCCGACGAAGCCCCGGTCACCGATGTGACCGAGACGTTCCTGAAGTGGCAGGAGCTGCTGGCCGAACTCAAGGAGAAGATCGCGGCCCGCTTCGAGCTGCGCCGGGACCCCTCCACCGAGGAACTGGAGACCTTCGGCGCGAAGGCCGACGGCCCGCGCGGCTCGCTGGCCGGCTACACCGGACCCGAGATCGACTGGATGATCCACTCCTGGGTCGGCGACCCGGAGCACGGCTTCGTCAACCTCCACCTCACCGTCTGGCTGGGCCCGCAGGTACGTGTCCCGCACCTGGGGATCGCCCTGCTGTGCTGGCCCGGCGGCTGGTTCTACCTCGACTCCGTGCCCCGGTCCGGCCTGGTGGCCGACGGCGACTACTACGACCGCTACTACGCCCCCGCCGAGCAGGAGTGGCTCGCGGTGCGCGAGGAGTACAAGGACCTGACCTGGTTCACCAGCCGCTCCGGCTTCATCAGGGGCAGTCTCTCCCCGACCGCCTACTGCTACTCGATGCCCCGCGACGAGCGGCACATCGCGTTGGTGCGCCGCCTGACGCACGAACAGGTCGACCGCTGGCTGGGCTGGGTGGCGGAGGCCGAACCGGTGCCGCCCGCCGAGCGCGCGGCGCTGGCCGCCGCCGACCTGGCGGTCCGGCGCAACATCGTGGAGCGCGACCCGGCGAACGTGATGGGCGTGCGGTACTTCGGCGAGCGGGCCACCGACCGGCTGGTGCGGGCCCTGTGGGGCGGCGACCGCGGTCTGCCGAGGCCCTCGTGAACCGGGGCCGGTCGGAGATCCGGCCGGAGGTCCGGTCCGAGGTCCGGTCCGAGGTCCGGTCCGAGGTCCGGTCCGAGGTCCGGTCCGAGGTCCGGTCGGAGGTCCGGACAGAGGTCAGGTCGGAGTGGCGGGCCTGCCGGGTACCCGGCCTCAAGGAGCCCTACGACACCGCGCACCTGCGGGTGTTCTACCCCTCCCGCCCCACCGGGTCCGACACCGAACGGCTGACGGGAGTGGTCGCGGCCGACGCCGGGCGCGCCCCGTTCCCGGTGGTGGTCCTGCTGCCCGGCATCAACGTGCCGGCCGACTCCTACCGTTGGCTGGCGGTCCTGCTGGCCGCGCGCGGGTTCGTGGTCGTGACGCCGGAGCTGGTCGGGGAGTTGTTCGGCGGGAGCCACGGGGTGACCCCGGGCATCGACCTGGACGCCTGCGGCCCTGGCGCGTACGGGACCCGGGCGACGACGCCGCTGATCGGCGCGGTCCTCGGGTCCCTGGCCGAGCCGGCCCCCGCCTCGCCGCTGGCCGGGCTGCTGGACCTGGAGCGGGTGGTGGTGGGCGGGCACTCCGCGGGCGGCACGGTGGCGCTGCAGTCGGCCGCCCATGTGCCGGGCCTTCGTGGGGTGTTCACGTACGGCGCGCACACTCTGGTGGCGGCGGTTCTCGGCCATCCGCCGGGCACGGTGCTGCCGGTCGGCGCGCGGGTGCCCGTACTGCTGATGTCCGGTGAGCACGACGGGGTGATCGCCGCGAGCACCGACCGCTACGCGGTGGCGGACGCCGGCGTGGACCCCGATCCCGTCGCCCGTACCTTCCACGAGGCGTTGGCCGACGCCGACGGCGCGCACGCCTGGGTGCGGATCGCCGGGGCGCACCACTTCACCCTCTGCGACCCGGTGGACGCGACCAGCGCCCGCGCCTTCCTGGAGGCGCCGGGCGAGGACGGGGGCCGCGCCGTGGACGGCGCACGCGCTCTCGTCGGCCGCCTGGTGGCGGCGTTCTGCGCGGCCGCGGTGCTCCCCGGGCGACCGGCACCCACGGACCCGGCCGACCCGACGGACCCCGTCACCCCTGAAGACCCCACCGAGCCCACCGAGCCCACCGAGCCCACCGAGCCCACCAAGAACGACGAGAACGACGAGAACGACGCGTACGACGCGCTGCTGGCGCGACCTCATCCGAGGCTGCTTCACGTGCGGCGCCGCTGACGTCCGCGCCTCTCCCCCGCCCGCGTCGAACCCGACGTCGAACCGCACGAGACCGCGAGGTGCTCCGCTGATGCTGAAGAACTTCTGGTACGCGGTCGAGTTCTCCGACCGTGTCGTCCGCAAGCCGCTGAAGGCCGTCTGCCTCGGCCAGTCCCTCGTGCTCTACCGCACCCCGGCAGGGAAGGCGGTCGCGCTGTCGGACCTGTGCGCGCACCGGGGCGCCGCCCTGTCCGCGGGCACCCTCAAGGACGACTGCGTCGTCTGCCCCTACCACGGCTGGCGCTTCGACCCCGAAGGCGCCTGCACCACCATTCCGGCCAACCAGCCGGGCCGCGGCATACCGAAGAAGGCGCGGGTCGACGCCTACCCGGTGCGGGAACGGTACGGCTTCGTCTGGGTGTTCCTCGGCGACCTCCCCGAGGAGGAACGGCCGCCGATCCCGCACTGGCCGGAGTTCGAGGACCTGGTCGAGGACGGAGGCCGGTTCAAGGCGGTCACCGGGGAGTTCCTGTGGCACTCCAACTACGAGCGGATACTGGAGAACGGCTGCGACATCGCGCACACCCCCTTCGTGCACGCGGGCTCCTTCGGCAACCCGGACCGGCCGGAGGTGGAGGAGTACACGCTCGAACAGCCCGACGAGTGGTCGGCTTTCGCGACCGTGTCCCTGAACCCGCCGGCGGCCAAAGGGCTGTGGTCGAAGCTCTACACGGACCGCAGGTCCCAGGGCCAGGACCGCCCGCCGGTGGTGACCACGGCCGGCTGGATGCTGCCCAACATGATCAAGCTGCATGTCCGGCTGCCGCTCGGCGACATGATCATCTACGACACCAACATCCCGGTCGACGAGACCACCACCCTGGTGAAGTGGGTCGCGCTGCGCGACTTCTTCACCGGGGACTGGGCCGACGGCAACGCCCGCAAGCGGGTCCTGCGCATCTTCGACCAGGACGCCCCGGTGGTGGACGGCACCCGTCCCGAGCTGCTGCCGGCCGACCTCGGCGCCGAACTGCACCTGCGCTCCGACCTGATCTCCGTCGCCTATCGCAGGCGCCGCCAGGAACTGGCCGCGAAGGGCTGGGCGGTGAGCGACGACGACCGGATCGTCGGCGACGTACCGGCACGCAGCGCCACCGTCATCGCCTCGCCCGGCCGCCGTGCGGTGCCGGAACTGGCCCGCGCCTGGGAACAGAAGGCCCAGGGATTCCACCCGACGGTGGAGGGCGCTCAGTCCCCGGCACCGGCCACCGAGAAGGAGTAGCCCTGTGACGTCCTCCCCCTCACCCGCCCCGGACGCCTCCGCGAACGGTGCGACCCCCGCCGCCCGGCTCTCCCGGACCGTGGTGGACGCCCTGCTGGCCGGGACGGCGCTCCAGGAGCGGCCGACGCCCTGGACCGTGCTGACCTCCCCCGCGTCCCCCGATCCGGTCGGCTCCGTACGGTACTTCCGCGGCGACGAGCAGGACGGGGGTGTCGACGCGGTCGTCACCGTCTCCCTGGTGGTGCCCGCCTTCGGGCTCGACAGCCACATGGTGTTCGCCTTCGGCGCCGCGGAGGGGCCGCTGCCGCACTTCACCCTCGACTCCGTGCAGGCGGGCGGCGGTTACGCCTTCCACCTGGACCTGGTGCAGCGCGTCGACCTCGCCGTCAGCCCCGCCTACGCGGACCTCGTGTACGGGCCGCTGACCACCCCGTTCACCCGCGCCTCGGAGATCCCGGGCCTCACCCCGGCGGCGATCGGCCCGCGCCAGCGGTCTCTGATGTCCCCCTGGATGCTGGTGCACCGCGCCGACGAGGCGGCGCTGCGCGCCGTCACCCCGATCGCCGAGGAGTACCTGCGGCACTGGCTGGAGCTGGTCCGGGCCTTCCCGGCCGACGCCGCCGCCGAGGCCAAGGAGGGCGACGCGCCGGGACGCGACCGACGGCTGCGCCAGGCCCTGTTCAGCCGGGAGGTCGACCCCGTATGGGCACAGGTGGACCGGCTGCTGGGCCCACCGACCACCGACGGCCTGCGCGCGCTGCTGACCACCGGCAGACCGGCCGGCGAGGAGGCCGGGGCATGAGCGCGAGCGACGACACCACCACCGGGTCCGGACCGAGCGTGTGGCAGCGGCGCATCGCCGGGGAATGGCACGGCCGGCCCTCCCTCTTCGACGCGCAGGGGACCTGGTGCGGTTACGAGGACATCCGCCGCTCCTCCGACTTCGCCGAAGGCCGCACGCTCTACCGGATGGACGGCGGCCTGCGCCAGGGCGGCCCGCTGGCCGGCCGCTTCCAGCTCGCCGCGCCGTTCGCCTTCGGGGTCGACGACGCCGACGACAACCGCCTGTACACCGGACCGGACTTCCACGGCAGCGGACAGCCGTACGGCTCCTTCGTCGACGCCCACTACTACGGCCCGGGCTGGCAGGTGGCGCTCAACACCTGGAACCACGTCCTGCCTGACGGGCGGACGCAGGTCTACTCCTCGGTGCTGCACCAGGGCTGGACCGTGATCGGCTGCTTCAACGGCGTGTACGTGCGGACCACGGACCACGACAGCAGCGAGGCCACCCGCGAGCACGTGGCCCGTCACCTGGCGGCCGAGACGGACGCCGGCCCGGTGCCGTGGATCCTGCCCACCAAGCACCCCGGCGCCTTCACCGGCTCGTGCGAACTGTGGAGCGCAGCGCAAAGACCCCTCGGGGACGTGGAGGTGGAGATCGCGGTGCGGCCGGTGGACCTGCTGCGCGCCCGCCACCACGTCACCTGGCGGGGCGCCGGCCTGGACCGCTCCTTCACGGTGGAGCGGCGGCGCGACGGCACCCGCGAGTTCTGGGAAGGCCCCGACGCCTGGGGCAACGCGCAGGCTTTCGGACGGGCCAACTTCCCGCTGTGGCACTTCACGGACGGGGACGTGCACCGCGTGCGCGGACGGGAGTTCGTCCTGGACGCACGCCCGGCGATGGCGGCGGGCGGCCGACTGGCCGTCACCTACGAGCTGTTCGGCGGGAACACGCTGACGGCCGTTCTGCACGGCGTCCTGGACTGGGAGGCCGCGTCATGACCGCGACCGTGGTGATCACCGGCGGTACCCGCGGCATCGGGCACGGACTGGCCCGCGCGTTCCTCGACCGCGGCTGCAGGGTCGCCGTCTGCGGACGGGACGAGGCGGTCGTCGAGGCCGCCCTCGAGAAGCTGAGGGGTGGCACGCGCGCGGTCGGTCACACGGCGGACGTGACGGACCGGGAGCAGGTCGCCGGGCTGTGGACGGCGGCCGAGAACGCCTTCGGCCCGGTCGACGTCTGGATCAACAACGCGGGAGCCACCACCGCCCGCAAACCACTGTGGGAGCTCGGCCCGCAGGAGGCCGACGCCGTCACGGCGGTCAACCTGCGCGGCGTCGTCAACGGCAGCGCGGTGGCCGCGGAGCACTTCCTTCGCCAGGGCCGCGGCCGGGTGTGGAACATGGAGGGCTTCGGCTCGGACGGCCGGACCATGCCCGGACTCAGCGTGTACGGGGCGAGCAAGCGCGGCGTCACCTACCTGACCGGCGCTCTGGCGGCCGACCTGAAGCGGGAACGGGAGACCCGCCCCCACGACGTACGGGCGCTGCTCCTGTCACCCGGGATCGTGGTCACCGACCTGCTGCTGCACGACTACACACCGCGGGAGTACGCGAAGGCGCGGCCGGTGCTGAACATCCTGGCCGACCGCGTCGAGACGGTCACCCCGTGGCTCGCCGACCGGGTGCTGGCCGACCGGACGGCCAACGGCGGCCGGGTGGCGTGGCTGACGCGCCGCAAGGCGGCCGGACGGTTCGCGACGGCCGCGCTGCGCAGGCGGTCGGTGCTGCCGCCGGAGCTCCCGTCGGCGGCGAACCGGGCGGTCGCCCCGTGAGCGGGCCCGTGGACTATCCGCTGGCCCTCGCCGTCGAGGACTTCGTTCCGGTCGTCCTGACGGGCGTGGGGGCCGCGCTCCTGACCGGGCCGCTGCGCCGTCACGGCGCGCGCACCGGGCGGGCCGCCACGGCCGGCGCCGCGCTGATCCTCCTCGGAGGGCTCTCCAAGGCCACCTGGAAGCTGACGGTGGCCCTGGACGGTCCAGACGTCCAGGCCCTGAACAGGGCGCTGTTCCCCTGCCTGTCGGCGGGCTTCCTGCTGCTCGCACAAGCGCTGCTGACGCTCCCCACAGCCGGTGCGCACGAGACGGCGGTCGCCCGCGGGACCCCACCGCTGTGGGGTTTCGCCGCCGTCTGGGCGGCCACCGGCCTCGCGGGGCTGCTGCTGACCTCGACGGCGCCGCACATGGTGCTGACCATCGTGGCCGTCACCGTCTGCGCGGTACGGCTGATCCTGCTGGCCCGCTCGCACGGGGACACCCTGGCCGCGTCCGCGGGCGGGCTGTGGCTCACCGGCATGTACGTCCTGGGCCCGCTGGCGGCCCGCCCCGACCAGAGCGTGGCGCTCCAATGGGTGGAGCAGTCGGCGAACACCCTCACGCAGGCGGCGTTCGTCCTGCTCGCGTGGCGGCTGGCGAGACACCGGCGCGGCACCGCCCGCTCCACCGTGCCCTCCCCTTCCCTCTCCTCCGGCTGATCGGCGGCACCCATGACGGACAGTCTCGGCTGGCGGCGCAAGTTCGGCGTCATCGCGCCCAGCACCAACACCATCGTGGAACCCGACTTCGCGCGCATGTCCGTACCGGGGGTGACCTCGCACTTCTCGCGCATCCACATCCGCGACCAGAACATGGACCAGGACGCCGGCATGGAGCGGCTGCTGGAACAGATCCGCGACGAGATCGGCGCGGCCTGCGAACGGGTGCTGACCTGCGAGCCGGACTACATGGTCATGGGCATGAGCGCGGAGACCTTCTGGGGCGGCGTCGAGGGCAACCGGGCCTTCGTGAAGCAGATCCACGACATCACCGGGCTCCAGGTGGCGACCGGAGCCGAGGCCTGCGAGCGGGCACTGCGGCTCTTCGGAGCTCGACGGATCGCCGTGGTGACCCCGTACCAGCCGGTCGGCGACGCCAACGTCCGGCGCTTCTTCACCGAGTTGGGCTTCGACGTGGCCGGCATCAAGGGCCTGCGCTGTCCCACCGCCGTGTCCATCGCTCATGTCACGGAAGCCGAACTGCGCGCGACGCTGGTCGAATTGGCCGCGCTTCCGGGCGTCGAGGCGATCGTGCAGTGCGGGACGAACCTGTCGATGGTGTCCCTCGCCGACGAGGCGGAACGGTGGCTCGGGCTGCCGGTGATCGCCATCAACGCCGCCACGTGGTGGATGGCGCTGCGGGACAACGACTGTCACGACACCCTGCACGGCTACGGCACCCTGCTCCGCGACCACTGACCCCCGGGCGGTGAGCCCGAGGCCCTGGCCCACCTCTCCCCTCCCTCCTTTTTTGCCCACAGCCTTCCTGCACAGAATGGGATTCCTCGTGCCCGCACTGATCCGCACGGCCGCGGCCGTGCTCATCGCCCTGTCGTTCTTACCCCCCACCCAGGCCGCCGGCGCACCCGCGGCTCCCGCCGCCCCCGCGCCTCCCGCGTCCTTCTCCCCGCACACCGTCGACCCGGACCTACCCGGCGCGGCCTTCGCCGTGGCGGGCGACATCGAGGGGGACCGCAGGCAGGAGATCGTCGCATCCGGGTTCGGCCGCTTCACGACCGTTCCCGGTGGCCCGCCCCTTCCCCCCGCGGCCGGTCAGCTCGCCGTCTACCGGCAGGGCGGACGGGGACTCGACACCTGGTCCAAGCGGCTGGTGTTCGACACCGACGCGGCGATCCCCTTCCCCAACGAACCGTCTCTGGCGGACGTCGACGGCGACGGCGACCAGGACATCGTGGTCCCGGGCGGGTTCTTCCGCTGTACGACGCCGTGCGGATCCCTTACCTGGTGGGAGCGGCGCGGCGCGGACACCTGGAAGCGCCACGACGTCGTGGCGCCGGGCAGCTCGCCGCTGTTCTACCACCGCGCGCTGCTGGTCGACTTCGACGGCGACGGCCGCCGCGACCTGGTGACGGTGGGCGAGTCCGCCCGGCCGGTCAGCAGGATCGAGGGCGAGGAACCGGCCAACGCCTGGATCCAGGTCTTCCGGGGCACCGCCGGGCCCGAGCGCTTCAGCGACAAGCCGGTCGACGTGGCACCCGGTGGCGGCGCCCTGCCCGTCGTGGAGGACGTCGACCACGACGGCGACCTCGATCTCGCGTCCCCGCAGTACTTCGAGCCCGGAGCCGCGTACGTCTGGCTGGAGCGGACCGCCGCACCGGGCCCGGACCGGCCGATGGGCACCTTCGTGCGGCATGTCATCGACACCACGCAGGGCCGGGCCATCGCCCTGCGGCCGGTGCGCAACCTCTACGGCGACGGCCGGACGACGTGGGTCGGCACCAACCACACCAACACGTCCTTCCCTCCGGGCTCGACGGATCCGGCCTCTCAGGTGGTCGCCTTCTCCGTGCCCAAGGACCCGCGCTCCGCGTGGACGCCGACCGTCGTGTCCAGCGGCATCACCTCACGGGGGCGGGCCGGCCAAGGCGCGCCCGGCGTGTTCGGCAGCGGCGACATGGACGGGGACCGGGACGTCGACCTGCTGGTGTCCGGCGACGGGGACGACCGGCTGTTCTGGTTGGAGCAGCAGGCCGATCACACCTTCACGACCCACGTCCTCGCGACGGGTGCCGGTCAGGCCGGAGGAGCGGTGGTGACCGACCTCGACCGTCGGTGGCCCTGCCGCAACGAGGCAGTGTTCACCGTGTTCGAGTCGGACAGCGTGATGCTCTGGACGCGCGACTGATCCCGCGGCCCGCCCCGCCGCGGCACTGACACGACCTTGAGCGCACCTGACGATCGACGCCCGTCGGCCTGCTTCCGAGCGGGCCGACGGCTCGACGAACCGCGAGGGTCAGCGCACCGAGGGGAGTTGGTGTGTGGCCCAGTATTCGGTGGCGGTGATGCCCAGGAGCACGACGTCGTGGAACTCGCCGGCGAAGAATTCGTGCTGGCGCAGCCGTCCCTCTTCGAGGAAACCGAGGCCGCGGTAGAGAGCGAGGGAGGCGTCGTTGAAGGCGTAGACCTCTACTTCGGCCTTGTTGCAGCGCTGCTCGGCGAACATGTAGGTGAGGATCAGTTCGGTGGCTTCAGCGGCGTAGCCCTTGCGGCGGTGTTCACGGGTGATCTCGATGCCGGTCCGGAATCGTCCCGCACGGCTGTCGGTCTCCCCGACCGTCACGGAACCCGCGAACGCGCGGTCGGCCAGTGTCTCGATGACCAGGCGGAAGGCTTCTCCCCCTGGTGAACGCCCGGCGCGCTCGGCCGTCCAGACACGAAGGCTTTCCTCGGAGCCGGGCGGCTCGACCAGGTCGGCGTTGCGGGCGTCGACGGTGTGCTTGGCCAGATCGCGAAAACCCTCCCAGTCGTCCGGCTCGACACCCCGCAGACGTACCTTCTCCCCGGTCCACATGTCGCCCATGGTGTCCACCACTTCGTCGGATGCAGCCGCTGTCGGCCTTGCACGTCGAAGGGCAGATGGTATCGGCTGCGTTCGAACCTGCCGGGGCTTGGAAGTAGGGCCTTCAGAGAGGTCAGTAGACCTGCTGGACGACGACCGCGGGGTCCGCGATGTCGCCCCAGTAGCGGACGTAGGAGCGTGCGAACGGGTCGCCGAGTGCGGCCTTCAGGAACAGCGCGGACCAGCGTGCGGAGGTACGGATGCCGTCGACCTGGTCGGTGGTCTGGGGCGAGGGGTCGGGGGCCGCGCCGGGCGGATTCTGGACGTCGGTGATCCCGTAGTGGTTGACCTCGTCGACGGTGACGAGTGCCTTCGGGGCACCCTTCATGGCTTCGTACGTGGCCTGCGCGGCGGAGGGCGCGGCGATACCGTCGGCCGAGCCCTGGATCAGAGCGACCGGCATCGTGTTGTTCACCGGGACGACCGGACCGCCCCCGGGAGGCACGTTGTTGGTGCCGAAGAAGGCGGCCGCCTTGAGCTCTGCGGGCTTGACCGCACCAGGCGGCAGGCCGAAACAGAACGGCGGCTCGCACTGTCCCTGGACGGTGGCCAGGCCCGCGGCACCGCCGAAGGAGTGACCGAGCAGGGCGAAGGAGGCGGGGTCTAGCCGGCCGACGAGGGGACTGTCGGCCCTGTTGTTCTCGGCCTTCGACCAGGCGACGGTGGTCAGGCTCTGGTCGGCGGAGGCCCAGAGGCCGGGGACACCGAAGACGGAACGCACGTGATTGGGAACCACCACGACGAAGCCGAACGCCGCGACGGTGCGGGCGTATCCCTCGTAGTGGCTCTTGTCGACGTTGGCGCCCTGCTGGAGCAGTACCACGGGGAGGTGGCCGCCGCTCTCCGGGTAGTAGACGTCGGCCGCGTCGGCGCCGACGGAAGCCGCGTAGACGAGGGTGGGGACGGGGCTGGGACTCTGCCGGGTCTCAGCGGCGGTGGCCGGGACCGTGGCGCCCGCGACGGTCAGCAGGGCGCTTCCGAGCAGAGCGACCGCGATGTTGCGCCGGGCGTTGCGACGTGCGTGGGTGTGCGGGGCGTGTGCCATCAGTGATCCGATCTTCGTCGCTGCCGTGGAGTCGAGGACCCTTCGTTTCGCTTGAAGAAACTTTGTTTCTTTTTCAGTAAACCGATTGGGCGCGCGTGCGTCAACAAGCGCTCCGGGCCGGCCGGACCGGGCAACCGCGGCGGCGTCGGCCACCCCGGACGCTCACCCTCAACCGCCTTTGCCCACCGGGCCGTTGACAACTCGAAGGCAGCGGATGACCCTAGGACGACCCCGCCACATGACCGGGTGGTCACGCCGGGTCCCGGAAGTCGCATGGCATGCCTCTGTGTGAGAGAAGCAGGATCAGACCGGAGCATCCGACATGACCAACGCCGTAGGCCCCCGAGCCGTGTTCGGGGTCGTCGTTCCGAGCACCAACACGGTCGTGGAGCACGACTACTGGGGCGCACTCGTCCCCGGAGTCGCCTACCGCGCGGGATCGATGCACATCCCCCACCCCGTGATGAACAGCGACCGGGACTTCGAGGCGCTGCTCACGCAGATCAGGGCATCCATCGACGTCGCGGTGCGCGACGTCCTGACGGCGGAACCGGACCGCATGGTCATGGGAATGTCCGCGGAGACGTTCTGGGGCGGCGTGGCGGGCAACGCCGACTTCGAACGCCGCCTGCGTGAGCGCACCGGCCTGCCGGTGACCACCGGAGCGAGTTCCTGCCGGGCCGCGCTGAACACCCTCGGATGCCGGCGGATCGCGGTGTTCTCCCCGTACCAGCCCGTGGCGGACCGCGAGGTGGGCCGCTACTTCACGGAGGCCGGATTCGACGTGGCGGCGATCTCGGGGCTGCGCTGTCCGACCGCCATGGACATCGCCCGTGTCGGGCCGGAGCGCATCCGTGACATGGTCGCCTCGCTGGATGAGCCGTCCGTCGACGCGATCGTGCAGGTGGGCACGAACCTCTCCTTCGTCGCCCAGGCCGACGCCCTCGAATCCGAGCTGGGAAAGCCGGTCGTCGCCATCAACTCCGCCACCTTGTGGCACGCGCTGCGCGAGCACGGCCTGGACGACCGTGTCACCGGTGCCGGCAGCCTGCTCCGCGACCACTGAGGCCGCCGCGTCCGAATCCGGCTCGGCCTCGCCGCTACAACAAGGGCTGCCCGCTCAGGTGTTCATGACTTCCTGGCCGTCGGCGGTCGCGTGCTGCCGAGGTGCCGGAGCAGGAGCACGGCGACGGCCGCGGTGGTCAGTTCGCCAAGGGGCAGGGCTGCCCAGATGCCGTGCGGGCCGAGTCGGCCCAGGGCGAGAACGAGGGGGATCTTGATCAGGAGGAGGGTGCCGATGGTGACCAGATAGGCGGGGGCGGGGCAGCCCAGGGCTTGCGCGTAGGCGGCGACGAGTGGGCCGATGCCGGCGACGGTCAGGCCGAGAGCGATGACGCGCAGGGCCTGTTCGGCGGTGCTGACGGCGTCGGCGTCGCGCAGGAACAGGGCCGTCAGAGGACGAGCCGACAGGACGAGGGCGGCGGCGCCGAGCAGTCCGTGGAGGAGGGAGGCGAGGAGCGCGAGGTCGCGGGCACGCCGGGCACGGTGGGGCAGGCCGCGGCCGGTGTTGTAGCCGACGATGGGCTGCAGGCCCTGGCTGATGCCGGTGTGGGGCATCGTCGCGAAGGTCTGCAGGCGGGCGCAGACGGCGTACGCGGCCAGGGCGGTGGCCGAGCCGGTGGCGGCAAGCGTGCTGTTGACGACAACGGCCAGCAGGGTGACGCCCGTTCCGGCCAGGAACGACGGCAGACCGACGCCGAGCAGAGCACGCAAGGTTGGCCCATGGGGCAGGAGGTCCCGGGCGCGCACGCGGTAGGGGCGGCCGGATCGGCCGAAGAAGAACCACAGGCTCATCGCCGCGGACACGGCCTGGCCGCCGACGGTACCGAGGGCCGCGCCGCGTACACCCATGCCGAGTCCGAAGATCAGCAGCGGGTCGAGGGTGATCTGCACGGCGACGGCCACGAGCCACAGCAGGGTGGCGTAGCCGGTGCGGCCTTCGGCGCGGACCAGGCTGGAGAACCCCGTGGAGAGCAGTGCCCCGCACAGCAGGATGACGGCGTACGGGCGGGCCGCCTCGCGCAGTTCACCGTGGGCGCCCAGGAGGGTGAGCAGCGGGTCGAGGAAGGCCAGGCCGAGCGCGGTGGTGACGGCGGCGCACAACCAGAACAGGGTGAAGGAGTTTCCGGCCGCGCGGGCGGCTCTCTCCCGGTCGCCCGTGCCCAGAGCGCGGGAGATCAGGGAGGCGCCGCCCGCGCCGACGGTGGTGGACACCGCGCCGAGCAACAGCAGCAGCGGGGCGGCCAGGTTGACCGCGGCCATCGCGTCGTCGCCCACCCCGTGACCGACGAACCAGGCGTTGGTCAGGGCGTAGACGCCGTACACGCCGACGGCGGCGGTGGTCTGGGCGCAGGACCGCAGCAGCAGCGGGCCCACGGGGTCGGTGCCGAGGCGGGTGGTGGCGTCGGGGATGCGGGTTTGCGGGGCGGTGGTCACCGTCGGGTGCGGCCGAGTGATGCCATCGCCTCGTCGAGGTGGGGGCGGGCCCAGTCGTACTGCTTGGTGTCGGTGTGGCCGCGGTACACGGTCTCGATGACCATGATCAGCATCAGGTAGAGGCCGTAGAGACGGCGGCGCACCTGCTGGGTCCCGGTCAGTTCGCCGTGGCCGTAGCCGCGCATGAAGGCCGTCGGGTCGCCGAAGACGGCCAGCTGGATGCCGGTGAAGCCCGCCTCGATCAACGGGTCGCCGTAGAAGGCGCGTTCATGGTCGATGACGCAGACGAGTTTTCCGTCGCGGACCATGACGTTGCTGTCCCAGAGGTCCCACTCGACCAGGCGCGGTTCGGTGATCTCGTCGAGGCTGCCGGCGTGTTCGGCGACGACTTCGCGGACCGTGTCGTAGGGTCGGCCGATGTCCACGCTCCGGCGCTCGCCGTCGTGCAGGACGTCCTCCAGCATGCCGGTGAACACCCGCCGCCAGCTCGGGTCGCCGGGTCCGTCCAGCGGCCCGAACGCCGCGCCGCGCAGGGAGTTGATCTCCCGGTTGGCCGCGCCGACCTGCTCCATGTAGCCGTCGCGCTCGGCGGTCGTGAGCGACTCGACGATGACGCCGAGGTTGTCGGCGTCGACGTACGGCATGAAGAACCAGTCGGCGTCGCACAGTTCACGGCTCCGGTCGGCGAAGTCGACGGCCGGCACCGGAACCGAGGTGTGCTCGCGCAGGAGCCCGATCGTGGCCAACTCGGTCGACATGGCGCCGCGTTCGTAGGTCATGACCTCCACGTGCGGCGGCGGGGCGATCTTCAGGACGACCTCGGCTCCGTCCCGCAGGCGTATCCGGTAGGCGACGTTGAACCAGCCGTGCCCCAGCTCGCTCGCCCAGCCCTCCCCCGTCGGAACCCGGTCGGCACCGTAGGCGCGCTCGATCATGGCGCGCAGCGTGCCGGACGACTGCCTGTTCTTGGTGATGCTCTCCACACCCTGCCCCTTCGACGGTGGCGTCCTGATGGCGCCGACGGGTGTGGGGCCCCGTGCCGCACCGACTCACGGCCCGGGACGGGACCGCTCCGGAGAAGTAGACACCATGTAGTGGCCATACATCCATGGAACCGGGCCCCACGACATGCTGCTCGCCAACGGAGTCGACGCGGCGTCAGCCGCCCCGGCCCTGTCGCCGAGCAGCGCGCAAGCCGACGTAGCGAGCGGGGAGAAGCCGGTTGAGGCCTACTTCACGTCGACGTAGTCGCCTGTGGCGGTTGCGCTGCCTGTGGTGGTCGTACCGGCGAACGAGTACCGGTAGGTGCCGTCGACCGAGGCCGTGACGGTGGTCTTGAGCGTGCCCGAGGTGCCGGACGTGATGGTCTTGACGGTCTTGTAGGCGGTGGCACCCTTGGCCTTGAACTGGAGGGCGACCGGCTGGCTCGTGTAGCCCGTGTAGGTCGCGTCCTTGTAGCTGTACCAAGTGGCGCGGGTCAGGCTGCCGGTGACGGTGAGGGTCCTGCCCTTGACGACCGGCTCCGGGCCGGCGTTCACGGTGAGCTTGGCGGCACGCTTGATCTGCGCGGAGGCCAGGGGCCCCCACATGTCGTCGGCGTAGTTCAGGCTCACATGACCGTCGGAGTCGTCGTTGTCCGAGTCGGTGCGCCCGTAGTAGCCGGCGGCGTGCCAAGTAGTGGCGTCCGCGGCCTCGAACAGGAAGTACGGATCGACCAGGATGGTCTCCTCGCACGACTCGGTCACCATGGTGGCGGTCGAGCCGGTGACGGTGCAGGTCGGGGCCTCGTCGTTCCCGACCACGTTCTCGCTCCTGGCGAGCGAACCCCGGTACAGGAGGATGCCGGCGGCCTTCGTCTTGTTGTCGAGCACGACATCGGCGGGGTGGGTCAGTGTGTACGTGACCGGGACCTTCACCGTGTTGCTGATGCCGACGACGATCGCCTTGCCGCCGTTGACGACCACCTTCGAGAAAGTGAAGTCCGGCGTGGCGGCCGAAGCGGTCGGCGTGGCCAGGACGGACAGGGCCAGGCTGCCGGAGGCGATGGCGCCTATGGCGATCTTGCGCATGGATTTCCCATCTTCGGAGCGGGCCCCGGAGCGTTGCGCTCCAGAACGAGGGCCCGTCGTGAAGGGGACAGTAGGCGATCGCGAAATGTGGAGAGGATGCGACCCCTCGTGAAGGACGTTCAGGTGGCGTCGTATCCGGCGGCCCCACGAGAATCGCCGCTGCGGCGCGTCACGACTGCGTCACGAACTCTGTTCTGGCTGGTCAAAGGACTTACAGTCGCTGCTTCCTGGATCTTCGGTCCACTTGCCCGAACAGCCGGGTCCGGCAGACGAGCAAGCGGAAGACCAGGACGCCGCCTTCATCGGGCTGTGCCAAATCGTGGAGGGAGGGAGAGGGCGGATGACACTGCTTCGGGGGTGGGCGGCGGTGGCGCTGCTCTGCGTGATCGCTCCTTCTGCGGCGGGCTGTACGTCGTCGGCGGAAGCGGCGAGGACGAAGGTCTCCGCGCCGGCCTCTCGCCCCGTGTCCTCCTGTCGGTCGGGGCACATCCACTGGGCCATGGCACAGAACGAGAGACGGCTCACCGAGGTGTCCCCGGTGATGACGATCCACGAGGGCGACACGCGGGAGATCGAGTACCCCTCCGTGCACGTTCGCACGGTGAGGGCCCGTATGGAGACCGCTGCGCAAGGTCTCTCCACCCGACGCGTCATCGCCTCGCTCGCCGATCACCTCTCCCTCGCCCCCGGGATGCTGGCCATGCCGGGACAGACGACCGCCGACCGCAAGCGGGACACCATCAAGTCCGGCACCCTGGGAGCGCCCGGCCGCTTCGTCCAGGCCGACGGCGTCACGGTCACCGAGGCGAGTTTCACCGTCACCTGCCCCGGCCGTGCCACGGATGTCTACGGCAGCGTGACAACCTGGTCCGGCGGCAGCACCGGCTTCCTCCGATGCGGCGTGGACCCCGGCAAGGAGCCCTGGATCGAAGAGGCCTACCGATTGACCTGCGGCCCGCTCGACCGCTGAGAGCCCCCTGACCAGCGTGAGGCGCAGGCCCACGACCGACGGAACGGGTCAAGTCGACCCGAAGCAGGTGTCGAAGTCTCTGTCCTTAGTGGCCCGTGTCCATACCTGGCGTACTGGCCCCTTGTACGCAGACTGACGGCGGGAGTCCCTGCCGGCGATCGGCGAACGTCCGCCTGACCCGAGGGGCGCGAGTCCGGAGGTGTTTGGTCGTGGGTTCAGAACAGGATGCCGCGCAGGGGTCTGCTCGACGATTGCGAACTCGTCCCCAGGGCGCCTTGCCGGTGGAGTCTGCCCGTCGCCGTACCACGGCATACGTGTACGGAAACGTGACCGTCCTCGGGGCGGTGGCGTCCGTCGGGACCGAACACACGCTCAACGGGCGTGCCGCGATCCTTGTCCTGGTCACCGCCGCTTCAACGTTCGTGGCGCATGTGCTCGCCGAGTTGGTCGGTCAGAGCATCGAGGCCCCGGCCCGACCGCAGGCACACGCGGTACGCAGGGACGTACGTGACGCGTGGCCGATTGCCACATCAGGGACGCCGTCGGCACTTCTCCTGGCGTTCGGCGCATGGGGAGTGCTGTCATCGGCGACGGCCCAGCTGCTCGCGGCGTCCGTCATCCTGGTGCGACTGGCCCTGACGGGCTGGATCGTCGAATGGCTCAGCGGCCGCAGAGCTTCTGTCGCCGCACTGTGGGGCGGATTCGTGCTGGCCGCGATCGGTGCCGCCATCGCGGCGGTGAAGGTGGCGGTGAGCCACTGAGGGGTGGTCGACGACCCGAGCCGCTGGGCCCGCTGCCCCCTTTCCCGGTGTCGCCGGGACCGCCGCCCCCTTTCCCGGCGTCGCGCACCCGCGCGACAATTCAGCCCCGTTCCACAGACACATGGGGGTTTGTCGTGGGCAGGTACGGTGGGCTGAAGGGCTGGACCGCGTACTTCAGCGCGGTCGGTCTCGCGAAACGCGAACGGACCGGGGACGCCCGTCGGCTCTACCTCCGCGCGGCCGAGGCGGGCAACGTCAACGCGCAGTACAACCTGGCGCTGCTCCACTTCGAAGCCGGTGAGCTCGACGAGGCGACCGTCTGGTTCCGGCGTGCCGCCGACGCCGGGGACGTCGGAGCCGTGCACGGACTCGCCCGGTGCCTCATGGACAGCGGGGATCCTGACCGGGTGGAGGAGGCGCTGGCGTGCTACCGCAAGGCGGCCGACCTCGGCCGGGTCGATTCGCGGTACAACCTCGGACTGCACTTCAAGGTGGCAGGCAATGAGGAGGAGGCCGAGCGGCACTTCGAGAAGGCGGCCGCCGCCGGACACCGTGACGCCGCGGTCCACCTCGCAGGCATCCGGATCGAACGTGGTGACCACCCCGAGGCAGAGGCGCTCCTGGAGCGGGAGGCGGCCGAGGACCACCCCGGCGCACTGGACATCCTGGGCCACCTGGCCGAGAGGCGCGGCGACCTCAGCCGGGCCGGCACGCTCTACGAACGCTCGTACCGAGCCGGTTTCGTCGGCGCGGCGGTGAACCGGGGCCTGTTGTACCAGGCGGCGAGGGACACCCCCATGGCAGAAATCTGGTTCGGCCATGCGGCCAGATCGGGCGACGTCGAAGGCATGTACGCGTTGGGGGTGAACCTCGCCAAGCGCAAGCGGAGGGGCGAGGCCATGCACTGGCTCGCCAAGGCGGCCGGCCTGGGCCACCCGGAGGCGGAACACGTGTGGCAGATCACCGCCGCCCGCCACCGGCAGTCTCTCTCCGCCCACAAGCCGCAAGACTCCGCCGACGAAGGGCAACGGAACTCCGGGAACGAGCCACCACCCCGGACGTGATCCCGGACCGGGCTGGCTTGCTCTTCGCGGGTGTTGGGACGGCGGAGCGGACGGAGGAGATGACTTCTTCGTCGCTTTGGGGCTCCGCTCGCATGCGTCCCTTTGCGACGCTGCCCGAGCTGGGGTTCCGCATCGCCCTTTGGACGGTGGACAGCGCACTTCGCCAACCGGTCCCAGGTACATCTCATCCAAAGGTGCGGAAGGCGGGGAAGAGAAGACGCACGCTCCAACGGCGGGCGTGCGTTCAGGGCGAGGAGACGACATGAGCCGGTCCACCGGTCGCGAGATCGAGTCCGTCTGGGACTATCCACGGCCTCCCGCCGTTGTACAGGACGACCGCCCGGTCCGGGTGGAATGCGGTGGCCGCACGGTCGCCGAGACGCGAAGCGCCTTGCGGGTACTGGAGACCAGTCACCCACCGACGTTCTACATCCCACCGGGCGATGTCTGTACCGATCTGCTGTTCCCGACCGACGGAACCTCCTGGTGCGAATGGAAGGGCAGCGCACGCTACTGGGACCTGATCATCGGCGACGAGGTGCGCAGTCGTGCCGCCTGGAGCTACCCCGGCCCCAATCCGGCTTACACGGCCCTCAAGGACCACTTCGCCTTCTACGCGAGCAGCGTCGACCGCTGCATCGTCGGCGACGAAGAGGTCCAGGCCCAGGACGGAGACTTCTACGGCGGCTGGATCACCCCAGACGTAAAGGGCCCCTTCAAGGGAGCACCCGGCACACGTGGATGGTAGGAGCTGCGCTGGTCCGCTCCTCGCCGGGGCACCATCCGGTTGCTCCTCGTGAAGCGCACCGCCGAAGCCTTTAGCCTGCGGGTTCGGCGCACGGCGTCGGAGTAATCCTTTGCCGGGAAGGGACTCCTTGTGCTGACACTGATCCCATGGCCAAGGCAACGAGGGAACCTCTACCCGGCGGCGGTGTCGTCCTGGCCGTACCCGACGGCCTGTCAGGTCCGCCTCCGCTGCGCTTCGAGCGGGTTACGGACCGCGAGTGGGTCCTCCGGCAGGGGGAACGGCCCCTGCTCAAGGCCCGGTCGGAGGGCGACGGTTGCTGCCGCGACCTCCACCTGCGTCGCCTGTGCGGCCACCGCTCCCCCCTGCCGCCTCTGACCGCCGCGGCGATGCGGAACGGGGCAAACTGGCCGCACCGATACGCGCAGTGGCTGGAGGAGACGGGACTGGGCCCTCTGGACCACGGGCGCTGGCTGCTGACTTCGCGCTCCACGTTCGCTCCGGGTATCTGGGACGGTGACCTCGTTGAGGACTGGCCGGAGGCCACCCTCGAACTGCTCTGCGGGGGTGGCTGGCACGGTGTCTTGCCGCTGCGTCCGCTGTCGGCTCCGGATGCCTCGCGCGTGAAGGCGTACCGCAAGCACGCCCGGGAGGGCACCCTCGCCCCGGTCCTGCTGTGGTGGGTGTCCTTTCTGGACGGCTGGCTGCTCCTCGACGGTCATGACCGGGCCGCTGCCGCGCTGGCCGAGGGCATGCAACCAGCCTGCGTGGAAGTGGTGCGCGTAGCGGACGACACCGTATGGCGGGCGACCGCCGAGAAGATCGCCGAGGCGCACGAGGAACACGTGGCGCGACTGGCCGAACGCCCCGCGGGCCCTCACACAGCACGTGAACGGCAGATGCTGGACCGGGGATACGCAGACGCGATCTCCACCTTGGCGTACGACGCGACCGCCACTGCCATGTATGAACACCCCAGCGACTGACCACGCCGTACTGTGCGCTCCTGGCGCCAAGGGGCGGAATGGGCCCGTCGCACACTGTGCGTGCGGCGAGGGCGGTGAACTCCAGAGGGGCCCGAGTCACAACAAAGTGACCGTGCCCGTCGCGGCGGTCCCTTCGTCGGTCCTCACGACGAAGCGCGAGGCGCAGCCATCGGCCGCCACCTCTACGGACGCCCCTCGGCTCGGCACCGGCGCGTCGATTCGTACGCCGATGCCGACCACGGCGGACGGCAAGGCTCCCCGATAGAGCAGCGTCGCCTGCCTTCCCGCTTCCATGAGCGCGAGTGCCGGCAACTGGGCGGGGCGGCCCGGGAGGAGCACGGGGTGCTCAGGGTCGCAGGGGGCGATCACGAGCCGTCCCTGTGCTCCACGCGCGATCAGAACGTCCGGTTCGGCCGACGCGCCGACGGCGGCCGGGGCGGGGCGCAGGAGGCCCGGATGCGATGCCGGGGCCGGCTCCGGTCCGGGGCGTGAGGGGCGGGCCAGCGTCATGCCGCAGGTCCCGAAGTACGTGCCCGCGGCGAAGAACTCGGCGGTCAGGCGGTACGCGACGACAGTACCCACTCGTACGACGAGATCGCTGATCGTGACGTGCACCAGCACGTGCGACGCGGTGCCGCGCTCGATCGGTTGTGTTCTCGGGTCCACGCCGAGGTTCACCGAGACGGGCTGGAGCCGGTCGGCGTCTGCGCTCCGGAGGTTCGACAGCTCCAGGGCGGCGGCGAGCTGACGGGTCGACTCGGCCATGAGCAGGGGATGATGCGTCACCGCGAGCGCGCGTTCGTTCAACGCGTGCCATCGAGGCCACTGGCACACCGCTTCGTAGGAGCGGCTTCCGCGTCGGCTCAGCGATGCGACGAGCATCGCCGACATGGACGGCAGCCCCAGCTCGTCCCATGTCGGCGGCATGCCCGGTTCGATGTGCCGCTTGGCCGGAACATCCTGGATATCGCTGTCGAGCAGTTCCGTCACCGAGCTCGTCTCCATGGCCGATCAGCGCTCGGCCTCCGCGGCGTCGTTCTCCTCGTAGTTGGCCAGCGCCAGCCCGAGGGCGAAGAAGGTGGGTGCCCATTCCCCCACGAAGATGCCCCAGCGGTCGGCCCGCTCCAGGTTCTCCTGCTTGTTGGAGGCCAGCCAGGAGACGAGCGAGAGGCCGATGGAGGCGAAGGCCGCGGCGTAGGCGTGTTCACTCTCGACGCCCGCATCGTGCAGCTTCTTGACGATCATTGCTTCTCCTCTTGCCACGGATCGGCGCACCTTTTGGGGTGCTTCATGCATCTATTTCCAGCTCTGTGGCCTCTCCGGATGCTCAAGGGAACCGCGCGTTCTCAGCGGCGGGGCCCGGCCGCGTCCCGAAGGAGCGGGCGCGCCGTCCGCGCGAGTTGCCCGTGACGGGCCCACTGCCGCATCCGGGGATCGATCACCTGCGGAAAAGAGAGACGAGTCACCCAATGGCCTCGGGTCTGTCCGGGGCACGGGAGGTATGGCATGCCCATCCGTCGCAAGGGAGTCCTGGTTCCCGGCGCAACGGGAACCCTCGGCGCCGCTCTGGCTCTGCGGCTGCACGAGCAGGGAGTCGCCGTGGCCGTCGCGGGCCGCGACCGCGCGGGCCTCGCCCGTGTGTCCCGGGCTTGCGGAGACGCCCCCGCCCGCGCTTTCGACGCGTACGACCTCGAACAGTGCGCGCGCACGGTGACCTGGGCCGCCGGCGAACTCGGCGGCCTGGACGGAGTCGTCGTCTGCGTCGGCAGCACCGCCTTCGGACCGGCCGAGTCGGTCGGCGACGCCGTGGCCGAGCACCTGTTCACCGTCAACGCGCTGGCCCCCATGGCGTTCCTGCGAGCCGCCCTTCCCGTCGTCGACCCGGGCGGAGTGATCGCGGCGATCACGGGCGTGGTCGTCGACTCGCCCCAGGCCGGAATGGCCGACTACTCCGCGTCGAAGGCGGGACTCTCCACCTGGCTTCGAGCGGTCCGGCGCGAGCAGCGGAGGTCCGGGGTCACGGTGCTGGAGATCCGGCTGCCCCATGTGGAGACGGGTTTCGCCGGCCGAGCCGTTCTCGGAACACCTCCCGCGCTGCCGGCGGGGCTGCCCGTCGCCGAGGCGGTGGACGCCATCGTCGCCGGACTCTCGGCCCGTGCCCGTCTGGTGAAGCCGGGCCGTGACGCCCCGCTCGACATCGAGCGATAGGCGGTCGGCCGAGGAGGAACCGTGCCCGATCCCGGACCGCCCCGTCCCCACCACCGGACCCGGACCCCGCACCCCGTGGAGCCCGTCACCCCTCGCGCCCCGCGGGAGGTGCGGCGGATGCTGTTCCGGCAGAACTGGCGCGACCTGGTGTTCCTGCACTGGCCTGCGGATCCGTTCCAGGTGGCCGGGCTTCTGCCGCCCGGCACGGTCCCCGACCTGCACAACGGCCGTACGTACGTCGGCCTGGTCTTCTTCCGCATGCGCGATCTCTCCTTGGGCGGCACCCCGGCGATCCCCTATTTCGGATCCTTCGACGAGGTCAACGTCCGCCTCTACAGCCGGGACGCACTGGGGCGCCGCGGAGTGGTGTTCCGCTCACTGGAATGCGACCGGCTGGTGCCCGTCCTGCTCGCCGACGCGTCCTTCCGGCTCCCTTACCGGTGGTCCCGCATCCAGAGCCGGTGGTTCGACAACCGCCTGCTGTACCGGACCAGCCGCCGCGGATCATCGAACGCGGGGGCTCGCGTATGGCTCGCCGTGGACACCGCCCCTGCGACTCCGGACCCCGTCGAGGAGTTCCTCACGAACCGCTGGGGCCTGCACGGACACGCGTTCGGACACTCCTACTACCTTCCCAACACCCACCCCGAGTGGTCCTTCCGCCGCTGCTCCCTCCTCGGCTGGGACGACTCACTCATCGCGGCCGCGGGCCTGTCCCGGCCGGAGGAGGCCCCGGCCAGCGTGCTGTACGCGCCCGGTGTGCCCGTGCGGTTCGGGACACCGGTGGCGCTGCCCGGCACCTGACGCGTCCGCGCCCGAGTCCGTCACGCGATGCGCGGTAGCGGAAAGTACAGATCCTCGGCAGATTCGCATGGATTTTCCACTCGATCGGCGTGAGGCAGACACGAACGACGAGACCGGCCGCCCTTTTGATCCCCATCGGACACGCTCGGTACTCAGGTTGCATGAACGTAATAGGTGATACATCTAGCGTTCCATCGCGTCGATCTGCAACTTCCCTGTCGTGGAGCTGGCGGTGAACCGTCAGCAGAGATCCTTCGAGAGGTTCGACCGCGATGAATGCTCGTCCGACCCGCCGCACGGCGGCCGCCGCCGCCGCTGCCGCCACGGCCCTTGCGCTGCTCTCCGCCTGTGGAAACGACAACACCACTCCCGCCGCCGCGGCCAAGGTCTCGGTGGCCGGGGTGCAGATCAAGAAGGACGATGCGCTGCACGACGCGTTGCCCGACGCGATCAAGAAGGCCGGCACGGTCAAGGTCGCCACCGATGTGCCCTACCCGCCCTTCGAGATGTTCGTGAAGGAGGGCTCCGGCGAGCTGACCGGCCTCGACTACGACCTCGGCCAGGCGCTGGGGGCCAAGCTGGGCGTGCGGTTCGTGTTCACCCCGCAGAAGTTCGACGGAATCGTCCCGGCCATCCAGGCCGGCAAGTTCGACGCGGCGATGTCGGCGATCACGGACAAGAAGGAGCGGCAGCGGGTCGTCGACTTCGTCGACTACTCCCAGTCCGGCTCGGGCATCCTGGTCGCCGACGGCAACCCGGAAAAGATCGGCACCCTGGACGACCTGTGCGGACACAAGGTCGCCGTGCAGAGTGCGACCAATCAGCTCGACCTGCTGAAGTCCCACCAGTCGGTGTGCGAGAAGGCGGGCGGGGAACAGATAGCCATCCAGGCCTTCCCGAAGGACTCCGACGCCCAACTCGCCCTGCGTGCGGGCAAGGTGGCCGCTCAGGTACTGACCAAGCCCGCGGCCGGCTTGACGGCCAAGAAGGCCGACGACGGGGCGGCGTTCGACCTCGTCGACGATCCCACGGCTCCCGGCGGGTACAACGCCTCGCCCAACGGCATCGCCGTGACCAAGAAGCTGCCGGAACTCACCGCCGCGATCCAGAAGGCCCTGCAGGCCCTGATCGACGACGGCACCCTCACCAAGATCTACACCAAGTACGGCGTGGCCTCCATCGCCGTCAAGGAAGCCACCAAGAACGCGGCGGTGGACTAGTGGTGACGGACACCAAGGCCGGCGTGGGCACCGTCCGCAACGACGAGCCACGTACGCAGGATCTCGAAGTCGTCCCGGTCCGCAACTACGGCCGGTGGCTGGCCGCGGCCGCCTCGCTCCTGGCACTGGCCGGTCTCGTCGGCTCGCTCGCCAAGAACCGCAACCTGCACTGGGACATCATCGGTGACTACCTGTTCGCCCCCCTGATCTTCGACGGCCTCACCACCACGCTCTGGCTCACCACCGCGGCCATGGCCCTCGGTCTCGGCCTCGGAACACTGATCGCGGTCATGCGGCTGTCCAGCAGCCCCGTCCTGTACGGGCTGGCCACGCTCTTCGTCTGGATCTTCCGCGGCACTCCCCTGCTCGTACAGATCATCTTCTGGGGTTACGCCGCGGCCCTGTACCAGTATGTGAAGATCGGCATTCCCTTCACCGATGTCACCTTCTTCCAGGCCGAGACGAACGCCCTGCTCACCCCCGCCGTCGCGGCGCTGCTCGCGCTCGGCCTCAACGAAGCCGCCTACGCCTCGGAGATCGTGCGGGCCGGCATCCAGTCCGTCGACATCGGCCAGGCCGAAGCGGCGCACTCGCTCGGCATGCGTCCGGCGCTCACGATGCGGCGGATCGTTCTTCCCCAGGCCATGCGCGTCATCATCCCGCCCATGGGCAACGAGACGATCAACATGCTGAAGATGACCGCGCTCGTCTCGGTGATCTCCGCCCACGACCTGATGTCCAACATCCAGGACGTCTACGCACAGAACTACCAGGTCATTCCCCTGCTGGTCGTCGCCAGCATCTGGTACCTCGCCCTGGTGACGCTGCTGAGCGTTCCCCAGGCCTGGCTGGAACGCCGCTACGGCCGCGGGACCGCTCGCGCCGGAGACGTCTCCGTCATGAACCGGATGTTCGGCACCGCCGCGGGGCTGCTCCGCAAGGCGAACAAGGAGGCGGGCCGATGAACGCCCCCATGGTGCGCGCCGAAGGCGTACGCAAGCGCTTCGGGAAGCTCGATGTGCTCAAGGGCATCGATCTCACGGTCGGACGAGGGCAGGTGTGCTGCTTGCTGGGGCCCTCGGGCTCGGGCAAGTCGACCTTCCTGCGCTGTATCAACCACCTCGAGAAGGTCGACGGCGGAAAGCTGACCGTCGACGGAGAGCTGGTCGGATACCGCCAGCAGGGCACGAAGCTCTACGAACTGCGCGAGCGGGAGGTCGCCGAGCGGCGCCGGAACATCGGCATGGTCTTCCAGCGCTTCAACCTCTTCCCCCACATGACCGCCTGGGAGAACGTCGCCGAGGCGCCGGTGAAGGTCTCCAAGATCTCCAAGACCGAAGCACGCGAGCGGGCGCAGCAGTTGCTGGAGCGCGTCGGTCTGGGTGACCGGGCCGCCAACTACCCCTCCCAGCTCTCCGGCGGACAGCAACAGCGCGTCGCCATCGCCCGGGCTCTGGCCATGAATCCGCAGCTGATGCTCTTCGACGAGCCGACCTCCGCGCTCGACCCCGAGCTCGTCGGCGATGTGCTCGACGTGATGCGGCAGTTGGCGGCCGACGGAATGACCCTGGTCGTCGTCACCCATGAGATCGGCTTCGCCCGCGAGGTGGGCGACACCGCGGTCTTCATGGACGACGGCGTCGTGGTGGAAGTCGGCGATCCACGCACCGTGCTCGTCGCACCGGAGCAGGAGCGTACGCGCGCGTTCCTGTCGAAGGTCCTGTGAGCGCCCCGCCGTGCCGGCGGCCCCGTGTCGCCGATCTGCTGTCATCCGCTCGCACGCACCAGCCCCGGTATCTGGCCGACCTGTCCGAACTCGTGGCCATCGACTCCGGCTCCTACAGTCTCGAAGGCGTCAACGAAGTCGCCGACTGGGTGCAGGACCGCCTGAACCGGCTCGCCTTCACCGTCGAGCGCGTCCAACTGCCCAGCGCCCATGGCCGCCCGGTCGGGGACGCCCTCGTCGCCCGGAAGCAGGGCCGGTTGCCCGAAGCGCGGGGTGGACGCAGGATTCTGCTCGCCGCGCACATGGACACCGTCTTCGACGACGGCACCGCGGCCGAGCGTCCGTTTCGTCTGGACGGACTCATCGCGCACGGCCCCGGCGTGAGCGACGACAAGGGGGGCCTCCTGGCCGGGCTGCTCGCCCTGGAGATCCTGGGCGAGGAGGAGGTCGAGGAGTATGCCGAGCTCGTCTTCCTCGCGACCCCGGACGAGGAGATCGGATCCCCTTCCAGCCGCAAGATCTCTGAAGACGCCGCCCGTGGCACGCACTACGGTCTGGGTCTGGAATGCGCACGGGAGAACGGCGACCTGGTCATCGCCCGCAAGGGCGTCGCCGACTTCCGCCTGACCGTCACCGGCCGGGCCGCCCACGCCGGCATCGAACCCGAACGAGGCGCCAACGCCGCGCTCGCGGCAGCCCACCTCGTGGTGGCACTCCAGGCCCTCAATGGCCGCTGGGACGGCGTCACCGTCAACGTCGGTGTCGTACGGGCGGGAACCCGCGCCAACATCGTCTGCCCCACGGCCGAACTCCTCGTCGAGGTACGAGCCGCCACCAGCGCCGACGTGCGACGCGTGAAGGCAGCCATCCAGGAAGCGGCGGACCGCCCCGAAGTACCCGGCACGACCATCACGCTGGAACAACTCGACCTGTGCCCGCCCATGGAGGACACGGCCGGCTCACGACGCATGCTCGCCGCGGCGCAGGCCGCGGCGGCCTCCCTGGGCTTCGCACTGGGCGCCACCACCACCGGCGGAGTCGGCGACGCCAATCTCATCGCCGGCACGGGTGTACCCGTGTTGGACGGTCTGGGACCCGTCGGAGGTTCCGATCACACCCCGCAGGAATGGCTGGACACAGCCAGTGTTCCCCAGCGGGTCGCCCTGCTGGCCGCACTGATCGCCTCGCTCGGCAGCCAGACCGGCACGTCCTGACCGAGCACCGCGCACCGCGCACCGACCACCGACCACCGACCACCGACCACCGTTCACCGCGCACCATTCACCGCCCAGGCCGGTACGCACAGCGACGACCACCTGGGCACCGTTCCGTCCGAGGCTGGCTCCCTCAGTCGTCGGCAGGACCGAACACCCGCCTCCTGCCGACGGACTCCCCTCCCCGCATCCTTCGACACCACCCCACGGAGGCACCATGCGTATTCCACCCGGAACCGGGCGCCGCGCGATCCTCGCCGGCACCACGCTCCTCGTCCTCGCGTGCACCACGGCCCCGAGTGCCCATGCCGGCCATCGCGCCTCCCCGCCGCACCGCGGCTCTCTCGTCCTCGTCGGCGGCGCCCTGAAGGAGGACAACACCCAGGTCTACGGCGAAATCTTTCGGCGCGCCGGCGGAAGCGACGCCCGCATCGGCGTCATCACCGCCGCCTCGATCCCCCAGAGCCAGGACCCCGACGCGGGCGACCCGGACCGGTGCAGCAACTCGGCCTGCAACGGCGACTACTACTCCTCCCTGTTCACGAAGCACGGAGCAGCGGACGCCCAGTGGATCCCCGTGGACCTCGACCACATCGACAACGCGGACTCCGACGCCGTCGTCGCCCAGGTGAACTCGATGACCGGGTTCTTCTTCGGAGGCGGCGACCAGGCCCGCTACCTCACCACCCTGCTGCACGGCGCCGCCCACACCGATTCCAAGGTCCTGGCCGCGATCCGCGCCAAACTCGCCCAGGGCGCCGTCGTCGCGGGCTCCTCGGCCGGCGCCCAGATCGCCTCCGGCCCCGACATGGTCAGCGGCGGCGACTCCTACCAAGCCCTGCGCGACGGCAGCACGCCCGGCTACTTCGAGGACCCCACTCGACTCGGCTACTTCCCGGACGGAGGGTTCGGCTTCCTGCGCACCGGCCTCGTCGACACGCACACCGGCACCTCCGGCCGCGAGGGCCGCGCCCTGCGGCTCGCCGCGGACACCGGCCACGACCGCGTCTACACCCTGGACGAGAACACGGCCCTGATCGTCGACCGCCCCGGCACCGACGGCGAGGCCCTGAGCGTCCTGGGCCCCGCCGGCGTCGGAGTCCTCGACCTGCGTGACGCCCGCACCCGTACCACCACGGCCGGCTGGAACCTCGACAGGGCCGGCTACACGTACCTCACCGACGGCGACCGCTACGACGCCCGTCACTGGACTGCCCTGCCGGCCCGTACGAAGCATCGCCTGACCCCCACCGACGCCCCCGTGCCCGCCAACTCCGACGTCTTCTACTCCGCCGCCAACCCCGCGGGCGTCCCGTACTCCTTCCGCTCCACCGCCCGCGCCCTCGCCTCGACCCGCGTACAGCGGACCGCGACGGCCTCCACGTACGAGGCCGGGCCGCGCTTCACCGTCACCTTCGCCAAGAAGTCCCGCTTCACCGCGTGGAGCGGCGACGGCACACAGGCGCAGACGCTCATCGACATGGACATCGCCGTCGCTTCGCGATGACCGCCCCCTGACCCGGCACGTCAGCAGCGTGGGGCCGGCCCGCAGACGACGCACGGCCGACCCCACCCCTGGCCCGCCCGGGCACTAGGCTCGACAACCGTGCAGCGCATTGTGGGAAAGGAACCCGACATGGCCCCCGGCACCCTCGCCGACGACATCCGCCAGAAGCTGGGCATCCTGAGTCCCGCCGAGCGCAAAGTCGCCCGCGTCCTGCTGGCCGCCTACCCCTCCAGCGGTTTCGAGACCATCGCCACCCTCGCCGAACGCGCCGCTGTCAGTGCCCCCACCGTCCTGCGCTTCGTCAATCGCCTCGGCTACAGCGGATTCCCCGACTTCCAGGCGGCCTTGCGCGCCGAACTCAACGACCGCAACGCCTCTCCGCTCTCCCTGTACGCGGCCGCCGACGACGCCGATGCCGCGGACTCGGCCGCCGGTCTCATGGCCCGCAGCAGCACGCTGTTCACCACCGCCGTCGCACAGACGCTGGCCGAGACCCCGGCCCACGACCTCGAACACGCCATCACCCTGCTGTCCGACCGCAAACGCCGCATCACCCTGGTGGGCGGTCGCTTCACCCACCTGCTGGCCCAGTACCTCGGCCTGCACCTGATGCAACTGCGCGACGACGTACGCTTCTTGCCCGAACGTGACGTCGAGCGGGCCGCCGCGCTCTCGGCGCTCACCCGCCGGGACGTTCTCGTGATCTTCGACTACCGCCGCTACGAACACGACAAGCTCGCCTTCGCGCAGCTCACCCGGGAACGCGGCGGAAAGGTCGTCGTGTTCACCGACACCTGGCTCTCACCCGCCGCGTCCCACGCGGAAGTCGTCCTGCCCAGCCATGTCGACGCCCCCTCGCCGTACGACAGCCTGGTGCCCACCCTCGCGGTCATCGAGACCGTCGTCGCCGGCCTCATCACCGCGCTCGGAAGCGATGCGCACGAACACATGAAGCACAACGAGGACACGGCACGCCGCATCGGCCTGGTCTGATCACACGCCCGCATAAAAGTGCACCCGCCGGCATGTTGTTGCCGTCCACGGCTGTGATCTTTCGTTCCGTGGGACCGGGGTTGCGCCCGTACCAGGGGCGCGGATCATGGGTTGGAGAGGGAGGGGATGCGGTGCGCCTGCACCATGCCCGGTCCGACCTCGGCCAGGAGCGGGCAGAGGCCGAGGTCGAGCGAGAGGAAGGACGCCGGATGGACGGCTTGTCGCCGGGCTTCCACGGAAAGACCCACGCGTTCGAAGGTCGGCTGCCGCCAGGGCAGTACCCGACGGAGTCGTTCCCCGTCCTGTCCGCGGGGCCCACTCCCCGCATCGCCTCCGACAGATGGTCGTTCACCGTGACCAGCGAGGCGGGCGAGAGCCGTTCGTGGACGTGGGAACAGATGATGGACCTTCCGCAGGAGGAGCCCACCGTCGACATCCACTGCGTGACCCGCTGGTCGAAGTTCGACACCACCTGGCGCGGCGTCTCCCTCGACGTGTTCCTCGACGAGGTGGAAACCGCGGCGGATTTCGTCGTCGCCGAGTCCTTCGACGGCTACACCACCAACCTTCCGCTGGAGGACGTCACCGACGGCAAGGCGTGGCTGGCGCATTCCTTCGACGGCTTCGCGCTCTCCCCCGACCACGGCGGTCCGGCCCGTCTGGTGATCCCCCACCTGTACTTCTGGAAGTCGGCGAAATGGGTCAAGGGTCTCCGTCTCACCCTGGAGAACGAACCCGGCTTCTGGGAGTCGGCCGGCTACCACGACTACGGCGACCCCTGGCGTGAGCAGCGCTACTGGAGCGACTGATGCACGGCTGGCGACGGGCCCGCCTCACGGAGCGGACGGACCAGACCGCGACCGGCCGTACGCTGCGGTTCGAGGTGCCGCGGTGGCCGGGCCACCTGCCCGGTCAGCACGTCGATGTCCGGCTGACCGCCGACGACGGATACCAGGCCGTACGGAGCTACTCGCTCGCGGCACCCGCCGACGAGGACACCATCGAACTGGGCGTCCAGGCAGTACCGGGCGGCGAGGTGTCGCCGTACCTCGCCGATGTCCTGCCCGTGGACGCGGAGGTCGAGGTCAAGGGACCGCTCGGAGGTTGGTTCGTGTGGACACCACGGGACGGTGGCCCCCTGCTCCTGATCGCCGGAGGCTGCGGTGTGGTGCCCTTGATGGCGATCCTGCGGTCACGGCTGGCCTCACCGTCGGACGAACCCTGCTCCGTCGTCTACTCCGTGCGTGACCCGGATGAGGTCTGGTACGAAGCGGAGCTCGACGCCGTCGACGGCTCCGCAGACGTCCGGCGTCTCTACACCCGCAGGGCACCGGAGGACTCCGAGCGCGCTGCCGGACGTATGACGGAACGCGACCTGCTGGGGCTGCCGCCCCCGACGGGTGTGCGCTGCTACGTCTGCGGCCCGACCGGCTTCGTCGAGCACGTCAGCACGCTCCTCCTGGCCACCGGATACGCGGCCGGCCAGATCCGAACCGAACGCTTCGGCTGACACCGAAGGGAGACACGATGAACCAGCATCCTCTGTACCTTGACGGCAATGCCTTGGCCGGCCCGCTCGGAGAGGTCTTCGCCATCGACCCGACCACGGCCTGGCGGCTGTGCCCCTCCTGCAGGCTGCCGTCGACCGTGGCTCAACTGCACGTGTACGGTCCCGAGCCGGGCCTGACCGCCCGGTGCCCGGGCTGCGCGGACATCGCCCTGCGCGTCGTCACCCAGCCCCAGTACCTGTGGCTCCAGCTGGGCAACGGAGCGGGAGCCTTCCGCTTCACGCTCCCCCACACCACCGCCCGTTGAAGTCCGGCTGATCCGGCCGGAGTTCACCGATCGCCCGGAATCCCGAGGCTTCTCACACCCTGGATGGCGCGGTTTCCACGTTCTCGGCCCGGAGCCGGCGCCAGACCGGCCGCGGGCAACGGCCCTTCGGGCGGCCGTCGGTGAAGTCCTGGTAGGGAACTCGCAACGGGTGAAGGCCGATCTCGACCCAGTGGGCCTTGCCCGAGGTGAGGTCCCAGCCGTCGTTCGGCATGCGAATGTGGTCGTCGCGGTGGTCCTTGTTCTGGCTGGTGATCTTGAGGACCTCCGCGTAGTGGGGACGGCTCCTCATGACCACGCAGTAGCGTTCCTTGCTGCCCTCGTTGTCCCGGAACGGAACCACCGCGTGCCAGATCTCGCCCGGACCCGGACGACGGCCTCCCGGGGCGAGGCCGCGGTTGTCCCACCTGCGCACCAGCACCAGGCACAGGTACGCGGCGAGACCGGCTGCTCCGCACTGCGCCATGGCGCGCGCAGTCCACTCGGGCGCGTCGAACCGGGCCGCGGCCCAGTGGGCGGCGATCTGCCCGAGCACCAGCACCGCCGCCGCGCGAGCGAGGACGGCCCATCGGGCGACGGACGCCCGGCGACTCGCGAACAGGGCCACGCCCAGGGCGGCGCCGACGGGCACGCCGTAGAGGACCGCGTGCTGGAGCGGGCCCTGGACGTACAGCGGCGGGTCCTGCGACGCCATCAGGTCGGGCAAGGTGACCGGCAGCGCCAGGGCGTATCCGATGGCGACCCACAGGTTCAGCAGCAGATAGCCCTTGACGGCCATGCCCAGGCAGGACGTGTTGGTGCGACGGGTCACCGGATCCCCTCTTCGTCTGTACCGGGTGCCGAATTATTCAGGAAGTCGAGCCCCCGAGGGCATGAGTCGGGAGTTGCCGGAAGGTCCGCGGTCCGCGTGTTACGCCCGCGGGCAGGCGACGCTCGCCGCGTGACCACCCGCCGTGTGTCCCTCCGGTGTGCGGCGTTCGGGTCATAGCCGTCACGTCACGTGCGAGCCGGAGCGGGATGGGGCGATGGGGCGGACGGGCAGCCCTTAGCCTGGGCCGCCAGGGAAACCAGTCGACGTCTGGAGCAGCACGTGGCCGGGCTGACGGTGTGGCAGCGGCTGGGAAGGTGGCGGCCGCTGCTGCCGGCGGTTCTGCTGTGGGCGGCCGTGGTGATCGATTTCGCCACTCCGCCCACGGTCAGCGCGGCGGCTCTCTACGCGGCCGCGATCCTCACGGCGGCGCCTCTGCTGTCCCTGCGCGGGACCGTCGTCACGGGCGTGACGGCGTTCCTCCTCGACCTGGCCATGTTCGGTTACTTCGGCTTCCACGGAACCGCCACCGAGTTCAGCGAACTGGCCATGGTCGCGACGGTGGCCGTGATCTCGGTGTTCCTCAATCGCCTTCTCCATCACCTGCACACCCAGCTTCGTTCGGCCCGCGACATCGCCGCCGCCGTCCAGCGGGCCGTTCTGCGCGACCCGCCTCGGGCGAGCGGGCCGCTGCGGTTCGCCGCCCGCTACGAGGCCGCGCAGTCGGACGCGCAGATCGGCGGGGATCTCTACGCGGTGGTCGACACGCCGTTCGGTGTGCGCTGTGTGATCGGCGACGTGCGCGGCAAGGGTCTGAACGCGGTCCGGGCCGTCGCGGACAGCATCGGCACCTTCCGTGAGGCGGCCCTTCAGGAACCCAGTCTCACCGCGCTCGTGGAGCGGCTGGAGCGAGCCGTCGCCCTCGAGATCGAGCAGTCGGGGGGCGTGACGGAACTCGAAGGGTTCATCACGAGCGTGGTCGCGGAATTCCCCCGGCACGGGAACAAGGTCCGCCTGGTCAACCGCGGTCACCCGGCGCCCATGCTCTTCCTGCCGGATGCCGTGCGGTATGTCGAACCCAGCCGGCCGGCGTTGCCCCTGGGCCTGACCGCTCTCGCCGCCGGTCCGGAGCACGTCGACACGGTGACCTTCCCGGAGGGCGCGACCTTGCTGCTCTACACCGACGGACTCTCGGAAGCCCGCGACGCGAAGGGGGAGTTCTACGAGCCTGCCGAGAGGTCCGGCCTGACGCGGTACGCCGGTCCGGACGCCCTCCTCGACGCCCTGCTGGCCGACGTGCACCAGCACACCGGCGGCCGGAGGAGCGACGACATGGCGCTGCTGGCGATCACCCATGAATCCGGGACCGCGTAGCGCGCGAGGCCCTCGACGACAGGGGAACGGGTCCGCTCGCGACCGGGTATGGGATGCTCCCATGATCACACTCCCGTGATCACACCCGTGACGGTAAGGGGAGACCATGGCAACCCTCGAGGACATCAAGGCGCTGCTGGGCGAACCCGGTTTCCACTGGTCCGACCCCGCTCCCTGGACGCGCCTGGAGCAGGACCTCGAGGTCGCCTTCCCCGCCGACTTCCGGGCCGTGACCGACGCCTACGGCCCCGTCCTGATCAGCGGCGGGCTGTACCTGTATCACCCCGGCCACCCGACCAGGAACCTCGGTGAAAGGTTCAAGGAGTCGATGGAGTTCTGGCTGGAGGAGGATTCGGCGGAGTTCCTTCCCGGCGGCGCGGGATCCCGCCCTGGGGAGCTGCTGCCGATCGCGACGGGCACATCGGCCGAGACGATCTTCCTGCGCATACCGTACGAGCCCTCGGCACCGTGGGCCGTGGGCGTGCAGGAAATGGACAGCGGAGAGTTCGTCCTCTACGAAATGGCGTTCGGCGACTGGCTGTTGGCGTACCTGCGCGGCGAGGACGTCATGGCGGGCGCCTCCGCACCGGAGCGCCCGTTCTTCGAGCCTCTGAACTAACCGGTTCGCTGGGACTCTTGGCCCGCATCACAGAACCTGGGCCGCCCGAGCCGACGCGAGCCAGCTGGGGAACTCCTGCAGAAGCCGGTCGTAGAGCAGATCGTCACGCACCTTGCGCGGATCGCGGCCCGCGTGGAAGAAGCCCGCGTTGTCGACGACGCGATGTCCGGGAACAGCCAGGTTGTCGAGCCGACGGAGAAAGGCGAACTCGTTGTCATCGGGGTCGCCGAACCCGATGAACTGCCAGAACAGCGGCAGGCGGGCGGCTTTGCACAGGTATTTCTCGGCGGCGAACCTGCTCGTGGGGCCACCATCCGTCTGGAAGACCACCAGAGCGGGTTCGTCGCTGCCGGACGCCAGGTAGTGGTCGATGACATCGTCCATCGCCCAGTGATAGTTCGTGCGTCCCATGTGTCCGAGGTTCTCGTGCAGCTTGTCGATGCGGCCGCGATGGCCTCCGAGCCTGAGGTCGGTGGATCCGTCGACGTCGGTGGAGAAGAACACCACCGGCACCGTGCCGTCGTCATCAAGGTGTGCTGACAGGGAGAGGACCTGCTCGCCGAGATGCTGCATGGTGCCGTCCTTGTAGTAGGGCCGCATCGAACCGGAGCGGTCCAGGACGAGATAGACAGCGGCGCGCACCCCCTCAAGACCGTGCGTGCGCACGCCGGCCCCGGCCGCCTTGTACAGGCTCACCAGATCCGGGGCCCGCTCCTGCATCTTGGCCAGACTGATCGCCGGGGCGCCGTTCCGTACCCTGCCCATGGTCACCACTCCCGTGTCGCGTGACCCCCATCCTCACGGCTGGGGCGACATCACGGGGCAGAGTTCCGCAAGGCGGTGACATCGACCCGATTTCGGACAGACCTGGCCACTGCTCGACGACTCCTCGACGTTCGTCAGCCCGGCTCGGGTCGAGGTCGATCGTCTACGGCTCAGGGCTGATGGTGCCGTTCAGGTCCATCTCGTAGCGTCCCTCGGTCTTGCCGGCGACGTTCGTGTGCTTGAGCCAGTGTTTCGACACGTTGTGCAGGTTCTTGTGCTGTTCTTCCCAAGGCATGGAGTGCCCGGCGCACTTCACCGTGACGAGGATCTTGTGAGGCCCCGTGATGGCGGCGTAGAGCGCGGGGACGTGGAAGTCCAGCACCGGGTTGGGGCTGGGCGGTGTGGTGTTGGCCGTGAAGTCGTACTCGCCGTGCACGATGAGCACGGGCACGCTGCCGCCGAGCACTCCGCCCTGCCCGGCCGCGGTCTTGTTCCAGCCCCATGTCACGAAGTTCCGGTAGCGACTCACGCCGGCGGGGTGTCCGCCCTGGATCGGCCCCCAGGTGCTGCCGAGCGGATCGTTCTCCATGAGCGCGCTCCACACGACGTCGAGCATGCCGGTCTCGCGCTGACCGGTGCACTTCAGCTCTTTGCCCCAGGCAGTATCGAGACCGACCCGCGTGAGTACGTGGGTGGGGAACCCGGAGACCGGCAGGGTCGGCGCGTTCGCGAGACCCAGCGGAGGGAAGATCGGAGCGAGAAGGAACAGGCTCTCCACCTTCCCCGGGTTCTTGATCGCGTAGGGCCCCATGGCGAACGCGGCCGCCGACCAGCCGATGAAGGACACCTTGGCGACGTTGCGCTTCGCGCGGATGTATTCAACGACGGTGCTGAGCTCGTCCTGGTCGGTCTGGGAGTTGGTCAGCAGGTACGGGTAGCTTGGGGTGCGCGGGCCCGACAACGGGGGTGTGACGGCGCCCTGCTGCATCGGATTGACGTTGCAGGGGTCTTCCATCCGGGGCCGCGGAGACCGGCCCGAGCCCTGCAGGTCCATCATGAACACGTCGTAGCCGGACTGAGCGATCGCCTTGCTCCAGTCGTACGAGGTGTGCTGGAGGTCGTATCCGGCCAGCACCGGAACGCTCCTGCCGTGCAGCATGAGGACGGCCTCGCGGTTCCCAGGCGGACCGGAAGGCGTACCGTCGTGCTCTCGCACGAAGAGCTCGACCTTCTGCCCCGCGTTCGCGTGGAGGGTGGACGTGTGAGGGACCAAGTGGTCAGTCGTCTTGATGGCCATGACAGAGTCCTTCTGTCAGTCAGGTCGATCGGGATGGCCGCCCTGACACAGCGCACAGCAGGCAGCGGCGACCTTGGCCGTACCACCAGCCGGGAAATCCAACTCGCCCCAAAGCCAGGGGCTTTCTGACAGCAGCCAGGAAGTCGGGAAGCATTCCCGTCACAGTGGTGGTTCCCCGCACCCGCTCGCGACGCCACGCCCGGAAGGCCTGAGGGCCGGTTCGGCGGGGGCGAAGTGGGAGCTGAACCGGCACGCGCATGCGGCCAGTTGCTCGTTACCTGGGGACGAAACAGCCGACGCGAAGACTCGCAGGACAGCCGACAGGGGGCCCGGTCCACAGCGAAGGCTGTTGGAGATGTGGGCATGAAGTCCCATTACTTCTACGGTGCTACCGAACCTCGCTGTGTGCAACTCGAAGGCACCTATGCGTGGTTGACCGGTCAACCGGAGGGCGACGGCAGGGCAGCGGTCGGGCCGACACCGGACCACGCCCGAGGGTGCACGCGACGGGGCACCGGAACAGCACCGCGCCGTCATCCGGCAGACGCCCACGACAGGACGGAAGCGCCGAGCCCAACCACCGGCCACCGAGTTCAGGCGTCGGCGACGGCCGCTTCCGCGGATCGTTCCGCGACCTGGCGGCGGGGCGCCCGTCGGCCCGCGAGACGGCAGCCGAGGCAGTCGTCGTGACCGTCGCGGGCGGTGACGTCCCTGACGCGCCAGTCCCACTGGGCGGCCGGGCGAGGCCCGCTCGGTTTGCCCCAGCCCGCCAGGTGAAGCGCCCATGTGGTCAGCAGGGCCAGGGCCAGCACCGCCGCTCCCGCGAGCGCGAGAAGCCCCGACGACCTGACCATCGCGAATCCGCACAGCCCGAATCCCAGCGCCGCGAGGCCCGTACCGGTCCACCCGGCAACCGTGTGGCCCAGGTCGTGGTCGTCGTCACCGTGGATGAACATGATCGCGCTCCTTGAGAGCTGTGAAAATGGTAGGGATGACCCCATCGCGAGATCTCTTACCTCGCGAGCTAATTATCTTAGATACTAAGAGGACTCGTGAGTGATCACAAGGAGCGCCCGGCCGCGACGGCGGACCAGGCTCTCTACGCCATGGACCGGATGATCGCCACCGCCCAGTTCGGGCAGCAGGACATCGCCCGCAGAATGGGTCTGAACGTCACGGACCTCACCTGCCTGGGCTTCCTCATGGAGGCGTCGATGGCCGGCGAGTCACTGGTCGCGGGCGATCTCGCGGAACGGGCCAGGCTGACCACGGGAGCGGTCACGGGAGTGCTGAACCGCCTGGAGAAGGCGGGCTACATCCGGCGCACCGCGGACCCGGGCGACCGTCGACGCGTGTACGTGGTCATGGAGGAGACCGCTCAAGAACGCGTGCTCGAGATCTACGGCCCCGTCTATCAGCGACTGGCGTCGCTCTTCGCCGACTACGGACCGGATGAGATCGCGGTGCTGGCGGACTGGTTCACCCGGGCCCGCACGATGTTCGGCGAGGCGCTGCACGAGATCCGAGAGGGCGTGCCCTCATCACCGCCTGCCGACGGGACTCCAACTCACCGAGGGTGACGGTCGCGCGCCCGGCCGGGACCGAGGGAAGCCGGCCAGGCGAATACGCCTCGCACGGCCCCTACAACAAAAAAACGGGCCCACGCTCTCCCGCGAGGGCCCGCCGCGACACCAGGGTCAGGCTCCGCCGACCGCCTCGACGACATTGCCGGCCGACTCGACGACGTTGGCGGCCCCGGCCGCCTCGTCCTGGGCCAGACCGAGGAAGCGCTGGACCGTCTGGATCGGCATGTCGAGCCCGTCGGACGCCTCCTGCATGCCGCCGAACACCTGCACCGCCTCGGCGACGGCCATGGCCACCTCGACCTCGGCCTTACGGACCTTGGCCTCAGCCTTGTCCACGGTGTCGACCACCGCCAACTGACGGCGCTGCTTCTCCTGAAGGCGCTGCTTGCGCGACAGGGCTCTGTCGGAGTTCGAGTTCTGCACAGACATGGCCAAGATCATAAGCAGTCGCCGGGGCCCCCGTGAAATCTGCAACTCGCCTGCACCACGTGGACATTCACGGTCCGGAACGAGGTTCACTCGACCCGGCTCCGAGCCGGCTCTCAGGCTCCCCGCAGGAGCTCCGCGTTGACGGCGTCGGCCTTGGCGTACAAGTACCCCTCGACCACGACGTCCTGAACCCTCCGCCGCCAAGGGTCCACGTCGATCACCTTGATGCGCGCGTCGCCCGATCGGACCGCAGTCCGTCACGCCTCGAGAAGCCGGGGCCTCGCGATGCTCTCCGGTCTCGTCGGCGAAGTCGTCCCGCGCCGAACTTCATTCGGGTGGAGTGTGAAGTCGACTCATCCCCCAAGGAGACGCGCCTTCTGCTGTTCGAATTCAATCGGGCTGAGTTCGCCACGGTCGCGGAGTCCAGCGAGTTTGTCGAGTTCATCAGCGACGGATGCCGCCGGCGCAGGGCTGCGAACCTCGGCCTTGAGCTCCCGAGGAGCTGCGACAGTGGGCCGGATGGCCCAGCGACCGGCGCCGACAGCAAGGCCGATTCCGATCAGCACCGCGCCGAACGTCTTGTCCTCCTCCGCGATCCGCTTGTCGGCGTCGGCTTCGAAGCGCTGCTCCTTGGCGGCGTGACTGGCTTCGTAGCCGAGAACGTCACCCCAGTCGGCGGCCGACGCATCCACACGCGCTTGGTCGGCCGCGTCGGAGTCGCTGCTCGCCGGAATGTAGATGATGAGGCCGATTGCAGCGATGAGCAGGCCGAGAAGGGTGAGGGCGAGGCGGGCGCGGCGTCGTGCTTGGGTCACGTGCGAATCTCCTGGTCGCGGATGGGTGGCTGTCGAGATGTGAGGCGCCGACGTCTGACTACTTCACGGTGCCGGTGAAGATGGCGATTTCCGAGTCGTAGTCGGGGGTGACTTCGATCTGGATCAGATTCTCACTCTTGGGGAGCTCACAGCCCCAGGTCACGTTGATGGACCGGCCAGTGAGGAGTCGCGTTTCGGGGCCTCCTCCGAGGTTGGCGTCGACGTCGAAGATCGCTTCACTGCTCTTGCCGTCCTTGCCGTAAGAGCAGTTGACGGTGAGCTGAGTGGTGTCGAGCTTCTTGGCCCCGCCGTTCTTGACCTTCACATTGAACTTGACGTACGGCGTGTTCTCCGGGCTGGCGTCCCGGCTCGACGTCGCGCGGGTGAAGGTGGAGAGGGTGACTTCCACGCCTGTCTGGTAGGCGACTGTGTCGTTCAGGGCGTAGACGCCGTCGTCGCTGCTGGTCTCTTCCACGGCCGGCTGGGGGTCCGCGGTCGACGTGTCACTGGTGTCGTCGGCGGACACGGTTTCCGTGACGGTGACCCTCGGGGCAGGCTTGGCTTCGCTGCGGCTGCCGCTGAGGGCGACTCCGGTGATGGTGACAGCAGCGATGACAGCCGCCGCGGAGCCGACGACGATCGCGTTGGTGTGGTTCTTCTTGACGGGCGGCGGGAAGCTGGGCATGGGCGGCGGTGTGCTGGTGTTGTGCAAGGTCCCCCCAGGGTGGCGGTGCTGAGGCAGGCATCATCCCTCGTCGCTGGTGGTTTGTGGTGTCGGTGTGATGGAATTGTGAATCTTGGTTGTGTGGGCGGGGCAGGACCGGCCCAACCGCTTCGCTCGCTTGGAGCAGCCCGGATTTCGAGGATGCTCGGCTCGCTTCGGCCAGCCAAGACTGCGAGGAGTGGAGTCGACGCCGGACGGATCGGATTGGTCTGAGAAGCGACAAGCCGGCGCCCGCGACCTGGCCGAACACACCGAACGCGTCTCGGTTGAGCTCGCCGATGCCGATCCAGCTGCCACGGCCGGGACCTTGAGGAGCCACCCCGGTCCACCCGCGTCCGCGTGGTGTGGAGACAGCACGGGTACGGGCCGCCGGCATCGCGGGCGTAACCCGGTCGCCGACGACGGGACCGGCCTGGCAAGGTGTTCGTCATGAACTCCGAGCCCGTGCAGCCCGATCCGGTCCGTCACCGGGATCACGGCACGTGGCTCGTCCGGTTCACCGGGCGGATTCTCGTTGTCTGCGCGAGGTGCGGTGGCCGCGCGCTCGTCGTCCCGTTGCCCGGCGTCGGATCGCCCAAGTACTTCAGCGATCTGCTCTTCCGGCCCCGCCGTCTCGTGTGCGCCGGCTGCGGCGCCGTCGCCGACTGGACCGCCGAGGAACGGGGCCGGGGCCTGGTCGGCGCGGTGCCCGGCGGTACCGAGGACCCCTTCTTCCGGCGGCCGCTCTGGCTTCAGACCCGCTGTGCGGGGCGGATTCTGTGGGCCTACGACGAGGAACCCGTCGACGCCCTCGCCGCCTTCGTGGGTGCCCGGCTGCGTGAGCGCCGCGCCTCCCCGACGATGGCGATGTTCGCCCGGCTGCCGGCCTGGATGAAGTCCGCCGGGCATCGCGACGAGGTGCTGGCCGGCCTGGCGGCCCTCCGCGTCCAGGCTGGCCTGTCGGCTCCCGAGCACCGCTTCGACGCGGCCCACGAACGCGGCGACCGCCCACGTCACCACGGCAGCCTGCTCTTCCGCGGCGGTCCGTACTAGAGTCCGTCCTCCAACGGACCTTGGTCGGAGCACATATGACGCCGGACGGCACTGACATCCGCCGCGCCCTTCTCGTACCAATGCTGGCGGCCGCTCTCACCGGATGCTCTCTCCTCGGCCGGAACACGCCCTGCACCCTGGCCGACGCGGACTCGGGAGTCTCCGCCGTGTGGCGGCCCGCCGACTTCGGGGGCCAGGACGCGGCGAGGATCCGGCTGTGCGTTAACAGCCGCTGCGAGGAACGCACTTCGGGCAGCCCCGACGACCCGTTCCTCTCTCTGTCCGTCCAACTCCCGGACAGCGTGGGCGCATCCACGCTTCCGGTGCGGCTCACCGTGACGTCGGCGAAGAGCGGTGACACCGTCGTCGAGGACAGCACCCGGGCCAGGCTGACCGACCAGCACCCCAACGGCACGTCCTGCGGGCCCACCGCCTGGACGGCGACCTTCCGCGCCCACCCCGACAAGGGCCTCACCTCACCCGAGGGCATGAAGCTCCAGAGGTGAGTCACGCGCGCCGGGGACGGCCCGACGGGACCTACGACTCCGCCACCGGAACCGGCCGCCTGAGCAGATACACGCCCGCGACCGAGACCAGCACCGCCATGCACGCGATGAACACCAGCCCCGCGCCCTCCAGACCGATCGGGCCCACCAAGAGGCCGACTCCGATCACCGGCACCGAGATGCCCGCATAGGCGACCACGAACAACGTGGAGATCACCGCCGCGCGCTGGTGTTCGGGCGACGCCTGGGCGACGGTGGTCAGTGCGCCGCGGAACGCCAGGCCCTGACCGGCTCCGCCGACGATCGCGCTCAGCACCACCAGGACCATGAGGTCCCATCGCAGCGCGCCCGCGAGCAGGGCCAGGCCGGCCAGGAGTGCGGCGCAGCCCAGGGGCAGGGACCGTCCCGAGCCGACCCGGCCGACGGCGAGCTGTCCCGCGGTCGAGGCGAAGAAGGCCAGGGCGACGACCAGTCCGCTCACCGCGTGGTTGGTCACGTCCAGGGACTCGGCGAGGAACGCGGGGCTGACGGAGGTGAACACCCCGAACAGGGCGAACCCCACGAACGCGGCGATCGCGGGTGGTGTGAACACCGGCCGTACCTGTGGGGGCAGTCCGGGCCGTTGCGGCCGTACGGCGCTCAGCGGCCGGCGTTCGCGCACGGTCTCCGGGAGCCACAGCACCACGGCGGCGGAGAGCGCCACCAGGGCGAGGTGGACGGCGAACGGCAGATACAGCGGCCACGGGGCGTACTGCGCGAGGAGGCCCGCGATCAGCGGACCGCAGCCGAGTCCGCCCATGTTGGCGGCCGTCGCGACGAAGGTGGCCCGGGCGGCGCCGCCCGGCGGCGCCAGCTCCATCACGTAGGCGGTGGCGGCGCCGGTGAACAGGCCCGCGGACAGGCCCGACATCAGCCGTCCCACGTAGAGCCAGCCCAGCCCGGTGGCGCCCAGGAAGCAGACGGCGCTCGCCGCCGCGAAGCCGAGGCCCCACAGGAGCACCGGGCGCCGGCCCACCGTGTCCGACGCGTTGCCCGCGAGCAGCAGTACGCCCATGACCCCGAAGGCGTAGACGGCGTACACGACGGTGACCGTCAGCTCGGAGAAGTCGAACTTGTCCTGGTAGAGGCCGTAGAGGGGGGTCGGAAGCGTGGTGCCGGCCATGCAGACGGCGAACACCGCCCCGCTGAGCAAACACTGGCGCCACCCTTGGCGATCACCGTCCATGCCGCCGACAGTAACGTCGTGGCCGCCGCGATCCGGCCCGACGTGCCGCCGAGAGAAACGCGAGGAGTCGTCGCCGGCCCTGAGGTGGTGCCGGTCGTGGCAGGTGTTCGGCGTGCCGGATGGTGGGAAGCAGGGCAGTGAACAGCAGGGCGCGGGCCGCCCTCCCTTCGGGGGAGGACGGACCGCGCCGACGGCCTGTCAGGGGGCCGGTGTGAGGCGTACCCGGAGCGGCGGGGAGGCGTGCGCCGGGCGCCCCGTCGTCAGGAGCAGCCGGCCGGTGTCGCCTGCGAAGCGTCGTGGATCAGCGCCTCGTGGGCGGCCTTGAGCCGGGCCACGTCGGGCTTGACCACCGCGCGGTCGTAGGTGATCAGGCCGTTCAGTTCTCCTTCCACGTCCGAGATCTGGGTGTAGACGGCGCCGTTGCCGCCCTTGCAGGCGAGCTTGTGCACCTCGGCGAGGCGGGCCAGGTAGTCGTCGGTGTACGCCGAGGGGTCGACGTCGACGTACGACTGCTGCACGGACCAGGCGTGTCCCGGCACGGCGAGTCCGAGACCGCCGTACTCGCCGCTGACCAGGGCCCGTTTCCCGTCGGGGTTGGGTGGCAGCGCGGGGCTCGGGTATCCGTGTTCGTCGATGATGTCGCCGGTGCCGCCGTCCACGCCGAGGTTGATGCCCGACATGGAGTTGATCAGGCGCGTCGGGTCCCAGGCCTTGGCCTGGTCGGCGATGCGGGCCTCGTCGTACTGGCCCCAGCCCTCGTTGAAGGTCACCCACATGACGACCGACGGGCTGCTGATGTGTTCGTCGATCATCTGCTTCATCTCGCGCTCGTACTCGGCGCGGGACGCGGCGCTCGGGTTGACCCCTGCGGTCATGGCGGGCATGTCCTGCCAGACCATGAGGCCGAGCCGGTCGGCCCAGTAGAACCAGCGGTCGGGTTCCACCTTGATGTGTTTGCGGACGGCGTTGAAGCCCATGTCCTTGTGCGTCTTCAGCTCGTACGCGAGGGCTTCGTCCGTCGGTGCGGTGTAGAGGCCGTCGGGCCAGAAGCCCTGGTCGAGGGTGGCCATCATGAAGACGGGTTGGCCGTTGAGGACGGTGCGCGGGGTTCCGTTCACCTGTTCCACGGCGATCGACCGCATGCCGAAGTAGCTGCCGACCCGGTCGGCCCCGACGCTCACCTTCAGGTCGTAGAGGAAGGGGTCGTCGGGCGACCACAGGTGCGGGTCGGTGATCTTCAGGACGAGGGGCTGTCCGGTGCGGCCCTTCACGGTGGCGACCTTGCGGTGTCCGGCGTACGCGGTCGCGGTGACCGGCACTCCGTCCCGTACCCCCTTGGGCTCGACGGTGAGCCGGCTGTTCTTGACGTCGGGGGTCAGCTTGAGCGAGTCGACGTGGTCGGCGGCCACGGGCTCCATCCACACCGTCTGCCAGATGCCGGAGGACGGGGTGTACCAGATGCCGCTGGGGTCCAGGCGCTGCTTGCCGACGGGCGGGTTCTCGCCGCCCTGCGCGTCGGTCGGGTCGTAGACGCCGACGATCAGTTCCTGGGTGCGGCCGGGCTTGAGCGCGGCGGTGACGTCGGCGCTGAACTTGTCGTAGCCGCCCTCGTGTTCGGCGACCTTCGTGCCGTTGACGTAGACCTCGGCCCGCCAGTCGACCGCGCCGAAGTTGAGCTGGAGGCGCTTGCCCGAGCCGACCTTCCAGTCCGCGGGCACGGTGAAGGTGCGGCGGTACCACATGCGGTCCTCGTGCCGTTCGATGCCGGAGAGCTGGGACTCCACCGGGTAGGGCACGCGGATCTTCTCGGCGAGCTTCTTGCCGACCGGGGGCTGTTCGCCGGTCTTGGCCGCGGCGAACTGCCAGGAGCCGTTGAGGTCGCGCCAGTCGGACCGGGTGAGCTGGGGCCGGGGGTACTCGGTCTTGGCCTTGCCGGCCTCGACCTCGTCGGCCCACTTCGTCCGCAGCTCGTGGGTGGAGCGGTTGGGGCCGCTGCTCCAGAAGGCGTTGACAACGTTGCCGTTCGTCCCGGAGAGACCGCCCTTGCCGTCGTAGCGCAGGTCGGCGGTGCCCTTGGCCGTACCGGCCTTGTTGCCGACGACGGGCTCCTTGAGGCCGACGATCAGGGACTTGGGGTCGGCGGGGTCCAACTGGGCCGTGGTCAGGGGCCACTTGGCGCCGCCGATGACGGCTTCGACGTGGTCGGTCAGACCGGCCGGCGGCGCGGTGAGCGGCTGCGCGAAGTCGAGGCGCAGGCTGCGGCCGTCGGCCTGGACCGTCGTGGCGATGGCCCCGTCGTAGGCGTATCCGTCGGGCAGCCGGAGTGCCGACTGCGGAACGGCGGTCTTGGTGCCGCCGGGCGGGGTCCAGCGCAGGTGGAAGTTGGAGCCTCCGAAGTGCTCGAAGTACTCGACCTTGATGTCGTAGGCCTGCCCGGCGGTCAGGTCGACGGGCTGGGAGGTCTGTTCGCGGTCCCAGTCGTCGACCCAGTGGTCGATGGCGAGTTGTCCGCCGATCCAGAGGCGGAAGCCGTTGTCCCCGATGATCGAGAACGTGTGCGGGCCGGTCTTGTCGGGGACGATCCGGCCGGTCCAGCGGACGTTGACGTCGTCCGACCGTCCGGTGGCGAAGGAGAGCCGGGGCTCCAGGTTGTCGAAGTCGAGGTTGGTGTCCAATCCAGTGGCTTTGAGCTCGTGGAAGTCGAAGGCGCCGGGGGCGGACTGGGTGTAGTACTCGCCCTTCAGGCCGTGGACTTCGACGGGGTCGTCGGCTGCCGTGGCGGCGGGGGCCGCGGTGAGTCCCGCGAGGCCGAGAACCGCGACGAACAGGAGTGCCAGGTGGGTTCGGAGTCTGCTTTTGCGCACGGATCCTCCTTGGCTGAGGAAGGGTGGCGGCTCGTTGCTTCAGTCTGTACAACGTTGGAAGTAGCGGGAGTGGGCATCACAGCACGGGTCCCGGCCTCTGTCCAGGGTCATGACAAACGGCCAGGTGACAGAGGCGCACATCGATGAAGAGGAGATCCCTTGCGGGTCAGCCTGAAGGACGTCGCGGAGCACGCCGGCGTCTCGATCAAGACGGTTTCGAACGTCGTGAACAACTATCCGCACGTCACCCCGGCCATGCGCGCCCGGGTCCAGGAGGCCATCGACGAACTGGGCTACCGGCCCAATCTGACGGCACGCCACCTGCGCAAAGGACGTACGGGCATCATCGCCCTCGCCGTCCCCGAGCTGGGCAACCCGTACTTCGCCGAGCTGGCGGGAGCCGTGATCGACGCCGCCGCCGAGCACGAGTTCACCGTCCTGCTGGACCACACGCGCGGCGACCGGGAACAGGAAGTGCTGGTGAGCCAGGGGTTCCGGGCGAACGTCATCGACGGTCTGATCCTCAGCCCGCTCGAGCTGGAGGACGAGGACCTGCGCTCCCGCACCGACGACGTGCCCCTCGTGCTGCTCGGCGAGCGGCAGTACGAACTGCCCTACGACCACATCGCGATCGACAACGTGTCGGCCGCGCGCAGCGCGGTCCGTCATCTGCTGAGCCGTGGACGCTCCCGGATCGCCTACCTGGGGGCCCGCACGGATTCGGCCAACCGGCCCGCGCATCTGCGACTGGCGGGCTGGCGCGCGGAGTTGACGGAGGCCGGGGTGCCGGCACCCGACGAGCTCGTGGTGCCGGTCGGCGGCTGGGACCGCGACGAGGGCGCGCGGGCGATGGCGAGACTGCTGGACTCCGGGGTACGGCCGGACGCCGTGTTCGCGTACAACGACCTGGTCGCGATCGGTGCGATGCGCGTGCTGCACGAACGGGGTCTGCGGGTGCCGTGGGACGTGGCGGTGGTGGGGTTCGACGACATCGAGGAGGGCCGGTTCGGGGCGGTCACCCTGACGACGATCTCGCCGGACAAGCAGGCCATCGCGCGGATGGCGGTGGCCTCCCTGCTGCGCAGCCTGTCGGGCAGGACCGAGCCCGGCGGACGTGAACTGACGGCTGATTTCAGGCTGGTTGAGCGGGAGAGCACGCTGGGGCGGCGCTGACGGGATTTCGGACGGAGGGGTTTACAGGTCTCTTTCAACGATGTAAAAACCTCCCCGGAACGACGAGTACACCGAGCAGACCGCAAGAGCCGATCATCCCCGGGAGCGCTCTCAGCGCCGGGGCCGTGCCGTTTGGGGACTCCATGAAGCCGCTCGCACCACGTCACCGCACCTCCGCCAGGACCCTCCTCGCCACCGGCCTCATCACGAGCCTCGCGCTCGTCTCCGGATGCGCGAAGTCCGAGGACGACACCGCAGGCAAGGACACGAGCTCCGCCGGGGCGAGCGACCAGGGCCAGGTCGTCGCCTCACCGTCCACGGGCTCGGGACCGACCTGCGCCATCGACGCCTACGGCGCCAAGAAGATCGACCTGAAGTCGGCCACCGTCGGCTTCTCCCAGTCCGAGAAGGAGGCCAACCCCTTCCGGATCGCCGAGACGGCGTCGATCAAGGCCGAGGCGGACAAGCGGGGCGTGAAACTGCTGACGGCCAACGCCCAGTCGCAGTTCTCCAAGCAGATCAGCGATGTCCAGGACCTCATCGCCAAGGGCGCCGACCTCCTCGTGATCGCGCCGCTCAACTCCGACGGCTGGGAACCCGTGCTGCGCTCGGCGTCCGCCAAGCACATCCCGATCATCACCATCGACCGCAAGATCAACGCCACCGCCTGCAAGGACTATGTGAGCTTCATCGGCTCCGACTTCGTGGAGCAGGGCAAGCGGGCCGCGGACCAGATGATCGAGTCGACCGGCGGCAAGGGCGAGATCGCCATCCTGCTCGGCGCGGCCGGCAACAACGTGACGACCGAACGCACCAAGGGCTTCGAGGACAGGATCAAGGAGAAGGCTCCGGGACTCAAGATCGTCTTCAAGCAGACCGGTGAATTCGCCCGGGAGAAGGGCCAGTCGGTCACCGAGAACCTGATCCAGTCCAAGCCCGGCATCACCGGGATCTACGCCGAGAACGACGAGATGGGGCTCGGTGCCGTCAACGCCCTGAAGGGGGCGGGCAAGCAGCCCGGCGCCGTGAAGATCGTGACGATCGACGGGACCCGCAACGCCGTCCAGGGCATCGTCGACGGCTGGATCGACGGCGTCGTCGAGTCCAACCCTCGCTTCGGGCCGCTCGCCTTCCAGACCCTGGACACCTTCACCCAGGGCGAGAAGGTCTCCCAGGACATCGTCATCCAGGACAGCGCCTACACCAAGGACAACGCCAAGACCGACCTGGGCAAGGCCTACTGACATGTTGTCGGTGAACGGCCTGTCGAAGACCTTCCCCGGCGTGAAGGCCCTGTCCTCCGTGGACTTCACGGCCCGCGCCGGGGAGGTGCACGCCCTCATCGGCGAGAACGGCGCCGGCAAGTCGACCCTCATCAAGGTCCTCACCGGCGTCTACCAGCCCGACGAGGGCGAGGTGACGTACGACGGAGCCCCGGTCCGCTTCGCCACCCCGCTCCAGGCGCAGCACGCGGGAATCTCCACCATCTACCAAGAGGTCAACCTGGTCCCGCTGATGAGCGTGGCCCGCAATCTCTTCCTCGGCCGTGAACCCCGCGGCCGGCTCGGCCTGATCGACTTCCGGAGCATGCACCGGCAGGCCGAGGCGGCACTGGCCGAACTCGGCCTGCGGGTCGACGTACGCCGGCCGCTGCGCGAACTGGGCGTCGGCGCACAGCAGATGGTCGCACTCGCCCGGGCCGTCTCGGTCGACGCCCGAGTGGTCGTCATGGACGAACCGACCTCCTCGCTCGAACCGCGCGAGGTGCGGACCCTGTTCGGGGTGATCCGGATGCTGCGCGAGCGGGGCATCGCGGTCGTCTACGTCAGCCACCGGCTCGACGAGCTGTACGAGATCTGCGACGCGGTCACCGTGCTGCGCGACGGCAAGGTCGTGCACACCGGCCGGATCGCCGAACTCGACCGGCTCAGGCTCGTGGCGCTGATGCTCGGGCGGGAGATCGCGGACGTACGGCAGGAGGGCCTGACCAAGTTCGCCGGCGGTCACGACACCGAGGCCGAACCCGTCCTGACGGCACAGAACTTGACGGTACGCCACCAGCTGCACGACGTGTCCGTCTCGGTGCGGCCGGGTGAGGTGGTGGGGCTCGGCGGCCTGCTCGGTTCGGGGCGCACCGAGACGGCCAAGGCCATCGCGGGGGCGCTGCCCACCGACTCCGGGCGGGTCGAGGTGGCGGGCGTGCGTGTACGCACGGGCTCCACGCCCGCCGCGATCCGGGCGGGGATCAGCCTGCTGCCCGAGGACCGCAAGGCCGAGGGGATCGTGCCGGGCCTGTCGGTGCGCGAGAACATCGCGCTCGCCGCGCTGCCGGGTCTCTCACGCTTCGGGCTGGTCGACGAGGCCCGCATCGACCGCATCGTGGAGACGTTCATGAAACGGCTGCGGATCAAGGCGGCGAGCCCCCAGCAGAAGGTGGGCGAACTGTCGGGCGGCAACCAGCAGAAGGTGCTGCTGGCCCGCTGGCTCGCCATGCAGCCCAAGGTTCTGCTGCTCGACGAGCCCACCCGCGGCATCGACGTCGGCGCCAAGGCGGAGGTGCAGAAACTCATCGACGAACTGGCCGACGACGGGCTGGGCGTCCTGCTCATCTCCTCCGATCCCGAGGAACTGATCGAGGGCAGCGACCGGGTGATCGTCCTCAAGGACGGAGCCGTCGTGGAGGAGTTGACGGGCGACGCCGTCACCGAGGACCGGCTGATGCGCGCCATCGCCACCGCACCCGCCGCCCCCACCGTCCCGGCCGCGGCCACCGACGGCACCGGCCCGGGAGGCCACGATGACTGAACTGACGCTCGGCCGGGTGACCGCCGACCGCGACCGTCTGATGACCCTTCTCCAGGAGTACGGCGTCTACCTGGGCGTCGTGGTCCTCTTCCTGGTGAACACCGTCTTCACCCCGCACTTCCTGTCCACGGAGAACTTCCGTACCCAGGCGGTCCAGGTCGCCCCGGTCCTGATCGTGGCGCTCGGGATGGCGCTGGCGATCGGCAGCGAGGGCGTCGACCTCGCGGTGGGCTCGGTGATGGCCCTGTCCACCTCGCTCCTGTCCCTCTATCTCGGCTACGGGCCCGGGATCGCCGTCCTCATCGCGCTAGTCGGCGGTGCCGTGGTCGGTGTCGCCAACGGCTCGCTCATCGCGTTCGTCGGTGTCCAGCCGATCGTGGCGACACTCGCCCTCATGGTCGCGGGACGCGGTCTGGCCCTCGTGCTCCTCCCCCAGCTCAAGGACGTCCACGACCCGGCCATGGCGGAACTCGGCTCCGGAGACGTCCTGGGCGTCCCGTACGTCGTCCTGATCGCCGCGGCCCTCGCCCTGCTCGTCGGCTTCGTCGTACGCCGCACGACCTTCGGCCGCAGTCTCCTCGCGATCGGGGACAGCCGTCCCGCCGCCCGGCTCGCCGGACTGCCCGTGCGCCGTGTCCTCATCCTCGTGTACGTCTGCTCGGGCGTCCTCGCCGCCGTCGCGGGCGTCCTGGCCACCGCCCGCCTCACCGCGAGCGACCCGTCCTCGCTCGGCAACCTGATGGAACTGTCCGCCATCACCGCGGTCGTGGTCGGCGGCACACCGCTGAGCGGTGGCCGCATCCGGATCGGCGGCACGGTCGCCGGCGCCGTCCTCATCCAGTTGCTCACCACCACGCTCATCAAGCACGATCTGCCGCCGTCGTGGACCCAGATCGCCCAGGCCGTGGTGATCGTCCTCGCCGTCTACGCGGCACGGGAACGAGGAAAGCGATGACGACCGACGTGGACATCCCGGCGCGCGCGAAGGACACGGCGGACGAGGAACCGGCCGGCGCCGGGCGCTCCGAACGGTTCAGCGCCCTCGCCCAGCAGCACGGCGCGCTCGTCACGCTGGCCGTCGCGATGATCGCGGCGTCCCTGAGCTTCGACACCTTCCTGACCGGCGACAACCTGGAGAACATGGCGCTCTCCTCGGCCTTCCTCGCCGTGGTCGCGCTCGGCATGACCTTCGTCATCATCACCGGCGGCATCGATCTGTCCGTGGGCTCGCTGTTCGCGCTCGGCGGCGTGCTCGCGGCCTGGGCCTCCCAGTACGGGGCGGTCGCCGCGCTGCTGCTGCCGCTGGCCGTCTGCGGACTGATCGGCCTCGTCAACGGCCTGCTGATCGCCCGTTCGCGCCTCGCGCCGTTCATCGTCACGCTGGCCTCGATGCTCGGCGCCCGGGGCATCCTGCTCTCCGTCACCGACGAGGGCTCGAAGACGTATCTCGTGGAGAAGGGCTCGTTCTTCGCGAGGATCGGGCAGGACTCGCTGCTCGGCGTCGGCGTGCCCGTCTGGATCACCGTCGCGCTGTTCGTGCTCGGTGCCGTGGTCCTGCGGCGCACCCGTTTCGGGCAGTACGTGTACGCGGTCGGCGGGAACGAGGACGCGGCGGCTCTGATGGGCGCCCCCGTGGCCCGTACGAAGATCTCCGTCTACACGCTGTCCGGGCTGTGCGCGGGACTCGCCGGGGCGCTCAACGCGGCATGGCTTGCGTCGGGCGTCACGATCCTCGGCTCGGGCATGGAGCTGGAGGCGATCTCCGCGGTCGTCATCGGCGGCACCCTGCTCACCGGCGGGTTCGGTTTCATCAGCGGCTCGCTCGTCGGGGTGCTGCTGCTGAAGGTCATCCAGAACGTCATCAACCAGATCGGCTCGCTCGACTCCGCCTACCAACAGGTCGTCAGCGGCGCCTTCCTGGCCGTCGTCGTCATCGCACAGACCTGGCTGGGACGCAGACGCCGGGTGCTGTGAAGGCCGCGACCGGTCGGGACGACCGAAGGCCCGCACCGATCGGTGCGGGCCTTCCGTGGCGATGCCGTCTGCGGGTTCCTCCTTCATCGGGTCCGGGCGGGCCCGGGACTACAGCCGGTCATCTCCACGTGCTGACCGGATGCCACCCGCGTACACCCCGAGCGGGTGCGCATGCGGTAGCGGTTCAGTGGCCGAGGAGGTTCGCCAGACCCTGACCGTGGTGGGTTCCCTGCTGGCCCTGCTGACCCTGCTGGCCCTGGCGGGGACCCTGCTGACCCTGCTGACCCTGCTGACCCTGCTGGCCCTGCTGACCCTGCTGACCCTGCTGGCCCTGCTGACCCTGCTGACCCTGACGGGGACCCTGCTGGCCCTGCTGGCCCTGCTGGCCCTGACGGGGACCCTGCTGGCCCTGCTGACCCTGGCGCGGGCCCTGGGGGCCACGGTGGTCGTCACGGCCGTGGCCGCGGTTGTCGCCGTGACCCCGGTGGTCGCCGTGACCCCGGTGGTCACCGTGACCGCGGTGGTCACCGTGGCCCCAACGGTCGTCGCCGTGACCCCGGTGGTCACCGTGACCGCGGTGGTCACCGTGGCCCCAGCGGTCGTCGCGGTCGTAGCGCCGGTTCCACGAGACGCTGTCGACGAAGCGGCCTCGGTCGGTGCGCAGCGTGGCGGTGTCGGACCGGTTGTCCCACACCTCGCGGCGGCGGTCCTGGTAGACGTCACGGCTGGTGTCACGGCCGTAGCCGGTGTGGACGCGGACCGTGGAACGACCGGCCAGACGGTAGTCGTCGAAGGTGTAGCGGTTGCCGTCACGGTCCGACAGCGTCCACCCGTCCAGGTTGATGCCGCGGCGGCCCGAGTTGGTGATTTCCACCCACTCCGCGTTCAGGGAACGGGCGGAGCGGTCGTCAAAGCCCGGCGCGTCGCTCTGCACCCTGCTGATGGCGACGAGCGTGCGGTCGGCGTGCGGTGCGGCCGAGGCCGACACGGACGCCGAGCCGACCAGAGCGCCGGCCGCGATGGCCGCGGCCGCCACGCGGCGAGCAGTGACAGAGGTGGAAAGGGACATGAAAGCTCCTCAAGGTTCGAGAGCCGGCACACCCCGTGCGGGCACCCCTTACGGGGAACCCGCACGGTGCGACCCTGTGCGAGTCCCGGCCCGGTGGCCGAGGACTCATAACTTGCTGCACATCCCCGCCCAGGACGGGCGACACCAGGCGCCTGTTACAGATTACGGACATATCAGTTACAGGCGTCTGTATATGGCCTTTAACTACGGAAAGCTGAAAAATGATGGACCGTCATCCTCAACTCCCTTACGTGCACAACATCTAGGGCGTTTCGGGGCATGCCGAGCGTCAGCACAGGTCCTTCACATGTCACCCGAAAGTGAGTAACACCCTTCCGGTCCGATCGGGGCACGGAGCGACGTGTCGTGCCGGTGGCACGGGCCGTGACGCACGGGTCCGCTCAGTCCTCCAGGCGGACCGGCATCAGCATGGAGAACGTGTGCTCGTCGTCGGGACGCCGGACGGCGATGGGTGTGGTGGGGGCACCGATCTCCAGGGTCAGTTCGTCGCGGGCCCCGGCGGCGAGCGCGTGCAGCAGGTATTCACGGTTGACGGCGACCTGGTTCTGATCGCTCCACCGGTCGTCGCCGATGGTCACCGTTCCGTCGCCCGTCACCTTGAGCAGGGTGAGGTCGGCGGCCGTGTCGCCCGGCCCGCGCGCCTCGCTCGCGACGACGGGACCGGTCTCCACGGCTTCCCGGAAGGTGCCGGCGTCGACCAGGGCCCGGTGGCCGTCCGGCGCGCGGACGAGACGGCGATAGTCGGGGAAGTCGTGGTCGAGGCAGCGGCCGGCCGTCTGTCCGTCCCCGCTCTCCAGCGTCACGCGGTCGCCGTCGACGGCGAGCCGGACCGGCTCCTCGCCGCCGAGCAGGGCACGCATCGCGTCCACGAGCGGGCTCGGGACGACGACCTGCACACGGGTGCCGGTGTGCCCGGTGGTGGCCGCCCGCGCGACGGCCATCCGGTACCGGTCCGTGGCCACGACGTCGAGTGTCCCGCCCTCGATGTCGAACAGGACACCGGCGAGCATGGGCAGTTCCGGGTCCCGGCCGGCGGCGAAACGGACCGCGTCGAGGGCGTCGGCGAGTTCCGGCGCGGGGACGGACAGTCGGGCGGTGGCGGTACGGGGCGATGTCATGGGCTTCTCCCTGCTGTCGAGTAGTGCTCGGAGCGTGGAGAACTCGTCGCGCGCGTCGGACAGACCCGCCTCGAGGCGGCGCAGATGTGCCTGAAGGAGCTTGCGCACCAGATCGGTGTCCGCGCCGGACCAGCCGGCGAGCACCAGTCGGATGTCCGCCAGCGGCATGGCGGCCCGGCGCAGACGGGCCAGCAGCCGCGCCTCCTCCAGTTGCTCCGGTCCGTACCAGCGGTAGCCGCTCACCGGGTCCACCCAGGCCGGGACCAGCACACCTCCACGGTCGTAGAACCGCAGCGCGCTGACACTCAGTCCGCTGTCCCGGGCCATCTCGCCAATGCTGCGCATCTCGCTCTCCACACCCGGAACCCTGTGCCCTCGACCATGTCGAGGGTCAACCCCGGGCCCGCTCGGGCGACTCGGCCGGCCCGGGTCAGGCGGGGCAGTCGGCCGTGGTTGCCGCCGTCCCCCAACGGATCATCAGATAGCCGGAGTCGTCCCGCTCCGCCACGGCGTAACGGGAGTACGGCCACGCGCCGCCGGCGGCGGCCCGCTGCCGCACCAGGGCCCGGCACGCCTCGCCCGCCGCCATGTCGGCCCAGACCGTGGCCTGCCGCTGGTTCCACAGCCCGTAGTCCGACCACACGTACAGGGCCGAGTGTCCAGGGTCGAAGCCCATCTTGAGCTCCGCGTTGCCGAGCGGGCGATCCGTGCCGAGCTGCGCGCGCATCCCGTTGGTCCGCTCGATGATCCTGCGGGTGGCGCGGTCCGCGACCCTGATCTCGGCGCCTTCGGTACTGGGGATCATGGCCTGGGCGAGGCCCTGTTCGTCCGGCTGCCAGGCCGGACCGATCCCGGCGCGGCTCAGGTCGTCGTCGTCGGCGGACGTGCATCGCGCGTCGGTGAGGAAGTCGTCGTCCCAGGTCACCAGCGGGTCACGGCCTGCCGTTTCCTTCACCGTGACGAAGGCGTGGTACGGCAGATCCGGGTGCAGCCCCAGGACGACGTCCCGGAGCGTCCGGCACATCAGACCGGCGACCTCCGTCTCCGCGTACATCGTTCCCGGTTCGTCGGAGGTGAGCCGGTACGAGAGGTAGACCTCCCCGCGCGAGGCGTGGAACCTCACGCCGCCCGGGGCGAGGTCGATGGCGTCGCCGAGTCGCTGGACGAGAACCCCTTGGTCACGCAGGACGGCCCGGGCCACGTCGTGTTCGCCCTCGCCCCGGGCCGGCCGCGCCTCGGCCCAGCTCTCCGCACTCGCCGGGGGTCCGTCGGCAGGCCGCTCCGACGTGCTCGCCTTCGTGTTCGCGTTCGCGCTCGTCGCGGACGGCCGGGGTATCGCGGCCGGGGAGGTGACCGGAGCGGAGGAGGCGGGGGTGGAGGCGACGGGACGGCTGGAGGCGGGAACGGAGGAGGTGTCGGAGGTTCCGTGGCGTCCGCCCTCCGGCTTGCCGGGCATCAGGGCCACCACTCCGCCCGCGACGGCGCCGATGACCGCCGCCGCGGCGACGAGCATGCCGGCCCACGGTTTCCGTCCGCGTCTCGCGGGCCGCGGCCACGCCGGATCGTCCACCGGGGGCATGTCCCACACCGCGGTGATCATGTCCTCCGCCCGCGTGAACAGCGTGTCGGCGCGCATCGCCTGGATGAGCTGCGCGGCCAGGAGTTCGAAGCACTCCTCGGCCGCGTCCGCCGCCGGGGGCCGGTCTCCCGGTTCCTTGGCCAGTGCCCTTCGCACGATGTCGCGCAGGGGCATGGGGACACCGTTCAGGTCGGGTTCGCCCGACGTCACGCGGAAGGCGACCGCGTCGGACGCGCCCGTCCCGAAGGGGGACTTTCCGGTGGCCGCGTACGCCACGAGCGCGCCCCAGGCGAACACGTCGCTCTCGGGCCCCGCGTCTCCCGTCCGGTACTGCTCGGGGCTGATCCAGCCCGGGGTGCCCGTCATGGCTCCGGGGAGGGTGGCCCGGGTGTCGTCATGGGCGTGGGCGATGCCGAAGTCCAGGACGCGGGGTCCCGAGGGCGTGAGGATGACGTTCTGCGGTTTCACGTCGCGGTGCACGACGCCCGCCTCGTGGACGGCGGCCAACGCCTGCGCCGTGGCGGCCGCGAAGGCGTACAGGCCGGGTCCGGTGACCCGTCCCTCGGTGAGCACCTGCTGGTTCAGCGTCGGTCCGGCGACGTACTCGGTGGCGAGCCAGGGATTCGCGGCGTTCGTGTCGGCGGAGAGCAGGGGAACCAGGTACGGGCCCGCGACACGGGAGGACATGTCCACTTCGCGCCGGAAACGTGCCCTGAAATGCGGGTCTTGGACCTGCGAGGGGTGAATCACCTTCACCGCCACACGCGTTCCGTCGGAGGCTACTCCGGCATGGACGGTACCCATGCCTCCGGCACCGAGACGACCGACGATCCGGTACGGACCTATTCGGGAGGGATCGCCGGCGTGAGCCGGCTGGACTCTTCCGGAGGATCCGGATTCGCTCACTGATGGTTCCTTCGTGCGGGCCTGAACGGTTGAGCAGGTGAGGATGTGACGGACAGTCAGGGGCCGTCCCGGGTCCCGGCAGGTGGCCCCGACATGCCTTCTGGATGACTTCCCGTCCGGATGTTATGCGGTCGCCCGCCTCCTGGGTAGAGAAACCCCTGATCAGACGGCAGGCTCTCACCCGCCGGGTGACGAGGCGCTTGCGGACCGTGTCGCGGCCCCGGCGTCCAACTGACCTCCACCTGCCGCCGATCGGTCCAACTTCCTTACGGAGCAGCACTGTTGTGAATTCTGCGGTCTCCGGAGCGAGCGGAGGGCATGGCGGAACCATCCCGTGGGAGGGTGTCGGCCGGCCGGCGGGACGGAGCCTGCCGGGGGCTCGGGCGGAGGGTCGGGCGGACGTGCCGTACGGCCCCCGTAGCCCCGCCCTTCGTCGCCCCCTGAACCGCGACCGCGGAGAACTTCTCACCCACGTCCGGCGGCGAGGACGGCACGCGGTCGATCACTCCGCGTCACGGGAGTACGCCGACGACGCTGACGGCGGGCGGGCCGGGCCGCGTCCCGTACACCGTGCGGAACGGGCCCGGGGCGACCGCTCTGCCCATGCCCCCGATCCCGTCCCGGTCGACAATGGGCGTACGGCGGGGACGGACCCGGGGAGGCGCCGGGGAAGGATCGTCCATGCCGAAGCGGCCCCTCTCCCCCGGTCGCGTACGGGCCGCGCGGCAGGCCGCGCGGGTCACGGTCGCCTCCGCCGCGGGCTTCTACTCGGCGCTCTACCTACTGGACCGACCGGTCGTCGCCATCTACGCCCTCTTCGCACCCATCGCGCTGGGCGTCCTCTCCCCGATCCCCGGCGGCGGCCGGGACCGGGCACGGACCATCCTGTTCGCGCTGCCGGTGGCCGTGGCGCTGACGGCCCTCGGCACCGCGCTCGCCGTGACGACCGCCTCCGCCGTCGCGGGGATGCTGGTGATCGGCTTCGCCATCTCCTTCGCCTCCGCGTACGGACCGGCCGCGGCGGGCGCGGTCCCGGGGCTGCTCCTCTTCTACGTGCTGGCGTGCTTCCCGCCGTACGAACCGGACACCCTGCCGCAGCGTCTCGGCGGCCTGCTGGCCGGTGTCGTCCTGCTGGTCCTGTGCGAGCTGCTGCTCCTGCCGGCCCCACCCGTCCAGCCGTACCGCTCCCGCATCGCCGCCGCCCTGGATCTCGCGGCCGCGGCGGCGCTCGCGTTCGCCCAGGGGCACCGGCACGCTCCCGAGCGGGCGCGGCACCTGCGCGAGGCGGGGCTGAGGCTGCGGCTGTCACAGGCGCCACCGGCCTCCCGCCCCACGGGGGCCGGCCGCACCGATCGCGCACTGGCGCAGGCGGGATCCGCGACACGGCGGGTACTGGACCAGCTCGCCCGGATGGCCGAGCGGCCGGACTCCGCGACGGCCGCCGATCCGCCCTCCGAGGAGTTGCTGCGCTGCGTCGCCGACGGCTGCACCGGGACCGCGGGCGCCCTGCGGGGCGCACGCGCCGTCCCGGCACCCGAGTCCCTGGAGGAGATGATCGCCGAGTTCGTCGCCGTCCGCGCACGCCCGTCGAATACCGGGCTCGGCACCGACACCAGGGCCTCGCGGCGGCTGCTGGAATTCCGCTCCGGCCTGCTGGTCGCGGCGTCCTCGGCCCTGACGGCCCAGGCGGCGGTGGCCGTGGCGATCGGCGGGCGCCGCGACTCTGCGGGACTGCCGCCCGAGCAGTTCTGGTACGCGGGGCCTTCCGCGCTGCGGCTCCGGGTGCTGCGTCTGACCGGCAACCTCACGCTGCGCTCGGTCCTGTTCCAGAACGCCGTGCGCACGGCCCTGGGTCTCGGCGCGGCCCGGCTCGTGGCCGGGGCGCTGGACCTCTCCCACGGTTTCTGGGTGCTGCTGGCCGTGCTGACGCTGGGGCGCACGACCGCGGGAGCGACCTGGTCCACGGTGCGCTCGGCGGCGGTCGGCACGCTGGTGGGCGCGCTGGCCGCCGGGGTGCTGATCTTCGAGGCCGGCGGCCATGTCGAGGTATACGCGGCCGTGCTGGTGCCGGCCATGTTCGTGGCGTTCTCGGTGGGACCCATCGCGGGGCCCGCCTGGGCGCAGGGCCTGTTCACCCTGGTCGTCGCCGCCGCGTTCAGCCAGCTCGCTCCGGCCGACTGGCGGCTGGCGGAGGCGCGGCTGCTGGACGTCCTGGCGGGCTGCACGATCGGGCTGGTGTGCGGCGTGCTCGCCTGGCCCGCCGGAGCCCACGCCGAGGTGCGGCGCGGTGTGGCGGACGCGCTGCGTTCCACGGGGCCCTTGGTGCGGGCGACCGTGTCCGCCGTGGTCCGGGCGCCCGGGGAGCCCCTGCCCGACCCGTCCGGAGCGACCGGAGCGACCGACGGTCCGCGTCCGCGGCACGGCGGCGCGGAGGAGGCTCTACGGGTGACCCGGCACCGGCTCCGTATCGCCGAGGGCGCCTACGCGCAGTACCGGACGGAGGGCGGCAGGGACGCCGCCGACAGCGGACCGGACTGGCACCTGGCGCTCAACTGCGTCTCCCACGCGGTGGTCGGATCCCATTGGCTCCCCCGGCTGGCGTACGGTGCGGCCCCGCCCGAGGCGGTGCGGTGGGCGAACGAGTCGGCGGGGCGGCTGGCCGCGGCGATGGACGACGCGGCGGCCTTCCCGCCCGACGGCGTACGGGCGGAGCCGACTCCCCTTCCGCACGAGCTCGCCGCCGCCGCGCCGGCCCCCGTCCTGCCTGAGCTGGTCGACGTCGACACCTGGCTGCGGACCCTCGCGGCGGAGCTGACGGCGATCGGCGGAAGCGGTCCGGACGGGCCTCGGGCCGCGGCCCGAGGCGACGAAGGACAGCCGGTCACCGGCGGCGACACCTCGGCCCCCGAGGCAGGTTGACGGCGGCCGGACGGCCGGGAGGAGGGTTCCTCAGGGGGTGCGTCCGATGAAGGCGATCAGACGGGTCTGCACGTCGGCGGTCTCGGGGACCTCCACGCGCGGACCGTACTGCCCGCTCTGGCGCAGCACGTCGTCGAGCGGCAGCATGCCGTCGAGCAACCGGGCGCACATGGCGGGGTCGAGGCGCTCGTCCTGGCCGCTGGCCCGTGCCAGGTCCCAGGTGTGCATGAAGACGTCGGCCGTGTAGAAGCGGTCGACCGCCTGGTCCAGCGGGACCTCCCCGATGTGCGGGTTCGACAGGACCCTGTCCGCCGTGGCCGGGTCGTCGAGCAGCGCCTGCACCCCGTCGCTGTGCACCGTCCAGGCCTTCACCGGGTCCTCGTCCACCGACGGCCCCTTGGGCAGTTCGACCCCGGCGCCCGCCTTCAGGAAGTCGGGGAACCACTCGACCAGGTGGCGCACCACGTCACGGGCGGCCCACCCCTCGACCGGCGCGGGGTTGTCCCACGCCTCGGGGCGCACTCCGCGCACGCGTTCCGTGAAGACCCCGGCGATGGTGCGGTGCTCGTCGGCTGCGCTCGTCATGGTCTCAAGCCTTCCGTGTCGGTTCCTGATCGGGTGTTTCCGCTGCGGCTGCCGCCGAGCAGTTCGTCGAGGCGCTCATGGCCCTCGGTCACACCGCGCCGCATGCCGCTTCTGATCATCGCGTCGCGGGCGTCGACGGACGCCATGAGCGAGGTGGTGGTGACCCGGGTCCGGCCGCCGAGGTCCTCGAAGAGGGTGGTCTCCAGGCTGACGCCGTCCGGGAAGCCGTCGTAGGCGAAGGTCTGCACGATGCGCTCGTCGTGGCGCACCTCGTGGAACACCCCGCGGAAGCCGTACTCCGTGCCGTCGGCCTCGCGGTGCACATAGCGGTACGAGCCACCGGTGCGCGCCTCGTACACGTCGATCCGCATGGTCATCCGGCGCGGGCCGAGCCACCGCACGACGAGATCGGGGTCGGTGTGCGCCCTGAACACGCGCTCCGGAGGAGCGTCGAACTCCCGGGTGATGAGGATGGTGGGCAGCGCCGGGTCGGCCTCGATCCGGGTCTCGCGCCGGTCGCCGCGCTGTGCGGTGCTCACGATGCCGCCTTCTTCCCCGGGGTGCCGTCCCCCGGCTGGTCCGCCATCTGTTCGAGGACGGTGTCGAGCCGGCGGAAACGGTCCTCCGCCTCGCGTCTGTAGCGTTCGATCCACTGCGTCATCAGGTCGAAGACCTCGCCTTCGAGGTGGCAGGGCCGGCGCTGGGCGTCCCTGCTGCGGCTCACCAGGCCGGCGTCCTCCAGCACTCTGATGTGCTTGGACACGGCCTGCACCGTCACGTCGTACGGCTCGGCCAGTTCGTTGACCGTGGCGTCCCCCGTGGCCAGCCTGGCCACGATGTCGCGCCGCGTCGGGTCGGCCAGGGCCGAGAACACCCGGGACAGCCGGTCGTCCGGCACCTCTCACCTCACGTAATCAACCAGTCGGTTGAATAACCGTACGACCGGTCGACGGCTTAGTCAACCGACAGGTTGAAAGTGCAGGTCGGGCAAGTCTTCGAGACCGTCACCGGGCGCCCGGACGCCGGGGGGTCAGTCCTTCGCGGGTGCCGGCTCCAGCACCGTGAACTCGGCGGGGCCGACCGTGAGCGTGCCGTCGGTCAGCGGGCGGCAGCGGATTCCCCCGCCGTCGCGCAGCGCCCGCCGCGCGCCGGGACCGAGGGTGGCGTCCATCCAGGCGCAGGGCCTGGCCGCGCTGCGTACGGCGAGGACCACGGGCCCGGTGCCGCAGTCCAGGGAGATCGTCGCGCCGACGCAGGAGTCGATGTCCACTCCTCGGAGCAGGACGTTGCGCCGGGTCAGCCGGAGGTCCGCCTCCATGGCCCGCCCCGGCTCCGCGCTCGGCGGAAAGCGCTCGGCCGCCATGAGGGTGATCGACGCGTTGCGATGGGCCGGACGGTTGAAGTAGCGGTCGCCGACGATCCCGAGTCCGGCACGCACCTGGACGGTCGTCACCAGGTCCGCCTCGGGCAGCGGGGGCACTCCGTCGCCCGGACGGCCCTCGAACCGGTGTACGGCCGAGACCAGCAGCTGAAGGATTTCCACGCGCGCCATTTCATCGAGCCTAGGCCGTGTCCCCGAGGTCGGCCCAGGGGTGGCCCGTTGGACGTCCGCCTGACACGGGGACGGACGCCGTGACAGGGTCGGCGGTGATCGAAGACAACAGCGGTAAAGGGGCTTCCGTGGACACGCGAACGTGGGACACGCTGGTCGGCTCGATGAAGAGCGCCTACGTCAAGGGAGTGCGCGAGGGTGCGGTGCCCCGGCCGGTCATCATGCCGCTCGTGCGGGGCGAACTGGTCGGGCTCGTCTGGGTGCGCCCGACCGAGCCCGGGGCCGACGCGCTCACCGGCATCGCGGCACTGTCGAACATCGCCGCGGCGGCCGGCGCGGACGAGGTCGTCCTGGCCTGGGAGACCCGGGAGGTCGCCACGGCCTGCGAGCTGCCCGTCGCCGACCCCGCCCCCTGTCTGAACATGGTCCGCGCCACCCCGGACGGGCATGTGCTGCACCAGTTCCCGTACGAGGAGTCCCCGTCCGCCGGCTCCGCGGACACGGAGGACCCCGCGCCCGCCCTCGACTGGGAGCAGGCCCCCGCGCCGCGACCGGACGGTGAGCTGCCGCCGCCGGTCAGGGCCGCCGTGGAGTACGCGTTCACCCCGATGGAGCTGGACCATCCCAATCCGTTCGGCGTCACCGTCGTCCTGATGGAGGAGGACGGCTACACCGTGCGCCTGACCGACGTTTTCGACCACTGAACAAGCTCGTGCGCCGCGCCTGCCGGGCTTCCGGCCCCTAGGCTGACCGGGCGCGGCGAAGACTCCCGCGCGCCCTCAGCGGGCGGTCCGTGATCGCAGCACAGGAGGAACCGTGTCCGGTCAGTTCGAGGCGACAACCGAGATCAACCGCCCCGTCGAGGAGGTCTTCGCCTACCTCGCCGCCGGTACGAACGACCCGCAATTCAGCCCGAGGGTGCAGGCCATCACGAAGACTCCGGACGGCCCGACGGCCGTGGGCACCGTCTTCACCAGCACGGTCAAGGACGCCGGCATGAAGACGGGCCGGCAGTTCCGGATCACCGAGTTCGAGCCGTCCCGCAGGATCCGCTGGGCGGAGATCTCGAAGAACAGCGTCATGGCGGTCGAGGGCGGCTACGACTTCGAGTCAACCGGCGCCGGGACCACCCGTGTACGGATCTTCAACGTCCTGGAGGGGCATGGCATCGGCAAGCTCCTGGTGGGCCTCGCGCTGAGTGCGGCCCGTAAGGACGCGGACGCCTTCGGCAAGCGGATCAAGGCGGCCGTCGAGGCCTCCTGACCCGGGGATCCAGGGAGCCTCCCGACCTCGAGGGGGAAGGGAGCTTCCTGCCCCGCGAGGGACGGGAGCTTCCTGCCCTGGGGAATCCAGGGGCACGACGTCACCGCGGTGGGCGCCCCGGCGGTTCCGGTTCGGGGCGTGACCGCAGTTCCGTGATCACGGACCAGGCGACCGACACCATCGGCACCGCCACGACGGCGCCGGTGACACCGGCCAGGATGCTCCCCGCGATGACGGACACGGCCACCACCACGGGATGCAGCCGGACGGCCCAGCTCATGACCAGCGGGTGCAGCACGTGACCCTCGATCTGCCCGATGACGACGATCAGGCCGAGCACGATGATCGCGACGACCGGCCCCTTGGTGGCCAGCGCGACGACCGTGGCCACGCCGAGCGCGACGGGCGACCCCACCAGGGGGATGAACGCGGCGAAGAACTCGAGCAGGGTGAGCGGCAGCGCCAGCGGTACGCCCAGGAGGGTGAGGGCGATGCCGACGAGGATGGCGTTGGTAGCCGCCACGATGATGATGCCGCGGGTGTAGCCGGCGAACGTCCGCCAGGCCGCCCGGCCGCCGCGGTCCCACGGGTCCCGCACGCCCTCCGGCATCAACTCCTTGAACCAGCACCAGTATTTGTCACCGGAACGGATGAAGAAGAGCGAGCAGAACAGCCCCAGCACCAGGCCGGTGACGAACTCCACCGCGCGGCCGGCGCCGCTGAGGGCGCTGCTGATCACCACGGACCGGTGCTCGGAGACGAACGTGGCCACCTTGCCCTGGAGGTTCGACAGCACCGCGTGACTCAGATGGAAGGGTGAGCCCTCCAGCCATCGTTCGATCCGGCCCAGTCCCCCGGCGAACTCGTGGCCCAGGTCGCCGGACTCGCTCGCCACGACCCCGCCGACCAGCGCCATCACGCCGAGCACCAGCACGAGGCTTCCGAGGATGCTGACGATCACCGCCAAGGTCCTCGGCAGGCGCCGCGCCAGCAGATCGGCGAGGGGACGCAGGACGGCCGTCACGACGAGCGCGAGGAACAGGGCCACGGCGACCAGCTGCAGCTTGCCCAGCAGGGCGAAGACCGTGTAGCCGACCACGCCGACCACGATCAGCCGCCACGCGTAGGCCGCGGCCACCCGGAGCACGTGATGCACCGGGGTGCCCGGGCCGTCCCAGGTTCCCCGCCGCCCGTCCGCGACGGCCGTACGTGCCCGCGTGACCGTCCTGACGCCACGGGAGGAACGGTTGCCGACGACCTGGCGCGTCCGCCGTCCGCCGCCACCCGTGCCGGGCTCACCCGGCCGCCCGTGGGGACGACGTGATCCGGCGTTCACCTGTGTGCCACCGTCCTCCCGTCGTCGCGCGCGCTCCGCGCGACCGGCCGCGGACCGCCGCGCGACCTCGGGAAGCGGGCGACCCCGGGCCGTCGATCACGCGGGCGTCCTGGCCAGCGTGGTGTCGGGCACCGCGCCCCGCAACCGGGAGACACCCGGTCCTCGGCCGTCGGCCTCCCTTGCTCCAGGCACTCCGGTCGCCGGCTCCCGGCACTCCGGGCTCCGGCTCCCGGCCCTCCGTCGGCACATCATCCCTTTAATGTCTTTTATAGCTTTCGCCCCTATATTGGGTCTGTGATCAGGCGGCTGGACCTACTCGAGACCGCTGACGACGGCATCACGGAAAGCGAGGTCTTCCGGCTCGCCCTTCAGCACTCCATCGCGGAGCTGGGCTGCGTCGGCGGGGCCGTCTACCTGCGGGGCCCGATGTCGGCCCTGCGTCTGGTTTCCTCCACCGGACTGCCGTCGTCGGTCACCCGCGCCTGGGAGATCGTCGACCAGGACGGACCCACCGCGACCGCCCGGGCCGTACGCTCCGGTGAGCACGCGTGGGTGGCCGCGCTCCCCGCGGACCTGGACGAACCCACCGCGCCCCTGCTGTCACGGTCCGGCTGGTTCTCCGTACCCCTGGTCGACGAGGGGCGTGCCGTCGGCGCGATCACCTGTCTCACCGGCGACAACGAGGAGCCCACGCCCGAGCAGTGGACGTTCCTAGGCGCGGTGGCCGACTGGACCATGAACCGGCTGCAGAAGATGCCGGCGCCGGAGCGGATGAGCACCGACCTGGACGCCACTCCGGTCGGCTCGTGGGAGTGGGACGTCCGGACCGGCGAGCTGAAGTGGGACCGGATCGCCATGAAGGTCTACCAGACCGAGCCGGGACAGTTCGTGCCCGGCGTCGAGACCTGGATGAAGGTGGTCCACCCCGACGACCTCGCGAGCACCCTGGCCGCCGCCGAACGCACCATCCGCACGCAGGCGCCGTTCGAGGCCGAGTACCGGGTCCGGCGCGGGGACGGGGGCTACACCTGGACACGCGCGTCCGGTCATGTCGTGCTCGACGACGACGGCCGGGTCGCGCGCATCGTCGGCAAGGGCTGGGCGAGCGACGCGGCGCGCTCCACCCGCGACGCGCTCAGCCGCGCCCTGCGGCACATGAGCGACGCGTTCCTGTCCGTGGACGACGACTGGCGGATCACCTTCGCCAATCTGGAGGCGGAGCGCATTCTCGGTCCGGCCGGCGAGCAGTTGCTCGGACGCGACCTGTGGGACCTGCCCGCCCTGCGCGATCTGCCGGATCTGGAGGAGCGGTGCCGGCGCGGTGCCGCGCAGGCCAGGGCCGGTGCCTTCGACATCACGCTGGCCGACACCGGGCGCCGTTACGACCTGCGGACCGTCCCCGTCCCCGGCGGTCTGACGGTGTACTTCACGGATGTCACCGACCGCCGTCGCCGTGAGGCCGAACAGGCGGCGGCCGTCCGTGCCGCCGCCGAGCGCGCGAGCCGGACGGCGGAGCTGACCTCGCAGCTCGCGGCGGCGACCACGTCCGCGGACGTGGTGAGCGCCGTCGCCCAGCGTGTCCTGCCGCCGTTCGGCGCCCAGGGCATGCTCGTCCTCGTCCTGGAGGGCCGGAAACTGGTCCAGATCGGGTCCGTCGGTTACACGGACGCCTTCCTGCGGCAGATGCACGGCGAGGACGGCAGGGATCTGGAGGACGCCGGTCCCGCCGGGGAGGCGATCCTGACCGGCGAACCCCGCTTCTACTCCTCGCGCGAGGAATGGGTCACGGCCTTCCCCGACGCCGACCGGCTGCCCCCGACCGGCAAGGAGGCGTGGGCCTTCCTCCCTCTGACGGCGTCCGGCCACACCTTCGGCGTGTGCGTCATCGCCTTCGACACCGAACGGCACCTCACGTCCGAGGAGCGCACGCTCCTCATCACCATCAGCGCTCTCGTGGCGCACGCGCTGGAGCGGGCACGGCTCTACGAGGCCGAGCTCACCCGTTCCGAGGAACTCCAGCAGGCCCTGCTGCCCCCGGGCCTGCCCACCGTGCCCGAGGCGACCGCCGCCGCGCGCTATCTGCCGGCCGGACAGAGCCTGGACGTGGGCGGGGACTGGTACGACCTGATCCCGCTGTCGGCGGGCCAGGTGGCCCTGGTCGTCGGGGACGTGATGGGTCACGGTCTGTCCGAGGCGGCGACCATGGGGCGGCTGCGCACCGCACTACACACGCTGGCCGCCCTGGAACTGCCGCCCGACGAGATCATGGGCCACCTCAACGACATCGTGGGCGGCCTCGGCGACCACGCGTACGCGACCTGTCTGTTCGCGCTGTACGACTCCACGGACGGTTCGTGCACCGTGGTGCGGGCGGGCCATCCGCCGCCGCTCGTCGTCCGGCCCGACGGCAGCACCTTCTTCCCCGAGATCGCCGTCAACCCTCCCCTGGGCACCGCGTTCCCTCCGTTCGAGACGACGGAGCTGGAGCTGCCGCCCGAGAGCCTGCTGGTCCTCTACACCGACGGGCTCGTGGAGTCGCCGCGGCGGGAGATCGACCAGGGAATGGCCCAGCTCGCCGGTCTGTTCGCCGGTGAGGCCGGTGCTCCCGATCTGGAGGACCTGTGCGACGCCGTGGCCGAGGAACTGCTCCCGGGCGGGCCCTCCGCCGACGACGCCGCCCTGCTGATCGCGCGCCTGCACCACGTGGCCGACCGGCAGGTGGCCTCCTGGGCGCTGCCGGAGGGCCCGGAGGCCGCGGGTGAGGCCCGTCGCCATGTACGGGAGCAGCTGGCCCTGTGGGACCTGGACGACCTGGTCATGACGACGGAACTGCTGGCCAGCGAGCTCGTCGGGAACGTCATCCGGCACGCCAGCGGCCCCATCGGCCTTCGCCTGCTGTGCAGCGGGACACTGGTCTGCGAGGTGTCCGACGCAAGTCTGACGATGCCCCGCATCCGCCGGGCCACGGACACCGACGAAGGGGGCCGGGGACTCCAGCTCGTCAACGCCCTCTGCGAGCGCTGGGGCAGCCGCTACACCCCGGAGGGCAAGGCCATCTGGACCGAACAGGCCCTTCCCGACACGGCGGAAGAGCCTGACGAACCCGGCAACCGCGCCGGCGAACACTGACGCACTTCCAGGTCGGCACATCGCCCCGCCGCAACGGGCTCACGCCTGCCCCTCGCGAAACAGGACCCGAACGCCTTCGGCCGGGCCAGGAGTTCGCAGTATCGCCGCGGGCAGGGTCACACGGGAGCCGTGCGACCCTGCCCTTCAGGATCACAAGGCGTTGGCGTCCAAGGGGACGTCGGGGGCGATGTGGGAGCCGAGGGTCTCGCGGTAGAGGGCTACTTCGGCCCGTAGGGAGCGGCGGACGCTGTCGGCGCGGCGGAAGCCGTGGCCCTCGCCCTCGAAGAGCAGGAAGCGGTGCCACACACCGCGCTTCTCCAGGTTCTCCACGACGCACGTGGCCTGGTCGGGGCGGCAGATGAAATCGTCCGCGCCCTGGAGCATCACCAGCGGTGCGGTGATGCGGTCGGCGTTCGCGGCGGGCGAGATCTTGTCGAAACGGGCCTGGTCCTGCGGGAGGACGCCGACGAGGGTGTCCACGTAGCGGGACTCGAAGTCGTGGGTCTGTTCGGCCCGCCATCGTGCCGGGTCGCTGATCGGGTAGAGGACCGTTCCCGCGCAGAAGACGTCGGTATGGACCAGACAGGCCAGGGTGGTCCAGCCGCCGGCCGAGCCGCCACGCACGGCTGTACGGGAAGGGTCCGCCAGCCCCTCGGCGGCCAGGGCGCGGGCGACGGTGACGCAGTCGTCGACGTCCACAATTCCCCACTGGCCGCGCAGCCGGTCGCGGTAGGCCCTGCCGTAGCCGGTGGAGCCGCCGTAGTCGACGTCCGCGACGGTGAAGCCGCGGCTGGTGAAGAAGGAGTACTCCAGGTCGGCGGTGACCCCGGTGGAACTCGTCGGGCCGCCGTGGACCTGCACCAGCAGGGGCGGCAGTTCGCCCTCGGGTGCGGTGGCGGTGGGGTGGGTGGGCCGGTGCAGCACGTAGTGGACGGGCCGGCCCTGCGCGTCGAGGACGGTGCGGCGTTCGGGCAGGGGCTGCCAAGGGGCCAGCGGGTCCTCGGACTTGGGCCTGGTCCGTCGGGCCGGGCCGGAACCGGGAGCCAGGGGCACCGACAACAAGGCGGAGCCGAGGGCCGGGTCGGCGGCGCGGACCAGGATCCGTTCGCCGTCCGACCAGAGGTCGCCCTGGAAACTGCTCCAGCCGTCGGCGAGTTCGGTCAGTTCCCCGCTCTCGGGCGACCAACGGGACAGCCTCTGGGCGCCGTTGCCGTGCGGCAGCACCACGCCGTACGGCGTCACGGCGAACCAGCTCGCGCCGACGCGCCAGACGGCACCGGCGCAATCCTCCGGGAGGGGAAGGACGTTGGTGATCGCGGCGGCCGCCGGCCCGCCGGTGGACAGGTCGACGCGGTGCAGGTTCCACCAGCCGTCCGGGTCCGCCATGGCGTAGAGGGTGTCGGGGCCCGCCCATGCGGCCTGGGAGACGGAGACCTCGGTGCCGTCGTGGCTGCCGCCGAGCAGCCGGACGGGCTCGCCTGCCACACCGTCGCGCAGCTCGGCGACCATCAACTCCGAGCTGTCCCACGGCATATGGGGGTGGTCCCAGCCGATCCAGGCGAGCCGCGCGCCGTCCGGGGAGAGCCGGTGCCCGCAGAGGAAGTGGTGCGAGCGGGCCACGACGCGCAGCGCGCCGGGGTCGTCGGCGGCGGCACCGGACAGCGGTACGGCGACGATCTCGCGCACGGTGCGGCCGGCCGGGTCGGCGTCGTGCGGTCCGGTGGCGGCGCGGGTGGTCTCCCGCACGCACCACACCTCGGTCCCGTCCGGGCCGGTCACCGGGTCGGCCCAGCAGGTCTCCCGGCCGGGCGGGTCGGCCGGGGTGAGCGGCACGGGCACCGGGACCGTGTCGTCGCCCGCCGCCCCGAGACGGGGCACCTCGGCGCGGTACAGCCGCTGGTCGCTGTGGTCGGTGAACACCAGGAGGTGGCTGCCCGCGGCCGGGTCCGCGGCGCGCACCCAGTAGGGCTTGCCGCCGTAGCCGAGGGAGCGGTTGCGTACGGAGACGCCGGGGGCGAGCACCGGGACGGGCTCCTCGTGACCGGGGGCGTTGCGCAGCAGCCGTACGGTCGCGGTGGCCGGGTCGGAGGCGCACCACCAGTTCTCCTCACCGGCACCGGAGGGCCAGGAGGTGGATCCGGAGGCGGCGGCGACCGCTTCGGCGGTGATCGGGGACGGCCAGGTGCCGTAGGGCAGGTGGGACGCGGTGGACATGGGACGACTCCGGTGAGGGGAGGGAGGGTTGGGGGGCGGGGCGATCCGAGGGGGCGGTCAGGGGGCGGGGTCCGGGGCCGAGGGGCGGGAACTCGGGGCACGAGGGTCCGGGAACCCGGGATCCGGGGCACCGGATCTCGGGCCGGGGCGCGAGGAGCCGAAACGCGAGGGTCCAAGGACCTGCGAGTCCAAGGCCCCAAAGCCCCTGGGTGCCGAGAACCCTGGATCTGAGGCACCCGAGGTCCGAGGTGCGAGATCCCGGGCCCGAGGTCCGGGGCCCCGGGGCCCGGCGACCCAGGATCCGCAGGCCCGGATCCGGCGCCCCAGGGTCCCTGGTGCGGTGCCCCGGGTCCGGGGCGTGGTCGCGGGATTCGGATGCGGGGGCGGCCCCGGCCGGCGACGGTGTGCCGGTCGCCGGGCGCCCACAGGAAGCCCGTACGCACGCTGCGCGAGCGGCAGATGACCCGGATCCGGCTCGACGCCGGTCGGGACCGGGCGCGCGAGGACGCCGCCGGGGTCAGCCGGCGGTCAGCCGCACCGGCTCTCCGTGGGCGTCGCGGCGGCGCAGGTCCTGCGGGGTCTCCCGGCGCACCATGAGGCGGGCGCGGCCCTCGCGCACGGCGACGACGGCGGGCCGGGGCTGGGCGTTGTAGTTGCTGGCCATGGCGTGGTGGTAGGCGCCGGTGGCGGGGACCGCGAGGAGGTCGCCCGCGGCGATGTCCCGCGGCAGGGCGATGTCGGGCACGACCACGTCCCCGCTCTCGCAGTGGCGGCCGACGACCACGGCGTGCACCGGTTCGCCCGCGGCCGGGCGGTTGGCGGTCCAGGCGGTGTAGCGGGCGAGGTAGAGGGAGGGGCGCAGGGCGTCGCTCATGCCGCCGTCGACGGAGACGAACCGGCGGCGCAGCCCGTCCTTGACGGCGCCGACGCGGTAGAGCGTCACTCCCGCGGTGCCGATCATCGACCGGCCGGGCTCGACGGCGAGCCGTACCGGTGCGCCGGGCAGCACCCGTTCCAGGCCGGTGCGCAGGGCGGCGGTGAACGCGGCCGGGTCCAGGCGGGGTTGGCCCGGCAGGTACGGGATGCCGGCGCCGCCGCCGAGGTCGATCTCGTCCACCGTGATCCCGTGCCGCTCGGCGAGCAGGGCGACGAAGGCACCGACCCGCTCGGCGGCGAGGGTCAGCCCCTCGGTCGCGGTGATCTGTGAGCCGATGTGGGAGTGCACCCCCGCGAGCCGCAGCGAGGGGCGTGCCGCGACGGCGAGCACGGCCCGCTCGGCGTGGCCGTCGCGCACCGGGAAGCCGAACTTGACGTCGTCGCCGCCGGTGGCCATGTAGTCGTGGGTCTCGGCGGCGACGCCGGGGGCGATCCGGACGTAGACGTCCTGGACGCGGCCGGCCGTCGCGGCGGCGGCCGCGAGCCGGTCGATCTCCTCCAGGCAGTCGACGACCACGACGCCGACGCCGTGGGCGACGGCGGCCTCCAGTTCGGCGACGGTCTTGTTGTTGCCGTGGAAGACGATCCGGGCGGGGTCGAAGCCGGTGTCGGCGGCGAGCTGGAGTTCGCCGCCGCTGCACACGTCCAGGTGCAGTCCCTCGGAGTCGACCCAGCGGACCATCTCCGCGCACAGGAACGCCTTGGAGGCGTAGTGCACGCGGTCCGCCCCGGACGCGCGCCACAGCCGGGCCCGGTGGCGGAAGTCGGCCTCGTCCACCACGTACAACGCGGTGCCGCAGGCGTCGGCCAGGTCGTCCAGGGCGACGCCGCCCACGTGCAGCCGGCCCTCGACGGTGCGGGCGGTGAGCGGCCACACCTCGGGGGCCGTCTCCGGTGAGGCGGCCGCGGCCAGTCCGTCGGGCAGCGGGGTCCCCGCGTGGAGTGCGGGCGGGGAGGGAGCGGTGGACACGGGGCTACTCCTCGGTGAGGACGACCAGCATCAGCAGGTCGTCGCTGGCGTCTGTGAAGTGGTGTTCGTCGGTGGCGGCGAAGTGGCAGCTGTCGGCATGGCGCAGCAGTCGTACGACGCCGCCCACCGACACACGGCAGGAGCCGGCGAGGACGAGCGCGAACTCCTCGCCCGGGTGGGCTGTCGGGTGGTCGTGGTCGCCGAGGTCGGCGTGCAGCAGCCTGGCTCCGAGCCGGCCGGCGCCGGGGGCCGTGAGGTCCCAGATGCCGCGATGCCCGTCGGCCTGGGCGAGCAGCGGCGCCGGGGCGAAGCGGGGCGGGAAGGCCGGGGCGGCCGCGGCCGGGGCGGTGACCGGCGCCGTGCCGCCGAGAAGTTCGGCGGGGGTGGCGCCGAGGGCGTCTGCGATCTGGGCGAGGGTGCGGACCGTGGGGTTGGCGGCGCCGGACTCCATCTGCGAGACGTAGGCCGGTGAGACGCCGGCCCGGGTCGCCACCGCGCTCAACGTGAGCCCGGCGGCCCGGCGGACACGGGCGACGGAGGCGGCGAGCACGTCTCCGGTGTCCGCCCGGTCGGGCGGCGCACCCTGGTCCGCGTCGGCGCCTCCGGGCGGCGCGCCCCGATCCTTGTCGGCATTTTCGCGCGGCGCGCCCCCGTGCTTGTCCGCGCTTTCGGGCGGCGCACTCCGGTCCGTGTCCGTGAGGGCGGCCTTTCCGGCCCTGTTGCCCGATTCGTCGCCGGGTTGTACGGAACTGTCCGTGGCGCGGCGCGAGTTCTGCCGCGAGACGGGGGGATCGGCCGAAGAGTTTTCCGCGCCGAGGGCTCTTGACGAGGTCATGCGGCGACAGTAAGACTCACGCATCGCTTAGATCAAGCAATCTGACACCACCGTTTAACTGTCAGCAGAGATGCAGTTCAGCATCCGGATTCCCGGGTGTGGGCTGCCCTGAGTGGGAGGGGTGAGCAGTGACCGGTCCTCTGGCGCCTACGCCGACCCTCGAACTGCTGCGTGCCGCGGCCGAGCTGTGCGGCCCCGCCGCGCAGCGCCTGTTCGCGGTGCTGGCCGAGGACTACCCGGCCTCGCTGGAGCGGCGCCCCGGTCAGCTGCTCCGGGCGGCCGACGCGAGCGCGGCGGACCTCGACGGTCTGCTGGCGGCGGCCGGGGTCGCCTCCACCGACGACCTGCGCCTGCTGGCGGCCCGGGAGAGCGGCCTGCGTCTGGCCGAGCCGGATCTCCGGTTCACCAGCCGCGATCCGGAGTCCGAACCGCGCGAGCGGTCGGCGCTGCGCCGGATGATCACCGCGGAGGAGGGCAACCTCCGTCGCACGCTGGCCGATCTGCAGGCCAACGGCGCCCTGGAGCTGGCGGCCGCGGCCCTGTTGCGGGCGCGGCGGCGGTGGGTGCTGGGCGACCTGAAGTCCGCCGGGTACGCGTCGCTGCTCACCAGCGACCTCACCAGCAGCATGCGGGACGTGTTCCTGGTGCCGCCGGCGACGGGCGCGGCGGTCAACGCGATCAGCGACGCGCACCCGGACGACGTCCTGGTCGTGTTCAGCTTCCGCAACTACAGCGGGCTGACGGTGGACGTGGCCCGGGAGTTCCACACGCTGGGCGCCTCGGTGATCGCGTTGACCGACAGTTACACCAGTCCGGTGTGTTCCTTCGCCTCGCACGTCCTGGCGGTGGACACCCGCAGCGAGTCGCCGCACCACTCGCCGACGGCGGTGGCGGCGGCGGCCCATGTGCTGGCGGCGCTGGCCGCGGCGGGCGCCAAGGGGGCGGCCCGGCGCAGCCGGCGCCGGGCGGAGCTCTTCCGTTCCCTGGGCAGCTACGGCCTGGGCCGGACGCCGTCCGTCACGGACGCGGGCGATGCGGAGGGCGCGCCGGATCTTCAGGGGCCCGCAGCCGGGCTTGCCGGCAACAGGATTCCCGGCACCTTCGCCACGGACCAGCCCGGTTTACCCGCCGCACCCGAGGACGAGCCCCCGCCCGCGCGGTGAGGCACCCCCTCGCTCCCCCGTCCCGCCTGTTCCCCGTTTCCGCGAGTCCGTCTCGCTGAGCCATCGACGGCAGAGGCCCCGTCCTCGCGCCCTGCCGCCGGGAAAGCAAGTGGATCCCTTCATGAACGACCCTTCCCTCTACCAGGACGGCGGCGCTCTCTCCCCCGCCGAGGACTCCGCGCTGATCTCCGAAGTCACGGAGCTGTGCGCCCGGTTGATCCGTTTCGACACCAGCAACTACGGCGGCGGCGACTCCCGCGGTGAGCGGGAGGCGGCCGAGTGGACAGCCGGGCTGCTCGCCGAGTCCGGCTACGACCCCGTCGTGCTGGAATCGGCGCCGGGCCGGGCCAGCACCGTGGTCCGCATCGCCGGCGAGGACCGCGAGGCCCCGGCCCTACTGGTCCACGGCCACCTCGACGTGGTTCCGGCCGAGCCCGCCGACTGGAGCTTCGACCCGTTCTGCGGGGAGATACGCGACGGCGTGATCCTCGGTCGCGGGGCGCTGGACATGAAGGACATGGACGCGATGATGCTCGCGGCCGCCCGGTCCTGGGCGCGCCGCGGGGTGAGGCCGGCGCGCGACATCGTGATGGCGTTCGTCGCGGACGAGGAGGACACCGGCGAGCTGGGGGCGGGCTTCCTCGTCGACCGGCACGCGGACCTCTTCGAGGGCGTCACCACCGCGATCGGCGAGTCCGGCGGCTACTCGGTCCATCTGCCGGACGCCTCCCGCCTCTACCCGATCGCCGTGGGCGAGCGCGGCAGCGCCTGGATGGACCTGACGGCACGCGGCGCGGCGGGCCACGGCTCCCGGCCGAACACGGACAACGCTGTCGCCACCCTGGCGGCCACCCTCGCCGCGCTGGCCGCGCACCGCTGGCCGGTGCGGATCGTGCCTCCGGTGGCGGCGCTGCTGGAGGGGCTCTCCGCCCGTCTGGGCGTCACGGTCGACCCGGCGGACCCCGCGTCCCTCGCGCAGCTGGGCGAGGCGGCCAAGCTGGTCGAGGCCACCGTCGCCAACACGCTCAACCCGACCATGATGAAGGCGGGTTACAAGCACAACGTCATTCCGAGTGAGGCGACGGCCGGTGTGGACGGCCGGATCCTGCCGGGTGCGGAGGAGGACTTCTTCGCGACCGTGGACGCCCTGCTCGGCGAGAAGGTCTCCCGGTCCTTCCACAGTTTCGCCGCGCCGGTCTCCGCGGACCACACGTCGGCCGAGTTCGCGGAGATGGCGGCGGCGCTGCGTCGCGCCGATCCCGGGGCGCTGGTGCTGCCGTTCATCATGTCGGGCGGCACCGACGCCAAGGCGTTCGCCCGACTGGGCATCCAGTGCTACGGGTTCGGCCCCGGTCTGACCCCGCCCGGCTTCGACGCGTGGCGCTATGTGCACGGCGTCGACGAGCAGGTCCTGGTCAGCAGTCTGGAGTTCGGCGCCCGGGTGCTTGAGGACTTCCTGCGCACCGGCTCCGGCTCCCGGAAGGCGGAGTGACGGCCGTCCCCTACCGCAGCTGACTCCCGCGGAGGCCCGCCACGGCACCACGGACCGGCAGCCTCACCCCCGGCCACCACAGCCCCACCGTCCCACCCCAAAGCCCCACAGCTCCACAGCTCCACAGCTCCACCGCATGCACATATGCATGCACCAATGCATGAACCAATGCACACACCAATGCATGGACCAATAAGTGCAGCATGCATTCACTGTGAGCGCCGTACGGCCCGACCCGGGTCCGCGGCGCAGCGGCCTCGTCCCACCTCCCGTCCCCTCGCGGCCCCGCGCCGCCGGCACCTCCAGGAGAAGTCCACGATGACCACGCCCGCCCCCGCGCACAGAATCGGCCGCAAGGCCGCCGCGCTGGCCACGTCACTGCTGCTCGCCACCGGCGCGGGCCTCGCCTTCGCGCCGGCCGCCTCGGCCGACGGCGGCGGCAGCACGCTGCGGATGCCCATCACCGGCATCGGCATCGACTCCCTGAACCCGTTCCTGGCCTACTTCGCGGGAAGCCTGGACGTGTTCGCCGGCATCTACCCGGCGCTGGACAAGGTGGAGCAGGACGGCACCGTCAAGCCGTACCTCGCGGACTCCTGGACGACGTCCGACGACAAGCTCACCTGGACCTTCAGATCCACAAGGGTCTGAAGTGGAGCGACGGCAAGCCGATCACGGCCGAGGACGCCGCCTGGACGTTCAACCTGATCATGAGCAACTCCACGGCGGCCACCGCCAACGGCTCGCTGGTGAGCAACTTCGCCTCGGTCACCGCGCCGGACGCCACCACCCTGATCGTCAAGACCAAGAAGCCGCAGGCCACCATGCTGTCGGTCAGCATCCCGGTGTCGGGCATCCCGATCGTGCCGAAGCACATCTGGGAATCGCACGTGAAGGACCTGAAGAACTACAAGAACGACAGCTTCCCGATCGTCGGTTACGGCCCGTGGACGCTCACGGACTACAAGCCCGAGCAGTACGCCAAGTTCGACGCCAACAAGGACTTCCTGCTCGGCGCGCCCAAGTACGACCACATGATCGAGCAGTCGTTCAAGAACACGGACGCCGCGGTGGCGGCCCTGCGCTCGGGGCAGCTGGACTACGTCAGCGGCCTCAACCCCACCCAGTACCAGGCCCTCAAGGGCCAGTCCGGCATCAAGGCCTACGAGCAGGTCGGCAACCGCTGGAGCGGCATCGAGGTCAACGGCGGCGCCCGTACCCGCGACGGCAAGAAGATCGGCACCGGTCACCCGGCGCTCGGCGACGTCAAGGTGCGTGAGGCGCTGGCACGCGCCATCGACCGGGCGACCATCGTGAAGAAGGTCCGCAACGGCCTGGCGGAGGTCGGCGGCAGCTATCTGCCGCAGTCGCTGCCGCAGTACGCGTGGCAGCCCTCCGACTCCGAGAAGTTCGGCTACGACCCGGCCAAGGCCAACTCCGTTCTGGACGAGGCGGGTTACAAGAAGGGCTCGGACGGCATCCGGGTCGACCCGAAGTCGAAGCGCAAGCTGGAGTTCCGTCTGGGCATCCACTCCGACGACGACGGCGACGCCAAGGTGTCCACGTACCTCGCGGGCTGGTTCAAGGAGATCGGCGTCAAGGTCGACATCCAGTCGATGAGTTCCTCCAAGCTCAACGCCGACCTGGCCAAGGGCGACTGGGACATCCTGATGGACTCCTGGTCGACCGGTCCCGACCCGACGTACCTGCTGGGCATCCAGACCTGCTCGGCGCTGCCCGACGCCAAGGGCGAGGGCGGCAGCACGGACTCGTTCTTCTGCGACAAGGACTACGACGACCTGTTCCTGCGTCAGCAGAGCGCCTTCGACGACACGGAGCGGGCGGATCTGCTGCGGCAGATGCAGGCCATCCTCTACAAGGCCAACGAGAACATCATGATCTACAACGCCAGTGGTCTCGCCGCGTACCACACCGACCGCGTGAGCGGCATCGTGGACGGCAAGGCGAACTCCGCCGGCGCCTACCCCGCGCAGGTCTCCTTCGAGCAGTACCTGAACGCGACCCCCGCCAAGGCCTCGTCCTCCTCCTCGGACGGCAACTCCGGCACGCTGATCGGCGCTTCGGCGGCCGCGGTGGTCGTCCTGGCCGGCGGCGGAGTGTTCCTGGCACGCCGCCGCTCCTCCTCCTCCGACGACCGCGAGTAGACCGTGGCCGACACCATCGACGCCGCGAGCGCCGTCACGGCCGAGCCCGCCGCCCCGCGCGGCGGGCGCCGGCCCGGCTCCGGATTCGCCCGCTACCTGGCCACGAAGCTGGTGGCCGCGGCCGTCAGCTTCCTGGCCACCCTCGTCATCGGGTTCGTCCTGTTCAGCCTGATCCCGGCCGACCCGGTGCAGTCCATCACCCGCGGCCGGCCCACCAGCGACGCGCAGATGGCGCAGCTGCGCCATCAGCTCGGCCTGGACCAGTCGGTGCCCGAACGCTTCCTCCACTTCGTCACCGACACCCTGAGCGGCCGGCTCGGAGACTCCTGGGAGTTCCAGCAGCCGGTCAGCTCCCTCATCGGCGACCGGCTGTGGCCGACCCTGCTGCTGATGGGCACCGCCACCCTCATCTCGGTCGTCCTCGGCCTCTGGCTCGGCGTCAGGTCGGGCTGGCGGCACGGGAGCTGGCTGGACCGCATCGCCACCGGCGCCTCCCTGACGCTGTGGTCGGTGCCGACCTTCTGGCTGGGCATGATCCTGCTGATCACCTTCAGCGTCGGCATCGGCCCGATCCCCGGCTTCCTGCCCGCGGGCGGGATGAGCGACCCGGCGATCACCGGCGGCCTGGACCACGTCCTCGACGTGGCCGAGCATCTGGTCCTGCCCTGTCTGACCATGGTCCTGGTGATCTTCGCCCAGTACGTGGCCGTCATGCGCTCGTCGATCATCGACGAGCTGGGCAGCCCGTACCTGCTCACCGCGCGGGCCAAGGGGCTGCGCGACGACGACGTACGGCGCCGGCACGCGGTGCCCAACGCGCTGCTGCCCTCGGTCACGATGATCTTCATGCACCTGGGCACGGTGCTCGGCGGCGCCATCACCGTGGAGACCGTCTACTCCTGGCCGGGCCTGGGCCAGCTCAGTTACCAGGCCCTGAAGGTGCCCGATCTGCCGCTGCTGCAGGGCACGTTCATCGTCTTCAGCGCGTCGGTGATCCTCATGAACCTCCTCGCCGACGTGATCTACCGCTTCCTCGACCCCCGGGTGCGTGCCCAGTGACCCACCACGAACCCTCCGCCGGCACCCTCTCGCCCTCGGCGCCGGACGCCGACCCCGCGCCGCCGGCCGCGGCCCTCGCCGCCACGCCGCGCCCCCAGGGATTCGGCTCCTTCGTACGGTCCTTCGTGCGCATCCGATCCGGCGTGGCGGGCCTCGGCATCCTGATCGTGTTCGGCCTGCTCGCCCTGTGCGCGCCGCTGTTCATCTCCGGTGACGACCTCGACGTCATCAAGGTGGACGGCCCCTCCCTGCACTCCCCCACCGACGGCTATCCGCTCGGCACCGACCAGGAGGGGCGCTCCATCCTGCTGCTGGTCATCTGGGGAGCCCGCTCCTCGCTGTCCATCGGTGTGATGGCGACCGTGCTGACGGTGGTGCTCGGCAGCGCCGTCGGCCTGGTCGCCGGGCACTACGGCGGCTGGATCGGCAAGGCGCTGATGCACCTCACCGACTGGTTCATCGCGCTGCCCAGCCTGCCGCTGGCCATCTCGCTGTCGGCGGTGATCGGACAGGGCACCGCCTCCATCACCATCGCCATCGCGGTCACGAGCTGGTCGTCCACGGCCCGGCTGGTGCGGGCGCAGACCCTCGCGGTGGAGGCCAAGCCGTTCATCGAGCGGGCCAGGGCGCTGGGCGCGGGCGGACCGCAGGTGATGCTGCGGCACGTCCTGTCGAACGTCACCCCGCTGATCCTGGTCTCCTCCACGCTGACCGTGGCCTCGGCGATCCTGTCCGAGGCGACCCTGACCTTCCTCGGTCTGGGCGACCCGACCGGCATCTCCTGGGGCGCGATGCTCAACTCCGCGCTGTCCGGCGGCGCCGTCACCGCCGGCGCCTGGTGGTACCTGTACCCGCCGGGCATCGCCATCCTGATCGTCGTCCTCGGCTTCACCCTGACCGGCCGCGCCGTGGAGACCCTTCTCAACCCGAGGTCGGTGAAGACACGTTGAACGCGATGCTGGAGGTCAAGGACCTCAAGGTCACGTATCGCAGTGGCGGGCGCACGGTGCCCGCCGTACGCGGGGTGGACCTCACCCTGGACGCCGGGCAGACGCTCGGCCTGGCCGGCGAGTCCGGCTCGGGCAAGTCCACCCTGGCGATGAGCCTGCTTCGGCTGCTGCCGGCCGCCGCGAAGGTCACCGGCCAGGTGCTGTATCAGGGCGAGGACCTGCTCACCGCGAACTGGAGCCGGATGCGCGCCGTGCGCTGGGCGGAGGCCTCCGTGGTCTTCCAGGGCGCGATGACCGCGCTCAACCCGGTGCACACCATCGGCGACCAGCTCGTCGAGCCGATCCTGCTGCACGGCCGCAGGGCCGGCGAGGAGGGCGGCCGGATCACCGAGAAGCAGGCCCGCGCCCGCGCGGGCGAGCTGCTGGAGTCGGTGGGCGTACCGGCGCGGCGGATGCGCAGCTATCCGCACGAGTTCTCCGGCGGGCAGCGCCAGCGCGTCATGATCGCGATGGCGCTGGCCTGCCGCCCGAACCTGGTCATCGCGGACGAGCCCACCACGGCGCTGGACGTCATGGTGCAGGCCCAGATCCTGGACCTGCTGTCGGACCTCGTCCGCGACGAGGGCATCGGCGTCATCATGATCAGCCACGACCTGTCCGTCCTCGGCCAGATGTGCGACCGGCTGGCGGTGATGTACGCCGGGGAGCTGGTGGAGTCCGGCCCCTCCCGGCAGCTCCTGGACGACCCGCGCCACCCCTACACCCGGGCGTTGTCCCGCGCCTTTCCCACCATCGGCGACCCCGCCTCCCGCAGGGCGCCGGCCGGTCTGCCGGGCGACCCGCCCGACCCGGCCGCCCTCGGCACGGGCTGCCCTTTCGCGGCCCGCTGCCCCGAGGTGCACGAGGTGTGCGACAGCACCCCCGTCGAACTGTGGCCGGCCGGTCCCGGACGGCAGTCCGCGTGCCTGCGGGTGCTGCCCGCGTTCCCGGACCTCTCCACGGCCCCGCCCGTTCCCGAACCGTCCGCGGAAGGAGCCCGCTCATGACCGTCACCACCCCGGGCACGGTCACCGGACCCGACGCGGCCACCGCGCCCGCGCTGGAGGTCCGCGACCTGCACATCACCTATCCGCCCCGGGCGGGCCGCGGCCCCGCCCGCGCGGTGGACGGCGTCGACCTCCAGCTGGGGCGCGGCGAGATCCTCGCCCTGATCGGCGAGTCCGGCTGCGGCAAGTCCACCCTGGCGCGCGCCCTGACCGGGCTGGTCAAACCCACATCGGGCGAGGTGCTGTGCGACGGCGTGCCGCTGCGCTACACCAGCACCGCGCTCAAGGCGCACCGCCACAGGGTCCAGTTCGTCCTCCAGGACCCCGGCGGCGCCCTGAACCCGCGGCAGAACGTGTTCGACGCGGTCGCCGAGGGTCCCCGGCTGCACCGGATGAAGGACGGCCTCGAACAGCGTGTGCACTCCGCCCTGTCCAAGGCCGGACTGCGCCCCCCGGAGCAGTTCCTGGCGCGCTTCCCGCACGAGATGTCCGGCGGGCAGCAGCAGCGCGTGGTGATCGCGGGCGCGCTGGCACTGGAGCCCTCGGTGATCGTGGCCGACGAACCGGTGGCCTCGCTGGACGCCTCGGTGCGCGGCGAGATCCTCAAGCTCGTCCTCGACCTGCGCCGCGACCTCGGCCTGTCCTCCCTGGTGGTCAGTCACGACCTGGGCCTGGCCTGGAACATCGCCGACCGGGTGGCGGTGATGTACCTGGGGAGAATCGTCGAGGTGGGCACCGTGGAGGAGGTGCTGCTCGCGCCGAAGCACCCGTACACCAAGGCATTGCTGTCGGTGGTGTCCGCGGAGGGCGGGCGCGGTGAGCGGCGTCCCCAGCTCCTCCAGGGCGAGCCGCCGGACCCGACGGACGTGCCCGCGGGCTGCCGGTTCCATCCGCGCTGCCCGGTGTGGGCCGGCCTGGACGCGGCGGGCCGCGCGGAGGCGGGCTGCGACCGGCGGACCCTGCCGGTCCTGCCGACGCAGGCTCCGGCGGGCGGCCTGGCCGCGTGTCATCTCGCGAGCGGCTCGTGAACGCGACGGCGGCCCCGAGGTGCGCGGCCGGTGCCCGGCAGGCTCCGCCGCTGGTCGTACGCGACGTGGACGGGCCGCTGGAGATGGCCGACTGCGTCGCGCTGTACGACCGGGTCATGGGCCTGCGCCCCGGCGACGGCAGCCTCAACCCGCGTCTGCTGACCGCGCTTCAGGACAACAGCGGCCTGGTCGTCGGCGCCTATCTCGGCGAGGCGCTGGTGGGATTCACCTACAGCTTCCTCGCCCGCGAACGCGGCGTCGACGGACAGGGCCCGCGCCTGTACCAGTACTCGCAGCTGGCCGTGGTGGCGCACGAACGCCAGGGCCTCGGCATCGGACGGCTGCTCAAGCTCGGCCAGCGCGACCGCTGCCTCGCCGAGGGGACGACACTGATCCGCTGGGCGTACGACCCGATGCAGACCCGCAACGCCCACTTCAACCTGGACGTGCTCGGCACGGTCGTGGACGCGTTCAAGCCCGCGATGTACGGCGCCTCGGGCTTCGGCGCCGCCACCGGCGAATCCACCGACCGTTTCATCGTCTCCTGGCACCTGGACGCCCCCGCGCGGCCCGCCGCGCCCGCCCCCGGCCCGCCGCCGGGAGGCTGGAGCGTCGGCCAGGTGTACGACGACGGCGACGACCGGATCGTGGTCCTGCCCGACGACTGGCACCGGCTGCGCGCCGAGGCCGGCCCCGAGCACGCCGCCCGGCTGCGCGGCCGCCTCACCCCCACCTTCACCCGCCTGCTCGCCGAGCGCACGGCCGTCTCCTGCGTACGGCTGCCGGGCGGGCTGGCCGCGTACCGCTTCGTTCCCCGTGCCGCCGCACCCGGCACGGCCCCCGCCCCTGACCGGGCCCCGCACGGTAGGACACCCCACGCATGACCATCACCCTTGCCGAGATCGAGCTGGCGCTGGTCCGGCTCGATCTCGTCCACTCCTTCGAGACCAGTTCGCACCGCAAGTCGTACCTGGAGCACATCGTCGTCCGCGCGACCGCCGAGGACGGCAGCGTCGGCTGGGGCGAGTGCGCCTCGCCGACCGACCCGTTCTACTGCGGCGAGTCCACCTGGAGCTGCTGGCAGGTGCTGGGCGAGTACCTCGCCCCCATGCTGCTCGGCCGGCCCTGGGACCACCCCGAGGACGCGGCCCGGCTCACCGCCAAGGTGAGCGGCAACCACTTCGCCCGCGCCGGACTCGACATGGCCTGCTGGGACCTGTACGGGCAGCGGCGCGGCGAGCCCCTGGCCGACCTGCTCGGCGCCGGTGCCGACGCGGTGCCCGCCGGGGTCAGCCTCGGCATCGAGCCGACGATCGACGCGCTGCTCGCGCAGGTCTCCCGGCACGTCGCCGACGGCTACCGCCGCGTCAAGCTCAAGATCCGCCCCGGCTGGGACCTCGAACCGGTCCGCGCCGTCCAGGACGCCTTCCCCGGCATCGCCCTCCAGGTGGACGCCAACACCGGCTACCGGCCCGAACAGGAGGACGTACTCGCGCAGTTGGACGGACGCGGCCTGCTGATGATCGAGCAGCCGTACGCCGCCTCCGACCTGCTCTCCCACGCCCGGCTCGCCGCCCGCCTGGACACCCCGGTGTGCCTGGACGAGTCGGTCACCACCCCGGACGTGCTGCGCACCGCGCTGCACCTGGGCGCGGCCGACGTCGTCAACATCAAGGTGTCCCGGCTCGGCGGGCTCGGCCCGTCGAAGACGGTGCACGACCTGTGCCTGGACGCCGGGGTGCCGGTGTGGTGCGGTGGCATGCACGAGTTCGGTATCGGCCGGGCCGCCAACCTGGCGCTGGCCGGGCTGCCCGGCTTCACCCTGCCCTCGGACGTCTCCGGCTCCGACAAGTACTACCGGCGGGACATCGTCACGCCGCCGATCCGCGCCGTGGACGGCATGGTCGCCGTGCCCCGCTCCCGGCCCGGCATCGGCCTCGACGTGGACCTCGACCGGCTGGGCCGGCACACCATGCGCACCTGGACCATCCGATCCCGCGCCCGTCTCACCACCCCTGAGGAGAAGGCAGCATGAAGGTCCTGATCTCCGCCGACATGGAAGGCGTCACCGGCGTCACCTTCCCCGACGACTGCGAACCCGGCCACGCCCGCTGGGAGTACAACCGGCGATTCCTCACCGCCGACGTCAACGCGGCGATCGCCGGATTCGCCGCGGCCGGCGCCACCGAGATCCTCGTCAACGAAGCCCACGCCGACCAGCGCAACCTGCTCCTGGACCAGCTCGACAAACGGGCCACGCTGCTGATCGGCACGCACAAGCCGCTCGGCATGATGGAGGGCGTCGACCGCTCCCCCGACGCGGTCGCCTTCGTCGGCTACCACACCGGTGCGGGCCAGCCGGGCGTGCTCGCCCACACCTATCTGCCCAACACCATCACCGCGGTGCGGATCAACGGCGAGCCGGCCTCCGAGGGCCGGATGAACGCGCTGCTCGCCGACGAGTACGGCGTCCCGGTGGTCCTGGTCACCGGCGACGACCTGTGCTGCGAGGACGCCCGCGACTGGGCGCCGCACGCCGCGCACGCCGTGGTCAAGACCTGCGTGGACCGCTACTCCGCGATCTGCCTGCCGCCGGAGCTGAGCGCCGCCCGGATCACCGAGGCCGCCCGCGAAGGCCTCACCGCCCTGCCCGCTCCCACCGGCCCGCTCGCCCCGCCCGCCGGGGGCTACACCTACGAGGTGTCCTTCGACGCCGCCCACCTGGCACCCGCGGCCAGTTACATCCCCGGCGTCGTCCAGATCGACCCGCTGACCGTCCGGTTCACGCTGCCGACGATGTACGAGGCGATCCGCTGCTTCCGCGCGCTGACCCGGGTGGTCACCTCGGCCGTGGAGAACTGCTATGGCTGAGCCCGCCGGACTCCTCGCCCTGGCCCGCACGTTCGGCGACACGGTGCTCGAACGCTGGGAAAGGCTGGTCTCGTTGGAGACCCCGTCCGGTGACGCGGACCGTGCGGCCGTGTTCGGCGGGGAACTGGCCGCGGGCCTCGCCGCCACCGCCGACCGTGTCGAACGGCCGCCGGGACCGGGCGGCGACCACCTGGTGGCGTACTGGGACGGGCGCGGGACGGCGAACGACGGCTCCCGCCGTGGTCATACGCTGCTCGTGGCCCACAGCGACACCGTCTTCCCGGCCGGCACGACCGCCCGGCGCCCCTTCACGCTCGCCGAGGACGGCGACACGGTCACCGGCCCCGGGGTCTTCGACATGAAGGGCTCCCTGGTCGCCGTCGAACTGGCCATGGACCTGCTGTCCCGCACGGGCGCCGCGCCCAGGCGACCGGTGCGCCTCGTGGTGGTCAACGACGAGGAGATCGGCAGCCCCGACGGCAGCCGCCTCGTGGCCCGGCACGCCGAGGGCGCCCACGCGGTGCTCGGCCTCGAACCGCCCCTGCCCGGCGGTGCGTTGAAGATCGGCCGGCGTGGGGTGGCCCGGGTGCTGCTGAGTGTGCGCGGAGTCAGCGCCCACGCGGGCCTCGACGCCGCGCTCGGTGTCTCCGCGATCGACGAACTCGTCGACCAGCTGGCGGAGTTGCGGGCGACGGCCGCCGCCTTCCCCGACGCCGCGCTGAACGTCGGCACGATCAGCGGCGGCACCCGCGCCAACGTGGTCGCCGACCACGCCGAGGCGGAGATCGGCCTGCGCTACGCCACCGCCGAGACCGAACGGGCCCTGCTGTCCGCCCTGTCGGACGCGACCCCGGTCCGGCGACGGGCCGTCCTGTCCACCCGAACGCTGTCGCACCGCCCTGCCTGGGCGATGGACCCGGCCAACCCCCTGGCGGCCGAACTGACCACCCTCGCCACCGCCTTGGGCCTGGACCTGCCGCTCGGCTCCTCCGGCGGCGCGGGGGACACCAACCTGACCGGCGCGCTCGGCATCCCCACGGTCGACGGCCTGGGCCCCGCGGGCGCCGGCGCGCACGGCGAGGACGAACACGCCTCACTGTCCTCCCTGCTGGAGCGGGCGGCGCTCATGGCCACGTTCCTGGAAACCCACTGATCCCCACCTCGGTCCATCGCCCACCCTCACCCCCAAGGATCCCCATGCCTGCCCTGCCCTCCCAGGGGCTCGTCCGCCCCGTCGCACCCAAGCCCGGTGACCGTGTCGCCGTCATCGCCGCCAGCGGACCGACCGACCAGCAGAACCTGGAGACCGGCCTGGAGTCGCTGCGCGGACTCGGCCTCCAGCCCGAGGTGTTCGCCTCCGCGCGGGCCAGTGGCGAGTACCTGGCAGGAGACGACGCGCTGCGCGCCCGCGACCTGACGGCCGCCCTCACCGACCCCGCGTTCACGGCCGTCTTCTGCGCCAACGGCGGTTACGGCGCCCAGCGCACCCTGGAACTGATCGACTGGGACGCCATCGGCACGCCCACCCCGCGCACGGTCATCGGATTCTCCGACGTCACGGCGCTGCTGGAGGCGGTGGCGGTGAAGCTGGGCTGGACGGGCCTGTTCGGGCCGATGCCCGCCATCCGCGGCTTCCACCCCGGCCGCGCCGACTTCGACGGGCTCGCCGCCCTGCTCAGCGACCCGGCGTCCGTCAAGGAACTGCGCTTCCCCGACTCCCGCCCCCTGGTCGGCGGCACCGCCGAGGGCGTCACCCTGGGCGGCACGGTCACCCTGCTCGCCTGCTCCCTGGGCACCGGCACCTCGCTGCCCGCGCGCGGCGGCATCGTCCTGCTGGAGGACGTGGACGAGGAGACCTTCCGGCTCGACCGGTTCCTCACCCAACTGCGCCGCGCCGGTTACTTCGACGGCGCGGCCAGCGTCGTCTGCGGCACCTTCACCGACTGCGGCACGCGCGAGCGCGTCGAGGAGCTCCTGCACGACCGCCTCGGCGACCTCGGCATCCCGGTCCTGGTCGGCGCGGACATCGGCCACGGCGTGCCCCAGCAGACGTTCCCCATCGGTACCCGGGCCAGGCTCGACGCCGACGCGGGCGTCCTCACGTTCCTGGATCCCGTACTCGCCTGAGCCGGCGGGAGCGAGACCGGCGGCCCTCCGTCCCGAGGGGCGGAGGGCCGGTCTCGTCGGTCCGCTGGTCCGGCGTCAGCCGCGCGCGAACTCCAGCAGGTCGGCGTTGAAGACCTCGGCGAACTTCGGCACCATCGCGAGGCCGTGCGGAGCGCCCGGATACACCTTGTAGACGACGTCCTTGACGAGCTTCGAGGACTTGTCGCCGGCGGCCACGATGGGAACGATCTGGTCGTCGTCGCCGTGCACGATGAGGGTGGGGACGTCGATCTTCTTGAGGTCCTCGGTGAGATCGGTCTCGGAGAACGCCTTGACGCAGTCGTAGGCGCCCTTGATGCCTACGGTCATGCTCCAGAGCCAGAACTCGTCGCGTGTTCCCTGGGTGACGGTCGACCCGTCGCGGTTGGCGCCGTAGAACGGGGCGCTGAGGTCCTTGTAGAACTGCGATCGGTCGGTCTCGACGCCCTTGCGGATCTCGTCGAACACGTCGATCGGCAGCCCTTCGGGGTTCGCCTCCGTCTTGAGCATGAGCGGCGGGATCGCGCCGACGAGGACCGCCTTGGCCACCCTGCCGGTACCGTGCCGGCCGATGTAGCGCGTGACCTCGCCCCCGCCGGTCGAATGGCCGACCAGGATGACGTCGCGGAGGTCGAGCGCTTCGATGACCGCGGCCAGGTCGTCGGCGTAGGTGTCGAGGTCGTTGCCCTCCCAGGGCTGACCGGAGCGCCCGCCCCCGCGCCGGTCGTGGGCGACGGCCCGGAAGCCGTTGTCCGCCATCACCTTCATCTGGGCGTCCCAGGCGTCCGCGGTCAGCGGCCAGCCGTGCGAGAAGACGACCGGCTGACCCGCTCCCCAGTCCTTGTAGAAGATCTGCGTGCCGTCCTTGGCGGTGGCGAAAGGCATGTACGGGTCCTCTCGAATCTGGTCCGGATTCCGGCGCTTCGCGCGCTGCCGGCGCCCTGCCCGGTCCTGCCGGCGATCCCGTCGGCCGGCGCGGGCCGCCGGGCACGTACACCGTCGGCCGCGTACGCCGTCCGCCCGTGCGACAGGGAGATCGGCAGCACGAATCGACCGGAATGAGTACGTTGTCCACCTCACACTAGCCCAGGTGCCACGCGGCGTCGCGGCGGGCGGAACCGCCCCTGCCCGACCGCGTACGCCGCTTGCGCGTCCCTGGGCCGCGCTGAGCCGTCAGGGCGATCTTGCCTAGCTCATCGCCTGCGGACGCGACGGATTCCGCATCCTCGGACCCCGCCCCGGCGTTGGCGCGGTGTCCGTGCCGATCACCGAATCCGGAGCCAGAGTGTCCGCTCCTCCCGAACCGTCCCCGCCCCCTCACCTGCTCGCCGAGCGGGTGCGGGATCCGTATCCGTACTTCGCCTGGTTGCGCCGCCATGCTCCCGCCCACGCGGACCGCAGGCCCGGCCGGCCCACCGTGTGGCACATCTCCCGTTACGACGACGTCCGGGCCCTGCTCTCCGACGGCCGGCTGAGCAAGGACCCGGACCGGGTGCCCGGCTACGTCCCCGGTCCCGCGGGTCTGAACCGGCATCTGGTCCACGCCGACCCCCCGGACCACACCCGGCTGCGGGCCCTGGTGAACGCCGCGTTCGTACCCCGCCGCATCGCCCGTCTCGAACCGTTCATCGCGGACACCGCCGACCGTCTGCTCGACCGGATCGAGCACGACACCCACGTCGACGTGATCGCGGCCTTCGCGGCTCCGCTCACGTTCCGGATGATCTGCGCCATCCTCGGTGTCCCCGGGGAACTCGACAACGCTGCCACCCGGGACACGCTCATGGCCACGATCGCGCCCGGCCCGGTGCGGGATCCGGCCCGGGTGGCGCAGGACCTGCACGCCCTCCTCGACCGTCTGATCGCCGGCAAACGAGCGGGCGGTGAGCCCGACGGGACCGACCTGCTGGGAGCTCTGGTACGGGCGGGCGACCACAACGGGGCGATGAGCGACGAGGAGTTGCGCTCGACGGCCTACCTCCTGCTGCTGGTCGGCCACGACACCACCATGAACCTCATCGGCAACGGCATGCTCGCGCTGCTCCGGAACCCGGACCAGGCCGCCCGGCTGACCGGACCGGAGGCCGGCCCCGGCCTCGTCGGCACAGCCGTCGAGGAACTGCTGCGCTACGACTCCCCCGTGCGGGACGCGACCTTCCGGTGCGCCGCCGAACCGATCGCTCTGCACGGCCGGACGATCGGCGAGGGGGACATCGTCAGCCTCCTGATCGGCTCCGCCAACCGCGACGAGGCCCGCTTCCCCGACGCCGACCGGCTCGATGTGGGCCGAACGCCCAACGACCATCTCGCGTTCGGCCACGGACCCCATTTCTGCATCGGTGCCGCCCTCGCCCGCCTGGAAGGCACGGTCGCCTTCCCCCGGTTGCTGGAACGCCTGGGCCCGGTGCGGCTGGCCAAGCCCGACGACGAACTCCCGTGGCGACCGGCCCGGGTGATGCGCGGACTGGCCGAACTGCCCGTCGTACGGGTCTGACCCGGCCTTGCCCGACGGCGCGCGTGCCCCGCACGCCCGCGCGCCCGACTCCCCCGGACAGGAGCAGTCCATGGACACGAACGAACCCGTGGTGACGACGGCCGAGCCACGCCCCGGCGTCCTGCTCATCACGCTCAACAGACCCCACGTCCGCAACGCCGTCGACCAAGTGCTGGCCGACGCCCTGGACTCGGCCCTCACCCGGCTGGAGTCCGACCCCTCCCTGCGCGTCGGCGTCCTCTCCGGGGCGGGCGGACACTTCTGCTCCGGGATGGACCTCAAGGCCTTCCCCGCCGAAGGCGTACCGCTCGTCGCGGACCGCGGGCTCGGCGGACTGACCCGCGCCCGCATCCGCAAGCCGCTCATCGCCGCCGTCGAGGGCGCGGCCGTCGCCGGCGGCTTCGAACTCGCCCTCGCCTGCGACCTCATCACCGCCTCCGAGACCGCGTTCTTCGCCCTGCCCGAGGTCGCCCGCGGGCTGATCGCCGCCGAGGGCGGCGCCGTCCGTCTCCCCGGCCGGCTCCCGTACCACGTGGCCATGGAGATGCTGCTGACCGCGGCTCCCCTGCCCGCCGCCGACGCGGCGCGGTACGGGCTCGTCAACCGGGTCACGCCGCAGGGCGGGGCTCTCGACGCGGCGATCACCCTGGCCGAGGCCGTCCAGGCCCATTCCCTCGACGCCGTCCACATCACCAAGCGGATCGTCCAGGACACCCGCGGTCTCGACGACCACGCGGCCTACACCGTCCAGGATCCGCTGAGCGCGCCGGTCTTCACCACACACGCCGCCGCCGAGGGGGCGCGGGCGTTCACCGAGAAGCGTCCCCCGTCCTGGAGCCGCTGACCGGCGGGGCGCCGGCCGGTGTCACGTCGCGGGGCCGCCCTCGCCCGGTCCGCCGCCCTGCCCGAAGAGACCGCCGGCCACGACGCCCCGGGTGGAGAACGTGACAGGTTCACCCGGCAGGAAGTCCCCCGGCGGGATCCCGGGGTGGTGTCCGTCGCGGGGTGACGGGTGACCCGAACGGGGTCCGAGGGCCAGGCGGGAGACGATGCGGTAGCGGTCGCCGCGGTAGATCGAGTGGACGTACTCGACCGGCCGTCCCGAGGCGTCCGAGGTGAGGCGCTCGAACAGCAGGGCCGGGGACAGCTCCGGAACGTCGAGCAGGCCCGCCTCGTCCCGGGTCAGGACCGTCGGCTCGATCGACTGGACCGCCTCGCTGACCTGGATCCCGTGCCGTTCGCCGAGGTGTTCGTACAGGTCGCCGTTCTCCAGTTCGTCACTGGTCAGGTCGGGCACGAGACCGGCGGGGACGTGCAGGTACTCGATGGCCATGGGTGAGCCGTCGACGAGGCGGAGCCGGACCACGTACCGGATGTCCGCCGCCGGAGAGATGCGCAGCCGGCGGCCCACCCGGGCTCCGGCGGGCATCGTGCTGAACTCCAGGAGTCTGCTGGTCCACGTGCCCGCGGCCTGCGGCAGACTGAAGTTCCTCCGGTCCGGGACGAGTTCCTGGGTGATCTTCTCGGCGGCCACGAACATGCCCCGCCCGTGCTCGCGCACCAGGAGTCCGGCGACCACGAGTTGATCCACGGCCGCACGCAAGGTGGGCCGGGAAACCCCGAGTTGCGCGCACAGCGTGCGCTCGGAGGGGATGGCGTCGCCGGGACGGCGTTCCTCGATGAGTTCGAGGATCGTGTCCCGGACCCTTTCCCGCTTGAGTACCGCGCGGGAGGCGGCGGGATCGATCTCCATGCAGGACCCTCGCTCGTCGTCGGTGCCGGCCAACTGGTATGGCCTCTGACCCTAACTGGTCCGCTGGTCATGGGGCTCGCTTCCGACTCGTCCGACTCGACAGCGAAGCAGACCGCCATGTCAGGCCAACTCGCTTTGAATACAAGGGGGTTGACGGGCTCATTGGTCTATGCCACTTTTCAGGCGACGTCAACTGGTAAAACCGATCGGCCAACTGGTCAAGCACGGCATGCCTCCGCGTGTTCCTGAGCACCCCCACCTCCCGCGGCCGGCGGGAGCCCACCGGAAGGAACCCCCATGAGAAACCGTCCGATCACAGGCCGCCGACGCGTGGCGCTCGCCCTGTCCGCACTTCTGGGCGGCACCGCCCTGGTGGCCGTTCCGATGTCCGCTCCCGCCTCGGCGGCCGGGGGCCTCGCCGTCCAGTACCGCACCAGCGCGAGCGGTGCGACCGCCGACCAGAGCGAGCCCTGGTTCAAGGTGCGCAACACGGGCTCCGCTTCCGTGCAGTTGAGCCAGGTGAAGATCCGCTACTACTTCAAGGCGGACTCGGCGAGCGCCACCTATCGCTTCGCCTGTTCCTGGGCCGTCAAGGGATGCGCGAACGTCACCGGCACGTTCGGCACCCTGGCTCACCCCACCGGGACCGCGGACCGGTACCTGGAGGTCGGTTTCACCTCCACCGCCGGATCACTGGCTCCGGGCGCCGACACCGGGGACATGCAGCTGCGCTTCTACCAGTCGAGCTGGCAGTCCCTGAACCAGGCCGACGACTACTCCTTCAACGGGGCGCAGACCTCGTACGCGGACTGGGGCAAGGTCACCGCCCAGCTCGCCGGAACCACCGTGTGGGGCACGGCGCCCGCGGGGAACGACCCCACGGATCCGACCGACCCGACCGACCCGACCGACCCGACCGACCCGACCGACCCGCCCGGGGGCGGCAAGACGCTGTTCGACGACTTCACCTACGCGTCGTCCACGGACCCCGCGATCTCCGCGCACGGCTGGAACGTCCGCTCCAACTCCGGCGGCCCCGGGGTGCCCGGCGCGACCTGGGACCCGTCCCAGGTGACGTTCCCCGTGGTGTCGGGCAACTCGGTGATGAACCTCCGGACGTCGACCTCGGGTACCGCCGAGTCCACCCGGCAGACCGAAGTCGTCACCAAGAGCATGAAGTTCAAGAACGGCACCTACGCGGCGCGGGTGAAGTTCTCCGACGCCCCGGTGTCCGGCCCCGACGGCGACCACCTCGTGCAGACGTTCTTCACCATCAACGACCTCACGGCGCCGATGGCCGACGACTACGCCGAGTACGACTTCGAGTACCTGCCCAACGGCGGCTGGGGCGAGACGGGCAACATCCTCTACACGACCTCCTGGGAGACCTACAACCCCGACCCCTGGCAGGCCGTCAACCAGCACACCGAGGCCCGCCAGAGCTACGCCGGCTGGCACGACCTGGTCCTCACCATCGACGGCAGCAGCATCAAGTACTACATCGACGGACAGCTGTTCGGCACTCACGACGCCCAGTACCTGCCCGAGCGGCCCATGTCGATCAACTTCAACCAGTGGCTGATCGACCTCGCCGGACAGACCGCGACCGGGGCGCGCGCGTACGACGAACAGGTCGACTACGTCCTGCACGTCAAGGACCAGGTCCTCACCCCGGCCCAGGTCGCCTCGAAGGTGAGCGCCTACCGCAGCGCCGGCACCTCGTTCGTGGACGAGGTGCCGGCTTCCTGACGGGGTGCGCCGGCGGTCGGGACACCGTTCCAAGTCGGCTCGTACAGAGCCGGCTTGGACGGTCCGGCCGTAGAAGCCCGGGAGAGGCATGGTCCGGCGGAGACGTCAGTGGCGGTGGCCGGCTCCGTGGCGCAGCCCGGCCAGTACCGCGCGGGCCATGGCCTCCTGACCGTTGGCGTTGGGGTGGGCCGGAGCGGCGGGCGCGGTCGGGCGCAGCGGCTCGATCCAGCGGTCGGCCGGCGCCTTGCACATGTCGTGACCCACGGTCGGCTTGTAGGTGTCCACGTACTCGGCCCGGTTGAGCAGCGCCACCGTCCGCAGCATCAGGTTCAGCCGCTTGCCGGTGTCGCGCAGATAGGGGAAGTCCTTCGCGGCGAAGGGCACCGTCGGGTAGCAGCCGCTGCCGTCGTCGGGGAGCAGGTCGGGGTAGCCGACGACGACCACGCGGGCGTGCGGTGCCCTCGCGTGCACCTCACGCAGCACCCGGGCGACCTTGGGTGCCGTCTGGAGGATGTTCAGGGTGAGCTGGTCGTATCCCGAGGCGTTGTAGTACTGCTGACAGGGGTTGCCCGCGAGGTCCTTCGAACTGAGCCCGGCACAGGTGGCGATGATCGAGCCGAAGCCCATGTCGTTGCCGCCGATCTGCACGGTCACCAGGTCGGTGCCGCGCTTCACCGCGTCGAGCTGGGGTCCGTTGGTCCCCTGCGCCTTCCACATCTCGTCGGTCTTCGCGCCCGAGCAGCTGACGTCCGTGAAGGTGGCGACCTTGCGGACGGCCGCGGTGATCGAGGGGTAATTGTGGTCGGAGCGGGCACAGTTGGTGTCGACCTGCTGAGGGATCAGCGGCCCGGACGTGTACGAGTCGCCGAGCGCGACGTAGTCCACACCGTGCCCCGAGTGTCCTTCGCCCGCCTGGGCGGGGGCCGCCGCCGCGACGCCCGCGACGAGCGCGCAACTGCTCAGCGCCGCCCCCAGCGCCAAGGCGCCCCGCCGCCCAGGAACGACGTTTTCCGGACGCGTGTGATCGTTCATCGTGCCCTCCCCTGAAACCATGACAGCCTGCTGAACGGGTACCGGCGTCCCGCGGCGCACGGGTTCGCGGCGCCGCGGCAGGCCGGACGGCTCCTGCCCGGCAGACCCAACGTGGTCTGTATACCGGCCAGTAGGCCGCCGGAACAGGGTTTGATCGCCCTCCACTTGTCCATTTCTCGTCCACCGGCCCACCGGTTCGGCCGGTCGTGTGCGACCTAAGGCGCGGCGGCCGGCCGCGTCGACGGCGTGAGGCCGGCGTCCCCGAAGCGGAGGGTGAAGTCGTCGAGGGCCAGGCTGAGCAGGGGCGGGCGTCGCCCCAACTCCCCCAGCGGACCCTCTTCTTGCGCGGTCCAGCGGGCGCGCGCGGTCCGCAGGGCGGAGCGCGAGCGGACGGAGCTCGTCTTCAGCGCGCCGTCGAGAGTCTGCGTGACGCGGTAGGTGAGGGGCCAACGGCCGGGCATCCGGCGGCCCGGTTCGAAGACGGCGTCGGCCAGCACGCCCCGGTCCGTCGCCGCGCTCGCCCGGACGCCGTCACCCTTCGCCGTACCGGTCCGGACGCCGTCGCCCGCCCCGGCCCTCGCCCGGACGCCGGGGGTCCTGTCGATGTCGAAGTCCGCCAACTCCTTGGGAATGCCCCACAGTTCGCGGCCTCCTGTCATCGAGGCGGCGCTGTCGACCCAGATGTCGGTGATGCAGACACGCGGACGGCGGCCGTCCCGTACGAGAACGGCGCGGAGCAGTTCGTTGTAGTGAAGGACGCTGTCGTTCTCGTAGACGACCCAGGCGGCACCGACCGCACCGCGCCCGGCGACGACGACCGGCCGGGTGCCGTCCGCCACGCGGGGCAGTTCGCGGGCCGGCACCAGCCACAGCGACAGATACATCTGGCCGGCCAGATGCCACGGTTCCTCGGGGTAGCGCGTCACGGGGTGTCCTTTCCGGTGGGGGGTTCCAGCCGCAGTGCGGCGGGCGCGCCGGCGGGCACGGCGGGGTGCCTCGGCGGCACGGGCCGTACGCGCCGGTAGGGCAGGCCGGGTGCGGGCCGGGGGTCTTCGTCTCCCTGGTTGGGCCACAGGGCGACTGCCCGCTCGGCCAGGGCGGTGATGGTGAGGGAGGGGTTCACACCGAGGTTCGCCGAGATCGTGGAGCCGTCGACGACGTGCAGGCCCGGGTGTCCGTGCAGCCGGTGGTACGGGTCGACCACGCCGGTCTCCGGGGTCTCGCCGACGGCGCAGCCGCCGATGAGATGTCCGGTGGTGGGGATGTCGAACAGATCGGCCCAGGTGCCGCAGGCCTGACCGCCGATGCGCTCGGCGGCCCGGCGTGCGGCCCGGTGTCCGGCGGGTATCCAGGTCGGACTGGGGGTGCCCTCGCCGGGGCGGCTGGTCAGCCGTCGGCGCCCGGTGAGGGTGCGCCGGAGGTACGTGGTCACGGAGTTGTCGAGGGACTGCATGACGAGCAGGACGAGGGTCTGCTGGGACCAGCGGCGCGGGTTGTGCAGGCTGGGCAGGTCCCGGAGACTGCGTGCCATCGCGGCCAGTCCGGTGAGCAGCCGGGACCTGCCGTGGACGGGGTCGACGAGCAGGGCGCCGAGCAGCCCGAGGAGATTGCTTCCGCGGCCGTACCGGACGGCTTCGACGTGCGTGTCCTCGTCGAGGTGCACGGAGGAGGTGATGGCGACGCCGCGGCTGAAGTCGGTGTCCCCGTCCCGGGCCCTGACGCCGAGGATGGCCTCGGAGTTGGTCCGGGTCAGCAGCCCGAGGCGGGGTGACACCCGCGGCAGGGAGCCGCCCTCCCGCAGCCGGTGGAGCAGCCGCTGCGTCCCCAGGGCGCCCGCCGCGAAGACGACGTGCCGTGCGGTCAGGGTCCGTCTGCGGCGCGCGGGGCCTCCGCCGGTGCGTACGGAGGTGACGGCCCAGCCCTCCCCGTCGCGGGTGACGTCCGTGACCGTGCGCAGGGCGAGCACCTCGGCGCCGGCGCGTTCGGCGAGGCCCAGGTAGTTCTTGGGCAGGGTGTTCTTGGCGTTGTGCCGGCAGCCCGTCATGCACGCGCCGCAGTGCAGACAGGCGTCGCGGTCCGGCCCGGCCCCGCCGAAGTAGGGGTCCGCGACGCGGGCGCCGGGTGCGGTGCCGGGTGGCCCGAAGTGCACGCCGACCGGCACGGCCTTGAAGGTGTCCGCGCAGCCGAGGTCGTCCGCGGTGTCCCGAAGGAGCCGGTCGGCGTCCGTGAGCAGGGGGTTGGGGGTGACGCCGAGCATGCGGCGGGCCTGGGCGTAGTACGGCGCGAGTTCGCCGCGCCAGTCGGTGATGTCGGCCCACGGCGAGCCGTGGAAGAAGGCTTCGGGCGGCTCGTAGAGGGTGTTGGCGTAGCCGAGGGAGCCGCCGCCGACCCCCGCGCCGGTCAGGACGAGGACGTCGCCGAGCAGCGTCATGCGCAGGATTCCCGTGCAGCCCAGGCGAGGGGCGAAGAGGTAGTCGCGCACATGCCAGGAGGTTCGCGGGAAGTCGGTGTCGGTGAAGCGGCGGCCCGCCTCCAGGATCCCGACCCGGTACCCCTTCTCGGTGAGGCGCAGCGCGGTGACACTGCCGCCGAATCCGGAGCCGATGACGAGTACGTCGTAGTCGGGCGTGTCCATCAGGGCTCCTTCGGCAGGAAGTCGGCGAGGACCGGGCCGATCAGGCGGGCGATGTTCGCCCTGCGGACCTCCGGTGGCTCGCCCGCCAGGCGTACCGGTCCTTCGAAGCCGGGTGCGTGGGCCGCGAGCGCGAGGTGCGGCAGCAGGACGAGCAGCAGCGACAGCAGGGCGTCCACGTCGGCGCCCTCGCGCAGGTCGCCGGTCCCGACGGCCCGCTCGACCAGGGGGCGCAGACCGGCGAGGTAGATGTCCTGCACCGGGGCGCGTACGGCGTTGCGGACGGCCGGGTCCAGCTCCATGTTGGTGGCCGCGGTGACCCCGCGTTCCAGCGGATGGCCGGCGAAGTAGTCGAACCACGCCTCCAGGGCGTCGGTGAGATGGCGGGAGAACTCCGTGGAGCCGTCGTATCCGTCCAGCCAGGGCTGCATGGCGGTGTAGATGCGCAGGGAGGTCTGCTCGGCCACGTAGGTGAACAGGTCGAGCTTGCCCTCGAAGTACTGGAAGAGCGAGCCCTTGGCCACTCCGGCCTCGCGGGCGATGACGTTGAGGCTTCCGGTGGAGTAGCCGTGCGTGCCGAACTCGTCCATCGCGGCGACCAGGACCCGTTCGCGCCGCACGGGTGACAGTCGGGTCCAGGTGGGTGTGGGCATGCGTGCTCCTGCGTATGACCGGGCGGTCATGTGACCGCCCGGTCATGTTCGGGGGGATGCGGACACGCTGTCAACGAGGCCGACCGGAAAGAGACCGAGGGCGAACAAGCCCGGGAGGAAGGCCCGTTGGATTGACATCAGCCCGAACTCCTCGGAATGTCAAGGTCATTGACACCACGGCCGACGCACTTCAGCCTGTGACCACCCGGTCATGTGACCGGGTGGTCACATGGGCGGTTCACACAAGGGAGCGGACATGGAAAGGGTGTGTGTGATCGGGGCGGGCTCGTCCGGGATCGCCGCCTGCCAGGTGCTGGCGGCGCGCGGGATCCCGTACGACTGCTACGAGACCGGGTCGGAGGTCGGCGGCAACTGGCGCTATCTGAACGACAACGGGATGTCGTCCGCGTACCGCTCGCTGCACATCAACACCTCGCGCCAGATCATGGAGTACGCGAGCTTCCCCATGCCGGAGGACTGCCCGGTCTACCCCAGTCACGTCCACATCGCCCGGTACTTCGACAGCTTCGTGGACCACTTCGGCCTGCGGCCCTCGATCGCCTTCCGCACCGAGGTGGTGCGCGCGGAGCCCCTGCCGGACGGCACCTGGGGCGTGGCGACCCGCCACTTGGACACCGGTGAGACCGCCGAACGGGTCTACGGTGCCGTCCTGGTCGCCAACGGCCACCACTGGAAGGCCCGTTGGCCCCGGCCCGCACTTCCGGGAGCCGAGGAGTTCACCGGCTCACAGACGCACTCGCACGACTACAGGACGCCGGAATCCTTCGCCGACAAGCGTGTCCTCGTCCTCGGCATCGGCAACTCGGCCTGCGACATCGCGGTGGAGACCTCACGGGTGTCCCGGCGCACGGTCCTCGCCATGCGCCGCGGCGCGCACATCCTGCCCAAGTACCTTTTCGGCGTGCCCACCGACCGTCTCACCGGCTCCTGGCTGGCGAGGGCCCCGCTGGCCGTGCAGGCACAGGGCCTGCGGCTCCTGCTCCGGCTCAGCCGGGGCCGGCTCAAGGACTACGGACTGCCGACGCCCCGGCACGGGGTGCTGGCCGCCCATCCCACCATCTCCGACGACCTGCTCTCGCGCCTCGGCCACGGCGACCTCACCGTGAAACCCGCTCCCGTACGACTGGACGGCGACCGGGTGACGTTCGAGGACGGGAGCACGGAGGTGATCGACGCGATCGTCTACTGCACCGGCTACGACATCGCCTTCCCCTTCCTCAAGGACGAGGTGATCGATCCGTCCGACAACGACATCGCGCTCTACCACCGCGTGGTGGCGCCGGACCGTCCCGGCCTCTACTTCATCGGACTGGTCCAGCCCCTCGGCGCGATCATGCCGCTCGCCGAGGCGCAGTCCCACTGGGTGGCCGATCTCCTGGAGGGCCGGTGCGCGCTGCCCGGACCCGAGCGGATGCGCCAGGAGACGAGCAGGTACCGCGCGAGGCTGGAGCGCCGCTATGTCGCCTCGACGCGGCACACCATCCAGGTGGACGCGCAGACCTATCTCCGCGAGCTGCGGACGGAGCGGCGCAGGGGCGCGGCCCGGGCCCGGCGGACGGCCGCCGGCCACTGAGCCACCCCGGACCACCAGACCCTGACCGACCAGGCCCGAGCCACCCGCCCTCGACTCACGGAACCCGGGCCGCCCGCCCTGAACGGAAGCGACGGCCAGGACCGCACACCGGCCGTCCCCCGCACCGACGGCGCAGCGCACCTCGTATCGGCCGCGTACGCACGGCGCACCGCACCCCCTGGCGACCCACGCATCCCGGCCTCGCCGGCACGTGACCCAGATCACGCACAGCAAGTGCATAGTGCGGCGCCCTCCAGCGTCTTTCTCCAGGTGTACGAGCCGGCAAGTGCGGGGACGGTGCGGATGGGACAGGCAAGAGCCGAGGGGACCGGCGGCTACGACGAGTTCGTCGCGGCCCGTTGGTCGGCGTTGTTCCACCTCGCCCGCCTGCTCTGCGCGGGCGACCGGCACCGCGCCGAGGACCTGCTCCAGGAGGCCTTGGTCAAACTCTGGTTCGCCTGGCCGAAGGTGGCCGACGAGGCACCCGAGGCGTACGTGCGCAAGGTCATGGCCCGCGCCGCCGCCCGCTCCGCACGGCGGCGGTGGTGGGGCGAGCGCCCCGTGGAGACGCTGCCGGACCTCGCGCACACCGCAGACGAGTCCGCGGCCGTGGTGGAACGGTCGCGGCTCGAAGCGGCGCTCGCCCAACTGCCGCCCCGGCAGAGGGCGGCCGTGGTGCTGCGCTACTACCAGGACCTGCCCGAGAAGCAGGTCGCGGAGGTCTTGGGCTGTCCGCTCGGCACCGCCCGTTCCCACGCGTCACGCGGTGTGGCGCGACTGCGCCAGATCCTGGCGGATGTCATCGAGCCGGTGGGGTGAAGGGAAGAATGGACCACTTCGAGCGGGAGCTGGCGCGGATGATGCGCGACTCCCAGGAACACACCCCCTTCGAGCCCGCACAGCAGAACAGCCTCCGGAACGGCGTCCGCGTCCGCCGCCGGATCCGCGCGGCCCGGCGGGCCGCGAGCTGCGTCCTGGCCGCCGCCGGGATCAGCCTCGGTCTGTTCCTGCTGCCGCACGCCCCGGACAGCGACCGCCCCCTGGGACCCGTGCCGCGGCCCACCGACACCCCCGCCTCCCCCTACGTCACCCCGTCACCGACCCCGTCGTCGAGCGGGACACCCACCGAGTCGGCCCCCGGCACGGCGGAGAGCACCGCCGGGACCTCCGGCCCTCCGGACACGCCCTCGTCGACGGAGAGTTCGACGTCCGTGGCCTCCGATCCCGGGGACCGGGGGACGGCGACCACCAGCGCACCCGCCACAGGGACGGCGACGCCGAGGAACACCCCGACGTCCTCGCCTCCCCCGTCGGGCCCCGAGCCGTCCTCGTCGTCGGTCGAAACCGGCACCGAGTAGCCCGGGCGACTTCCGCGGGCACCACCCGCCCTCCGCACAGCATCCCTATCCGCACTCCGTCGGCGCGGTCCGGCCGTGAGCGTTCTCCGCCTGCCCCGCGACACCACACAGAACAGGACAGACCATGACGAAGGCATTGCGGTGTGCCGCCACGGACTTCGAGGAATCCGACCGTGTGCCCTCGGACCGGCACCCCGTGCGGCACCCCCTCCCGCTCCCCGTCCGGCACCCTGTCCGGCTTCCGTTGCCGGCGGACCACACGGAACCCGTTCTCGACGTGGTCGTCCCCGTCTTCAACGAGGAGACCGACCTGGAACCGAGCGTGCGCCGCCTGCACGCCCATCTGCGCGAGACGTTCCCGTACCCCTTCCGCATCACCGTCGCCGACAACGCGAGCACCGACGCCACCCCGCGGATCGCCGCCCGGCTGGCCGCCGAACTGCCCGAGGCCACGTGGATACGACTCGACGAGAAGGGACGCGGACGGGCCCTGCGCACCGCGTGGTCGGCCTCGAAGGCACCCGTGCTCGCGTACCTGGACGTCGACCTGTCCACCGAGCTGAACGCGCTCCTGCCGCTCGTCGCCCCCCTGATATCCGGGCACTCCGACATCGCGATCGGCACCCGGCTGGCCCGCGGTTCCCGGGTGACCCGGGGCCCCCGGCGCGAGATCATCTCCCGTTGCTACAACGCCCTGTTGCGGTCCACGCTCGCCGTCGGCTTCTCCGACGCCCAGTGCGGCTTCAAGGCCGTCCGCCGTGACGTCGCCGAGCGTCTGCTGCCGCTGGTGGAGGACTCGGACTGGTTCTTCGACACCGAGCTGCTGGTGATCGCCGAACGCGCCGGACTGCGCATCCACGAAGTACCCGTCGACTGGGTCGACGACCCAGACAGCCGGGTCGACCTGGTCTCCACCGCCGTGGCCGACCTGCGCGGCATCGCGAGGATCGGCCGCTCCCTGGCCCGCGGCACGCTGCCCACGGCGCGCCTCGGACGCGCCTTGGGGGGCGCGCCACCGGCCTCCCTCACGGCTCAACTGCTGCGGTTCGGCGCCGTCGGCGCGCTCAGCACGATCGGATACGTCCTTCTGTACGCGGCACTGCGTCCGGTGACGGGGCCTCAGGCCGCCAACGCCTGGGCGCTGCTCGTGTGCGCCGTCGCCAACACGGCCGCCAACCGCCGGCTCACCTTCGGGCTGCGCGGCCGGGGCGGCGTCCTGCGCCACCAGGTCAAGGGGCTGGCCGTCCTCGGCCTCGGACTCGCGCTCACCAGCGGCTCACTGGCCGCGCTGCACCACTGGACGCGCACCCCGGGGCGCGCCACCGAGATCGCGGTCCTCGTCACCGCCAACCTGGCGGCGACGCTGCTGCGTTTCCTGCTCCTGCGCACCTGGGTGTTCAGCACCGCCGCCCCGGGCGACGGCACGGGAAGCGGTCCCCGGTGAACGAACCCGTCCTCAGGACCACGTGGGCCCGCCGGGCCGACATCCCCCGGAACGCCGACCGTTGGCGCCCGACGACACCGCCGGAGGGCATGGACCCGGACCGCGCACACCCGGACGGCACGCCCTCGGAGGGCGGCCCCGCTCGGCGGGATCGACTGACCGGGGCCGCGAGGCGGCACGGGCCGGTCCTCGCCCTGTACGGCACGATGAAACTCGTCGGCTTCTGCGTCTTCATGTACCTGCTGGACTCCTCGGGCGACTTCCGCCGGAAGAACCCCCGCTTCGGGGGCGGCACCCACGTCTGGGACGTCCTGGCCACCTGGGACGGCTGGTGGTACCAGCAGATCGCCGCGCACGGCTACCACCCCGCCCTCGTACCGGTGCACGGCGCCACCGGCCTGATCACGCTGGAGGGCAACTCCGCCGCGTTCTTCCCGCTGTACCCCGCCCTGATGCGCCTGGTCTCCTCCTGCACCGGGCTCGGTCTGCTCGGCGCGGGCCTGGCGGTCTCCGTCGCCGCCTCGTTCGTGGCCGCACTGGGCATTCACGCCGTGACCGCCCGCGTCAGCGGCCGGCGCGCCGGACTGGCCGCCGCCGGGCTGTGGGCCGTGTGGCCCGGCTCCGGCGTGGAGTGGTCGGGCTACTCGGAATCCCTCTACGTCGCCCTCGCCGCCTGGACCTGCTACGCCGTGATGCGCCGGAACTGGCTCACCGCCGGTCTCCTGACCTGCTTCGCGGGCCTCACGCGGCCGACGGCCACCGCGCTGATCGCGGCGCTCGCCCTCGCCGCGCTCGTGGAGGTGGTCCGGCACCGGCGCGCGGTGCGCCGCTGGGAGGACCGTCCCGGTCCGGAGGGCGCGGGGAACCGGGGCGCGGTCCTGCGTCCGGTGGCGGCCGTGCTGATCGCCCCCGTCGGCCTGGTCGGCTACCTCGGCTGGGTGGGACACCGCATGGGCGACTACGGCGGGTACTTCACGCTCCAGGACAAGGCCTGGGCCCATTCGTTCGACTACGGCCGGCACACCGTGAAGGTGCTCTCGTCGCTGATGGTCGGCCACTACGACTACCTCTTCGCCTACCCCCACGAAGACGTCATCGCCGCCGGCACCGTCCTGCTGGCCCTGATCGCGCTGCCGCTGCTGTTCCGGCTGCGCCCGCCGCTCGTGCTGACCGTCAGCACCCTGCTGACCATGGCACTCGTCCTCGGCAGCCAGCAGATCTTCGGCAACGTGTCCCGCTACCTGCTCCCGGCGTTCCCGCTCCTCATCCCCTGCGCCACCGCCATGCGCCGGCTCAGCACACCGGTCCTGTGCGCGGTCCTCACCGTCGCGGCGCTCGCCTCGGGCTCCTACGCCGGGTACGTGCTCTTCGAGGTCGGGATTCCGTGACGGCACGTGCCCCGCACCCGGTCCTCGGTGCGGGGCACGTGCCGGTCGTGGCGCGGTGTCACGCGGTCTTGGGCGCCGCCTGCTGCACGACCTCGAACGACCAGACCGAGGATCCACTGGCGGCCGGCTTCGGACGGTCTCCGCCGCCCTGGTGGGCCGACTTCATCGGGCCCTCCATCCACGCCTGGAACGACTCCTCGTCACGCCAGCGCGTGTACACCAGGTAGTCGTCGGTGCCCTCGACGGGGCGCAGAAGCTCGAACCACTCGAAGCCGTCGGAGCTCTCCACGGCCCCGGCACGCGAGGCGAACCGCTTCTCGAGGGTTTCCCGCTGTTCGGCGGGGACGGTCAGGACGTTGATCTTTACCACACTAGGCACATGACACCTCTCAGCAAGCGGGGCCCCGGCTGGGCCCCTAGCCTTGACCACGTGCGCGCAGTCTCCTACATCAGACAGTCCAAGAGACGCGAAGACGACTCCGCGTCGTCCCCCGAAGCACAGCGGACCAAGTGCGAGGCACTGATCACGGCCAAGGGTTGGGACAACGCTGGTCACTTCGCTGACGTCGGCAAATCCGGCTGGGACCCAAAGGTTGTCCGGCCCGAGTTCGAGGAGATGATGGCCGCAGTTCGAGCCGGCCATGTCGATGCGGTGGTCGTGTTCTCGCTGTCTCGCCTGACGCGTCAGGGCGCCCTAGACGCCATGCTGATCAATCAGGAGCTTGCCAAGCATGGCGTGCTGCTTGTCAGCGTCGAGGAACAGTACCTGGACACGTCAACCCCGATGGGTGTCGCGATCTTCGGGCTGATCGCCGCGCTGGCCCAGCAGGAAAGCGATCTGAAGTCTGCGTACATCACGGCAACAAAAGAAACGCTCCGCGCCGCTGGCTCGCATGTCTCGGGAATGGCCCCGTACGGCTTCCAAGCGACCCGTGAGCCGCGCGGCGAGCTGGTCGTGGTGAAGCTGGTCCCAGACACCACTGAGGCTCCACACGTGCGTCAGATGGTCGAGTGGGCCATGACAGGTATGGCCGCATCCGCTATCGCCCGCAGGCTCAACACAGACCGCGTGCCGACCAAAGCGGCAGACATGACGGCACGAGTAACCGCTCGACGGGAGAGGGGCATAAGCGAGCCGCTGGAGCGAACAGCGTGGGTGTCGTCCACGGTGTTGCGTATCCTGCGTGACCCTCGCCTCGCTGGCTATGCCGCTGAGCGTCAGGGAACCAAGCGCGTCATCCTGCGCGATGATTCCGGCGCCCCGCTGGCAGCGCACAAGGGCATCATTCCCCCTGATGATTGGTGGCGCCTTCAGGAAGTTCTGGATGGCCGTGCGCCTCAAGTCGTAAAGCAGGGTGCCCGCTCGGTGCCGTCGCTGCTCGGTGGGACTGGGATGCTGTTCTGCGGCGTGTGCGGGTCATCCATGGTCACGGACAAGCGCGACGGCAAGCAGCTCTACAGGTGCAACCGTGCCATGTCCGGTGCCGTACCGGGGCACGGAGGATTGGCGATCAACATGGAAGCCGCAGATGCCGTGGTTACCCGCACCGTGTGGGGCCGTCTGACTGCTCTAGGTCCCAAGGAGCCTGAAGACCTGGAATGGCTCGCGGAGGCAGCGCGCCGGTTTGCTGCACAGGCCGATACGGGTGAACGACAGGCCGAACTAGCAGCGGCTCGGGCCGAGCTGGAGCACGTGCGGGAAGCGCTGCGCACCCTGTACGGCGACAGGCAGGCAGGACTGTACGCAGGAACGACCGGCACGGCCATGTTCGCTGAGTCCGTCGAGCGGCTCACTGCCCACGAGACCCGCGTGAATGGTCGCGTGACCGAGCTGGAGAGCGATGAGAGCGGGGCGATCACCATTCCCTCCGAGTGGACGGACCCTGAAGGTGATCCCATCGGGCCTGAGTCGACGTGGGGCAGTTGGGACCTGGAGGCCAGACGGGAGTTCCTGGCGTTCTTCGTTGACCGAATCACCATCGCTAAGGCCATCGGCCGGGGCAGGCATGCGAACACAGAGGATCGCGTGACGGTGCGCTGGGCGGAGGCACCACGGGGTTAGACCCTGAACGCCCTGTAGAGCACCGCGTGAGTGTCGAGTGGGCCTAGCGCCCCACTGAGTAACCCGCAGAAACGATGTAACGGGCCCTGCCTGATCTTGGCGGACTGACAGGGCCCGTCTCTCAACGGGAGAGGGACTAATCGTTTGACAAGAGCCGAACGCGTGGCGCAGTTCGAGACTCAGGCAGCAGAGTTTGAGGCTGCGATGCTGCGCCGTGAAGAGTGGGCACGGATCACGCGGACCCTGGAAGCCCTGTGTAGGGCACAGCAGGCAGGGAACCGGGTCCACGCTCATCACCCAGAAGATAGCCCGGTACGAAGCGCTACAGCAGTGCCTCATGGGCGCTCCTGAGGCGCTTGGACGGCTGGACTGAGGCATTCGCGTCCGTGTACCTGGTGCTCCACTCGCTAGTTACATCTCGTAGGGTGAACGCAGCAGCACGGGTAACCGACGACCTACATACAGGACACCAAGCCGTTGATAAGCGGCCCACAGACTCTCCCTCTCGCCCGTGGGATGCAAGAGACAGACCTCAGCCATTGCGGCTGGGGTCTTCTCTTTGCCCTGGAAGCAGGGGGACCCGACTCAGGGAGGCGGAACCCATGGACGAACTGACCAAGCGCGTGCGAGAGATCGGCGCGAGACGGCTACGACTCAAGGCTGATCTAGCCACGGCCGACAGCGAATTGCGTGACGTACTCCCGCTCGCTCGCGCGGGCATGACTCACGCGGAGATCCGTTCCGCTACGGGCCTTGACGTCGGCACCATCCGTATCTGGACGCGCGCTTAGCCGGCTCGACAGACAGCGCGGGACAGCGAGCGGGGCGAAAACTACATCAGGAATCCAACAGGCCATCAGTCAGACACCATCTGACCTGGCCTTTTTCTTCCTCTATGTAGTTATGTATTTTTCACACCCAGTTCGTATCTCTCTCTCCCGTAGCTAGCAGCAAAACCCGGATCGGGCCCCGAAAGTACACAACTACATCCGACAGCGAAGGAACCTCAGATGTCGCGACTACCCAGCTACGGCACCATGCATCAGCGACTAACCAAGCTCCACGGACCGGCTCGCCATCACGCCTGCGCATGGTGTGGTCGCACCGCTGATTCGTGGAGCTACGGGCATACCGACGCTGACGAGATTTTCGACGCTGATGAACGGCGTCTCTGGTCCACCGACCCCACTCATTACCAAGCCATGTGCACGCGCCATCACAGGCAGCTAGACCGCACTTTTCGCGAGAGCGGATACGACCGCTGCCTACTACGTGAGCGGATCGGCAGCCTGCGTGAGGCTGCTTGGTCCGCTGTCACTGATGAACAGCGCGCGCACGAGGAAACAGTGAGAGCGCCTGGCATACGCCTATGGCGCAGCCACCACAACCACTGAGAGGGCAGGTTTGCATGTCGCTGCTACTAGCCCAGCCGGGGCGCGTTCGGGTAATCCGCGCTGACCAGTGAAGTAACCATCATCCTCATGTGCGGGCCGGTCCCGCAGAACGGAACAGTTATGCCTACCACCATTCGCCCCGCTGACCTCATGGCCGAAGCCAACAATCTCAGTCCGGTTATCAGCGCGGCGCACAGCGTCGTAGTTGAGCAGTCCAGCGCGGGTATTGATATCGACGGTGCACCTGCCATCGTTACCGCTCTCATGGACGCAGCGCGCAACGCTCAGCGCACGCTCGCGGACGTCACTAAGTTCCCCGCCGGCCGTCGCGCTGAGGCGGACAAGATTCTCGGCGAGGCTGAGCGGAAGTACAGCGATTGGCGAAAGTCGATCGATCTCATTGAGACGGTCTATCTCGCCGATCTGTACGTGACTATCTTCACGCCTCCGACCGGCATTGACGCGCTGATTGCACGACAGGATGCGGAGCAGGTGCTACAGCGGGCGGATGTGTCGCTTGCGCAGGCCATTAAGGAAATGGTTTGCGCCGGTGGTCACGTGGCGCAGCTCGCCGCTTCCCCTTGGATCGAGCTTGTGGCCACGGGGCGCAAGGAGGACGCCAAGGGAATGCGCGCGATTGCTGAGGCGCAGTTCATCCAGGCTGCCTCCGCCGGAGGGTCTGAGGCGGCCAGCAAGTACCAGGCAGCCCCCACCGCGTACGCCAAGCTGCGGACCGCCATGGACAAGATTGCCTCCGAGTGCCTTGGTGTGAACCGTTCGGCATTCGCTGAGCGTGCCCTTTCCTGGGGCAGTGAGACTCCGGATAAGGACGCTGAGATCCGGGCGCTCAAGGCACAGCTTGCCCGCGCCAACCCGACTCCTGGTGTGGCCGCCCGCTAGCCCTCACAGCCCACAGGGGACCACCTACTCAACCCGGTAGGTGGCCCCCTCTCAGGCCACGGACGCAGACCATACGAGCGGGCTCGGTCCGCCTGGTCCATGCGGCCATGATCCATCGAACCTGCGAGCCGTGACGGCGCATCAGCCGCGTGAGACACAGCGTGCTCAGCCTGGTGGATGCAGCGACCGGACCTGACGCAATGACGTAGTGATCACGTCATGTCATCGCTGCGGCTCGCAGGTTCATCACGCATCGCGAGCGTCCGCGATGTCCGATTAAGACGGTAGGGGTGGGGATGCAACCCCTACCCCCTAGGGGACCTTGAACGCGGGGGAGGGCTATGGCACCTGCGCCCGGTTCAAAAACCTCGATCTCCGACCGGATCGCAGCATTCTCATTTACCGCCCAACCACACGCCTATCTTTTGCGGCTTCCGTCGTCATCCAGCGCTATCTGTGCCGCGTCCACAAAATTGACCAACAAAACGTCGAGCTGCCTTGAGACGTCGAGTAGATTTTTTCGGAATACACGTCTAGCGTACTGACTTTTCTCATCATCGTCCGCCAGACATTGTCGATAACCAGAGAACTCAAGTATCGCCAGATAACTAGCCCGCTCAATTTGGTATGCCATTTTGGCAATGCTAGTAGGTCCAGCGAGTGATACATCAACCCACTTGTCTTTGACTGCGAATGATGCCTCACGCAATCGGTTCTCAGTTTCCTCGTTGGCGTACTCGACAGGAGTTAGATCCGTATCGATGGCATAGACGGCAACTACGTCCCTCACAGTTGCAGCAACGGACATGAATTCCTTGTACGTATCGTGGCGGGGCTCTCGCCTTTCTCGCCTGTGCTCCGACCTAGCGGAAATACGGGCCCCTTCCCGCTGCGCCCAACCCGCCGCCAGCGCTGCGCCGATCGTCGCGAACGAACCCGCCAACGCCCCAAGCACTGCGGCCAATCCAGCATCCATGGCGCCATCCTTCGCAGTCAGGTCGTGACGGTCAAGGGCGCACGGCTAGCGGTCCGAGCGCAACCACATCCCGATTTTCGTAGGTGCTCTGACTCAGTGAGTCGGGGCACCCTTGCTATGCCCTGGAGCCCTATTGACTCCCCAGTCGGTCGCCAACTACGCCAGATATGCGGCCCTGTTGGCTTCGATGCTCATCAGCTTTGCGACACAGCAGCATCTTGCGGCGACGCACGGCGTCCCCGGGTGGCCGTCATACGCCGTGCCGGTGGCTGTCGACCTGTTCCTAGTCTGGGCCGTCCGGTCGCGCCGTGACGTCCTGTTCGCCGTGGCCGTGGCCGTGTCTGCGAACGTAGCGGGAGTGCTGACCGCCGGACCGCTTGGCCTTGTCGACACTTGGGTCTCGGCCGGACTGCACGCCGTATTCCCCGTAACCCTGTATCGGATGCACCAGCCAGCGTGCCCCCTGGTGACCGCCAAGCCGGCCGAACCACCGGCCGAGGAACCAGTGCCCGCTGAGACCATGCCGGGCACTGGCCTACGGCAAGACTTTGAGGCCAGCGCGCTGGACGCCCCGCAGGAAGAACCGGCCACCCCTCCGAGTGCCGAGGACGTCCGTAAGGTCATCGCTGAGCTTGAGGACCGGAACGGCCGGACAGTGACCGGGGGCATGCTCGCCCAGCATTACGGCGTTAGCAAACGGACCGGACGCCGGTATCTCGCCATGGCCGGTGATGCGTGAGAGACCTCCGCCATTACCTTTCGCTGTCCGCTGAGGCTCTGAGTGCACCCCTGTGGACGTTCCCGCCGCTCGACGTTCCGTTGGTCCAGCGCGCCCGCCGCCGCATGCTGGGCACCGATCCTGAGTTCGCGCCGTTCGTGCTGGCGGACGCCGAGGAACGCGTGACCGAACTTGCGGACACCGATTAATCCCATGACCGACCCCCGGACCCGCTGCCTGATTGGCGGCCGGTGCGGGGGTCTTTGGCATTTCTGACAGAGTGTCAGTCCTCAAGGAGAGCGGTGATTGCGGCCATGATGATTGACCGGGCGGCGCTACCGTACGCGGCCATTCCTTGCAGGTTCGTGAATGCCTTGAGATACAAACCGACTTCACTCGGTTCGGTCTCCCTGATCACCGCTGACAGCGTCTCGACGTGCACGCGCTGAGAGTCAAAGACAGTGAACGTTTCCAGCGGCCAAGCGGTCCGGGATGCAGAGAACGGGATCACACCGAGAGACACAGAAGGCAGCGCCATGACTGCAAGCAAGTGGCCCAACTGTGCCGCCATGACTTCAGTGTTGCCGATCAGGTACCGCAACACGGATTCTTCGATCAGCACTGCAAACCGGTGGTCTCCATCGCGGACGACGTGTGATCGGTTCATTCGTGCTGTCACAGCGTCCGCAACGTCGTCGGGGGTGCCCCGAAACCGCGCAATGGACGTCAGCAGCGCCGTAGCGTATCCGGGCGTCTGGAAGAACCCGGGAACGACATTCGAGCAGTACACGTGAAACTGGCGTGTCTGTTCATACAGCGGTACGCCGGACTCCTGTAGCCGGCGCAGGCCCGTGCGCTGTAGGCGCTTCCACTGAACGAACATGGAATCTGCCTGACGGTTCGCCGCAACCAGATCTTCGGACTGTTCCGGACGTCCGCAGGCTGCACACCAGGCGCGAATATCGGCGTCACTGGGGGGTGTCTTGGCGTGCTCGATGCGGGATGATTTTGACTCGCTCCAGCCACACCGGACAGCCAACACGCGCGCTGTAATGTCAGCGTCTAGCCGCAGCTCTCTCAGTCGCGCGGCTATGGCTTCCCTTGCCTCTTGGGCGCGGGATGAGGGGGACGACATGTGTTGGCTGCCCGGTGTGTTCTAGATCCTGTACTCACTGTGCGGAGTGGCGCGCTGCCAGATTTCCTCAAACGCTGTTCCATACGATTTCAGCGTCTCAGGGTTCGTGATGAGTTCATCGCATATGTGACTGCCGTCCCCCGCAAAGTGATGGATGCGGAGTAGGGCGTCGTCGAACAGCCAGAAGTCATGCGCTGGCACGAGTAGGCCCGTCGCATCCTGGCGCGGTAGCCAGCGGACGTCTTCACCCGCAATGATGTTCGCCTGTGTCGCGTAGTGCTCCCAGCGGATGTACTCACTGGCAGGCTCCGAGACGATACGGGCACGGCGAATACTCACGCCGTGTTCTGCAGCGTCCGCGATGGCCTGATGGAATGGATGCCACCAGGATTCCCGGTCCTCCCACTCGACGCGCTCGCCCCGCTGCCATGCCTCTAGTCGGGGGTTGGTTCCGTAGTCGTCCCGCATCTCTAGATGCACAGCGGACGCGCGGGTGTTGGCCAGTAGCTCAGCGAACGGCGGAACGCTCGACTGCATCGCACGCTTCCCTGATCAGCGGCACCAGTCGCGCCGGAATCCTGATGACCTCTTCGCTGTCAGGGATCGGGCCCTTAGCGGGGGTGTTCGCCTCGCAGGCTGCCCGTAGATCAGGACTTGCCTTCCACCCTTGGATCACTAGCTCACCTGACTGTTCGTCAGCCCAGACAGTGGGGCAGTGTTCTAGGTCCGTGTCTGGGTCGATACCAACGAACCGTAACGTCATGCCAGCCTCCGTTAGCTGCGGCTTGCTCGGACTTGCACAGCAATCTTTCCGCTGTTCTACCCAGCGTCAAGAGCACCTACGGATTCAAGTGCTGTGCAAGTTGATGCAAGTTCCTGGAGTCGGGCGCCGCCTTGGCCGTTGACTGCTGACTGATGCGGAAACCGATTCAGGGGGCAGGCGTGACAGAGCCACAGCGATCCCAGACAGCGCCGTTCGTGTTGCCCCTGATGCTGGTCCCAGAACCGGAACCCTCAGCCGGCTGCGACGTGTGCCTAGCCCTGGACTCACAGCGGACGGAAGCGCGAACGCGCGGTGACCTGTCCCGCGTAAGTGACATCAACGTGGAGATCCGCAGGCATGCCCACGGGGTGGGTTCGTGACCCGCGCCGTCCTGCGGTACGTCCAGCACACAATCCGGCACGTGCCTGAGGGTGGCTGGATTTATGAAGCGTTCTGCGTTACGTCGAACTGCGCCGAGGATTCCGGCCCGCAGGACACGCAGGAAGCCGCACAGGATTGGTGTTTGAGGCATACGGGGCGCAACCCCACTCATGATCTGTTCCGCCGTGCCGTGACCGACCATGCCCGCGTAACGCGCGACGAGTAGGCCCCGGCAGGCATACAACTGCGGGTTCGGGGGGCTCAGCACTGTGGCTGGTCGGGATGCCGCGCCACCCACGAACCCCCAGGTAGTGTCATGTGCTTGCCTTGACTCATTCATTGATCTTGACTACGCTCATGCCCCCATCCTGCCGCACCGCGGACGGCGCACGGCTCAGGGGCCGCCCGATGCCCTGCCCGGACGGCCCCCTCGCGGCGGTGCCGGCTCAGCCGGCGGTGAGGAGCTGGAGCGTGTCGATGACGCGGTTGGAGAAGCCCCACTCGTTGTCGTACCAGGCGACCACCTTGATGTGGCGGCCGTCGACGCGGGTGAGGGCCGAGTCGAAGATCGACGAGGCCGGGTTGCCCGTGATGTCGGACGAGACGAGCGCGTCCTCCGAGTACTCGAGGACGCCGGCGAGCGGCCCCTCGGCGGCGGCGCGGTAGGCCGCGAGGACCTCGTCGCGGGTCACGTCGCGGGCCACGGTGGTGTTGAGCTCGACGATCGAGCCCACCGGCACCGGCACCCGGATCGAGTCGCCCGACAGCTTGCCGTCGAGGTTCGGCAGCACCAGACCGATCGCCTTGGCGGCACCGGTCGTGGTCGGCACGATGTTGACGGCGGCGGCACGGGCCCGCCGGGGGTCACGGTGCGGGCCGTCCTGGAGGTTCTGCTCCTGGGTATAGGCGTGCACCGTCGTCATGAAGCCGTGCTCGATGCCCGCGAGGTCGTCCAGCACCGCGGCCAGCGGGGCGAGCGCGTTGGTCGTGCACGAGGCGTTCGAGACGATCGTGTGCAGGGCCGGGTCGTAGGCGTCGGTGTTGACACCGAACGCGAGCGTCACGTCGGCGCCGTCCGCGGGCGCGCTCACGAGCACCTTCCGCGCACCGGCGTCGAGGTGCGCACCGGCCGCCTTGGCCGAGGTGAAGCGGCCGGTGGCCTCCAGTACGACGTCCACGGAGAGCTCGGCCCAGGGCAGCTGCCCGGGCTCGCGCTCGGCGAGCACCTTGATGCGCCTGCCGTCCACGACGAGGGTGTCCCCGTCGACGGTCACGGGGCGGCCGAGCCGGCCGGACGTCGAGTCGTAGGCGAGCAGCCGCGCGAGGGCGGCGGGCTCGGTCAGATCGTTCACGGCGACGACTTCGAGGTCGGTGTCGCGTTCCAGCAGGGCGCGCAGCACGTTGCGTCCGATGCGGCCAAATCCGTTGATGGCGATGCGAGTCATGTGTGGTGTCCCTTCGGCTCCCTCCAAGAGTCGCGCGCGGCGCCGGGCGGTGACAGCGGCGGGATCGCCATGGTCCGCAAGGATCGCGCCAGCCGCCGCTCCGGACACTCCGTGACGGTCCGCGCACTCTGGGTCGCCTGCGGACGGCGCGTGCGGGGTCGCCGCGGACGGCGCGTGCGAGTGGCGGCGGATCGCGCGTGCAGGGTGGCGGCGGGCTACTCGCCCTGGGTGAAGGTGCGCCGGTATTCGCTCGGGGAGGTGCCGAGGATCCGGTGGAAGTGGAGCCGCAGATTGGCTCCGGTGCCGAGTCCGACGCCCGCGGCGATCTGCTCGACGCTCCACTGCGACCGTTCCAGGAGTTCGCGGGCCATGTCGATGCGGGCGCGCATGACCCATTGCATCGGGGTGTATCCGGTGTCCTCCGCGAAGCGCCGCGAGAAGGTGCGCGGCGAGACGGCCGCGTGCTGGGCGAGGGTTTCCAGGGAGAGCGGTTCGCCGAGCCGGTGCAGTGCCCATTCGCGGGTGGCGGCGAACCGTTCGCCCAGCGGTTCGGGGACGCTGCGCGGGACGTACTGCGCCTGGCCGCCGCTGCGGTAGGGGGCCGCGACCAGCCGGCGGGCCGCGTGGTTGGAGGCGGCCACGCCGAGGTCGCCGCGCAGGATGTGGAGGCACAGGTCGATCCCGGAGGCGGCGCCGGCCGACGTGAGCACGCTTCCCTCGTCGACGAACAGGACGTTCTCGTCGACGTTGATGAGCGGGTGTTTCGCCGCGAGCGCCCGGGTGTAGTGCCAGTGCGTCGTGGCCCGCCTGCCGTCGAGCAGCCCCGTTGCGGCGAGCGCGAACGCGCCCGTCGAGATGGCCGCGAGGCGCGCGCCCCGCGCATGGGCTTCGATCAGCGCGTCGACGACGGCGGGCGGCGGGTCCTCGCGGTCCGGTGACCGGTAGCCGGGGACGAAGACGAGTTCGGCCCAGGCGAGTTGTTCGAGGCCGTGGGCGACGTGGTACGACAGGCCGTCGCCGCCGGTGACGAGGCCGGGCTCCGCGCCGCACACCCGGACCTCGTACGGCATGCTCGCCCGGGTCGTGAACACCTGTGCGGCGATACCGACATCGAGGGGTTTGGCGCCTTCGAGCACGAGAACGGCGACGCGGTGCAGGGGAGATGCCGACACGGTGAAGAGCGTAACCCCCTTCACAGGAGGCACACACGTCGTGCGAGGATGCGGCTCCGGTAGCGATTACCGGTGTAGAGGGGAACCCCATTGAAATCAAGGAAACTGAGCCGTAAGCGGCAACGCGCAACCATAGTCACCGCGGCGGCCGCATCGGTCGTCGCCGGCGCAGCCCTGCTGCCCAACTGGTCCGCGGGCGCGGCGGGTGTCAACGCCGACCCTACGGTGGACGCCGCCACCAAGGCGACCTTCCAGCGGCTGGCGGACGCGGTCTTCACCGACCGCACCGACGCCCTGGTGGGCGACGACGGAACGAAGCAGAAGACGTCGCGGTTCTCCGGCGACGTCCGCCTGTCCTCGTCCCAGTCGCGTGCCGAGAAGTCCGCGCTGTCGAAGCTGGAGAGCCGCAAGGCCCGTCTGGCGGAGCTCGGCGAGAAGTACCGTTCGGCCAACACCACGGTGTCGCTGGACCGTACGCGGGTGAAGGGCCGTAGCGCCACCGTCGACGTCACCGAGACGACGACGCTGGCCTACGACAAGGCGACGGGCACCGAGCCGAAGACCACGGGCTTCGAGGCGCACCACACGCTGACCTTCAAGGCCGACCGCAACGGCGACTGGCAGCTCACGGGCGTCCAGGACACGGACGACGGGGTCGCGGTCAACCAGGTCGAGGCCACGACGTTCGTCGCCACGCCGATGACCGGTGACACCGCGCCGCCCTCGGCGACCCGTGCCGCCATCACGAGGCCGGCGCCCGCCAATCCGAAGAACTTCTCGGCGACCGGCTACGACTACAAGGCGATGGCCGCGTACGCCGCGAAGTACTGGAAGAACTACAACCCCGACTACCCGAACTTCAACGGGGAGGGCGCCGGCGGAGACTGCACGAACTTCGTCAGCCAGGCCCTGAAGGCGGGTGGCTGGAAGCACGTTCCCGGTTACGTGAACGACTTCCACAAGTGGTTCGGCAACGCCGACATCCAGTCGGACTCGTTCGTCGGTGTGAACGAGTTCTCGTGGTTCGCCCTGTCCTCGAAGCGGACGACGAACCTCGCGAACGTCTATCAGGCCGACGTCGGTGACGTCGTCCAGATGGACTTCAACAAGGACGGGTCCAAGGACCACACGATGATCGTCACGTACCGCAGCCCGCAGGGTGTGCCGTACCTGTCGTACCACTCGACCAACACCTACAACCGGTCGTTGGCGAGCATCATCGCGTCGTACCCGAACGCCGCGTACTACGCCTACCGCACCTGAGCGGTCGCGTTCCCGGGGGCGGGAGTCCGGCATTTTGTGCCGGGCTCCCGCCCTTCGCCGTGTGCGGGGCTCAGCGCTGGACGGCGGCCCCCAGTTGCGCGCCGCTCTCGGGCGCGGCGAGCGTGTGGGGTCCGTAGCTCACCGAGCCGGTCGCCGTGACGCCGGAAGCGGTGCCCGGGAAGACCCAGACGCTCCCGGAACCGCTGTTCTCCTTGGGCGCCGACACGACGACGTACGTGCCGACGACGGCGGTGCGTCCGCCGAACGCGTCGCCGTTCTCGGCGGTGCCGGGCACCCCGGCCGTGTTCTGGCTGACGACCTGGACCGCGCCGCCCGACAGGCCCGCCGGGCCGCCGCGCAGGACGGCGAAGGTGCCGGCGTCGGTGCGTCCGGCGTGGTCCTCGCCGGGCACTCCGGCGACGACGTCGGCGTACCCGTCGCCGGTGACGTCGCCGACGGAGACGTCGGTGCCGAAGCGGTCGCCGCTCTCGCCGGTGCCGGGAACGCCCGCGGTGTCCTGGCCGATCAGGGTCGCCCGGGCCGCGAATCCGCCGGCCGTGCCGCGCACCACGCCCACGAGCCCGCCGCCCGGGGCGGTGCCGCGGCCGAAGACGACGTCCAGGCGGCCGTCGTGGTCGACGTCCCCGAGGGCGATGCTGTCCGCGGACGCGGTGTCGGCGGCGGTGGCTATGAACGGGCCCGCCACGAGACCGTCCTCGGTGCCGCGCAGGAGTCGCAGGCGGGGCGGCGCGACCGTGCCGCCGTCCGAGTCCCACGAGCCGCTGCTGACGACGAGGTCGGTCCTGCCGTCGCCGTCGACGTCGCCCGCCGCCATCGCGTAGACGCGCACGTCGGTGTCGACGAGCGGGCCGGTGCGGGCCGGGACTCCGGCGCGGCTGATGGGTCCGTACCGTGTCTCGTACGCCGTCGCGAGGTCCAGGTGGCCGTCCCCGTCGAAGTCGCCGGCCCGGGTCGCCGCCCTGCCCTCGCCCACGACGGCGGCGTCGATGAGTCCGCCCACACTCCCCCACAGCACGGTCCGCCGTCCGACGTCACGGGCGCTGCCGACGTCCTCGCCGGGAGATCCGACGACGAGGTCGGTGTAACCGTCACCGTCGAGGTCCGCCGCGGTCAGGTCGCTGCCGAAGCGGTCGCCGGTCTCCGCCGTGCCGGGGATTCCGTAGCGGTTCTGGCTGATGACCTGGCGCTTGACGCCGTCGGGGCCCTGGCCCATGCCGTAGACGACGGTGAAGTATCCCGCCCCGACGTGGCCGTTGACGGTGCCTCCCGGGGCGCCGATCGCCACGTCGGGGTATCCGTCACCGTCGAAGTCGGCCCGCACCGACCCCGGTACGGCGGCGGTGGGGGCGCCCGAGGAGGCGTTCGCCGGGGAGGCCACGACCGGGGCGGCGCCCGTGGCGGACAGGACGACGGCGGCCGCTGCGGCCACCGGCAGGCGGAGCTTTCGCGAGGACAAGGCAAACCCCTTAGGGACGGTGATCGGGGGCGGGCGTCCCGACGCCCGGTGCCCGACAAGACCCGTACGCGACGCCGATGGTTGTACGCCGCCCCTTCACCCCGGATTCACCGCGATGCGGCCGTCCGGAGGGCGGGCTGCCGCGGCGGCCGCGCCGATCGCGACGGGCGGGGCGGGGCGTGGGTCACGGGCGCCGCGCCGGAGCGCGCATCCGCCGCAGTTCCAGCAGGGCGACCAGTCGTTGGTCGGGGTCGGCCAGATCGACGCCGCTGAGCTGGGCGGCCCTGCGGATGCGGTGACGAAGGGTGTTGGGGTGGATGTGCAGCCCGGCGGCGACCTCCTTCACCTCGCCGAACGCGTCGAGGTACCGCAGCAGGGACTCGCACAGCTCCGTACCGTTGCGTCTGTCGTGCTCGGCGAGCCGCCGCAGCGCGGGGTCGTGGACCGTGGGGTTCTCGGCGAGGAGGCCCAGGATCTCGTCCAGGACCACCGCGGCTTTGACCTGCGCGTACGTCGCCACGGTGCGCTCCGGGTCGCGGCCCATGACCCGCAGGATCCGGTCGGCCGACCGCCGGGCCGTCGGCGCGTCGTCGAGACGGGGCGCGGGTTGGGCGATCGCGGCCTGTACCGGACTGCCCAGGTGGCGTCTGAGTGTGGTCACCAGTTCGACGGTCCAGGTGAGGAGTTTGGCGTCCGCCTGGTGACCGGGCGAGACACCGGGCCGCCGGGACGCCGTGTGGTCCGGTCCCGCGGCCGGGTCGGGAACGAGGACGTAGAGCCGTCCGTCCGACTGCGTCGTGACCGCGGTGCGCCGGTAGGCCGCCGCGTGGACGGCGACGATCCCGGCGGCACGGGCCTGGTGCGTGACGTGCTGCGTCTTCTGGAGGGCCATGGGGAGATACGGCATGCCGCCCTGGAGTCCCTGACCGCCCACGACGCCGAACAGGGCACCCGGCTGGCCGACTCCCTTCTGCGCTACCTGGACGCCTTCGGCGACGTGACCGGAGCGGCCAGGACCCTGAACATCCACCCCAACACCCTTCGCTACCGCGTCCGCAGGGCCGCCGCCCTGACCGGCCTGGACCTGGACGACCCGGAGCACCGCCTGGCCGCGATGCTCCAGCTGCGCCTCGGCCGAGATGGCGGGGCCGCGCCCTCCGATCCGTTTCCGGTCGGCCGAGACCGCGGCTGCGGGCCGGGGGTCCGGCCGTTCTCGGCCCGCGCGCTTCCCGCCGACGCCCTAGGGTTGGTCGAAGACGGGTCGTCCACAGGGACCGACGAGGACTGCGATGGTGACGGGTTTCCCGTTCGTGGGACGCGAGGACCTGCTCGGTGAGCTGCGGGACGCACGGGAGCGCGCCGCCGCGGGCCGGGGCGGACTCGTCACCCTGACCGGGACGGCGGGAGCGGGCAAGACCCGCGTCGCGGAGGAGGCCGCCGCACACGCCGAGGGCTTTCGCACGGTGTGGACGTGGTGTCCGCCGGACGCCGTGGACCACGCGCTGCGCCCCTGGTCGCGGCTGCTGCGCGAACTCGTCGTGGCCGACGCGCGCTGCGAACGGCTGGTCGCCGCCTCACCACCGCTGCGGGCGGTGCTCGCCGGGTCGGCGCCGGGCGGACGGACGGAGGCGGACCCGGAGGCGGCACGGGTGCGCCTGGCGGGCGACGTCACCGAGATCCTGACGACGGCGGCACGGCGGCGGCCGCTGCTGCTGGTCCTCGACGACGTCCACGCGGCCGACGCCTCCTCGCTGCGGCTCCTCCTGGAGACCGCGGACGCCGTGCGCGGTGCCCGGGTCCTGCTGCTGGCCACGGCCCGCGACGACGACGCCGCCTGGCGGGACCGCGCCTGGGCACGCACCCAACTGCTGCGCCGCGGAACCGCGTTGCCCGTGGGTCCGCTCCGGGACGAGGACGTGGCGGCACTGCTCGACGCCGCGCGGGGTGGCGCTCCCGAGCCCTCGGCCGCACGCGCGCTGGCCCGGTACACGGGCGGCGACGCCTTCTTCGTGACCGAGCTCCTCAGGTCGGGCGGCGGACTCGAACGACCGGGCTCCGCGGCCCCGGGGACCGCCGTCTCCGTACGGATCCGGGACGCCGTCCGTGCCCGCACGGCCGAACTGCCGCCCGGGGCGGCGCGGTTGCTGGATCTCGCCGCCCTGCTGGGAACACGGTTCCGGCTCGACGTGCTCGCGGAAGCCGCCGACCTCTCCCTCGACGAGGTGCGCGCGCTGCTCGGGGAGGCGGCGGGAGCCGGACTGCTCGCGGAGGCGGGGGCCGGCGAGGGCCGTTTCCGGCACGATCTCCTGCGCGAGGCCCTGTCCGGGAGAGCGGCACCCGCCGAACGGGCCCGCCTGCACCGCGTGCTCGCCGCCGTACTGGCCGAGCACGCCCGGCGCGGCCCCGACACCGGCCCCGCCGAGGTCGCCCACCATCTCCTGCTCTGCGGCCCGGAACACGCGCGGGAGGCCGCCGCGTACTGCCGGGAGGCCGCCGATCGCGCCGCCGCGCTGCTCGCCTTCGAGGAGGCGGCCCGCTGGTACGAGAAAGCCGTACGGGCGTACGCGACCACCACCGGGAGCGGCGAGATCGCCGGTCAGGCCGACCGGGAGCCCGACGACGCCGGGGATCGCGTCGAGGTGCTGCTCGGACTCGGGGCGGCGAAGCTCGGCTCCGGGGACTGGGCGGCGGCCCGTGCCACGCTGCTGGGCGCCGCCTCGCTCGCCCGCCGGGCGGGCCGGCCCGACCTGCTGGCGCGCGCCGCGCTCGGGCTCGGCACGGGTCCCGTCGGGTTCGAGGTGGACGTGGCCGATCACGAGCAGGTCGACCTGCTCGGTGAGGCGCGTTCCGCTCTCGCGGGCGATGCGGCGCACTCCGCGCTGCGCGCCGCCGTCACCGCTCGGCTGTCGCTCGCGGCGGCCTTGCTCGAACCGGAGGAACACCGGGTCGCCCTGGCGGAGGAGGCGGTGGCCGCGGCCCGTGAGGCCGACGACCCGGCGGCCCTCGGACCGGCGCTCGCGGCACTGTGCGACGCCCGGTCCGGTCCGGACCACTGCCGCGACCGCCTCGACCTGTCCCGGGAGATCATCTCCGTGGCCCGCGCCCGGCACGACCTCCCCCTCGAACTCCTCGGCCGGCGGCTGCGGTTGGTCGCGCTGATGGAGACGGGGTCCTTCGCCGAGGCGGACTCCGAGGCGGCCGCCTACGAGACCGCGGCCCGGACACTGCGGCAGCCGCTGTACGCGTGGTACGTGCCCCTGTGGCGCGGCACCCGGGCGCTGATGGAGGGTCGTCACGACGACTGCGCCGCCGCGCTCGACGAGGCGGAGACGCTGGGCGGCGCGGCGGGCAGCACCAACGCGGTGCTCCTCGCGCAGACCCAACGCTGGTGCCTGTACGCGGAGTCCGGCGACCGGGACAGCCTGCGGCGGCTGCGCGACGGCGCCTCGCTGGAGCGGATGCCGGGCGTGTGGCCGCGCGTCACGCTGGCCCTGCTCGCCGCGCAGCTGGGGCTCCCGGAGGAGGCTTCACGACGCCTGACCGGAGTGATGCCCTCACTCCTGCGGGCTCCCCGGGACAGCGAGTGGCTGCCGATGACGGCCCAGGCCGCGGAGACCGTGGGCGCGCTGGGCACCCATCCCTCCGCGTCCGCGCTCTACGACGCCCTGGCGCCGTACGCGGGCCTGTTCGCGGTGGAGGGCATCGGCGCGGCGATCCGGGGCCCGGTCGACCGTCATCTGGCGCTGCTGGCACGGTCCTTGGGCGACGACCGGACGGCCCGTCAGCACCGTGACCGCGCCCTGCGGGCAGCCGGGGAGGCCGGAGCCGTGGCCCTCGCGGAACGCATCGCGCAGGAGACCGGCTCCGACGGGACCGGCCCCGGCGGCCCGGAACCCCGGGGCGCGCCCCACCCCGCCGATCCTGGACCTCGGGAGGCCGCCCTCCCCGCCGGTCCAACACCTCAGGGGGACGACCTCCCCTCGGCACTGTTCCGCCGCGAAGGGCCGCTGTGGCGGCTGGTGTACGCCGGGCGGGAGGCCCGCCTGCCCGACAGCAAGGGCCTGCGCGACATCGCGGTGCTCCTCGGCCGGCCGGGCACCCCGGTCCCGGCGGTCGACCTGGCGGCACCCGGCGGCGGCGCGGCCGCCGGTGATCCGGGCGCCGCCGACCTGCACGCTCCCGGAGATCTGGGTGAGGTCGTCGACGCCACCGCGCGTGCGGCTTACCGGCGACGACTGCGTGAGCTGGAGGAGGAGGCCGCGGACGCCGACGCGGCCGGCGACGCGGTGCGGTCGAGCCGGACCGCGGAGGAGAAGGACGCGCTCGTACGGCAGTTGTCCGCCGCGTACGGCATCGGCGGCCGGGTCCGTCGCGCCGGTTCTCCCGCGGAGCGCGCCCGCACGGCCGTCACGGCCCGCGTCCGCGCCGCCGTTCGCCGCGTCGCGGCGGTCCATCCCGAGCTCGGACGCCATCTGGGGACCGCCGTACGCACGGGCACCCTGTGCGTCTACGAGCCCGAGAACCCGCCCGCCTGGCGTCTGTGAGCCCCGGGCCGTCTCGTGAACCGCCGTGTCACATCGTGCCGTCCGGTCTCACGCGTGAGGGGTGAAGGCGCCGTACGGAACCGGGTACGGCCGGGGAACGAAAGGCAGGACGTCATGCCGCACACAGCCAGGGCAGAGGCCGAACCGAAGCCGGACGAGCCGGTGATCGCGGGCCGGTACGCCCTCGACGCCCACCGGGCCAAGCAACTCGCCGATCTCTTCGTGGAGTTCCTGCGGACGAACAGCGCCCCCGCCGGCCTGTTCACGGACGATGTGTTCCTGGACCTCAGTCTGCCCCAGTGGCGGCGCCAGGCCGTCGGCCGCGACAACCTCGTGGCGCTGCGCCGCGCCGGCCATCCCGCCCTCGGCAGCGTTCCACGGCACCGGGTCGAGGTCACCGGGACCGGGATCGTCATCGAGTTCGAGGAGCGCTGGGAGGACGCCGACGGCGTCTGGTACTGCCGGGAGATGCTCCGCGCCGAGGTGCGCGACGGCTCGATGAGCGAGGTGTCCGTGTACTGCACCGGCGACTGGTCCCCCGAGGTCCAGGCCGCACACCGCCGCGAGGTGACGCTCGTCCGGCCATGAGGGAAGGGCACACGGGAAGGGGGCGGGAAGGCGCGCGGGCGGGACAAGGATGCCTCAGGCGACTCATGCAACCTGCAAGCACTCGCCCCCGACCTCTTGATCATGACATCGCCGCCTGATATTCATGATCACATCTTCCTCACTCGATCTTCACATGCGGACCATCTGAGAGAGCCTTTGACGACCTGCCTTTCCCGCGCGACACGGTTACGTCCGGCCGCGGCCGTCCCAGGTCCCGTCACCTCCTCTCCATGAACCGGAAGCTCCCCGCCGGCCGGAAAGCACCCCGCCCGCCGGAAGCTCACGGCCGGTCCGACCGGAAGATCCCGGAAGAACCCCTCAGGACATCCGGAAGCAGGCCCGCCCCATCGCCGGCGGTCTCCTCCTCCCCTCGGTCTCCCCACAGGGAGGCCGCGTCCGGCTTCTCATCGCCTTCACGTCTCTCCACCCGCTTTCGACAAGGGAACGCATGCCTGCCTTCTGCCCGCACTGCGGCGGTGCCGTGACCGACGAGGCCCGCTACTGCGCCTCGTGCGGCCGGCCCACCACCGCTCCGGCACCCGCTCCGTCCCCGGCGATGCCACCGCCTCCCGCGTCGCCGCCCGCCGTTCCGGGCACCGCGCAGGCTCCGTCCGCCGCGGCCACGGCGCTGACCCGGCTGCTGACCGGCGACTGGGTCGCGCCCGCCCGCATCGCCGCCCTGCCGACGGCTCTCCTGCTGCTCGTTTCCCTGGTCCTGGCGTCGACCGCGGCCGCCGACGACGCCCCCTTCGGCGGCGCCTTCCTCACCGCGCTCGCCGTCGTCCTGTCCGCCCTCGGCGCCCGTCCGGGAATCGAGCTGACCGAGCGGGACTCGGCCTCTCTGGCCTCGCTCGACCTCTCCTTCATGCCCCTCGGGCTGACGCTGCTGTGGGCTGCCGCGCTGTGGTTCGGTGCCCGACTGCATCTGCGCGGCGCGGCCGCCTCCGGCCGACAGGTCGACACGGCGGAGACCGTGCTCCTGGGTGTGCGCAGCGTGCTGTCGGCCGTGGTCGGGTCGCTGCTGCTGGCCTGGACGGCCGGCACGTCCGTCGCGCTCGCGTCCTCTGACTCCTCCGACGCGTCGGCCGCCTACCTGGGCCGGCTTCTGGGCCTCTCCGACGTCACGGTGTCCGTGACGTGCTCTCCCGTGCGCGCGGCCTGCTGGACCCTGGTGCTGGCGTCCCTGGTGCTCTTCCCCACGCTTGGCCGGACATCGATGTCGGCCTGGGCCGCCCGCCGACCGGGGCTGCTCGACTGGCTCCGCGCGGCCCGGCTGGCCGGGGTGGCGCTGGCCGTGCCCCTGGCGCTGGCCGGACTCGCCGCCGTGGTCTTCGTGGTGTCCGAGGCGGGGTTCTCCGCCCTGATACCGGCGCTGCTCCTCGCCCCCAACCTGGCCGCCACCCTGCTGAGCCTGGCCTGCGGGGCATCCGTGGAGTTCACCAACACCCTCGTCCTCCCGGACTCCTCGTCCTGGGGTCAGGACGGCGACGGCTCGGACACGTCGTCGGCGGTCTCGCTGTTCGACCTCCACGATCTCAGCGGATGGGTGTGGGTGTCCGTGCTGCTCGGTCTGATGGCCGTGGTGGTCCTGAGCGTGGGTGTCCTTCGCGAGTCGGCGCGCCCGGCCGCCGCCGTACGCACCGCGGTGTGCTTCGTCTCGGGGTTCGTGCTGCTGGCGGCCATGACGGGAGTCGGGCTCGAACTGTCCTCGGACATCGACGACTCGTCGTACCTGGCCGCGGCGCTCTACCGGGCCCTGTCGATCTCCCCGATGGACGGCGGCGTGCTGACGGTCGGGCCGGCCGTCCCCACCGTCCTGTTCGCGGCGACGGTGTGGGCGGCCATCGGTGTGTTCGGCGTACCCGCGGCCGCTCGCCGGCTCGGCATCACCCGTATCGAGGAGCTGCCCGGACCGGCCGCGCTCGTCGGACGCCTGACCGGCGGGTCCCGGCACACGGCGCCCGCCGTGCCCACCGTCCCTGCCGTTGTCCATGCAGCTGTCCCTGTCTCAGCTCCCGTCACCGCTCCGGTCCACGCTCCCGTTCCGGACGCCGGCATCCCGTCGGACACGGAACCCGAACTCCTCGAAGCCACCGAGGCGACCGACGAGGCCGTGGAATCGGCGCAGGTAACGACGGAGCCGACCGACGAGCCTGCTCCCGCGTCGGCAGACGAACCGGCGGAACCCACCGCCGAGCCGACCGAGTCGACGCAGGAACCGGCGGAACTCGCGGAACCGGCGGGCGAACCGACGGAACCCGTGGATCCCGCGAACGGGCCCGCTGCCGAAGCGGAGGCCCCGGCTGCCGTCGGGCCGACCGGTCCGACGCCCACCGCGGCCGACGCTCCGGTCGACGCGCCTCCGGCCACTCCCCCGGCGCCCCCGGCGCCGACCCCTGCTGCCGGTCCCGCCAGGACTCCCGGCGCGCAGCCCCGGGCCGTACCGGCGGGCGCCGGGCAGCATGCCGCCGCTTTCGCAGGTCTGCCGACCGGGACCATGGCGCACCCTGGGTCCGCGCACCAGGTCGTTCCCGCCCCGGAACAGCCCCGGCCCGTACGGCGCCGGATCGGCTGGGGTGTCGTCACGGCGACCCTCGTGGCGAGCGCGGTGCTCGCCGGAGGTGCCACGGCGGCCGCGCTCTGGCTGACCTCCGAACGTCAGCCGTCCCCGGCGCAGGCGGCTCGCGCCACCGGCGACACCGTGCGGCCGGGAGCCGGCGCTCCCTCTCCCTCGTCGGCGGCGGACTCGGGCGCGCCCGTCGAACCGTCCGGCTCCGACGCGTCGCCCTCCTCCTCGGAGTCGGCAGAGGAGGACATCGCCCAGCAGGTGCAGAGTCTGCTGGAGGAGAACGCGCCGCAGCGTGGACGCGTGGCGAAGGCCCTGATCGCGGGCGGCAGTTGCTCGCACGGCACGAAGCCCGTCGAGGACGCGCGTGACGAACTGTTGGACGTGGCGTCGAAGCGCGAGGACCTCGCCCGCCGGGTCGGCCTCCTCCTCCCGCAGGCGGACGGCGATCTCGCCGAGGCGCTGGGTGCCCTGTCCCGGGCCTGGACGGCATCGGCGAAGGCGGACCGGGGCTACGCCTCCTGGGTGTCGGAAACCGCCGTCTGGATCGACGAGACCGGCGTCAAGGCGTGCGGACACAGTGAGACGCGCAGCACCGCGGACCTGCCCACGGACCACGACGCCGAGGCGACCGCGGCGAAGCACGGATTCGTCGCCCTGTGGAATCCCATCGCCTCGCGGTACGGCCTGCCGCAGGCCGACGCGAGCCACCTCTAGCGGACGCTCCGCCCGGGCCGCACCGCCGTCCCCGCACCCCGTGCGGGCGACGGCGGCGCGGCCGTCGCCCCCGGGGTCCTCACCTCGTGGACACACCGCCATCCCGGTGACCACAGGGTGTGTCTACGACACGAGGACCGCGGTACCGGCGAGGTTGGATCCACGAGCCGCACGGTCGCTCGGTCACGGCGGAGAGCAGCGGGGCACAGCGGTGGGCAGGGTTTCGTGGAGGAGACACCGGGATGCGATCCGCTCCAGTCTGCGGTCCCTTCTGACCTCGGCCGTTCTCGTGGCCGCCTACTATCTGCTCCCGCTCGACCAGGAGTTCAACCTGGCCACGATCCTCGTCCTCGTCGGCGGCATCCTGGCGGTGGCGCTGCTCCTGGCCTGGCAGATCCGCGAGATCACCCTGGCCCCGCGGCCCGAACTCCGCGCCATGGAGGCGCTGGCGACCAGCGCCCCGCTCTACATGCTCCTGTTCGCGACGACCTACTACCTGATGGGGCGCAGCGCGGCGGGCAGCTTCAGCGAGACGCTGTCACGGACCGACTCCCTGTACTTCACCGTGACGGTCTTCAGCACCGTCGGGTTCGGGGACATCACGCCACGCTCCGAGGCGGCCCGTCTGCTGGTCACGGGTCAGATGGTGGTGAACGTCCTGCTGATCGGCGTGGCCGCCCGGCTGCTCGTGTCGGCGGTCCAGCGGGGCAGACTCCAGCAGAACCTGCCGCCGCCGGGCGCCAGGGACACCGGGCCTCCGTACGACGGTTGATCCGGTCGTACGGAGGCCCGGCTCCCCGGCCCCGGGTCAGGCGCCGACGTACGCCGCCAGGTGTTCGCCGGTGAGGGTGGAGCGGGCGGCGACGAGGTCGGCCGGGGTGCCCTCGAAGACGAGCCGGCCGCCGTCGTGACCCGCGCCGGGGCCGAGGTCGATGATCCAGTCGGCGTGTGCCATGACCGCCTGGTGGTGCTCGACGACGATGACCGACTTGCCCGAGTCGACGAGCCGGTCGAGCAGTCCGAGCAACTGCTCCACGTCGGCGAGGTGCAGGCCGGTGGTCGGCTCGTCGAGGACGTACACGCCGCCCTTGTCGGCCATGTGCGTGGCGAGCTTGAGCCGCTGCCGCTCGCCGCCGGACAGCGTGGTGAGCGGCTGGCCGAGGGTGAGGTAGCCGAGCCCGACGTCGGCGAGCCGCGCGAGGATGCGCTGCGCGGCCGGTGTGTGCGCCTCTCCGGCGCCGAAGAACTCCACGGCCTCGTCGACCGACATCGCGAGGACCTCGCTGATGTCACGGCCGCCGAGGTGGTAGTCGAGGACCGAGGCGTCGAACCGCTTGCCCTCGCAGTCCTCGCAGGTGGTGGCGACACCGGCCATCATGGCGAGGTCCGTGTAGATGACGCCGGCGCCGTTGCAGGTGGGGCAGGCGCCCTCGGAGTTGGCGCTGAACAGCGCCGGCTTCACGTCGTTGGCCTTCGCGAAGGCCTTGCGGATCGGGTCGAGCAGACCGGTGTACGTCGCCGGGTTGCTCCGCCGCGAACCGCGGATCGGCGCCTGGTCGACCGACACCACGCCCTCCTCGGCCGGGATGGACCCGTGCACCAGCGAGCTCTTGCCGGAGCCTGCGACGCCGGTGACGACGGCGAGCACCCCGAGCGGGATGTCGACGTCCACGTCGCGCAGGTTGTTCGCGGACGCGCCGCGGATCTGCAGCGTGCCGGTGCGCTCGCGCGGTGTCTCCTTGACCTTGGCCCGGTCGTCGAAGTGGCGGCCGGTGACGGTGCCGCCCTTGCGCAGTTCCTCGACCGTGCCCTCGAAGCAGACGGAGCCGCCGCCGGTGCCCGCGCCGGGGCCGAGGTCGACGACGTGGTCGGCGATCACGATCGTCTCCGGCTTGTGCTCCACGACGAGGACGGTGTTGCCCTTGTCCCGCAGGCGCAGCAGCAGGTCGTTCATCCGCTGGATGTCGTGCGGGTGCAGACCGGCGGTGGGCTCGTCGAAGACGTAGGTGACGTCGGTGAGGGAGGAGCCGAGATGGCGGATCATCTTGACGCGCTGCGCCTCGCCTCCCGACAGGGTGCCCGCCGGGCGGTCCAGGGCGAGGTAGCCGAGGCCGATCTCCACGAACGAGTCGAGCGTCTGCTGGAGCGCGGCGAGCAGGGGCGCGACCGACGGTTCGTCGAGACCGCGGACCCATTCGGCCAGGTCGCTGATCTGCATCGCGCAGGCGTCGGCGATGCTGATCCGCTTGATCTTCGAGGAGCGGGCGCCCTCGCTGAGCCGGGTGCCCTCGCACTCGGGGCAGGCCGCGAAGGTGACGGCCCGGTCCACGAACGCGCGGATGTGCGGCTGCATGGCCTCCTTGTCCTTGGAGAGCATCGACTTCTGGATCCGCGGGACGAGTCCTTCGTACGTCATGTTGATGCCCGCGATCTTCATGCGGGTCGGCTCGTGGTGGAGGAAGTCGTGCAGCTCCCTCTTGGTGTACTTGCGGATCGGCTTGTCCGGGTCGACGAAGCCGGACTCCTTGTAGAGCCGCATGTTCCAGCCGTCCGAGCCGTAGCCGGGGATGGTGATCGCGCCCTCGTTGAGCGACTTGGAGTCGTCGTAGAGCTGTGTGAGGTCGATGTCGGAGACGGCGCCCCGGCCCTCGCAGCGCGGGCACATGCCGCCGGTGCGGTTGAAGGTCGCCTTCACCGCCTTCTTGGCGCCGCGCTCCACGGTGATGGCGCCGCTCGCGCTGACCGAGGGGACGTTGAAGGCGTACGCGCTGGGCGGGCCGATGTGCGGCTTGCCGAGCCTGCTGAACAGGATGCGCAGCATCGCGTTGGCGTCGGTGGCGGTACCGACGGTGGACCGGGGGTCGGCGCCCATCCGCTGCTGGTCGACGATGATGGCGGTGGTGAGACCTTCGAGGACGTCGACCTCGGGCCGGGCGAGCGTGGGCATGAAACCCTGCACGAAGCTGCTGTAGGTCTCGTTGATCAGCCGCTGCGACTCGGCGGCGATCGTGTTGAACACCAGGGAGCTCTTGCCCGAACCGGACACGCCGGTGAACACCGTCAGGCGGCGCTTCGGGATCTCGATGCTGACGTCCTTGAGATTGTTCTCGCGCGCGCCGAGCACACGGATCAGATCGTGGCTGTCGGCGCCGTGCGGCGCGGACGGCCGCGGGTCCGTCCTCGTGGCCTTGCTCATCGTGTCTCCATCTGTCGGGCGGGGGCCGCCTTCGCGGTCCCCGCCGGCATCGCCTGACTCGATCCAACCAGCTTCGCGCGGGAGGACAATGTTCATGCGCCACGCTAGGGGAGGCACGGCCGTCGGCGCTTCTCGAATCCTGACCGGGTCCGGGGCGAGAATCGGAGGATGACCATGCCGTCCGACGCGTCCCCCCTGTCCGCCCAGACCCAGTGCGGTCAGCGCGCCCGCAGCCCGTTGCACGCGTTCCTGCGCACGGAGACCGGCAGCGCCGCCGTGCTGCTCGCCGCCGCGGTGCTGGCCCTGGCTTGGGCCAACATCGGTCCCGATGCGTACGAGACGGTGTGGGGCACCGAGCTGTCGATCCGCGTCGGGTCCGGCGGCGTCTCGCTCGACCTGCGGGAATGGGTCAACAGCGGGCTGATGACGCTGTTCTTCTTCGTCGTCGGTCTGGAGGCGCGCCGCGAGTTCGACCTGGGCGAGCTGCGCGAGCGGCGGCGGGTCACCCTGCCGCTGCTGGCGGGCCTGTGCGGCATGGTCGTCCCCGTCGTCGTGTACCTGGTCATCACCTCGGGCCATGGCACGGCGGCGCACGGCTGGGGTGCCGCGATGTCGACGGACACCGCGTTCGCGCTGGGCATGCTCGCCGTCTTCGGCTCCCGGCTGCCCGGCAGCCTGCGGGTCTTCATGCTCACCATCGCCGTCGTGGACGACTTCCTGGCCCTGGCCGTCGTCGTATTCGCCTACAGCGACACCATCGCGCCGCCCGCGCTGCTGACGGCGCTCGCGCTGTTCGCGGTCGTCCTGCTGGTGCGGCGCACGCTCGGCGCCCGGATCCTGTTCTTGTACGGCGTGCTGGGCGTGGCGATCTGGGTGGCGCTCCTGAAATCGGGCGTCGACCCCGTGGTGACGGGTCTCGCGATGGGCATGCTGACCTACGCGTACCCGGCCGAGCGCAGCGACCTGGAGCACGCGAGCCGGCTGTTCCGGCGCTTTCGCGAGCAGCCGACGCCGGAGCTGGAGCGCACGGTGCGCCGCGGTCTCGCCTCGACGCTGTCGCCGAACGAGCGGCTCCAGCAGATGTACCACCCCTGGACCAGTTACGTGATCGTGCCGCTGTTCGCCCTGGCCAACGCCGGTATCACGCTGAGCACCGGTCAGCTCGCCGACGCGTTCACCTCGCCCATCACTCTCGGCATCCTCTTCGGCTACATGATCGGCAAGCCGGTCGGCGTCATCGGCGGCACCTGGCTGACCACGCGCGCCGGCCGGGGACGGCTGCACCCGCCCGTCGGCTGGGGCGCGATCACCGCGGGCGGGACGCTGGCGGGCGTGGGCTTCACCGTGGCGCTGCTGATCGCGTCGCTGGCCTTCGAGGGTGAACGGCTGGAGCAGGCGAAGATCGGCATCCTGGCCGCGGTCGCCGGCTCGTTCCTCCTCACCTGGATCGTCACCCTGGTGATCGGCGCACTCAGCGGGCGTTCCCGCGCGCGGGCCCTCCTCGGCACCGGCCAGACGATCGTCGATCTGAGCGAACCCGTCGACGTGGAGCGCGACCATGTGCGCGGGCCGGTCGACGCGCCGGTGACGCTCGTCGAGTACGGCGATTTCGAGTGTCCGTACTGCGGACTGGCCGAATCGGTGGTGCGTGAACTGCTGGCCGACTTCGGGGACGTCCGCTATGTGTGGCGCCATCTGCCGCTCAACGACGTGCACCCCAACGCCCAGCTCGCCGCGCAGGCCGCCGAGGCCGCGGCCCGTCAGGGCCGCTACTGGGAGATGCACGACCTCCTCATGGGTCACCAGGGCGAGCTGGGCCCGAAGGACCTGTTCCGGTACGCCGCCGAGCTCGGCCTGGACAGCGGACGCTTCCGCGCGGACCTGCGAGGCGGCGCGAGCGTGGCCCGGGTGGCGATGGACGTCGAGTCGGCGGACCTCAGCGGGGTCTCGGGCACGCCGACGTTCTTCGTCAACGGGCGCCGTCACTACGGCGCGTACGACATCGCCTCCCTGACGGCGGCCGTCCGCGCCGCGCGCCAGCGGACGACGCTCACGGGCGCGGGGCAGGATGGCTGAGGCCCCGGCGGCCCGAAGGGGAGGACCGTCTGCGGCCGGCCCGCTCGACGCGTCTCAGGTCGCGCGGGCTCGCAGCCGGCGCAGCATCCGGGCGTCCTCGAAGCCCACGGCGCGGGCGGCGGCGTCGACAGTGAGACCGTGGCTGATGAGGTGCTCGGCACGCTCCAGTCTGAGGGCCTGCTGGTAGCGCAGCGGTGTGAGGCCCTGGGTCGCGCGGGTGAAGAGCCGGGTCAGGGTGCGTTCGCTGACGCCCACGGCGGCGGCCAGCTCCGGCAGGGGCACCGGCCGGTCGAACCGGGCGTCGAGCAGGTCCTGGGCGCGGTGCACGGTGTCGTCCAGGTGGGACCGGTGCCGGAGCATCGCGCTGGCCTGGGGTTCATGGCCGTTGCGCCGTGCGTAGACGACCATGTCGCGGGCGACCTGCGCCCCCGCGGCCGGGCCGTGCCGGCCGGCGACGATGTGCAGGGCGAGGTCGATCCCGCTGGCGATGCCCGCCGATGTGACGACCCGGTCGTCCTGCGTGTAGAGGACGTCGCGGACCACGGCCGCCTGGGGGTAGCGGCGGGCGAGTTCGTCCTGGACGTCATGATGGGTGGTGCAGCGTCGTCCGTCGAGCAGTCCGGCCCGGCCGAGAGCGTCGGCTCCCGCGCAGACGCTGGCGACGGTGCCGCCCCGCGCATGGTGGTCCCGGAGGACCCGCAGCGTCGCATCGCCGATGCGGGGACCCTCGGCGAGGGTCAGGGCGCGCCAGCCGGGCACGACGATCAGGTCCTCGGGGCCGAGCTCGGGCCACTCGGTCAGGGCCGTCAGCGGCAGTCCCTGGGCGGTGACGATCCGCGGCTGTTCCGCGACGTAGCCGAGGGAGTAGGGGTGCCCGAAGTCGGCGGCCGTTGAGAAGACCTGCGCGGGGCCGGCCAGGTCCAGCAGATGGACTCCGGGCACCAGGAAGAAGACGATGTGGCTCACGATCCGGTCATCATGCCCGAGACGCGGCGGCGGTCTCCAGTTCGTCGACCGTGGCGATGACGGCGAAGCGCCCGGCCAGGGCGTACTCGGTACGCCTGATGACCTCGTCGGCGCCGAGGGTGCGGGGGTCCGCGAGCAGTTCCGCCACGCTCTGATCCGCGGGGGCGTCCCGGTGCGGGATGGGGTTGGTGGCGGTGGCGTCGGTGACGAACGTGACCCGGTAGCCGAGGTCGCTTGCGAGGCGGGTGGTGGTCTCCACGCACTGCTCGGTCCGGATGCCGCAGACCGTGAGCTCGCGGACTCCGCGTTCCGTGAGGAGCTGCTGGAGGTTGGTGGTGGTGAAGGCGTTGTGGGAGGTCTTGTGGACCAGCGGCTCGCCGTCCTCGCGGCGGAGTTCGTCCATCAGCCGGACGTGGCCGAGGGCGGGGTCGAAGACGTCGCCGCTGCCGGGCTCCGCGTGCAGCACCCACACCACGGTGTCGCCGGCCTCACGGGCGAGCCGGACGAGCCGGTCCACCCGGTCGGTGATCTTCGGGTCGGAGATGGTCTCCCACAGGGGGTGCGCGCGGAAGGATTCCTGGACGTCGATGACGATCAGTGCTCGGGTCATGGCTCCACTCTGACCGGGGCACGCGCCAGGGGGACAGGCCACATCGGGTCCGACTGCGGACCGATCCGGTCACGCATGCGGAGGGGGAGCAGGCGGACACATGTACGTGGGCCCATGCATGGGCCCACGTACATGGACACATGAACAGGGAGTGCAGGACACATGTACACGGCGACGCACACGAACGCGCGAGGGCTGGAGACATGAACACCCCGGAACACGACCCATGAACATGGGCACGCAAGCCGCTCCCCGCCACCTGGCGCCGGTCAGTGGGTGGCGAGCGGCACGGGGCGGACGGGGGGAGCCGGGCGGCGGCGGCCGGGCGGCGGGAGCCGGGCAGCGGGAGCCGGGCGGCGGGAGCCGGGCAGCGGGAGCCGGGCAGCGGGAGCCGGGCAGCGGGAGCCGGGCAGCGGGAGCCGGGCAGCGGCGGCCGGGCGGCGGGAGCCGGGCAGCGGCGGCCGGGCGGCGGGAGCCGGGCAGCGGCGGCCGGGCGGCGGGAGCCGGTCAGTGGCCGCCGGGAGCCGGTCAGTGGCCGCCGGGCAGCGGGAGCTGGAACGGCGGGCGGGCGGAGGGAGCCGGAACGGCGGCAGCTGGGCGGCAGGAGCCGAGCGGCGGCAGCTGGGCTGCGGGAGCCGGAACGGCGGCCGGGCGGCGGGAGCCGGGGGCGGGCGCCGGGCAGCGGGACCTGGGCGCCGGGCAGCGGGCAGCGGGAGCGGGTCAGCGGGCGGGGGGAGCCGGTCAGCGGGCGGCGGGAGCCGGTCAGTGGCCGCCGGGCAGCGGGCAGCGGGGCCTGGGCATCGGGACCTGGGTGCCGGGGAACGAGCACGGGGTGGGTCACTCGCGCGCAGCGCGTTCCGCGGTCTCGGCGACGTGCTTGACGTGCGCGAGGCGCCGGTCCCAGTCGGCGGCGAGCGCGGCCATCCACCGGGCGGTGGCGTTCAGCGCGGCCGGCCGCACGGCGTACCGCACCTCCCGCCCGACCCGGCTCCCGGTGACGAGCCCGGCCGCGTCCAGCACGGCGAGGTGCTTGACCACGGCCTGCCGCGACACGGGCAGTTCCTCGGCCAGCTTCGTGGCCGTGACCTCGCCCCGGGCCGCCAGCAGATCGAGCAGGTGACGCCTCGTCGGGTCGGCGAGCGCGGCGAGCACGCCGTCGACCTCCTCGCTCCCGCTCTGTGCCTCGGTCACACCGACGGCTGGGCGGCGCGCTTCTTGAACGCCTCCAGGACCTGGGGCCAGCCGTTGCTGTTGTCCTCGTGGGCCTTGTGCCGCAGCTCGGCGGAGCCGGACAGCGCCGCGAAGCCGCTCTCGACGACCCGCAGCCGTGTGCTCGTGCCCTCCGGAATCAGGGTGAACTCGACCAGGGTGCTGTTGCCGTCGCTCAGCGGGTCTCCGGGGAACGCGCTGGTCCAGCGGTAGGCGACGTAGGTGGGCGGCTCGACCTTCTCCACCCGCACCGGGAACTCCCCGTACCGGGCGTTCTTCACGACGACGGACTCGCCCGCCCTGCCCTCGGTGGTCGGCAGGCTCTCCTCGTCGGCCACCCAGAAGCCGGGCACGGCCACCAGCGGCCAGACCCGTTCCAGGGGCGCTTCGATCAGGGTTTCGCGTTCGATCCGGTCCTCGGTCATGACGTACTCCTTCGAAGCCATCATTGATGCAACTCCAGGGTTGCACGTCACTCGTTTCATAGCAACCTTGCGGTTGCACGTCACGGGCGCCAATGGGATGCGACCGGGACACCACCCACCCCAAGGAACACATCCAGCCATAGGCCGCCATGGTGGTCGCAGACATGAAACATGTCCCCCCAACTCCTGCGAGTTAATTGATTGTTGGGGTCCAAGCACTAGTCAAAGGGGGTCGCCGTGCCGATCATTCCTGTCATGAACCTGCAGCCCGACGGGCGGGTCGCAGCCTCATGGAGGTGTTGGGATGCACCGAAGACTCGCCACCGGCCTCGCCGCCTCGGCCATGGCCCTGGTGGCCGTCACGGCGACCGCTACAGCCGCTAGCGCCGCCCCTGCCGACAAGCCCCAAGTCCTGTCCAGCTGGACCCAGACCAGCGCGTCGAGCTACAACGCGTGGGTCGCCGCACGTGCGAACCAGTCCGCCTGGTCGGCGTACGCGTTCGACTGGTCCACCGACTACTGCTCCACCTCGCCGGACAACCCGTTCGGCTTCCCCTTCTCCACCTCATGCGCCCGCCACGACTTCGGCTATCGCAACTACAAGGCCGCGGGCACCTTCGACGCCAACAAGTCCCGTCTCGACAGCATGTTCTACGCGGACCTCGGCCGCGTCTGCGCCAACTACAGCGGCGCGACGAAGGCCTCCTGCGACAGCACCGCGTGGACCTACTACCAGGCGGTCAAGGTCTTCGGCTGAGGCCCGGCCCCCGGACGGCGAGGCACCGCACAGGGTGCGGGCCGTCGATGACATGTGTCCGCCCCTACGACACCGGGACGCGAGCCGACTCGCGGCCATTTGAGTCCTGCTGACGGATCGCCGTCTCCCCGATCCGTCGGAGTGGCCGACCTCCGCCCGGTCCCCGCAACACCCCCTGCCACCCGCCCCGTCGTCCCCCGGCATGCCCTCCCCCTGTCCCGTCCGCAGGACACACACGGGGTGTCATGGCCGTGGGCGCGGGTCGGGTGGCACGGGCCGTCGCACACCTCGCGCACCGCCCTCGGCGGCGGCCCCCGGCCGGCACCCGGGCCGGCGCGCGTCGTCCGTGAGGCGGTTTCGACCGGACGGACCCAGAATGAGTGGGACGGCCTCGTAACCCGGCCGTCGAGCCGTCTCGGGGCAGCCGGATCGTGACCGTTGGCCTTGCGGTCTCCGCCCCTTGAGGCTCGCGACTTGCGAGCGCGCGGGTGGTCGAACGATGAAGAGGGACGAGCCGGAAGCCACGGACGACGAGAGCAGCGCGCCGGGGGGAGCGAGCCGCGCCCCCGCCCCGCCCGCGGACGCCGTCGCGACGGCGGACCCCGAGGCTCCCGTGGACGCCGTCGCGAGCGCGGATCCCGCGGCTCCCGTGGACGTCCGCCAGGACGAGGCGGCCGCCCTGCGTCACCTGACCGCACGCATGAAGGCCGCGTACCCCTCGGTCGCCCCGGCCGTCGTGGACCAGGTGGTCGCGACGGCCCGCAGCTCGTTCCAGCAGGCCAAGGTCAGGACGTACGTCCCCATTCTGGTCGAGCGCAAGGTCCGTGCGCTGCTCTCCGGTCTCGACGGTGAGGGGAGTTCCCCCGCGCCCGCCGTCGGCGGCGCGGGCGACGGCGGGCCGAGGACGGCGGGCACGCTGGAACGGTCCGCCGGCGGCCCGCGCCGCTCTTCCCTGCTGGACCGCTGGATCCCCGCGAGGCTGCGGCCCGCGCCCGCGTCCGCGTCCGACCTGGGCGGTGTCGGTGAGGGCCGGTGACCGCGCGGCGCTCACCGTGACAGCGAGAAGAGGCGGGTCGTCATGACGGATGCCAGGGCCGAGCACGTCGCGAAGCTCATCGAGCCCCTGCGGGTCGAACCGGGGTCACGGGTGAAGCTGGGCAGGGACTTCGACCCCCGCTACAAGGGCGGCCTGAAGAAGAAGCAGGGGGTGGAGCTGCTGCGCACGGGGGTGTCGCTGCTCGCCGAGTACCAGGAACGGCTCGCCGCGCAGGACACGTACGGCGTCCTGCTGTGTCTCCAGGCGCTGGACGCCGGAGGCAAGGACGGCACGATCCGGCACGTGATGAGCGGGGTGAATCCCCAGGGCGTCAAGGTGAGCAGCTTCAAGCAGCCCTCCACCGAGGAGCTCGACCACGACTATCTGTGGCGGTACGCGGCCAAGCTGCCCGCCCGCGGGGACATCGCGATCTTCAACCGTTCGCACTACGAGGAGGTGCTGGTCGTCCGGGTCCATCCGGAGGTCCTCGACCGGCAGCGGCTGCCGGCGGAGGTGCGCGGGCCGGACATCTGGGACCGGCGCTACCGGGCCGTCAACGAATGGGAGCGCTATCTGACGGACAACGGGTTCAAGGTCGTGAAGATCTTCCTGAACCTGTCCAAGGAGGAGCAGCGCACCCGTTTCATGAAGCGGCTCGACGTGCCGGAGCGGAACTGGAAGTTCTCCGCCGCCGACGTCCGGGAGCGCCGGTACTGGGACGCGTACCAGCACGCCTTCTCCGAGATGCTCTCGCACACGAGTACGCCGTGGGCGCCCTGGTACGTCGTCCCGGCGGACCGGAAGTGGTTCGCGCGGATCGCCACGGCGGCCGTGCTGGTGCACACGCTCATGGACATCGATCCGGCCTACCCGGTGGTCGGCAAGAAGGCCCGCAAGGATCTCCGCGCCGCACGGCGGGAACTGGAGGCCGACGCTCCCGAGGGCGCGCCGGCCGATCCTTACGCGGCCCGGCATCGAGGCCGTACCGGATCGGGATCGGAGAGCTGACATGGCGACGCAGTCGAGCGGTCCGAAGGCTCCGGAGCGCGCCGCTCCGGAGCTCTGGTACGCGCGTGAGCCGCAGGACGTCGCTTCGGCCTTCGAGGTCGACCCCGCCTCGGGACTCACGGCGGCCCGGGTCGCGGAACTGCTGGCCGAGAACGGGCCGAACACGCTGCCGGAGGAGAAGCAGAAGCCGGCCTGGCGGCGGTTCGTCGATCAGTACCGCAGCTACATGCAGGTCGTCCTCCTGGTGGCCGCGATCGTCTCGCTGGCGATCTCCGAGTGGACCACGGCGATCCTGCTCGTCCTGCTGACCCTGCTGAACGCGGTCGTGGGACTGCGGCAGGAGGGGAAGGCCGAGAGCGCGATGAACGCGCTCCAGTCGATGCTGACGGCGACGGCCCGGGTGAGGCGTGACGGGAGCGAGTCGGAGATCCCCGCGGAGCAGGTGGTCGTCGGCGACGTCCTGCACATCTCCGCCGGGGACCAGGTTCCGGCGGACGGGCGGATCATCGAGGCCCACGCGCTCCAGATCGACGAGTCGGCGCTCACCGGTGAGAGCGTCCCCGCGTCGAAGGACGCCACGACCCTGCCGAAGGTCCTGCTGGGTCCTGGGGATCAGTCGAACATGGCGTTCATGCACACGCCGGTCACCCACGGCAGCGGTCTCGTGATCGTGACCGGGACGGGCGCGGGCACCGAGCTGGGCAAGATCTCGGAGATGCTGTCGACGACCGAGCGGGAGGAGGCGCCGCTCACCAGGGAACTCGACTCGCTGACGCTGTGGATCACCGCCGCCGCGGGCCTGACCATGATCGTGATGTTCGCCCTCGGGTACCGCCGCGACCAGGCCTGGGACGCCCTGTTCGTCAGCGCGGTCTCGCTGGCCATCGCCGCCATCCCCGAGGCCCTGCCCACGGTCACCCAGGCGATCCTGTCCGTCGGCAGCCTCAGTCTGGCGAAACGCAACGCGATCGTGAAGGAGTTGCCGTCCGTCGAGACCCTGGCGTTCACGTCGGCGATCAACTCGGACAAGACCGGCACCCTGACCATGAACCAGATGACGGCGGTGGAGGTGGTGACACCCACCGACCGCTACACCGTCACCGGCACGGGCTACGGCCTCGAAGGGCGGATCCACCACGCCGCGGGCTCCTCCGCGGGCATCGAGGAGGCGATCCTCCCGTACCTCGTGGCGAACGACGGCAGACTGGTGGACGGCGAGGTCGTGGGCGATCCCACCGAGGGCGCGTTCCTGGTGCTGGCGCACAAGGCCGGGCTGGACATCGAGGCCACCCGCGAGCGGCTGCCCCGGCTCGCCACGCTGCCCTTCGACCCCGGCTACAAACTGATGGCCACCTTCAACTCCGCCGTCGACCCGTCCGGGCGTCCGGTGGTGCGCTGCTTCGTCAAGGGCGCGGCCCCGGCGGTGCAGGCCCGCGCGACGACCGCGCTGTCGGGAGGGACGACCGTCCCGTGGGACGCGGAGCTGAGCCGGCGCGCCGACGAGCAGGGCGAGCGCATGGGCGGGGAGGGACGCCGGGTGATGGCGGCGGCCACCCGGGATCTGGACCCGGCCGCATTCGATCCGGACGGAGACCTGCTCGGTTACGTCACCGGACTGCGGATGACGAGTCTGGTCGGGATGGTCGACCCGCCGCGCGAGGAGTCGAAGGCCGCCGTGGCCAGCGCCCAGGCGGCTCACATCCGGGTCCGCATGGTGACCGGGGACGACGTCACGACCGGTGCCGCCATCGCGCGGCAGCTCGGCATTCCCGGCGAGGCCGTCCTAGGCGCCGACTTCGCCGCGCTGCCGGAGAGCGAGCGGCTGGCCCGTATCGACGGCATCGGTGTGGTGGGACGGGTCGCCCCCGAGCACAAGGTGCTGCTCGCGGACACGCTCAAGAAGAAGGGTGCCGTCGTCGCGATGACCGGCGACGGCGTCAACGACGCGCCCGCCATCAAGGCGGCCGACATCGGCATCGCCATGGGCAGCGGCACGGACGTGGCGAAGAACGCGGCGCGGATGATCCTGTCCGACGACAACTTCACGACGATCGTCTACGCGGTGGAGCAGGGCCGCAAGCTCTACGACAACCTCACCAAGTACATCCGTTTCGTGCTGCTGTTGCTGGTCACGTTCGTCCTGACCTTCCTCGGGGCGACCATTTTCAACATCGCGGCGGGTGAGCCCTTCACCCCGCCGCAGGTGCTGTGGATCCACTTCGTGGTCAACGCCTCGTTCGGCTTCGCGCTCGGCTTCGACCAGGAGAGCGTGGGGCTCATGCGACGCAGACCGCGGCCGCGGGGGGAGTCGGTGCTGACCCGGCCGGTGATGGTGACCGTCGGGCTCAGCGGGCTGGCCATCACGCTGATCCTGCTCGGATTGATCAAGCTGGGCGAATCCCGTTACGACAGCGTGGAGAAGGGCAGTTCGATCGCGTTCACCGCGTTCGCGCTCTGTCTGATCGTGGCCGCCTTCGAATGCCGCAGCGAGACGGATTCGGTGCTGACCGCGAGCACCTTCGACAGCAAGCAGATGAACTGGACGGCGCTCGCGCAGTTCGTCCTCGCGGTCGCGGTGACGCAGATGGACGGGTTCCGCCGCATCCTCGGCACCACCGAGATCAACGCGCGGCAGTTCGGCTGGGCGCTGCTGTCCGCGGTCGCTCTCCTGGTCGTGTGGGAGGTGGGTAAGCTCCTGGCCCGCAGGGCGCGGGCCGCCGGCTGACCGCGGCGGGCCCCTGTCCATGACATCGTCGGCGCGATCCGAAGGACTGGCCCGTGTCGAAGCACCACGGCACCCCGAGCGGAGGGTGGCGTCCCCCCGTGCCGGCGCTGCCCGGACTTCCGGTGCTCAGGCACTACCGGCGGAGCTGGCTGCGCGGAGACCTGCTGGCCGGGGTGACGGTGGCCGCCTATCTGGTGCCGCAGGTGATGGCGTACGCCAGTGTCGCGGGACTGCCGCCGGTCGTGGGTCTGTGGGCGATCCTGCCCGCCATCGTGCTGTACGCCCTGCTGGGTTCGTCCCGGCTTCTGTCGGTGGGGCCCGAGTCGACGACCGCGCTGATGACCGCGACGGTCGTGGGGCCGCTCGCCGGGGGCGATCCCGAGCGGTACGCGGTGCTGGCCTCCGCACTCGCCGTCGCCGTCGGGCTCATGTGTGTGGTGGCCTGGGCCGCGCGGCTGGGCTTCGTGGCCGATCTGCTCTCCCGGCCCGTGCTGATCGGGTATCTGGCGGGCGTGGCACTGATCATGATGGTGGATCAGCTCACGAAGCTCACCGGTGTGCCGACGGACGGTTCGGGGTTCTTCCCGAAACTGGCCTCCTTCTTCGGGAACCTGGACGAGATCCATCCCGCCACGGTCCTCTTCAGCGCCGCGGCCCTGGCCGTCCTGTATCTGGCCACGCGTTTCCGCTGGCGCGTGCCGGGGCCGCTGCTGGTCCTGGTCGCGGGTACGGCGGTGGCCGCGGCCTTCGACCTCGGGGACCACGGCCTCGCGGTGATCGGGGAGATCCCGGCCGGACTGCCGCACCCGGAGTTCCCCCCGCTCGACACCCTGCCCGAACTGCTGCTGCCCGCGGTCGGTGTCCTGCTCGTGGGGTACACCGACTTCATCCTCACGGCGCGCGCCTTCACGACCGAGGACGACGGCGGCACGGGGATGGACGCGAACCAGGAGCTGCTGGCCCTGGGGGCCGCGAACCTCGGCGCGGGCACCCTTCAGGGGTTCCCGGTGAGCAGCAGCGCCAGCCGTACGGCCCTCGCGCAGTCCGGGGGCGCGCACACCCAGGCGTACGGGCTGACGGCCGGGGTCTCCGTGCTGGCCGTCCTGCTGTTCCTGAGTCCCCTGCTGACCGACACGCCCAAGGCCGTCCTCGGTGCGCTGGTCGTCTACGCCGCCATCCGGATGATCGACCTGGCGGGCTTCCGGCGGCTGGCGGGCTTCCGGCTGCGCGAACTCCTGCTGGCGCTCGGCTGTCTCGTCGGCGTCCTCGCCCTCGACATCCTCTACGGGGTGCTCGTGGCGGTGGGTCTGTCCGTCGCCGAGCTGCTGAGCCGGGTGGCGCGCCCGCACGACGCGGTCCAGGGTCTGGTGCCGGGGCTCGCGGGCATGCACGACGTCGACGACTACCCGGACGCGCGGGTGATCCCCGGTCTGCTGGTCTACCGCTACGATTCCCCGCTGTTCTTCGCCAACGCGGAGGACTTCCGGCGCAGCGCCCTGGCCGCGGTGGCCGAACAGGAGGTGCCGGTCCGGTGGTTCGTCCTGAACGCGGAGGCCAACGTCGAGGTGGACATCACTGCCCTGGACTCGCTGGACGAGCTGCGCCGGGAACTCGAGGGCAGGGGTGTCGAGTTCGCGATGGCCCGGGTCAAGCAGGATCTGCGCGACGACCTGGACGCGTACGGCCTGAGCGAGTCGGTCGGCGAGGACCGCATCTTCCCCACCCTGCCCACGGCGGTCGCCGCCTACCGTGCCGCGTACGGCGATCAGGACGGTGATCTCTAGGGCGGACACGCCCTGGGTCCCGGGTGGCCCGGCGGCCTCAGGGGATCTCCTGCTCGGCCCAGATGATCTTTCCCTCCGGCGTGTGCCGGGCTCCCCAGCGGTGGGAGAGCTGGGCCACCAGGAACAGGCCCCGGCCGCCCTCGTCCATGCTCCGGGCGTGCCGGAGCCGGGGGGCGGTGCTGCTCGCGTCGGACACCTCGCAGGTCAGCCGGGTGTCGCGGAGCAGACGCAGCCTGATCGGCGGTACGGCGTAGCGGATCGCGTTGGTGACGAGCTCGCTCACGATCAGCTCGGTGGTCATGGTCAGTTCCCCGATCCCCCATCCCTCGACGGCGCGGGTGGCGCGGGCCCGCATCTCGGAGACGGCGGCCGGGTCCACGGGCACCTCCCAGGAGACGACGTGGTCGTCCCCGAGCGTGTGGGTGCGGGCCAGGAGCAGGGCGATGTCGTCGGGCTGCGGTACGGGCACGAGCTGCCGTACCGCGGCCGAGCACAGCGCTTCGAGGTCGGGGTCGGGCCGGGCGAGCAGTTCCCCGAGCTGCGCCATGCCCAGCTCCATGTCGTAGTGGGCTCCCGCCACGAGACCGTCGGTGAAGAGGCCGATCAGGCTGTTCTCCTCCAGCTCGGTCTCCTGGCTCTCGAAGGCCATCCCGCCGAGGCCGAGCGGGGGTCCGGCGGGCAGGTCGGGATAGGAGACGCGCCCGTCGGGGGCGACGAACACGGGCGGCGGATGCCCGGCCCGGGCCATCGTGCAGCACCTGGTGACGGGGTCGTAGACGACGTAGAGGCAGGTCGCCCCGAGGAAGGACGCGGTGGTGTTCCGGTCGGCCTCCGCTTCCGTGGTGCTCCGGTCGGTGCGCTTCTCCTGGGTGCGCTCCTCGCTGAGACGGAGCACGAGGTCGTCGAGGTGTGCCAGCAGTTCGTCGGGGGGCAGTTCCATGTCGGCGAGGGTCTGCACGGCGGTCCGCAGCCGGCCCATGGTGGCCGCCGCGGTGATGCCGTGGCCGACGACGTCGCCGACGACCAGGCCGACCCGGGCTCCGGACAGCGGGATGACGTCGAACCAGTCGCCGCCGACCCCGCCGCTCGGGTCCGCCGGCAGGTAGGTCGAGGCCACCTCCAGGGCAGTCCCGCCCGACAGGACGTGCGGCAGCAGACTGCGCTGAAGGGTGATCGCGGCCGTGTGTTCGCGGGTGTAGCGGCGGGCGTTGTCGACGCACAGCGCCGCGCGCGCCACCACCTCGCGGGCCAGCAGGACGTCGTCGGGCTGGAACGAGACGGGGTTGAGAGAGCGCAGGAACGTGGTGAGTCCGAGAGCGGTGTTGCGCGCCCGCATCGGCACGGAGATGAGGGAGTGCAGCCCGTACCGCCGGATGCTGGCCGCCCGTTCGGGCTCCTCGGCGATCCACAGGTCGTCGTCAGGGTCGAGGACCTGCATGAGGACGGGATCGCCGCTGGTGAGCAGGTTCACGTCGTGGGGCGGCGGCAGGAAGTCCGCCCGGTCGCCGATCCGGGCCACGGCCTCCGGGCACCCCTCCCGTACCGAGCTCATGCCCGCGCGCCGCATCATCGGCTTGGCGGGCGCGGGCCCGGCGTCCGAGAGCCAGGCTCCGTGCCCCTCGGTGCTGAGGACGGATTCGAGGAGGTCGACGATGACGAAGTCCGCGAACCGGGGCACGGCGAAGTCGGCGATCTCCTGGGCCGTGCGCATGACGTCGAGGGTGCCGCCGATGGTCGTCCCGGCTTCGTTCACCAGCGACAGGATCTGCCGGGCGTTCCATCGGTCGGTGACGTCGAGGACCATGTAGCACACGCCGGTGTAGGAGTTGTCGACGCCGAGCAGCGGGAAGAACGAGGTGGAGTAGGCGTGCCGGCGGTGCGGGTCGGCCCAGCTCCACCCCAGGTACTCGTAGTCGATCATCGGCTCGCCGGTCGCGAGGACCTTGCGCATCAGTCCCTCGATGGTGTCCGCCTGCAGCCCCGGCAGCAGTTCGCTCAGCCGGCGCCCGAGCCGCTGATCGCGGGGCACACCGCCCAGGTGTTCCAGGGTGTCGTTCATCCAGACATAGCGCAGTTGCAGATCGAGTACGGCCATGCCGACCGGCGAGTGGGTCAGGAATCCGTCGAGGAAGGCCGGGCCGACCGTCCACGGCCGTCTGCGGTCCCGTGCCGAGAGGAGGAAGCACTCGCTCCCGCCCATGCGGAACGACGCGGAGACCCGCAGGTCCACGTCGACGCGCCGGCCGTCGCGGTGCAGCAGCGGGATGTGACCGCTCCAGCCCATTCCGCCGCGGCAGCGCTCCGCGACCGCCGCCACCCTCGTGGGGTCCCGCAGCGCGAGCAGGTGGGCGGCCGGGGAGCCGACCAGCTCGGCGGCCCGGTGGCCGAGAAGCGCCTCGGCGCCCCTGGTCCAGCCCACCACCGTCCCGTCGCCGGACACCACCGCCGCCGCGTCGCTGGACGCGTCAAGGGGACCGCCCGGTCCTTCGGACACGGGCGCGTCGGAACCTTCCTGAGCAGAAACCATGAAGCTCTCATCCTCTACACGACCATGTTCCTGCTTGTCCGCCGGATGTGCAGACCCGGCGGGCGATCACCGTCCGGGAGCGGCACCGCGCGGCCCCCGACCCTGATCCTGAACATGCCAATGCGGCGCCTGGAGTGGGCAAGGGCGGGGGCAGGGCGCAGCATGGAAGGGCCGGAGTCGGGTACGCAGGTGCCCGGCGGCGGTCACGGAGCCGGCGCACCGCGCCGGCCGGTGGAGGAGGGCCAGGGATGACAGCCGAGTCCACGCAGTCCGACAGTGCAGGCAGTCTCGAACCCGAAGCGTCCCGGCCGACCGGCCTGCTGGACGTCCTGAACGTGGGGGCGCTCGTCCTCGACGCCGAGGGGCGCATCGTGTTCTGGACCCCGCAGGCCCAGGAGCTCATCGGGTACACGGCGGAAGAGGCCCTCGGCAAGTACGCGGCGCGCCTGATCATCCACCCCGAGCACATGCAGGCCGTCACCGAGCTGTTCGCCGACGTCCTGGAGACGGGACGCAGTTGGGCGGGCGCGTTCCCCATCCGGCACAAGGACGGCAGCACCCGTCTCATGGAGTTCCGCAACATGCGGCTCCTGGACGATCTAGGGGACGTCTACGCCCTGGGCATCGCGGCCGACCACACCCTGCTCCAGCGCGTCGAGACCGACCTGGCCCTGTGCGAGCAGCTCATCAGCCAGTCACCCATCGGACTGGCCCTGATGGACCCCGACCTGCGCTACCTGATGGTCAACCCGGCACTGGAACGGATCGACGGCATCCCCGCCGAGGACCACGTCGGCCGTCATCTGCGGGAGACCCTGCCGTTCCCCGACGTGGACACCGTCGAATCGGCGCTGCGCCAGGTCCTGACCACCGGTACACCACTGCTCGACCAGTACCACGTGGGCCGCCCGCCGGCCGATCCCGACCACGAACACGCCTGGTCGCTGTCCTTCTACCGGCTGGAGGACCCGGGCGGACGGGTCCTGGGCGCCGCCGCCTCGGTCGTCGACGTCACCGAGCGCCATCGCGCGGCCGCCGAGGCCGACCGCGCGCGACGCCGGCTCGCGCTCGTCGCCAGCGCCTCCACCCGCGTCGGCACCACCCTGGAGGTGGAGCAGACCGCGCGCGAACTGGCCGACATCGCCGCCCCCGAACTGGCCGACGTGGTCGCCGTGGACGTTCTCGACTCCGTGCTCGCCTGCCGCCGCAAGCGCAGGCCGGACAACGGGCCGGAATTCTTCCGCGCCCTCGCCCTCAAGGCGTCCCACCCCACCGTGGCCCTGCGTGCCGCCGACCCTCCCGGTGACCTCGCGACGTACGAGGGCGACCGGCTGGTGACCCTGTGCGTGCACACCGGCAGGCCCGTCCTCGTGCGGCACGTCGGCGAGCACGATCTGCCCCGTATCGCCCGCGACGCCGAGGGCACGGCGCTGCTGGCGCAGGCCGGCGTCCACTCGTATCTCGCGGTACCGCTGATCGCGCACGGTGAGGTGCTCGGCGCCCTGGACCTCAAGCGCACCCGCAATCCGCTCCCCTTCGACGACGACGACGTGGTGCTCGCCGGTGAACTGGCCACCCGTGCCGCCGTGGCCATCGACAACGCCCGCTGGTTCCAGAGCGTGCGCAACACCGCCGTCACGCTCCAGCGCAGCCTGCTGCCCGAGCATCCGCCGAACCTGTCCGGTCTGGAGGTCGCGTCCCGCTATCAGCCGGCCCAGTCCACGAGCGAGGTCGGTGGTGACTGGTACGACGTGATACCGCTGGCCGGCGACCGGACGGCGCTGGTCGTGGGCGACGTCATGGGCAACGGCATCGACGCGGCCGCCACCATGGGCCGGCTGCGCACCGCGACCTGCGCCTACGCCGACCTGGACCTCGACCCCGGCGAGGTACTCCAGCACCTCGACAAGATCACGTGCGATCTGGAGCACTACATCGTCACCTGCATCTACGCGGTGTACGACCCCCACAGCAGGCAGTGCCGCATCGCCAACGCCGGACACATGCCGCCCGCGCTGGTCCACTCGGGCAGCGCCCCCTCGCTGCTGGACCTTCCCCCGGGCGCTCCCCTGGGCGTCGGCGGCGTCCCCTTCGAGAGCACGACGGTCGAACTCGACGCGGGTGATCTGCTCGTCCTCTACACGGACGGGCTCGTCGAGACCCGGCTGCATCCCATCGACGACCGCCTGAACGTCCTTCTCACCTTCCTCGACGAACCGGGCAGACCGCTGGAGGAGATCTGCGATCTTCTCCTGTACGGTCTGCGCAACTCCGACGACCACGACGACGTCGCCCTGCTCATCGCCCGCGCGCACTAGCCCGCGCTACTCCTTCGAGTCCTTCGGGTCCTTCGGGTCCTTCGGGTCCTTCGGGTCCTTCGGGTCCTTGGCCTCCTTCGAGTCCTTCGCCTCCTTCGAGCGCCGGCGGGAGGAGACCTGTTCCCGGGTGGTGCGCCAGCGCAGACGGGCCTGTTCGACCACGCTGTCCCACTCGCGGCGGACCGCGTCGTCGGACGGCCGGCCGCCCTTGCGGATCCGGTCCAGCTCATCGCGCATCTCGCGTCCGAGGGCCGCCGACGCGACGACGACGAACATCGCGGCGAAGAGCGCCGAGATCATCGCGAAGACGGCGCCCACCGATCCGTAGCGTCCGGCGTAGGAGTTGAACAGGCGCGGCAGATACACGGACGCGCCCACCGAGTAGAGCGCGGTCAGCGCTCCCGCCGTGACCCCGAAGGGCAGCAGTTCGCGCCAGGGGATCCGCTTCGCGGACAGCGCCCAGCCGGTCCAGACGAGGAAGGCGACGCTCACCGGGATCTCGACGGCCGCCGGCACCAGGCCCAGCTTGGTCCCGCCGAGAACCGCGTGGAGCCAGCCGGTGACGACCGCGTAGCCGCCGAGCCCGAGGATCCACCACAGGCCGTTCCTCGTGTTGCGGACGCTCAGCGGAGGCAGTTCCCAGGTCTGTTCGAAGAGCCGCTGGGAGGCGCGCGCGAAGCTCAGCGTGGAGATGATCAGGAACAGGCTCCCGAAGACGCCCACGCTCGCGCTGGCGCTCTCCGCGGGTTCCAGCAGCGACCTGACCGCCTCGGCGCCCTGTCCGGTGAGGCCGTAACGCTGGACGATCCGGTCGGCCGCGTCGTAGTCCGAGAAACTGCTCAACAGGGCACCGATGAGGATCATGAGCGGGATCAGCGCGGTGAGCGCGCTGGACGCCAGCGCCATCGAGCGGTCGAAGCCCACGATCTTCTGGAACCGGTTGACGACGCGCAACGCGAACGCGGGACGCAGCCAGAACGTCAGCGTCCGGACGAGGCGCTCGCGATTGATCCCCGCCGTCGTGTCCTCCGTGTCCTCGGGCCCGCTGTGGCGCTGCGAGCGTAACGGACGTCCGTCCGGGCCGCCCCGGCCGACACGGCACGCCGACGCGTCCGGTACCGGCGGCCCGCGCGGGGCAACCCGGTCGGCCGTCGGCCGGGGACGGGCCGGGGCCGGGGTCGGGCCGGGGTCGGGTCGGGTCGGGCGGATCTCCCCAGCGGTCGTTCCCGCCCCGCGCTCACTCGTCGTCGGACAGGGCGACCTCCGCCCAGATCGTCTTTCCGCGGGCTTCGGGCCGGGTCCCCCAGCTTCGGCTGACCTGCCAGGTGAGGTACAGGCCGCGGCCGCCCTCGTCGACCTCCTCGGCGTGCCGGAGGTGGGGCACGGTGCTGCTGTCGTCGGTCACCTCGCAGACGACCGCGGAACCGTCGAGGATCAGGCGCACGCCGATGGGGCCGTCCGAGTAGCGGACCGCGTTGGTGACGAGTTCGCTGACGACCAGGGTGACGGTGAAGGCGTGCTGCTCCAGTCCCCAGTCCGCGAGCGCGTGCTCGGCGCGGGAGCGGGCGTCGGCGACGGACGCCGGATGGTTGGGCAGTGTCCACGACGCGACCCTGTCCGGCCCGAGGGCGCGGGTACGGGCCAGCAGCAGGACGGCGTCGCTCTCCATCTGCTCCGGTGCCAGCTTGTAGAGCACCTCGTCGCACATCTCCTGCAACGGCCGGTCGGCCGGCTGCAACGCCCCGCCGATACGGTCCAGTTGGTCCTGCGGGTCGTCCGAGACGGCACGCAGCATCGCGGTGTTGCACAGCAGCAGGACGGTGTCCTCCGCGACGTCGAACTCGGCGGTGCCGTACTTGGCCAGGCCGCGGCCCAGCGGCGGTCCGGCGGGCACCATGGCGTACTCGACGGTCCCGTCGGGCCGGGCGAGCACGGGGGGCGGATGCCCGGCGCTGGCGATCGCGCAGCGGCGGGTGACGGGGCTGTAGACGAGGTAGAGACAGGTGGTGTCGTCCGGCTCGTCGTCCACCGTGGCGTCCGCGCGCCCCGGCCGCTCCCCGTGAAGCCGGGTCACCAGGGCGTGCAGCCGTTCCAGGACCTCTTCGGGGGCCAGGTCGAGGACGGCCAGCGCGCTGATCGCGGCCCGCACCTCACCCATGGTGGCGGCGGCCTCCAGGCCCCGGCCCGCCGTGTCACCCGTCACCAGGGCCACCCGCGATCCGGACAGCGGGATCACGTCGAACCAGTCGCCCCCGGCGCCGAACGGGCAGTAGCTGTAGGCGGTCTCCACCGCGCCGTGGCCGCGCACCCGGGCCGGCCGCAGACTGAGCTGGAGGACGCGGGCGGCCGAACGCTCCCTCGCGTACAGGCGGGCGTTGTCCAGGCACAGGGCCACCCGGTCGGCGAGCTCGGCGGCCAGCGCGAGGTCTCCGCCGTCGAAGGCCTGCGGAGTGCGGTCCCGGTAGCAGTGGGCCAGCCCGATCACGGAGCCGCGGGCGGTGAGCGGCAGCACGAGCAGCGAATGCGCCCCCGCGTCGGCCAGCCGGCGGCCTCGCACCGGTTCCCGCTCCAGCCAGCCAGCGTCGGTGGTCAGCTCCTGGACGATGCGCGGCCGGAGGTCGGACAGACACTGCGCGAAGGGGGTCGCCGAGGACAGGCCGACCGCCTCGCCGATGGAGGGGAGGTACCTCTCGGCGTCCAGTGCGGTGGAACGACGGCTCGTGCAGCGCAGTGCCCCGTACTCCAGAAGACTGCCCGGAGCGCCGGCCTCGCCCCGCAGGACGGAGTCCAGCACCTCGACGACGACGGTGTCGGCCAGTTCGGGGACCATCTCGTCGGCGAACTCCTGCGCCGTGCGGAAGATGTCGAGGGTGGTGCCGATGCGCCCGCCCGCCCGTTCGAGCAGGGCCAGTCGTGCCGCCGCCCGCTTGCGTTCGGTGATGTCCACGATGGCCGTCGCCAGCCCCAGGACACCGCCGGTGGCGTCCTCCAGCCGGAAGCACGAGACCGACAGAACGATCTCGGACTGTTCGGGACTCAGGTGACCGCGCACCTCGACGTCCAGGGCGGGCACACCGGTGTCCAGCACCTCGAGCAGCGTCGCCTCGTAGTTCCCGGCGTAGAAGTCGCCGCCCCACTCCCTCGGGTGGCGCCCCAGGGCCTCCTCCAGGGCGAACGCCTTGACGAAGCGGGCAGCCGTGTTGAAGCGCACCAGGCGGAGTTGCGGGTCGAGGACATGGAGACCGACGGTCGACTCGGAGAAGAGCGCCCCGAGAACCGCCTGGTCGAGCTCCGCGTCCTGTCCGCCGTGTCCGCCCAGCGATGCACCCATCACACTTCCGTAGACCGTTGACCACCTAAACATTCTGGTTTGTCAGAGTTCCACCCTATGCGCTCGCCGGCGACACGCGACCGGAGAGCGCCGTCCGTGCTCCGGCGCTCACCCGCCGGATACGGGGCGCGTTCCGCCCGCTCCGCCGGAGATCCGCCGGCTCGGCCTTCGAAGCTCAGTTCCCGTCCGGCGGCCGGTCCCCCGCCCCGGTTCCGGACGGGCGGTACACGAACGTGGGGAACTCCTGCCCGGTCGCTCGCCTCCAGGCGGGGAGGACCGTGTCCCCGTGCTCCGCGCGGGCGTCGGCGAAGGCGGTGACACAGCGGGCGTGGACGTGTGTCCCGTCGGTGCGGCGGGTGAGCGCCAGCAGGGAGCGCAGTGCCGCGACCGCCTCGTCCGCCCGTCCGCCGGCCAGGTGGGCGCGGGCCTCCGCGTCGAGCGCGAGGGCGAGAGCGGTGCGTGCGGCGGCCAGGGACTCCGTGTACGCGCCCGTCCCGGAACTCTCCGACGCGTCGGTGAGGATGGACTCCGCCTCGGTGCAGCAGGCGACGGCCGCCCCGTGGTCCCCGGCCTCGCGAAGAGCGCGGCCGAGCACTCTGAGACGGCGGGCCGTCAGGGCGTGATGGGCCGGCAGGTCCGGCTCGGTCAGTCGGCGCGTCAGGGCGACCGCCTCCCGGGCGTCCCCGACCGCGCCATCGAGGTCCCCCTCGTCCTGCCGCAGCAGGCTCAAGTCCACGAGCACACGGGCGAGTTGCGGCTCCTGGGCCGCGGGGTCGCGGTCGGCCGCGCGGCGGTACGCGGCCACGGCACGCTCCCCCTCCCGCACCGCGTCACGGCGTTCACCAGCAGCCCTGTGGCAGTCGGCCAGCCGCTCCAGGCACACGGCGAGGAGCGGGTCGTAGATATCCGGCCGTTCGGCGGCGAGACCGGCGCTCAGGTCCACCGCCTCCCGTCGGGCGGTCAACTCTCCGTCCGGGGAATCCAGTTCACGGAGCCGGTCGGCCAGGCAGTCGAGCGCGAGGACGAGCAGGCGTTCACCCGTCGTCCGGTCCCGGCCCGCCAGGGTCCGGGCTTCGGCCACGGCCTCCTCGGCGGTGGTCCGTGCCGCGGACGGGTCCTCGGTGGCCGCCAGGCAACGGGCCAGGTCCGCGAAGAGACGCACCCGCAACGGGCGTACGATCTCGGGCGCGACCCTCACCATGATCGCGTCGGCAGTGTCCCGGGCCTCCCGGCCGACGGACAGCGCCTGTTCATGGCGGCCCAACTCCACCAGACCGGCCGTGAGTTCGCACATCACCCGGACCCGCACCAAGACCGCGTGGCTCAACTCGCGCACCGACATGTCCCGCACCAGCCCGGCGCACTCCTCGTAGGCGGCCACGGACTCCTCCGTGCGGTTCAGGGCCCCCAGCACCAGTGCGTACGTGCGTAACGCACCCGGCAGGCCGCCCAGCGTCCGGTCCCTCCGGGTGGGGATCAGACGACGGTAGGCCTCCACGCACTCCTCCGCCGAACCCAGCGCGTCGTCCAGCCGTGCCAGGCCGAACTGCGCCTGTGCCCTGAGATGCAGGAAGAGGGCCCGCTGTGCCGGCGACCACCGCGCACCCGGCACGGCCACCGCCGCGTCCATCACCGTGCACGCCTGTTCGCAGCGGCCGACGAGCAGCAGCGTGTAGGCCTGCCAGACGAGACCGCGGGCCAGCAGGTCCCGGTCCCTCGGGCGGGCGTCCTCCCGCTCGGCCAGCGCCCGGTACACGGCCGTCGCCTCCTCGGCCCAGGCCAGCCGGCGCCACGGCGGGGGCGGCCGCAGGAGCACCCAGTCCGGGGCCAGGCAACGCGTCAGCGCGGCGCCGAGCAGCCGCCGCCCCGGGTCCGGACCGAGCCGGGCCGCCGCTCGCGGCAACGGCAGCAGTACACGTACCAGCCCCATCGGCGCCCCCTTCCGGGATCCTCGTCCAAAGGACGGCCGGGCGCCCCTATTGGTTGCCCGGACGGGACGGCTCCGTCGTCGTCCTCGACGGCGACGAAGCCGCCCCGTACGCCGCCCGTGCGGGTGTCCGCACGCGGACTACTTCAGGCCGTAGGCGCGGATCACCTCCTGCGTGATGCGGTTGCCCGCGTCGTCCCAGCCCTCGGCGTTCAGCGAGACGAAACCGTCGTGCGGCGCCTTGTAGAGGGCGGTCCAGGTGCCGGACCTGCCGATCACCTTGACCGGCGTCCAGGACGCGCCGTCGTCGTACGACACCGACAGCGCGGCACCCTTGATCTTCCCGGCACCCGCCGCGCCCTCCAGGTGATGCGGGGTCAGGCGCAGCGCCTGCAGCCCGCCGCGGGCGTCGCCCGCGAGGTCGGTGACGACGTCGTAGTCCATCTGCAGGACCGCCACCCGGTCGATCACGTTCGGGTCGGTGACCGGGTCGGACGTGACCTGCCACACCGTGTGGGTGCGGGGGGGACAGCCGGTAGGTGTCCGCGTCGCGTTCGGCCGTCATGTCGAGGGTGTAGACCGACGGGACGGTCGGGGGATGGACGAAGTTGGCGGCCGAGGTGTTGGAGGTCTTGATCAGGGTGCCGTCCTGGTAGACCTTCAGGCCGACCTTCGCCGGACCGTTGGACTGGATGACGCCGCCGTGGCCGTCACCGCTGTCGGACCAGGGCTGGATGTTGAACGCGAGCGAGGTCTTCTGCCGCTGCGACCACCAGTAGGTGCCGCCGTTGGCGGGGCGCGTGACCGGCCTGAACCAGTCGCGGACCTGCCACGAGCCGGGCTTGTACGCGGTGCGCGGCCCCTGGCTCGACAGCAGCAGCCCCGGCCCGGCGCCCTGGGACTCGACCCAGGCCGTCCCCTCCTGTGCCGAGACGTGGTCGGTGCGGGTGCCGGGGATGTCCAGGCGCTGCAGGAACCCGGAGCCGTACTTGCGGTAGGGACGGTAGCCCGACCGCCACTCGCCGCTCGGGGTGGCGGTGGCGGCGTGGAACCGCATCTCGACGGTGGCCAGTTCGGACGGACGGGGTCGGTAGGTCAGCCCGGTGGACGGGATCTGCCCGGGGTGCGGGTCGGACAGGTCTTACATGTAGGGGGAGTTGGGCACGCCCTCGACGTCCAGCCGCAGCCGGCCGCGCTGGGCGTCGGCGACGAGCGACGCCCCGTTCCGGGCGGTCACGGAGAACACGGGCACGGCACTGTAGGCGGTGGAGGTGCCGACGGACTCGATCAGCTTGCCCGGCCTGTCGTTGACGACGAGCAGCAGCGCCGCCCCGGCGTCGGCCGCCGCCTGCGCGCGCCGGGCGCCGGTGAGCGCGTCCGAGCGGGTCACCAGCGCGACCTTGCCGTTGACGTTCAGGGCGGCGTACTCGGCGGGGGTGCCGGTGCCCGCGTACACCGCCTTCAGGCGTTCGTGTCCGTCGTACAGCGCGGTGCGGCCCTGGCCGATGACCTGGACAGGCCTGCCGTCGTCGGTGACGGTCAGCGCCGGGAGGGCCTTGCGCCAGCGGGTCTCGTACTCGAAGGTGCCCTGGGTGGCCTTGCGGGTGGGCAGCACGAACATGCTGTCGTACCTGGCGTCCAGCAGATACTGCACCTCCACGGCGCCCACGCCCCACGCGTTGCCCGCCTGGCCGTCCGCGCGGTACCAGTTCATGGACAGCGACCGGTCCTCGGTCCGGCGCGGGACCTCCGCGGTGACCTCACGGGTGCGGCTCGCGTCGAGCGCGACCTCCCGGTCCTGGTCGAGGACGACCTCCGGGTCGCCCATGAGCGCCATGCCCACGGAGTCGGGGCCGTGACTGCCGGCCACCTCCTGGTACGTCAGGAGGCTGTACGTGCCCTCGCGCAGGCGCAGGTTCACCTCGCCGCTGTCGTCGATGGTCACGCCGTACGGGTCCTCGGCGCTGCCGAGACGCTGGATCTCGACCCAGCCCGCCATCGGCCTGCCGGAACGGTCCTTGAGGGTGACGTACAGGTTGTGCCGGGCGTCCTCCCGGTACAGGCCGAACCGGGTACGGACCGACGCCGCGCCGGACTCGTCCTTCGCGGTGACCTGACCGAGGTAGCGGCGGCCGTCGGCCCCCAGGCCCGGCTCGGCGGTCGCGGTGACGGTGGCGGTGCCGTGCGCGGGCACGGTCACGGTGTCGGCGGAGAGCGTGAACATCACCTCCGGGGCGGGCTTGCCCTTGTCGGCGGCGGGGTCCGTGTCCATCGGGCCGCCCGCCACGGTGGCGTTCGCGGCCAGGTGCAACTCCACCGGCTCTGCACCCGAGTTGCGGTAGGTCACCGTACGGCCGACCGTCCCGGAGCCGGCGTGCGGCCAGGCGTCGATGCCGAAGTACACCGAACCGGTCGCGGTCACCGACGCGGCGGTCGCCGCGGCGAGGTCGGCACGCCCGCCGCCCACCTGGTAGGTGGTGTACGCCGGGAGCTCCTTGGACGCGCTCATCAGCGCGTCCTTGATTTCCTGCGCCTTCCAGCCCGGGTGCTCCTGCGCCAGGATCGCGGCGGCGCCGGCGACATGCGGCGTCGCCATCGAGGTACCGCTCATCGTCTGGTACCAGCCGGTCGCCGCGCTGCCGCCGGCCTTGGCCGCCAGTACGGCCACGCCGGGGGCGGAGATGTCCGGCTTGAGGCCGTAGTCGCCGACGCGCGGGCCCTGGGAGGAGAACGACGCCCGCTTGTCGGCGGAGTCCACGGCCGCGACGGTCAGCGCCTTGTCGGCCGCGCCGGGGCTGCCGACCGTGCCCTCGGCCCCGGAGTTGCCGGCGGCGATGACGAACAGCGCGCCGCTCTCGTCCGTGAGGCGGTTCACCGCCTGGCTGATCACGTCGGTGCCGTCGGAGGGCGTCGAGGTGCCGAGGCTCATGCTGACGACCCTGGCACCCTGGTCCGCCGCCCAGTCCATGCCGGCCATGATCCAGGACTCGTCGCCGTAGCCGCTGTCGGCGAGCACCTTGCCGATCAGCAGGTCGGCTCCGGGGGCCACACCCTTCTCGGCTCCGTCGGAGGCGGCTCCGCTGCCGCCGACGGTGGAGGCGGTGTGGGTGCCGTGACCATGACCGTCCTGAACGGCCTCGCCCGGCACGAAGCTCCGCGTCCCGCCGATCCGCCCGGCGAGAACGGGGTGGCCGAGGTCGGCGCCGGTGTCCAGCACGGCGACCTTGACTCCCTTGCCGTCGAGGCCCTTGCCCCAGGCGGTGGCGGCGCCGATCTGCGCGGTGCTGTCCCTGAGGGTGGCCTTGACCCTGCCGTCCAGCCAGATCTTCGACAGGCCGTCGTCGAGCTCGGGCGCGGCGGAGGAGGTGGCCGGGGCTACGGACTTCCAGAGCTTCCGGGCCTGCTTCTTGGCGGCCCGGACGGCGGTGCCGCGGATCGCGGGCAGCGAGCGCACCCGTTTGGTGCCGGTGGGTGCGGTCCGGTCGGCGGGCGCGGTCCTGGCGCCGTAGCCCAGGATCAGCGGGATGCCCGTGCTGTGGGCGTCGTCGTAGCCCTGCTCGATGAGGGAGGTGACGTCGAAGAGCCGCTTGTCGAGGCGGTTCGCGGCGAGGTAGGGCAGCACCTCGTCCGGGTAGACGTAGAGGTCGCCGTCGACGGTCTCGGTGCGCACGCCGCCGGTGGCGCCGGGCGCGCGGGTGATGTCCGCGGTCCGCCTGCCGTCGCCGGCGTCGGTGACGCGTACGACGTCGCCGGTCAGGAGGGTCACGGTGTGCTGCCCCGTGCCCGTGCCCGTGTCCGTGACGGGGCGGGCCGCATCGGTCGCTGTCGGGGCGTCAGCCATGGCGAGGCCGGGCGGCGAGGCCAGGGAGGTCAGGAACGCGACGGTACCGACCGCTGCCGCGAGGGCTCTTCGGCCGCTCCGACTGGGGGGTATGCGGGAGATCATGGAGTGTTTTCTATCGACCCCGGACCTGCGGAGGGAACAGCGGACGCTGGCACGAAAGCGCCACGTCTCACATGTACCAGATCGACGAACTCCCCATAAACATCGGGGAGTTGCGCCAACCGCGCCGTTCGAGACAAGACCGCCGGACAGCACACCGAAGCCCCGCGTGACGGGATGTCACGCATATCCGGAACGCGCGGTCCCGCCCACCGTGACCGACGACACCGCGAGCGGCCGCACACACACGGACAGGCCCGCGGCGACACCCGTGGCGAGACCGTCCCGGCGTGCGGACGACGGCCGCCTTCGGCCCCGTACAGCCGGTCACGAACCGGTGGGAGAGCCCTCCGGAGCCGGGACGGCGGGAGCGGACGAGCCGACCCCGGCGGTCGAGCCGGGCTCCGGCGTCTCCGCGGAGCTGCTGTCGGGCGAGAACACGGCCACACCCACGAGCACGGCCAGCAGGAAGACCACGGCTCCGGCGGCCGCGCCCACGATTCTCCGCCGGTCGGCGAGGAGTTCGCCGACCCCCGAGCGCTGGCGCCGGCGCGACCGGTGACCGCCGCCCGAGGTGTCCCGCATCACCGACGGCAGCGCGTACGTCGTCGCGGGGCCCGCGGGCCTGACCGCCTGCCGGTGACGTCCCGGCTCCGGCACCGCGGCCGGGAGCGGCTCGGCACGCCCCTGCCAGGAGCCCGAGGCATACCAGGCGGACGCCTCGAGCGCGGTGGGCCGGTCCTCGGGCTTCTTCGCCAGCAGACCGAGCAGGTGGTTCTCGAAGGCGGGCGGCAGGTCGACACCGAGCTCCCGCGGCGGGGTGGGGGCGGTGTCGAGGTGGTGGTGGAGGACCGCGACGGGGGTGTTCGCCTGGAACGGCGTCCGTCCGGTGAGGAGTTGGTACAGGACGCAGCCCAGCGAGTACATGTCGGAGGGCGGCCCGGCGGTCTTGCCCAGGGCCCGCTCGGGAGCGAGGTACAGGCTGGTGCCGACGATCTGCCCGGTCGCGGTCAGGCCGCCCGCCGGGTCGTCCATGAAGCGGGCGATCCCGAAGTCGCCGATCTTGACGCTCCCTTCGGCGTCCAGGAGCAGATTGCCCGGCTTGATGTCCCGGTGCACGATGCCCTGCTGATGCGCGGCTGCCAGCCCCGCGGAGGCCTCGGCGGCGATCCGCGCCACCCGGTCGGCGGGAAGCCGCCCGGCGTCGGTGAGGACACCGGCGAGGCTGTCGCCCTCGACCAGCTCCATCACGAGGAACAGCCGGTTCTCGTAGGCCCCGAAGTCCAGGACACCCACCACATGACGATGGTTGAGCAGGCCCGCGGTCTGAGCCTCCAGACGGAACCGGGCCGCGGCCGTCGGGTCGGCGTCCTGGGAGAGAAGCAGCTTCACGGCCACGGACCTGCCGATCATCTCGTCGTAGGCCCGCCACACCTCCCCCATGGCGCCCCGCCCGAGAGCTGTCTGCAGCCGATACCGCCCCGCTATCAGCACGTGTGCTTCATCCTCACGCAGTTGGGATCCCGTCGATCGCCACGGGTCGATTCCCTACCGAGCATGAGTGATCATCGGGGCGCCGCAGCAGGTTGAGCCTACTGCCAACACAACGGTGATCAGACGCGGTTCACCCTCAGCCTCAAGATCGCGTAGAACCCGTCGGGGCGACATCGGACTCTGACGGAAAGTGACTCCGAAAGCCTCTTCAGGGCCACATGGCCCACACCACGAGGAAGCAGTCACAGCGGCCGGGAACACCCGAAGCCCCCGCACTCCGGACGGGCCGAACAAGCGGTCCACGCATTGGTATGGACCTGACAATCACCTCCCAGCACCCTCGTTCACGCAACTCTGAGAGCGCTCTCTCCTGCCCTTCGCCCCACTCACCGGTCATCGGATCGACGAAAGGCAACTCCCATGAGAAGCACTACAGTTCTGCGCGTCGCCCTGACCACCGGCCTACTCGCCGGCGCCGCGACACTCGGACTCACCCAGGCCGCCGCCGGCGAAGCCCCCCTCACCGCCGCGGCGACCCCCGCTCCCGCCTCCTCGGGCGTCATCTCGGCCATGCAGCACGACCTCGGACTCACCCGGCAGCAGGCGACCACCCGGCTCGCCCAGGAAACCGCTGCACGCGGCGTCGAACGCGCCGCCCGCCGTGCGGCCGGCGCCTCCTACGGGGGCTCCTGGTTCGACGCCGGAAGCGGCGCGCTCGTCGTGGCCGTCACCGAAGCCGCGTCGCGGGACGCCGTGGAGGCGACCGGAGCGCGCGTCACCCTGGTCGAACACAGCCAGCGGCAGCTCGACAGCACCATGGCGCGCATCGACGCGCTCGACGCACCGGCCGGCGTGAGCAGTTGGCACGTCGACCCCAAGACCAGCTCCGTAGTCGTCGACGTGGTGTCCACGCACAAGGATGACAACGATGTCCGGTCCTTCGTCACCCGCGCCCGCGCCGCCGGTCCCGTGGTCGTGCGCCAGACCGCCCAGGCACCGAGGACGTACGCGGCCGGCACCGTGGGCGGAGACCCCTACTACACCGGCAACGTCCGCTGCTCCATAGGCTTCTCGGTGTACGGCGGCTTCGTCACCGCGGGGCACTGTGCCCAGCCGGGCGCGAGCGTCCGCGGGTGGGACGGCAGTTACATCGGCAACTTCCAGGGCTCCTCGTTCCCCGACAACGACTACGCCTGGGTCAACGTGGGCAGCGGCTGGTGGACCGTGCCCGTCGTCCTGGGCTGGGGCACCGTCTCCGACCAGCTCGTCCGGGGCTCGGGCGAGGCCCCGATCGGCGCGTCGATCTGCCGCTCCGGCTCGACCTCCCACTGGCACTGCGGCAACGTCCTCGCGAAGAACGAGACCGTCAACTACAGCCAGGGTGCCGTGCACCAGATGACCAAGACGAGCGTCTGCGCCGAACCCGGCGACTCCGGCGGCTCGTTCATCAGCGGTGACCAGGCACAGGGCGTCACCTCCGGCGGATGGGGCAACTGCACCGGCGGAGGCCAGACCTGGTATCAGCCCGTGAACGAGATCCTGAACCGCTACGGGCTCACCCTGCACACCACCTGAACCGACCGCTTCGGCCCGCTCGTCCGCCGGGCGGGCGGGCCGGCGCACCCATGAGCCGTCCCCGATGCGCGCAGCTGCGCAGCGGCACCCGGCCCCGATCGGGCGGGGTCGGGCGGGGTCGGCGGCGGCGCGCCCGCGTCGCCGCGACGACGGCGGCCGTGCACGATGGGCGGGTACCTCTCGCAGCTTCGGAAGGGCTCCTCGTGATCAGCATCCCGGACCGCACGGCCCACGACGGTACGAAGATCCCGGCCGTCGGCCTCGGCACCTGGCCGATGGACGACGCACAGGCCGAGCACAGCGTGAGCGGAGCGCTCGCCATGGGTTACCGGCTTCTCGACACGGCGGCCAACTACCGCAACGAGACCGGCACCGGGCGGGGCGTCGCCCGCTCCGGTGTCCCTCGCGAGGACATCGTCGTCACGACGAAACTGCCGGGCAGGCACCACGGTCACGAGCAGACGCTCGCCTCCTTCGAGGAGTCACGCGGCCGCCTCGGACTCGACTACGTAGATCTCTACCTCATCCACTGGCCGCTGCCTCGCGTGGACCAGTACGTGGACTCGTGGAGGGCGATGATCGAACTCCGCGACGCGGGGCTGGTGCGAGCGATCGGCGTCTCGAACTTCACCGCCGAACACCTCGCACGCCTGGAGGCCGAGACCGGAGTGCTTCCCTCGGTGAACCAGATCGAGCTCCATCCCCTGCTTCCCCAGGACGAGTTGCGCGCCTTCCACGACGACAAGGGCATCGTCACGGAGAGCTGGAGCCCCCTGGGCCGCGGCTCCGGCCTCCTCGACGACCCCGCGATCGGAAGAATCGCCGAGGCACACGGAGTGACGCCCGGTCAGGTCGTGCTGCGCTGGCACGTCCAGCTGGGGGCGGTGCCCATCCCCAAGTCAGCCGACGCACGGCGCCAGATGGAGAACCTCGACCTCTTCGGGTTCGAGCTCTCCCCCGCCGAGATGACGGCCGTCGGCGACCGTCCGCGGCGGCGCCTCGGCGGGGACCCCACGACTCACGAGGAGTTCTGAGGACCCGAGCCCCGCTCGTGCCGGCGAGCGGCACGGCCGGCGGCGCCGGGCGTGACCACGTGCGGCGTACGCCGTGTGCTGCCGGGCGCCGTGGCACGGTCCGCCCATCGCCTGACTTCGGGTACTCATCGCGCTCCGCCGAGGTGTCATACGACGCCGTGCGGGCCATCGTGGAGGGGCCTTGCGAGAGATGGGGGAACCGGCATGCCGATGCTGCTGATCAAGGGGTCGTACAGAATCGTCGGGGCCAGCCCGGACGGTGACTCGGTCCGATTCGTCCCGGACGATCCCGGGGAGTGGGACCTGCTGCGAGGACGGAAGGTGCGCCGCAATCTGGCGGGCGGGGCCCAGCTCCGGCTGGACGGCATCGACACCCTGGAGACCCACTACCGGCCGCCGCACGGGCCCGAACTCCATCAGCCCGCTCCGTACGCCGGCAGGGCCGCGGAGGCGCTGCTCGGCTGGCTGGGGTTCGAGGAGGTGGAGCGCGGCGCGAACGGAATCGTCAGGCACAGTGCGCCCGAGTCCGTACCCGGCTACATACTGACCCGCAGCGCGGACGTCCACGGGCGCTGTGTGGCGCTCGCGGGCCGCGGGGCCGAGGCCGCCCCCGGTGCCAGCGGGTCGCTCGTCACGGTCACCGCCGAGCACCTTCGGCAGACCGCCAACCATCATCAGCTCGCCGAAGGCCTGGCCTACCCCACCTTCTACCGCAACCTCTTCGTCGGCCTCCGGCGGGAGCTGTCCGGGGCGGCGCGACGGGCCCGCGAGAACGGGCTCGGGCTGTGGCCCTCCGACCAGACCCGGAGCGGAGCGAAGGTGGAGGGCCCGGCCACGCTGACCGAGTCCGCGGTGCTGCTGCCCAAGCTCTTCCGCCGGCTGGCGGACTACCTCCAGCTCAATGACGGCGATCCGTCCCTGGAGGGCTTCCGTGCCTACCTGGAGCAGCGCGAGGACCGGCTGTTCGTCCTGTCCACCGGCCAGTGGACAGGATTCGACACGATCGTGGACGTCACGAACGGCGACACCGTGCGGCTCAACCGCCCTCCGGAGGACCTCGTCTTCGACGAGAAGTAGGCGCCGCGCGCCGCGGCCGGGGCACGGATCCCCGCGCGCCGGCCGGAGTCCCGGACCCGGGGGTGCGGGACCGGGTCCGGCCGGGGCGCGGGCCGGTGGCGGTTACGCCGGGTCGTGCACGGTGCCGGTGAACTCCGGTCCGGCGTGGGGCCGGCCCGTCTCGTCGTAGACGGTCATGCGCAGCCGTACCGTCTCCTCCCGCTCGTGGAGGCGGTCCCGGACGGTGGGAATCGTGAACTCCGTGCTCGTCCGGCCGGCGGGTATGCCGGCGAACAGGAAGAATCCGCTCACCTGGGACAGCGGCCGTGACGGCAGCGGTTCCTTGCCGGACGTGTTCCGCAGCCACTGCGGATCAACGTCGGTGGTGGACAGTTCGGTACCGCCGGTGACCCGCACGAGGGCGATGTCGGACTGCATGTCCACGTCGGCCGGCGCGGAGAGGCCCATCCGCCAGGTGAGCTTCCCGCCCTCGGCCGCGCGGGCGGAGGCCGGGGTCACCTCGAAGGCGGGCATCGGATCGTCGTTGTGCGCTGTGACCCCGCCCCGGTAGGTGCCGACCACCGCCCCGCGGACCGCCTTCGCGAAGACGTCGTGCGACACGTCGTAGCCGAAACGTGTGTTGCCCCGGACCTCGACCGTCACGTCGGGGGCCGGGTCACCGGGCCGTACGGTGATCTCGCGCGAGGTGGTCCGGCCCGTGTCCGGATCGGCGACGAACAGCCGGACCGTGCCCTTTCCATGTCCGGTGACCGTCACCGGCACGTGGTAGGTCCGCGCGCCCGCGTCGCCCTCCTCGACGGTCAGCCGGCCGATGTCGACCCGTGCGAGGTCCGCGGCCCGGACCGTGGGGGTTCCGGCGCGCCACCCCCACGAGTCGACCAGCCACGCCTGCCCGGAGCGGGTGCGCGGGACGATCTCCAGGGCCTGCAGCCGGTGCGTGTCGACGCCCGCGCGGATCGCGGCGGCCAGCGGCAGCCGGACCTCCTGGCCCCAGTAGGAGGCCGTGCGGTCGGTTCCGGGCAGGCCGTCGAGCCGGACGCTCCCCAGGGTCGCCCGGTGGCCCGCGGTGTCGGTCAGCCGGATGTCGAACCGGTTGTCCCTGGTGTTCGGCGGAACGATCAGGCGCAACGCCAGAGCCCGGGAGCCGGCGACCGAGACCGGCCGCGCCGAACGGATCCGGACCGGGAAACCCGCGGCCGTCCAGCGCAGGGCCACGGCACGGCGGCCCGGCTCATGCGACGCCGCCCACGGGGCGAAGTGCGGCGAGACACCGTTCCGGCCGGAGCCGAGACAGGCCGCGGACACGACCTCGGTCACCTCGTCGCACAGCCTGCCGCCGTCGACGGAGACCCGCCCGTCCGGCAGGAACGCGGGGGTGCGGCGTCCGCCGACCGCGTGGGTGAGGACGCGCGCGGGCCCGGCGGAGGGCGCGCGCCGCCCCGAACCGTCGAGCAGCGGCCGTACACGGTCGTCACCGGCGACGAAGAGCCGCGCGGCGGCGGCGATGTAGGTCGCGCCGGCGGCCTGCTGCTGACGAGCCGTCAAGCGGGTCGCGGTTCCCGGCGAACACACCCGGTCGCGCTCGTCGCCGCTCCAGAAGTCGTCCTCCGCGGGTGCCTGGGCCTGGCCCGGAGTCCATTCGCTGTTGAAGAAGTTGTGGTTGGCGCCGATCATGTGGACGGCGCTGTGCAGGGCGGCACCGCGGCCGACCCCGCGGGTCGCGTCGACGTACATCTGACCCTGGAGATCGGACACGTCGCCGTCGCAGCCGGGCAGGATCGTCACGGAGGGCACGTCGGGCGCCGGGTTCTGCCCGAAGATGGTGGGGCCTATGAGGACGGTGCCGCGGATGTGCCAGCGCACCGGCCCGTGATAGCCGTCCTGGTCGGCCGGGGCGGGGCTGAGGCTGTCCATGGCGGCCCGGTTCACGCCCTCGCCGCCGCGCGAGTGGCCGACCAGCAGGACGCGCGACAGGTCAGCGCCGGCCGTGCGCCGCACGATCGGGGGTGCGGAGTCCGGGCGGGCGGCCCAGCCGGCCCAGCGGGCGAGGTGCTGCCGCACCAGGGACGAGCGGGCCTGCGCGCCGCCGTCCTCCGCCGCGTAGTCCTGGCCGTTGATGCCGTTGGCGGCGATGGAGACGGTCACATAGCCCTGTGAGGCCAGCAGCTTCTGGTCGGCCAGGTAACCCCGGTAGCTCGGGACGGGCCGGCTGCCCGTGGGGCAGGGCCATTCGCCGCCGGAGCCGTCACCGCCGTAGCAGGTGGTGTGGCGGCCGTGCAGGAACAGGGCGAGGGGCCGGTGTCCCGGGGCGTCCGTGGGAGCGACCACCACGGCGCGCATCTCGACGCGTTCGGCGAGGCCGGGCAGGCGGACCGAGGGGAGTTTGTAGTCGCCGGTGGCGGTCCGGTAGGAGCCGGGCTTCCCGGGGTCGACGGCGTTCACCGGCGGCCTCGCCGGAGGCCGGGCCGACAGTCCGGGCCGCCCCTCGGGCGCGTCCGGCCCGGCGGGCCCGCTCTGTCCGGCGCCCGCGGCGTCCAGGCGCCGTTCACCGGTCCGCGCCTGGAGGCCGGAGGGGTCCCCGAGCCGTGCCGGGCCCACCGCGAGCCTGAACGAGCGGCCGTCGGGTGTGCCGACGGGCCGGCCGAGGAACCGGGTCCCGGAGTAGAAGGCGACGCCCGCGTCGCTGATGGGCACCGGCCTGTCCGACCGCCAGACCAGTTGCCGTGCCGCACCCGCGCCGGTGAGGCTCCATCCGGCGGGAAGCCCGCCCGGGTCGTCGGCGTCCGCGGCGGAGGCGGGCCCCGCGGACCGCGCGGGGCCGGCTGTGTTCTGCTGCGCCTGGGTCGATCCTGGCGATCCCGCGAGCGCCGCGAGCAATAACGCGGCCACGACCCCTGTGCGCCGGACACGGAACAAGGTTCTTCTCCTCCTGGTCGGCATTCACCCCCGTCGCCCCGTTGGTCCCGAAGCGCTCCCCCGTCCCACGAGGACGGAGAAAGAAACCGGCGGGTTGCCTCGTACGGGCGGCGATTCGCGGCCTCAACTCCCGCACAGGAAAGCGGAGTCGGGCAGTCCGGCGAGGAGGGCGCCGGTGCGGGGACCGATGCGGGCGACGGGCTCCGGGCACGCGTCCGGGGGTCGCGCCCGGACGCGTGCCCCGTGGCCGTTCTCAGTCGTCCGGCGGGCAGAAGAAGTTCCCGGAGGGTCCCCAGCGCGTCACCGGCGCCGCCTTCACGTCCACCGCCCCGCACGTCAGGTCGTCGACGATGCGTCCGTCCGCGGTGATCTCCCGGATGTCGACCTCTTTGTTCACCGGGTACTTGCGCCCCTTGCCGAAGGTCATGATCCCCGACTCGCCGACGAAGTCGGTGACTCCGGTCGACTGGAGGTAGGTGACGACGGCACTGGGGGTGAACTGCGGGTCGGTGTCCAGCATGTCGTTCATCACCCGGAAGAAGACCCTCACCGCGTCGTAGCCCGCGGCGGCGTCGCTGTCGGCGGAGACGTCGTAGGACTCCTTGAAGCCCGTCGCGAAGGGCCCCTTGGCGTCGGGCAGGCTGAACTGGTTGTAGAACAGGCTCAGCGAGCCGAACTCCCGCGGCATCGTCTCCGGATGCTGCACCAGGGACGGGGCGGCGCTCTCGGCCAGCACGGCGACGCGGCCCTGGCGCGTCCGGCACTGCTTGTCGCTCTGCAGGTAGTAGAAGAGGTCGTACATGACGCTGGACCGGCCCGCGTAGACGACGAAGCCGTTGGTCCTGCGGATCAGCGCGCAGACGCTGGCCGCCACGGCGGGCGTCTGGCTGTCCTTGCCCGATTCGCCGTACGGCACGGGGTGAACCGGCCCGGCCGACCCGTAGGCGCGGGTGAACCGCTTCTTCAGGTCCACGCTGAAGTACGAGTCGCGCGGGTCGAAGACCAGGACGGCGGCCGGTGCGGTGTGCCCGGGCGCGGTCTTGGTCAGGGCCGCCAGCCGGGGTGAGCGCCGGGCGAAGGACGCCATGACCCGCGCGACCCGCTCGTCCGGCGCCGAGAGCTGGAAGTACGACACCGGGGAGTCGCCCTCGACCATGGCCTGGCCCGAGACTCCGGTGCCGAGGACGGTGACTCCTTGGGCGTCGAGTTCGATCGCGGCCTGGAGGGACTCCGGACGGCTCTGTGTCAGGCCGATGACGCCGGCGATGCGGTCCCGGTGGATGCGCTGGACAATCATGTGGGCCACATCAACATCACTGTCGTTGCTCGTGTTGAGTCCGCCGTGCGAGCCGAACGTGAAGTACTCCCCCGCGTTGGCGACGAGCAGCCGGATCGGCATCTGTGACTTGAGATTCAGGTGGTTCACCTGGTCCTGGGCGAGCAGCGCCCCGCGCAGCATCTGGAGGCCGGTGGGAACCGTCCGGCGTGACGTGGAGCCGACGCTGAGCGGTGCGAAGAAGACCAGGGTGCGATACGGCCCGGACCGGTCGACCTCCGCGTTCTGACGCCCCAACCGGTCTTCCAGAAGCCGCAGTTCGGGCGCGTACAGACCATGGGCGAGTTCACATCCGTCGCTGCCGTCGGTGATCCCCACGCGCTCGCCCGTGCCGACCAGAGGACACCAGGTGTCCGTGGCACGGGGCGTGGGCCCGGGCCCGGCCCGGTGATCCGTCCCGCCGAGCCCCGGCACCCGCGACAGTCCGGCGGCGACCACGGCCATGACCGCGAGCACGGCCACGCCGGCCACCCCGGGGCGCAGCCAGTCGCTCCCGCGCCGCTCGCGGGAGCGCACGGTCCGCTGCACCGCGGGCCGTTCGGCGCTCGTGCCGTTGTCGGGCACGCGGGAGAGCGGCACCGCGCGCACCGCCTCGACCGACTGCCCGGAAGCACCCGCCGCGAGCACCGAGGCCACCGCCCGGGCCGTCGCGCCGTAAGTGCCCGGCCGGGCGTTCTGGCCCGGGACGCCGGACCGTGGCAGGGCGACGGCGTACGGCGGGATGTCCGCCGTGGCGGCGCCCAGGACGAGCAGCGGGCAGGTCCCGGTCTCCTCGGACACGGCGGAGAAGGAGTTCAGGAGCTTGCGGCTCGGGGAATCGTCGCCGCCGACCGTCGGCAGCAGCAGGACGAAGGGCCATCGCCGCCGCGGCCTGCGCGCGCTCCACACCGGCGGGCGGGCCGCCCGGGCAAGATCGTGGAGGAGCGCGGTCAGCAGGACCTGGCGGACCACGGCCTCGTCGCGGGCGGACACGGCGGAGGCGGCGGACCTGGCCGAGGCGGCCGGAGCGCCGGCGTCGGCGGAGGCTTCCCGGTCGGCCCGTTCCTGCGCCCGGGATCGCAGGTGGGCGTCGCGCAGGGACAGGGCGGCGTTGAGGAAGCTGCGCCCGGGCTCGTCCAGCATCCCGCCGATCCACCGGAACCGTGCGCCGCGGTCGATCCGTACGCCGTACGACCACCGCCACAGCCAGGCGAGCGGTGTGGTCACCAGTCGCGTGATCGCCGACCACCGCCTCGCGCCGAGTTGCTCGCCGAGCGCGGCCGCCTCGGCGGCGAACCCGAACTTCCAGGCGTACTTGTCGTAGATCCGGTCGCGCAGCGCCAGCCGTTCGTCCCGCACGTCCCCGTCGGCGATGTCGGCGCGCAGCACCGACAGACAGGCGTCGAACTCGGTCAGCCGCAAGGTGCCGGAGCCGTCCGGCATGGTGACGCGCAACTGCCGGGCCACCCGGTCGAGGAGCCGTACGTGGGGGCCCTCGGGCCGGTCGGTGTCCTCGCCGGGGTGCTCGCAGGCGAGGAGGTCCTCGTCGACCAGGGCGTGGGGCGCGAGGCTGGCCAGGTGGCCCGTCTCGCCGGTGCTCAGGCGCACCAGGCGGTGGTGGTAGGCGTGTACCAGGGCCGACAGCGCGGGATCGGGCTCGCCCTGCCCGGTGTCCGCCGTCGCCGCGCCGTCGGGGGTGGTGCCCTCGGTGGTCGCTCCGGGCGCGGGCTCGCGGGTGAGGATCAGGGCGGGGAGCCGGTGTCTGGCGCTCTGCCGCCTGTGCGGGACGCCGTTGCGGCGGTCGACGACGTAGCGGTCGATCACGCGGACGATGTCGTCGAAACCGCTGGGGAGGACGAGATCGTTCTCGTTCGTCCGATGGGGCTGCGGCACGCGGGTCCTCCCGGATGCTGAGAAACAGGAGGCGAGCCTAGGAACTCCCTTATGGTTTCAGGGCACTTTGCCGCGAAAAGGCACTCGTTGAACGATGACGACCGCTTGCCTTTCGGATGGAACCCGGACGGGCTCCGGCGCCGTGGGGGGACGCCGGAGCCCGTACCGGGGGATCAGGGCTGGAGCGGCATCGTCCAGCAGTTGGAGGTGGCGCGCTTGCCGGAGAGGCGGTCGGTCAGCCAGGAGATGGCGTCGCCCTGGTCGGTGATGAGGGGTGCGACGTGGTTGAGGAGCAGTCCGTCGCCGAGGTTCGGCAGGATGATGGCGTCGTAGGTGACGTCGGCGCCCTTGCGGCACCAGTCGACGGCGAGTTGACGTGCCTGGGAGTGCGGGACGATGTCGTCCTGGACGCCGGTGACCAGGCGGACCGGGCTGGTCGGCTTCAGCTTGCCGATCCGCTGGTCGGCCAGTGTGTCCTGGAGGGCCGGTGTGCTCGCGACGAGCTGGCTGACGGACTTGCCGTCCGTCGTCCAGGACGTGCTCTTCTTGAACGCGTAGCCGAGGATGGCGTCCCCGACGCACATCGTGGAGAGGTCGTTCAGCGCGGCCTTGCCGGCGGCGTTGATGTGGGCGTCGGCGAAGTCCTGGAGGTCGGGGTCGGACTGCAGGAAGCCGTTGAGGGACCAGCCCAGGGCGCCCGCGAGGGCGCTGCCGTCGATGCCCTTGATCACCTCGGTGAGGTCGGCGGGCGGTGCGCCGGCGTAGGTGCCGGCCAGCGTGATGTCGGGGGCGTAGGTGGGCTGGAGTTCGGCCGCCGAGGCGCTGGCGCCGCCGCCCTGGCTGTAGCCGAAGAGGCCGACGGGCGAGGCCGCGGCGACCGACGCCCCGGCGAGTCCGCGGGCGGCGCGGACGGCGTCGAGCAGGGCGTGGCCGCCGTCGAGGCGGTCGACGTACGTGTGGAGCCGGTCGGTCGCGCCGAGTCCGACGTAGTCGGTGACGACCACGGCCACGCCGGAGGCGAGGAGCCGGTAGATGGCGAGGTCCTCGTAACCGACCGAGACCGTCTCGCCGTTGAAGGTGATCGGGTGCTCGAGGCCCATGGAGGCCGCGCACTGGTCGCCCTGGCCCATGGTGCCGGGGGCGACGGCCACCAGGGGGCGCGCGCCGCCGCCCTTCCAGGCGGCCGAGGGCTCGACGTAGGCGCCGGTCACGGCGACGGGCCGCCCGTTGGAGTCGGTGGACTTGTACATCAGGCGGGTGGCGGTGCCGGGGAGCGGACCGTCGAGGCCGGGCAGGCTGAGCGCGAGGGGGAGGGGTTCGGTGCGGATCAGGGCGCCGTTGGCCGCGGGAAGGGTCGCCGGCGGCGTGTAGAAGGCGGGGATGGTCACGCCTCGGGACACCACCGCGCCCGCGTCGGCGGCCGCCGCGGGGAGCGCCTGGGCGCCCAGGCAGGCGAGCACCGCGAGTGCGGTGGCGAGGACGCGGCCGCGGTTGCGGTTGCGGGCGGCGGGCTCGGGGCGCGCGGAGGGCAGTGCACGCTCGGCGCGGGGTCGTCGGCTGGACACCGGATGCGGCTGAGGGGTGCTGTGGGGTCGTTGCATGCGGCTCACTCCCTGCTTCGTCGAAACGTGGGGGTCGTGCGGGCGGCCGGCGGCGTCCATGGCGTGACGCCGGTTCTGGCTGGGGGTGCCGACCGGGCCGTCGCCGCTGGACCGGCGGTGACGGTGACGGGTCGGTGAGGGGGGAAGGGCGGTGCCCGGACGCGGACTTGGGCAGCACGGGACGGCGTGCCCAGCCGTGTCGCGGAGGTGGACAGGAGGAAGGCACCGCCCGCGCGCCGTCGGCCGGTCGGCGCGTGGTGCGGCGTCCACCCGCACGTCGTGCGACGGCGGGCGGGGCGGCGTGGCTCGGGTGTCGTGTCCGGCGGAGCCCGGGGGCTCGTGGCTGCGGCTCCGCCGTTGTGATCCGTCTCCCGCTGTCCCGGGCCGCCCTGTTCCCGTCTTTGCGCTCGGTCGTGTAACGGACGTCGAAGTCCCGTTCGACACCCGCTAGTTACTCCCGAGTCACATCAGGAGAGTAGGAGCGGATGTCACTCAGTGACAAGATGTCTGCGCGCGCCAGTTCTGCGCGGCTCGCTATGCTGCTCCGGTCGATGAGACAGGGGTGGTGGGGCGACGGTGCGCGATGCGGCACCCGCAGACCGGGCCACGACGGCCGCGCGGCCGTCACTGAGCGAACGGCGCAAGGAGGCCCTCCGGCTGGACATAGCCCGCGAGGCCGTGCGCCTGTTCGTCTCACAGGGCGTCACGAGCACCACGGGGGACCAGATCGCGGAGGCGGTGGGCGTCTCGACCCGCACACTGTGGCGCCACTTCCCCACCAAGGAGAGCTGCGTACGCCCGTTACTCACGGCGGGACTCGACGCCGCCACGGACCGACTGCGGCACTGGCCGCCCGAGACCGGGCTGCTGGACTTCCTCATCCTTTCCTGCCGCCACGGGACGCTGCCGTCCGCCGACCCGGCGGTACTCGACCTGATCCGCATGACCCCCGCCGAGCCTGCACTGCGTGCCGTCTGGCTCCAGGCCCACGACGACGCTCTACCGGTCCTCACCGAGGTCCTCGCCCGGCGTTCCGGCAGGAGTGCGGACGATCTGCGGGTGAAGGTGCACGCGGCCACCGTCAACGGCGCGCTGCGCGCGGCCGCCGAGGACTTCGCCGTACGTTTCGCCGACGCGGCGCAGGCCTCGGAGGCGGACCTCGCCACATGCCTGCACGCCGCCCTCCACGCGGCGTCGGAGGGGCTGCCGTACTGACACCGGGCAACACACCTTCAGGCAGGGCTGATTGGGGTCGCGGACCACGGACGGGCGACGCGAAAACGGTTGCCGGGTAAAGAGTTGGCCTGGTCTAGTCCAAAGACCCGTTTGGTCTAGTCCAACGTATTGACGTGATCGCGACAGTGCCCGGAGGCTGGAGACTCCCCCACCCCTCTGGAGGCACAGTGAGACGTCTTCGCGCATGTCTGGGCGCGGCGGCCGCCGTGAGCCTGGCCGCGGTCGGCACGACCGCTCTCGTCGCGGGCAGCGCATCGGGCGCGACCACCGCGCTCGGCAACCGGTGGTACGCCGCCGCCCCCTATCTGATGCCGCTGGACAACGATCCGCCGGACGCGGGCGCCATCATGGACGCGACCGGCCTCAAGGCCTTCCAGCTCGCCTTCATCCTCGCCCCCAACGGCGGTGGCTGCACGCCCACTTGGGACGGAACGGCCGCGGTGTCCTCGGACACCGCCGTGCAGTCGGTCATCAACTCCATCCGCGCCAAGGGCGGTGACGTCTCCGTCTCGATCGGCGGCTACGGCGGCACCAAGCTCGGCCAGGCCTGCTCGGACCCGGCCTCCACCGCGGCCGCGTACCAGCAGGTCGTCACCAAGTACGGCCTGCACGCGATCGACTTCGACCTGGAGGAGCCGGAGTACGAGAACACGGCGGCCGTCAGGAACGAGATCGGCGCCGCCAAGATCCTCCAGCAGAACAACCCGGGCCTGTACGTGTCCGTCACCACGGCCGGAACGGCGGACGGAACCGGCTGGTTCGGCAAGCAGATGCTCCTGGAGGCGAAGTCGCAGGGCTTCACCCCGAACAACTTCTCCATCATGCCCTTCGACGGCGGCTTCAACGGCGCCGCGTCCCAGACGAGCGCGCTCGCCAACTTCAACACGATCCTCCAGTCGACCTTCGGCTGGGACCAGGCGACCGCGTACGCCCACGAGGGCTTCTCCGGCATGAACGGCCGCAGTGACACCGGCGAGTACTTCTCCCAGGCCGACTTCCAGACGGTGCTGGACTTCGCCACGAGCCACGCCATGGACCGCTTCACCTTCTGGTCCCTGAACCGCGACCGCCAGTGCACCCCCGCCGACAACGGCGGCCGTACGTCGGGCACATGCTCCAGCGTGACCCAGAACTCCTGGGACTTCGCGAAGTACTCGGTGAAGTTCGCCGGCGCGACCCCGCCCACCGGCACCCCGACTCCGACGCCCACTCCGACGCCGACCCCGACCCCCACGCCGGGCGGCGGCTGCAAGGCGGCCTGGAACGCGGCCACGGTCTACACGGCCGGCAACGAGGCCTCGTACAACCACCACAACTGGAAGGCCAAGTGGTGGACCCAGAACGAGACGCCGACCGGCGTCGACTGGGGTCCCTGGCAGGACGAGGGCGCCTGCTGACACCCGTCCGGATCCGGACGGGGCGCGGCCGACAGCCACCCCGTCCGAGGCCGTCGGCTCAAGGCCTCCCCGCCGAGCCGCACCAGTAGGGCTTGTCGGACGAGAGGGGGATCGCGTCGCCCGGGGCCGGGCGGCGCGATCCCCCTCGGTCGTCCGGCGGGGCTACGCGGCCGGGAACGCCTCCCGCATCGCCCGTGCGGTGGCCGTCGGGTCGTAGCCCTCGGGGACACCCGGAACGAGGACGATGTCCCCCTCGATGTGCCGCGACCGGAGCGGAGCGATCTCCCGGTAGGCGGGCGAGTCCCACCAGGCACGCGCCTCGGCGATCGAGGGAAACCCGATCACCACGACATGGCCCGGCCAGTCGCCCTCCACCACCTCGTGCCGCGCGGCGTGCACGAGGAACCGGCCGCCGTACGGCTCGAAGGTGGCACCGATCCGCTCGATGTAGTCGGCGATCTCCGGGTGCGGCGCGGCTTCCCGCAGATGGGCGATGGCGTACGCGGTCATGGCGTCCTCCTGCTGTCGGGGCTCCGTCCGCGAACGACCTTGCCCGCCTCGTCCGCGGGAGTCGATTACCCGGGAGGTAAGGCCGGGTCAGCGCGGAAAGACGCTGCTCGCCAGCGCCACGTGTACGGCGGTGCCCGCGAGGATGCTGAGCAGGGCGTTGCGGCGCCACAGGTGCAGGCCGACGGTGACGGCCAGGGCGGCGACCGGGGCGAGGGCCAGCGGCTGGGCGAGGGACAGGTCGCGCAGGCAGTAGACGACCAGGATGACCATGACCCCGACGGGCATACGGGCGCTGAGGTACCGCACGGTGGCGCCGGCCCGCAGCGGGGCGAGGGCGGCGAAGGGCAGGGCGCGCAGGGTCCAGGTGAGGGCCGCGGCCAGGAGGACCGCGCCGACGGCGTAGCCCGTGTCAGACATGTGCGGGTCTCCCGGAGGTGGTGAAGCGCCGCGCCAGGAGCGCGACGGTGAACAGCGCGAAGGCGGTCAGGAGCATCTGACCGGGGACCAGCAGCCGGGCGGCCAGAGCGCAGGCGGCCGCGAGGAACGGGGTGGGCAGGTCGCCCCGCAGGTCCCGGACGGCGTCCAGGGCGAGGACGGTGAACAGGGCGGTCAGGGCGACGTCCAGGTCGAGTCCCGTCTGGCGATGAAGACGATCAGGGCGAGCGGCTGAGCCCGGCACCGCGTCCCCGCGGTCGCCGCGCCACCGGCCGGAAATGAACCCTCGCCGGCCCGAGAGGAGGTCCGGTCGCCGGGTCGGTCACCCCTGACGGTCGGACAAATCCTCCCGGCACCGGGGCAATCCACGACGCAACCCTTGACAGGAGCGATCACGCGTCACAGCCTTGGCAACGTTGTCATTCGCCCTGACAACGTTGCCAACCCCTGTGCTCGGCAAGCACCACCGTGTGATTGGACACCCCGCTGATGGCTCAGCCGAATCCTGCGCACTCCCCTTCGCGACGATCGATCGTCTTCACCGGCTCGACCCTGCTGGCCGGATTCGGCCTCGGCACCACGCTCCCGGGCACCGCCTCGGCCGCCGGACAATCGGGCACCACCGGCAGCCGGGGGGCCGCCGAGGAACTGGCCGTGTACCGGCCGGTCACCGTCTCCTCCACCGACTACGCCCCCACGCCCGGCGAGTTCGTGGTGGACCGCGTCCCCTCCCCCGGCGTGCGCGGCACCGGATGGCGTGCGGCCGGCGGCGACCCGCAGTGGATCTCGGTCGATCTCCAGGCGGACTGTCAGGTCACCTGGATCCGGCTCACCTTCGAGGCCGACGCGGGCGACCCGGTGTTCACCCCTCCCGCGAGCGGGAACTGGGCCGACGGCACCACGGGCAGGGAGATCCTGTCGAGCTACGCGGTCGACTTCGTGGTCGAGACCTCGCGTGACCACACGTCCTGGTCGAGTGTGTACCGTACGACCGCCGGAACCGGTGGGGTCGTGGAGATCCAGCTCCCCAAGGCGACCACGGCCCGCTGGGTGCGCCTGACCTCCCGCAAGCGCTCCAGCGCCAACCCGCTCGGGCTGAACGGGTTCGAGGTCTTCGGTACGGCCCCGGGACACAGACCCTCGGCGACCGGCTGGACCGACTGGGGCACGCACGACGGCCACGCCCCCGCGCTGAAGGTGGCCGACGACGGCACCGTACCGCTGGAGTCCGGCTGGGCGCTGACCATGGACGACTGGGCCGAGGGCGACGGTGCCGCGCTGTCGCGCAGCGGCGTGGACACCCGGAACTGGCTGCCCGCCACCGTGCCCGGCACGGTCCTGGCCTCGCTCGTCGACCAGGGCAAGCTGCCCGACCCCGTCGCCGGCCTGAACAATCTGCGCGTCCCGGAGGCGCTCTCCCGCCACGCCTGGTGGTACAAGCGGGACTTCACGGTGCCGCGCGGGCTGCGGACCGGCGCCGGACGCCGTGTCTGGCTCGAGTTCGACGGCATCAACCACAAGGCGGACATCTGGCTCAACGGGCACGGTGTGGGCGACCTGCTCTACCCCTTCGCCCGCTCGGCGCACGACGTCACGGACCTCCTGCGGGCGAAGGACGAGAACGCGCTGGCGGTGCGGATCACGCCGATGCCCGTCCCCGGCAGCCCCGGGGACAAGGGCCCGGCCGGTGAGGCCTGGGTCGACGCCGGAGCCGGCCAGATGAACCTCAACTCCCCGACCTATCTGGCCTCTTCGGGCTGGGACTGGATGCCCGCCGTACGGGACCGGGTGGCCGGCATCTGGAACCACGTCCGGCTGAGATCCACCGGGCAGGTCGTCATCGGCGACCCGCGGGTGGACACCGTGCTGCCGGACCTGCCCGACACCTCGACGGCCGAACTGACCATCGTCGTCCCGGTGCGCAACGCCGACGGCGCCGACCACGAGGCGACCGTCACCGCCGCGTTCGGCGACGTACGGGTCGCGAAGACCGTCACCGTCCCGGCCGGCAAGAGCGTCGACGTCGTCTTCGCTCCCGATGCCTTCGGCCGGCTGCGGCTGCGCGATCCCGAACTCTGGTGGCCCAACGGGCTCGGAAACCCCCGTCTGCACGACCTCACCCTGACCGCCCGGGTGGACGGCACCGAGAGCGACCGGCGCACCACCCGCTTCGGCATACGCCAGTTCGGCTACGAGTACGACGTACCGCTCCCCTTCGTCGCCACCGGCGACGCGTACACGCAGTCCGTGGACCTCGGCGCCCGGCGGGCCCGGCACGTCAGGATCAAGTGTCTGACCCGTGCGACCGATTGGGGCAGCTCGCTGTGGGCCCTGTCCGTCTTCGACGGTTCACGGCCGGGAACGGACCTCGCCCTGCACGCCTCCGCCACCGCCTCCACGGTGGACGAGGACGGCCACGGCGCCGGCAACGTCACGGACGGCGACCCGGCCACCCGGTGGTCCTCCGCCTACCGGGACGATCAGTGGATCCAGGTGGACCTGGGCTCCACCCAGTCGTTCGACCGGGTCGACCTGGTCTGGGAGAGGGCGTACGCCCGGACCTTCGTGGTGCAGGTGTCCACCGACGGTTCCGACTGGCAGGACGCGCGAGCCGTCGACAACACCGCGGTTCCGCTGCCCTTCAACGACGGCGACGCGAGCCTGCAGGTGGAGGACTTCGAGCCGCGCACCGCCCGCTTCGTACGCATCAGCACCGGTCAGCGGAACACCAGTTGGGGCAACTCCCTGTGGTCCCTCTCCGTGCTCGACAGCACCGACCCCGGCACCGACCTCGCGCTGCGCAAGACGGTCACCGCCTCCACCGAGGACGACGGCCACCCGGCGTCCGCCGCCACCGACGGCGACCCCGGCACGCGCTGGTCCTCGCAGTACGCCGACCACCAGTGGATCCGGGTCGACCTCGGCACAGCACGGCGCTTCGACCGGGTGGCGATCGTGTGGGAGGCGGCGTACCCGAAGACGTACACGATCCAGGTGTCCGACGACGGCGACGCGTGGACCGACGTCAAGTCGGTGACCAACACGCCCGAACCGCTGAAGATCAGCGTGAACGGCGTACGGGTGCTGGCCCGTGGAGGCAACTGGGGCTGGGACGAGCTGCTGCGCCGGATGCCCGCCGCCCGCATGGACGCGGCGGTGCGCATGCACCGCGACATGAACTTCACCATGATCCGCAACTGGGTCGGCAGCATCAACCGCGAGGAGTTCTACGCCAGTTGCGATGAGCACGGAATCCTGGTGTGGAACGACTTCCCCAACGCCTGGGGCATGGACCCGCCGGACCACGACGCCTTCAACTCGACCGCGCGGGACACCGTGCTGCGCTACCGCATCCACCCCTGCGTGGTCGTGTGGTGCGGTGCCAACGAGGGCAATCCGCCGGCGGCCATCGACAAGGGCATGCGCGAGGCGGTCGAACAGCAGGCGCCCGGCATCCTGTACCAGAACAACTCGGCGGGCGGGATCATCACCGGCGGCGGCCCCTACGGCTGGGTGGAGCCCGAGAAGTACTACGAGCCGTCGACGTACGGCAGTGACAGCTTCGGTTTCCACACCGAGATCGGCATGCCGGTCGTCTCCACCGCGGCGAGCCTGCGGAACATGACCGGCGACGAACCCGAGTGGCCGATCGGCGGCGCGTGGTACTACCACGACTGGAGCGAGCGGGGCAACCAGGCGCCGCAGAACTACAAGACGGCCATCGAGGCCCGCCTCGGCACGGCGACCGATCTCGACGACTTCGCCCGCAAGGCGCAGTTCGTCAACTACGAGAACACCCGCGCCATGTTCGAGGCCTGGAACGCGAACATGTGGGACGACGCCAGCGGTCTCATGCTGTGGATGTCCCACCCCGCGTGGCACAGCACGGTCTGGCAGACCTACGACTACGACTTCGACGTGAATGGCACCTACTACGGGGCCCGTTCGGCCTGCGAGCCCCTGCACGTGCAGGCGGACCCGAGGACGGGACAGGTCATCGCCGTCAACCACACCCGCGCGGCCGTGAAGGGGGCCAAGGTCACCGCCCGCCTCCACGACCTCTCCGGCCGGCCGCTCGGCGCCCCGCGGACGACCGCCGCCGACGTCCCGGCCGCGGCCACCACCCGGGCGTTCACGGTCGCGTGGACCGACGGTCTGCCCGACCTGCACCTGCTCCGGCTGACACTGGAGGACGCCGCCGGCCGCCCGCTCTCGCGCAACACCTACTGGCGTTACCGCACCCCGGCGGCCATGAAGGCGCTCACGCAGGCCGAACAGGTCCGGCTGTCCGCCTCCGTCACCCGTCTCTCGCGGACCGGGACACGCCACGAGATGACCGCGACCGTGCGCAACCGGGGCAAGGCCGTCGCCGCGATGACCAGGCTCTCCCTCGTGGACCGTGCCAGTGGTGACCGCGTCCTGCCGACCCTGTACAGCGACAACTATCTGTGGCTGCTGCCCGGCGAGTCCCAGAAGGTCACCCTGTCCTGGCCGGCCGCCGCGCTCCCCTCCGGCCGCCCCTCGCTGCGCGTGGAGGCGTACAACGGTCACCCGACGTCGGCGCATTCCTGACGCGAATGCCCGCATTGCCCCCGAAGTCCGCCCTCGTGGAGCGTTCTCGCTGCTCAGGGTCTTGTCGCTGCTCCTGTTGCCTGGTCTCCTGTACGCCCGGTGACCGGTAATCCGTCGCCCCCTCCGGTCTGCCCGCGGCCCGGAGGGGGCGACGGCGTCAGGCGAAGACAGGAAAGGCGAGGACGTGGACGCAGTGGCTGGGCAGGACGTGCGAAGGGGGCTGCCCGAGGGGCTGGCTGCGGCGATACGCGAGACCGCCGAGGAGATCGCCGCGCTGCTGCGGGCCGACGCCGACATGGAACGCCGGATTCCCGGGGCCGAGTGGAGCGTCGGCGAGGCGGCCGCGCATCTGGCGCTGGCCAACGAGCTGATGGCCGGGCTCGCTGCGGGACACGCGCGCCCCTACGGGGACGGCACCCCGCAGAGCCTCGCCGGGGCCAACGAGCGGTCGCTGGCGGAGTTCGGGGAGCGGAACGCCGAGCCCCTGGCCGCGATGATCGTCGAGCACGCCGACGCCTGTGTGAAGGCCCTGGAGGAGTCGGCCACCGAGGGGCCCGTGGTCACCCCGCTCGGCTCGATGAGCCCGCACGAGCTCGGGTCGTATCTGCTCACGCACATGCTCGGCCACGGCTACGACCTCGCCCGCGCGCTGGGGCGGCCGCACATGCTGGACCGGGCCCGGGTCCGGCTGACCCTGCCGTTCATGCTCACCGCGATGCCGCGGGTCACCGACCCGCTGCGCACCGCCGGCATGAACGCCCGCTACGACGTACGGCTGTGGGGCGGCGGCGGGTTCGGCGTGACGCTGGCGGACGGAGTGCTGACCGTCGACGCGGAGCCGCCGGCCGGACCGGACTGCACCATCTCCATCGAACCGGTCACCTTCCTGCTGATGGGTCTCGGCCGTCTGGGACAAGTGGGCCCGATCCTGCGCGGCCGCATCCTCGTCCGCGGGCGCAAGCCGTGGCTCGCGCCCCGATTCCCGGGCCTCTTCACGGCACCCTGAGCGCGCGGCCCCGCCGGGGTCAGCCGAGCCTGCGGTCGAGGTTGAAGGCGGCGCTGATCAGGGCGAGATGGGTGAAGGCCTGGGGGAAGTTGCCGCACTGCTCCCCGGTGTGGCCGATCTCCTCCGCGTACAGGCCGAGATGGTTGGCGTAGGTGAGCATCTTCTCGAAGGCGAGCCGGGCCTCGTCGAGACGGCCCGCCCTGGTCAGTGCCTCGACGTACCAGAACGAGCAGATCGAGAAGGTGCCCTCCTCCCCGCTGAGGCCGTCGGGACTCGCCAGCGGGTCGTAGCGGTAGACGAGGGAGTCGGAGACCAGTTCCTCGCCCAGGGCGTCGAGGGTGGCGAGCCACTTCGGGTCGGTCGGGGAGATGAACTTGCCGAGCGGCATCATCAGCAGCGACGCGTCGAGGATGTCGCTGTTCTCCGTCTGGGTGAAGGCGTTGCGTACCGTCGACCAGCCATGGCTCATGATCCGCCGGTAGATCGTGTCACGGGCGGCGCCCCAGCGGTTCAGGTCGGCGGGCAGGCCGCGGTGCCGGGCCAGCCGCATGGCGCGTTCGATGGCCACCCAGCACATGACGCGGGAGTAGAGGAAGTCCTTGCGGCCCCCGCGGGTCTCCCACACTCCCTCGTCCGGCTGGTCCCAGTTCTCACAGACCCAGTCGACGATGCCGCTGACGCTGTCCCAGTGCGAGCTGGACAGCGGCTGCCCCCACTTGTCGTAGAGGTAGAGGGAGTCGATCAGGGCGCCGTAGATGTCGAGCTGGAGCTGGCCGACGGCGCCGTTGCCGACACGTACGGGGGACGATCCGCGATGGCCCTCCAGGTGCGTCAGCTCGCGTTCGGGCAGGTCACGGCGCCCGTCGATGCCGTACATGATCTGCAGGGGGCCGTCCGGACCGACGTCCGCGGGTATGTCGCACTGGACGTTGGCGCACAGGAAGCACATGAACGCCTCGGCCTCGTCCTTGAAGCCGAGACGCAGCAGCGCATATACGCAGAACGCGGCGTCACGGACCCACACATAGCGGTAGTCCCAGTTGCGCTCGCCGCCGATGCGCTCGGGCAGGCTGGTGGTGGGCGCGGCGATGATGGCTCCGGTGGGGGCGTACGTGAGCAGCTTGAGGGTGAGCGCGGAGCGGTGCACCATCTCCCGCCAGCGGCCCCGGTAGCGCGACTGCGACAGCCAGCGCCGCCAGTAGCGCACGGTGGCCCCGAACTCCCGCTCGGCCTCCGTCACCGCGCAGAACCGCGGGGCCACCTCCTCGGTGACGTGGTCGAGGGCGAAGACCGCGGACTCTCCCTCACGCAGCTTGAACAGCGACCACACGTCGTTCCCGGCCGCCTCGATGGGCACCGTGGCCGTCAGCGCCAGCCTGAGCGCGGGCGTGGCGAAGACGGCCTGGCCTGAGTCGATGCGCACGGTGTGCGGGGTCGTCCCGTAGTCGAAGCGGGGGGCGACGCGCGCGCGGAAGGGCAGGGTTCCGCGGACGCACATCACACGGCGGATCAGGCGGTGCCGGTCGGCCTCGCGCGAGTCGTCGGCGACCGGCATGAAGTCCTGGATCTCCCCGACGCCGTCGTCCGCGAAGAACCGGGTGATCAGCACGTTCGTGTCGGGGAAGTAGAACTGCTTCGTGCGCGCCGGAACGTCCGCGGCCAGTTCGAAGCAGCCGCCTTTGTCGGCGTCCAGGATCGAGGCGAAGACGCTCGGCGCGTCGAAGCGGGGGCAGCAGTACCAGTCGATGGTGCCGTCGGTGCCGACCAGGGCCGCGCTGCGCAGGTCCCCGATCAGGCCGTGGTCGGCGATCGGCAGGTAGCGGGGGGTGTCCGTGCCGTACGGGGCGCCGGGCGCGGCATGGGTCCCGCCGCCCGGGCCGTACGGGCCGCCGGCCCCGTCGTGTGTGGCGCCGGGCGCGGCATGAGTAGCGCCGTACGGGCCGCCGGCCGCGTCGTATGTGGCGCCGGCCGTGCCGTGCGGGCCGTCGGCCGCCTCATGTGTGCCGCCGTGCGGGCTGCCGCGCCCGGCGCGGGTCCCGCCGTCGGCGCCGACCCCGGAATCTGTGTCTGCGGTACCGGCCATACCGGCCTCCTCTGGGCCGTCACCCGAGCCTCCCCCTCCGCTCCAGGCTAACCAGTCCTCCGAGGTCCGGGGCGGTCGTGGGTGCTCAGTGCTTCAGGACGACCTTGGCGGCGACGATGATCAGCCCGAGGGCCAGGTTCACGACACCCTCGGCGACGACGAGCCCGTGGGAGGCGCCGGCGCGGACGGCTCCGAGACACGCCCACATGACCTGCTGGCCCACCGCGACGGCCAGGGCGACCCACAGCCCCGTGTTCACACTCAGGTCGAAGAGGGCGCTGAGGGCCACCGCGACGGCGGGAAGGGTGGCCGCCTCGACGATGGACCACTCGTGCGTGCCGATCCTGCGGATCTGCTGCAGGGTCCACCGCTGCCCGTGGATGCGTTCGCCGGCGAGCTGCGCGTACACATGGGTCGCCCAGAAGACGAGGCCGGTGACGATCAGCAGCACGACGGCCTCGAGTCGCGGGAACTCCCCTGTCGTTCCGGCCGTGGCGACGACGGAGGCGGCCAGGATCGAGCCGTAGATGGCGCCCGCGTAGTCGGTTCGCGGACCGGCCGGCCGGTGTGTGCCGTCCCCGCCCTCGGGTGGAACGCTGGAGCCGCTCACCTGCTCAACATAGGCGGCGTACCCGGGCCTCGCCCGGCGAGCGGGCCGTCCGGGCGGCACGCGCCGGGCACCACCGGTCCGGGACGGGAACGGCGGTGGGTCTCAGCCGTCCTCACCACGGTGTCGTACGGGGTCACCGCCCACCCGGACCTCGTCGCCGCCCCGACGGGCCTCGTCACCGCCCAGCCGGACCTCGTCGCCGCCCCGGTGGGCGCCGGACGGGCGGAAGCATGCCGTGACCGTCTTTCCGTGCCGCTGGCACTTCATGGCCCACTCGTCGGCGAGCATCCGCACGATGCCCACCCCGCGGCCGGACACCGCTCCCGGCTCCGGGTCACGCTGGCGCGGCAGTGTGGAGTCCTCGTCGTGGACACTCACGTGCAGGCAGTCGCCGTCCCAGGTGAGGACGAGCTGCGCGTCGCTGTGGGCGTGTATGTGGGCGTTGGTGAGCAACTCGGAGACCGCCAGCACGACGGCGTCCACCGTGTCGGGCTCGTCGGCCGTCCAGGCCAGGGACTCCAGGTGCCGGCGGGTCCAGCGTCGCCCGGCGCTCACCCCTCCGGAGACCGGGAACGAGTGCGCCCAGCCCATCGCCTTGACCGCCATCGCCCGACCCCGCTTCCACTCGTGCCTTCGTGCCCTGTCGTAGGGGTCGTGTACCCGCGCGCCGCCGGTGCAGTCGGCACACCTCCGGTCGGCCCCGACGCACCGCTGCGGCCCTCCGCACGCGCCCCACGGACGAGTTGGGCACGGCCCTCATGTGCCCGGTGCGGAACCCGGACTGCACATCGGCCGGTCAATCCCGTGGCACGACCCGAACTCCCCTTTGGGGCGAACCCGCACGCGAAAGGAACAACGGGCCAACACTGTCCGTACTATCTGTAAGCCGGGGCATACGCACCACGTGCGGTCGCCCAGCCATGCAGCCCGGTTCGACACCAACACGCCCTGCCCCGCGGCACCTTCCCGGGGTGTTCATGTGGCGACCGCGCTCCGAAGAGAGGTCCCATCGTGCCCGACACCCAGACTCCCACCCAGCTGACATCGCAGTACACGGCCCAGGTGGTCGCCGACCTGGAGCGCAACGCCAAGGAACAGGACCGCATCGGTGCGGAAATGGAGGCGCTGCAGGAGCAGTTGAACGCCCTGCGGCACGACCACGCCGTCCTCACCAACCTTCAGCAGGCGCTGGGGGCCACGTCCGCGCCCGTCGAGACCGGCCCCGAGCCGACGACGGCGGCCGTGCCCCGTCAGAAGACTCCCGCCAAGCCCGCCGCGGCCAAGCCCGCCGACGGCAAGCGCGCGCGGGTCAGGCGGGCCGACGGCCGGAAGACCGACAGCCGGAAGGCCGACGGCGGGAAGCCGGCGACGGCACGGACGTCGGCGGCCAAGAAGCCCGCGGACAAGGCCGTTTCGACGCAGCCCACCCTCATCGAACTCATCCGCCGCTATCTGACGGAGCAGCGGGAACCGCGCTCCGCCGCCGAGGTGTCCACGGCGCTGGGCCAGACGCACCCCGAGCGTCGCATCCAGACCAACGTCGTCCGGACCACCCTCGAGAACCTCGTGGCCAAGAGCCATGCCCACCGCGCCAAGCAGGGCACGTCCGTGTTCTACACGGCCGTCGAGGGCGAAGAGGCGTCGGTGCCTGCGGCCGTCGCGCCCGCGCCCGCGAAGCCGAAGGCCGAGGCGAAGGCGGAGAAGGCTGAGAAGGCTGAGAAGGCTGAGAAGGCTGAGACGAAGGCCAGGGCGGAGGCGAAGGTCAAGGCGGAGGCCAAGAAGGACGGCGACTGAAGCGGTCGGACCCGGGTGGCCGAGCGAGGCTCGTACCACCGCGCGGCTTCGCGGGCCTGCGGGGCCGGTGACAGTCCGGTGCCACGGCCGCGGCGTTCGCGCCGCGGCCCGCCGCCGCACCGCACCACCGACCACGGACGCCGCACCACTCGACATCCCCCTGCGCCGCACCGAACCGCACTGAACACCACGGCACCCCACGGCAGCGCACCACACGGCACGGCACGGCACTGCCGTGTGCGGCACCCGCACCGCACCCCAGCCCACCGGTCAGGCCGTCACCTTGGCGATGAACGCCGCGAGGTTCGCCACCGTCCGCTGGATCTTCTCCTCCAGCGTCAGCGATTCGTGCAGCCGCCCTCCGACGCCCGCGTCCCTCTTCCCCCGGACATACAGCGAGCAGGCCAGGTCGCTGCAGATGTAGGCGCCGACCGAGTTTCCCTGCTGCCCGGCCTTCCCCGCCTTGGGCGCGACCATCAGCGAGACACCCCCGGTATGGGTGGTCACACACATCGAGCACATGCTGCGCCGCAGCTGCCCCACCGTCGCACTGGGACAGCGCAGCATCAGGCCCTTCAGGCCGTCATCCAGCTCGGCCACGACATAGGCGCGATCGGGCGCCTGGGGGTCCCGCCAGCCGAGGTAGTCCAGGTCGTCCCAGGGCCGCTCGGCCAGGTCGCGCGGGACGGACAGGCGCTTCGCCTCACCCTTGGTGCAGTTCACGAACGCGGCACGGATCTCTTGCTCGGTCAACGGCTTCATAAGACTCACGGTAATTTGCCTAAAAGCTTTAGGCAAATGCATAATCGGTTACGCCGAAGAGCAGGCGAGGGAGGCAGGACATGGGCCGCGCGGGACTGAACGCCGAACGCCTGACACGAGCCGGAGCGGAGCTGGCCGACGAGGTCGGCTTCGACCAGGTGACCGTCTCGGCCCTGGCCAGGCGGTTCGACGTCAAGGTCGCGAGTCTGTACTCGCACGTGAAGAACTCGCAGGACCTCAAGACCCGTATCGCCCTGCTCGCCCTGGACGAGCTCGCCGAGCGGGGGGCGGCGGCACTCGCCGGACGGGCCGGCCGGGACGCCCTGACCGCCTTCGCGAACGTCTACCGCGACTACGCCCGGGAGCACCCCGGGCGGTATGCCGCCGCCCGGTTGAGGCTCGACCCCGAGACCGCGGCGGCGAGCGCCGGCGTCAAGCACGCGCACATGATGCGGGCGATCCTGCGGGGCTACGAGCTCACGGAACCGGACGAGACCCACGCGGTCCGTCTACTGGGCAGTGTGTTCCACGGCTATGTGAGCCTGGAGTCCAGTGGAGGCTTCAGTCACAGCGCTCCCGACTCGGCCGAGAGCTGGGCACGCATCCTGGACGCCCTCGACGCCCTGCTGCGCAACTGGCCCGCGCCCTGAATCAGGCACCGTCCGGTGGCCCGCGCCCTGAGTCAGGCGCCGCCCGGGTCAGGCGCCTCTGATCCGCCCGTCCCGGCCGCGTGCCGGACACCGTCGACTCTGCCGGTGTCCGGCACGGGACCGTCCTCCGTACTCCCCTGCCGACATCGTGTATCGCCGTGCGTGACATGCGCATTGCCGGTTCCCGGCAGTATTGCCTAGGCTCTGCGTGCCGGTCACCGTCAAGAAGTCGTCACCGGGCCGTCAAGAAAACAGGGGCGAACCGATGGAACGGCAGATACCCGAGCAGTATCTGGAGGGCTATGCCCGGATACTGGTGGACGTCTCCGTCACCGGCAGGCGTCTGACCCGCGACGAGATCGAGTCCCGGCGGAACCTGGGCGAGCGCGCCGCCGAAGCCGGACACGGGCTGCCCGCCCTCGTCAGCGCCCATCTCTCCGCCGCCCGCGCCGCCTGGCCCGCCTCACCCGGTTCGGCCGACGGCGCGCTCGCCGCGGTCCAGCAGGTCGTCGACGCCTTCGCCGAGGGCTACGGCCGGGCCCAGCTCCTCGCCGTGCGCAAGGAGGAGGCCGCCCGGCGCGAGTTCATCGACGACCTGCTCTACGGGCGCAGCGACCTGGGCCGCCTGGCCGAGCGGGCGGAACGCTTCGGTCTGCGGCTCTCCCCCACGCACGCCGTCGCCGTCGCCGAGGGACCGACGGCCTACGACGAGTCGGCGCCCGTGCCCCGTCAGGTGGAGCGGGCGCTGATCGCCCGCTTCGGGGACCGCAGCATCCTGTTCACCACGAAGGGCGGCAGGATGCTGTGCATCGCGCCCGGCGAACAGGACGACGTCCTCACCCACTTCGGCCGGCTGGCGCACGCGGCCACCCACGGCGGCCGGGTGGCCCTCGGCCGGCCCCGGCCCGGACCCGGCGGGATCGTCCAGTCCTACGAGGAGGCGCTGAACGCCCTCGAACTCGCCGCGCGTCTCGGCCTGGACACGCCCGTCCTGCGCGCCGCCGACCTGCTCGTGTACCCGGTGCTGACCCGGGACCGCCAGGCGATGGCCGACCTGGTCCTCGTCGCGCTCGGACCGCTGACCGCGGCTCGGGGCGGCGCCCAGCCGCTCCTGGACACCCTCACCGCCTACTTCGACACGGGCTGTGTCGCCGCGGCGGCGGCCCGCAGGCTCTCGTTGAGCGTGCGCGCGCTGACGTACCGCCTCGAACGCATCCACCAGCTCACCGGCACCGATCCCGCCGACCCCGGACACCGCTACACCCTGCAGACCGCGGTCATCGGCGCCCGGCTGCTGGACTGGCCCGCGCGGAGTCTGTGACGGGGGCCCGGCGGACGACGTACGGCGACGACCGCTCGTCCGTCTCCGACCGCGCCCCTTCGCCCGTCCCGCGGCGGTCCCGCCGCGGCAGGCCCTAGGGTGATGGGCGTGACGACTGAACGATGGCACATCGGCGGCGACTTGGGCGTCGCGCGCATCGGCTACGGCGCGATGAAGCTGACCGGCTGGCCCAGGGGCGAGCGGCCGGACCGGGACACCTCGCTGGGCATCCTGCGCCGCGCGGTGGAGCTCGGGGTGAACCACATCGACACCTCGTACTACTACGCGCGTGACGGGGTGTCGGCGAACGAGCTGATCCGGGAGGCGCTTCACCCCTACCCGGACGACCTGGTGATCGTGACCAAGGTGGGCGCCCTGGTCGAGGGTGGCGACATCGCGTTGCCCGCGGCGGAGAAGACGGGCCTGACCGCCGACAATCTGCGCCGGGGTGTCGAGGCGAACCTCCGCTCGCTCGGGCTGGACCGGATGGACGTGGTGAACCTCCGGATGGGTGATGTCGGCGAGGCGGGCGCGACCTCCCTGGCCGAGCCGCTGGAAACACTGCTGGCACTGCGCGACGAGGGCCTGATCCGGCATCTGGGCATCTCCAACGTCTCGGCCGACCAGTTCGCCGAGGCCCGCAAGATCGCGCCGATCGCCTGCGTCCAGAACCTCTACAACCTGTCCCGGCGCGACGACGATCCCCTCGTCGACGCCTGCGCCGAGGCCGGTATCGCCTACGTGCCCTTCTTCCCGGTCGGCGGCTTCCAGCCGGTCACCGCCGAGCACCTGGAGTCCGTGGCCGCGCGCCACCGGGCGACCACACCCCAGGTGGCGCTGGCCTGGCTGCTGGCCCGGTCGCCGGGCATCCTGCTCATCCCGGGCACCGGCTCCCTGGCGCACCTCGAGGAGAACATCGCCGCGGGAGCACTCGAACTGAGCCCGGAGGACCTGGCCGAACTGGGCTAGGGCCTGTCCGACAATTCCCGTCTGCCCGGCGGGAGCGGGTGCCCGGCGATCCGTTCCGCGCCGCCTGCAACCGAAGCGGCCCCGATCGTGTCTCAGCACTCGACTGGAGCGCGCGGGGACCGGACCGTCTCAAGGGCCCCACGTCTCGGGGAGGCATGAGTCATGAACACATGGGCGGTACCGGGCTACGCGGAGTCCCGCGAGCTGGGTGCGGGGGCGAGCGGTCGCGTCGCGCTGGCCGTGCACGAGGAGACCGGCCATCCGGTCGCGGTGAAGTACCTCAGCGAGTCGCTGCGCACCCGTCCGGGCTTCGTACAGGAGTTCCGGGCGGAGGCGCGGCTGCTCGGCGGGCTGCGCAGCGACCACGTGGCCGGCCTCTACGAGTACGTGGAGGGCCCCGAGGGCGCCGCCATCGTCATGGAGCTGGTCGACGGGGTGTGCCTGCGGGTGCTGCTCGCCCAGCAGGCTCCCCTCGATCCGGAGGCCGCGCTCGTCCTCCTCAAGGGCTCGCTGCTCGGCCTCGCCGACGCCCACCGTGTCGGCGTCGTCCACCGCGACTACAAGCCGGAGAACGTCCTCGTCCGCCCCGACGGCACCTCCAAGCTGGTCGACTTCGGGATCGCTGCCACCGACGGCACCACGGCGGGCATCGCGGGCACGCCCTCGTACATGGCTCCCGAGCAGTGGACGGGCGCGCCCGCCTCACCGGCCGCCGACGTCTATGCGGCGACCGCGACGTTCTTCGAGTGTCTGACCGGCCGCAAGCCCTACACGGGCGAGAACCTGGCCGAACTCGCCCTGCAGCACGTGGACGGAGTCATCCCCGCCGACGAGGTCCCCGAGCCGGTCCGCTCCCTCGTCCAGCGGGGCCTCGCCAAGGAGCCCGATCAACGGCCCGCGCACGCCGAGGACTTCGTCGCGGAACTCGAGGCGACGGCCGGCGGCGCGTACGGTCCGGACTGGGAGGAGCGCGGCCGCCGCCAACTCGCCGCGCTCGTCGCCCTGTTCCTGTTGCTGCTTCCCTCAGCCCCTTCCGTGCCGCGTCACGCGACGGACGTCGCCCGCACCGTTCTCGGCAGGACGCCCGACTGGCTCCGCGTCTGGCAGCCGAGTCTCCGCTCCCTGCTCGTGTCCGGTGCCGCGCTCGTCGCGGCCCTCCTGCTGACGTACGGCATCGACCGGCACGCCCCGGACTTCGGCACACCGGGAAGGGCCGCGGAGGCACTGGCCACCACCAGTGCGCAGCCGGCCGGTGACGGCGGCCCCACGGCGACGGCGGACTCCGGTTCCCCGACGCCGTCGTCCTCCTCGTCCGGGCCGGCTTCGCCCACGCCGTCCGGTTCGGCCACGGACACCACCGCGGGTCCGTCCCCCTCGGCGTCCGCGAGCACCACCGCGTCGGCGTCGGCCACCCTCGCGCCTCCGACGGCACCGACCACGACGACGGCGGAGCCCACCACGGCCTCCCCGTCACCGACCCCCACCGTCAAGGTCAGGTCCGTCGCGCTGAGCGGCTTCCGGCAGACGGGCACCTCGACGGCGACGGCGTCGGTCACCGTCACCACCGACGGCACCGGGCCGGTCACGCTCACGGTCGCGTGGTTCACCGGTGAGGCCGGCGGCCAGTCAGGAACGCAGGACGGGGCGGCGGAGACGTACCGGCGCAGCGGTTCGACCCAGTACACCATCGCCCTCGACCACACGTTCCAGGGAACGGGCTGCTACTGGAGCGTCCAGGCCGACACCAAGCCGGCCTCCGCCGACGGCGGCGCCTCGCAGCAGCTTCTCACCCGGCGGTGCTCGATCGGATGAACCAGAACCAGAGCGCCTCGGGCGCCTCCTCCCCCGACGACGACTACAGCGCGACGGTGCTGGCCAGTCACTGGATCCAGCGGCCGGACTCGTCCGACACCCTGGCCCTCACCGAGAGTCCGGCGACCATCGAGCTGTCGGGCACAAGGGTCGAGGAGGTCGGGCCCGACCGGGTCGAGGGCACACTGCTGCGATTCGGCCCCGGCGTGACCGCCGACACCATGCGCCGGGTCGGCCACGTTCCCGCGGTCGTGCCGGTACGGCGCCGCCGGACCTGGCGCCGGCACGCGCTGCCGGGCTTGGTGCTGCTGGCCGTCGTCGCCTTCCTGCTGTGGCACCGTGCGACGCCGTCCCTCGAGGTGGAGGACGTCACGGTCTCGACCGCGTCGCCCTCCCCCGGCTGCGAGGAGACGGCCGACATCACGGCCACGGTCACCACCAACGGCAGGGCCGGTGAACTCACGTACCGCTGGGTCCGCAGCGACGGCACCTCATCGGACGTCCTGCACGAGGACCTCACGCGCGGCCAGAAGCAGGCGAGCCTGCACCTGCTGTGGACGTTCCAGGGCACCGGCCGCTACGCGGCGAAGGCCGAACTCCACCTGCTCTCCCCCGCCCACGACACCGCGTCGGCGAAGCTCAGGTACCACTGCCCCTGACATGACCGCGGGCCCGGGCGAGAGGGGATCCCGTCGCCCGGGCCCCGTCGTGTGCGGGGGCTTCACGCGGTCGGCGGGGTGCAGGCGCTCAGGCCGGTGACGTAGTTGAGCTGGGGGCCGTAGCCGGCGAAGGTGGCGATCGCCCGGGGAGGCAGGGTGCGGCACGGGGCGTCCTGGTACTCGGTGTACAGGACGGTGACGTCCACGGTGGTGTCGCAGTCGTTGACGACGGTCGTGTAGCGCCAGTCGCTGTAGTAGTGGACGCAGTCCGGGGCGGGCGTCGCGTCGGCGGCGTCACCCGTGACGACGCCCCGCCCTGCGTCTCGCGCTGTGGCGGGTGCGCCGGCGGCACCCAGCAGACCCAGCACGGCGACGGACAGGCCCAGACCTGCCCTGAGCCCACGCGGACGTACGGAGCGGCTGGTGGTGAACATGGAGGCGTCCTTCAGGTCGGCGAATGCCGCGGCCGTGGAGCCGCGACGCGAGCCACCTTGCAACGCCTGCAAGAATTGCGCAAAGGCATGCAACATCTTTCAGTCGATGATGAACTCTCAACCGACTCCATGCCGTTCACGAAAATGCCCCGGTCCGGGCCTTGTGCACACCTCCGGCACGACCCGTGCGCGAGGCCGGCCCGGTGGGGGGGGCGGGAACGCGGTCAGCGGGCCGCGGGCCGGACCGCGGTCAGCCGCGCGATCTGCCCTGGTCCCGCCGGCCCTGCCGGGGCTGGGGACGACCCCGTCCGCCGGAGCGGCGGCGCGAGGGCGCCGGGGGCGCGTCCGCGCTGTTGAAACCGGGTCCGCTCGGGGCGCTGAATCCACCGGGAACCGCGGGAGCGACCACGGGGGCACCGGCGGTGGCGGCAGGAGCGGAGGGCGCCGAGGGCGTACGGGTGCGCGGCAGCGCGCGGCCCAGGACCCGGGTGTGCGTCATCAACGGGGCGCAGGCGGCGCAGACTTCCATCAGGTTCCACACCTGGGCAATGGCCGGATCATGGCGCAGCACCAGCAGCACGCTGCCCATGCAGTGCACCTGGCTGCCCTCGTGCGCGGCGCACTGCGTCTGGCGGCAGGCGCAGGCGGCGTCCGCGTGCACGGTGGCCGCGCGGGCGTGCGCCCCGATGTGGGCCTCGGCGAAACGGCGCAGCGCAGCGAGGTCGCGGGAGCGCGGCGGCATGGCACAGGGAGAGGAGCACGTGACGGACGCGGTGCGGTCGCTGTGGCCGGAGATGCGGACGGTCCACGAGCGTCCGGGACGCCGCGCGGCAGGAGATTCTGAGTGTGGGAGGTCCAAGACCGGCAGTCCTTCGGCAGTGGGAATTCGCGCAGATGCGCATGGAGTTTCTTTACCCGCGCGGGCCGGTCCGTCATTCACCGGTGGGCCGCGAGCGTCCTCGAATCTACGAGCGATGGCGTGCGCGGGCCCGGACTGCTGTCGTGCGGGGCTGTGATCTTCCCACAGCGGCGCGTCGGACGAGTTCGACCCGCCTGGGGCCCCGAGGATAACCCCGCCGTGACGTGCGGATCACCGGGGGTGGGCGGATTCCGTGCCCTCCGTACCGGCCGGCCGCTTCACCGCCCGGCGCGGCCGCCCGTGATGCGGCTCCACAGGGAGCGGGTGGCGCCGAATCCGGTCTCGTGGACCCAGACGTGGGTGCACGACGGGCACTGCAGGTGGAGCAGGCTTCCCGTGGTGGAGAGCAGATAGCGCCAGTGGTCGGAGCAGGACCGGCGCTGCCCGCAGGGCACGCATCCGCGGCTGTCCGCGCAGTTCGGGCACGTCACCCAGGCGCGCCGCCCGATGTCGGCCTGCGGGTCAAGCGGCAGCACGGCCGTCTCCGCGAGGGGGGAGCACACCGGCCGCGACGAGGCCGTCGTACACGCGCTGCTGCTCCTCGTCGAGCCCGGAGTACAGGAGCGCGTACGCGGCCTCCTCCTGGCGCATCACCTCCATGGGGTCCCAGTCGGGGCCGAGGGCGGCCAGGACCTGGGCCTGTCGCGCGACCTCCTGGGCGGTGAGGTCGATCGTGAACTCGACCAGCTCGGGGTCGGGGCCAGTGGGGCGCGGGGGAATTTGTGCGGTCATGGGAGAGAACTTAGGTATGCCTTTCTTGTCGGACAAGAGGAGGTGGGCGAAGTCACAGCGGGGCGGCGACCAGCAGGTCTTACGAATCCCACACATTCTCGTCATCCATTGATCACATCGTCGCTATGCTCACGGGGCTCCATCCGCACCACTGAGGGGGGATTCCTCATGCGTATCCGTATCGCCCTGGCCGCCACCGCGGCCGCCGCCGGCACGCTCGCCGCCGTCGCCACGGCTCCGGCCCAGGCCACGGAGTATTCGTCGGCGCTGAAGATCAAGGGCGTCCAGTACGACGCGCCCGGCCGGGACTCCAACAGCTGCTCCAGCGGCAACTCGAAGAGCGAGTACCTGACCATCAAGAACTACTCGCGCTCCACGACCGTGAACCTCAAGGGTTACGTCGTCAAGGACGCGGCGGGCAACCGGTTCACCTTCCCGGCGAACCACTACCTGGAGCCCGGGGACTCCGTGAAGCTCCGCGGCGGCCACGGCACCGACTCGGACGCCGGGAACGTCGTCTACCGCCAGAACTGCAACTTCATCTGGAACAACGACAAGGACAGCATCTACCTGGTGAAGTCCTCCGGCGCCCGCGCCGACTCCCACGCGTACACCAAGTCGGCCAACGACGCCGACGGCAACGGCTACATCACGTACCACGGCTGAGCCGGGGCACCAGGCACACCCACCGGTCCTCGTACGGCAGCGCGCCGTACGAGGACCGTTCGCTTTCGTCCGGAGCAGGCCGCGACAGGTCTGTCCGAGGCGATCCGGGGCAAACGGCCGTGGACCCGGGAGGAAGCGCGTCCCGGGCGGAATCCGGCCGTACCGCGCTGCCCCCTGGGAGACCCCGATGCCGACCGCCGTACCGGACGGAGCCGCCGGAATGACCGGCAGCCGCACCGAAGCCGCGGGCGCCGCCCGCTCGTTCGCACTGCCCCGGGGCACCGGCCCGACCGCCGCGCGCATCGCCGCGCTGACCGCCTGCCAGGCGGCGACGATGGTGGGCTTCGGACTGCTCATCACCGGTCCCGCCCGCGGGCTGTGGCCGCTGACGGCCGAGGACACCGTGAACGAGCGCCTCGAACAGGCCCGCACCGGCACCCTCACCGCGCTGTCGTCCGTCGCCTCGGAGGCCGGCAACACCCTCACGGTCGTGGCCATCACGCTTCTGACCTGCCTGGGACTGCTCCTGATACCCCGCCTCCCGATGTGGCGCCAGGCGATCTTCCTCGCCGTGGCCGTCTCGCTCCAGTCGCTCGTCTTCCTGGCCGTCACCGAGTCGGTGGACCGGCACAGGCCGGAGGTCGACCGGCTCGACGCGTCGCCGCCCACGTCGAGTTACACCTCCGGGCACACCGGGGCCGCGACCGCGCTCTACGCGGGTCTGGCGGTCCTCGTGCTCTCCAAGGTCCGCGGGCCGTGGCGCAAGGTCGTGGGCGGGCTGCTGCTGCTCCTGCCGCTGCTCGTGGGCGCCGCGCGGCTCTACCGCGGCATGCATCACCCCACGGACGTCCTGGGCGGCCTCACGAACGGCGGGCTGTCCCTGCTGATCGTGGGACGCGCCCTGCTGGTCGACCGGTCCGTGACCGCCGCGCCGACCGCCCACCGCGCACCCGCCGCACCGACCGCCGAGGAGCGTCCGCCCGGCACGACCGCCGTGATCCTCAACCCCACGGTGTCCGACGCGCCCGATCGGGACGAACTGCGGCGGACCCTCGAACGGCACGGTCACCGCGACCCCGTGTTCCTGGAGACCACCGCGGACGACCCCGGCGCCGGACAGACGGCACATGCCGTCCGCGAGGGCGCGACCCTCGTCGTGGTCTGCGGAGGCGACGGCACGGTCCGGACGGTCGCCGACGCCCTGGCGGGCAGCGATGTTCCGCTGGCGGTCGTCCCCTGCGGCACCGGCAATCTGCTGGCCCGCAATCTCGACCTGCCGCTCTCCCCGGTCGCCGCGCTCGACGCGGCGCTCGGCGGCGCTCCGCACCGGATCGACCTCGCCGCCGTCGAGGGCGACGGCCTGACCGCCACCCGGTTCGCCGCGATGGCCGGGGCCGGCCTCGACGCCGCGATGATGGAGCACGCCGATCCGCGTGCCAAGGCCGCCCTCGGCTGGCCCGCCTACGCGCTCGCCGGGATCGGAACCCTGCGCACACCGCGTATGCGGGTGACGATCCGGCTCGACGGATCCCCCGCCTTTAGCCGCACGGCGCGCATGGTGCTCGTCGCCAACGTCGCGGCCGTGCAGGGCGGAGTCACGCTGCTGCCCGCCGCCCGTCCCGACGACGGACTGCTCGACCTCCTCGTCCTCGACCCGCGCGGAATGGGCGGCTGGCTCCGCGCCGTGCGGACGCTGCTGCGCGGGCGCGGCACGCCGTCGCGGCCGTCCACCGTCCGGACCCCGGTGTCCGAAGGCGACGGCCACCACAGGGTTCCCGTGGAGTTCTTCACCTTCCGGCGCGCCGAACTCACCTTCGACACGCCGCAGTCCAGGGAACTCGACGGGGATCCGGTGGGCCCCGGCCGGCACCTCACCGCCGAGGTCCGGCCCGGTGCTCTGACCGTCATGCTGCCCTCCCGGGAGAAGTGAATGGGTACCGCGACGAAGGTCCCGGAGACCCGTGCCATGTCCGGCGACGAACTCTCCGCCGACGAAGCCCTCGCGTCGCTGCGCCGGTACGGCGGCTGGCCGCTGCTGCGCGACGCGTTCATCCGGTTCCGCTACGCCGACGGCTTCAGCCATTCCCGTGCGCTCGCCCTCCAGACCGTGCTGTCCCTGATCCCGCTCGTCATCGCGTTCGTGGGCCTGTCCTCGGTCCTGCACACCGAGAACATCGGCAGAGTCGCCGAGTTGACGATCCGCCGGATCTCCGCGGGCCCGAGCGCCGACGTCGTCGACGACGCGCTGCGCCGCAGCCGGCACACGGCGGGCGACGGGGCGCAGGTCGCCCTGTGGTTCGGGCTGGCCTTCTCCCTGGTCAACGTGACCACCGCGATGTGCCAGATCGAGCGCGGCGCCAACCGGATCTACGGCAACGAGCGCGACCGTGTCTTCCACCGGAAGTATCTGCGCGGCCTGGTCATGTCCCTGAGCGCGGGAATTCCGCTCGGCCTCGGATTCGTCCTGATGGTGGCCGGCGGCGATCTGGCGTCCGCGGTCGTGACGGTCTATCACCTCGACGGGGGCGCCAGGACCGCCTGGGACGTGCTGCGTTGGCCCTCCGGGCTGCTCCTCGCCCTCATCTCGGCCAGCGCGATCTTCCGCCGCTCACCCCGCCGCCGCCAGCCGGGCTACACCTGGCTGGTCTTCGGCGCCGCCGTCTACCTCGTGCTGTGGACGGCGCTGACCTGGCTGTTGAGCCTCTACCTCGGGCTCAGCGGTACCTTCGACACGGTCTACGGGCCCCTCAGCGCCTTCATGTCGCTCCTACTCTGGGCCTATCTGACCTCGATCGCCCTGTTTCTCGGACTGTCCTTCGCCGCGCAGCTCGAAGCCTCGCGCGCGCGGCGCCCCGGTCCGGTCGAACCCGATCCTGGAGTGTGAATGGCGGCACGTACAACGGTCCAGAAGCTGCGGGACCGCCGACGGGCGGCGGCCGACCGCCGGTTCGGCGCCCGCCTGCTCGGCGCGGCCGCGGTGGCCGCGATCACCGCGGTGCCGTTCGGCCTGCTCCTCGTCCTCGTCGAGGGCAGGTGGCAGCCCCTGCGCCGGGTGGACGCGGGCGCCGCCCGGCGGCTGCACGAGATCGCCCTGGAGCATTCCGCCTGGACCAGTACGCTGCGTTTCCTCTCCGACCGGGTCTGGGATCCGGTCACCCTGCGCACGGTTGTCGCCGCGCTGACGCTCTGGCTGGTGTACCGCCGGGCCTGGCGGCTGGCCGCCTGGTCCGCGGTGACGGCGGTGGTCGGCGGGCTGATCGGGCTCCTGGTGAAGGCGGTCGTGGAGCGGGCACGCCCGGCACTGGAGGATCCGGTGGCACGGGCGCCCGGGTTCTCCTTCCCGTCGGGTCACGCGATGACGGCCACCACGTCGTTCGCCATCCTGCTGCTGGTCCTGCTGCCCTTCGTGCCGCGTTCCTGGCGCGCCCTGTGCTGGGCCGCCGCCGTGCTCTCCGTCGTCGGTGTCGGCTTCACCCGGGTCGCGCTGGGCGTGCACTGGTTCAGCGATGTGCTGGGCGGCTGGCTGCTCGGTCTGACCGTCGTCACCCTCACCGCCTGGGCGTTCGAGGCCTGGCGGGCCGATGCCGGCAAGCCCCGTGCCGACGTCGGCGAGGGCCTGGAGCCCGAACTCACCGACGAACGGCCCGAGGCCGACCCCCTCGACCGCACCCCGGCCCCTACGCGGGCCGGCGATGACTGAGGATGTCTCCCGGCTGGCACTCCAGCACCTCGCAGAGCCGCGTCAGCGTGGTGAAGCGCACGGCCCTGGCCCGGCCGTTCTTCAGGATCGACAGGTTCACATGAGTGACACCGACCCGGTCCGCGAGTTCGGCCAGGGTCATGCCGCGTTCTTCGAGCAGACGGTCGAGGTGGACCTCGATCGCGTGCTCCTCCTTGTCCTCCGGCATCAGACCGTTCCGTCGAGGTCTTCTCGCATGGCGACGCCGACGCGCATGATCCGGGCGAAGGAGAGGACGCCGAGGCCGGTGAGTATCGCCATGTACGGAGCGTCCCACGAAATCAGCCCGGACAGAGCGCCGACGTCGCCGCCTCTGCTCAGCGAGTCGATCAGCGCCTTCTCACTGACCGACGCCACGATCGCGGCGAGCACGCTGCCGGCCAGCAGCCACCAGCCCACGCCGCGCAGCCGCTCCGCCGTCCGCGCGGTGTAGAGGCCGTCTCCCTCGGCTCCTCTGATCAGCCGGAGGACGAGCAGGAGCGCCCCCACGGTGAAGACGAACGAGGGAGCCTGGGTCGCGGTGTTGAGCAGGCCCTGGACCGTGCTGGGGTCGTCGGTGCAGTAGCCCGGGTGGGCGCCCAGGTCCAAGGAGGCTCCCGGAGCCGCCGTGAAGTCCAGGTGCGAGGGCACACCGGAATTCACCGTCTTCGTCTCGTCCGTGACGCAGATCGTCGTGTCTCCGACACCGAGGACGCTGACTCCGTCCACGAACATCGAACCGAACACGCCGAGGACCGTCAGCACCGAGAAGAGCATCACGATCGACGTGACCGCGCTCGACATCGGCTCCAGTGGATTGCGTACCCTCGCCATGACTCCCCCATATCGATTATCGATGTTATCGAAAAACGATACAGAGCCCGACGAGGCTCCGCAAGGCTGTTCGAGGGTGAGCGCCCGACGCGAGCGGTCCGGCCACGGCGATTCCCCCGATCGGCCTACGGGCTCCTGGTGTTCACCCGCCGCGGACGGCACAGAATGGCTCGACACCGCCCCGAGGCCCGAGGAGCCCTGATGATCTTCATCACCGTCAAGTTCGCAGTCCGTCCCGAGGACGCGGAGAAGTGGCCGGAGATCACCGCCGACTTCACGGCGGCGACCCGCGCCGAGCCCGGCTGCCTGTGGTTCGACTGGTCCCGGAGCCTGGACGACCCGGCGGAGTACGTCCTCGTCGAGGCCTTCCGGGACGACGAGGCCGGGGCCTCCCACGTCCAGTCCGCACACTTCAAGGCGGCCCAGCAGACACTGCCCCGGCACCTGACCGCCACGCCGCGCATCGTGAACGTGAAGATCCCGCAGGACGACTGGTCGCTGCTGGGCGAGATGGTCGTCGAGGAGCAGTCCTAGCGTCCGCGGCTTGCCTACGGGTTCAGGACGACCTTTCCGGCGACCGTGCCGGACTCGGCCAGGCGCAGTGCCTCGGCGGCCTCGGTCAGCGGCAGTCGGGCGGCGATCCGGGCGGTGACGTCACCGCGCTGGAGGGCGCCGAAGACCTGGGTGAGGTCGGCGCGCAGCCGGGCCCGGAAGCGGTTCCGGGACAGGGCACGGCCGGCCCAGATGTTGAAGAAGTACGCGTGGCGGCCGTTGGGCAGGGCGTTCCACAGCCATACCCGGCCGAGCAGTTTGAGCACGGGCCACTGCTTGGACCCCGTGTCGTCCCTGGTGGAGGCGCTGCCGTAGGAGACGAGCGTCCCGCCGGGGGCGAGCAGGTGCCAGGAGTCGACGGCACTGCGGCCCCCGACGTGGTCGAACACGGCGTCGACCCCGCCGGGCGCGAGTTCCCGTACGCGTGCGGCGACATCCCCGGCGCGGTAGTCGACGGGGACGACGCCCTGTTCCCGCAGGGCGTCGTGGTGGCGTGCCGAGGCCGTGCCGATCACCTCGGCGCCGGCGGCGCGGGCGAGCTGGACCAGGACGGAACCCACACCGCCGTTGGCGCCGTGCACGAGCACGGTCCCGCCCGCGCGGATCCGCGCCTTGCGGTGCAGCATCTGCCAGGCGGTGATGCCGTTGACGACGACGGTCTCCGCCTCCGCCGCCCCGATCCCGTCCGGGACGGGCACGACGTCGGCCGCTTCCACGCACACGTGGCTGGCCCAGCCGCCGACCTTGAGCAGGGCCGCGACCCGGGTGCCGGCCAGCGCCGGGTCCACTCCCGGGCCGGTGGTGAGGACCGTGCCGACCAGGTCGTAGCCGGGCACGAAGGGGAACGGCGGCTGGTCGTAGTACCGCCCGCGGCGCATCTGCTGTTCGGCGAAGGACACGCCCGTCGCCTCCATCCGGACGACGACCTGACCGGGACCCGCGACGGGCACGGCGCCGTGCCGGATCTCCAGACCTTCGGGCTCCACCTTGCCCGGCAGGACGACCTCGACGAGCCCTTCGGCGTTCATGACGACCTCCACTGCGTTCCGCGCGAGTTATCTGCTATCGCTTTAGTTAGAAGCTATAACTGACAGGCGTGAACGTCAAGAGCTTTCGTTAGAGGCTCTAACTCGTTCCGACTCGGGAGCGTGGCTATGCGGCCGCTTCGGCCGTCCACGCGATGTCCGGCGGCACGACGCGGGCGCATCGCGGGTTGCCGTGCGCGTCGGTCAGGCCCAGCCGCCCGACCAGGAGGCCCCGACGCACGGCCTCTTCGAGAACGTCGGAGGGGACGGCGTCGAGCATCAGCTTGGCGCGGCGGAACATGCTGAAGACGCCCGCCTCGTCGACCGCGCCCCAGGACAGATAGATGAAGCGGTGCCCCAGGCGGTGCTGCAGGTAGGGGCCCTTCAGTTCGATCCCCGTCGGCGAGGGCTCCGCCGTGCAGGCGAGCGTCCAGGTCGCCCGGGCGCCGTCGCCGGGCTGGGGATCGAGGAGTTCGGCCGGACGGTCACGGCGTTGCACAGCCACATGGATGTTGTCGTACGCCGCGACGGCGCCACGGCCGTCGGGGGCGGGGCAGGTACGGCCGGGCAGGTCGACGGCGTCGATACGGATGCGCATACGGGCCATCATGCCGCCGGGCCGTCACGGGACACCCGGCGCGTCCCGCTGCCAGGCCGTCCGCCGGCCGTCCTCCGGCACTCCGCCGCGGGCGCCGTGCCGCGGGGACACGGCGCCGCGCACCGGGGCTCAGCCGGACAGGGCCGCGGAGACCACCGCCTTCGCCTCGTCCTGCACCAGGCGCAGGTGGTCGGCGCCGCGGAACGACTCCGCGTAGATCTTGTAGACGTCCTCGGTGCCCGACGGGCGGGCCGCGAACCAGGCGTTCTCGGTCGTCACCTTGATGCCGCCGATCGGCGCGCCGTTGCCCGGCGCCTCGGTGAGGACGGCGGTGACCGCCTCCCCGGCGAGCGTGTCGGTGGTGATCTGCGCGGGTGACAGCTTGGCCAGGAGGGCCTTCTCCTCGCGCGAGGCCGGGGCGTCGATGCGCTCGTAGGCGGGTTCCCCGAAGCGCGAGGTGAGCCCCGCGTAGTGCTCGGAGGGCGTCTTCCCGGTGACGCCCGTGATCTCGGAGGCGAGCAGGGCCAGGATGATGCCGTCCTTGTCGGTGGTCCAGACGGAGCCGTCGCGACGCAGGAACGAGGCGCCCGCCGACTCCTCGCCGCCGAACCCGAGGGAGCCGTCGACCAGCCCGTCCACGAACCACTTGAACCCGACGGGCACCTCGACCAGCCGGCGGCCGAGATCGGCCGCGACCCGGTCGATCATTCCGGACGACACCAGGGTCTTGCCGATCCCCGTCCCTGCGGGCCACTGCTCCCGGTGGGTGTAGAGGTAGGCGATGGCGGCCGCGAGGTAGTGGTTCGGGTTCATGAGCCCGCCGTCCGGGGTGACGATCCCGTGGCGGTCGGCGTCGGCGTCGTTGCCCGTGGAGATCTGGAAGCGGTCGCGCCGCTCGATGAGCGAGGCCATCGCGTAGGGCGACGAGCAGTCCATGCGGATCTTGCCGTCCCAGTCCAGCGTCATGAAGCGCCAGGTGGGGTCGGTGAGCGGGTTGACCACGGTCAGGTCGAGCGCGTGCTGTTCTGCGATGCGCCCCCAGTAGGCGACCGAGGCCCCGCCGAGCGGGTCGGCGCCGATGCGGACCCCGGCCGCGCGGATCGCGTCCAGGTCCAGCACCCGCGGCAGATCGGCCACGTAGGTGCCGAGGAAGTCGTGACGGCCGGTGCCGGGTGCGGCGAGCGCCCGGGCGTAGGGGATGCGGCGTACGCCCTTGAGGCCGTCCCTGATGAGTTCGTTGGCCCGGTCCTGGATCCAGGAGGTCGCCTCGGAGCCCGCCGGGCCGCCGTTCGGGGGGTTGTACTTGAAGCCGCCGTCGGCGGGCGGATTGTGGGAGGGGGTGACGACCACACCGTCGGCGAGGCCCGAGGTGCGTCCGCGGTTGTACGTGAGGATGGCGTGCGACACCGCCGGAGTGGGCGTGTAGCCGTCCGCGCTGTCGAGGAGCACCGACACGTCGTTGGCCGCGAACACCTCCAGGGCGGTGACCTTCGCGGGTTCCGAGAGCGCGTGGCTGTCGGCGCCCAGGAAGAGCGGGCCGTCGATGCCCCGGCCTTCGCGGTACTCGCAGATGGCCTGGCTCGTCGCGGCGATGTGGTCCTCGTTGAACGCGGTCGCCAGGGACGAACCGCGGTGTCCTGACGTGCCGAAGGCGACGCGCTGGCCGGGTTCGGCCGGGTCGGGGTGGAGCGCGTAGTACGCGGTGACCAACCGGGCTACGTCGACGAGATCTTCGGGGCCGGCCGGACGGCCCGCTCGCTCGTGCTGCATGTGCCCGCACCTCCACATCGGTGGTTCTTCGCTGGTGGTCCCATCTTTCCCCACCGGGCCGTACGGCGGCACCGTGCCCTCCCGGCAGCCCAAATCGGCGCCGGACCGCGTCTCTTGGGAGCGGCCGGGCACCTGCGGGTGAGGGCGGCGGCAGGGACGTCCTCGCCGTCAGGCGTGGCCGTCCTCCTCCGCCGGAGGCGGCCTGGGTGTTGGGTTCCCGGCGGTCAGATGCTCCAGGACCTGCACCAGTTCCTGGCAGGCCATCTCCACGGAGCGTCTGGTGTTGCGCTGTTCGGTGATCACGGCGGACAGGAGGAGCGCCGTCAGGGCCATGGTTCCGTTGAACGCCTGCAGTTTGATCATGACCTCCGTATGACTCAGCTCGTGGAAGGAGCCGACGTCCTCCGTCGCCGCGACGGTGGCCATGACGGAGGCGAAGAGGGCGCAGGCCAGGCTCCCCGGCAGCTCGAAGCGCAGCGCAGCCCAGATGAGCAGCGGATAGACGAGGAACAGCAGGCTGATGGAGCTGCGCGTGGCGATCGGAACCAGGGCGCCGGCCGCGATCACGAGCACGACGGCCTCCTTCCAGCGCGTCAGGTTCACCGGGACGCGCAGGGCGTACACCATCAGCAGGAGCGGGGTGACGATCAGGACTCCCATCGCGTCCCCCACCCACCACGCCAGCCAGACCGGCCAGAAGCCGCCCAGGGCGAGTTTGTCCGTGACCACCAGCAGACCGACGTCCACGGTCGCGCTGATCGTCATGGCGGCCAGCGCGGCCAGGAACACCAGGGCGAGGCCGTCGCGCAGCCGGCTGAGGTCGCTGCGGAAGCCCACCCAGCGCAGCAGGAGAAGGGCGCAGACCGGGGCGACGGTGTTGCCCGCGACGATGCCCGCCACGGAGGGCTGGAGCGTGGCGAACGAGGAGAGGGACAGGACGACCAGGAAGGCCCCGATCGCGATCCCGAGCCACGCCCGGATCCCGATGAGCAGCAGGGCGGCGACGGCGACGCCGGTGGGCGGCCAGATGGGTGTGAACACCGCTCCTTCGACGGTGAGCCGCCGCATGAGTCCCAGCCGCCCTGCTCCGTAGTAGCAGGCGGCGATCACCAGCGTCTCAAGGGCGAAGACGGCCGTCCGGCGCATCTCCTCTGTAGCCACCACAGGGCCATCAGACACCGCCGGGGGCCCGTCGGCGAGGCGAGCGCCCGCGTACCGGGTGCGACGGCGGGCGCGTCGGGAAAGAGGGGCGACGGCCCCGTCACGTGGGGCCGGACGCCGGCCGTGTCACCGGAGCGGGACGGTGGGCGCGCCGTGGCGGACCACGAGGACGGCCGCGTCGTCCTCGTGTCCCACGCGCTCGGCGCCCTTGATGACGCGGGCGGCCAGTGAGCCGGCCGACAGTCCCGCGACGGCGGCGACCCCCGCGAGCCGTACGACCTGGTCGAGCCCCTCGTCCACGCTCATGGAGGGGCCCTCGACGACGCCGTCGGTGAGCAGGACGAAGACTCCGCCGGTGGTGAGGAGGTGCCGGGTCACCGGGTACGGCATCCCGGCCTCGATGCCGAGCGGTGGCCCGCCCTCGTCCTCCGTGATGCCGGAGTAGCCGTCCGCCGACGCCCAGACGCACGGTATGTGCCCGGCCCGGGCGCTCTCCAGTACGCCGGTGGCCGGGTCGAGCCGCATGAAGGTGCAGGTGGCGAAGAGGTCGGCGCCGATGGACAGGATGAGGTCGTTGGTCCGGGTGAGGAGTTCCCCCGGGTCGCCGGTCACCGAGGCAAGGGCGCGCAGGCCGACCCTGACCTGCCCCATGAACGCGGCGGCCTCGATGTTGTGGCCCTGTACGTCGCCGATGGACAGGCCGATGCGCCCGTCGGGCAGCCGGAAGGCGTCGTACCAGTCGCCGCCCACGTTGAGGCCGTAGCAGGCGGGTGCGTACTGGACGGCCACGTCGAATCCGGGCGCGGAGGGCATGTCCCCCGGAAGCATGCCGCGTTGCAGCGCGATGGCCAGTTCGACCTGCGAGCGCTGGAACTCGGCGCGTTCACGTGCCTGGGCGGTCAGCGATCCGAGCCGGGCGAGCAGCTCGTCGTCGTCGCCCGTCGGCAGCTTGCGGGACATCGACCACCCCGGAGGAAACGCCACAGATGAGAGAAACCTTAAGAAAACGCCACTATCGGATGATAACGGTCGGGCCAGGCGGGAGCGGCCGCCCCATGGACAGGGCGGGAGCGGCCGGCCCACGAACAAGGCGGGACCGGGCGGCCGCGGACAGGTCCGAGGCGGTCAGGCCGCCGGTCCGGGCCCCGGCCTGCGCAGGCCGTCGACGATCAGGTCGAGGATGCGCGCCGCGCGCACCTCGCCTCCGCGGGCCGGGTCGATCCTCCACAGCACGCTGAGCTGCAGCAGGACGTCCTCGGGGTCCAGACCGTCCTTCAGTGTGCCGTCGGCGGCCCCGGCGTCGAGGAGCACGGCGATGGCTCCGAGGAAGGGGTCGTAGTACTCGTCGTCGAGGCCGCGGTCGGCCGCGGCGTGGATGACCTCCGCCACGCCGAACTTCAGTCGGCCGTAGCGGGCGACCTCGTCGAACCACCGCCGCAGGGCATCCAGCGGCGGATGCGAGGCCACGAGCGCCGGCGCGAGGTCGATGAGGTGCTGGATGTCGTGCCGGTACAGCTCGACGATCAGCGCTTCCCGATTCGGGAAGTGGCGGTAGAGCGTGCCGATGCCGACACCCGCCTTCTTGGCGATGGCGGTGAGCGAGGCGGCACTCGACTCGGCCAGCGCCTCGCGGGCCACCACGAGGATCCGCTCCCGGTTGCCGACCGCGTCCCTGCGGGTCGGCTTCGTGTGCTGCGCGTTCACAGGCAGTGGCCGTCCGTCCCGTACGAATTGATAAACGGAGACCCCTCCGGTAGCTTCGTGAGTACTTACCGGAGGGCCCTCCGTTTCATTCTCCCACATCATCGTCCACGCAGTGGAGGACACATCATGACCGAGCTGGTTCTGGTCACCGGAGGCAGCGGATACATCGCCGGCTGATGCGTCGCGGGGCTCCTGGAACGGGGCTACGACGTCCGCGCGACCGCGCGGAGCCCGGAGAAGGCGCGGAGCGTCACCGAAGCGGTGTCCGGCGTCGTCGACCCGGCGGGCCGGCTCTCCTTCGCCGTCGCCGACCTCACCGCCGACGAGGGCTGGGACGCGGCACTGAAGGACGTCGACCGCGTCCTGCACGTGGCGTCCCCCCTCGGGATGACGGCCGGGGGCGATCCGCGGTCCCTGATCGCCCCCGCCCGCGACGGGGCGCTGCGAGTGCTGCGCGCGGCGGCCTCGGCCGGCGTGAAACGGGTCGTGATGACCTCGGCGGCGAACGCGGCGAGCCCCTCGTCCTACGCGACGGAAGGCGTGACCGACGAGACGCTGTGGACGGATCCCGACGACCCGACCCTGATCCCCTACCGCCGCTCGAAGACACTGGCCGAGCGCGCGGCCTGGGACTTCATGGCCGGCCACGACGGCCCGACCGAACTGACCACCGTGCTTCCGGGAGCGGTGTTCGGCCCGGTCCTCACGACGGAGAACCTCGGGTCCGTCGGCATCGTCGCGCGGATGCTCGCCGGGCGTATGCGCGGGGTCCCGAGGATCGGGCTGGAGATCGTGGACGTGCGCGATCTCGTCGACGTCCACATCCGGGCCATGACCTCACCACAGGCCGGCGGCCAACGCTTCCTGGCCACCGGCGAGTTCATGTGGATGACGGAGATGGCGCGCGTCCTGCGGGACGAACTCGGCGAAGCAGGAGGCCGAGTGTCGACCCGTCAGATCCCCGACCTCGCCGTGCGCCTGCTGGCCCGGTTCAAGGAGCCGTCGTTGCGCGAGATCACTCCGAGTCTCGGGCGGCGCAACCGGCACAGCACCGAGAAGGCCCGCCGCGTCCTCGGCTGGCAGCCGCGCCCCACACGCGAGACGGTGCTGGACTGCGCCGCGAGCCTCGTCGAGCGGGACGCCGTGGGCGCCTGACCGGGTCCCCTCCCCCGGAACCGAGCCGCCGGGTCTCCCCGAGTCCCCCGTCCCCACGGCATCAGACGGTCCAGCGCGGCAGACGGCGGTCCAGCCATCCCGGCAGCCACCAATTGGCCCGCCCCATCAGGAACATGAGGGACGGCACCAGGACGAGGCGTACGACGGTGGCGTCCAGGACGACACTGACGGCGAGGCCGAGGGCGAGCATCTTCACCACGACGGCCGGTGATCCGGTGAACGACAGGAACACAGCCGTCATGATGAGCGCGGCACAGGTGATGACCCGGCCGGTGAGCGAGAGACCGGTGCCGACCGACCTCTCGTTGTCACCGGTCGCGTGCCATTCCTCGGCCATGCGCGAGAGCAGGAAGATCTCGTAGTCCATCGACAGCCCGAAGACGATGGCGAACATCATCATCGGGACGTAGGACTCGATCGGCACGGGCTCGCCCAGGCCCAGCAGGCCGTCGCCCCAGCCCCATTGGAAGACGGCGACCAGGACGCCGTACGACGCGGCGGTCGTGAGCAGGTTCAGGGCGACCGCCTTGAGGGGGATCACCAGGCTGCGGAAGACGGCCGTCAGCAGCACGAACGCGGCGACCAGCACGATGCCGATGATCAGGGGCAGCCGTTCGGTGACGGTGTCGCGGAACTCGAGCTGGCCCGCGGTGCTGCCGGTCAAGTGCCCCGTCGTGCCGGTGCCTTCGAGCGCACCGGGCAGGGCGGTGTCGGTGAGCGTGACGAACAGGGCTCCCGTGGCGGCCGATTGGGGGCCTGTGGAGGGGACGACGGTGGTGACGAGAACCTTGCCGTCCGGGCTGGGGCGCGCGGGTGCGACGCGGGCGACGCCGTCCGTCCTCGTCAGTCCGTCGGTGACCAGGTGCGCCACCCGGTCGGCGGACACCGTCGCGTGGGTGAGGTCGACGACGAGGGTGAAGGGCCCGTTGGCTCCCGGCCCGAAGCCGGGGCCTTCGGCGTCCGCGATCCAGTCGTAGGCGTCGCGGGTGGTGCTGCCCGCCGGGTCCGCGCCGTCGTCGATGTGCCCGAGGCGCACCGAGAACAGCGGTATCGCGCACAGGGCGACGACGGCGAGTCCGGCGGTGAAGAACCTCCACGGGCGCCGGGCGACCAGGCGTGCGTAGCGGTGCCATCCGTCGTGGTCGCCGGAGCTCTCGGCGACCGGCCTGCGGCGCACCCGCAGGAGGTCGATCCGGCGGCCCACGAGTCCCAAGGCCGCGGGCACCAGAGTGAGCGCCGCGGCCGCCGTGACGACCACCGCGACCGTGGCGGCCAGGCCCAGCCGCCCGATCATGGTCAGTCCGCAGGCGTACAGGCTGAGCAGGGCCACGGCCACCGTGCCGGCGGCGACCAGAACAGCCTTGCCGCTGACGGCGGTCGTGCGGCCGACCGCCGTGAGCGGATCGTCCCCGTCGATCAGGTACTGACGGAAGCGCGTGATCAGGAAGAGCGCGTAGTCGATGCCCACGCCGAGCCCGATCATCGTGGCCAGGGTGGGTGCCGAGGTGGCGAACGTGAGCGTGCCGGCCACGATGCCGACCACACCGAGGCCGACACCGACCCCGATCAGGGCGGTGACCAGCGGCATCAGGGCCGCGGCCACACTGCCGAAGGCGAGCAGCAGCACGATCAGCGCGGCGCCGACGCCGATGGCCTCGGCGGTGGCGTCGTCGGCGGGGGCGCGCACGATGTCGTGCAGGTCGCCTCCGTAGCCCACGCCGATGCCGGCGTCCCGGGCGGGAGCGGTCGCCTCGTCGAGACGCTCGGTGTAGCCGTGCCCCAGGGACTTGAGCTTCCGGTCGAAGGACACGGCGACGTACGCGGTCGCTCCGTCGGCGCTGGTCACCGGTGCGGCGACGGCGGTGACACGGGGCAGGTCGCTGAGCCGTCCGAGCGTCGCCTCCAGACCGGCGGCGTGGTCGGCCACCCTGCCCGAGCCGACGTGGAAGACCACCTTTCCCCCGGGCGCGCCCGCCGCCGGGTCGGACCTCGCCAGCAGGTCCGCGCCGATGCCCGCCTGACTGCCGGGAAGGGTGGCCTCGTCGCCGAAGGTCGCGCCGACCGCGTGCCGGCCGGCGAACGCGGCCGCCAGCACCACCAGCCAGGCGGCGATCACCCACATCGCGTGCCGGGCGCAGAAGGCGCCCGTGCGATGCAGGACGGACGGGTCGGCGGCGACGGGAAGCGGCGCCAGGGACAGCGGGGCAGGGGGAAGGGACACCGCGCCTCCAGAAGAAGTGACAGGGCTGCCACAACTTAACCGGGAAGATGACAGCGCCGTCAATTGTCAGCTCTGCCATTTTCCTGAAGGCCCTGTGCCTCGCGGACGGGCGGAACGCGGACGGGGCACGGCACCCGCGAAACGAGCAGAGCTCGGACGAGGCACCGCACCCGGCGGGGACCGGCGGAGTGCGGACGCCGCCACCACACCCGCGCAACGAGCGCAGCGCGAACGCAGCACCGCACACGACGGGGACGGGCGCAGCGCGAACGCAGCACCGCACACGACGGGGACGGGCGCAGCGCGAGCGCGGCCGCCGCGCCCGCGGGACGGGCGGCGCCCCGCGCCTCGCGGGCGGCCGGAGCCCGGCGCGGGGGCGTCAGCTTTCGGCCTGCCCCTTTCCGGATGCGCACGCGGACGACGCGTTCGCCGGTCTGGCCGCCTGCTTCGCGCCGCTGGGGGCGACCGTGAAGTCCATTACGAGACCGGCGCTTTCGGCGTGGGCGCCGACGAGCGCGGTGCCCCGGGGCAGCTCCCGGATCTCGATGGTGCGCGGCTTGAGCCGGGCGGCGAGACCCCCGGCGCCCGGCAGCGCGGACAGCTGCGACACCGGGACCTCGCGGCCGAGGACCAGGACGCTCGCGGGGGTGATGGTGAGGCTGCGGGAGGTGGTGGACAGGGTGGTGGCCACCGTGACGGGCAGACCCGTACCGCCCGCCGGTCCGGTGAGGGTGAGACGGGTGCCGTCCGTGCCCGTCTTCAGCCCCTCGGCGCCCGCGCCGTCCCGTACGCCGCCGCTGCGGTCCAGCTCCTCGTAGGCGATGGTGGCCGTGGCGGTGCCGCCCGAGGTGGCACCGCCGGTCGACACGTCACGCAGGTGCGCGTCGACGTCCATGTCGGTGCCCTGGCGGCGCACACCCTCGGCGCTGACATGGACGGCGCCGACCGTACCGGTGAGCGCCTTGAGTCCGGCCAGGGTGTCGTCGAGGTCGACCCGCACCCCCTTGGCCCCGCCGAGACGGCACTCGGCGGTCTCCGCGACCCGGTCCCGCACCTTGTGCTCGACGACGAGGTCGGTGACCACGGCCGCCCCGGCCACGGCGGTCAGGCACAGGACGGTGACGACGTGACGGCGATGGCGGCGGTTCACGAGGAGGTGGCTCCGATCATGGTCAGGAAGGTGAACGCCTGCGGAAGCAGACGGTCGGGCTCCACGGGAACTCCCGCCGTACGGCGGTCGCGCAGGGTCCGCAGGACGGCGCGCGCGGCCCCCAGCGCGCAGTTGGCGATCACGGCCGCCCGGAGGTCGGCGTCCGGCTCGTTCGCCGGAAGGCGCTCCAGGACGAGCGCGGTCAGGCGCGCCTCGAACTGCTGGAACTGCCGGGAAAGGCCCTCGCGCGCCTGTTCGCGGATCTCGCCGAGCGGATGGGCGAGCGCGGTCAGGCTGCTGGTGGCGAAGTAGGAGACCGCGTCCGTGATGGCCCCGCAGGCCGCTTCGAGCGGCGTGTCGGTGTCCGGCCGCGCCAGGAAGGCTTCCTCTATGCGGGCGAAGAGTTCGATCCCGTCCGGGAGGAGCAGGGCTTCCTTGCTGTCGAAGTAGCGGAAGAAGGTCCGCTCCGACACGTTCGCCTCCGCGGCGATGTCGGCCACCGTCGTCTGCGCGAAGCCGTGTTCGGCGAAGAGCCGGCCGGCGGCCTCGCGCAGTCCGCGCCGGGTCTCCTCCTTCTTCCGCTCGCGCAGACCTGGCTTCTCGGTTCTCTCTGGCATGGGGAACACCCTCGCCATCACGCGCCGGATCTGTCAATTGTCAGCCCTGCCATTTCCGCGACCCACGGGTGCTCCGCGTCCGGCGGTGCGCCGGCGCTCCCCCGCCCCGTCATCCGGGAGCCGTAGCCGAGTGATACCGCGGTACTACGTGCCTCACCCCGACCGGGCTCCGAGGTACGACGGATCCGGGACCGCGGCCTCCTAGCGTGGTCGGTGAGCAGTCAGGTGGGGGCCTGCCCCCGAAAGCAAGGGACCATCGATGATCGAGGCACATCAGCTGACGAAGCGGTACGGCGAGAAGACGGCGGTGGACCGGCTGGACTTCGTCGTCAGGCCCGGCACCGTGACCGGCTTCCTCGGCCCCAACGGCGCGGGCAAGTCGACCACCATGCGCATGATCGTCGGTCTGGACGCGCCGTCCGCCGGCAGCGTCACGGTCAACGGCAAGCACTACGCGCGGCACAGCGCCCCGCTCCAGGAGGTCGGCGCGCTGCTGGAGGCCAGGTCGATCCACCCGGGCCGTTCCGCGTTCGACCACCTCATGGCCCAGGCCTACACCCACGGCATTCCGCGCCGCCGGGTGGAGGAGGTCATCGAGCTGACCGGCCTGCAGTCCGTGGCCAGGAAGCGCGCGGGCGCCTTCTCCCTCGGCATGGGCCAGCGCCTCGGCATCGCCGCGGCCCTCCTCGGCGACCCGGCCACGATCATGCTCGACGAACCGGTCAACGGCCTCGACCCCGAGGGCGTGCTGTGGATCCGCAACCTGCTGACCGGGCTCGCGGCGGACGGCCGTACCGTCTTCGTCTCCTCCCACCTCATGAGTGAGATGGCCCTGGTCGCCGACCACCTGATCATCGTCGGACGAGGACGTCTGCTGGCGGACACCACCGTGCGGGAGCTGGTCCAGCGGGCCGGCGGCGACACCGTCACCGTGGCCTCCGAGCAGGCGGCCCGGCTGCGCGAGGTGCTGGCCGGCCCCGGCGTCGAGATCACCGGCGCGGCAGGTCGCGAGGAGCTCCAGGTGACGGGCCTGTCCGCGCGGGCGATCGGCCGCAAGGCCGCCGACCACGGCATCCCCCTGTTCGAACTCGGCTCACGGACCGTCTCCCTGGAGGAGGCGTTCATGGAACTGACCCGTGACGCCGTCGAGTACAACGCCACCGCCACCGTCGAGGCCCCCGGGAGGGCGGCATGAGCACCGTCACCGTCACCGACAGCCCCGCACCCGCGCAGGCGGCCCGTCCGGTGTACAAGGTCACCGGGCGCCGGGTGCTGCGCTCGGAGTGGGCGAAGCTGTGGTCCCTGCGCTCCACCTGGATCACGCTCGGTCTCGCGCTGCTGTTCCTCGTCGCGTTCGGCGTGATCGGGGCCGCGCACTACAAGTCCGAACTGAACTCCGGCCGCCCCATGCGCGGCGGCGAGGTCGCGGAGACCGCGCTCAGCCTCTCGGTGTTCGGCACGAACTTCGCGCAACTGGCGCTCGGGGTGCTGGGCGTGCTGATCACCGCGGGTGAGTACTCGACCGGCATGATCCGCTCCACGCTGGCCGCCGTGCCGCGCCGGCTGCCGGTGCTGTGGGCCAAGGCCTCGATGTTCGGCCTGATCGCCCTGGCCGTCGCGACCGGCGGCGTGTTCGCCGCGTTCACCATCGACAGCGGCATCGTCTCGGACACGCCCGCGGCCCTCTCCCTGTCGGACGCGGGCGTGGTCCGGAGCCTGCTGGGGGCCGGTCTCTACCTCGGTCTGGTCGGTGTCATCGGCACCGCTCTGGGCGCCGTGCTCCGCTCGGTCGCCGGCGGCATCTCGGTCCTGGTCGCCTCGCTGATGCTGGTGCCCGGCCTGATCTCGCTGCTGCCCAGCTCGTGGCAGGACGACATCAGCCCGTACCTGCCGAGCAACGCGGGCGAGTCGATGTTCGCGCTGACCCACGACTCGTCCTCGCTGTCGCCCACCGCGGGGCTGGTGGTCTTCCTCGGCTGGACCGTGCTGGCGCTGGCGGGCGCCGCCTACCGTCTCGTCCGCACGGACGCCTGACACCTGCCGCCCCGCGCCCGCCGCACCCGACCCCGCGTACGGGCGCCACCGCGAAGGAACCCGCGGTGGCGCCCGTACGCGGAGACCTCGCGGCCACGACCGTACGGGGGGAAGGTGTGCCCGTACGGGGAGAAGGGGAGGCGCGTGCGACACCGCGGCCGGACCCACAATGGACAGGTGAGACCCATGAGCGCGGATCGGTGACTCCCATGAACCTCGACGACACCGCCCCGCGTGCGTCAACCGACGAGCCGCCCTTCGCGGAGGCGGAACTGCCGTGGAACCACCCGCTGGCCCGCGCGCTGTCCCGTCTGGGACGCCGGCTCAAGCGGGGCGACCGCAGGCGTCCCTGGATCCTCGACGCGGCCGTGACGGCCGTGGTCGCGCTGCTGTTCTGCCTGCCGGACCTCGTCCACGACGGGGACGGCCGGCACCACCCGTTCGACACCGAGTTCACCCAGCCGACCCTGCCGGGAACGCTCGCGCTTCAGGCGGGACTGGTGCTCCCGCTGCTCTGGCGGCGCAGGCGGCCCTTCCTCGCCTTCTCGGTGATCACCGCCGTGCTCATCCTGCAGCTGGCGCTGGGCGTCTGGCTGCGCGCCGACGTCGCCGTACTCATCGCCCTCTACAGCCTGGTCCTGCACGGAGAGCTGCGCCGGCTGCCCGTGGCCTGCGCGGTCGCGGCCGGTGCCCTGGGGCTGGTCGCCCTGCGTCTGCCGTCCGAGGTGCATGTCCTCGACGCGCTGTTCTTCCTGTTCAGCACGATAACCGCGGCCGTCGCGCTCGGTCTCGCCGTCCGGATCCGGCGCGGCCAGCTCGCCGTCCTGCGGGACCGCGCGACCCGGCTGGAGGTCGAACGCGACCAGCGCAGCAGACTGGCCGCCGCCGCCGAACGCGCCCGCGTGGCACGCGAGATGCACGACATCGTCGGCCACAACCTCTCCGTCATCATCACCCTCGCGGACGGCGGCGCGTACGCGAACGACCATGCGCCGGAACGCGGGAAGCAGGCCCTGCTGCTCATCGGTGACACCGGTCGGCAGGCGCTCGGCGAACTGCGCCGCATGCTCGGGGTCCTGCGCGAGCAGACCCCGGCTCCCAGCGAGCCGGAGTTGAGTCCGCAGCCCGGGATCGGGGACATCGACGCCCTGTGCGAGCGGATCCGGGCGGCCGGCCCGGTGGTCGTGCACCGCAGCAGCGGCGACCTGGGCGGCCTGGACCGCGGCGTCCAGCTCGCCGCGTACCGCATCGTCCAGGAGGCGCTCACCAACGCCCTCAAGCACGGAGGGCCCGGGACACGCGTCGATCTGAGGGTGGGCGTCGACAAGGCGCTCCTGCGCATCGACGTCCACGACACCGGCCCGGGCAGCGGCGCGGGCACCGGCGCCGTGCACTCCCGGCCGCACGACGACGAAGGGCACGGAATCCCCGGCATGAGAGAACGCGCGGCCCTCTACGACGGGACGGTCGTCGCGGGGCCGGGACCCGACGGCGGATGGACCCTGCGGGCCACCCTCGATCCGACCCCTCCGGCCGGGACCGGGCCCGCTCCCTCGGCCGTCACGGGCGGTGCGGCGTGACCAGCGTGCTCATCGTCGACGACCAGCCGCTGCAGCGGCTCGGCTTTCGCATGCTCCTGGAGAGCACCCCGGACACCGATGTCGTCGGCGAGGCCTCCCACGGCGGCGAGGCCGTCCGCAGGGCCGCCGAACTGCGCCCGGACGTGATCCTCATGGACGTACGGATGCCCGGTATGGACGGCATCGAGGCCACCCGCCGGGTCGTCGCCTCCGGCGGCCGCTCCCGGGTCCTGATCCTGACCACGTTCGACCTGGACGAGTACGCCTACGCCGCACTGCGCGCGGGGGCGAGCGGGTTCCTCCTCAAGGACGCCCATCCGGAGGAACTGCTCGCCGGTATCCGGGCGGTCGCCGCGGGCGACGCGGTGATCGCCCCCGCCCTGACCCGGCGTCTCCTGGACGCCTACGCCCGGCACCTCCCGCGCGACCCGTCGAGCGCCGTGCCCCCGGACGACCCCCGTGTGCGAGCCCTCACCGAGCGCGAGTACGAGATCTTCGTCGCCATGGGCGAGGGCTGGAGCAACAGCGAGATCGCCGAGCGGCTCGTCGTGGCGGAGTCGACGGTCAAGACGCACGTCGGCCGCGTGCTGTCGAAGGTGGGCGTCCGCGACCGCGTGCAGGCGGTCATCCTCGCCTACGACCTCGGCGTGGTCCGCCCGAACCCGCCCGACTGACCCGAAGGCGCGTCCGAGGCGGGCGACGCGGCGCGACATTAGGGTCGGCGGTATGACTGACGACACTCTGCGCCGCGTCACCGTCGAGCGGACCGCCACCGGTAACTTCACCGCGACGAACGCACAGGGCGGGACGATCGCCTTCGGTACCGGTTCCGGACCCGGCGGGGAGGCGCTGTTCACCCCGGTCGAACTGCTGCTCGCCGCGATCGGGGGGTGCACGGCGGCCGATGTCGATGTCGCGACCGCCCGGCACGTGGAGCCCACGCGGTTCACCCTGACCGTGACCGGCGACAAGATCGCCGACGAGTCCGGGAACCGGATGACCGACCTGGCGGTCACGTTCTCCGTGGCGTTCCCCGAGGGAGAGGCGGGCGACCGCGCCCGTGCCATCCTCCCGCGCGCCGTGAAGACCTCGCACGACCGGCTCTGCACGGTCAGCCGCACGATCGAGGCCGGCACTCCCGTCTCCGTGACGGTCGCCGAGGCCTGAGGGCGCCGGAAGGGCCCCGGTGCCGGGCTCCGCCGAAGAATGCGCGGGCGGTTGGAGTGAAGCCCGGTTTCCGGGGCAGACGCGGAACGTCGAAGAGGTGGACGCGGGACGGATCGTATGGGCCAGCAGGTGAGCGAAGCGGGACAGCAGGGACAGCGGGGTGCACTGATCGAGGCCTCAGTCGCGTACGACGGTGACTCCGCGTGCATCGCCCAGGCGCGGGCGTTCACCCGCGACTTCCTGACGCGTGTGCAGGCGGTCGCCGGACTGCCCGTCTCCGGACGGGTGATGGGCATGGTCCCGCTGGTCGTCAGCGAACTGGTGACCAACGCGGTCAAGTACGCCGGCGGACCGTGCCTGTTGTCGCTCGAGGTCGACCAGGGTTCCGTCCGGGCCACCGTCTGGGACTCCGACCCGACGCTTCCGGTGGCGCGCGCCGCCGAGGCGGGCCGCGTCGGCCAGCACGGACTGGAGATCGTCATGGCCGTGTGCCATGCCTTCGAGGTGCACCGGGAGCCCGTCGGCAAACGGATCACCGCCGTGGTGACCTTGGCCGACACGCCGGACAGCGACCTGAGTCGCTCCACCACCTGACGCCGGTTCTCGTCACCGGTGCGACACCGGGCCCATCATCGCGCGCCCGGAATCCCCTTGAGCGGCCGCCCGGCGCCCCCGTGGCCCTCCGAAGAGCCCTTGACGCGCTCCTGACGAGCCAAAACGAAATCGTGTCGCGTCACCCCGTCCTACTTGCGGGAGAATGGTGCGTTCATGGATCCCCTTTGGCAGGAGAACGGGTGGTTAACACAGTGCGGCAGGCAGGTGTACTGGACGTCGGATGCCACAGCGCTCTCCTCACCGTGGCACGGCGCCGCGCCGGGGTGGCCATGGAAGAGGTGCTGTCCCGAAAGGTACGGCTCCAGTTGCACGAGACGCTGGACGCCTCGGGACGGCTGGGCAAGTCGGGTGTACGCAGCGTGCAGCGGGCCGTGGCCGAAACGCTCGCGGAGAACCGGGAGGCGTTGCCGGAGGTCTACGCGTTCGCCACGTCGGTGATCCGCGACGCACCCAATCGCGACGAGGTACTCGCCCAGGTGGCCAGCGCCACCGGCACCCGGCTGCGGGTGATGTCCGGCGAGGAGGAGGCCCGGCTGGCCTATGTGGCGGCACGCCACTGGGCGGGCGACCGGCCCGGCTCCCTGCTGGTCCTCGACATCGGCGGCGGAACCGTGGAGGTCGCGTCCGGAACGTCCAGGAAGCCGCGGACGACCCACTCCCTGCCCCTGGGCGCCCGGACGGTCACCCGCGCCTGGAAGCTCGACGAGGCCGTGTCCTCGAAGCGCCGGCTCACCGAGGTGCGCGACCACCTGAGCGACCGTCTCGCCGAGGTGCCCGACCTGCCGCGCGCCGACCCGGACGGGCGGGTGCTCGCGTGTTCCAAGACCTTCACCCAGCTCGCCCGCTACACCGCCGGCCGCGACCGCTCCCGGGCCCCGCAGCGGCTGACCCTCGACGAGGTACGGGCCGCGGTGGGCGTTCTCGCCAGGAACGGGGCCGCGGGCCGCGGCCGGCTGCCCGGCATCTCACGTCACCGGGCCGGCCAGTCCCTGGCCGGAGCGCTCGTGGCGGAGGCGCTGATGGAGGCCTGCCGGGCCACGAGTGTGGAGATCTCCCCCTGGTCCACCCGGGAGGGCCTGCTCCTGGAACGTCTCGGGGCGCTGCGCTCGAAGGGCTCCAGCCGGCGCTGACACGGACCGGTCGCCCGTCGCTCGGCCGACCGGTCCGCCGAGTACCTCCCGCCGAGCGCCTCCCGCCGCGTGCCGGTCGGGCGTGGGTCAACTCCGGGGACACCGCCCCGTGTTCGAGGTTCACGCGACGGTCGGGCGTCCGCGCGCCCGGTCGCGGGAGGGGCGCGGCGCCGGAGACCGGGAACAAACCGGTACCGGTCGACGCTGACCTGAACAGTCCGGCGGATGCCGGAGCGCGGAGTTCCACCCGGTGCGGTGGACCCACCGGCGGTTCTGCTCGTGGAAAGGCGTGAGAGCGATGACGGAGTCCGGGCAGCGGCGACCACGGGCGGCCGGGGCGGGCGAGTCGCCCCTGGTGACGTCGTGCGGCCGCAGGATCTTCGTGAAGGAGCTGCGGCTCCCCACGCCGGGCCGGCAGATCGGCCGCGTGACCCTGGACGTGGGTCCCGACCAGGGCGACGAGCACGGGGTGTGGGCCTCGCTCACCCCCGCCGAAGCGCGTGAACTGGCCCGTCGTCTCCTCGCGCACGCCGCCGGGGTGGAACCGGCCGGCCCGCCCGACCAGGAAGCGGCCCGGCCTCATGACACGCGGCTCGACGTGCCTCGCGGCACGACACGGGCGAGGTGAGCACGACACGGGCAGGATGAGGGTGCCGGCGCTCCCCCGCAGCGGGGTGGAGCACCGGCACCCGTGTGTCTGTCAGCCGGCGCCCTTCGGGATCACGGGAACTGCGTGACCTTGGACGGGACGGTGTCCGTCCCCGAGGTGGGCAAGCCGGTGTTGTTGATGACGTGGGCGTACTGGCCCTTGCCGCCCAGGGAGATCACCAGGATGTCGTGCATCTTCACCCCGGTCTTCACCGGGACCTGGAAGCCGTGCGCCTGGACGATCGACGGGTCCGTGGTGAAGTTGCAGTAGCTTCCCAGGCCCCATGCCTCGTGCGTGGTGACGGAGTCGGCGACCTTGTAGGCCGCGTATCCGACGATGCCGTCATGGGTGACGGCGGCGGCGTTGGGCACGTCGTACGCCTTCTCGTTCTGGAAGAAGATCGTGCGCCCGTTCTCGCCGTTCCACAGCACGTCGTACTTGTTGAAGTGTTCGACGAACAGGCCGGTCGCCAGCACGTCGTCGCCGTTGACCACGAGGCCGTAGTCGGCGCGGTTGGTGTCCCAGCCGACCCCTTCACCGTGGTCGGCGCGCCACAGCCAGGTGTGGTCGATCACGACGTCGTCGCTGTTGACGACGACCGAGTTGGTGGCGAGGCCGGGGCCCGCGCCGCCGATCCGCACGAACACGTCCTGCATCGTGGTGGGGTTGGCGGAGTGGTCGGCCGAGGAGCCCGACGGGCCGATCTGGAGCAGGGTGCCGGAGTTGGAACGGCCCGCGTCGATCAGGAATCCGGCGAGCCTGACCCCGTCGACGTCGGCGACGTGCATCGCGTCGATCCCGTTGTCCGGCACGATCGTCGCGAGGCCGAGGCCCAGGACGACGGTGTTGGCCCGGGTCACGTTGATCGTCTGGTCCAGGTGGTAGACACCCGGCGTGAACAGCAGGTTGAGGCCCTGCGCGAGCGCCGCGTTGATGGTCTCGGCGGTCGCGCCGGCCTTGACGACGTAGAACTGGTCGAGCGGGATCGACGTACCGGCCGTGTTGGGCCACGAGACACCGCGTGCGTTGGTGCGCTTGGAGGGCACGAACACCTTGTAGGTGCTGCCGTCCAGGTAGAGGTACGGCTTCTCGCGGGAGACGGGGGTGTTGTCCAGCGTGGTGTACGGGCCCGAGTCGAAGTTCGTCGCCGGGGCTCCCTGGACGCCCGTGAAGGTCATGTTCCAGACGCCGTTGGTCCAGCCGCCGACGGAGCTGTCACGGGTGTACCACTGCTGCTGCGAGTACGGGCCGACCGTGCCGTCGATCTTGGAGTCGGCGATGTAGCCGCCGGAGGCCCAGCCGTAGCCGTTCGGGGCCAGGTTGAGACCGCCCTGCACGTGGATGCGGCGGAAGGGCGCGGCCTGTGCCACGGCCCAGCGGTCGGTGCCGTTGGAGGGGGTGATCGACAGGTTCTCGGCCGAACGCCAGAAGTTCTGGGTGGCGTTGCCGTTGAACCAGCCCGCGTCCACGGTGATGTCACCGTTGATGTGGACGTCGTCGGGGTTCTGGCCGAGGCCCGAGATCGAGGTGTAGAAGCCGACCTGGGCGTTGATGTTGTTGTAGGTGCCGGGCTTCATCAGGAACTGGTAGCGGGCGGAGCCGAACTGGTTCGACTCCTGCTGGGCGAAGACCTGGTCGAACTTGCCCTGCAGATCGGGTGTCGAGGGGTCCACGACGATCACGTTGGGCCCGAGGTCCCCGCCGCCCTGCACGGGCGGGGTGCTGGTTCCGGTGCCGGTGTGGACGGCGACCTCCCACAGTGAGTACCCGTACGCGGTGCCCCGGGTGGTCCCGTAGATCCGCACGTAACGGCCCTTGCCGGAGACGTCGTAGGAGGCGGTGCCCCCGGTGCCGTCGGTGACCGTCTTGAGGATCGTCCAGTTCTGGCCGTCCGTGGAGGACTGGATCTGGAAGGCTCTGCCGTACGCGGCCTCCCAGTTGAGGTCCACCCGGCACAGGTCGGTGGAGGCGCCCAGGTCGACCTGGACCCACTGCGGGTCGGAGAAGGCGCTGGACCAGCGCGTTCCGGTGTTGCCGTCGAAGGCGGCCGAGGCGGGGCTCGCCGCGTTCTCGGTGGAGGAGGCGGTGGCCGTCTTCCCCTGCGCCGCGTTGGCCGTGCCGCAGGTCGGGGTGCTGGTGCCGCCGGTGCCGAAGACCTGGAACTCCCAGAGGGAGTAGCCGTATTGCGTGGCGCGGTGGACGCCGTACATCCGTACGTAGCGGCCCTGTCCGGAGACGTCGAGGGTGTCGGTTCCGCCGTCGCCGCCGGTCACCGTCTTGATGTCGGTCCAGGTGCTGCCGTCCGGCGACGTCTGGACGCGGTAGTCGCTGCCGTACGCGGCCTCCCAGTTGAGGGCGACCTTGGTGATCGTGGCCGAGGCACCGAGGTCGACCTGGAGCCACTGGGTGTCCGTGGCGGCCGACGACCATCGGGTGCCGGTGTCGCCGTCGACGGCGTTGGCGGCGGGAGTGCCCCCGTTCTCGTCCGACGAGGACGTGGCCGTCTTGCCCTGGGACAGCGGGAGTTCGGCCGCTGCGGCCGGTCTCTGCAAGGGCAGGGTGACGAGCGCGGCCATTGCGGCCAGCGCGACACCCAGGGTTCTGAGTTTCATGCCGTGACTCCATGCGGGTGGGGTGACGAGCGGAGCGGACACACCTGTTGAGCGGCTGAGGACACAGCCGCTTTCGAGGGGAGAACCGTGAACCGGCCTTCCGGCGCTCTTAGTTCACGCTTTGATTTAAGTAATGAACCATCAGGGTGGCAAGTCCCGCGACACGAGTTTCTTCAACTCGTGTGCGCCGGGCGCAGGTTGGCGGGCCGCTCCGGGCTCGCGACCTGGACGTCGGCCGTCACCGGCGGGCGGGAGGCCGTTCGGTTCCGTCAAGGCTTGAACACGCCGAATGGCCGCGGGCGTCCGTCGCCCGGGGAGGGCGGGACGCCCGCGGCCATTCGGCGCGGACAGCGGACCGTCCGGACCGCGAGGGCGGTCCGGACGGGTTGGGTTCAGTACTCGATCAGGACGTGTTGCTCCGTTGCCGGATGACGCCGGTCAGGGCGTGATCCTCCACTGCTGGATGTAGCCGACGTCGATCGACGCGAGGTCGCGGACCCGCAGTTTCCAGGTGCCGTCGACCGGCTGCGCGGAGGCGTCGACCGTGAACGTCTGGTCCACGTTGTCGGCCGAGCCCCCGCTGCGGTTCAGCAGGGAGTACACGGTTCCGTCCGGGCCGACCAGATCGACCGTCAGATCACCGCGGTAGGTGTGGACGATGTTGACGTAGACCTCGGTGGTCGGCGAGGCGTTGCCCGGCCGGCCGGTGATCGTGATGGGCGATTCGACCGCGGGACCCACGTCCGGGATGTCCACGCGGGTGCTGTTGGCGTAGACGTACGCGATCCGCCAGTGGAAGGACACCGACACGGCCGCGCCCGTGCTGTCCGTCACCGTGACCGTCGTGTCGCTGGTCCCCGGGGTGACGGGGGTCCCGGAGATCAGTCCGGTGTCACCGACGGCCAGGCCCTCGGGCAGCCCGGTGGCCGTGTAGGTCAGGCTCGCGCCGGTGTTGGTGGTGTACGCCTCCACCTGGAGGGAGACCTCCTGGCCGACCCCGGAGGTCTGGTCGGCGACCGGGGCGATGTTGACCCCGAGGGCGATCCGGTCGCCGACGTTGATGGCCGCCCAGGCGTCGGCGACGGCGAGATACGTGGGGCTGTAGGCCCCGAAGAGGTCACCGGCGGCCCGCAGCGTGGCGACCCTGGCACCGGCGTAGTTGGTCGAGGACGTCATGTAGGTCGTCAGCGCGCGGTACCAGATCGCGGCAGCGTTCTCGATGCCGATGCCGGTCACCGGCAGACCGTCGTGGGTCGGACTGTCGTACGACACCCCGTTGACGGTCTTCGCGCCGCTCCCCTCGGAGAGCAGGTAGAAGAAGTGGTTCGCCGGCCCGGAGGAGTAGTGGACGTCGATGCCGCCGAGCGAGGAGTCCCAGTAGTCGCGGGAGGAACCGTCCTTGGACGGCTTGTCCATGTAGCGCAGCGGTGCGCCGGTGCCGCGGATGTCGATCTTCTCGCCGACCAGGTAGTCGGGCACGTCGGCCGCGAGGTTCTCGTGGAACTCCACCGCCGCGGCGAAGATGTCCGACGTCGCCTCGTTGAGACCGCCGGACTCTCCCGCGTAGGTGAGGCCCGCGGTGGCGGCGGTCACGCCGTGGCTCATCTCGTGGGCGGCGACGTCCAGGGCGGTCAGGGGGTGCGTGTTGCTCGCGCCGTCGCCGTAGGTCATGCAGAAGCAGCTGTCCTGCCAGAAGGCGTTGACGTAGTTGTTGCCGTAGTGGGCCCGGCTGTAGGCGGCGACCCCGTCGTTGCGGATGCCGTTGCGGCCGAAGACCTGCTTGTAGTAGTCCCAGGTGGCCGCCGCCCCGTAGGCGACGTCGACACCCGCGGTCTGGCGGTCACTCTGGGCGCCGCTGCCCCAGACATCGTTGTCGTCCGTGAAGAGGGTTCCGGTGCCGGAGGTTCCCTGGTTGAGGTCGTAGGTGCGATGGCCCGCACGGTCGCCGTCGACCAGTTGGTACGACGATCCGGACGGCGTGGTGGAGAGCGGCACCGCACCCACGTACTGGCCCGTTCCCGTGCCCGTCTCGACGCCCTCGTACCGGGAGGCGGTCTTGCCGTTGGACGCGTCGGTGATGACGTGCAGTTCGCTGGGGGTGCCGTCGCGCTGGACGCCGTCGATCACGGATTCCCAGGCCAGGACAGGGCGGGTGCCCGCGGCCCAGACGACGAGCCGGGGCGCTCCGTCGGCCCGGGATCGCTGGACGGCCGCCTTCCGGCTCACCGCGAGGGCCTTCGCGGCGGCGGCGTCGGCGGATATCGCCGGCCTGACGCTCGGCACGGTGAGGGCGGCCCGGCTCCCTTCGGACACGGTGGTCCGGCCGTCCTTCAGGTGCACGACCAGATCACCCCCGAGCACCGGCAGCCCCGCGTACGTGCGCTCGTATCGCGTGTGGGTCGTGCCGTCGCGGTCCTGGGCGACGTCCTTGACGAGGAGTTTCTCGCGGGAGCCGAGGCCGATCCGCTCGGCGGTGGCACCCGCCGCCGCCTTCGCGCCCTTGACCAGCGTGGCGCGCCGGTCGGGCGACAGCGGGACCTGGCGGGCGCCGGACCGGGGTTCTGCGGCGATGCGGGCAGCGGGCTTGGCGGTCGGCGGACCGGCGGGGGCCGCGGACGCGGGAGCCGGCTGGACGGCGATCGCCAGTAACGAGCTCGCGGCGGTGAGGGCGAGGGCGGCGGCGCGTCTGCGCCGCCGGGCGGAGGGGTGTTGCCGGTTCAAGGTCATCTCCATCTGCGAGGGGGGTGGCCCGGGCGGCCCGGCCGTCGGGTACGGCCGGTCCGTGGAGAGCCGGGCGGGAAGGAGCGCCGTGGCGACTGCCGCACGAAGGCGCTCGCGGATCGGCGGCGCGTGGATCGTGAGGGTCCGCTGGAAGGGGACGATGTGGAGGGGATGAGGCGGAAGTGAATGAGGGCCACTGGAGCGTGTACGAAGCGTGAATGGTCGACAGCAGGGTGACATCCGCATGATGACCTTGTCATGGAGCGGACAAGACTTCGGCTTGAACTGGCCATCGCCTACTGCGAGTTCATCCGCCCGTCACACCTTTTCGGCCGCTGTGCGGCGCCTGTGAACCCGGCCGACGATCGGCACTCCCCATGCCGCCGGGCCGCTCGCGTGTCCGGTGCTCAGGGCTGACTGGCGTGGGTGTGGTCGTGCGACAGCTCGGAGGGGCGGCCCGGCGACCCGGGCTCGTGGTCGCGCAGCCAGTCGTGAACGGCCAGGGCGAGGGCGCACAGGATGGCCGCGATCCCGGAGCCCACGGAGATCACCAGGGCGGAGCGGAAGTCTCGGTGCCCCGTGCCGAGCACCACGTAGAAGAGTCCCGGCAGCGCCGCCGTCCCGATGGCACCGCCCAGCCGCTGGGCCGTCTGCAGGGCGCCGCCGGCCGCGCCCGCCATCCGCACCGGCACGTCACGGAGGGTCATCGTGACGTTCGGCGAGATGACGCATCCGCTGCCCAGTCCGCCGACGAACAGGGCCGGCGCCGCGTACCACACGGCCGTGTCCCCGGGGGCGAGACGCAGGATCAGCACGGCGCCGCCGAGACCGAGGGCGACGCCGGTGAGGCCGCAGACGGTCAGCAGCCGGCCCAGCCGCTCGACGAGCCGTCCGGCCACCACGGCCGCCGCGGCCGAACCGATGGCGAAGGGTGTCACCGCGAGCCCCGAGCGCAGCGGGGAGAAGCCCTGACCGTTCTGGAAGTACAGCGCGAACACCAGCCACACCCCGCTGAAGCCCACGAAGTACAGGGCGGCGATGGCGGCTCCCGCGGCGTAGCCTCGCGTGTCCGTCACCAGGCGCGGATCGAGGAGCGGCTGTCCGCCGGCGGACGTCAGCCGCCGCTCCCACCAGGCGAACACCGCGAGAAGGCCCAGCCCCACCAGGAAGAGCCACCACAGCCTTCGTACGCCGCCGGACTCGGCCAGGATCAGGGGAAGCATCAGCGCGAGCACCCCGCTGCCGAGCAGCAGGACACCCCGCAGGTCGAGTCGTTCCCGGCGGCGCGGAGCGACCTTGGGCAGCAGGCGCAGGCCCAGCAGGAAGGCGACGGCTCCGACCGGCACGTTCACGTAGAAGATCCAGCGCCAGCCCTCGGGACCGTCCGCGAGCATCAGGATCAGGCCGCCGATGACGGGGCCCACCGCGCTGGAGATGCCGACGGTGGCGCCGAAGAGCCCGAAGGCCCTCCCCCGCTCGGCTCCCCGGAACATCTGCTGGATGAGGGCGGAGTTCTGCGGTGCCAGGCATCCGGCGGCCATGCCCTGGGCGAGTCGCGCCACCACGAGGAGCGTGATCGTCGGCGCGGCGCCCGCCGCGGCGCTGCACAGGACGAAGGCGGCGAGCGCGAGGAGGAAGATCCGCCGTCGGCCGATCGCGTCGCCCAGTCGTCCGGCCGTCACGAGAACCAGGGCGAAGGTGAGGGCGTAACCGGAGACGACCCACTGGATCGACGGGGCGGAGGCGTGCAGGGCACGCTGCATGGAGGGCAGCGCGACGGCGACGATGGTGACGTCGAGCAGGCTCATGAACCCGGCCGTCAGGGTGACCCACAGGGCGTGCCAGCGTCGCGGATCGGCACCCTCGGCCGGTCCCCGCGCGAGGTCCCCTCGTCGCTCTGCCTGCGCGTCCGGTTCCACGCCGGGGACTCCTCTCCGCCATCCCCACCATCTTCGGCCTGTGGGGGCGTGGGGCAACACGGGGTGCGGGGCCACACGGGACGCGGCGCCGCGTGCCGTCGGTGCCCTGGCCCAGCCGTGCGGGGCCGCGCCTCGCGGGCCGGGGCCGCGGTTGGCCGGGGCCGCGCCACGTTGGCCGGGGCCCGGCCGCGAGATCCGGGGTCTCGCGGCTCGGGCCGGGTCTCGCCGGAACGGGCGGACGCGGTGTGCGGCCCGGACCGACGGACACGACGTCTCGCCGAAGTGCGGGGAATCAACGCCTCGCCGGGCCGGGCGGAGCCGACGGAGGTCAGCTGGCGCGCCGGGTGTGCCAGGGCTTCGCCGCCGCGGGCGGACGGCTCCGTCCCGGTGCCGGCGGCCCGGCCGTGGTGTCACCCCGAAGCTGCCAACGGTCACGGGCCCTCGGCCGGTGCATGGCCGTGGGGCCCGTTCCCCGGAACGGGCCCCACGTGGTCGGCCTGACGGCCGCGCCGACTCCCCCGAAATCCGAGAGTCCGCCTTCTGTCTTGTCGGCCTTTCGGCCTTTCAGCCCTTGAAGACGTCCTTCGTCTTCTCCTTGGCCTGCCGTGCGTCGCCCTTGGCCTTCTCGGCACGGCCTTCGGCGGTCATCTGCTCGTTGCCCAGGGCGCGCCCGGCCGCTTCCTTCGTCTTGCCCTTGGCCTGTTCCATCTTTGCCTTGGCCTTCTGCTCGCCACTCACGATGTCTCACTTCCCATCACGATCGGCCTCGAGTGTCGGAACCCGGGTGACCCGTCCCACGGGCCCCAAACGTGGAGATCGAGAATCACCGCCCGGCCTGCGGTCACCCTCTGTGATCGTGTGCGGTTCCGGCATGCCGGAACCGGTGCGCTGGGTGAGCCTGGAGACATGGGCCGATGACACTCGGATCCGTCCGGAGGGTCGCGCCCATCTCGGGCAGCAGAGCGAGGACGAGGTCATGGGTGATGAGGTGTACCAGCCGGGAGGTCCCGACATCCGCGAGGACGAAGGCATCCTCGATCCGGAGGACACCCTCGAATACCGGGGCTCGGACCCCTTCGACGACGGGTGGTCGCCGCCCGAGCGCCCGCTCGCGGTGGACCACCTCGGCACCACGGCGCGTGAACTGCGCCAGGGGGAGAGTCTGGACGAGAAGCTGGCCGAGGAACGGACGGACTCGGCCCTGCGGGACCCCGACGACGACGGGGACGGACTGGCGGACGACGAGGGCGAGCGCCTGGACGACGAGATGGGCCCGGATCCGGAGGAACGCATCCTGGCCCTCGACGTGGGAGCCCACGAGGACGCCGATCACGACATGATCGCCGAGCACCTCGGTGTCGACGAGGGTGTCGACGAGGGCACGGACCCGGCCGAGGAGGCGTCGGTCCACCTCATCCGGGACGACGACATGCCCGAGCGACTGGCGGACGAGGACCTGCGCCGCCCGCCCGAGGACGAGATCCGCCGGCTGCGCTTCAAGACGGACTCCGCCTCCTGACGCTCACCCGTCACGGCCACCTGAGGCCGGAGCCTCCTGAGGCCCGACCGTGAGGGCGCAGGTCTCCGCGTGCGGAGAAGTGACGTCCGGTCAGTCCTCGCCCCTGACGATGTTCCAGTCCGGGCCGCTCCGGTCCTGACGGGCCGATGTCGCCACCGTCGCCGGAAGGCAGGTGCGCGGGCCGGTCCGGCGCCGACGGCGCGCCTTCGCCCATCCCGTCTCCGGTCGCGAACTGGTCCTGGTCCCGATGTCGGCGGTCATGACTCCTTCTCGTCCCTTCGCTGGTTCCGTCCCGGCTCGGTCCGTCTCCGGCCCCGGTCGGGCCCGGTGTTCGTGTGACTCCGGGCTGTCATCTCGGGTCCCCCGTCGGGGCGGGAGGAAACCGCCCGCACGTCACCGGGTGGCCGGCGCCGCGGAGCGGCCGGCGCGGCACGGCGGAGCGGCCCGCATGGTGCGGTGACCGGCGCGGTGGAGCGGCCTGTTCGCGGTGCCGCCCTGCCAGGGCCGGGGACCGGGGGCCGGGGCCTGTCTGCGGGCTGACGCGGCGTGCCCGTACGCCCGTCCCTCATTCCTCCTCTTCCTCGTACTCGTACTCCCCCTCCTCCTCGTCGTACTCCCCCGCTCCGTCGTCCTCGGGGACCTCTTCGTCCTCCTCCGGGGTCTCCTCGTCCTCCTCTTCCTCGTCCTCGTCCTCGGGAATCTCCTCGTCCTCGGGGATCTCCTCGTCCGCGTAGTCCTCCGCGCCTTCCTCGTCCTCTTCGCCCTCTGCCGCTTCCTCCTCCTCCAGCGCCTCCTCGTGGGTGCGAACGACCTCGCCGCCGCGTATCTCGCCGCGCCAGCCCTCGGCCTCCTCGTCGGTGAGCGTGACGTAACGCTGGAAGTGCTTGAAGTCCAGCCGCAGACGACGGCCCTGGGCGCGCCAGATGTTGCCGGTCTTCTCGAAGAAGCCGGAGGGGTAGTACTCGACGACGAGCACGATGCGGGTCAGGTCCGGCGTGAGCTCGTGGAAGCTGACACAGCCGCGTGTGCTGCCCTTGGCGCCTTCCGAGGTCCATTCGATCCGCTCGTCCGGTACCTGTTCCTGAACCGTCGCCTTCCAACTCCGGGTGGACGGGCCGACCTTCACCTTCCAGTCGCTGCCGCCCTCACCGTCCTGGGAGGCACTGCGCACCCCCTTGGTGAAGCTGCTGAACTTCTCGAACGCGGTCCAGTGGTCGTACGCCTTCCGGACCGGGACGCCGACGTCCAGCACCTCGATGATGTTCATGACCTTGGTGCTGCCGGACTTGGACTTGCCGCCTCCGCCGAAGGCCTCCTTAACCTTGCCGACGACGCTGTCCTTGGCGCTCTTGGCCTTCTCCGCCACGATCGCCTTCAGCGGCGATTCCCCCTGCAGGATGCGAGAACCTGCGCCGAGGAGGGGCCCGCCGTTCTCGGCGGCGTCGAAGAGGTTGTCGGTGACGTCCGCGACCTTGTCGCCCGCCTTCTCCACCAGGTGTTCCAGCTGCGCGCCCAGGTAGTCGGTGAGTTCGTCGCGCAACGCGTCCAGGCCCGAGCCTCCGGCATTGTCCTTCTCACGCTGTTCGGTGGCCATGGCGTCCTACCTCCGTCGTCCGGAAGCGCTCTGGGCGGTCTTGGACGAAGATCTCTTCGCGGCGGCCTTCTTCGCCGGCGCCTTCTTCGCGGCGGTCTTCTTGGCCGGAGCGGTCTTCTTGGCGGCGGCCTTCTTCGCCGGGGTCTTCTTCGCGGGGGCCCTCTTGGCCGCGGTCTTCTTCGCCGGGGTCTTCGTTGCCGCGGTCTTCTTGGCAGCGGTCTTCTTCGCCGCCGTCTTCTTCGCCGGGGGCGAGGTCTTCTTCGCGGTCTTCTTCGCCGGCCGTTCCGCCGCCGGCTTCCGCGCCGGTGTCTTCCCGGCCTCCGTCTTCTTCGCCGCCGCCTTCTTCGCCGCGGGCCTCCCGCCCTCACCACGCGAGGGCGCGCTCTTCCCGGCGGCCTTCTCGGCGGTCCCCCTACGGGACCCGGCTTCGCCGCCGCCCTTGCCCGCGGGGCTCCGACGCCGCCTGCGCGGCCGCTCCGGCTGCTCCTCCTCTTCCTCCGGCTCCTCCTCTTCCGGCTCCTCCTCCAGTTCCTCCTCCTCGGCTTCGTGCTCGGGTTCGCCCTCGTAATCGTCCTCGTACTCCTCGTCGTACTCGTCCCGGTCGTCGTCCTCCTGGTCGGGCCCCTCCTCCTCGTACTCGTCCTCCTCGAACTCGTCCTCGCCTTCGTCCCCGTTCTCGTCCTTCCCGGCCTTCTCGTCCTTCCCGGCCTTCTCGCCGACGCGCAGCGTCCGTTCATGGAGGCTGTCGGCCAGCTCACCGAGGCGGCGGTCGGCCGTGGCCGCCAGGGCCTTGCGGCCGGCGTCCATCAGTTCGCCCCGCACCTGCTCCTGGAGCTCCGCGACACCCGGTACGTCGGAGAGCCGCTTCAGCCCCTCCGTGGCCAACTGTTTGGGATCCAGAGCGAATCGACGCCCGGCGATGTAGGTGGCCGCGGCGAACGCGAGGCGGCCCTTTTTCGTACGCCCGAGCAGATAGCCTCCGGCGACAGCCGCGGCCAGAGCGATCTTGGTTGTGTCATTCATGAACCTTTTCCCTTCGGACCACGCGGCCCCCACCTCCCCCGGGACCGCATGCTCGACGGGACGGCCTCGGGGGAAGCCATCCACACCTGACGCCCCAAGTACCCCTATATGATGAGATTGCACACTTTTGTTCGAGTACGGCGTCCATTCCGGCGACCGGAGAGACCATGGCCGCAGCAGAACCCGCCAAACGGCGCCCGAGCTCCGGCCGCGACACCTCGCGCCGACGGTCCGCCGGCGACAGCAACGCCTCGTCACGCTCCGGAGGCACCGCCCGGGCCATCCGTTCGGCGATGGAGCAACTCAGCTCGTTGCTCGGACGAACCCCTGAGTCCGTCTCCGCGATCAAACCGACGGACGACGGTTGGGAGGCAGATGTCGAGGTACTCGAACTGGAGCGCGTCCCCGACACCACCAGTGTCATGGCCACCTACCGAGTGACCCTGGACAAGGAGGGCGACCTGGTGGCCTACGAGAGGAAGCGCCGCTATACGCGTGGACAGATCGACCGGCGCTGATACAGCACAGCCGGTGAAGGGAGGCACCATGACTGTGGTGCCGCAGAGCGGTGGCAATCTCGCCCGGAGCGGCGGATCCGGCACTCTCTACGACGTTCTGGAACTCATCCTCGACCGCGGGCTCGTCATCGACGTCTTCATCCGTGTGTCCCTCGTGGGCATCGAGATCCTGAAGATCGACATACGCATCGTCGTGGCCAGTGTCGACACCTACCTGCGCTTCGCCGAGGCGTGCAACCGTCTCGACCTGGAATCCGGTGACAAGGCACCGTCCAAGCTCACCGACATCGTCGGCGACACCCTGGAATCCGGAGCGAAGGGCAAGTCCAAGGGAGCCCTGAGCGGCGCCGCCGAGGCGGTCACCGACACCCTCCGGGGAGTGACGGGCAAGGGCGACGAGGAGTCGGAGCAAGAAGAGGAGGAAACGGTGGAACGACGGCGGCGGCCTGCCAAGCGCGCTTCCCGGCGGGAGCGAAGCACGTCTCGCGCGGAGGAGTGAGCCATGGCCGTATACGTCTACTCGATCACGTTCAAGGACCATCCGCTGCGCCTCGACGGCCTCGACGGAGTCGGCGCCTCGGCCGCCCCGCTGCGCACGGTGACCGCCGGCCCGCTCTGCGCGGTCGTGAGTGACGCACCCGAGGAACTGCGCCCCAAGCGAAGAGACATCGGCCGGCACCAGGAGGTGCAGCAGCGTCTGCTGGCGGACGGCACCGTGCTGCCCCTCAGATTCGGCTACACCGCCCCGGACGACGACGCCGTCAGGCAGGCTCTGGAAGAGCGCGGTGACGAATACGCCGACCGACTGCGCCTGCTGGAGGGCTGCGTCGAGTACAACCTGAAGGCCTCGCAGGACGAGGAGATGCTGCTGCGGGAGATCCTCACGGATTCCGAGCCGGCCCGGCAGCTCAACGACGACATCCGCGCCGGCACGGCGGGCCCCGACGCGGCCGTGACACTCGGCGAGATGGTCGCCAACGAGGTCCGAGCCCGCCAGGAGGCACTGGCCTCGGGCGTGATCGAGGCGCTCCGCGCGTTCGCCCGGGAGATCGACTCCTCCCCGCCCACCGGAACGGACTTCCTCAACGTCTCGTTCCTGGTGAGCGACGAGCAGGACGAACTCTTCCTCGCCACCGAGCTGAGCCTCGCGCACCAGATGGGCGAGGGGTTCGAATTCCGGCTCAACGGTCCGCTCCCTCCGTACAGCTTCAGCTGATGGAGACGTCATGGGCTTGTTCACACAACTCGTCACGCTTCCCCTGGCACCCGTGCGCGGAGTCGCCTGGGTGATGGACCAGGTCTTGGAGGCCGCGGAGGACGAGTACTACGACCCGGCGCCAATACGGGCCCAACTGGCCGAGCTGGAAAGGCAGTTGATCGCCGGCGAGATCGACGAGGAGACGTTCGACCTGGTCGAGGACCAACTGCTCGACCGGCTGGAGGAGATCAGGATCCACGAACAGGGAGGACCACCCTGAGCGTGCCGGTCACCCCCGAACGAAGGCCGGTCGCACCCCCGACCGGACACCGGCCCGATCCTGATCGCATCCCGCGCATCCCGGCCCGGACCCGGGAGAACTCGAGGACACCGTCGTGAGCCAACCTCTCTCCAACCGCCTGGGCGACTATCCGTCCCGAGCCCAACCGCCGTACGCGCAGGGCTCGTCCGCCAGCCTGGCCGACATCCTGGAACGCGTCCTCGACAAGGGCATCGTCATCGCGGGCGACATCCGGATCAACCTCCTCGACATCGAACTGCTCACGATCAAGATCCGGTTGCTCGTCGCCTCCGTCGACAAGGCCAGGGAGATGGGCATCGACTGGTGGGAACACGACCCCTCGCTCACCTCGGGGGCCGGGAACGAGCCGTCGCTGGCCGAGCAGAACCGCAGGCTGCGCGCCGAGTTGAACGCCCTGCGCCGGGAGCGGGACATCCCCGAGGTGGAGCCGGAACCGCGAGGCACCACCCGCCGAAGGGCTGATCGCGATGACGACGAGCACGAGTGAGCCGGTCACCTACGCGTACGCCGTGGCACGCGCCCACCCGGACCTGGCACGGACCCTGGCCGGACTCGCGGGAGTGGCCGGCGCCCCGGTCCACCTGATCGCCGAAGGCGAGGGGGGCGACGGTACGGACATCGTGCTCGTGGTGAGCCCGGTGCCGGCCGCGGACTTCCGCGAGGAGGGCCTGAGAAGGCATCTGGAGGACCTGGACTGGCTGGAGGCCGTCGCGCGGGCCCACCACGCGACCGTCGAGGAGGTCACGGCGCTCACCCCCGCGCTGCCGCTGCGGCTGGCGACCGTCTACGTCGACGACGGCAGCGCCCGCGACATGCTGCGCTCCGCGGTTCGGCTGTTCGCCGATCGCCTGGATCACCTGGCGGGCCAGGTCGAGTGGGGAGTGAAGATCTACGTCGAGGCGACCGCCCCCGCCGCGCCGCCCGCCGCGCAATCCACCGCGTCGGCGGACATGACCCCGGGGCGTGCCTACCTCAGCGCCCGAAGACGGCAGCGCGGCGACCGGGAGGCGGTCTACCGGGCGGCCCAGGAGGCGGCCGAGCGGGTGGCGGACGTGGCACGCGCGTACGCGACCGACCGCGCGGCGCACCGGCCCCAGCAGGGTGCCCTGGCCGGCGACGCGGGCGAGAACGTCTTCAACGACGCCTTCCTGGTGCCCCGCGAGCGCGGCGAGGCCTTCCGTGAGAAGGCCTCCCGCGCGGGTCACGGGCTGGAGGGGGTCCGCGTGGAGGTGACCGGCCCGTGGGCGCCGTACTCCTTCGCGATGCCCCAGAACGCCCCGGACGACAGGGACCGCACGGATGGCGGAGAAGGCACCGGCGGCACGGACGGTACCGCACGAGGTGGGGCACCGTGACCGGGTCCGGCGGTGCGGGTGCCGCCTCGCTGGAGCCGCTGCCGGACCGTCAGGTCGCGCTCGTCGACCTGCTGGACCGTCTGCTGGCCGGAGGGGTGGTCCTGACCGGTGACGTGGTCCTGTCCGTCGCCGACATCGATCTCGTACGGATCTCGCTGCGCGCCCTGATCGTGTCCGTCAGCGCGGAGAATCCGCCGCCCTGGGACCGGTCCGCTCCCCCGGGAGCCGGCCGTGCCGGCTGACGACGGCACCCCGGGCCCCGCGGACCCCCTGGAAGAGGCGGCGGAGGCCGCGGCCCGGGCCTTCCGGCTGCTGCCGGCCGAGCCCGCGGACCGGCCGCCGCCGGGTGCGCGGGGGCGCGCGGCGGCCGGGCGGATCAACACCGACCCGGACACGGTCGAGCGCGATCTCATGCGGCTGGTCCTGACCCTGGTCGAGCTGCTGCGTCAGGTCATGGAACGACAGGCGCTGCGCCGGGTCGACCAGGGCGATCTCAGCGAGGAGGACGAGGAGCGGCTGGGTGCGACGCTCATGGTCCTGCACGACCGGATGCAGAGCCTGTGCGCGACGCACGGCCTGACCCTGGAGGACCTCAACCTCGACCTCGGCCCCCTGGGCCCGCTGCTGCCGCCCCCCGACTGACCGGGGACGCGCCGGCCACTCCTCGTCGTCCGGTCGGTCCCCGGCACCGGTCCTCACCGCGCAGGGACTACAGCTCGGCCTCCCGCGGCTCCCTGACCACCGCCACCTCCCCCGGGTCGACCCTCAACGAGCCCGACAGGGGCTTGCCGGTGAGGAGTTCCGTGGCGTTCGGGGGTACGGGGAGTTCCGCGCCCCGGCCCGTGTGGTCGATCACGAACACGTAGTCGGCGTCGCGGCCGCGGCGGCGGACGGTCTCCACTCCCGGGGGCAGGCCGTCGGCACCGGTGACCCCGGCCTCGGTGCGGATGCGGTCCAGCAGTGCGGTGAGGGTGTCCGGGTCGGGAAGGGTCGCCAGGTACCAGGCGGTGCCGGCTCCGTGGGTGTGTCTCGTCACCGCCGGGACGCCCGCCAGCGGTCCGTCCGCGTACGTGGCCACCGGCTCGGCGCCGTTCAGGCGCAGCCGCTCCGACCACAGCGTGGCCGTGGCGCCCGCTGGCACCTGGCCGGTCAGGCCGGCGGACTCGCCGGGCAGGAGCGGGAAGGGTTCGTCGCCCCGGACACCGAGTGTGTCGCGGAACGCCCCCGGGTAACCGCCCAGTCTGATGTGGCAGTTCTCGTCGACGGCTCCGCTGTGGAAGCCGATCGCGAGGGTGCCGCCGCGCTCGACATGGCCGGTCAGGTTCGCCGCGCCCGCCTCGTCCACGAGGTAGAGGCTCGGGGCGAGGACCAGCCGGTAGGCGGAGAGGTCCGCGTCCGGGCGGACGAAGTCGACGGCAACGCCGGACCGCCACAGCGGCTCGTACCAGGCACGGACCAGGTCCTTGTACCGCAGTTCGCCGCTGGGCTGGGAGGGCAGCTCCAGTGCCCAGCGGGCGTTCCAGTCCCAGACGACGGCGACCTCGGCCGTGCCGGTGGAACCGCGCACCTCTGCCAGGGCCTTGAGATCGGCGCCGAGGCGGACGACGTCCTGCCAGATGCGGCTGTCCGTGCCCGCGTGCGGGAGCATCGCCGAGTGCCACTGTTCGGCCCCGGCCCTGGCGGCCCGCCACTGGAAGTAGGCGATGCCGTCGGCGCCGTGGGCCACATGGGCGAGGGCGTTGCGGCGCATCTCGCCCGGGACCTTGGCCCGGTTGACGGGCTGCCAGTTCACGGCGCCGGTGGAGTGCTCCATGAGCAGCCAGGGCCCTCCGGCCAGCGACCGTGTCAGGTCGCCGCAGAGCGCGACGTCGATCTCGGAGGCCGGGTCGGCGGACATCAGGTAGTGGTCGTTGGAGACGATGTCGAGTTCCGGCGCCCATCGCCAGTAGTCGAGCGCGTCGAAGGTGTCCATGACCATGAAGTTGGTGGTGGCCGGGGTCGAGGGGGCGGCCGCGCGCAGGACGTCGCGCTCCGCCGTGTACAGCGACAGCAGTTCGTCGGAGCAGAAGCGGCGCCAGTCCAGCTGGTGCGTGGGGTTGGGGACGGCGCCGGTGGCGCGGGGCGGCAGGACCTCCTCCCAGTCGTAGTACCACTGGCTCCAGAACGTGGTGCCCCAGGCGTGGTTGAGCGCCGCGAGGTCGTCCTCGTAGCGTTCGCGCAGCCAGCGCCGGAACGACCGGGCGCTGGTGTCGCAGTAGCAGGCTGCGTTGTGGCAGCCGTACTCGTTGTGGACGTGCCACATCACCACGGCCGGGTGGGTGGCGTACCGCTCGGCGAGGGCGGCCGTGACGCGCAGGGCCGCCGTGCGGTACGCGGGGCTGCTCGGACAGAACGTCTGCCTGCTGCCGTACGTCTGGGTGCGGCCGTCCCGGTCGACCGGGAGCGCTTCGGGGTGCGCCCGGAAGAACCAGGCGGGCGGGGCGGCCGTGGGGGTGGCGAGGTCGGCGGCGATGCCGTTCTGGTGGAGGAGGTCCAGGAGCCGGTCCATGCGGGTGAAGTCGAACCGCCCCTCGGCGGGCTCCATGAGGGCCCAGGAGAAGATGCCGACGCTGACCATGGTGACGCCGGCCTCGCGCATCAGGCGCATGTCCTCGGCCCAGATCTCCTCGGGCCACTGTTCGGGGTTGTAGTCGCCGCCGTAGACGATGCCGGGGACGGACAGGGTGCGTTCGGGTGTCATGCCGCCCCTCCCGAGGCCGGTGCGTGGCCGAAGGACAGCAGGCGGCGGGTGGTGGCCACGCCCCACTCGTCGAGGGACAGCAGGCGGTCGCTGGAGGCCATCAGGCCGTCGGTGGCCTCGACATGGGCCGCCCAGCGTTCGCGGGTCTCGACGGCGGGCCGGGCCATCAGGCAGTCGGGGTCGTTGATCCACAGGCGCCGGTGCTGCCACTGGCGGCCGGCTCCGGTGAACTCGGCCGCGTCCTGGCCGGGTTGGCTGTAGTCGTCGGCCTCGGGGCGCCGGTGCGGGGCCGTGTCGGGGCTGACCCGCATCGCGTCGAACAGGCCGATGGACGGGAGGATCGGCGCTCCGCAGCCCAGGAGGTGGGCGTCGGGGCCGATGGCTTCGCGGATCAGGGCGATCGCGTCGCGGTAGGCGGTCAGCGCGTCGCCTCCGGAGTGCCGGACGCCGTCCAGGGCGCCCGCGTAGAGGAAGTCGGTCTTGAAGTAGTCGTAGCCCTCGGCGCGCAGGGTGGCGAAGACGTCGGTCAGATACGCCCGGGCCCCGGGGTGGGTGGTGTCGAGGGCGTACAGGTCGTGGTTCCAGTTGTGGCCGGCGTGCAGTGGGGCGCCCGCCGCGTCGCGGACCAGCCACTCGGGGTGCAGTGCGGCGAGTTCGCTGTGCGGGGCCACGAGGAACGGGGCGGTCCAGATGCCGGGTCGGCGGCCGCGTGCGCGGATGGCGTCGGCGAGGGCCGCGCGGGAGCGGAAGCGGCCGGAGAGGGTGAGCCAGTCACCGAGCGCGCTCTGGTAGCCGTCGTCGATCTGGACGACGTCGACGGGGAGGTCGAGGGTGTCCATCGCGTGGAGGTTCTCGTGGATGTCGCCCTCGGTGACGGCGGTGAAGTACTCGTACCAGGAGCACCACACCGTGGGTGCGGGCCGCGGGGCGGGGACGGCGAGGGCGTCGGCCCACGCGGCGAGCGCGCCCTGGATTCCGTCCGGTCCGGAGTACGAGGACTCCGTGACCGGGCCGTCGGCGCTGATCCCGGCACGGCCGTCCTGGACGGTCAGCCGGATCGAGGGCACGGCGGCCGCCGGGTCGGGCGCGGCCCACAGCCGGACCGGGGAACCGTCGCCCGGGTCCAGCGCGAGCAGTCCCTCGCCCTGGAAGGCCCCGGGCGGCACGGTGCGGCCGGGCCGGTAGCAGACGGTCGCCCAGTTGTCGTTCGTCGGGCGGTACGGGGTGGCGTCGAGCGCGTAGGAGCCGCTGGGGCTCCAGGACTGCCAGCCCTCCTCGTGGACCCGTGCGGTGCTCGGGTCCACGGGTACGGAGGCTACGGGGGTGAAGGATGGGGGCACGTCGTTCTCTTTCACGTGGAACCGCCTGGGTGTTCGGACGGGGTCGTCTCAGCCCTTGTTGGCGCCGAGGGTCAGACCGCTGACGAACTGCCGCTGGAGCGCGAAGTACACGACGAGCGTGGGGATCGCGGTGAGCAGGGCGCCGGAGGCGACGAGGTTGGGGTCGGTGAAGTACTGGCCGGACAGGTTGTTCAGGGCCGAGGTGATCGGCATGTTCTCGCCGGTCGAGATCAGCACGAGCGCCCAGAAGAAGTCGTTGTAGATCCAGATCGACAGCAGGGTCGCCAGGGCCGCCATCGCGGGCTTGCACAGCGGCAGGGTGATCTGCCAGTACAGCCGCCACACGGAGGCTCCGTCGACGAGCGCGGCCTCGGTCAGCTCGTCCGGCAGGGAGCGCATGTAGTTGCTGAGCACGAACGCGCAGAATCCGGACTGGAAGGCCACGTGGATCAGCACGAGGCCGAGCGCGGAGTCGTACAGCTTGCCGCTCTGCGTGATGCCCGGCAGGTCGGTGAGCAGGTACAGCCGGTACAGCGGCGTGATGATGACCTGCTGCGGCAGCAGATTGCCGGCCGTGAAGACCAGCAGCAGCGCCAGGTTGAGCCGGAAGTCGAAGCGGCTGACGTAGAACGCGACCATCGACGACAGGAACAGGGTGAGCAGGACGGCCGGCACCGCGATCAGCAGGGTGTTGACGAAGTAGTGCGTCATGTCCGACTGCTCGAACGCGTTCGTGAAGTTGTCGAAGTTCAGTGTGTCGGGCCAGGAGACATAGCCCTTGTCACTGGTCTCGCTGTACGGGCGCAGGGCCGAGAACATCGCCCACAGCAGCGGGGCGAGCCAGGCCAGGGCGGTCCCGGCGAGGAAGACGTGCAGCAGGACGCGGGCGGGGCGGACGGGCGCGCGCCGCCCGGTCGCGCCGGACGCGAGGGTGGGGGCGCTCACGATCGCCGCTCCTTCCGGAAGGTGGCCACCAGGTACGGGATGATCACGACGAGCGAGATGATCAGCAGGACCACGGCGATCGCCGAGCCGTAACCGATGCGGCTGGACTCGCCGATGATGTTGTTGGTCACCAGGATCGAGAGCAGCTCGGTCCCCTGGGCGCCCTTGTTGAAGACGAAGACCAGGTCGAAGGCGCGCAGCGCCTCGATGATGGTGACGACCAGGACGACGGTGTTGGTGGGGCGCAGGGTCGGGAAGATGACGTGTCTGAACGTCTGCACCTCGTTGGCGCCGTCCAGCGCGGAGGCTTCCCTGAGGGAGGGGTCGACGCCCTTGAGGCCGGCCAGGTAGAGGATCATCATGTAGCCGGTGTGCCGCCAGGAGGCCGCGACGAGGACGGCCCACAGGTTGAGGTCGGGGTCGCCGATCCAGTCGACGTAGTGGCCTGGCTTGTTGGCGCCGATGAGGCTGTTGATGAGGCCCGTGTCCGGGTTGTAGACGAGCTGCCAGACGAAGCCGATGCACGCCATCGAGATGACGACCGGAAGGAAGAACGCTGTCTGGTAGACGCGGCTGAAGCGGATCCGCTTGTCCAACTGGACGGCGAGGAAGAGGCCGAGCGGCGTCGGGATCAGGATGAGGACGGCGAACCAGATGATGTTGTGCTGGACGGCGGGCCAGAACTGCGGGTTGTCGTTGAAGAGTTGCTTGAAGTTCTCCAGCCCGACCCACTTGATCGAGTCGAGCCCGATGCCGTCCCAGGTGGTGAAGGCGAGGGCGATGGAGGCGAAGGCGGTGACCCAGACCAGGGCCACGTGCAGGACCGTGGGCACGCCCGCCATGAGGGCGAGCGTGAACCGGTCGCGGCGGGTCAGCAGGCGCTTTCGGCCCCGTGCGGCCCGCTTCGGTGCGAAGGCGGGGCCCGGAGGCGGCGCGGGGGCCGCCTCCGGGGACTTCGTCGTGGTGTCGGTGGTCATGGCGTCGCTCACTGGGTCGCGAAGATCTGCTTCTTCTGGCGCTCGATCGACGACAGCAAGCCGTCCACGCCCTTGGGGTTCTGGAGGAACTTCTGGAGTCCGGGCTGCATCACCGTCGCGGTGAAGTCCGGCCGGGAGTCGCGGTCCATGAACTGGGTCAGGGACTTGGCGGCCCCGATCATGTCGAAGGCCTTCTTCTGGAGCGCCGAGTACGCGGAGGTGTCGGCCTTGCTGGAGGCGGCCACGACACTCGGGTCGCCCTTGAGGTAGAGCTCCTCGGCGGCCGGACTGCCCATGTACTCCAGCAGCTTGACGACACCGGCGTGGTTCTTGGGGGCCTTGCTGACCATGAGGCCGTCGGTGGGCGCCTCCACGGTGTCCTGGCCGTAGGCGGAGTTGATCTCCGGGAAGGGGAAGAAGTCGAGGTCGTCCAGGTCGTCCTTGTTGGTGAACTGCTGGGCCACGAAGGTGCCGAGGAGGTACATGCCGGCCTTCTTGGCCACCAGCGTCTGGGCCGCGTCCTGCCAGGTGCGGCCCATGAAGCCGTCCTGGTGGTACGGAAGGAGCTCGGCCCAGTGGTCGAAGGTGGCCTTGACCTTGGCGTCGGTCCAGGAGGCCTTGCCGGCCATGAGCTGGACGTGGAAGTCGTAGCCGTTGAGACGGAAGTTGATCTGGTCGAAGGTGCCCATCGCGGGCCAGGCGTCCTTGTCGCCGAAGGCTATCGGGACGAGCTTGTCCTTCTTCATCCGCTTGCACAGGGCGATGAGTTCGTCCCAGGTGGTGGGGACCTCGTAGCCGTGCTTCTGGAAGACGCTCTTGCGGTAGAAGACCGCCCACGGGTACGTGGTCATCGGCACGAAGTAGTACTTGCCGTCCTCGCCCTTGCTGAGCTTGTGCATCGCCTCGGGGAAGTTGTCCCCGATCTTCGCCCACACGTCGTCGATCGGTGAGGCGAGTTTCTTGGCCGCGAAGAACTGCATGCGGTACCCGGCGAACCAGTTGAAGACGTCGTCCGGGGTGCCCTGCAGATACGAGTTGATCTGCTCCTGGAAGGTGTTGTGGTCCTTCGTGTTGATGTCGACCGTGATGCCGGACTGCTTCTTGAAGTCCGCGTAGACGTCGGCGAAGGCCTTCTTCGGCACGGCGTCGGACGCGTTGGAGCCGACGCTGACCGTCTTGGGGTCCGACGCCGTGCCGCTGCCGCCGCAGGCGCTCAGCAGGGGTACGCCCGCTCCGAGGGCGACCGCTCCGCCGATTCCGCGGATGAGGGTACGACGGCTGGGTGTCGGGGCGGACAGTCCCGAGAGGGGAAGGTGCATGACGGCTCCTGAGGGCAGGGTTCGGTCGAGTTGGACGGCGGGGAGGCCGGAAATCGATCAGAAACCAACTCGACCGAACAACGTGGCCGTAATGACAGCCTCATGTCGCCACGACGTCAAGACCTCGCACCCGCCTTGCCCGAAACGTGACCGACACGACACGGACCACCCTGACGGGCCAGGGGAAAGACGCGCCCGTGACGGGCGCAGGTCGCCCGCTCCGCCACCTCGCCCGGTCCGCGAGCTCTCACACGGCAAGCGGCACGGCAGACGGAATGACCGCACCAGTGATGTTGGCTTTAGCGACGGAGTCACCCAAAAGCAAACAACGACTGGTGGATTCTGTTTACAGGCAGCACACATCGCCGCGAGGGCGATTCCCCGCCAAATGCGGCAGATTGATGATGGGTCATGGGGCTGCGCACCCCCGGCCGGCCTTCGTCCGCCCCTCAGTCTCGCCGAACGTAATCGATTACGCCATGGTCCCACGACTATCGATCCGGCAAAGGTGTGGAACGGGACACGAACGTCCGGAACAGAGGTTCACGGCCGCCGGACGGACGCGTGCCGTGAAGACCCCGACGGGACGCGTGCCGTGCGGGCCGCGACGGGACGCGTGCCGTGCGGGCCGCGCCTCTCGCACCGACGACTCTTGGACCAACGACCGTCGGATCGACGCCCCTCGGCCGACGACTCTCGGCCGACGCCCCTCGGCCGACGACTCTCAAGCCGATGACTCTCAGACCGACGCGCGCACCACGAACGTCGTGCCGACCCGCACGGTCCTTCGCACCGTCCGGCCGTCGATCTGTTCCATGAGGAGCCCGGCCGCGACGCGGCCCACCTCACTCGCCGGATAGCGGATGGTCGTCAGGCGCGGGCGGACGAGCGAGGCGAACTCGATGTCGTCGTGCCCCACCAGCGACACATCCCCGGGAATGTCGAGCCCGAGACGCTCGGCCGTGTCCATCGCACCGACGGCCGTGATGTCGTTGCCGCACAGCACCGCCTCGGGCCGGAGCCGTGCGCGCATCAGCCGCTCGAAGCCCTCCGCTCCCGCCTCGCGGGTGTGCTCGCCGTGGACGACGTGTTCCGGGGCGATGCTCAGGCCCGCCTCGGCCGCATGCCGCCGGACGCGTTCCAGGCGCGGATCGCCCCCCGCGGCGTCCAGCGGCCCGGCGATCACACCGATCCGCCGCCGGCCCGTGGCCGCCACGTGCGCCAGCGCCTCCCGGACCGCGCCGTCGGCGTCGGGGGTCACCAGATCGACGTCACCGAACGGGACGTCGGCGCTGACCACCGCCGGGATTCCGGCCGTGCGCAGCACGTCGAAGGCGTCGGCGGGAAGCCGGAACGGGGTCATCACCACGCCGGCGAACCGCTGGTGCACCGCTTCCTGGAGCAGCGCCTCCTCCTCGTCCCGCCGGGCTCCCGTACTGCTCACCAGCACGTGGTAGCCCCGCCCGCGCAACTCGTCCTGGATGGAACGGGCGAGCAGCGCGTAGAAGGGGTTGGCGATGTCCGGCACGACGAGGGCGACCATGGTGGACTTGCCCGTACGCAGGCTGCGGGCGACGGGGTTGAGGGAGAAACCGAGCCGCTCGATGGCCGACTCGACCGCCGTGCGGGTCTCCTCCGTGACCGGTCTTTTTCCGCTCAGCACATACGAGACGGTGGCGGACGAGACTCCCGCGGCTCGCGCCACGTCACTCATGGTCACCCGCTGCCGCATCCGCGTCCGCCCCTTCTCCGACCGCAACCCTACCGGCGCCCGCCCGCCGGTGGGGACCCGCCGGTCGCGATCTTTCCCGCATCCGCGCAGGTCCGCGCCCCCGACGGACCGGAAGGCGGTCACCGCCGCTCTTGGCACGCGGGCCGCGCCGGCATGCCGTTCCCTCGATCGGGGTCCGGTCCGGATTCTTCGCGATGACCCCAATTCGGTCAATCGTCAACGAAAAACGCATAGTAACCCGATGGCGGAGGTCCGTGATCCCGAGGGGCCTCGCCTCCCGGCTCACGACCAAAGGCGACCATACTGGGAGGGCACACCACACCCCAGCAGCAAAGTGACTCATGCCGAAGTCCTCCACAGAGCGTCTCACCGCCCCGGAAACGGTCTGGCTGGCCGCCGGGCGCCACACAGGTCCCGCCCCGCAGGCGGCCATCCGGGAGCACCTGCGGGAACTGAAGAACAGTGAAAGGATCCAGGACTTCCTGGAGAAGGAGAACACCACGGCGCCGGACGGGCACGTCTTCGAGGCGCGCTGGTTCGCCGAGGACGAGGTGACCGTGCGGGCGCGGCTCACCACCGACGGACGCGCGCACGTGGACGGCGAGCGGCGCTGGACGCTGGCGGCCGAGGCGGAGCGGCCCTGGGATCCCGGGTGGCCCTCCCCCGCCGCACTGCTCTGGCCCGAGCGCGGCGGTCTCGCCTGGGACCGTGACGCCGCGGCCGGGCTGCTGCTCCAGGACGTCAACCCGCTGCCGAAGGACGACGCGGTGCTGCGCCGTCTGCTCAAGGACATCGCCCGGCACAGCTGGAGCATCAACGTCGTCGTGCACGAGGCCATGACCCCCGACGCCGAGGGCCGCCTTCCGCTGGTCCGGCTGCTGCCGCCCGCGCTGCGGCACCGCGTCGTGGAACACCGGGCCACGCCCGAGCAGTTCCACGCCGTCAACTGGGCGCTCGGCGACCTCGGCACGTCCGTACCGCGCGGCGGTGCCGTCATCCTGTCCGGCACGCCCGGCCGGATCGGGTTCGACGAGCAGGCGTTCCGGGTGCGCAGCGTCTTCCTCGACGGCTCCCGGCCGACGGAACTCCTCGACAAGATCGTGCAGTTCGCGGCGCTGCCCTGGCAACTGCCGGACGACGCCGCGGCGGCGTTCACGGCACTGCGCGAGGAGTGGAGCCTGCTGACCCTCGAGGAGGAACTGGTCCACGCGCGGGCCCTGGCGGCCTCGTACTCCGAGGCCCTGGAGGCGATGACGAAGTCGCGCGACCTGTACCGGGAGGCGACCGAGCTCGCGCACGCGGCGCTCGCCGAGATGGCCGAGTACCGCGACGCGGCGTCGACCGCGCGGGGTTCCGTGCCGGGGCAGGACAAGCACCCGCTGACGAAGACGCTCCAGCGCGTCACGGACTCGCTGATGCCGCGGCGGGCGCAGCGTGTCGACGCCCATCTCCAGGAGGCGCGGGAGAGCGAGCGACGGGCCCGCGAGGCTTCCGAGTGACCCGGGCGCGGGGGAACGGCAGGCCCGCCGCTCCCCCGCGCCCGGCACCCTGAACGCCCGGCCCTGGTGACCTGCCGGGCACGGCGTTCCGTCCGTTCACCACGGATCGAGCACGGATCAACCGCGGACCGCCCGCGGCCCGGATCACGTCACGCGCCGCGCCAGATGTTGGCGAACGCCGCGTTCTCGATGGCCCGGCGCTGGCGGACGGCCTCCAGTTCCATCACCGCGTCGTGCACGGCGACCAGGACGGTCGTCACCGCCTCGTCCTGGACCCACGAGTTGCCGTCGCTGTCCTCGGCGGGGATGCCGACGACCTCGGCGAGCGCGGCGAGGACGGGCTCGTCCGCCGCCCAGCGGTGCATCGCCCGGCTGCGGGCCGGCGAGTCCACCAAGGCCATGCGGTCGGGGCTGAAGGACAGCCGGCCCCGTCGCTGCCGGATGAGCTGGCCCGCCTGTTCGAGGTCGGTCTGATAGGCCTTGGCGAGATCGCGCCCCCGGCGCCAGAGCCAGTCCTCGACACGCTCGTACGGGGCCTGCCGCACGAGCGAGGACGCCGCCTCCCCCAGGAGACGGTCGTCCGTGGCCGGCTTCCTCGCCGGCGTCAGTCGGTCGCCGTCCAGGGTGACGACCTCGTCGGCGAGGAGATCGATCACCTCGGCTCCGGCGAGGGCGAGCGACAGGTCACCCTGCCCCACAGATCGTTCCGGCTCCTTGTCCATCGTGATGATGAACAGGTCCCTGGCCGTGGTCACGAACGGCTCCCCTCGGAGTACTTCGCCCAGCGCGACCGTCACGCATCGGATCCAGCGCATCCACCGCGCCGCTCCCCGCGGGCGATCCGTCGGCCGCGGAGGAAGGGCACGTCACGCTCGTGATCGTAACTCCCGGCATACCGGTGCGTCAGTGAGCCGCGGGCTCCGCCGGCCGGTCGGCGACGTACCGCGCCGTGACCGGCACGGACAGGTCCGGCCGACACGCGGTGTGTCGGCCGGACCGGAGACCCTGGGCTGATGCGCCGTCAGCCCTGGCGGGCCTTCAGACGCGGGTTCTTCTTGTTCACGACGAAGACCACACCGCGCCTGCGGACCACCTGGGCCCCGGGCATGGACTTCAGTGAGCGCAGTGACGCTCGTACCTTCATGGCTCCTCCTCCTTCTGCCGAACTCGGCGCGCCCCGGCGGTCAGTGCCGGTTCGACGCCGTGCGGCCGTAGCGGCGCTCGAAGCGCTCCACGCGGCCGGCGGTGTCCAGGACCCGCGACTTACCGGTGTAGAACGGGTGGCTCGCCGACGAGATCTCGACGTCTACGAGCGGATGGACGGCGCCGTCCTCCCACTCGATCGTCCTGTCGGACCGCGCGGTGGACCGGGTCAGGAACGCGACGCCGGCGGCGCGGTCCCGGAAGACGACCGGACGGGATTCGGGGTGGATGTGAGGCCTCATGCGGTTCCCTCCTCGGTTACGGCTGGTTCGTCGGCGGACACGGTCTCCGTGTCCGCCGGGAATGTCCGGCGTGCGCTCAGCGCTCTTCCCTGAACGCGACGTGCCGGCCCGCCAGCGGGTCGTACTTGCGCAGGACCAGCCGGTCGGGGTCGTTCGCCCGGCTCTTGCGCGTCACATACGTGGCGCCGGTCCCGGCCGTCGACCTCAGCGTGACGACGGGGCGCGCGGTACTGCGTGCCATGAGGTCCTCCTTCACCCACCATGCACGAGCCTTGACTCGCGCATGCCAATCAGTTACGTGAGCTGTAACAGCGCACCCGGTCCCGGCATTCCCGGACCCCGGACGTGGCGTGCGACACGCCGGACCCGGCATCCCGGACGACGACGAGGCCGAGGATTCCGAGGGCCTGGGGTCCGGGCATCTCCCGGCGCCGCCGTGAGGTTCCGTTCCCTAGGACCGGACCGGGTGCCTTCCATAGGTCCGGCCCGGCGCGTGACTGCGGTCTCCGTGCGCCGGGCCGCGACGGGCACGGCGCCGCTCCGGCAGCCTGGGGACGGGTTCGCCGGACGCCCCACCCTGACGGGCGCCGGCCGCCGCCGGTTCACGGCCGTGGCCGGCGGTGGCCGGCGCCCCGGCGGCGCCCCGGTGACGGTCGGGTGGCGGTCGGGTGGCGGTCAGGCAGGCTTCTTCGCGGTGACGGCCGTGACCGTCACCTTGTCGTCACACTCGGCCACCACGCCGCCGCCCTCGACGGCGAGTTGGTGCGCACCGCTGGAGGGAAGGCCCACCACGAGGGTCGGGTAGCTGACCGGGGTGGACCCGGACACGCAGTAGCCGTCGGCCTCGCCCTGGACCTGGACGAACGTCAGCTTGACCCATGCCTTCGCGGCGGGCGCGAGCACCACCTGGGCCGAGGGGCCCGTCCGGGTCACGGTCAGCGGCTTGTTCTTCTCGGGGGAGCCGTTGGCCGCCCCCGCCACGGTCGGGTACCCCTGGAGGGCGCAGGTCGCTCCGGACATGTTGGTGAACTCGACGACGGTGGCGCCGGTTCCGGTGCCCGAAGGCCGTACGTCGGCCTGGTACATGAACGCCTTCATGGACTCCGCGGCGCACGTCTTGGTCTTCGTCGCCGGTGTCGCGGTGGCGGGGACCGAGGCCGGGGCCTTGGGCGAGGAGTCGCCCGCGGGCTTGGCCGAGGCGCCCGTCCCACCGGAGGGCTTCGCGGTCGTCGGGGAGCCGGGGGCCGAGGCGGCCGGCTTCTTCGCCGTGCCCGACGGTGAGCCCGTGCCGGAATCCGCGGCCTCCGGGCCCGGCTGGCAGGCGGTCATGAGGAGAGTGGCCGCCGACATGGCCGCCATGGCCAGTGCGGCTCCGCGGACACGCGACCCGGCGTGCATCCCGTACTGCATGAGGTCCCCCGATTGAGATGTTCAGGTGCCGGACGTTCACCGGCACTCGTCGCTGTAGATCGACGCACGGCTCCGGTGGTTCACGTGCGCACAGGCCTGTGACACGACGGTGACGCCACCGGAGAGGTTCTAGCCGTTTCCCAAGGTCAGCGACAGGCGTTGCGCGGTGGTCGAGGTGGAGGTGAACTCCCGGCAGTCCACCACAGCTCGCGTGGCTCCGGTCACGGCCCTGACGAGGTCCAGTCGGAGCGTCGGGCCCCCGCCGGTGACGAGGCGGGCCTCCATCCACGTCGTGGTGGCGCTGACGTCCGTGCGCCGGGTGCGCTCCCCGGTCAGCAGGCGTGTCGTGCCGTCGGCGGACGTGGTGCGCAGGACGGGGACCTCGGCCAGGTCGGCCGTCAACGTGCCGTCGTCGCGCAGGGTCCAGCGGGCCGCGCGCAGCCGGTCGGCCACCTCCTGGGCCCGGGCGCGGGTTCCCGAGAGCGGATCGGCGGAGGTGACGGCGAGGGTACGGAAGGTGCGGGGGCCCCGCGAGTGATCCGGAGTGCCCCCCGGGTGGCGACGGCTTTCCGGCCGTGAAGGCCGGGAACCCCGGCGGACCGCTCGGATCGCCCGGCGCGGCACGCCGGGCGCACGCCGTGGCCGTCGCCCCGGCCCCGGCACCGGTTCCGGAGCCGTCATCGGTTCCGGAGCCGCCATCGGTTCCGGAGCCGCCATCGGTTCCGGTCCCCGCTCCGGAATCAGTTCCGGTGCCGGAGCCGCCGCCGGGTACCCGCGTGGCCGGGGCTGCCGGTCCCACCGCGTCCCCGGCGAACACTCCGCCGTCCGGCCGGGAGGCGAGGGGCAGCAGCCCGACGAACAGGACGACCGCGGGAAGCAGCACGGCAGCCACGTACACGGTCACGGGCCGAGCGGACGGTGTCCAGCAGGTCCGGTGTCGTCATCACGAGGCCGTGCCGTCGAAGGTGAACCTGAATGCGACCACGCCGTCGGTGGTGCTTCCCTCGGCGGTGAGCGATGCCCCGGATCCGTCGAGGCGGCCCGTGAACGTCGTGCCCGCGGCCAGGGCGTGCGGGAAGCCGCCGGGCATCTGGCCGAGGTCGGAGCGGCACGCGACGAGCAGGCCGGGCCAGTTGAGCAGGTTCAGGACGACGGCTTCCCGGGCGTGCGGGTCCGTGAGCCGTGCGTCCAGCTCGCCGTCGGACCAGTCGATGTTCCAGTAGGTCAGCAGGAGATTCGGGTCCCGGTAGTTGCCGGCCAGGTCCTGGCTGGAGACCGTGCTGACCGACGACGACCTGAAGGACACAGCTCCGGCCTGGGAGGCGTAGCCCGCCGCGAACACCATCGAGAACGGGTTGCCCTCGGTCTGGTCGCCGCCGCTCTCCGGCCGCCCCAGGTCGAGGGTGCTGTTCATGGAGTAGGTCCGGCTGTCCGCCAGGCGCCGGGAACCGTCGGTGGAGCAGTAGTCGTAGATGTCGACGGAGATGCTCGCGGTACCGCTGTACGCCTTGCCCCACAGGGCCGACGCTCCCGAACCGCCGTCCGACACCGCTTCCTGGGAGGCGGCCGTCGTCGCGGCCTGCACGGTCGGTGTCTCCGTCGGCGTCGCCACGTCACTCACCGAGGGCGTCGACTCGGGCGTGGACGCGGCCGGGGACGACGGCGCCGCGGACGCCAGGACGCCGGCTGAGGCCGTCGAGGCGTCGGCCGCCGGAGTGCCGTGGTTCCCGCACCCGGCCAGGGACGCGCACAGGAGTCCCGCGCAGACCGTCGCGATCAGCCGGACCCGGGCGTTCATGGGCCTTCTTCGGACCCGCGTCATGGCAGCCATGACACCCCTCCCCACACTGGGCCACCCCCCACGAGCACCCAGAACACGCGGGACATTACGCTGCGCTGACCTGTCCTCACCCCCCGCGATGTCCTTTCGTTACCGTTTCGTGCCTGGCCACGGCCATGGATGGGGCGGACCACCGCGTACCGGGCCACAACGTCGGACGGGGTGGACCGCGCGGGTCCGCCGCCAGGCCTCTGGTGCACCATGGGCGACGAAACGGCCGGCCCGACCGGTCCGTTCGTGCGAGCTGGGGTGTGCTGATGAGCGGAGATCGGGGCCGAGTCCTCGTCGTCGACGACGACGCGGCGATACGACGGTCGCTCGAACGCGGTCTGCGGCTGGGCGGTTTCACGGTGGACCTCGCCGACGGCGGCCGGTCCGCGCTGGAGGCGGCCCGCCGAACACCGCCGGACGCGATCGTGCTGGACATCTCCATGCCCGGCCTCAACGGGATCGACGTGTGCCGGACGCTGCGCGAGGAGGACAACGACGTACCCGTCCTGATGCTCTCCGCGCTCGACGAGACCGGAGACCGGATCGCGGGGCTGCAGGCCGGCGGGGACGACTACCTGGTGAAGCCGTTCGCGCTGCAGGAACTGGTGCTCAGGCTCCAGGCGCTGCTGCGGCGCCGGCCGCCGAGGGACACCGACACCGTACGGGTGGGCGGGCTGTCGCTGGATCCCACGGCACGCACGGTCGCTCTGGACGGACGGCAACTGGAGCTGACCCGAAGGGAGTTCGAGCTGCTTCATGTGCTCGCGCGCAACGCGGGCATCGTACTGAGCCGTGATCAGCTCCTCGACCGGGTCTGGGGGTACGACTTCGATGTGCGCACCGACGCGGTGGACACGTTCGTGAGCTATCTGCGGCGCAAGCTGGAGGCGGCGGGCCGGGCCAGGATCATCCACACCGTGCGGGGCGTGGGGTTCGTGCTGCGCGACGACGGTCCGGAGGCCGGACGATGAGGCTGTCCACCCGCATCGCCCTCGCCGTCGGCGCGACCGTGCCGGTCCTGGTGCTGGCCACCGGCTGGCTGCTGCTGCGGCTGGTCGCGGCGGATCTGCACGACCAGCAGGACGCGCACCTGCGGCGGAGCGCCGCGGCCGTGGCGAAGGACGCCCGCGGGCTGCTGCGCGCGAGTGCGGCAGACCGGTCGGCCGCGGTCGAACGGGCCCGCGAGAGAAGGCTGTTCACCTCCGCCCTGGATGTCGGCGTACGACTGATCGGCCCGTCGGAGACCTACACGGGAGGCCCGCAGCCGGACCAGGGCGCAGCGCTCCCCGCGAGCGCGCCGGTGCCGGTCACGCTGCGGACCGGCGGGGACTCCTGGCGGGTCCTGTCGATGAGGGTGTCCGGTACGCGTCCCGGGGTGCGGGGCACGCTCTGGCTGTTCGCCCCCGACACCGCCGCGGACACCCAACTGCGCCTGGTCCGCAGGCGCGTGGTGTCGGTGGCGCTGCTCGCCGCGCCGCTGTCGGGGCTGCTGGCCGGTGCGGTGGCGGGCCGCGCCAGCCGTCCGCTGCGGCGGCTGCGGGACAGCGCGAGCGGCCTGGATCCGCGGACCAGCACCGCGCGCCTCGACCACGTGCCGGCGCGGATCGCCGAGGTCGACGATCTGGCGCACACGCTCCAGACGGTCCTGAGCCGCTACGACGAACAGGCCGCGCGGACCGAGGAGGCACTCTCCACCGCCCGTTCGTTCGCCTCGGCCGCAGCGCACGAACTGCGCACCCCGTTGATGAGCATGCAGACCAACCTGGAGATCCTGACGGGGCATCCGGCCCTGCCCGCTCCCGACCGCGCCGAGGTCCTGGACGACCTGCACCGCGAACACGCCCGGTTGCTGGGGCTGTTGGTCATGCTGCGCGAGCTCGGCCGCGGTGACCTGGTCGAGGCGGACGCCTTCGGTCCGGTGGACCTCGCGGACGTCGTCGAAGCGAGCGTGCGGGAGCAGCGGCGGCGCCATCCGCTCGCGCACATCGCCGGCGACTGTCCACCGGGACTGCGGGTCCACGGCTGGGAACCGGGACTGCGCACGATCCTGGACAATCTCCTCACCAACGCGCTGGTGCACGGCGGTTGCGCCGACGGACGCCCCGCGCACATCGCCGTCACGCTGCGCGCGAGCGGCGACCACGCGGTCCTGTGCGTCGACGACCGAGGGCCGGGGATCGCGCCCGAGCGGCGCGCCGCTGTCTTCGAGCGCTTCGAGCGCCGCCCGGACAGTCCGGGCTCGGGCCTCGGGCTCACCCTCGTCGCCCAGCAGGTCGACCTGCACCGGGGACGTGTCCGAGCCCTCGGACAACCGGCCGGAACGGGGACCCGGATCGAGGTCGTACTCCCCTTGCACGAGGGTGGGACCGGCGCGGAGGCGACGCTCCCCGCACAGCGCAACTGGGTGATCACGACCGCCGGTGTCCGGCCACAAGAATTCCACAAGGACGACTCCTAGCGTCCCGGTCGTGCGGGCAACCGCCCCAGGACGATGAGGAGTTCAGCATGGCGAGGACATGGAGGAAACCGGCGGCACCGAGGGCGAGGAAGGCCGTCGTCTCGCTGGTGGCGGTCGGTGCGCTGCTCGGCGCCGCGGGCGCCGCGTCGGCCGACGGCACCGGGAAGCATCCGTCGGGCGCGCCGACGGGTGACGGCGCGAAGGCGCTCTGCAAGCGTGCGCCGAAGATCGACCGGAGGATCGACCGCATCCTCGACCGGCTGAACGGCGATGCCTCGCAGCGCGGTTCCATCGCCAGGCTGGAACAGCGGGTGGCCAACGCCAAGTCCGCCGGGGACACGCAGATCGAGACCTACCTCGACCACCGGCTGACCTTCCGGCGTTCGCTCGTCCCGACCCTGGAGAGCCGCCGGAAGGATCTCACGGACGTCCGGAACTGGTGCGCGAGCCACGACGGCGGGGCCGGCTCCTGATGCGCGCGGGACGTGCGGCACTGGCCCTCACCGTGGCCGCGCTGCTCCTGACCGCGTGCGGCGGCTCGGGCGACACCGGGGGCTCCCCCGCGTCGCCCGGCCCGGTGTCCAGCGATGTCGCCCATCTGCAGAAACTGGTCGACGACGCGGAGTCCGCGGCGAGCTCCGCCGAGTCGGCCATGGCCGGCGACTGACGCCGCAGACACGTTCGCCCGGCTCGACGGTGACGGTGACGGCGACGGCGGCGGTGACGGCGGCGGGACCCACCGCATCGGCGGCCTCGGTCACGCAAGCCCACCGCTGCCGCCGGTGCGACGGCCGGCCCCGGGCCCTCCGCCGCACCGGCGGGCGGCCATCCCACGCCGTAGAATGATGGTTTTGTGGGCCAAAACGACCGAAAAGGACGCAGCTCGCGACATGATCTCCGCCGGTGAACCAGCCGCCGCCCCCGCCCCCCGGCGCGGGGGTGCGCGGCCGGAGGCGCGGCGGAGGTGATGTCCGGTGACCGCCGCCACTTTGCTGATGGTCGTCGACGGCGCGGGCGTCGTCCTGCGATGGAGCCCCAGAGCGCGCGAGATCTGGCTGCGGTCGGACTCGGAGGCCGTGGGACGCACGGCGCTCTCGCTGGTCGCGCCCGACCTCGGGACCCCCGGCGAGGACTCCGGCCACGGCAGGAGCCCCGGATCCGGTCCCCTCGTCATCCATGACGTCGACGGCAGCCCGGTGGACCTGCGCATCCGGGTGGTGCCGCTCTCCGACGGCGCCGTCGCCTGGGGCGTCTTCGAGGAGGGCGACGACGCCACCCGCCTCGACACGCCGACCGCGGTCTTCGACATCCTGCACGCCAACACGCACGAGGCGTTCATCGTCGTGGACCCCGCGCTGCGTGTCCTCAGCGTCAACGAGGCGGCCTGCGCGCTGGTCGGCGTCACGGCGGAGAAGGCTCTCGACCGGCCGGTCGCCGAGGTGTGCCGCCCCGCCCGTCCCGAGGAGTTCGAGGACGTCCTGCGGCGCGTCCTCACGGACGGCACGCCCCTCAGCGACTACCCCGTACAGCTCGAACCGGTCGACGCCTCGTCCCGTGAACGCTTCGCGGACATCTCGGCGTTCCCCCTGCGGAACGCGCGGGGCGTGGTCCTCTCCCTGACCGACGTCACGGAGTCCGTTCGGAACAACAGGCGTGCCCAGGCACTCGGTTCGGTACGGGAGCGGGTGGGCCGGAGCCTGGACGTCGTCACGACCTGCCAGGAACTGGTCGAGGCGCTGGTGCCCGGCTTCGCCGACATCGCGGTGGTCGAGGTCGTCGACGCCGTGGTGCGGGGCGAGGATCCTCCGCTCAGCCCGCTCGGGCGCGACATCCCGCTGCGCCGCGCGGCCTTCCGCGTCGACGGCCCCTCCCACCGGGCGCAGGCCCATCCCGTCGGCGACGTGCGGGCCGTGCCGGCGCCGACGCCGTACTCGCAGGTGCTCAGCGATCTCAGACCGCGGACCGTCACCCTGGACGAGAACACGCCCTGGCTGGACACCGATCCGGAGCGGGCCCGCGCCATCCGCGCCTCCGGCGCCCGCGTGCTGCTCACCGCCCCGTTGGCCCTGCGGGGCGCCGTACTCGGACTGCTGAGCCTGTATCGCGTACGACCGCACGACTCGTTCGACGAGAACGATCTCGCCGTCACCGGGGAACTGGCCGCCCACACCGCGCTGAGCATCGACAACGCCCGCCGCTACACCCGCGAACACACGATCGCGGCGGCGCTGCAGCACCATCTGCTGCCGCCCGAGCCTCCGTCCCAGACGGCCATGGAATTCGCGCCGCTGCACGTCCCGGCCGACGCGGGAGCGGGCACCTGGTACGACGCCTTCGGCCTGCCCGGGGCGCGCACCGCCCTGGTGATCGGCGAGGTCGGCGGAAGCGGCATCGACGCCGCCACCGCGATGGGCCAGATCCGGACGGTGATCCATACGCTCGCGGCGCTCGACCTGGATCCCGACGAACTGCTCGCCCGCCTCAACGACGCGGTGGTGCGGCTCGCCCACGAGCGGGAGGCCCTGCCGGCAAGCGATCCGCTGCGCGGGCAGCCGCTCAGGGCCGGCTGTGTCTACGTGGTCCACGATCCGCTCGAGGAAACGTGTGTCATGGCCTCCGCCGGCCACCCGGCGCCCCTCGTCGCGCATCCCGGCGGTCTGGTGCACATCCCGCAGATCCCGACGGGCCCCCTGCTGGGCAGCCGGGACGGGCCTCCCTTCGCCACCGCCTCCGTGCCCGTGCGGGACGGCAGCGTGCTCGCCCTGCGCACCACGTCGTTCCCGGTCCCCGACAGCCCCGCCGACGACCGGGCGACGGGCCCGCTGGGGGTCGCGCTGACCCGCCTGGACCGCCCCCTGGCCGACATCCGGGACGACGTCCTGTACCGGCTGCGCGACACGACGGGCCACCACGACGTCCTTCTGCTGCTCGCCCGCACCCGGGCCTTCCCTCCGGACCGGGTCGCCACCTGGGACCTGGACTTCGTGCCCACGGCCGCGTCGACGGCACGGCACCACGCCCAGGAGCGGCTCGGTGAGTGGCGGGTCGACGAGGAGACCGCCTTCGCCACCGAGCTGATCGTCAGCGAACTGGTGACCAACGCCCTGCGGTACGGGGAGCCGCCGATCCGGCTGCGTCTCATCAAGGACGCCACGCTCACCTGCGAGGTCAGCGACGCCGGCGGAGCCGCACCGCGTCTGCGGCACGCCCGTACCGCCGACGAGGGCGGCCGCGGCCTGTTCATCTGCGCGCAGATGAGCCACAACTGGGGCATCCGCTACTCCGCCCCGGGCAAGACGATCTGGACGGAACAGACGCTGGCTCGGGGTCCGGGGTCAGGGGTCTGAAGCCGGGGTCAGGAGTGCGTGCGCCTGGGGTCCGGGGCCCGGGTGCCCGAGGTCCGAGGTCCGAGGTCCGAGGTCCGAGGTCCGAGGTCCGAGGTCCGAGGTCCGAGGTCCGAGAACTACCGTGCCAGGTCGGCCGCGACCTCGCGTGCCGCGCGGGCTCCCGAGGCCAGTGCGCCCTGGACCGAACCCGTGGCCCGGTGGTCCCCGCACACATAGCGGCCGGGGGCCACCCGGGCGGTCCGGCTGAGCGGCTGCGGGGGCGGCATCGCCGGCAGGGCGTCCGGAACGGTGCGGAGGGTCAGCAGGTCCCAGTCCCCGGTGTCGGTGCCGTACACGTCGGCGAGCGCCTCGCGCAGCCATGTCTCCCGGCCCTCCTGGTCGTGACCGAGGACCGAGGTGGCGATCAGCGACATCCCGGGCGGGGCATAGCCGCGCACCACTTCGCTCAGGACGCAGGTGTTGAGGAAACGCCTTCTGGTGTCCGTCAGGAGGACGGGTTCGGCCAGCGGCGTACGGGTCGCCGCGTGGTAGTACGTCGTCACGACGCGGTAGTCCGGGAGGCCCAGCCCCGGCAGCAGCCGGGCGGCCGGACCCGGACCCGTGGCCACGACCACGGCCCGCGCGGCGATCTCGCCCCCGCCGTCCACCTCGACCCCGTCGTCCGTGAGCCGCGTGACCGGGGTGCCGAGGCGTACGGCGTCCGGGGGCAGCCCCTCGGCCAGCAGGCGCGGTACCGCCCCGATGCCGGCGCCGGGCAGGCACAGGGTCCCGCGCAGCATGCTGCGCCAGACGAGATGGAACACGCGGCCGGAGGTCTCCAGTTGGTCCTCCAGGAAGACCCCGGACAGGAAGGGCCGGAAGAACCGCTCGACGAACTCCTCGGAGAACCCGGCCGCGGCCAGCGCGGTGCGGGTCGTCCGGTCCTCCCCTCGCTTGAGGCATCCGGCGGGGGCGAGCATGTCCCGGCCGGACAGCGCGGCCAGCGCGATCAGGTCACGGGTCCCCGCGAGACGCCCCGGGCGCAGGTCGCCCAGTCGCCTTCGGCCGCGGGTGGGGTCGTCGAAGCGCATCGGCCCGTCCTCCGTGTGGACGAGGACGCCGGGCGTGAAGGGCCGCAGCCGCAGCTCGCGCAGGGGGAGCCGGCGCCGGACCTGCGGGTAGGACGTGTTGAAGACCTGGAAGCCGCGGTCGACGACGAAGCCGTCGTGCGCGTCGGAGCGCATCCGGCCGCCCACGCCGTCCGAGGCCTCCAGAACCCGGACCCCGAGGCCGTACCCGGCGAGATCGCGGGCGCACGCCAGGCCGGCGAGCCCGCCTCCGACGATCAGGACATCGGGCACACCGCGCTTCGCGGTCATGGGCACCATCCTCCGAGCAGCCGGTCCGTCCGCGCGCCGGGTGGCGCGGCGGGGTGGTCCGGGCACAGGACGGCGGCCCCGCGCCGTCGCACGCGCCCTCCTGAACCGATCTTCCCGCCGGGCCCGCCGGTCGGATGCGGGGCCACGCCGGTGATCGCCCCCGCGTCCGGAGGAGGCCGTCGCGCGACGCGGCGCGAGGTTCGGGGGACGGGCTCCGGGGCTACGGGCTCCGGTCTTCGGGATGCCCGATTCCGGGATTCCGGGACGGGGAGACGCCCTGGCTGGAATAGATCGGCATGGCCGGATGTTGGCCCCTATGTGACGCGGAGCGGCCTCCGCACACCAGGTAAGCGGCCCCGGCTGGTCTCCCCCGTCCAGCCGGGGTCCCCTGTATGTACGGCGTCAGTGACCGGAGCCGTAGTGGCCGCCGAGCTGGTCGCGGTAGTGCGGGTCTCCGAGATGCTTCTCCTTGTCGAACTCCGGTGCCGCCTTGATCTCGTCCTTGGTCCGGGCGACGTGGACCGTCCTGTCCTCGTGGCTGATCGACGTGATCGTTCCGGCGGGCAGCAGGACCTCCTTGCCGAAGATCCAGATGCCGGTGTCGACGACGATGTACTGAGAACCGACGACGTCGGAGTGCTTGTCGACCTTGCCGATGTGGCCGTCGGAGGCCTCCACCCGGTAGCCGGACAGGTCGGCGTCGGGCGTGTGCCCGCTGGTAGGGGCGTAGCCCCAAAGGTTCTCGTTCACGAAGAAGTCCTCCCACTCTTGCTTTCCGCTGAAGATCGACGGGTGTCCCCTTCCGGGCCGCTGACACCCCCGGCACACGGATTCTTCACAGACCCGGTTCGCGGTGGCCTGAAACCGACGATTCAGCCGGAAGTCGTCGCGCCGGCGGCCACTGGCGCCCGGACGGGGCGGACCGCGACGTTCCGAATGCCGAGGACCCCTTTCCGGGCAGGCACAGTAACGTTTCACTAGGTAATTGCCCGGAAGCTCACAGTGATGACCGCCCCGTCGACGTGGTGCTCGATGGCCACCCGTTCGGTTGACGTGCTTTTTCGTCATGTCTCGCGGCAAGCACACGAAAGCTCCACAGACAGACCACTATGTGACGCGACGAACGCGTCGACGACCACGTCTGAGGGGGGCTGTGGCGTCGCGCCAGGGGGTGACCGGCTCCACGGGAGCAGCACTCACCCCTGCCCGGGGAGGGGACTTCACCGCATGAAGCGGACCATTCGCGCGACCGCGCCCACGGCCGGCGCGCTCATCGCCTCGTCCGGCCCGCCGGCCGGAACGACGCACGCGAACACCGCGCAGGTACCCGTCAGCGACGACCGGCCGACGGGCCTGCCCGAGCGGGCCGCCTGCAGCCCGGACGACTGAGCCGCGCACCGACCGAAGATCCCGTCCGCGCCTTCGCGGACGGGACGGGCCCGACCACCCCAACCTCGGCCGTGGAGCACAACCATGCACGTTCCCCGCGGCGCGCGCGGCATCGGCACGACGCGCGTCACCCTTCTCACCGAAGGCACCTACCCGCACAGTCACGGCGGCGTCAGTGTCTGGTGCGACCAACTCGTCGACGGCATGCCCGACTTCGACTTCGACGTCATCGCCGTGACCGGCACCGGACGTGAACCGATCGTGTGGGACGTTCCCGCACAGGTCGCGGACGTCGTCGCCGTCCCCCTGTGGGGAACCGCGCCCGCCGGCCGCCCTCCGCGCGGCCGGCGGCGCAGGCAACTCGCCGACGCCTACGAGCAGTTCCTGACCGCTCTGCTCGATCCGTGCGCCGAGGACGGGTTCGCCCCCGCGCTGCACGCGATGGCCGGGGCCGCGGCGGCCGGGACGCTGAGTCCCTTCCTGCGCGGCGACCGGGCGATCGGTGTCCTGACCGGGGTGTGGAACCGCCCGGGTCTGGCCGTCCGCGAGGCCCGGCCGACCCTGCACGACGCCATCACCGCGACCGCACTGCTGGAACACGCGCTGCGCCCGCTCACCGCGCCGCTGCCCGAGCACGGGGTGGCGCACGCGGTCAGCGGAGGCGTCGCCGTACTGCCGGGACTGGCCGCGCTCGAACGGCACGGCGTCCCGCTGCTGTTGACCGAGCACGGTGTCTATCTGCGCGAGCGCTACCTCGGCTACCGCACGGCCCCCTACCGCTGGCCGGTCAAGGCGCTCGTGCTGGGCTTCTTCCGGCTGCTCGCCGAGGAGACGTACCGGCGCGCGGCCCTGATCACCCCGGGCAACCGCTACAACCGGCTGTGGGAGGAGCAGGGCGGCGCCGCGCCCGAGTCGATCCGTACCGTCTACAACGGCGTGGACCCGGCCGCCTTCCCGCCCGCCGGTCCGGAGCCGGAGCGGCCGACACTGAGCTGGGCCGGGCGCGTCGACCCCATCAAGGACCTGGAGACCCTGATCCGGGCGTTCGCGCTCGTACGGACCCAACTCCCGGACGCGCGGCTCCGGTTGTTCGGCGGCACTCCGCGCGGCGGAGAGGCCTACCGCGAGCGGTGCGAGGCGCTGGCCGGTGAGCTGGGACAGGCGGAAGCGGTCACCTTCGAGGGCCGCGTGGACGACATCAAGGACGCCTACGCGGCGGGCAGTGTCGTGATGCTCTCCAGCATCAGCGAGGGCTTCCCGTTCACCCTGATCGAGGCCATGTCGTGCGGGCGGGCGACCGTCTCCACGGACGTGGGCGGGGTGCGCGAGGCCGTCGGCGACAGCGGTCTCGTCGTCCCGCCCCGCGATCCCGCCGCCATGGCCGCCGCCGCCCTCGAACTGCTCGGCGACGCCGGGCGGCGCGCCTCGATGGGCGAGGCGGCCAGGCTGCGTGTCATCGAGCAGTTCACGCTGCGGCAGACGGTCGACACGTTCCGGACCATCTACCTCGAACTGTCGGCGCTCGGCCGGGCCGTACCGCGCGTTCCCGCGCGGGCCGACGCCCCGCACGCGGTACCGGTCGGCCGGGTGGCCGCGTCCAGATCGAGGAGCCTGGCCGGATGAGCGGACCGATGGCGCTGGAACCGGGCGGCACCGGCGGCGACACGCTGTCCCTGCGGCTCGCCGACGCCCGCACGCCCGCCCGGTCCGGTCCCGGACCGGGTGCGGACCGGGACGCGGTCGACCGGCTCGCCGCCGAACTGGCGGACGGCATCGGTCCCGCGGTCCACCCGTACGAGGTGGCGGCCCTGCTGGAGTCGGAGGGGCTGACCGCCGAGGTGATCCAGGAGCGGTACGGGCATCCGAATCTCTTCTCCCTCGCCTCCGCGCTGTACGAGCGGGTGCCGCGCGCCTTTCCGGAGCCACCGCGGCCCGCCGACCCCTGGCGTCCGGACCATGTGCGCTGCGCCCTGCGCGGGGCGCTGTTCGCTCTGCCGGGGCTCGGCTACCTGCTGACCGCGCCGCTGTGGCACGCGGGCCGTGATCTCCGCGTCCTGGTGGTGGCCGGGCTCGTCTCCTGGGCCTGGGGCCAGGCTCTCGGACACCGCGCCTACGTACGGATGGCCACCGGCCGCGGGGAAGCGGGCCGGACCCTGCTCACGGGGGCGCCGCTCGGCGCGCTCGCCGCGACGGGGGCCGGGGCGCTGACCGCCGGGTCCGGCACCGCGATCGGGGTCGCCGCGGCCCAGTCGGCGTATCTCGCGGCGGCCGGGGTGCTGCTCGTCCTCGGCGGGGAGAGGCCGCTGCTGGCCGCGCTCACCCCGCTGATCGCCGGCGCGGCGGCGCTGCCCTGGTGGGACCCCGGGGCCCTGCCGCGGATCGGCCTGGCGCTGCTGTCCGTGCTCGGCGCTCTCGCGGCGGCCGGCCGGGCGCTGCGGACCGCGCTCGCCGCCTCCCCGGTCCCGGACGCGGCCCGTCCATCGCTGCTGCGGTCACTGCCGTACGGCGTGTTCGGGCTGGCCGCCGGGGTGCTGGTGCTGCTGGAGGGCCGGCAGCATCCGTTGGCCGTGGTCGTGCTGACCGTGAGCATGGGGCCGGCGGAGTGGCTGCTGTACCGGTACCGGGGGATGTCGGTGTCGGTCCTGCGGGCGACCGCGACGCCCGCCGCCTTCCTGCTGCGTTCGTCCGGCGTCCTCTCCCTCTGTCTGCTGCTCTACGTGCTCCCGCTGCTGCCCGCCGCCCTGCTCACGGGCTCGGAGCCGGCCCCGCTGCTGCTGCTCGCGGCCACGCTGTGGACCGCGCTGCTGCTCCAGGCGTTCGGGGCCGCCTGGCAGCCGGCCGTGGTCTGTCTGGCGGCGGCCTGCGGTGCGGCCTCGGCCGTCCTGCTCCGCTCCCTGCCGGGCGCCCAGGTGCTGACCCTGTCCTGCGGTGCGGCCTGCCTGTGTCTGGCGGTCTGTGCCGTACGGCTGCTGGGGCGGCCGGCCCCGCACGCCTGAACCGTCCCGCACAGCCCGTCCGGACCGATCCGGAGGGCCGCCGTGCCTTCGTCCGCATCAACCGTCACACGAACAACCAACCGGAAGGAACAACGAGTTGACCACCCAACCGCTCGCCGCCGTCACCGGGGCCGAGGGTTTCATCGGCTCCCACCTCACCGAGGCGCTGGTCGCCTCCGGACACCGGGTGAGGGCCATGGCGCAGTACAACTCCTTCTCCTCGTACGGCTGGCTGGAGACCCTGCACCCCGATGTCCTGGACCAGGTGGACATCGTGCTGGGCGATGTCCGGGATCCGGGTTCGGTGCGCGGCCTGGCCGAAGGCGCCGACTGCGTCTACCACTTGGCCGCCCTCATCGCGATCCCGTACTCCTACCAGGCACCGCACAGCTATGTGGACACCAACGTCACCGGCACCCTCAACGTGCTGGAGGCGGTGCGCGCGCTCGGCACACCGCGGCTCGTGCACACCTCCACGAGCGAGACGTACGGCACCGCGCGGACCGTGCCGATCACCGAGGACCACCCCATCAACACCCAGTCCCCGTACGCCGCTTCGAAGGCGGGCGCGGACCGGCTGGCCGACAGCTACCACGCCAGTTTCGGCACGCCGGTGGTGACACTGCGGCCGTTCAACACCTTCGGCCCGCGCCAGTCGATGCGCGCGGTCATCCCCACCGTCATCGGTCAGGTGGCCGCCGGCGAACGCACCATCACGCTCGGCGATCTGCGGCCCACCCGCGACTTCACCTTCGTGAAGGACACCGCGCAGGCGTTCCTTTCGGTGGGCACGGCCCCCGCGGACCGGGTCGTGGGCAGGACCTTCAACGCCGGTACGGGCGGGGAGATCTCGGTGGGCGACCTGGTGGCGCTGATCGGCAAGGTGATGGACACCGCCCTCGACGTGCGCGAGGACTCCGGCCGCATCAGGCCGGCCAACTCCGAGGTGATGCGGCTGGTCGCCGACGCGACCCGGCTGACCGGGGCGACCGGCTGGAGCCCCGCCCACGACCTGGAGCAAGGGCTCGCGCGGACCGTCGAGTTCTTCCGCGAGCCGGCGAACCTGGCCCGCTACAAGACCGGCATCTACAACATCTGACCCCGTTCGGCACGTCCCACGAAGGAAAGCACCCCATGCACGCAGTGATTCTGGCGGGAGGCAAGGGCGTTCGGCTGCGGCCCTACACCACCGCCCTGCCCAAACCTCTCGTCCCCATCGGCGACCAGCACGCCATCCTGGAGATCGTGCTCCGCCAGCTCGCCTCGTCCGGCTTCTCCAGCTGCACCATCGCCGTGGGCCACCTGGGCGAGATCATCCGCGCCTACGTCGGCGACGGCTCGCAGTGGGGCCTGGCCATCGACTACTCCACCGAGGAGAGCCCGCTCGGCACCATGGGCCCGCTGCTCACCATGCGCGACCGGCTGCCCGAGTCGTTCCTGGTGATGAACGGCGACGTGCTCACCGATCTCGACTTCGGCGACCTCCTGCTGCGGCACCGCGGTTCGGGCGCGCCGCTGACCATCGCGACGTACGCGCGCAAGGTGCGCATCGACTTCGGCGTGCTGACCACCGACGACCGCAAGGTGGTCGCCTTCACCGAGAAGCCGAGCATGGACTACCGCGTCTCCATGGGCGTGTACGGCCTGTCGCGCTCCACGCTCGAGGGCTACACCCCGGGGCTGCCGCTGGGCTTCGACGAGCTCGTCCTCGACCTGCTGCGCAGCGGCAGCGAGCCGCACGCCTACGCGTTCGACGGGTACTGGCTCGACATCGGCCGCCCGGACGACTACGACCGGGCCAACGCCGAGTTCACCACCCGCAAGTCGCTGTTGCTCAAGGGAGCCTGACCACCGCATGCGCATTCTCGTCCTGGGCTTCACCGGCTATCTGGGCGGCCATGTCGCCGAGCACCTGCGCACCCTTCCGGGTGTGCGGGTGCTGGGCGGCGGGCGCTCGCCCGCCGCGGAGTTCGGCATCGACCTGGCCACCGACCGCCGGGAACGGCTGGTCCCGGCCCTGGCCGCGGCCGCGCCCGACGCCGTCGTCAACTGCGCCGGCGCGACCGGCGGCGACGCCGTGACCCTCTCCGAGGTCAATTCCCGTGGCCCCGCGGCCCTTTGCGCCGCACTGCGCGAGGCGGCGCCGACCGCCCGGCTGGTCCATCTGGGTTCGGCCGCCGAGTACGGTCCCGGCGTACGGGACACCGCCGTGGCCGAGTCCGCGGCCACCTGCCCCCTCACCCCGTACGGGGCGACCAAGCTCGCGGGCACGGTCACCGTCACCACCTCCGGCCTCGACGCGGTGGTGCTGCGGGTCGGCAATCCGGTGGGCCCGGGGGCGCCGTCCACGGGGCTGCCGGGCCGGATCGCGGGGCTGCTCCGCGAGGCCGGACCCGACCCGGACGCGGTCGTGCGGCTGGGCGACCTCTCCGCGTACCGCGACTTCGTGGACGTACGCGATGTGGCACGGGCGGCCGCCGCCGCGGCGACGGCCCCCACGACACTGCCGCGGGTCCTCAACATCGGCGGCGGCAAGGCGGTCCCGGTGCGCGACCTGGTCGGCGGGCTGGCGCGCGTCGCCGGGTTCCGGGGGCGCATCGAGGAGAACGGCGGCGGTTCCGCCCGCTCGGGCGAGGTGTCGTGGCAGTGTTCCGACATCACCGCGGCGGGCGACGCGCTCGGCTGGCGGCCGACGCTGACGCTCGACGACTCGCTGGCCGCGCTCTGGACGGCCACGAGCGGGCCCGGTCCCCTCCCGCGGGCCGAAGGCGACCGCACTGCATGAGCCTGCTGATTCCGCTGTACGTCCACCCGGCACAGGACCCGGGCGCCTGGCACCGGCTGATCGCGGCGGCCGACCGGACGTACGGGGTCGTCATCAACCCGGCCGACGGGCCCGGCCGGGGCCCGGATCCCGCGTTCGCCGCGGCGGCGGACGCGCTGAGTTCGGCCGGTGCCCGGCTGCTCGGCTATGTCGACACCGACTACGGCGCGCGCGATCCGGATCTCGTCGCGGACGAGGTCCTGCGGCACCGGGACTGGTACGGGACGCAGGGGTGCTTCCTGGACCGGGTGGCGCCCACCGCGGAGGCGCTGCCCGACTGCCGGAGGCTGGTGCGGGAGCTGCGCCGGACCGGCTCGGCCCCGGTCGTGCTGAACATGGGGGTCCATCCGGCGCCGGGGTACGCCCGCTGCGCCGATCTGCTCGTCACGTTCGAGGGCCACTGGTCCACCTACGTGTCGGCGTTCAGCAGACCGGCGTGGACCCTGCGGCACCCGCCGGAGCTGTTCTGTCATCTGGTCTACGGCGTCCCCGAGGTGCTGGTCCCGCTGGCCGTCCGCACCGCGCGCGATCGCGGTGCGGCGGTGGCCGGACCGGTGACCGGTGAACTCCCCAACCCCTGGTCGCGGTTGACACCCGCCCTGTGCCGGCCGGGTTCCTGACGGGCCCGCGTTCCCGGCGGCCCGCGCCCTCTCCTTTGCCGCGCATTGATGGCATGTCTAGGTCAAATCTGCGAGGCTTTCCGGTGCCGTCGCCCTGACCCCAGGGTGACGGTACGGAAATCTCACCAGGCGACCGCGCGCACCCGTGCGCGGATCGCGGCCACCCCGCGACGCACCCCAGTCGTCCCGGGCGGCCACCGAGCAGGCCGGAATCCCGGCCGCCTCAAAGGAGTTTCGTGTGAGACCGACCCCCCTCAAGGCCCTGGCGGCGCGCGTCATCACCGTCGCCGCCCTGGCCGCCGTCTCGCTCCCCGGCACCCCCGCCGTCGCCGAGACGAGCACCGCACCGGCCGCCGCGGCGGCCTGCACGCCCGCCCAGGTCGTGACCAACGGCGGCTTCGAGAGCGGTACTTCACCCTGGACCCAGTCCTCGACCTCCGTGATCACCAGCCGCACCGGCCAGAGTGCCCACGGCGGCACCACCTTCGCCTGGCTGGACGGCGTGGGCAGCACCCACACGGACACGCTCTCGCAGAGCGTCACGATCCCGTCCGGGTGCAGCAGCGCCAGTCTCACGTTCTGGCTGCACATCGACACGACCGAGACGACGTCGTCGACGGCCTACGACAAGCTGACGGCGAAGATCGGCAGTACGACCCTGGCGACGTACTCGAACCTCAACAAGGCCTCGGGATACGCCCAGAAGACCTTCGACGTCTCGGCCTTCGCGGGCCAGACCGTCACCCTCGCCTTCACCGGCACGGAGGACTCCAGCCTCCAGACGAGCTTCGTCCTCGACGACATCGCCCTCAACACCTCGGGCGACACGACCCCGCCGGCCGACTCCACCCGTACACCCGCCGCCCCTGGGTACACGGTCAGCCTGACCAGCAACTCGACCGGCAAGGGCTGGACCGGTCACGAGAGCGTGACCTTCACCAACGCCTCCTCCACCGCGCTCAGCGAGGTGTACCTGAGGCTGTGGGACAACTACCACGGCACCTGCTCCGCGATGCCCATCGTCGTCAGCAACGTCACCGGCGGCACGGCCGGTTCCCTCTCGGTGAGCTGCACGGCGCTCCAGATCAGCCTGGCCTCACCGCTGGCGCAGGGCCAGAGCGCGACGATCGGCTTCGACCTGGCCATCACCGTGCCGAGCGGCGCCGACCGCTTCGGCTACGACGGCGCTTTCGTCAACATCGGCAACGCGCTGCCCGTGCTCGCGGTCAAGGACGGCGCCGGCTGGCATCTGGACCCGTACACGAACAACGGCGAGTCCTTCTACTCCCTGGCCGCCGACTTCAAGGTGACCCTCGACCACCCGACGAGCCTCCTGGTCCCGGCCACCGGCACCTCCGTCGACACCGCGGGTTCGAGCGGCCGTACGGTCACCACGGCCACGGCCTCCAAGGTCCGTGACTTCGCCTGGGCCGCCGGGCCGTTCACCAAGATCTCCGGCACCTCCACCGCCGGCACCGCGATCAACATCTACTCCGTCTCGGGCATCAGCTCCTCCGACGCGCAGTCGATGCTCTCCACCGCCAAGTCCGCGGTGGACGCCCACGCCGCCCGCTTCGGCGCGTACCCGTACGGCGAACTGGACGCGGTGATCGACAACAACTACTGGTTCGGCGGCATGGAGTACCCCGGCTTCGTCCTCGACCTGGTCAGCACCACGGCGCTCACCCACGAGATCGCCCACCAGTGGTTCTACGGGATCGTCGGCGACGACGAGTACACCAGCCCGTGGCTCGACGAGTCGTTCACGGACTACGCCACCGACCTGGCGCAGGGCAAGACCGGCACGAGCTGCTGGAGCAGCGTCTCCTGGGCGTCGAGCGCGGAGAACATCACCAACTCGATGGCCTACTGGGACGCGCACTCGTCCCGCTACTCCACCGTCGTGTACGGCTACGGCAAGTGCGCCCTGCACGACCTGCGGCGCGTGCTCGGCGACACCGCCATGGCCAACCTGCTGAAGAGCTACGCCAGTTCGCACTGGTACGGCGTCTCGACCACGGCCGAGTTCAAGGCGGCCGCCCAGGCCGCGACGACCACGGACCTGACGTCGTTCTGGACGACCCACCGCATCCTGGGCTGACGGGTCCTGCCCGGCCCGCCGCTCTCCGGTCCCTCGCGGTGACGCCTTCGGGCGTCACCGCGAGGCGCATGGCGGGCCGGGTCGGGGGCAGGTTTCCGCCGTACGGCGGCTCCCGGTCCGGGAGCACGGCACCCGATCATGGGATCCGGGAGCCGCCGGGCTCGGCGCGAGGAGACGTCATGCTGTTGGTACCGCCACCGTTCGACCCCGAGCTGGACGCCGCCCTCGCGGCGGTCGGACCGTCCGAGCCCTCCGGGCCGAGCCTCGCGGACATCGCCGCCCTGCGCGAGCTGCGGCCCGCCGCACCCGCGTACGACCTCACCGGCGGCGGCGCCTTCACCACCACGGAGCTGACGGTACCGGGGCCGCGGGACGCCCCCGACGTCTCACTGTTCGTCATCCGGCCCCTGGCTCCGCCCCGGCACGGACCGCGCCCGGTGATCTACCACTCCCACGGCGGCGGAATGGTCCTCGGCGACAACCGGGCCGGGGTGGAGGTCGTCCTGGAGTGGGCGAAGGAGCTGGACGCGGTCGTGGTGTCCGTGGAGTACCGGCTGGCACCCGAACACCCGTATCCGGCCGGGGTGGAGGACGTCTACGCCGGTCTGCTGTGGACGGCCCGGCACGCCGGGGAACTCGGCGGTGATCCGGAGCGGATCGTCGTCGCGGGCGCCAGCGCGGGCGGTGGCCTCACCGCGGCGCTCACCCTGCTCGCCCGGGACCGGGAAGGACCGCGGCCGCTCGGGCAGGTCCTGATGTATCCGATGCTCGACGACCGCAACGACACGCCGTCCGCACACCAGATGGCGGGCGTCGGCGCCTGGGACCGTACGGCCAACGAGACCGCGTGGACGGCAGTCCTCGGCGCGGCGCGCGGCGGACCGGACGTGCCCGCCTACGCCGCCCCGGCGCGTGCCGCGGACCTGTCCGGGCTGCCTCCGGCCTTCCTCGACGTCGGCTCCGCGGAGACCTTCCGGGACGAGGTCGTCGACTACGCGTCGCGGATCTGGCAGGCGGGCGGAGTGGCCGAGCTGCACGTGTGGCCCGGCGGCTTCCACGGCTTCGACGCCTTCGCCCCGCACACCGTGCTCGCCCGGGCCGCCCGCGCCGCCCGGATGGCCTGGCTGCGCAGGCTCCTGGCGCGCTGACGGCCGAAGACCCGCGCGCCCGCGGGCGGTTCAGACGGGCAGCAGGCGGCCGATCAGCGCGCTGAGCTGCTGGGCGTTGCGGCACTCGTGCATCTCCACGAGGTCGGCGTAGGCGAGGGCGGCCGAGTCGCCCGTCCCCCACTGCGAGCGCGCCTCGGGGTTCAGCCAGTACAGCCGGCGGGCCTGCCGGGTGAGCTGCCGCACGGCGGGCAGGTTGGGGTCGCTGTTGTTCGTGCGGGCGTCACCGAGGACGAAGACGGTCGTCCGGGAGCCGACCGCGCCGGTGTACCGCTCGGCGAACTCGCCGAGGGCGACACCGTAGTCGCTGCTGCCGTGCCAGCCCGTGATCGCCGCCTCCCCGCGGATCCGGGCGCTCAGCCCCTCGGGGTCGGCGGCGCCCGGCCCGATCAGACCGGTCACCTCGTCGACCCGGTTGACGAAGGCGAACACCCGCACCTTGCTGAACTGGTCGTGCAGCGCCTGGACGAGCAGCATCGTGAAGTCCGAGAAGCCCGACACCGACCCCGACACGTCGCACAGCAGCACCAGTTCGGGCCGCACGGGGCGGCGCCTGCGCAGCACGGGGCGCATCGGCACCCCGCCCGTGGACAGTGATCCACGCAGGGTGCGCCGCAGGTCGATGGTGCCGCGGTGCGCGCGGCGGCGGCGCGCGGCGAGACGCGTGGCCAGTTTGCGGGCCAACGGCTGCACGGCCTTGCGCAGTTCGGCGAGCCGGTCCCGGCCGGCGAACAGGAAGTCGACGCGGTCGGCGGTGGGGGCCACCGCGCGCCGGGCGATCTCGTCCCGGTCGCGCCGCTCGGCGATCCGGCGGCGCGCCTCCGTCGCGACCTGCCGGCGGAACACCTCGATGCGCCGGCGTATCTCGTCCTCGAGCAGCCGGTCGGTGAACCCCGCCCCGCCGCCCCGCGCCCGGACGGTGTCGCGCACACGGGCCAGCAGCGTCTGCGGTCGCAGCCGGTCGAGGGTCTGGTACGACGACCAGCCGTCCGTCGCCGTCGTACCGCCGTAGCCGCCGAAACCGTCGACGGCCTCGATCGCCAATCGGCCCATGAGGGCCTGGTCGTCGGCGGCCAGGGCGTCGGCCAGGCGCGCGCGCAGGTCGTCCCGGTCCGCGGGCGCCGAGCCGTCCGGCCCGCCCACGCCCCGCGGGAAGTACACGTCGAAGACGGGGTCGAACACCCGGCGCTGTCCCGGGTTGTGGAGGAGGGTGGCCGCCAGCCCCTCGCGCAGCCGGTCACGGTCCGCGAAGCCCAGCGCCGCCACGGCCCTGGCCGCGTCCACGGTCTCACCGGTGCCGATCCGCACGCCGTGCGAGCGCAGTGCGCCGACGAGTCCGGTCAGCCGGTCCGCGACACCGTCCACCGGCGCGGCGGCGCTCACACGGCGCCCAGGTCGAGCTTGGCCGTCGCCTTCAGTACGTCGTCCTGGTGCTTGAGGATCACGCCGAGGCTGTCGCGTACGACGTTCTCGTCGAGCGTCGTGGCGCCCAGCGCGAGCAGGGTGCGGGCCCAGTCGATGGTCTCGGCGACGGAGGGGACCTTCCGCAGGTCCATCTCCCGCAGCGCCCCGACGACCCGTACGACGGACTCGGTGAGCGCCTGGTCGAGTCCGGGCACCTTCAGCGTCACGATCCGGCGCTCCAGCTCCTCGTCGGGGAAGCCGATGTGGAGGAAGAGGCAACGGCGGCGCAGGGCCTCGGACAGTTCGCGGCTCGCGTTCGAGGTGAGCACCACGAAGGGGCGGCTGGTGGCCGTGATCGTGCCCAGTTCGGGGACGGTGACCTGGAAGTCGCTGAGCACTTCGAGCAGCAGGCCCTCGACCTCGATGTCGGCCTTGTCGGTCTCGTCGATGAGCAGGACCTTGGGGTCGTCGCCGCGGATGGCGGTCAGCAGCGGGCGCGGGAGCAGGAACTCCTCGGAGAAGATGTCCGTGCGCGTCTCGTCCCACGTCTCGTCCCGGCCCGCGGTGATGCGCAGCAGCTGCTTGGCGTGGTTCCACTCGTACAGCGCCCGTGACTCGTCGACGCCCTCGTAGCACTGGAGGCGGACGAGCCGGGCCCCGGCGACCTGGGCGACGGCCTTCGCGAGTTCGGTCTTGCCGACGCCCGCGGGGCCCTCCACCAGGAGGGGTTTGCCGAGCCGGTCGGCCAGGAAGACCGTGGTGGCGACGGCGGGCGACGCCAGATAGCCCGTGTCGGCGAGGCGTGCGGAGACGTCGTCGACGGATGTGAACAGCAACGGGGCCTCCAGCACGCGCGAACGAGGTCGGACGCACTATCTAAGCGCTTGTTCACCCTCGCTGTCACGTGTGACGGCCCCCACGGACCGAACGGCACGGCGATGCGGCGCCCGGCCCTGCGACGTCATCGGGACGGGGCCCGGGGCCCCGGGCCCCGCTAGGACACCCGCAGGACGATCTTGCCCCGCCGGTGCTCGCGTTCGAGGGCCGCGTAGGCCCCCGGGGCGCTCTCCAGGGGCAGGATCCGGTCGACCTGCGGGATCAGCCGGCCCGCCTCGACGAGTGCCGTCAGCTCCTCGAGACCGGCGCGGTCCGGCTCGACCACGAAGAACACCGCGCGGGCGTCCGTCCCCGCCGGCGGCGTGGGCGGCTCGGCGACGCTGACCAGGATTCCGCCCGGACGCAGCACCGCCCAGGACCGGTCCTGGGTGTCGCCGCCGACGGTGTCGAAGACGACGTCCGCGTCCTTCACCTCGTCCTCGAAGCGCTGTCCGGCGTAGTCGATCACTTCGTCCGCGCCCAGGCCCCGTACGAAGTCCGCGTCCCCGGCCGAGGCGGTGGCCGTCACCTCGGCCCCCAGCGCGGCCGCGACCTGCACCGCGAGCGAGCCCACGCCGCCGGCGCCGCCGTGCACCAGCACGCGCGCTCCGGCCGTGACGCCCGCGTGGTCGACCAGACCCTGCCACGCGGTGAGGCCCGCGAGCGGCAGCGCGGCCGTCCGCTCGTGGTCGAGCGACCCCGGCTTCGCGGCGAGCACCGCCGCGGGAACGGTCACGTACTCGGCCGCGGCTCCGTCCCGGGTGAAGGGGATCAGGCCGTAGACGGCCTTGCCCGGCCGCAGGTCCGTGACCCCGTGGCCGAGCTCGGCCACGATCCCGGAGACCTCCTTGGACGGCACGACCGGCAGGCGCGGGTCGCCGTCGGCGAAGTCGTCGGTCCAGGTCGCGTCCCAGCTCAGCTCGCCCGGCGTGACGGAGGCCGCCCGCACCTCGACGAGCACGTCGCCGTGACCGGGGACCGGCCTCGGCGCGTCCTCGTAGATCAGTTCCTCGGGACCGCCCCGCCGATGACCGCGTACCGCGCGCATCGTGGCGTTCATCCGGCTCCTCCTCGTCGGGACGGCACAGGGCCGCCGTCGAGTCGGTCCCGCCGGTTCCCCGGGGCTCCGGCACGGACCGGCCGCTCTTCACGATAGTTCCGGGACCGGTGGCTTTCCTGCCGGACGGCAAAGAGGTCTGACCCGTCACCACGGGGGGAGCGACGGGCCAGACCCTGGGTCCACGGTGCCATGCCGGGACCGTGTCGCGCAGTACCTTCGCGAAGTCCCGTACGGTGGTTCAGTCCCTGAGGCGGTCGATCTGGCGGATCTTGTTGGTCGCGTCCAGTGCGGCGACCTTGTAGGACTCGGCGAGGGTCGGGTAGTTGAAGACGGCGTCGACCAGATAGTCGACCGTTCCGCCGCAGCCCATGACCGACTGGCCGATGTGGATGAGCTCCGTCGCGCCCGTGCCGAAGCAGTGGACGCCGAGGAGCTTGCGGTCCTCGGGCGAGACGAGGAGCTTCAGCATGCCGTGCGAGTCCCCGATGATCTGCCCCCGGGCCAGCTCGCGGTAGCGGGATATGCCCACCTCGAACGGCACGCAGTCCTCGGTGAGCTGGTCCTCGGTCCGGCCGATGAAGCTGATCTCCGGGATGGTGTAGATGCCGATCGGCTGGAGGTCGTGCATCCGGTTCACCGGCTCACCGCAGGCGTGGTACGCCGCCGTACGGCCCTGTTCCATCGACGTGGCCGCCAGCGCGGGGAAGCCGATGACGTCACCGACGGCGTAGATGTGCGGCACCTCGGTGCGGTAGTGCTCGTCGACCTTGATCCGTCCGCGCGGATCGGCGGACAACCCCGCTTTGCCGAGGTCGAGTTCGTCGGTGAGGCCCTGCCGTCCGGCCGAGTACATGACCGCGTCGGCGGGTATCTTCTTGCCGCTCTCCAGAACCGTGAGCGTGCCCCGGGCGTGCCGCTCCACGGCGGCGACGGTCTCACCGAACCGGAAGGTGACGGCGAGGTCCCGCAGGTGGTACTTCAGCGACTCGATCACCTCGACGTCGCAGAAGTCGAGCATCCCGGGCCGCTTCTCGACCACCGTGATCTTGGAGCCGAGGGCGGCGAACATGGAGGCGTACTCCATGCCGATCACGCCGGCGCCGACGATGACCATGGAACGCGGTACCTGCTCCAGGTTCAGGACGTTGTCCGAGTCCATGATCGTCCGCCCGTCGAACTCGACGGTGCCGGGCCGCGCGGGACGCGTGCCCGTGGCGATGACGATGTGGTCGGCGCTCAGCCGCTTCTCGTTGCCGTTCGCCTCGACCAGGGCGACCGTGTGGTCGTCCACGAAGCGGCCGATGCCGGCGAACAGGGACACGTGGTTGCGCGAGAGCTGGCTGCGGATGACGTCCACCTCGCGGCTGACCACGTGCTCGGTGCGAGCGGTCAGATCGGCGACGGTGATGTCCTCCTTGAGCCGGTAGCTCTGGCCGTACAGGTCCCGTTGGCCGATGCCGCTGAGATAGAGGACCGCCTCGCGCAGCGTCTTGGAGGGAATGGTCCCGGTGTGGATGGAGACCCCGCCGACCATGTCGGGGCGGTCGATGACGGCGACCCGACGGCCGAGCTTCGCCGCTGCGATGGCGGCTTTCTGTCCACCCGGGCCGGATCCGATGACGAGCATGTCGAAGTCGCGCACCAACGGAGTCTGTCAGCCCGGGGCCGCTTCCCGGAAGGGTGAACGGTCAATCGGTCGCGCGAGTGACGGATGAAGCGCACGGGCGCTGCGCCGTCCTCGCCGGGGAGCGTCCGAGCGGGCCCGGACGCCCTGCCGACGGTGTCGCGGCGAAACGACGGGGCGTGCCGCGGGGCGAGCGCCCGGACGACGGGCGGCCGGCGACGGACGGCGGGCGGCGGGCGGCGGGCGGCGGGCGGCGGGGGGCGGGCGGCGGGCGGCGGGCGGCCGCATGCCGGATTAGGACACGGAACGCTCCCCAGTGGGCTACATTCAGTAATCCTTGGCATCGGCGCCTCCGGGGGTGAGGTCGCGTCGAGGAGAATTCCGGAGCGGCGAATGCATCAGTCCCACCTTTCCGCACCCCCGACTGTGCCCACCCAGCGGGGACTTGCCGACAGCCTCCGCGAAACGGCGCTCAACACCCCTGATCTGCCGCAGCTCGCGCGCCGCGCCGAGGGTTCGCGGGGCGAGTGGGTGCAGGTGACGGCGATCGAGCTGTGGGACGAAGTCGTCGACGTGGCACGGGGGTTCGTCCGCTCCGGCATCCGGCCGGGCGACCGTGTGGCCATCATGGCGCGCACCCGGTACGAGTGGACGGTGCTCAGCTATGCCCTGTGGTCGGTGGGCGCCGAGATCGTGCCGGTCTACCCGACGTCGTCGCACGAACAGGTCGCGTGGATCCTTCAGGACGCGCACTGCGTGGGCGTGGTCGTCGAGGACGAGCAGGGCATCATGACGGTCGGCTCGGCGTGCGCCGCGCTCCCGTTCCTGCGCCACGTCTGGCAGTTGGACGCCGGGGCGATGGCCCAGCTCGTGGAGCGCGGCCGGGCGATACCCGCGACCGCGGTCGACTCGCTGCGCCGGATCGTCCTGGCCGACTCGACCGCGGTCATCGCGTACACCTCCGGCACGACCGGACAGCCCAAGGGGTGTGCCCTGTCGCACCGCAGCCTGGCGAGCCCGTGCGACACGCTGCTCGAAGGCTGGCGGAAGACGGCGGCCCCGCCGGACACGCAGCCGGCCGTGCTCGCCTTCCTTCCCTTCTCCCACGCCTACGGGCTGATGATCCAGGGGATCTGTCTGCGCGGCGGCATCCTGATGGGTCACGAGCCGGACCTGCGGGAGGAGACCCTTTCCGAGGCCATGCTGTCGTTCCGGCCGACGTATCTGTACGCCGTCCCGTCCGTGTTCGAGCGGATCTACAAGAACTTCGTGCGGGCCTCCCAACGGGCGGGCCGCGGCGTGCTGTTCGAGCGTGCCGTGCGCACGGCCCAGGACTTCGCCCGGGCCGAGGAGCAGCAGCGGCTCGGCACGGGGCCGGGCCCCGGTTTCGATCTGCGGCTCCAGCACTCCCTCTACGAGAAGACGGTCTACAGGAGGCTGCGCGCGGCGCTCGGCGGGCGGGTCTGCGGCGCGGTGTCCGGCGGTTCCCCGCTGAACCGTGAACTCGCCCTGTTCTTCGCGGGGATCGGCATCTTCGTGCACGACGGATACGGACTCACCGAGACCAGCGGGGGGATCACCGCCCAGCCGGTCGGACGGGAGAAGTTCGGCACCGTCGGACGCCCCCTGCCGGGCACGGAGATCCAGGTGTCCGACGACGGGGAGATCCTCGTGTGGGGGCCCTCGGTGTTCCAGGGATACATCAACGACGCCGAGGCGACCGCGGCCTCGTTCCGCAACGGGTGGCTGGCGACCGGGGACATCGGCCGGGTCGACTCCGAGGGCTATCTGACCATCACCGGGCGCAAGAAGGACATCATCATCACCAGCGGGGGCAAGAGCGTGGCCCCCGCGGCGCTGGAGGAACGGCTGCGGGTCCATCCGCTGATCCATCAGGCGGCCGTCGTGGGCGACAACAGGCCCTGCGTGGGCGCTCTCATCACCCTGGACCCGGAGTTCGTGACGCACTGGCGCGCCGCCCGGGCCAAGGGGGAGACACCGGCCCGGGACGCGCGCGAGGAGAACGAGCTGCGCGAGGAGGTCAGGCGCGCGGTCGCGGCGGCCAACTCCACGGTGTCCCGCTCCGAGTCCATCCGGGTCTTCCGGGTCCTCCCGGAACCCTTCGACATGTCCAACGGGCTGCTGACGCCGTCGCTGAAGCTGCGCCGGGACGCGATCGCCCAGCGGTACGCGGCCGAGATCGAGGCGATGTACCAGACCTCGACGCGGGTACCGCGCGAGGCGATGATCGGCGATCCGTCGATCCTGGACGACTCCGACAACGTGTTCCGGTGACCGGACGCCTCCTGGTCAGCCCGGACCGGCGGCCGGGGCCGGATGACGGGTGCGGGGCAGTCGCAGGGTGAAGACCGAGCCGGTGCCGATCTCGCTGGTGACGGAGACGGTTCCGCCGTGGGCGGCGGCCAGCTGACGCACGATGGCGAGGCCCAGGCCGCTGCCTCCGGTGCGCCGGCTGCGGGACTTCTCAGCCCGCCAGAACCGGTCGAAGACGCTGGCCAGGTCCCCCGGGGCGATACCGCCGCCGGTGTCGGCCACCGCGAACACGACCTCGTCCCCCTCGTGCCGCGCGGACAGGGTGACCGTGCCTCCGGCCGGGGTGTGCCGGATCGCGTTGGACACCAGATTGCCGAGCGCCTGCCGCATCCGTACGGGGTCCGCGTCCAGCCACGGTGTGCCCGCCGCCTCGGTCACCAGCCGTGTGCCGGCGGCCTCCGCCCCGACGCGGTGCGCCGCGGCGACCTGTTCGAGCAGTTCGTCGGCGCGCAGTTCCTCGTGGTGCAGCCGCAGTGTGCCCGCGTCGGCGGCCGCGAGGTCCTGGAGGTCGTCGATGACGCGCTGCAGGACCACGGCCTCCTCGTGCAGGGAGGCGAGCAGTTCCGGGTCGGGGTCCACGAGGCCGTCGCGGGCCACCTCCAGCCAGCCCCGGATGTTGGTGAGCGGTGTGCGCAGTTCGTGCGCGATGTCGCTGACCATCGCCTTGCGCTGGGCCTCCAACCGCTCGCGGCGCTCGGTCAGTTCGTTGAAGGCGAGCGCCAGGATGCCGGTCTCGTCCCGGGTCGTGACGGGCACGCGTACGTGCCGCTCGGGCGGTTGCCGCGCGGCCTGGGTCAGCGCGCGCAGGGGACGGACGAGCCGGGTGGCGACCAGCACGGTCACGGCCACCGTGATGGCGAGGACGAGTCCGGCGACGCCGAACACCTTGGCCTTGCCCGCGGCCGACATGGCGAAGCGGGGGACGGGTCTGTCCCCCGTGCCGAGGAAGAGCTGGGCGACCGGCGCGACGTAGGGGTCGAGCTGGACCCGCCGGGCGTCGGCGACGCAGGTGTTCACCGTACGGGCCAGGGGTCCGTCCTGGTCGGCCGGTCGCTTTCCCGTCAGGTACGGGACGGGGACGGCTCCGCTCGCCGCCTCCAGCGGCAGCGCCACCGAGTGGTCGAGGTGCACGTCGTGCCGGTCCAGACAGGTCCGGGTGAGTGCCGACAGGGCGTCCAGGGCCTTCTTCTCGGTCGGGGTGGGGGTGTTGAGCAGGCCGTCGGCGCATTCGGTCGGCACGTAGCCGGAGTCGGTCGTCCCGTCCACGTCCTTCAACACCGTCCGGCCGCTGGGCATCCGCTCCGCCCGGGTCCGAACGCCGTTGCGGGCGAAGCAGAGTTGGCGCACCGTGGCGAGCTTGGCCACCCTCAGGCGCTCGTTCGTGGTCAGCCGGTACGGGCCCACGGCACGCGGGTCGACTCCGGTGAGCTGCGCTCCGGGTTCGGTGGAGGTGTCGGTGCGCAGCGGGTCGACGGTGGCGGCGGCCCGGGGCGGCAGGGAGGTCCCGCGGGCCGCGGAGTCGGCGAAGGGGGTGCGGTCGCCCGCGGTCAGGGCGATGCGCCGGCCCGTCTGCCGCGAGATCGTGCGCAGGGTCCCGGTGACACCGGACCAGTCGGCGTGGGTGGCTGCGTAGCCGCTGAGCTGCCGCAGGATGTCCATGTCCTCGGCGAGCACCTGGCCCTGCTCCTCCTGGATGGCCCGGGTGGTGGTCTGCACCGCGAGCCAGGCGGTCGCGGCGACCGAGCACAGGGCGATGAGCACGGACGTGATCAGCAGCCTGACGAGCAGGCTCTTGCGCAGCGGCACGGCACGACTCACGGCCTCTCGCCCCTGAGCTTGTACCCGACGCCGAACACGGTCACCAGACGCGCCGGTCTGCGCGGGTCCGCCTCGATCTTCTTGCGCAGGTTCATGATGTGCACGTCGATGGCCCGTTCGGTCGAGGCCCGGTCGATGCCCCGGGTGTGGTGCAGCAACTGCCGCCGGGAGAAGACCCGTCCGGGTTCGCCGGCCATCGCGAGCAGGATCTCGTACTCGCCGGGGGTGCAGTCCACCGGCGAGCCGTCGCACGAGACCGTGTGCCGCAGCGGGTCCACCACTATCCCCCCTGCCCTGACGACCGGATCGGGCTGCCGGTCGCCCGCCGCCCGCCCGCCGCGCCGGAGGACCGTGCGGATCCGGGCCATGAGCTCACGCGGGCTGTACGGCTTGGTCATGTAGTCGTCCGCGCCGAGTTCCAGGCCGAGCAGGACGTCGTCCTCGGTGGAGCGGGCGGTCAGCATCAGGACGGGGATGTCGTCGTTCTCCCGCAGCACCCGGCACACCCCGAAGCCGTCGACCACCGGGAGCATCAGGTCCAGGACGACGAGGTCGGGCCGGTGCCGCCGGACCTCGTCGAGCGCCGCCGCGCCGTCGTGGACCACGGCCGCCGTATGCCCCTCGCTCAGCAGCGAACGGCGTATCAGCTCCGCCTGCATCTCGTCGTCCTCCGCGACCAGCACGTATGCGCACACGCGGCCGATCGTAGGGGCTGCCGGCCACATCGCGGCCGGTGAGAGGGGCTTCCCACACCCTGACGCCTTCCTGACATCCGCCCGGGACACTGCGGGCGGGTCCGGCGCGGGCCGGGGGTCCGGGTGGCCGGTCCCGGACCTGGGGAAGTCAGCGTGCCAGGGAGGCGGCGTCCCCCATGACGACCGCGGGGTGCAGGGCGGGATCCAGGGCGCGCATCAGCTCCACCAGGTCCTTCTCGCGCAGGCCGACGCATCCGTGGGTGGGGCCGCCGTGGTCGACGTGGAGCCAGATGCCCCCGCCGCGGCCCGCGCCCATCGGCCGGGTCCAGTCCAGGGGTGTGGTGCCGGGCCTGCGGTTGTAGTTGATGGCGACCACGTAGTCGAAGGATCCGGCCAACGGCTCGCCGTCGAATCCGGTGCCGGGCGAGGTGAAGGCGCCGGAGCGGTCGTACGGGAGCCGGGTGCCGGGGTCGGGCCGCAGCCCGCCCGCGTCCGTGAGGGTGAAGACGCCGGTGGGGGAACGCAGGTCACCGGCTCGATGGTGGTCGGTCCAGCCCTTGAGGGCGTTGTGCGCGGGCCGGCTCGGGCCTGCCCGCCAGCCGGCCTCTGTGCGCTCGTACAGCACCACGGTCGACCGCGAGGAGTTCCTTCCGCTGCCGGTCACCACGACGGCCTGCCGGGTCCGTGACGGGATCGCGGCCAGGGTCCTGGGGCCGAGTCCCGGCAGCCGCCGCATGGCGGCCGTGCCCGGGGCGGTCGGTGCGGGCGTCCGTGTCGCGCCGGCGTGACGCTCGGGCGCGCCGCCGGCACCGGGCACGTGCTTCTCGGCCATGCCGCCGCAGCCGGCGAGCAGGAAGGAGGCGGCGACGATCGCCGCGCGAGCGCGGTGTGCGGGGTTGATCATGCCTCGACCCTGGCCGACACATATGAGGAACTCGTCAGGTCATCCACGCTTCGCCGCGTACCCGGGATGCGACGGATCACCGGTCTCTCACCCCGCCGGAGTGCGACGACGGTCCAGCGCCCGGCCCGATCACCCCGGATCCCGCGCATCGCAGTCCCGCGCCTCGCACCGGAACACACCGGAACACCGCGATCCCCGCCCATCGCGCCGGGTCGCCCCGATCCCGCGCGACGCACCGGATCACCCCGATCCCGCGCGACGCACCTGATCACCCCGACCTGGCGCACCGCACCGGATCACCCCGATCCCGTACGACGTGTCACCTCACGTCCGGCGTACCCGTTCCGGTGGGGCGACGGCCTCCCGCGAGGTGACCCAGCCCAGCAGGGTCACCGAGACGACCGCGGCGCACGCGCACCACGTGGAGACGAACTCCTGCTCCCACAGCGACCAGCAGATCACCGCCCCCGCGCCGGTCAGGAAGCCGAGCAGCACCAGTCCGCGGTCGCCGGACATCAGCAGCGCGCCGACGGTGGCGAAGAGGTAGCCCGCGATGACGAGTCCGGGCCGGGGCAGGTCGACGACGTACCCCATGGTGTGGCCGCGGATCTCGGCCCTGACGGGACGGACGGTCATGGCGTGCGCGAGGGCGGCCGCGGTCGCGGCACCGGCCGCGAGCGGCAGCAGCAGTCGGCGCCGGGCGCGGCTGGGCGCCGCGCACAGCACACCCGCCGGCACCCACACGGCCAGCAGCGGAAGGGCGATCACCGCCCAGGCCACGGTGGCGGGGCCCGTACCGCCGCCGGTGTCCCAGACCCGGGCCTCGACGATCTGGTGGGCGCCGAGCAGCAGCGGCAGCGCGGCCAGCGGGAGATCCGTCCTCCGTCGCGCCCGGATCACACAGAGCGCCCCGACCGCGGCGACCCCGGCACCGGCCGCGAGATCGGCCGTCGCACTCCAGCACATCGCGCTCCCTGAATCCGCCGTCACGGGTTTCCCACAGGCCCGCGTCCACGCTACGACGCCCCGGCCGGGCCCCCCTCTCCGGCCGGCCGTCAGGAAGCCTCCCCGGCACGGCACTTCATGAAGTTTCAACAAAGGTATCCCTACGGTCCGGTTCGCCCCTGTGCCACGGCCGCGAAGAGTGATTGGGTGGGCCCGGCCATGTCCACCGACACGCAGGAGAGCTCCGCAACCATGGGCACCCCGTACACCTTCGAATACAAGGTCGTCACGTTCCGCGAATCGCTGATCGGCGACGCTCTGGACAGCGACAAGCTGGAAAAGGTCCTGAACAAGCATGCCGAGGACGGGTGGGCGCTCAAGGCGATCACGGCCGCGGACGTCAAGGGCCGCATAGGCCCCGGCGCCGTGGAGGGCCTGCTCCTCACCCTGGAGCGGCCGCGCGCCTGACGGCCGCGTGGTGCGCGCGGCGCCGATGCGGGAGATGCTGTTGGTGATGGGACAGCGGATCCGCAGGTGCTGCTGACGCCGTCGGGGGCCTTCCGGTACGGAGGGCCTCTCACGGCTGAGTTCACGCCGGGGAGCCCCCATGAGGGGCCCCGCACCCCGCGAGACCGCTGTCGGCCGATCGCGTCAGGACGGGCGGCGATGAAGAGCGACGGAACTCTCGACACCGGTGTCGTCACCAGCAAGGCGGTCTTCGGCGCGCCGTGCTGGGTCAGTCTCACCACCCGCGATCTGCAGGTCGCCCAGACCTTCTACAGCGCGGTTCTGGGCTGGAGGTGGGCCTCGGGCACCCGGATGGGCGAGCAGTACCGCATCGCCAGTGTCGGCGGGGTTCCGGTCGCGGGGGTCGCGGAGGTCGACTTCGTGGCGAAGGCGGCGGTCGCCTGGACCGCGCTCTTCGCCGTCGCCTCCGCCGACGAGACCGTCGCGCGCAGCCAGGAGCGCGGCGGCACGACCGCGGTGGGCCCGATCTCGCTGCCCCCGGGCAGGGCCGCGCTGCTGGCCGACCGGGACGGCGCGGTCTTCGGGATCTGGGAGGGCGACCTGGTCTCCGGATGGGAACGCTGGCGCAACGCGGCGCCCTCGTTCATCCGCCTGCACACCCGTGACGCGTTCGACGCCGCCATCTTCTACGGCGAGGTGCTGGGCTGGGCCTCCTCCGTCCCGGGCTGCTGCGAGGTCGACTACGAGGAGAACGAGGTCGTCCTGCGCAGCTTCGGCGACGTGGTGGCCCGGATCCACTCCGGCGCGCTGGGCGCGGCCCCCGACCCGAGTCTCAGGCCGCACTGGCAGATCCACTTCGCGGTCGACGACGTGGAGGCCTGCGTCCGCGCGGCGCGTGCCCACGGCGGCGCGGCGCACCAGCAGGGCATCGGCTCGGTGGAAGCGCTCATCATCGACCCCGACGGGGCCCGCTTCTCGGTGACGGCCCGGAACGCCGGATGACCCGCCGGACCACACACCCGCGACCGCCGCACGGCGGACCCGGCCGGCATCCGCCGCGCCGGATTACTCCGTTCGGGCTCCAATAGAGGATGACGGGATACCACCGGTACGACAGGCGCCGCCGGCCTCCTGGGCCGTGCGGCGACCCGATGGAGGTCCGCGATGCCCACTGCTCTCCGGCTCCTGCACGCGCTCTCCCCCGAACACCGCGATCGGCTGATGAGCGTGGCCCGCGAGGTGTCCTTCCCCGCGGACGGGCCGATCTTCGAGGAGGGAGGCACCGCCGACCGCTTCTGGGTGGTCCGCTCCGGAACGGTCTCGCTGTACCAGCGGGTCCTCGCCGACCGGCGGATCACGGTCGCCCAGCTCGGGCCCGGCGACCTGCTCGGCTGGTCCTGGCTGTTCCGCCCGCACACCTGGGACTTCGGTGCCGAGGCCTTCAGTCCGGTGCGTGCCTACGAGTTCGACGCCACCGAGGTGCGGACGCTGTGCGACCAGGATCCGACACTGGAGCTGGCGCTCACGCGGACGATCGGCGCGATCCTGGCCCACCGTCTCGAAACGACCCGGGAGGCGCTGATCGAGCACTACGCGCGCCGCGGGGGCAGCGGCTGATCCATGCGGCGCGGCCGGGTGCGGGTGGCATCCCCGGGTGTGCCCGGAGCGGCCGCCCGCACGTGGCGAGGCCGTCGGGTCCTGCCCGTTGTCGTACCCGGCTGCGACAGTGATCTCTTATGAACGACATCCTCGCTTCCCCGGACGGCCCGGACTCCTTCGCGCTCCTGCCGGGAGCGGTCCACTCGCCCGTGATCCTGCACGTGCCGCACTCCTCACGGGAGATCCCCGCGCCGGTCCGGGCGGGCATCCTCCTCGACGACCCGGCGCTGGAGAGCGAGTTGGACCACATCACCGACGCGCACACCGCCGAACTCGCCTCGGCCGCGGCCGAGGCGGCCGGGCTGACGCCGTGGCGGTTCGTCAACCGGCTGTCGCGGCTGGTCGTCGATCCCGAGCGTTTCCCGGACGAACGCGAGGAGATGCTCGCGGTCGGGATGGGCGCGGTCTACACCCGCACGACGCACCGGGCACCGCTGCGGCCCGCGGGCGCCGATCCCCGGCCGCTGATCGACCGCTACTTCCACTCCTACACGCAGGCGATGACGGCCGCGGTGAGCGACCGGCTGGCCGCCACCGGGCGGGCCGTGATCATCGACGTCCACTCGTATCCGACGGCCCGGCTGCCCTACGAACTGCACGGGGACGGGCCGCGGCCGCCGGTGTGCCTGGGGACCGACTCGTTCCACACGCCGCCGGAGCTGGTCGCGCTCGCGGAGAAGGCGTTCGCCGGGCTCGGCGGTGTCGGGATCGACAGCCCGTTCTCGGGTGCGTACGTGCCCCTGCGGCACTACGAACGGGAGCCGGGGGTCACCGCGCTGATGGTGGAGATCCGCCGGGACACGTACATGAAGGAGCCGGGCGGCCCGGTGGGTCCCGGGTTCGCGCGCCTGGCCGCGGCCCTGACCACGCTCGTGGACGCCGTGGGCGTGTAACCGCGGGTGGCCTTGGGCGGGTGGGTGGCCAGGGAGGGGTGGGCGACCTAGGGTCGGGGGTGAGCAAGCGCTCAGACACCGCCTCAGGGAGGGCACAGGACCATGCCGGTCGTCGACGCGTGGATGCAGCACCCCACTCTCCGCCACTCCAACCACGAGATGTTCGAGTCCCTGCGCCGCTGGACCGGCATGGCGACGCTGGATGAGGAGCTGCCGGTCGAGGTCACGCTGGCCGCGCTGGCGAAGGCCGGCGTGGACACCGGTCTGGCCTCGGCCTGGTACGGACCTCAGGGCGCCCTGATCACCAACGACGAGGTCGCCGCGTTCGTGGCCCGGTCGGACGGACGGCTGCGCGGGGTGGCGGGCGCCGACCTCACCCGCCCCGTCGCCGCGGTGCGCGAACTCCGGCGGGCCGTCGGGGAACTGGGCTTCGTGGCCCTGCGGATCATCCCGTGGCTGTGGCAACTGCCGCCCACCGACCGGCTCTACTACCCGCTGTACACCACCTGCGCCGAACTGGGCGTCCCGTTCTGCACCCAGGTCGGGCACACCGGACCTCTGCGTCCCTCCGAGACCGGCCGGCCCATCCCGTACATCGACCAGGTCGCTCTCGACTTCCCCGAACTGACCATCGTCTGCGGGCACATCGGCTATCCGTGGACCACCGAGATGATCGCGGTCGCCGACAAGCACGCCAACGTGTACATCGACACCAGCGCCTACACCAGCCGCCGTTATCCCCCGGAACTGGTCGCCTATCTGCGCGGCCGGGGACGGCGGAAGGTCCTGTTCGGCTCCAACTACCCCATGATCGAGCCGAGTCGGGCCCTGGAGCACCTCGACGAGCTGGGACTGGACGAGGAGACCACCTCGCTCTTCCTCGCGGGCAACGCCCGGCGCGTCTTCCGTCTGGACGATCATTCGTAGATGCTGGGGCCCCGACCAGCGTCCGACCCCGAGGTGAGGGCAGCCCCGCCATGGCTCTGCAGTTCAGCGCGACCAACCCGGAGCATCCCGCGCTCCTGCTCGAACTGCCGTGGCACCTGCCCCTGGAGGAATGGCCCGAGGAGCATCTGGTGCCGCTGCCGCGCGGCATCTCCCGGCACGTCGTACGCTACGCGCGCGCCGGTGACGAGGTCGTGGCCGTCAAGGAACTCGCCGAACGGCCCGCGGTGCGCGAGTACGAACTGCTGCTGGGCCTGGACCGGCTCGGGATACCGGCCGTCGACCCGCTCGCCGTGGTCACCGGCCGCACGGACGCGGCCGGCGAGCCTCTGGAGTCGGTCCTGATCACCCGGCACCTCGGCGGCTCGCTCCCGTACCGGTCGATGTTCGAGACGACCATGCGGCCGGCCACCATGCACCGGCTGATGGACGCGCTGGCCGTCCTGTTGGTGCGGCTGCACCTGGCCGGCTTCGCCTGGGGCGACTGCTCGCTGTCCAACACCCTGTTCCGGCGCGACGCGGGAGCGTACGCCGCGTATCTGGTGGACGCCGAGACCGGTGAACTTCACCAGCGGCTGAGCGACGGCCAGCGCGAGTACGACCTCGATCTCGCCCGGGTGAACATCAGCGGCGAGCTGCTCGACCTGGAGGCGGCCGGCGCCCTGCACCCCTCGGTGGACCCGATCGAGTTCGGCCAGGAGATCTGCGCCCGCTACCGGGGCCTGTGGGAGGAGCTGACCCGCACCTCCGTCTACCCGGCGGGCAAGTACCACTACATCGACCGCCGCATACGCCGGCTCAACGACCTCGGATTCGACGTCGCCGAGATGCACATCGCGAGCTCGTCCAACGGCGACACCGTCACCTTCGTGCCCAAGGTCGTCGACGCGGGCCACCACCAGCGCCAGCTGCTGCGGCTGACCGGGCTCGACACCGAGGAGAACCAGGCCCGCAGGCTGCTGAACGACCTGGAGAGCTGGATGGCCACCCAGGACGACTACGCTCCGGGCTCCGCCGCCCCCGGAACCGTCACCGGCCGGGGCGGAGCGCGTCCGCGGGCGGCCCGGCCCGAGGTGCTGGCCCACCGCTGGGTGCGGGACGTGTTCCGCCCGACGGTCCGGGCGGTGCCGGCGGACCTGCGCGGCTCCATGGACCCGGCCGAGCTGTACCACGGGCTCCTCGAACACCGCTGGTTCCTGTCCGAGCGTGCCCAGCACGACATCGGTCTGGACGCGGCCGTGAAGGACTACGTCACGAACATCCTCCCGAAGGTCCGCGACCCCCTGCCGGACCCCGTGGAGGCGCTGGAGCCGCCCCGCGGATAGCCCGCTTCCCGAGCAAAGGTGACCGATCGTACATACGATTGACTCTGTACCGGCCCCGCGGCGCCCCGGGCGTCCGCCCGGCCGGAACGCAACTGACCTGCTCGGGGTGGGAGAGGTATGACCCAGGCCGCCAGTCCGGCGCGGACCGTCATTCTGACCGTCGACGACGATCCCGGAGTCTCGCGGGCCGTCGCCCGCGACCTCCGGCGCCGCTACGGCGAGGGCCACCGGATCGTGCGCGCCGAGTCGGGCGAAGCCGCGCTGGAGGCCCTGCGCGAGCTGAAGCTGCGCGGCGACCAGGTGGCGGTCATCCTCGCCGACTACCGCATGCCGCAGATGAACGGCATCGAGTTCCTGGAACAGGCCCTCGACGTGTACCCGGGCGCCCGCCGGGTGCTTCTCACCGCCTACGCGGACACCAACGCGGCGATCGACGCGATCAACGTGATCGACCTCGACCACTATCTGCTCAAGCCCTGGGACCCGCCGGAGGAGAAGCTCTATCCGGTCGTCGACGACCTCCTGGACGCGTGGCGGGCCAGCGACTACCGGCCCGTGGGCGCCTGCAAGGTGGTCGGACACCGGTGGTCGGCCCGCTCCTCGGGCGTGCGGGAGTTCCTGGCCCGCAACCAGGTGCCGTACCGCTGGTACTCCTCCGACACCCCCGAGGGACAGCGGCTGCTGAGCGCCGCCGGACAGGACGGCGACCGGCTGCCGCTGGTGGTCACCCCGGACGGCACACCGCTCGTCGAGCCCGAGGACCCCGAGATCGCCGCGCACGTGGGGCTCGCCACGACCCCCACCTCCGAGTTCTACGACCTCGTCGTCATCGGCGGCGGTCCGGCCGGGCTCGGGGCGGCCGTGTACGGCGCGTCCGAGGGGCTGCGCACCGTGCTCGTGGAGCGGTCCGCGACCGGTGGACAGGCCGGCCAGAGTTCACGGATCGAGAACTACCTCGGCTTCCCCGACGGCGTCTCCGGGGGACAGCTGACCGACCGGGCGCGGCGGCAGGCGGCCAAGTTCGGCGCCGAGATCCTCACCGCGCGGGAGGTGACCGGTCTGGAGGTCACCGGCGCCTCGCGCACGATCCGCTTCTCCGACGGCTCCGCGATCTCGGCGCACGCGGTGATCCTCGCGACCGGGGTCTCCTACCGCCAGCTCCAGGCCCCGGGCATCGCCGAGCTCACGGGCTGCGGCGTCTTCTACGGTTCGGCGCTGACCGAGGCGGCCGCCTGCCAGGGCCACGACGTGTACATCGTCGGCGGCGCGAACTCGGCGGGCCAGGCGGCGATGTACCTGGCCCGGGGCGCCAAGTCCGTCACCATTCTGGTGCGCGGCTCCTCCCTGTCCGCCTCGATGTCGCACTACCTGATCGAGCAGATCTCGGACGCGCCGAACATCTCGGTGCGCACCGGCACGGTCGTGGAGTCCGCGCACGGCGACGGCCACCTGGAACAGCTCACGCTGCGTGATGTGGAGAGCGGCCACACCGAACTCGTCGACGCGCAGTGGATGTTCGTGTTCATCGGCGCGGCCCCGCTCACCGACTGGCTGGAGGGCACGGTCCTGCGGGACGCCCGCGGATTCATCGTGGCGGGCCCCGACATGACACCCGACGGGCAGCCGCCGCGCGGCTGGGAGCTGGACCGGCCGCCGTACCACCTGGAGACCAACGTGCCCGGCGTGTTCGTGGCCGGGGACGCCCGTGCCGAGTCGGCGAAGCGGGTCGCGTCCGCGGTCGGAGAGGGAGCCATGGCCGTCATGCTCGTCCACCGTTATCTGGAGCAGTCGTGAGCGGGCGGCCGGTGCCGTGCGACGCGGCGGAACTCGGCACGCTGTTCCTGTTCGAGAAGCTCGACGCCGACCAGTTGGACCGGCTGTGCCGGGAGGGCCGGACGGAACAGTTCGACCCGGGGCCGGTGTACACCGAGGGTGATCCGGCCACCTGCTTCTACGTGCTCCTGGAGGGCACGGTCGTGATGTCGCGCCGGGTCGGCGCGGACGACGTGGAGATCAGCCGCACCTCGCAGCGCGGGGTGTACGCGGGCGCGATGCAGGCCTATCTGAGCGACCCGGGCGACGCCCAGTACAAGGGTTCCATGCGCGTCACCGAACCGTCGCGGTTCTTCGTGCTGCCCGCGGCGACGTTCGCCGCCATCCTGCGGGACTGGTTCCCGATGGCCGTGCATCTGCTGGAGGGCATGTTCTTCGGCAGCCAGAACGCCCAGCGCACCGTCGGGCAGCGTGAGCGGCTGCTGGCCCTCGGCTCACTGTCGGCCGGGCTCACGCACGAGCTCAACAACCCGGCCGCGGCGGCCGTACGGGCCACCTCGGCGCTGCGTGACCGGGTGGCCCACATGCGCAAGAAGCTGGGGATGATCGCCGCGGGACCGTACGCGCGCGACGCCCTGGAGACGCTGGTCGAGATCCAGGAGCGGACCGCCGAACAGGTCGCCAAGGCCACCCCGCTGACCCCGCTGGAGGCCTCCGACCGGGAGGACGCGCTCGCCGACTGGCTCGACGACCACGACATCGCGGGCGGCTGGCAGCTCGCCCCGACCTTCGTGCAGGCGGGGCTCGACACCGACTGGCTGGACCAGGTCGCGGCGGCCGTGGACGGGTCGACCCTCGAAGGCGCGGTCCGGTGGCTCAACTACACGGTCGAGACCGAGCTGCTGATGAACGAGATCGAGGACTCCACCACCCGTATCTCGCATCTCGTGGACGCGGCCAAGCAGTACTCGCAGATGGACCGCGCGCCCTACCAGGTCGCGGACGTCCACGATCTGCTCGACAGCACGCTGATGATGCTCGCCGGCAAGATGGGCTCCGGCATCAAGGTCGTCAAGGAGTACGACCGGACGCTGCCCCGCATCCCCGCCTATCCGGGTGAGCTGAACCAGGTGTGGACGAACCTCATCGACAACGCCGCCTCCGCGATGGCCGGCGAGGGCACGCTGACGGTGCACACCGCCGCCGACGGCGACCATGTGCTCGTCGAGTTCCGCGACACGGGCCCCGGAGTGCCCGAGGAGATCCGCGACCGGATCTTCGACCCGTTCTTCACCACCAAACCGGTCGGTGAGGGGACCGGGCTCGGCCTGGACATCTCCTGGCGGATCGTCGCCAACAAGCACCACGGCAGCCTGATGGTGCAGTCCGTTCCGGGCGACACCCGCTTCCAGGTGCGCCTGCCCCTGACCGCCGCCGACACCGCCGCGGAATCCCCGGAGGAGCCGTCATGACCACCCCGAACGGAATCGACCCGTCCGTACCGCCGAGCGGCTCCGGCTGCACCGAGTGCGACGCCGTCGGCGGATGGTGGTTCCATCTGCGGCGCTGCGCCCAGTGCGGGCACGTCGGCTGCTGCGACGACTCCCCGGCCAAGCACGCCACCGCGCACGCGCGCGGCACCGGGCATCCGGTGATCCAGAGCTTCGAGCCGGGCGAGAACTGGTTCTGGGACTACGACACCTCGGAGCTGTACGAGGCCGGTCCCGAACTCGCTCCCCCGGTGAGCCACCCGCTCGACCAGCCCGCGCCCGGCCCCGCCGGACGGGTTCCGGGCAACTGGGCCGAGCTGCTGCGCTGAGGTCCCGCGGCCGGACCCCGAGGGCTCCGGCCGCGTGGCCGCGGCCTCAGAGGACCTTGTTGCCGTACATCTCGCCGAGCGGATCGGCGAGCAGTTCGATCCGGGCGCCGTCGGGGTCGCGGAAGTAGATCGAGGTGCCGCTCTCCTCCATGTACGCGACCTCGGCGGCGTCGAGCCGGTCGCGCAGGTCGCGCCAGGTGGCGGGGTCCACCGAGATGGCGAGGTGATGCAGCCCGCCGAGGACCTCCGCGTAGGGGCCGACGTCGAGGCCGGGGAAGTCGAAGAAGGCGAGCAGGTTGCCGTTGCCGAGGTCGAAGAAGAAGTGGGTCGACCCCTTGTAGTCCCGGTTCTCGATCATCTCGGTGAGCGGGAAGCCCAGGACACCCTGGTAGAACCGTACGGTCCGCTCCACGTCCGCGGAGAGCAGCGCCACGTGGTGCACGCCGCGGGCCGTGCTCGGCGGCCTCTCCGGCATCAGATGGGCGTCCTTGATCCGCTGACGCTCCGCTTCGATCGCTGGCAGGTCGGTGGCACCCATCGCAAGCTCCTCACCCCGGGGAACGGGAAACGCACTCAGAACTGAATGGAACCACCTTCACGCCGTCCGCCGGGATGCGCGGCGCGGCGAGAAGGACGATCCTGGACGTATGTCCGGACGGGCTCCTCTGGTTGTGCATCCGGCCCTGGATACCAGTGGCCGTGAGGTGACCGCGCGGGGTGAGAACCTCGGCGTGGCGTTCTCGGACGAGGATCTGCTGGAGTTCCTCGGCCGGGCGGGGCTGCCTGACGCGGAGGATCTGCTGGACGATCCGGCCTGGGTGAAGTGGCGCGGAGGCCAGGCGCACTTCTACGGGACCGGCTGACCGGCCGGCGGTGCCAGGACGGCGAGTGTGCCGTTGGCCTGGCGCAGGGCCAGTTCCAGGGGGAGTGCGGGGTGCAGCGCGCCGGTCCCGTCCGGCGGCACGATCCACTCGAGCGGTCCCGCCGAACGGTACGGCGGCGGTACGGCGACCCAGGAGCCCCTGCCGAGATGACGGAGCCCCGAGCCCTCCCACCGGCACGCGGGGTCGGGCGGCAGGAAGAAGCCCACCCGCTGGGCCGCGCAGTCGACCAGCGTCGGCCCCGGTAACCGGAGCGGGTCGGACCACAGGATGTCGAGGGCGAGCAGGCCGAGCTGCTCGGGCACGCTCAGCACGTCCCAGTAGCGCCCGGCCTCCAGGAGCACTCCGCCGCTCCCCTGGTCCCACTGGCGTTTGCACACCCTCGGGTTCGTGGCGGCCGCGGCCAGCCACTCCACGCTCCGCGTCCACATCAGGTTCGTCATGCATCACCCCGGAGTCGGTTCTCTCCGCTCGGCAGGCACGCGGGCGGCGCGGGTCGACAACCCGCCTCCGCCCGTCAGGACCTCGGCATATGCATGGTGGTGGATATCTCTACGTGGCGGAAGGGGTGGCGAGGTGTGGCGTTTTCCCGGGACCGGTTGACTCCGGTCGCGACGGGGCGCGCAGGGAGTCCAGGGAGCGGGCGTGCAGCGGGATCGTGTGCCAGCGGGCGGTGAAGGTGCGGCCGGGCAGGACGCACTCCACGGTCAGCCGGTGCGGGGTCTCCAGGAAGAGCACGTCGACGCGCAGGGTGCCGGGGGCGGTCCAGCCACCGCTCACCGCCGTGGGCGTGGGGCCGGGACCGACGCTCCAGCCCGGTCCCCCGATCTCCAGCTCGAGCCGCCGGTCGCCCTCGACCAGGGTGACGCGGGTGCCCCGCTCTCCCCCGGCGACGAGCACGCCCGTCAGGGACCGCTGGGCCGCGCAGGCTCCCCCGGCGGGCACGAACTCGGCCCCCGACCAGGCGTCCAGGGGTTCCGAGGGCTCGGCCGCGGCCTCGACCGGCGGCAGGGCGAGCCGGCCTAGCCGTCGGCTCAGCGCCTCGTCGCGCTCGCTCGCGTCCTTCAGGGGTGCCGGCCCGAACGCGGGCAGCAGATGACGCCACATCAGGTCCAGGAGTTCCTGCATCAGGTCGGTCGCCGCGGTCGTCGCGATCACGGCGTCGTGCTCGGGCAGCACGACGCAGAACTGCCCGAACGCCCCGTCCCCGCGGTATCCGTGCCGTCCGCGCCAGAACTGGAGTCCGTAGCCCTGCTGCCAGTCCGAGCGGGTGCCCTCGGGAGTGCCGTCCGCGTTCGCGACGTGCGCGCGCGTCGCCTCGGCGATCCAGGAGGCCGGCAGGAGCCGCCGGCCCTCCCAGACGCCTTCGTCGAGATGGAGCTGGCCGAGCCGGGCGATCGCGTCGGTCGCGGCGTGCAGTCCGCTGAAGCCGATCTCCCGGCCGGCCCGGTTCCGGGTCCAGGCGGTCTCGCCGATGCCCAGCGGGTCGAACAGGCGGGGCCGCAGGTACGCGGTCAGCGACAGACCGGTCACGCGCTGGAGGATCGAGGCGAGCGTGTAGGTGGCCGACTGGTTGTACGCGAAGACGGTGCCGGGGTCACGGTCCGGCGGGATCAGCAGGAAGCCGCGTACCGTCTCCGTCCGGTCGAGCCGGAGCGCGTCGCCCCAGGTCTCGGTGAGATGGCCGCTGGCCATGGCCGCGACGTGCCGGACGAGCATCGCGCGGCTGCGCGGGTCGGTGATCTCGGCCTCGAACTCGGGGAAGTACGAGATCACCGGCCGGTCGAGGTCCAACAGGCCCTCGGTCACGGCGAATCCGGCGGCCGTGGAGGTGAAGCTCTTGCTGAGCGAGTAGAGGAGCTGAAGGCGCCCGGGCGTGTACGGCGCCCACCAGCCGGAGGCGACGAGGTGCCCGTGGCGCAGGATCATGAGACTGTGCGGTTCGATGTCCGGGTCGGCCTCGACGGCGTCGAGGAACGCGGTGATGCCCGAGGCGTCGACTCCCTGCTCGGCGGGCGGGCTCTGGGGCAGCGGTCGGGCACTCATACGGACGGCCTCCGGGTGGTTCGGGCGACGCGACGGACGGCGGGCTACGGGCTACGGGCTACGGGCTACGGGCTACGGGCTACGGGGCAACGAACTGGGGTACGGCGGTCGGACTGTGTTGGGTGCATCCGGCATCTTTCCCGGACGGCTCCCCGGTGTCCACGCCCCGGAGGCCCCGGCACACCCGCGTTCCGGCCATCGCGACAACTGCCTTCACTACTAAGGGAGTTGATGCTCCATGTGGACTCCGGGCGGCTACCGCGGCAAGGCGGCCGGGTGGTGAACCCACCGGAAACAGGGTCCTGAACTGTTCGTACGGACGCGCGACGACGACATGGCCGCGCAAAAAAAACCCGTCTCCGGCCTCTCCCGTTGAACACTCTTCGTCACCTCACGCGTACTTCTGGAAAAGGCGAGTGTCCGGTACACGACGAGGGATGACGATGGCCAAGGCGCAAGACTCCGCGGGCGAGTTGATCGCCGGGAGATACCGGCTGCTCGACGTCCTCCTGCGCGAGGAGGGCCGGGAGCTGTGGCACGGCGAGGACACCGCCTTCGGACGGCCCGTCGTCGTGACGCGGTCGCGTGCCGCCGGGCACCGGGGTGAGGAGCCCCCGGAGCCCGCCGCCGACCGGATCCTGCGCACGGCCAAGGTCCTCGGTCCGGCCTGCCGCGGAGGAGTGGCCGCGGTCCTCGACGTGACCGAGGAACCCGGCTTCGTGTGGACCGTCACGGAGCGGCCCCCGGGCGCACCGCTGTCCGAACTGCTCCAGCACGGTCCCGTCGATCACGTGCTGGCGGCCGCTGTCGGGCTCGGCGTCCTCGACGTCGTGACCGCCGCGCACCACGAGGGGGTCACGCACGGCGAACTCGGCCCGAGCCAGGTGTGGTCCGACGAGCACGGCAGGGTCACGGTCACCGGATTCGGCCTGACGGCGTCCGCCGACGCGCCCCGCGTCACCGCTCCCTCGTACGCCTCCCCCGAACAGGCCCGCGGCGAGGGCGCCGCACCCGCGGCCGACCTCTGGGCCCTGGGCGCGATGATGTACGCGCTGGTCGAGGGGCGGCCCGTCGTACGGGACCGGGGCGAGGCGGAGGCCACGCTCCGGGCGGTGGAGCGGCTGCCGGTCAGGGCGCCCCGCAGCGCGGGCCCGGTCGCGCCCGCGATCCTCGGCCTGCTGCGGTGGGACCCCGTGGAGCGGGTGCCCGAAGCCGTCGTGCGGGAGTCGCTGACACGCGTCCTGCGGCAGAACTTCGAGGAGGTCACGCCTCCGGAGCCGCTGCCCGACCTGTTCGACCCCGCCGGGGACCACCAGCCCCGGGGCGCGGAGGACGGCGGTGCGAGGGGTACGGGGCACGCCTCGAAAGGCCTGCCCGTGAGCCGGCCGGTCCTGCTGGGCGCGGCCCTCGTCGTCACCGTCGCCGGCGCCCTGGTGTTCGCCTCGCTCGGCGGAGGGCCGGACGGGGACGACGCCGCCGCGTCCGGCGCGGCACCCTCACGGACCGCCGCCGGTGCTCCGTCCGCGGCTCCCACCGCCGCCGGCACGCCCTCGGGCCGGACGCCCACGGCGTCCGCGAAGCCCTCCCCCTCCCCCTCCGCCTCGGCCACCGCGGGCACGGCGCTGCCCTCCGGTTTCTCCCTCTACCGGGCGCCCCAGGGCTTCTCCGTCGCCCTGCCGAAGGGCTGGAAACCCGTCGAGACCCAGTCCTCCGACGACCTCGCCTACCGGGTGACGTTCGGGGCGAGCGGCGACGCGCGCACCCTGGCCGTCACGTACAGCACCCAGCTGGGCCCGGACCCGGTCGCCGTCTGGAGCGCCCTGGAGCCGAACCTGCGTGCCGTGTCGACCGGTTACGAACGCGTCGGCGCCATCCGGCCGGTGACGTATCACGGCATGAAGGGCGCCGACATGGAGTGGTACTCCGTGGTCGGGGGTGTGCGGGTGCGCACCCTCGGCCGCGGTTTCCTCATCGGTGACCACCGCGGCTTCTCGCTGCGCTGGACCACCCCGGCGGACGAGTGGGACAGCGCCGCCGACCGGCAGGCGCTGAAGGTCTTCCTCGACTCCTTCCGCACGGGCACGGAGTGACCGTCCGTCACCGAGCGCTCATGTCAGTGTCCTTCCGGGATGCGCAGGCCGGGCCTTCGCTGCGCCAGCCACACCGCGACCTCGTCGGCGATCGGCTGTCCGGTCTCCAGCTCGATGAAGCCGAACTGGCCTCCCTGGTTGCACTCCAGGAACCACCAGATGCCGTCCGCGTCCTCGGCGAAGTCGAAGGCCGCGTAGGCGAGTCCGGTGAAGGCGAGGTAGTCGTGGACCGAACGGGCGATGCGGTGGGGCACGGGTGTGGGTTCCCAGCCGTTCTCCGTCTCGCCGAACCGGCCGTCGACCTGGCCCGGTTCGGCGGCCTTACGGGCGGCGAACAGCCGGGTGCCGATGCCGGTGAGCCGGATGTCGGCTCGCTTGGGTATGTAGCGCTGGAGGAGGGCGGGTCCGGCCGCCACACCGGAGAAGTCCGTGCCGGGTCCGACCAGCGTGGTGGGCAGGGCCGCCGGAGGCTGGCCCGGGGGCGGCCCCGAGGCCGATTTCACCACCACGTCCCCGTGTTCCTGGACGAACTGCTCGGCCACCCGGGGAGCGGTCGTGATGACGGTGGGCGGCACGGCGAACTTGCTGCTGTGGGCCACGCGTAGCTGCCAGGGCTTGTGCCGGGCCTGCTCGGCGCGGCGCGGGTGGTTCATCCAGCGGGTCGAGGCGGAGTAGAGCATGCCGAACAGGGCCTGCCTGGTCTCGGCGGTGAGCCATGCCGAAGGTTCGGCGGCATGGGCCGCCGGCTCGCCCGGTCTGCGCACCCACACGGAGCGCAGGCCTCCCATGCTGAGCACATGGCCGTTGACCGACAGATATCCGTCGAAGTCGCCGTGGGCGTAGTCGGCGGACAGGACCGCCTTGCCGGGCAGGTCGGCCGGATCGAGGCGCACCATGGGCACGCCCCGCTCGTGCAGTCTGGCCACCACCATGTCGGCGGTGACGTCCTGTTCGGCCGTGAGTATGAGAACCGTCATGCGCGCGGCATCCGTCAGTCGTCGAAGTGCGTCTGGGAACCGGCCGTCGAGGTCGTGGTGCCGGTCGCCATCAGCAACGCGCGATCACTGACGGCCGGTCTGCCGTCGGGCAGCACGTTCAGTTGCAGGGACACGTCGAAGTGGTACGGGGGTATTGCGGCCGACTGCCCTGAGGGCCGGGCGTAGTTGAGAGTGAACGGTCGCACGAAAGATCCTCCCGCGGTCGCGCGATGGCCAATACACACCCGTACGTGACACGGCCGTAAGGAATTCATCACTTTCTGCCACATCGGGGTGAAGGTCATCACATCGCGTCGTTTCTGAGCTTGCACATTTCGGATTTACTGGGGTGCCCGCTGGGCCGCGGTCTCCGAGTGTCACCTTTGATTCCACGCAGACCTTAGGCCATAGCTTCATCCTCCGTGACATCAACGCCCCACCACCCCAGGAGAGTTCCCGGTGACCGCAGCCATCACCACGTCCGAAGACGCCGCCACGCACTCCGGCGTTCCGGACCCCATCGAGCGCGACGCACACGACTTCGGCGCCTACGCGCGCAACGGCGGGTGGGCGTTCGCGCTCAAGGTGGCGCGCAGTGTCCGACCCGGCGGACAGCCGGCCGAGGACACGCGGAAGGTGTCCGCGAAGGAGTTCGCCGAGCTGGCCGGATGCTCGCCCGAGCGCGTCATGCGCTACTACAAGGCCTGGGACAGGGCCGCCGACGACGGCCTGGTCCCCCACTTCGAGACGCTGGCCCCCGGAGCGGACGTCGAACTGCCGGACGGGGACGCCTGGTCGGCCTACTACGCCTCCCGCTCCAGCGCCGCCTCGGAGCGCGGCGTCGCCATCACCGAGGCCGCCGAGGCCGAGGGCATCCGTCCCACCAAGGCCCTGGAGGTCGCCGAGAACCCGACCGCGCTGCGGGCCGCGATCCTCGCCGACCCCTCGACGGCCAAGGCGGCGCGGGCCGCGCTCCTGGACCGGGTGAAGGAAGACCCGGCGCTCCAGACGGAGTTGGCCCGCGACATCGCCCGCACGGACGAGCTGAAGAAGGCGGTCGCCACCGAGAACAGGGCGGCCGACCGCATCGGCTACGTGCGCCAGATCGCGGAGAAGGGGCAGATCAGGACACCGGCGGGACAGACCCTGGACGCTCCGGCGGAGCTGCGCTCCGAGGCCGAACGGCATCTGTCCCTCCTCGACGAGCTCGACGAGGGCGAGGACGCGGGCGAGTGGGCCACCGAGGCGTACGACACGATGAAGAACCTCGTCGTGGAGACCGTGGAGGCCGACCCCGAACTGCGCGTCCAGGAACGCCGGACGAAGTTCTACAGCAGCCTGCAGAAGGCGACGAAGGTCTTCGAGGAGCTGACCTTCGACGACGCCGACGACATCTACGAGGACGACATGGTGCAGCGTCTGGAAGAGCTCCAGCAGGCGATCGGTACCGCCATCACGGCACTGCGCGGCGCGGCGAACCGGGAATGAGCCCGCCCCGCGGGGCGGTCGGACGGAGATGAACCGACCGCGCGGCCGAACGGGACCATGCGTTCCGGCACGGCCGCGCGGGCACGGCGGCGGGCCCTCGGAAGCGGGGGCCACCGCTGTGCCGGACCGTCACATCGGTCTGTCCGAGGCTCAGTTGGCGTCGTCGCCCCGGTACTGGTTCATCAGGTCGACCAGGCTCTGCGGAGCGTCCGGGCCGAAGCAGACGGCGAGGTTCGCCGCGGACTCGGTCGCCGAGGCCTCGGAGCGCGGGAAGAGCGCCTCCTCGTACACGGTGAGGGCCTTCTCGGTGTCGCCGGGGTGGGCGACGAGGGCTGCGGCGAGTTCGGCGCCGTCGAGCATCGCGAGATTGGCTCCCTCACCGGCGAACGGCGACATGAGGTGGGCGGCGTCACCGAGCAGGGTGACCCCGGGGACGCGCTCCCAGCGCAGGCCGGGAGGCAGGGCGTGGATCGGCCGGGCGACGAGCGCCCCGTCCGCCTCGGCGATGAGGGAGCGCAGACTCTCGTCCCAGCCGTCGAAGTGCTCCAGGAGGCTTCGCCTGGCCGTCTCGGTGTCGCTGAAGTCGACGGCGCCGGAGACCGCCCAGTCGGCGGGCGTGCGCAGGGCCGCGTAGACGTGCAGGGAGCCGTCCGGGTCACGGTGGCCGAGCAGGCCCTTCTCCTCGCCGAGCGCGAACAGGACGCCGCCTCCGACGACTTCCGCTCCCCTCGGGTGGCGGGTGTCGGCGTCGAGCAGGTGCATCTCGACGAAGGAGAGCCCGGAGTAGACCGGGGTGGCGTCCGTGACCAGGGGCCGCACCCTCGACCACGCGCCGTCCGCGCCGATCAGCACGTCGGTGGTGAAGGTGCCGCCGTCGGCGAGGGTCACCTCGTGCCGGCCGTCCCCGGCCGGGCGGGCCGCGACGACCTTGGCACCCCAGCGGACGGTGCCCTCGGGCAGCGAGCCGAGCAGCAGGTCGCGCAGGGCGCCCCGGGAGACCTCCGGGCGCGACTCGGTCTCGCCGTCGTCCTCCATGCGGACGGTGGCGTGCCGGTCCAGGATGCGCATGGCCTCGCCGCCGGCGTGGATGAGGGCCCGGAACCCGTCGTGGAGACCCGCGGCGCGGAGTGCGGCCTGGCCCCCGTCCTCGTGCATGTCGAGCATGCCGCCCTGGGGGCGGGCGTCCGGTGAGGCTTCCAGGTCGTACACGGCGGCCTCGACGCCGTTCCGATGCAATACGCGGGCGAGCGTGAGGCCGCCCAGACCTGCGCCGATCACGGCGACGGCGTGGTGGGTGTTCGTCATGGCGGATCTCCTCCGTACGAGGGTGTGCGTCGGCTCCCGGCGCCGGCGGCGGCCGCCGGTGGCGGTCATCAGGGGCGGTCGTCAGAGGCGGCCGTCGATGGCAGCCGTCGGCGGGGGACTTTCACGGCGTGTCGGGCTCTGCAGGCGTGTCGGGCTCTGCGGGCTCCCCGGGCGTGCCGGGGCGGGGTGTGCCCAGAACGCCGTTGATCAGGACGTGGAAGCCCCAGTCCAGACGGGCCTCGCCCGGACCGGAGAGCAGGTCCGTGCCCCGCGCGGCGATGTGCGGGTGCCGTTCGCGGGAGGCGCCGCGCACCGCCGCGGCCAGCGCCGCCCACTCGCCCTCGGACTCCGTCGCGTCCTTCTCGCCCGCGGCGTGTTCGGCCGCGGTGGCGGTGGCGAACTGGAGCAGCAGGTCGATCGCCCACGCCGCCCGGTCGCCGGGGACACCGCCCTCGTCGAGCAGGGACAGCAGTGCCTCGACCAGATCCAGATAGCGCTCACCGGACGGGCGCGCCACGAGAGCCGAGCGGGCGAGCCCCGGGTGCTCGAACAGGACGGCCGTGTACGAGGTGAGGACCCGCACGAGCCGGTCGCGCCAGTCGCCGTCAGCCCGCGCCGGGCCCAGGTCGACACCGCCGAGCAGGTCGTCGAGCACGGCCGCGTGCAGCTCGGCGGTGTTGCGCACATAGACGTAGAGCGAGGCCGGTCCGGTGTCGAGTTCCTGTGCCAGGCGGCGCATGGTGACGCGCCGCAGCCCTTCGGCGCGCATCAGCGCGACGGCGGTGCCGACGATGCCGTCCCTGGTCAGGGCCGGCTTGGCCGGGCGTTCGCGGCGGCTGGGGCGGGAGGCGGGTTGTCCTGTCACTCCTCCACGATAACGAACATGTTCGTTGCGAACAAGTACGTCACGAACATGTTCGTCATGGCGACGGCGACCCGGGTGGAGACGACACGCAGACCCGGGTGAGTACGCGTACTCATGCCGGAGCCCCGGCGCTCCACCACGATGGGGCCACCTGGACGAAGGAGCCCGTCATGCCCGGATCAGCCCTCGCACCGACCGGTCCGCACCGCGCTTTCCCCGAGCGCGCACCGCGCAGCGCCCTCCCCGCCGCGCTCCTCGCGGTGGTGGTGGCGGGCATGGCGCTCTCTGCATGGCATGCGCATGACATGATGACGTGGTTGCTGGAGACCGTGTGGGTGCTCGTGGGGCTGCCGCTGGTGGTCCTCGGCCGACGGCGGTTCCCGCTGACGAACCTGCTGTACTGCCTGCTCGCGGCCCACGCGCTGGTGCTCGCGGTGGGCGGGCACTACACGTACGCGCAGGTGCCGCTCGGCGACTGGGTGCGCGACACGTTCGGGCTCGACCGCAATCCGTACGACCGGTTCGGGCATCTCATGCAGGGCTTCGTGCCGGCCGTCCTGGTGCGGGAGCTGCTCAGCAGGACCTCACCGCTGCGCGGCAGCAGGTGGCTGGCGCCGCTGACGGTGTGCGCGTGCCTCGCCTTCAGCGCCCTCTTCGAGATGTTCGAGTGGGCGGCCGCGGTGATCGGCGGGCACGGCGCGGACGCCTTCCTTGCGACCCAGGGGGACGTCTGGGACACCCAGTGGGACATGTTCTGCGCCCTGATCGGCGCCACGGTCTCGGTGCTGGTGCTCAGCCGCGTGCACGACCGTCAGCTCGACGCGCTCACGGCGGCACGGCACTCCGGAGGCTGAGACCGCCGGCCGCGCGGGCTCCGGGGGCTGACGACGTCGGTCGCGCAGGGCTCCGGGGCCGAGACCGTCGGCCGCGCGGGGCTCCGGCGTCGGGGCGCCGGAGCCCGTTCCGCCGTCACCAGCGGTTTTCCACCTGGTCCTTGATCCGCCGGTCGTAGAGCTCGCCGATCGCGTCCAGCGTCGCCCGGGACGGCTCGGGCAGCCTCGCGGCCTCCGCGTTGGCACGGGCCTGTTCGGGTGAGCGGGCCCCCGGGATGACCGTGGTCACGCCGGGCTGTGCGACGATCCACCGCAGGGCGAGCTGGGCCGGCGTGTACCCCTCGGGGGCGAGGGCGGAGAACTCGGCCGCCGCCTCCACGCCCGTCGCGAAGTCGACCCCGGAGAAGGTCTCGCCCTGGTCGAAGGCCTCGCCGTGACGGTTATAGGTCCGGTGGTCGTCGGCCGCGAAGACGGTGTCCTTGGTGTACTTGCCGGAGAGCAGCCCGGAGGCCAGCGGGACCCGGGCGATGACGCCGACGCCGGCCTCCCGGGCCGCCGGCAGGACCTCGCGCAGGGGCTTCATGCGGAACGGGTTGAGGATGATCTGGACGCTCGCCACGTTCGGCCGGGCGATGGCGGCCAGCGCCTCGTCGCACGTCTCGACGCTCACTCCGTACGCGGCGATCCGCTCCTCCTCGACCAGCGTGTCGAGGGCGTCGTACACCGCGTCCGAGGAGTACACCGGCGTCGGCGGGCAGTGGAGCTGCACCAGGTCGAGGCGGTCGACGCCGAGGTTGCGGCGGGAACGGTCGTTCCAGGCGCGGAAGTTGTCGAGGACGTAGTTCTCCGGGATCTGCTCGACGCGGCGGCCCATCTTGGTGGCGACCATGACGTGCAGGTCCGGCCGGCCGCGCAGGAACGTGGCGATGGTCTCCTCGCTCCGCCCGTCGCCGTACACATCGGCGGTGTCGAAGAAGGTCACTCCCGTCTCCGCCGCCGTCTCCAGCACGGCCAGGGCGTCCTTCTCGCTCACCTCGCCCCAGTCGGCCCCCAGTTGCCAGGTGCCGAGACCGATGACGGAAGCATGCTGGCCAGACCTGTCGAATGCGCGCTCGTCCATGGCGTCAGTCTGTCACCTCACCCGACCGGAGCGGACGCCCCCGCTCCGCGCGTCCTCGCCCGCCGCGGGCCCTCATCCGTCGGCGGGCCGCGCCTCGCGCCGGCCGACCCTGCGCCAGATGGCGCGCTGCCCCCGGAGCGTGAGCGCGCCCACCACGATCAACACCGTGACGTTGATGAGGAGTTGGATGATCGCCCCGCGTGCCTCGGTCCAGCTCCCGAAGGCGGCGGAGACGCTGAGAGCGGCCGCGGCGGGGATGGTGGTGACGGAGATGAAGACACCCAGCAGAGCGCTCGTCCTGGCCTCGGACAGCGAGACGACCCCCACGATCCCGGCCAGCGTCGCGACCGCCACGGAGAAGAAGTCGGGAGTGGAGATGAGATGGGAGACGGGACGTACGTTCAGCTCGAACGCCCGTGACTGCAGGTCGAAGCCGCGGATCACCAGGCCGAAGAGGAAGGTGACGGCGATGGCCAGCGCGAACCCGGCCGTCAGCGCGGTCAGCCCGTCGCGGACACGCTGTTTCGAGCGCCGGTCGATGCCCAGCGCGACGCTGACGATGGCGCCGTACTCGGGCCCGACGACCATCGCCGCGACGATGAGGATCTGCGAGTTGGTGACGATGCCGACGGCTCCGATGAGCCCGGCGACCACCAGGTAGAGGTAGAAGCTCGGCGCGTACCTGCCCTGGGCGCGGATGCGGGCCTCCACCTCCTCCCAGACCGGCGCCCGCGACAGCAGACCGGGACGTTCGGCACCGGCCGTCAGGGCGTGTCCGACGATCGCCATGTCGACGGGTTCGATGACGATGGAACCCACCTCGTCCAGCCGCAGCTCCCGCAGGGCGCGCAGCACGTCGTTCGCCCCTCCGGTCAGCACGTCGCAGGAGAGGGCGTCGCCCTCCGGCTTGCGCGCGATGCCCGGCTGCACCACGACGTTGACGACGCGGGGGTCGGCCGCGAGCACGGTGACCACGGCGTCGGTCAGCCGGGCGGGACTCACCATGCGCACATGGATCAGGTCCATGCGGGTACCTCCCGGGACACCGGCGCGCGCCGCGTGGACGTGGAGCGGTCCCCTCCAGTAACTCCGGCCACCCGCGGTTCGGCAATCCGGCCGCATCGGGGGCGCTGGCGCCCCCGATGCGGCCCTCCGCGGGCGGACAAGCGCGCACGACCGGCATGCCGGATAGTGAAGATGCCCGGATCCTCGAGATTGGATCACCATGGACCGCTATCCGCCCATCGCCGACCACGGCCTGGTGGGGGATCTCCAGTGCTCCGCTCTGGTCTCCGCCAAGGGCGTCGTGGACTGGTTCGCCGCCCCGCGTTTCGACTCCCCCAGCATCTTCGCCGCGCTGCTCGACCACGACCGCGGCGGCTTCTTCCGGCTGGCGCCCTCCCGTCAGGAAGGCACCTGGAAGCAGCTCTACTACCCGGACACGGCGGTCCTGGTGACCCGGTTCATGTCACCCGACGGTGTCGGCGAGATCCTCGACTGGATGCCCCCCGACCGCTCCGGGAGCGCCTCCGCCCGGCACCGTCTCGTCCGCACCGCGCGGACGGTACGGGGAACGATGGAGTACGCCCTGGAGTGCCGCCCGCGCTTCGACTACGGGCGGGCCGGTCACGAACTGTCCGTCGGCCCCGACGGAGCCGCGTTCCGGGCCCCGGGGATCAGCGCGTTCCTGCAGACGACCTTCCCCCTGGAACGGGACGGCCAGGACGTCCGCAGCACGGTCACCCTGGAGGCCGGCGAGACGGCGGTGGCCGTGTTCACCGTGGACGGTCCGGACGCCGCCGCGCCGGCGCCGCCCACCGTGCCCGGGACCGAGGAGAACATGACGGAGACCGTCGAGTTCTGGCAGAACTGGGTGCGCAACTCCACGTACCGGGGCCGCTGGCCCGACATGGTGCACCGCTCCGCCATCACGCTCAAGCTCCTGACCTACGCGCCCACCGGCGCCCCGGTCGCCGCGGCCACCATGGGACTGCCGGAGCAGATCGGCGGCGAACGCAACTGGGACTACCGCTACACCTGGGTACGGGACGGGGCACTGTCGCTGCACGCCCTGCTGGACCTCGGGTTCACCGAGGAGGCGACGGCGTTCGCCCACTGGCTGCGCGAGCGGCTGCTGGAGCGCCTGGACCAGGACGGCGAGGCGCTCCAGATCATGTACCGGGTGGACGGCACGCCCCTGCTGGGCGAAGAGGTCCTGGACCACTTCGAGGGCTACCGCCGCTCCTTCCCCGTACGGGTCGGCAACGCCGCCGCCGACCAGCTCCAGCTCGACATCTACGGCGAGGCCCTCTACGGCTTCTCGGAGTGCCGTCAGATCGGAGTCCAGGCCGACTACGCGGGCTGGAAGGCCGTCACGCACACCCTGGACTGGCTCGCCGACAACTGGGACCGGCCCGACGAGGGCATCTGGGAGACCCGCGGCGGACGCAAGGACTTCACGTACAGCCGGGTGATGTGCTGGGCCGCGTTCAACAGCGGTCTGCGGCTGGCCCGCGACTGGAGCCGGCCTGCGGACACCGCGCGCTGGACCCGGGCGCGGGACACCATCCTGGAGCAGGTGATGGAGCGCGGCTGGAACGCGAAGGAGAAGGCGTACGTCCAGCACTACGACGGCGGCGTCCTGGACGCCTCGCTCCTGCTCATCCCACGCATCGGCTTCCTGGGCGCGAAGGACCCGACGTGGCTGGCGACGCTCGACGCGATGGGCCGGACGCTGGTCTCCGACAGCCTCGTCTACCGCTACGACCCCGCCGCCTCCCCGGACGGCCTGCGCGGCTCCGAGGGCACCTTCAGCCTGTGCACGTACCTGTACGTCGACGCGCTCGCCCGCTCCGGCAGGCTGGCCGAGGCCCGCTACACCTTCGAGAAGATGCACACGTACGCGAACCACGTCGGTCTCTTCGCGGAGGAGGTGGGCCCGAGCGGCGAGCAACTGGGCAACTTCCCGCAGGCGTTCACCCATCTGTCGCTGATCATGGCCGCCAACACGCTCGACCAGGCCCTGGACCGCCTGCGCGACTGAACGCGCAACGGCCGGTCCACTGACCGGCCACGCGGCCGGACGGGGACGCCCGGCCGCCTACACCCGCGCCCCGGGCACGTGCTTCGGCTCCGCCAGCAGGCCGTAGATGACCAGCAGGGAGACGAGCATCGTGAACAGCGACCACCACGGGTAGACCGGCAGGAAGATCATCTGCGCGACCAGACCGAACACGGCCAGGCAGACGCCCGCCAGCCGCGCTCCCCTGGATCCCACGAGCACACCGAGACTCAGCACGCCCATGACGATGCCGACGGCGACGAAGATCCAGCCCCAGGCCGTGTAGTTGAGGATCAGCAGCCGGTTGCCCTGGGAGTACACCTTCGAGTAGTAGCCGTGGTTGAACACCGCCACGAAGCCGGTCAGGAGGTTGAACAGAGCGCTGACCATCAGCAGGATCCCGGCGAAGGCCACCCAGTGCGAGCGTTCCATCGGCGGTACGAGGTCGTCGGGCTCGGAAACTTGTCGCTGCATGGAATCCATGAGATCCAGCCGTGCGGCGGACCGCAATCCGCACGCGCCCGTTGGTGTCGTACGGGTGCGCGACGGGGTCCCCGATCTCCCTGGCCGCACTCCGTCAGTGCGTCCGCGCCCCTCCCGGTGTCCGGACCGGACCGAGCAGGATCGCGGTGTCCCGGGGGCCCGGCCGCGGGGTGCGGCTGCCGGTGACCGGATCCAGCCGCCCGTCGGGGCGTACGAGGAACAGCAGCGCGTGTCCGTCCGGGATTCCGTCGGCGGTGGAGCGGGAGACGATCCGGGCGCCGGCCTCGTAGCGGCGGGCCAGCTCCGGTCTGCTCAGCCCGGCCCCGAACAGGGTGTCACCGGTCGTGTAGGGCGCCACCACGCCGTGGCTCAGACCGGGCGGCCCCAGCCGGTGGACGAACCCGTCGACCGTGCCGCGCAGGGTCTCCGAGGCCAGCGCGTTGAAGTCGTCCTCCTCGGTGAGCAGCAGAACGCCGGTGATGCCTTCCAGTTCGGCTCCCTCGCCGGTGGCGGCGGCCAGCAGCTCACCCGGAGCGAGGCGCAGTCCGGCCGCCCCGATCAGGTCGCGCTGCTCCTCCCGTCCGGCCCACATCAGCACGTCCAGGCCGGCGGAGTGCAGCGCGCGGCCCAGGTCGATCGCCCACGGGTCGCCACCGACGAGCAGCGGGCGGGCCCGGGCCGGTCGCAGCGCGCCGAGGCGCCGGGCGACGGGGTGCGCGCTGAGCCCGTACAGCGTCACCGTGGCGACGATGACCAGGAAGGTGGCGGGCAGGATCTTCTGGGCGCCCGCGACGTGGTCGGCGACGAGCGTGGCGGAGAAGGTGGAGGCGGTGGACGCGGCGACGATGCCCCGGGGTGCCATCCAGCCGATGAACGCGCGCTCGCCGCGGGGCAGGTCCGTCCGCGCGGTCGACAGCAGCGCGACCAGGGGTCTGACCACCAGGACCAGGGCGGCGACGAGTGCGAGCGTGGGCAGGACGACGTGCCGCAGGGACGCGGGGGTGACCGTGGCGGAGATCGAGATGAACAGCAGCCCGATGATCAGGGAGACCAGGGTCTCCAGGAAGGGGCGGCGTGCCGGGAGGGAGACGCCGGGCAGGTTGGCGAGGGCCATCCCCATCACGATCGCGGCGATGAGCCCGGTGTCGTCGCGGATCGCGTCGCAGAGGGCCGCCACCCCCACCGCGGCGGCGAGCTGTGCCGTCGTCCCGAGGACCTCGCCCAGGTGCAGCCGGCCGAGGAGGAACCACAGGACGGCGGCGCCGACCGCGCCCCCGATCAGTCCGACGGCCGAACTCAGCGCGAACTGGCCGATCTTGCCGGCCAGGTCGCTGCCGCCGCTCGCAACGACCGCGTGGAAGGTGAGCGCGCCGAGGATGCCGCCGACCGGGTCGATCAGCGATCCCTCCCAGATCAGGATGCGCTGCAGCCGTTCGGTCGGACGCACGAAGTGGAGCAGCGGTCCGACGACGGTGGGGCCCGAGACGACGAGGATGACGCCGAGCATGACCGCCGAACTCGTCGACATGCCGAGCAGCGGTACGGCGAGGAGGACGGTGGCACCCCAGGTGATCAGGACGCCGATCCAGATCAGCCGGGCCACGACCCGGTGCATGTGTCCGTGCAGTCTGCTGATGTCCAGGCCGAGCCCGGCCTCGTAGAGGATCACGGCGACGGCGAGCGAGACCATCGGGGAGAACGCGTCCCCGAGCAGTTTGTCGGGGTTGACGATGTCGGTGAGCGCGCCCGCGGCGAAGCCGACCGGCAGCAGCACGATCAGGGCGGGGATCCGCAGCCGGCTCGCCAGGAGCTGGGAGCCGACGGCCATCACGGCGATCAGTCCGAGGCCCTGGAGGATCTGGTTCTCCGTCACGGCGGTCTCCCTGCCCTTCCGGGGTGCCGGACCGTCAGGTCGCGTCGGGGCGGCCCGCGCCGCCCTCGACGTCGGCGTCGGTCTGGGCTTCGAGCAGCCCTCGTGTGTCGAGGCGGTAGAGCACCACCAGCGCGGGCCCTACGAGCACGATCGCGATGACCGTGACGACCAGCAGCCAGTGCAGCGAGGCCGGCGCGCCCGCCGCCTCCTGGACCGTGAGGGAGGTGGGCACGAGGTAGGGCCGCTGCGCCGCGCCCCACGCGGCGATCACCAGGGCCACCGCGCCCACGGAGGTGAACCGGGCCCAGCCCGCGGCCCGTCCGGCGACGAGCCAGGCGGTGGCCGCGGCCGACACCGCCGACAGGATCACCAGCAGCAGCCCCAGGCCGTGGGTGAGGCCGTGGTAGACGTACGCGGTGTGGTCGCGCGTCTCGGCGAGGCCGACGAGCGCCAGGACGGCGACGGCGGCGAGGCTGCACCAGGCGCGCCGCCGGAAGTACACGACCATGTCCGGGGCGTCGAAGCGGTGGGCGTCCGCGGTGAGGAAGACCGCCCCGAGGAACGCCGCCGCCGCGACCGCCAGGAACCCGGCGACGAGGGAGGTCGTGTTGGCCCAGGCGTCGGCGGAGGCGGTGGTGCCCGGAGCGGCCCGGCCGGAGGCCACCCCGCCGACCGCCGCGCCGAGGAAGAACGGGGTCAGCACGGACGCGACGGCGAAGACGGCTCCGAAGATCCGGCGCCGGGACAGCCGGTGGGTGGGTTTCCGCAGCGCGAAGCCCGCGCCACGCAGCACGAGCCCGACGGCGGCCAGCGCCAGGGGCAGCCACAGGGCGCTGAAGACCGCCTCGAAGAAGACCGGGAAACCGGTCCACATGAGGATGAAGACGAAGATCAGCCAGACGTTGTTGACCTCCCAGACCGGTTCCATCGCGTCGTCGATGAGCCGGCGCGGCCGCCGGCCGCGCCGGGTGCCGCCGGCCACCAGGTCCCAGAATCCGGCGCCGTAGTCGACCCCGCCGCCGCAGGCGTAGGCGGCGGTCGCCAGGAGCAGGATCCAGGCGGCCACCGTGGCCGTCATCGGGCGTCCCCCTGCCCGGGTCCGGACTCCGGTGGCGTGGTGGGACCGTGTGCCGCGCCGGCTCTCTCCCGGCGGGGACCGTAGGGCGTGTCGGCCTCCGGCCCGTGGCCCTCCTCATCGGCGGGGCCCGCGAGCCGCCAGCGCCGGCTCATCTTCATCACGACGCCCAGGAACGCGCCGAACATCAGCACGTAGACCACCACCACGACGCCGAACATCGTCCACAGCGAGCCGGCCGAGGTGGGGGTGACCGCCTCGGAGACGCGCATGTGCTCGTAGACGATCCAGGGCTGGCGGCCCACCTCGGCGGTGATCCAGCCGCATTCGACCGTGACCACGCTGGCCACCCCGGCGACCGCCGCGCACCGGAAGAACCACCGCGACCGCGGCAGGTCACGGCGCCGCAGCCAGCACCAGCCGTACCAGACCGCGAGCAGGATCAGCGCGCTGCCGATGCCGGCCATGATGTCGAAGGCCCAGTGCGCGATGGTCGCCTGTCTCGCGGTGGGGCGGTCCGCGGCGAGCACCGAGGAGAGTCCCGTGACCTCGGTGCCGGGGCTGCCGCCGGCCAGGATCGAGTCGAGCTGGGGGATCTTGATGCCGCCCTTGACGGTCCCGTCGGACTGGAGCCGGCCGAAGAGGTACTCGGGGACGTGCGAGCCGGACTTCCAGACCAGCTCCATCGCCGCGAACTTCACCGGCTGCTTCTGGTAGACCTCCCGGGCGATGTTGTCACCGAGGAAGAACTGCACGGGGGTGAGAATCGCCGCGACGGTGAACGGCACGCAGAACCCGAGCCGGTGATACCGGTCCCGCCGCCCGCGCAGCCAGCCGACGGCGTAGACACCGGCCACGACATAGCCCGCCGTCAGGAACATCGCGACGACGAAGTGCCAGTACTGGGGGCCGAACATCGGCGTGAACACGGCCGATCTGATGTCGACGTCCGTCGGCCTGCCCTGGGCGTCCAGGGTGAAGCCCTGCGGGGTGTTCATCCACGCGTTCGCGCCGATGATGCCGAACGCGCCCATCAGCGCGGCGAACGGCAGCGGGGTGGCGAGCCAGAAGTGCGTCCGGGCGGGGAGGCGGCGCCAGCCGTAGAGGTAGACGGCGATCAGGACCGCCTCCAGGAAGAACGCCCAGGCCTCCACTCCGAAGCCGAGGCCGAAGACGTCTCCCCAGGTGCCCATCATCTTCGGCCACAGCAGCCCGAACTCGAACGAGAGCACCGTGCCGGTGACGATGCCGACGGCGAACTGCACGGCCATGACGGCCGACCAGCGGCGGGCGAGCAGCAGGGCGACGGGGTCGTTGCGGCGCAGGGCGCGGTGGTGCATGACGAGGGTGATGAACGGCAGGGCCACGCCCAGCGGCACGAGGATGATGTGCGAGGCCAGGGTGAAGGCCATCAGCTCACGCGCGGGCAGCAGTTGCTCGGGGGTGCCGGCCAGGAGGACGAATGCCTTGTTCATACGGGCCTCATTGGCTGGTGCCGGCGGTGGACGCGGGTGGGGGGAATGCCGGGGAGGGCCACGGGAACGCGGGCGCCCACCGCCTCAGCCGCCGGTGGCGAAGCCGGGGAAGAGGGTCATCCCGCCGTCGACGAACAGGGTCGTGCCCACCACGTAGTCCATGAGGTCGGAGGCCAGGACCGTCACGGCGGCGGCGATGTCGTCGGGGTCGCCGACCCTGCGGTAGGGGATCAGCCGGAGCAGTTCCGCCTCCGCCTCGGGGGTGTCCCAGGCGCTGCGGTTGATCGGGGTCCGGATGGCGCCGGGCGCGACGGCGTTGACCCGGACTCCGTGCGGGCCCAGTTCCTGTGCCAGCGTCTGCATGAGCATGAGGACGCCGCCCTTGGACGCGGCGTAGTTCAGGTGACCGGACCACGGAATGATCTGGTGCACGGAACTCATGCAGACGATCTTCCCGGCGGAACGGGAGACCTCCGGCACGACACCGCGCCGCAGGAACTCCTTGGTCGCCTCCCTGGCGCACAGGAACTGACCGGTGAGGTTGACGTCGATGACCTTGTGCCACTGCTCGACGGTCATCTCCGTGACCGGCGCGTCCCGTTGCAGACCGGCGTTGGCCACCAGGATGTCGATCGTGCCGAACTCCTCCAGCATGCGGGCGAACATGCCGACGACCTGGGCTTCGTCGGACACGTCCGCCTCGTGCGCGAAGGCCCGCACCCCGAAGCCCCGGATCTGGCGGACCACGTCGTCCGCGGCCTCCTGCCCGAAGACGTAGTTGACGACGACGTCGGCACCCGCCCGGCCCAGGGCGATCGCCGTCGCCAGTCCGATGCCGGAGTTCGCCCCGGTCACCAGGGCCTTCTGGCCCCGCAGCAACGGCAGCCCCGCGAGCTGCGCACCGGTGTCCGTGCCTGAGGTCACTGCCGTCTCCCGTTCGTCCCTACGCCGTCCGCCGCGCCGGGCCGGCTCAGGGTTCTCGGCGGTCCCCCACCGAGGCAATCACTCCTGCGGGAGGTCGGCGACGGCGGACTCGCCCCGCTCGGCCATTGGAAGTAGGCGGGTCCCTCCGGCGGAGCAACCGCCGGGCACGCACGGCGCCCCGGAGGTGCTCCGGGGCGCTGTTCCGCGGCTGCCGCTTCCCTTGCCACGGGACACGAACCGGCGATGCCGGTCGGCGCGGTGGCCGGTGGATTTCCGAGTCTCTCCAGGACAGGAGTCACCGGCCCGGAACCAGAGTGCCCTGAGATACGGGTGGGGTGGGTGGGGTTCGCCTTCATGTCATCGCCTTGTAAGGAACTCCACACGGGGCACGCGGTCCTCCTGCCGGGGCCACGGGCCCTTCAAGAAGTGAATCGCCGGACACGGCGGCGTCGGACGACGTCAGGCAGGTGAACACCTCTGCCCCGGAGCCGAGTTCACGGGTCTCCTGCCCGAGGATCTTCAACTCATCGCGTTTGAGAGGGAATTGGGAGCGTTCTTTGTTTCATGCCTTGACGACTTTGGTGCAGACCTTTAGGTTCACCGATCGCCCCACCTCCACGCATGCATTCAATGTTCACGGACATGAACCCCCCACCCAGTTCAGGAGTGTCCCGCATGTCCAGATTCCCCCTGCCCGGATCCCGAAGGGACTCCGGGCGTCACCGAACGGCCAGGCTGCTGACGGTGACCGCGCTCGTGGCGACGACGCTGTCGGGCCTGACGGCCACCGCGCAGGGCGCCGCCGCCCCGGACTCCGCGGCGGCCGCCGCCGTGCCGGCCGGCTGGGCCACCGTCGTCAACGCCGGCAGCGGCAAGTGCGTCGACGCCCGCGCCGCCGGAACGGCCGACGGCACGGTGGTCCAGCAGTACGCCTGCAACGGCAGCCAGGCCCAGCAGTGGCAGTTCGCCGCCACGTCCGGCGGCTACTCCCAGGTCGGCAACCGGGCCGACGCCACCAAGGCCTGGGACGTCACGAACGTCTCGACCGCGGACGGCGCGCCCGTCCAGCTCTGGACGTACGGCGGCGGTTCCAACCAGCAGTGGCAGGCCGTGGCCGAGGCCGGCGGGACCTACCACTTCGTGAACCGGGGCAGCGGCAAGTGCCTCGACGTGCCGAGCGCCTCCACCGCCGACAGCGTGCAGCTCCAGCAGTACACCTGCAACGGCACGGCGGCACAGTCCTTCCGCCTCGACTCCGTGGACACACAACAGCCGCCCGGGACACCGGACCTGGGCCCGAACGTGACCGTCTTCGACCCGTCCACCCCGGCCGCGACGATCCAGAGCAGCCTCGACGCGGCCTTCTCCCAGCAGCAGACCAACCAGTTCGGCACCGCCCGCAAGGCCTTCCTGTTCAAGCCCGGCACCTACGGCGCGGACGCGAACGTCGGCTTCTACACCCAGGTCGCGGGACTCGGCCTGTCCCCGGACGACGTGAACATCCGGGGCGCGGTGCACGCGGAGGCCGACTGGTTCCAGGGCAACGCGACCCAGAACTTCTGGCGTTCGGCGGAGAACCTGTCCGTGACCCCCACGTCCGGGACGGACCGCTGGGCGGTGTCGCAGGCCGCGCCCTACCGGCGCGTGCACCTGCGCGGCAACCTGGCGCTGGACGACGGCGGCTGGTCCAGCGGCGGCTACATGGCCGACACGAAGATCGACGGCCAGGTGAACTCCGGTTCGCAGCAGCAGTGGCTGTCGCGCAACACCGAATGGTCGAACTGGACCGGCTCCAACTGGAACATGGTCTTCGTCGGAGCCAGGAACGCGCCCGCGAACAGCTTCCCGAACCCCCCGTACACGACGGTGGACCGGACACCGGTCTCCCGCGAGAAGCCCTTCCTGTACGTCGACACGGCGGGCGCCTGGAAGGTGTTCGTCCCGTCCGTCCGCACCGACTCCACCGGCACGACGTGGAGTTCGGGCACCCCGGCGGGGACGTCCCTGCCGCTGTCCGACTTCTTCGTCGTGAAGCCCGGCGCGACGGCGGCCCAGATGAACGACGCGCTGGCCCAGGGAAAGAACCTGCTGGTGACACCGGGGGTCTATCACCTCGACCAGACGCTCAGGGTCACCCGGGCCGACACCGTGGTCCTGGGCCTCGGCCTCGCCACCCTCGTCCCCGACAACGGCATCACCGCCATGACGGTCGCCGACGTGAACGGCGTCCAGCTCGCCGGGCTGCTGATCGACGCGGGGACCACCAACTCCGCGCAGCTGCTGGAGATGGGCCCGAGCGGCTCCTCCGCGGACCACAGCGCCGACCCGAGCTCCCTGCACGACGTGTTCTTCCGCGTCGGCGGCGCGGGCGTCGGCAGGGCCACCACCAGCCTGACCGTCAACAGCGACGACGTCATCGGCGACCACCTGTGGCTGTGGCGCGCGGACCACGGCAGCGGCGTCGGCTGGACCAGCAACACGGCCGACACCGGACTGGTCGTGAACGGCGACGACGTGACCATGTACGGCCTGTTCGTCGAGCACTACCAGAAGTACCAGACGATCTGGAACGGCAACGGCGGCCGCACGTACTTCTACCAGAACGAGATGCCCTACGACCCGCCCGGCCAGGCGGCGTGGATGAACGGTTCGACACAGGGCTACGCCGCCTACAAGGTCGCGCCCTCCGTGACCCGTCACGAGGTGTACGGGTTCGGCAGCTACTGCTACTTCAACGTCAACCCCGCGGTCGCCGCCGAGCACGCCATCGAGGCACCGAACAACGCGGGCGTGCGCTTCAAGGACATGGTGACCGTCTCCCTCGGCGGCACGGGCACCATCCGGCACGTCGTCAACGACCGGGGCGGTCCGTCCAACTCCTCCACCAACGTCGCCGACCTCGTCAGCTACCCGTGAGCACCCCTGACACGTACCGGAAGGAGAACCTGATGCGCATCAGCCAGTCCGTGCCGGCGCGCGGAGTCCTGCGGGTCCTCGTCCTGCTGGCGGCCCTGCTCGGCCTCGCGGCACCGCCGGCCGCGCACGCGGGCACCACGGCGACCCCGTTCAGGGTGCTCGCCCTCTACAACGGAACCTGGGACGCCGCCCACATCAGCTTCGTCCACGAGGCCAACGACTGGTTCCCGAGGCAGGCCGCGGCGAACGGCTTCACCTACACGGCCAGCAACAACTGGGACCTGCTCGCCAACGGCGGGGTGAACGCGTACCAGGTCGTGCTGTTCCTCGACGACCTGCCGCAGACCGCGGCCCAACGCACCGGATTCGAGCAGTACATGCGCGCCGGCGGCGGCTGGATGGGCTTCCACGTCTCCGCCTTCACCACCGACGCGCAGAGCTGGTCCTGGTATCACAACCAGTTCCTGGGCAGCGGGAACTTCCGGTCCAACACGTGGGGGCCGACCACGGCCGTCCTGCGGACCGAGGACCGGACCCACCCCTCGACCGCGAACCTGCCCGCGACGTTCACCTCGTCGGTCAGCGAGTGGTACAGCTGGTCCAACGACCTGCGGCAGAACCCGGACATCCGCGTCCTCGCCTCAATCGACCCCAGCAGCTTCCCGCTGGGAACCGACCCGAACCAGACCTGGTACAGCGGCTATTACCCGGTCGTGTGGACCAACACGAAGTACCGGATGCTGTACGCGAACTTCGGCCACAACGCGATGGACTACGCGACGAACACCACGCTGTCGTCGACGTTCGCGAGCACGGCCCAGAACCGGTTCCTGCTGGACGGACTCAAGTGGCTCGGCGGGGCCGGTACGTCGGTGCCGCCGGCGGACCCGATCTCCGAGACCACCTGGTACTCCCTCGCGAACTCCGGCAACGGCACCTGCGTGGACGCCCGTTCGGCCGGAACGGCGAACGGGACCGCGATCCAGCAGTACACCTGCAACGGCACGCAGGCCCAGCAGTTCCAGTTCCGCGCCACGGACAGCGGCTACACGCGGATCACGCTGCGCCAAAGTCCGCAGCAGGTCGTCGATGTCACCGACCGCTCGACGGCCGACAACGCCCCTCTGCAACTGTGGAGTTGGTCGAGCGGCCAGAACCAGCAGTGGCAGCCGGTGAAGGAGAGCACGGGGCGGTACCACTTCGTCGCCCGGCACAGCGGCAAGTGCCTGAGCGCGGCGGGCTCCGCCGCGAACGGCGTCCAGCTCACCCAGCGCGGCTGTGACGGATCGGCGGCCCAGAGCTTCGCCCTCACCGCACAGCCCTGACCGGAGAACGCATGTGAGGGCGCGTCCGCCGCCATGCGGGCGGCGGACGCGCCCTGCCGGGCGGTCTCACACCTTCCGCCACCGTGCCATCGCGAACGAGAACACCCCGAACAGGACGAGGCCGGCGGCCACGCAGGCCAGCAGCCACGGGCCCATCGGCGCGTTCGCGAAGGACCGCAGCGTGCCGTCCATCCCCTTGGCCTTGTCCGGCTGGTACTCCACGGCGGCCCGGACCGCGAAGACTCCCGCGGCCGCGAACACCACGCCCCGCGCGGCCCCGCCGCCCACGCCCGTCGTGTCGACCGCCCGGCGCACCCGGCGTGACATCTCGCCGAGCTTGAGGTGCTTGTGATACTTGCGCATCACGGCCCGTACGGCGATCCAGGCACCCGCGGCGACCAGCCCCAGGCCCGCGGCGCCGACGATCCACTGGCCGCCGGGCAGGCCGAGCGCCTTGGCGGTGACGTCCCGGGACTGCCGGTCGCCCGAACCGCTGCCGCGCGCGCCGGCCGCGAAGGCCAGCACGGAGTACGCGACGAACCCGTAGAACACGCACCGCCCGGCGGCCATCAGCCGCTTGCCCGCCTTGCCGCCGTCCTCTCCCGCGGCACCGAACACGGCCTCGGACAGCCGCCACAGCGCCATGCCCACGAGCCCCGCGCCCAGGGCCCACAGCAGGGCCGCGCCGAACGGCTTCGTGGCGATCTCCTGAAGGGCCCCGCCCCGGTCGGCCTGCCGCCCGCCGCTGTCGCCGAAGGCGATGCGCAGGGCCAGCAGGCCGACCAGGACGTAGATCACCCCGCGGGCCACCAGCCCCGCGCGAGCGGCCCCCTCTCGCGCCGAGCCGGTCGCCGCACGGCGGGCGCCGATCTGTCCGTCGCGGGCCACCGACCCCGCGTTCACGCGGACCGCGTCTCGTGCGCGGTACTCGAATCCAGTCGCAGCTTCATCTGAACCTCCTGGTCACCGGCCTCCGTGCCCAGTTCGTGCACGGTGAAGGCGGCAGCGAGGACCTCCCGCAGACGCTGTGTCGCCAGAGGACCGCCCTGTGCCTCCACGACCGGCTGCCCCGAAAGTTCCCCGACAGGCCCGGCGGTGCCGCTGGGATCACCGGCGGTGTCGAACAGCACCGTCCACACCGTCGGGCGGCCGCTCCCGGACTCGTGGGGCTCGTCCGCCCTCTCCCGGTCGGCGGTGAAGCGGCCGCACAGGACGGAGAGCACACTCTTTGCGTCGGCCGCGGAACAGTCCCCGAGCATCACGTGAACCGTTGACGCAGGCAGTTGTTGCACACTCATGAAAACCCTCTCCCTCGCGTCGGTGAAACAGGCAGGCGCGCCCACGGACGAGCACGTCGTGACGGTTGTGCGAGTACCCCGGGACCACACGCGAAACGAGGAACGCACGCATTGCTTGCGTCCGGACCGGCCCAGGTCAGAAAGGTCCGTGAGCTATGTTGAGTTCTCGTGGGACGTGAAAGAGACACACCGGTGCCGTCGCCGCAGCAGGCACGTGCGCAGGCATCCGCGATCACCTCGGGAAAGACGGCTCCCGAGGCGGGCGTGGCGCCCGCGTCCCAGCTCAGGGAGCTGTTCGACGGCCCCCGGCTCTCGCCCGGGCAGCGGCGCATCGCCCAGTACCTGATCGAGCACATCACCGAAGCCGCTTTCCTGTCGATCACCGACCTCGCCGAGCGCGTGGGGGTGAGCCAGCCCTCCGTGACCCGTTTCGCGGCGGCCGTGGGCTTCAGCGGTTACCCCGCGCTGCGCGAGAGCCTTCAGGCCATCGCGCTCAGCACCCTGGGCAGCAGCACCCCGGGCACCCTCGCCGAGGTCACGAGCAACGAGCTCCAGGCCGCGGTCGACGCCGAGATCGAGAACCTGGAGAACCTGCGGCGCGACTTCACCGATCCCGACCAGATCATCCGTGTCGGGCGGGCCCTGTCGGAGTCGGCGCCGCTGACGGTCCTCGGGCTGCGGATCTCCGGCTCGCTGGCCGAGTACTTCGCCTACGCCGCCCGCCGTATCCACCCCGACGTGCGGGTGGTGACGCGCGGCGGCTCGGTCGCGTACGACGCGCTGCTCCAGTCCCGGGAGGCGGGCGGCAGCTGGGTCCTGGCGTTCGGGATGCCCCGGCACGCCCAGGAGACGCTCACGGCGATGCGGGTGGCGCGCAGCGCGGGCCTGCGGGTGGCCCTGGTCACCGACCTCGGTCTCGGCCCGCTGGCGGACGAGGCGGATGTCACCTTCGCCACCGGCACCGGATCCCGTCTCGTGTTCGACTCCTACGCGGCGCCCGTGGTGCTGTCGGCGGCGCTGCTGCAGGCCATGACCGACGCCGACCCGGAACGCACCCAGGCGCGCCTGGAGGAGTACGAGCAGGTCGCCGAGCAGCACCAGTTCTTCCTGAGGGACTGACCCCCGGCCCGCGTCCGCCCCCGCGGCGGACGCGGGAGAGGCTCCGCCGTCCCGCGGACGGGCCCCGTCACGGACAGGGGCCCTGTATCACGCGGACGTGTCGTCCGCACCCGCTCCCAGCACGGCATCACGGGATCATTCACAACAAAGCACGCATGAATGTTTTCATGTCCTTGCGCTTCTGGCGGCATATATAAATACTTCTTTCGGATCGTGCCCCGGAGGATTCCAGGTCACGACCCATGAGCACCGGGGGCCGTCCGCTCCTACCCGCATCGGGCCCCGGGTGTTCGAACGGGTCTCGCGTGCGAGACCCGTGGCGGCGGCCCCGGTACCCCTATGCCGGGGCCGCCCCCAGAGTCCCCCGCCGACGTACCCCGGAAGCGATGAACATGGCCCTGACGTATTCACCGATCACCTCGGACTGGCCGTGCCAGGTCAAGACCCCCGGCAGTTTCGACTGGGAGCGATCGGCGGTGAGATGGCTGCGCGAGCTGGTGCCGAGCCGCTACGCGAGCTACCCCGTCCTGCACAAGCACCCCGTCCTGCTGGCCCGCCACGCGCACCTCCAGGTTCAGCAGGAGATACGGGTCGCCCGCACGGCACTCCAGACGGCCCGCTCCGAGCTGCCCGGCCTCGGCCTGCAGGAGGGCGTCATCGAGCACTCCATCAAGATGTACGCCGCCGAGGTGATGCAGCTCCAGCACATCGCCCGCAGCATCCGTACGGTGTCCCAGGCACTCGTGGACCACGCGCACCCGCGACACTGAGGTCCCGGGCCCCGCCACTGGCCCGGCGGGACCGAGGCCGAGGGAGACAGCGTGGACAGTGCCGGGCAGCAGACCGACAGCACCCGTAGAGGCGACGATTCCGCGGCGGCCGCACCGCTCGGCGTGCGGTGGATCCACGGCTCGCCCTCGGCGAAGCACAACACGGACCCCGACATCCAGGTCCACGCCTACGACGAGCACACGGTCATCCTTCGCCAGAACAAGGCGATCGACTACGAGGCGCCCTTCATGTTCCTGCTGTTCGGGACGGCGCGGGCCGTCCTGATCGACACGGGCGCCACGGCCTCGGCCGACCACTTCCCGCTGCGCCGGGTCGTGGACGAGGTGATGGACTCCTGGCTCGCCGGGCACCCGCGTGACGACTACGGGCTGCTGGTGCTGCACACCCACCCGCACGGCGACCACATCGCCGGGGACGGCCAGTTCACCGGCCGTCCCGGCACCGAGGTCGTGGACGCGTCCCTCGAGAGCGCCTGGGACTTCTTCGGGTTCCACGACGATCCCGACGCCGTCGCCCTCGTGGACCTCGGCGACCGCGTGCTGGAGTGCCTGGCCACACCCGGGCACCACGAGGCCGCCGTGACGTTCTTCGACCCCTGGACCGGGTTCCTGCTCACCGGCGACACGGTCTATCCCGGACGCCTGTACGTGGAGGACTGGCCGGCCTTCACCCGTACCGTCGACCGGCTGATCGACTTCTGCGGGCGCCGCCCCGTGACCCACGTGCTCGGCTGCCACATCGAGATGACCCGGGAACCGGGACGGGACTACCCCGTACGCACCACCTACCAGCCGGACGAGCCGCCGCTCGAGATGACCACGGATCAGCTCCTGGACATCCGCCGGGCCGTCGGGTCCGTCGGCTCGCGGACCGGCCGGCACGTCTTCGACGACTTCGTCATCTGCCGCCGCGACACCCGTGAGTGAGGCAACGCGCGCCCGGACGGCCCCACCCGGGCGATAGCCGACGCGCGAGCGGGCACACGGGAAGGAAGCGCACCCGACGACCTCTCTGGACGGACACATGGACTCGAACTCGTGGACCCTGGTCCTCGTCATCGTCGGGGTACTCGCGGCCGCCGCGCTCGCGGTGGCGCTGGTGCTCCTGCGCCGGCTCGTACGCACCCGCCGTGACCTGCGGCGGGCCGGACTGCCGACCGGACCCCGCTGGGTGTTCTGGGGCGCGGTCGGCTACCTCCTGCTCCCGGCCGACCTGCTGCCCGACCCCGTCTACCTGGACGACATCGGCGTCATGCTGCTCGCCCTGCGCTCGCTGCGCGCGGCGGTCCCCTCCGGGGCGCTCCGCGCGCAGGCCTCCGCCGCCGTGCGCGGCGCCCGCCCGGCCTCACGCGAGTCACGCAAGGCCTAGAGCCCGTCCGACACGGCCCGGCGGCGGGAACCGCGGCGGCGGGGCCGTCCGTTGAGCGGTCGACGGCCCGTGCTCCGCACCTCCGGCGCGGGGCGCGGACCACGACACCGACGGGCGGCGGCATGAGCGAGCTGGTTCCCGGGGGCAACACGCCCCTGCCGGACGGGGCCGTGACCCTCAGGGTCCCCGGCCCCTTCGACGTGTCCGCGCTCGTCACGGACGACGGCGGCAAGGTGCGCGGCGACGCCGACTTCGTGTTCTACAACCAGCCGACCGCGCCCGGCGTCCGGCTCGACGGCGGCCGTCTCACCGTCGATCCGCCGCGGCTGAGGCCCGGAGCGTCCCGCGTCACCGTCGTCGTCAGCCCCGCCGACCTCACGACTCCCCTGGGCCGGCTGCCCTCCCCCACGCTTCAGGTCACCGCGCCGGACGGACGGGTCCTCGCCCGGTTCACCCCGCCCCGGCCGCAGCGGGAGACCGTGCTGCTGCTCGCCGAGGTGTACCGGCGCGGTCCGGCCTGGAAACTCCGCGCCCTCGGCCAGGGGTACGCGGACGGTCTCGCGGGCATCGCACGGGACTTCGGGGTCGACGTCACCGAGGACACCGCGCCACCGCACGGCCCGGCGGCGGACACCGGACGCGGGCGGCCCCCGGGGGCACCGAGGACGCCGGCCCGGGGACCGTCCTTCGCGCAGGGTTCCGGGCGGGGCGACGGTCTGGGCGACCGGCCGGACGCGGCCGCCCGGGGCAGTTCGCCGGGGGCAACGGGACACTTCCCCGACCCCGACGGATTCCTGGGACCGGTGAACTCCGCGCGAGCCGCCGCCGGTTCCCCGCCCGTCCGCCTCGACGCCCGGCTGACCGACGCCGCACGCAGTCACGCGGGCGCCATGGCGGCCTCCGGGAGGCTCGCGGCGGAGGCCCCGGACGGCGTCTTCGTCCACCAGCGCGTCATCTCGGCGGGCTACGCGTACCTGACCGTCGGCGAACACCTGGTCTCCGGCCCGCGCACCCCGCGCGAGTTCGTCGAGTACTGCCTCTCCGCCGCGCCGTCACGGCGCACGCTGTGCGATCCCGCCTTCTCCGACGCGGGACTGGCCCACGTCCCCGACGCCCGCACGGGCGACCTGTACTGGACGGCGCTCTGGGCCGTGCCGTTCAGCCCGGCGGGCCTGGACCGGACCGCCCGCGAGGTCGTGACGCTCACCAACGCGGAGCGGGCCTCGGCCGGGCTGCCGCCCCTCACCGCCGACGTGAAGCTCACTGTCGCCGCCCAGGCCCACAGCGCCGACATGGTGGCCCGCGACTTCTACGCGCACACCTCCCCCGAGGGCGGCAGGCCGTGGGACCGTGCCGCCGCCGCGGGCTCCGCCCACCGCGCCATCGGCGAGAACATCGCCTGCGGACAGCGCTCCCCCGCCGAGGTGGTCCAGGGCTGGATGGACAGCCCCGGACACCGCGCCAACATCCTCAAGCGCGACTTCACCCACATAGGCATCGGCCTGGCCGGCGGCGGCAGGGCGGGCACGTACTGGACCCAGCTCTTCGGCGGCTGAGCCGGCGTCAGCCCCCGACCGCGCCCGGGACAGGCCCGGCGCACGGCTGCTTTCCGCCAATTCGCCGATTCCACCTCTCTGTTTCCCCTCCATCGCCATGGCGATGCAACCCGTGCGGCCCGTCAGCGCGTACAGATGGTGCCGTCGCCCGCATCCGCGGCGCGGTCGGGGCCGGGACGTCCAACCGGCAGATGGCACTCGGGAGAAGCAGATGGTCTCAGCAACGGCGGTTACGGGGACGGCGCTGGGCGCGGTCGTGGCATCCCTGCTGGCCGCCCCGGCCCAGGCCCTTCCGGCGCCGGGCGCGCCCGGCGCCGGCGGCGAACGGACCGCGGTGGCCGCCGCCGCGGCGCCCGACGACGCGGGTCTGCGGGCGATCCTGCGGACGGCACGCGCTCAGGGAGCACCGGGCGCGATGGCGAGAATCGACGACAACGGCACGGTGCACCGGCTGGTCACGGGGGTCGACGACCGGGCCACCGGACGGAGCATCAGCACGAACGACCGGTTCCGGGTCGGCAGCGTCACCAAGACGTTCTCCAGCGTGGTGCTGCTGCAGCTGGTCGACGAGGGCAGGCTGAAGCTCGACAAGCCGGTCAACACGTATCTGCCGGGCCTGCTGCCCGACGACAGGATCACCGTGCGGCACGTGCTGAGCCACCGCAGCGGCCTGTACGACTACACCAACGACATGTTCTCCCGGTCCGTCTCGGGGTTCGAGGCCGTCCGCAACAAGGTGTTCGGCTACCGGGACCTGGTGCGGCTGTCGCTGCAGAAGCCGCGCACCAACGCGCCGGGGGCCGCCTACTCGTACTCGAACACCAACTTCATCGTCGCCGGGATGCTGATCGAGAAGCTGACCGGGCACACCGTCGCCACCGAGTACCAGAAGCGCATCTTCACCCCGCTGAACCTGGCCGACACCTTCTACGTCCACCCGGCCACCACGATCCCGGGCCGGCACGCCCAGGGCTACCTCACGTCGGACACGACCGCGGGGTCCCTGGTGAACTCCACCAAGCAGACGGCCTCCTGGGCGCAGAGCGCGGGCGCCATCATCTCCACACCGCACGACCTGGACGTCTTCTTCTCCGCGCTGCTGCGCGGCAAGCTCATGTCCGCCGCCCAGCTCACCCAGATGACGAAGTGGACCCGGGTCAACAGCACCACGTCCTACGGCCTCGGGCTGCGCCGCCGCGAGCTGTCGTGCGGGATCTCCGTGTACGGGCACACCGGCACCGTGCAGGGCTACTACACGTACGCCTTCACCACGAAGGACGGCAAGCGCAGTCTCACCGCCCTGGCCAACACCTCGAACAACACCACGGTGCTCAACACCATGTACCGCGTCCTGGAGCCCGCTTTCTGCGGCACGTCCGCGGCCAGGTCCGCCGCGCGCACGGCCGCTCCCGGCACGGCGCCCGCCGAGCGGCACGAGGACATCGCGCCCTCCGTCACCCGCGACTGACGGACCGGGGGTCGGCGCCGCGTCTCACCCCCGGGGGTTCGGCCGCCGGTGCGGCGGCTGGTCGGGGGCGGGACGCAGCCTCGGTGCCGGGATGGGCAGGCTGCGGGGCTTGTCGGCGTCGACGGTGACGGGTTCGCGGTGGTGGCTGATCTCCAGCGGGTCACCGGACGCGAGCGTGTAGGTGGCGGCGTCCTGTCCGATCTCCACGCGCAGCCGGCGGCCGAGGACCTCCAGGGAGAAGGCGAGGCGGCTGAGGCGTTCGGGCAGCCGGGGCGCGAACTCCAGGGTGTCCCCGTGGTGGCGCAGCCCGCCGAAGCCGGCGACCAGGGCCGTCCAGGTCCCGGCGAGCGAGGCGATGTGCAGTCCGTCGCGGGTGTTGTGCTCCAGGTCCTGCAGATCCATCAGCGCGGCCTCGACCAGGTAGTCGTAGGCGAGGCCGGGATGGCCGGTCTCGGCGGCGATCACGGCCTGGCAGCAGGCCGACAGGGAGGAGTCGCGGACGGTGAGGGGCTCGTAGTAGGCGAAGTTGCGGGCCTTGTGCTCCTCGTCGAAGAAGGGGCTGCACTTGTAGAGGGCGAGCACCAGGTCGGCCTGTTTGACGACCTGCTTGCGGTAGATGTCGAAGTAGGGGAAGTGCAGCATCAGCGGGTACTGGTCGGGGCGGGTGGCCGCGAAGTCCCACCGCTGGTAACGGGTGAAGCCGGCGTGCTGCTCGTGGACGCCCAGGTCGTGGTTGTACGGGATGTGCATGGCCTCGGCCGCGTCGCGCCAGGCCGCGCTCTCCTCCTCGTCGACGCCGAGCTCGGCGGCCCGCCGGGGGTACCGCTCGACGGCGTCGGCGGCGGCCAGGAGGTTCGCACGGGCCATCAGGTTGGTGTACGTGTTGTCGTCGGCGACGGCGCTGTACTCGTCGGGCCCCGTCACCCCGTCGATGTGGAACCTCCCCTGGTGGTCGTGGTGTCCCAGGGAACGCCACAGCCGTGCCGTCTCGGTCAGCAGCTCGACGCCGGTGTCGTGTTCGAAGCGGGTGTCGCCCGTGGCGGCCGTGTAGCGGACGACGGCGTCGGCGATGTCGGCGTTCACGTGGAAGGCGGCGGTGCCGGCCGGCCAGTACGCCGAGCCCTCCGAGCCCGCTATGGTCCGCCACGGGAACGCGGCCCCGCGCAGACCGAGTTGTGCGGCGCGTTCACGGGCGGCGTCCAGGGTGTTCTGGCGCCAGCGCAGTGCCTCGGCGACGGCGCCGGGCGAGGTGTAGGTGAGCAGCGGCAGGACGAAGGTCTCGGTGTCCCAGAAGGCGTGGCCGTCGTAGCCGGAGCCGGTCAGGCCCTTGGCGGGTATGGCGCGCTGCTCGGCGCGGGCGCCGGCCTGGAGCACGTGGAAGAGGGCGAAGCGGACGGCCTGCTGGATCTCCTCGTCGCCGTCCACCTCGACGTCGGCGCGTGCCCAGAAGTCGTCGAGGTAGGCGCGCTGGTCGTCGACGAGCTGCCGCCAGCCGCTGTGCCGGGCGGCGGCGAGGGCCGCGTCGGCCTGGTCGCGCAGGGCGGGCAGGGAGCGGTTGCCGGACCAGCCGTAGGAGACGAGCTTCTCCAGGCGCAGGGTCCGGCCCGGCTCCAGCACGGAGGTGACCGTGAGGCGGGCGACGTCGTCGCTGCTCTCGCTGCTCAGGGTGGTCCCCTCCGGGCCGTGGACCGTGTGGTCCGCGGCCGCGGCGACCCGCAGGGCGCTGCGCCGGGTGCGGTGCACGAGCCGCAGCCGGCCTCCCGCCGCGAAGTGTTCCTCCGCCTCCAGCGGCGACTCCAGGGCGATCGCCGCCCGCGGGTCGCCGTCGCGGCCGGGCAGTTGTTCGTTGGCGACCAGTTCCGACTGGACGACCACCCTGGTCCGGCCGTCGACGGCCTCCACCTCGTAGGCGACGGCGCCGATCGCCCGCTGGGTGAAGGAGACGAGCCGGGTGGAGCGGACCCGGACCGTGGAGCCCGCCGGTGAGGTCCACTCGCAGGTGCGGGTGAGCAGCCCGGTGCGCAGGTCGAGGACGCGCTCGTGGGAGCGCAGCCGTCCGTAGCGCAGGTCGAAGGGCTCGTCGTCGACGAGCAGCCGGACGATCTTGCCGTTGGTGACGTTGATGACGGTCTGCCCGGACTCCGGGTAGCCGTAGCCCGCCTCGGCGTAGGGCAGCGGATGTGTCTCGTGGACGCCGCCGAGGTAGGTGCCGGGCAGCCCGTGGGGTTCGCCCTCGTCCAGGTTGCCGCGCCAGCCGATGTGGCCGTTGGCGAGGGCGAAGACGGACTCGCTCTGGGGCAGCAGTCCGAGGTGCAGTTCGCTCTCGCGCAGGGCCCAGGGTTCGACTCCGTACGAGGAGTGGGTGATCACGGGCGCTCCCCCAGTTCGTCCAGATCCCGTACGACGATGTCGGCGCCGTGGGCGCGCAGGGCGTCGCCCTGGCCCACGCGGTCCACGCCGACGACGTACCCGAAGTGGCCGGAGCGGCCCGCGTCCATGCCGGCGAGGGCGTCCTCGAAGACGGCCGCCTCGGAGGGCACGACGCCGAGGTCCTTGGCGGCGGCCAGGAAGGTGTCGGGGCGCGGCTTGCCCGGCAGGCGCCGTTCGGCCGCGACGACGCCGTCGACGCGTACGTCGAAGAGGTCCTCCGCCCCCACCGAGCGCAGGACGTCACGGCAGTTGGCGCTGGAGGAGACGACCGCGGTGCGCAGGCCGCGCGCCCGGACGGCCTCGATGTAGCGCAGGGTGCCGTCGTAGGCCTCGACCCCCTCGGTGCGGATCATGTCGAGGAGCAGCGCGTTCTTGCGGTTGCCGAGTCCGTGGACGGTGCCCCTGTCCGGCGGGTCGCCGGGGGTTCCCTCGGGGAGTTCGATGCCGCGCGAGGCGAGGAAGGACCGTACGCCGTCGGCGCGTGGCAGGCCGTCCACGTGGGCGGCGTAGTCGGCGTCGTCGAAGGGACGGAATCCGTCGCCCTCGCGTTGCCGCAGGAAGTCGTCGAACGTCCTTTTCCAGGCGGCCGCGTGGACGACGGCGGTCTTCGTGATGACCCCGTCGAGGTCGAAGAGGCAGGCCAGGATCTGTTTCGGCAGGCCGAGCTCAGTCATACGAGGAGTCTGCCCCCGGGATGCGTCTCCAGCGGGTGGCGAGCGCCACATCACCGCCCTGGCCCAGGGACCCTCGTCGATACTGGGGGCATGGAAATCGCCGCCCCCGCACCCCTGTCCGGGCTCGTATGACCGGGGCGGGTCCGTCCTTCGACGATCTGGTGGAGCGGGCCGCCGCGCTCGTACGGCCCGGCCGCCGCGCCCTTCTCGGGATCGCCGGCGCTCCCGGGGCGGGCAAGACGACGCTCGCCGAGCGGCTGGTGGGGCGGCTCGGCGAGGTCGCTCCCTTCCGTGTCGCGCACGTGCCGATGGACGGGTTCCATCTCGCGGACGCCGAACTGGACCGGCTGGGACGCCGGGACCGGAAGGGGGCTCCGGACACGTTCGACCCGGCGGGGTACGCGGCGCTGCTGCGCAGGCTGCGCGAGGACGAGGAGGAGCTCGTCTACGCGCCCGGTTTCGAGCGGGTCCTCGAACAGCCCCTGGCGGGAGCCCTCGCGGTTCCCCGGGCGGCCCGTCTGGTCGTCACCGAGGGGAACTACCTGCTGCTGCGCGAGGCCGCGTGGGCGCGGGCCCGCGCCCAGCTCGACGAGGTGTGGTTCTGCGAGCTCGACGAGACGGACCGCATCCGGCGGCTGGTCGCGCGCCACGAGGAGTTCGGGAAGGACCACGAGACGGCGGTCGCGTGGGTGCTCGGGACGGATCAGCGCAACGCCGAGCTGGTCGCCGCGACCCGGGACCGCGCGGACCTCGTGGTCGGTCCGGCGGTCGTCGGAACGGCCGCGGGCGGACCGGAGGTTCGGTGAGGGCAGATTCGGTGAGGGCTGATTCGGTGAGACCAGAGGTTCGGTGAGACCGGAGGTGCTGTCGGCGCGGGGGCCGGGAGCGGGGGGGCTTCGCGGACGTCGCGGGAGCCGACAGCGGCGGGCCGTCTCGCGGACGTCGCGGGGCCGGGTACGGGCGTGTGGGGAGGCCGGGGCGGAGGGAGCGACCGTCACCGCGCCGCCGCCCCGGCCGTCTCAGGGGGCCGCCGTCCTGGATTCCAGGTCGGCCCGGGTGTCGTCGCCGTAGACGCCGGACTCGTCGCCGCGGATGCCGTACCAGAGCTGGAAGCGGGCGACGGCCGCGGTGAGCGCGCTGTCGTACGTGCCGCTGGTGCTGCCGTGGTCGTACACGTCCGGGATGCGGAGCAGGCGCTGCTGAAGCGCCGTCACGTCCGGTCCGCTGTCCCCCTCCCGGAGCGTGCCGGCGCCGTCCGGGTCCACGGGTCGGTCGGCGGCCCCGCCGGCCGGTGACGCGGAGGAGTGCCCTGCGGCCGTCCCGGACGCGTCGCCCCGGGCGGCCCCCGGCACCAGGAGGGCGAGGGCGAAGCCGGTCAGGCCCGCCGCCGCGACGGCGAGCGCGATCGCGGCACGGCGCAGACCCACGCCGCGCGCCGGTCCGTGGGCGCCTCCGGTGCTCTTCTCGTACGGGACTCCGTCACCGGCGGCCGTTCCCGCGGCCGTGTCGGCCGCGTACGCCGGCGGGTTGTCGGCGGTGTAGTCCTCGCCTCCCGGGACCGGGGGCAGTTCCTCGGTCTCGTCCTCCTCTTGCAGGAGGGGCAGGATCCGGACGGGAGGCACCGGAGCGGGAACCGGCCCGAAGCCGTCGTCCGCTTCGTCCGTCATCCCCTCCTTCTCGCGCACCTGCCGGAGCAGCTTCGCCAGGGACTCGGAGCGGCGGCGGCGCTCGACGTGCGTGGGTTCGATCACGGAGCGCCCGGTGGACCTCCCGCGTTCGGGCCGTGTCGACACACTGCTCTCCTTCCGTACACGCGGTCTCCCGCCGTCCCTGTGCAGTGATACGCGGGCGCGGGCGGGGGCGTTCACGCGAACCGCGTCCCGGTGATCACCGCCGGCCCCGCCTCTTGGCGGATTCATGAACCGAATTGGCCTATCCATGAACCGAGTTGGCGGAAGGTTGACCCGTTCCGTGGAGATCGCTGACGGATGCGTCTATATGGTCGGCCGCATGCCCCCACACCCCCCGCGGCCAGCCGCTTTGCCGGTCCTCCCCTACCGCAGACCCACCCGTGACCGGGACTACTGGGTCTTCGACGACGTGCTGCCCGACCCGGACGCCGTACGCGCCCGGTGCGTCGACCGGGACGACTGGGCCAAGGGCCACCCGTACACCTCGGAGAGCTGGCCGGGTCTGCGGACGGTGCCGGGGCTGGAACCCGGTGAACTCGCCCACGTGGAACGGCTGGTGCGCAAGGCCACCGGTGCCGCGAAACTGTGGCAGGAGTCGACCCCCTCGGGTGCCACGCTCGACCACAACTGCGTCCAGGTCGTCGGCAAGGACGAGGGCGAGCCGCGCCCGCACACTGATTCCCGCGCCCTGTGCCGCTACGCGGCGGTGCTCTATCTCAACCCCAACGTCCCCAAGGACTGCGGCACGGCCTTCTTCCGGCAGTCCCTGCCCGGTGGCCGGCTGGGCGGCAACGTCGTCGTCGCACCGCACAACAATCTGGTCGAGGCCCTGGGTACGCGTTTCGTCCCGCCGGACTCCTTCGTCGAGGACGTCCGCGTCCCGCACCGCTACAACCGGCTGCTCCTCTACAGCGCCAATCTGATGCACAGCGCCACCGGTTACTGCGGGACGACCATGGAGGACAAACGGATGACCGCCGTCTTCTTCTGGATGGCGTGAGGCGGACCGGTCCCGGCCGGGTTCCCGGGGTGAATGGTTGAAGCGTCCTCAATTACCAGGCGAAAACCGGACATTCCCCGACGGCGCAGGGATGACATCCGCGCCAAGTCCTGGTGGCCGGGAAGTGTGCTCGTCATGATGGGCGCATGACCTTGGCCTCCAGAGCCATGACGCGGCTGGCCGGGTGGCCGGACCTCGCGGAGTCCCCGCCGAGTTGCGGCACGGGACGCGCACTGTGTGCGGCGCAGTGCGAGATCGTCCATTTCCACTCCGAACACGACGTCGACCTGCACCTCACCGAGCGGGCCATCCGACGCTTCGAGGACCACCTCAGGACCTCGACGGCCGTCCGCATGGTGCCCGGTTCCCGCTGGGTGACCATCCATCTCGAGGTCGACTCGGACATCGACCTCCTGCTGACCCTGGTGAGCGTCGCCCTGCAGGCCCACCGGAACGGGCACCTGGCGGGCGACGACATTTTCTCGGCGACCTGCAACGACCGCTGACCGGTACTCCGGCGGGCCCGGACGCCTCGAAGGACGGGACCGGCGGGAACACATCGAGCCCCGGCACTCGTGCGGGAACGAGTGCCGAGGCTCTTCGTGCCGCGTCATCCGGGGGTGATGACGCGGCGGGCCATGGCTCGACCTCATAGTCGATCACCGCCCATGGGCTGTCAACTTGACTGCCTCCAGCGGGAGTTCACCCATGTGTACGAATCAGCCACATGGGGAACGCCACGCTCCGAGGGCGGGCCGCACGATCGGGAGGCGAGCCCGGTGCGCGCGCCGGGAGAGGAAGGCCAGGGAACTCAGTTCCCTCCCCGGCGTGCACCGAGTGCCACCACCTGGGCTTCGGTGCTAGTTTCCGACCATGAACGAGGCACCGGGGCGCCGCGAACCCGCCGACGCGACCACCGTCAAACCGCCGATGCGGGACGCCCTGGTGGGGGCCGCTTTCCAGCTCTTCCTGGAACGCGGCTACGAGGAGACCACCGTCGACGACATCGTCGCCCTCGCCGGGGTCGGCCGGCGTTCGTTCTTCCGCTACTTCCCGTCCAAGGAGGACGTGGTCTTCCCCGACCACGAGCGGTGCCTGGCCGACATGACGGCGTTCCTCGCCGAGGACGCCGGCGCCCAGGACCCGGTGCAGCGCGTCTGCGACGCCGCCCGGCTGGTGCTGCGCATGTACGCGGAGAACCCGACGTTCTCCGTCCAGCGCTACCGCCTCACCAGGAAGGTGCCGGGCCTGCGGGCGTACGAACTCTCGGTCGTCTGGCGCTACGAGCGCGCCCTCGCGGAGTATCTGCGCGGACTCCCCGCGGGGGGCAGCGCGGACACCCTGCGCGCCGACGTCGTCGCCGCGGCCGTGGTCGCCGCGCACAACAACGCCCTGCGCTCCTGGCTGCGTTCGGACGGGACCGGGGACGCCGAACTGGCCGTCGACAAGGCTCTCGGCTATGTGCAGGACACGTTCGGATCCGTGCCCGTCGAGCCGGCGCGCGAGCAACCGGAGGACGTGGTGGTCGTGGTCTCGCGTCGCGGGGCGCCCATGTGGCGCGTGGTCCAGGAGATCGAGTCGGCCTTCGCACGGGGCTGAGCAGGGATCGACCCCTGGCACTCTTCATTTCAGTTGAGGGTACGGAGTGCCTTTACGTGTGGCACTCAGTGCCATAACCTGTGGTCGTGCACGGCGTTCCGGGCACATCAGATTCCGGCCGAGCGCAGGGAGATGCCATCGTGTACCACCCAGGAATCGCCCTTCACCCGGGCCTCGACGCCTCGACGGACGTGCTCGACGCCGGTCCCGGTGAGCGCCTGGACACCGCTTCGGCGGAACGCGCCGGGGACGTACTGCTCTTCCAGCGGTGCCACTGGTGCGCCACCGCCATGTACAACCGCCTTCTGTGTCCCGTGTGCGCGGGCAGCGACCTGCGCACGGAGGCGAGCGCCGGCACGGGCGTCGTACGCCACTCGACGGTGATCCACCGCAACACCCCGGCCGCCCGCAACGTTTCCCTCATCGAGATGGCGGAGGGCTTCACGGTCCGGGGCCGGGTCATGGGTTCGCCCGCCGCCGTCCACAGCGGGGACCGCGTCCAGCTCTCCACCGCCCAGGACCCGGTGCGCCGGCAGCCGGTGTTCCAGCTCCTCGACGGCCCGTACAGCGCCTGGAGTTGAGAACGGCCGGACGGCTTTGCCGTTCAAGTCTGGCATTCAGGTGATTTCGGTACGACCGAACACTTGACGCTCCTTAGTATCTGGTTCCGTGACAGACGGGAACAGTCAGCGGCGACCGGCATGCCCCACGGCCGATGTGGTCGTCCTCGGGGCCGGGCCCGCCGGGCTCGTGCTCGGCAACATCCTCGTGGACCGCGGGATCGACTGCGTCGTCCTGGAACGGGCCGAGCGCGCGCACGTGGAGACACGGGCACGCGCCGGATTCCTGGCACCCGAAACCGTACGGATCCTGGACCGGCACGGCCTGTCCGAAGGGCTGCACCGGCGCGGACGGCTCCACGGCACCTGCGAGTTCCGCACCGAGGACGGCCGGTTCCGTCTCGACTACAGCGGTCTGGGGCAGCGGGAGCAGCACACCGTCTACCCCCAGCAGGAGCTGGTGACCGACCTGCTCGCGCGGTTCCTGTCACGCGGGGGACGGATCCGTTTCGGCACCGAGGCCGTGGCCGTGCGCGACGCCGACGGTGAACGGCCCAAGGTGGCCGTGCGCGAGGCCGACGGGCGGCCCGGAGCGTGGCGGGCGCGGTACGTGGCCGGCTGCGACGGGCGGCACGGCGCGGCACGGCGTTCCCTGCCGGCCGGCGCGGTCCGCCACCACCGCGATCACGGCGTGAGCTGGCTCGGTCTGCTCGCCGAGGCACCGCCCAGCCTGGACGCCGTCGGGTACGCCGTCCACGAGCGCGGGTTCGCCGGGCACATGGCCCGCACCAGCGAGGTCACCCGCTACTACCTCCAGTGCGAGCGCGGCACTGAGACCGACGCCTGGTCCGACGAACGGATCTGGGACGAGCTGGACCTGCGGATGCGGGCGCGGGACTACGGCCCGCTGCGCCGCGGGCGTGTCGCCGAGCGTTCCGTCGTCGGCCTGGAGTCCGACGTGCTCGAACCACTGCGCCACGGCGCGCTGTTCCTCGTCGGCGACGCCGCCGCACTGATCAGCCCGTCCGCCGCGAAGGGCGCCAATCTCGCGGTCCTCGGAGCGGCGCTCCTGGCACGGGCCCTGACCGACGACCTCACCACCGGGAACTCCGAGGGCCTCGACGCCTACTCGGCGCGGTGCCTGACCCACATCTGGCGTGCGCAGGAGTTCTCGCACTGGATGATCGGGCTGCTGCACGGCCCGTCCGGAACGGACGGCGAGTCGCTGTTCCTCAACTCCCTGCGCCGGTCCCGCCTGACCTCGCTGCGCACCTCGCGCAGCCGGCAGAACTGGTTCGCCGAGCACTACGTCGGCGTATAGGCGCCCGTCGGCCGCACCGCTCCGCCCCCTCCTGCATCCGCATGCGTCCATCCGAACCCCGGAATGAGGATCCCCCACAATGATCACGGCATTGTCGGGCGAAACGTCCCGCCTGCGCGCGACGGTCGACTTCGTCAGGCAGCAGGACACCGCCACGCTGCTCCCGCTGCTGCTTCCCGGCCTCGACGGCCCGGAGCTGCGGAGCGTCGTGGAGCGCTGCGCCTTCTCCCACGCGGCGCTGCTCGTCTTCCCGCCCGACGAGGCGGCGCTGACGGCCATGCTGGCCGACTGCGGGCTCGTCCTGGACGCGCCGCCGCGGCCGAGCGTCGTCGTGCGCGAGCGTCTCGCCGTACGGCACAAGCGCTCCGCGGCACAGCTCGACGTCGGCGTGCTGCGCCCCGCGGTCGCGTGCCTGGACGGGGAGCGGCGGATGGTCGAACTGTTCACCCTGGCCGTGCCGCCGGGTTCGGACCTCGCCGCCGTCGCCGCGCACGAGCGGGAGCTGCAGCACGAGGCGCACGTCGCCTTCGAGGTCGGGGAAGCGGACCCGCTGGTGCTGCGGGGTCTGTGCGCGACCTTCGGACGGTACGGCGCCACCCCCGACGGCGGCGGCTACAACCCCCACGAGAACGGCACGGTGTTCTACTTCGGCGCCCCCGCCGAGGCCAAGGCCGGGTACCGGCGCGTGGAGCTGTACGTCCCCGGCGACCACCGCGACGTCCTCGCCGACCACCTCGACGAGTACCGTCGGCGGCAGCCCGCCGAAAGCCTGCTGCACCTGCTGACCGGGGCGTGGACGACGCAGGCCCTGACCGCGTTCGCGCGGCTGGAGGTGGCCGAGGCGCTGAGCGGGGATCGGAGCGTCGACGTGTCGGAACTGGCGCGGGACACCGGTGCCCTCGCGCCGAACCTGACCACCCTGCTGCGCTACCTCACCATGCTGGGAGTGGTGAGCGAGGACCGCGCCGGCTTCCGGCTCACGGACACCGGCGCCCTGCTGCGCAAGGACGCCGAGGGGTCCTTGCGGCCGCTGGCCCTGATGTACGGGGGACCGTTCTACGAGTCCTTCGCCGGGCTGGAGCACACCGTCCGCACCGGACAGGTCGCCTTCGAGCAGCGCTTCGGCGAGAACCACTTCGACTACTTCGCCCGCGATCCCCGGCTCGCCGACCTCTTCGACCGGTCGATGGCGGCCGGTTCACGGATGTTCGACCCGCTCCCCGCCCACCCGGTCCTGCAGGCCGCGGCGGAGGGGGCGACGGTGGTCGACGTCGCGGGCGGCAACGGGGAACTGCTCGGCCGCATCCTTTCCGCGCATCCCCGGCTGCACGGCTTCCTGCTGGAGCGTCCGCACACCGTCGAGGCCGCCCGCCGCCTTCTCGGCGCCGCCGGGCACACGGACCGGTGCGCCTTCCGGGCGGGCGACTTCGCGGACGTTCCCACGGGCGGCGACGTGTACGTCCTGTCCCGCGTCCTGCACGACTGGGACGACGACCGCTGCCGCGAGATCCTGCGCCACTGCGCCCGCGCGATGGACGAGAGCGCCGATCTGCTCGTCGTCGAACGGGTCCTGCCCGACGACGGCTCGGCCTCCCTGGCGACGGCCTGGGACCTGCACATGATGTGCAACGTGGGGGGCCGCGAGCGGCGCGCCGACCACTACGCCCGGCTCTTCGCCGACGCGGGCCTCACGCTGGTCGACCGGACACCTCTGCCGCTGGACGGCAGTGTCCTGCACGTCCGCAGGGGCACGCCGGCGGACACCGGATCCAGGGCCTAGGGAGGCCGAGGGAGTCCGGGCACGACAGGGTGGGCGGCTGAACGAACCGGCTTGCGGGACCGGGCCGTTCAGCCGCCGGGAGCGAACGTCAGCCGTAGGTGATGTCGGACGTCGCGTACTTGCAGTAGGTGCCGTCGGGGCCGCTGCCGTTCTTGCTCGGCTCGGCGCCGGTGTTGTTGCCGATGTACTTCTGGCAGGGGACGATCTTCTTGCTGCTGTCCCCGACGATCCTGATGGACTTCAGGGTCGCGCTGTCGCCGTAGTTGGTGTTGATGCCGACGAGCCTGCTCCCCTTGTAGGTCGCCTCGATGTTGCTGAGGTTGACGGTCCGCTTGTACTGCGTCCTGCAGTTGCCGCAGGACCGGACGAACGTGCCGAAGGTCTGCACGGCGAAGTTCGACACGTCCAGTGTCCCGGCGCCGTTGAACTGGAACACCTTGTCACTGGCCTCCTTCGCGCCACCGCCGCTGACGGTGTAGGCGTTGGACGACGAGGAGCCGAGGAAGGTCGCCGCGTCCTCGCCGACGTCCTCCCACCAGACGTTCTGGAGGGTGCAACTGCCCAGGCAGTGAATGCCGTCGGCCGCGGGCGAGCCGATGATGACATTCTTCAGGACCGCTCCCGCGGCCAGTTCCAGGATCGGTCCCTGGTCCTCGTCCTGGCCGCCCGTGCCCAGGTCGCCCGTTCCGTACAGGCGCTTCATCCCGTAGTCCTTGGTGCCCGAGACCGAGATGGTGGAGGAGACGGCCTGACTGCCGGTCGCGGTGGGCCAGGTGGCGGCGCTCGCCGGTGTCAGGGCGCCGTCGGCCATCACCGTGGCGACCGTGAGGCCGAGTGCGGCGAGGGTGCCGGTGAGGGCGCGCCGCCCGGCGCGCCGACGTGCTGATGACGTCATGTCCCGATGCCTTCTTCCTGTGTGTGTGGGGGAATCCGTCTGCGCGGGGGGATCCGACTGCGTGGCGGGATCCGTCAGAGCTTTCCGGCGCCCGCGCCGGAGGTGACCGAGGCGACGACGGCCGAGGCTGGTTCGGCGGTGTAGCCGTAGGGCGGCTTCGTGAACGTGCCGGTCCGCGAGATCTCGGTCGTGGCTCCGCCGAGGTCGTTGCCGCTGAGGTTGGCGTAGCCGTCCACGTCGCTGTCGCGGTTCGTGGTGACGGCGACCGCCGTGCTCCGGAAGACGTTGTTCTCGACGAACATCTGGGCGCCCATGCGGGAGTGCACCGCGGTGTCGGCGCCGACGACGTAGTTGTCGTAGAAGTGTCCGGTGCCGAAACGCAGGCTGGGGATACGGGAGTTGACGTTGTTGAACCAGTTGTGGTGGTACGTCACCCGCAAGTGCCCGGTGTCCTCACTGGTGTTGTTGTCACTGTGGCCGACGAGCGAGCCCTTGTAGTGGTCCTTGAAGGTGTTCCAGGACACGGTGACGTAGTCGGAGGCGTGGGTGATGTCGAGCAGGCCGTCGTAGTAGTCCTTGCCGTGGTTCCGGTCGGACGAGAAGGCGTTGTGGTCGATCCACACCTTCGTCGAGGCCTGCACGGTGATGCCGTCGGCGGGCGCGACCGGCTTGCTGATGTTCAGGTTGCGGACGACGACGTTGGTGACCTTCTTCAGGCGCAGTCCGCCGCCGGTGAACCCTGAGGCCGAACCGACGCCCAGGACCGTGGTGTTGGAGCCGATGTCGACCTGCCCGCTGAGCGGGATCAGCCCGTTGACCTTCACGACCTTGGCCGTGTCACCGGTGACGGCGGTCTTGAAGGCGGCGAGTGTCGTGACGGTGACGGCGGTCGCGCCGCCGCCACCGGTGGTCCCGGCACCGAAGCCGACCGGCGCGGTCTCGGCGGCTCCGGCCGACTGCGGCAGCACGAGTGCCGTGGTGACGGCCAGGGTGGCGGCGCCGGTCGTCAGCAGGGCGAGACGGAAGCGCTTGCGTGGGGAACGCCTACGCATGTGGGGGTGTCCCTTCAGAGGCGACTCTGGACATGTACTCGGATGCTGTACCTGTACCTGAACGGCGCGGAGCGCGCGACATGACATCCACGGGTCCAACGGGAGCTTGAGCGGTGCCACTTTCCCTGGTGGTGCGGCTCGGAGATCTGATGTCTCGTATACGAGATGTCACGCACGGGTCACGCTGTTGAACGGGAACGTAAACGGTAAGCGCTTTCTAGTCAACGCTTCCGGCAGCACACATCCGGCCAACTCCCGCCCGGGACGCGGTACCGGGGCCGAGGCGCCGGGGTCGAGTGCCGGGGCCGAGGTGCCGGGCCGCCGCCCAGGTCGTGAACGACACCTTCGGTGGCGACCTCGCGGTCGGGCAGGTCCGCCGCGGCGGAGGACATCATGGTTCGCGCCGGCGGAATCGACTGCCCGTCAGGCCGGCGTGCCGGCCTGACGGGAGTGACCTGGTCCGCGGCGGAAGGGCACGGCGGACCCCGGATGTCACGGGGTCACGGGCGTCACGGCGTCACGGCGTCACGGCGTCACGGCGTCACGGCGTCACGAGGACAGGGTGATCCGGATGCCGACCGTGCCGCTCTGGCCGCGGCGCAGCCGGCTGCCGAACAGGGTGAGACGGCCCATCAGCCCGTACTTGCGGGCGAGGAGCTTGCGGTAGCGGGCCGTCTCCGCCGCGTCGAGGATCTCGGCCGTGGCGGGGACCGGCTCACCCGTCGGCCTGCCGCGCACGTCGCACGGACCGACCAGGACGTCGGCCCGGTTACGGATGCGCTTGACCTTCCAGCTGTCCGCGACGGTCCAGGCGCCGAGCGCCGCACCGTCCCGCACCACCCACACGGGCGTGGCGACCCCCGTGCCGTTTTTGCGATAGCTGGTGATCAGCAGGTACTTGCCCGATCCGAGCGTGTCCAGCGAGACCTCGTCCATGGCCGAAGTCTAAGCGCGCCGGTCCGCGGCCCCCGCGGTGGCCGAGCCGTCCCGGTCAGGACAGCTTGCCGTCGTAGTCCGGCAGCTTGAAGGTGCGCTCCGCGTGCCCGCCGACCAGGTCGGTGGTGTTGTTGCCGACGTTGGCGATGATCGTGTAGCCGAGGGACTCGATCTCGGCGCGCTTGCCCGTCTTGTACGTGCTGACCTCGTCGAAGAGGTCCGGGAGGTCACGGACGTAGAGTCCGTCGACCGGATAGCCGGCGCACTTCAGGTTCCACTTCGTCTCGCCGGCGATGATGCCCGGACGGGCGGTCACGAAGAAGACGGCCACGCCACGGGAGTGCGCGTAGCGGGCGAGTGCCAGCGAGGCCCTGACCGCCGGGGTGGGCAGTTCGTACCAGGGGTGGAAGTCCGTCTCCAGCGCGGTGTTGTCGATGTCGAAGACGACCGCGAGCTTCTGGCCGCCGGCGTTCGCCGTCCGCTGCTCGACGTACGGCACCGCCTGGTCGATGACGGCCTGGACGTCGTTCTGCCAGGTGGCGTAGTCGACACCGGCCTTCGCGGAGACGCTCGCGACCACCTGGGCCGGGGCCGCGGCGGCGGAACCGGCCGCGCCGACCGTCCCCCCGATACCGAGTGCCACAACCGCCGACACCGCGCCTATCCGCCGCACCACACCACGTCGTGTCATGCCTGTCCCCATTTCACATCTGTCGGTCGGAACACGTGAGTCGGTCCAACCCACGCATCGAAACGGCGACGGTGCCTGCGACCGTCGCCGTGGCGGAAATGATCCTGGCAGCCCGTGTACGGAGGGGGAAGAGGTAGTTACCGATCGGTAGAGATCGTGCTTCGCGCGCTTCGGGGTACGCGGCGGTGCAGTGGCACACGTCCGCGACCCGTGTGAGCCTGGGCTCGCGGCTGACACCAGTGGAAAGAGGCTGCTCTGATGCAAGGACCGAACATCGTCATCGTCGGCGCCGGTTTCGCCGGGGTCGAGGCCGCCAGAAGCCTCGAACGGACGCTGACCCCCGGCGAGGCCCGGGTCACCCTGATCAGCCCCACGGACTATCAGCTCTACCTGCCGCTGCTGCCCCATGTCGCCGCCGGCGTCGTCACCCCGCAGTCCGTCGCGCCCTCGCTGCGCCGCATCCTGCAGCGCACCGCTCTGGTGCCCGGCGGAGTGATCGGTGTCGATCCCGAGGCCAAGGTGTGCGTCGTCCGGAAGATCACCGGGGAACTCGTCGACCTGCGCTACGACTACCTGGTGCTCACTCCGGGAAGCGTGACCCGCACCTTCGACATCCCCGGGCTGGCGGAGGAGGCGCGCGGTATGAAGACGCTCGCCCAGGCCGCCTATCTGCGCGACCACGTGATCGCCCAGCTCGACCTGGCGGCGGCCACGCCGGACTACGACGAGCAGGCCGCGCGCCTCCAGTTCGTGGTGGTCGGCGGCGGATACGCGGGCACCGAGACGGCGGCCTGCCTCCAGCGCCTGACCAGCGCCGCGGTCAAGCGCTACCACCCCCGGATCGACCCCGGCCTCATCAAGTGGCATCTGGTCGACCTCGCACCGAAGCTGCTGCCCGAGCTCGGCGACAAGCTGAGCGCGAGCGCGCTGGAGATGCTCAGCAAGCGCGGCGTACGGATCTCGCTGGGCACGTCCGTCGCCTCGGTCACCAAGGACGAGGTCACCCTCACCGACGGGCGGGTGCTGCCGTCGCGGACGCTGGTGTGGACCGCGGGCGTGGCGGCGAGTCCGCTCGTCGACTCGCTGGGCGCGGAGACCGTGCGCGGACGGCTCGTCGCCGAACCCGACTTCAGGGTGCCGGGACTTGACGGGGTGTTCGCACTGGGCGACGCGGCGGCGGTGCCCGACCTGGCCAAGGGCGACGGCTCTCCCTGCCCGCCGACCGCGCAGCACGCGGCCCGGCAGGGCCGCCACGCGGCCAAGGTCCTGGCGGCGAAGCTGCGCGGTGAACCCACCCTGCCCTACCGGCACAGGGACCTCGGGCTGGTCGTCGACCTCGGCGGCCACGACGCCGTGTCCAAGCCGCTCGGCATCGGCCTCAAGGGCGCGCCCGCTCAGCTCGTGGCCCGCGGATACCACCTGTACGCGCTGCGAACGGGCTCCGCCCGGTTCCGTACGGGTGCCAACTGGCTGCTCAACGCCGTCGCGGGCGACGACTTCGTCCGCACCGGCTTCCTCGCGGACCGCAAGGGAACCCTCCGCGACTTCGAGCGTACGGATGTGTATCTGACCCGGGACGAGGTGGCCGCCCGGACCCGCGCACGCCTCTGACGCGGTCGCTCCCGACGCGAACCGGCCACCTCCGCCACAGCTCCCGACGGCGGTGAACAACCGGGCCGGGGCGCACGTATGAGGGGAGGGCCCTCGACCGGGGCCTTCGGCGGCGGTGTCGCCGCTCCGTACGGTTTCGGGAGCCCACGCATGAGGCACGCACGACGACGGATCGTCCAACGGGGGGCGCGACTCGCGGCCGTCGGCGGGCTGCTCTGCGGAGGGTTCATGGTGACGCGCGCCGTGGCGAGCGAACCGTCCGACGCGTCGCGCGCCACGGCGAATCCGGCGCAGGCCGCGGCGGACACGGGGGCCGGTCTCGTGTCCCGGCTGGGTACCTCCCGGACGGCCGGCAACTGGATAGCCGCGGACGGGCGTCCGGTCGTGGCGGTCACCGACGCGGACGCCGCGGACGCGGTGAAGCGGGCCGGTGCCCGGCCGAAGGTCGTCACGCACAGCATGCAGGACCTCAAGTCCGCTACGCAGACGCTGAGTTCGGCTCCCCGGGTGCCGGGTACGGCGTGGGCTGTCGACTACACGAAGAACGAGGTGGTGGTGCAGGCCGACAGCACGGTCTCCGCCACCGACTGGTCGCGCATGACGAAGCTGGCCGACGGCATCGGCGACTCGGTGCGGATGCAGCGGACCCAGGGCACGTTCACCACCCGGGTGAACGGCGCGCAGGCGATCTTCTCGACCGGCGGGCGCTGCTCGGCGGGCTTCAACGTGACCAGCCCGCAAGGTGAGTTCATCCTCACGGCCGGACACTGCGGCCCCGAGGGATCGATCTGGTTCTCCGACAACACGGGCCGCCAGCAGGAGGGCCGCACCGTCACGACGGCGTTCCCCGGCAGTGACTTCTCGCTGATCCAGTACGACAACGGCCGTCAGCCCTCGGACGCGAGCAACGTCGTGGCCATCGGCGGCGGCAACGGCGTACGGATCACCGGAGCCGCCGATCCGACCGTGGGCCAGCGGGTCTTCCGCAGCGGCAGCACCAGCGGACTGCACGACGGCAAGGTGACCGCGCTCAACGCGACGGTCAACTACCCGGAGGGCACGGTCACCGGGCTCGTCGAGACCACGGTGTGCGCCGAACCGGGCGACAGCGGCGGCCCGTTGTTCTCCGAGGGCATCGCGCTCGGGGTGACGTCGGGCGGCAACGGGGACTGCCAGAGCGGTGGTACGACGTTCTTCCAGCCCGTCACCAAGGCGCTGACCGCGCTGGGTGTGACCCTCGCGGGTCAGCCGGCGCAGGGCGCCGGTGGTGCGGCCCAGTCGTCCGCCGCCCCGTCGGCGACGGCCTCGGCGATGGCCTCGCCGGGAGGGGCGCCGGGCGCGGCGGCTCCGGGCGCGGTGGAGGCGGTGGGTGGCACGGGGACGGCCTCGACGTTCGTCGCCGCGCTCATCGACCCGCAGAACGTCGGCCCCGGCCTGCTGGTCATCGGGGGAAGTGTCATCGCGCTGGTGGCGACCCGGTTCATCCGGACCGAGAAGGACCGCAACGCCTACCGGCGGCAGTATTCACAGAGCTGGGGCTGAGCGCTTCGGACCCGGAGCCGGGTGTCCGGGTCCGGGTCGTCGAAGGCCTGTGCCGAAGTGCGAGGCGAGGGCTCCCGTGGAAGGGGAGCCCCGTCGGACGCGAAGGGTCAGGCGGCCCGGGTCGCCGAGGACGACGGGGCGGCCTTCGCCCACTCCAGGACGAGGCGCTGATACTCGCGCCGCTCGTCCATGTTCAGCGACCCACCTGCCCGGAACCAGAGCGCCCGGATCTCCTCGTTGACTTCGGCAGCGGATCGCTGAGTCTCGTTGTCAAGAGTGGTGCACATGCCGTGAAGCATACGGCCCTTGACGTGAAGATGATGTGAGTAAAGACCCACCGGGCGACATAACGGACCGTGAAGCTCGTCACTCGCTCACGTGCCGGGCTTGCGGCCGTACACGTAGACGTCGTCACCGTTCCTGAGCAGCGACCAGTACTTCTTGGCCGTCGTCGGGGTCATGTTGACGCAGCCGTGCGAGCCGGGCGGGTTCCACATGCTGAGGCCCACCGAGTGGAAGGCCTGGCCGCCGTCGAAGAACTGGCTGTACGGCATGGCCACGTTGTAGATGGTCGAGACGTGGTCGATGTCACGCCAGTAGATCTTCTTCAGGCCGGTGCGGGTCTCGTAGCCGTTCCGGCCGGTGCGGACCGGGACCGGACCGTAGACGAGGCGGCTGCCGTCCTGGATCCAGCTGAGCTGGAGCGTGAGGTTGACGCAGGCGATCCGGCCCTTGTTGACCGGGCACTTGCCCTCCCGGTTGGGGTTGGTCCCCACGGCCTTCTGCTTGTTCATGAGATCCATCACGCCCCAGGTGACGGGGCCCGCGTACCCGATGTTCGGGGTTATGCCGTGCTTGTTCTGGAAGGCCTGGATCGCCTTGCAGTCCGCGGTGGACTGCCGGCCGTCCACGGGCCGCCCGAGGAACTTCTCCACCTGCTTCTGATACGGGCCGGCGGCCGTCGTGCAGCTCGCGGCCTGCGCGGGCGTCGCGCCCAGCGCGAGCGTGAGCGGCGCCACCAGTCCCGTGAGTCCGAGCGCTACGGCTCCCCGCCTGCCGATGTCCCCCATGGCGGACCTTCCTGTTCGTGTTCTTCTTCGTGTCTGCTCTGCTAGACCGCCCTAGAGGGTATTGCGTTGTACGGCCGGGCAGACAGGCACGAAACCGTGACATTCCTCGCTGCGACGGCTCCGGTCCCCCGGCGGCGAGCCGGCACACCCGGCCTGTCGGACACTACTGCGGGCGCCCCGCGAATCAGTCCGGTTTCTCCGAATTGGACCGCTCTTTCTGCCTCTGTGCCTCTTAGGCTGCCGCCATGCACTCGACGCTCTCCGACGACCTCGACCGGCTCCCCGAACTCCTGCAGACCGCCCGGGACTTCGCGGTCCGAGAGGTGAGCGGCCTCGACGGCCGTCCCGTCGCCCGGCTCGGCAAGGCGCCCGCACCCGACCCGCTTCCGGCCGAGGGCGCCGGTGCCGAAGGAGCCCTGGCCCGGTTCGCCGGGCGCTGGGCACCCGGGTTCTCCGGCTCCGCGGGTCCGCGCTACCTCGGCTTCGTCACGGGCGGCGCGACGCCCGCCTCGCTCGCCGGGGACTGGCTGACCAGCGCCTACGACCAGAACGTCTCGGGCGCCGCCGGATCCTTCGCGAGCGCGCTGGAGCACGAGACGCTGGCCTGGCTGCGTGAGCTGTTCGGGCTCGGCGAGGAGCATCGCGGGGCGTTCGTGAGCGGTGCGACGGTCGCGAACACGGTCGGGCTCGCGATCGCGCGGGAGTGGCTCGGCGAGCGCCGGGGCGTGTCGGTCGCGCAGGAGGGAGTCGGCGCGCTCGGTCCGGTGGACGTGCTGTCGGGCAGTCCCCATTCGAGCGTCACCAAGGCCCTGTCCGTGCTCGGCCTCGGGCGGGGCAGCCTGCGCGGGGTGCCGGTGCTGCCCGGCAACCGTGAGGCCGTCGACGTCGAGCGTCTCGATGCCGCGCTCGGCGCGCTCGACGGGCGTCCGGCCGTCGTCGTGGCGAACGCCGGGACGGTGAACACCGTCGACTTCGACGATCTGCGGGCCATCGCCGCGCTCCGGGAACGCCATGACTTCTGGCTGCACGTCGACGCGGCGTTCGGCGGGTTCGCCGCGCTGTCGCCCGCGCACTCCCCGTTGGTGGCCGGCCTGGACGAGGCCGACTCCGTCTGTGTCGACCTGCACAAGTGGCTCAACGTCCCCTACGACGCGGCCGTCCAGTTCACCCGTCGCCAGGACCTCCAGGTCCGGGTGTTCCACAACGCCTCGCCCTACCTGGGACTCCCGGGCGGCGACCCCGACTTCCTGCACCTGACGCCGGAGAACTCACGCCGGCTGCGCGCGCTCCCGGCCTGGTTCTCGCTGGCCGCCTACGGGCGCGAGGGGCATCGGGAGATCGTCGAGCGGAACGTCGCGCTCGCCCGGCGGCTGGGTGAACGGATCGCCGGTGCCCCTACGTTGCGGCTCCTTGCTCCGGTGCGGCTGAACGTCGTGTGCTTCACGCTCGCCGACGACCCGACGGAGGGCCGCGTGCGGGCCCTGGCCGACGCGGTCGCCGCCTCGGGCGAGGCCTTCGTGACACCGACGTACTACGACGGCACGCACGCGCTGCGCGCCGCGTTCAGCAACTGGCGTACGTCCGAGGCGGACACGGACCGGGTGTTCGCGGCCATCGAGCGGCACGGCACGGAGCCACACCGGTGACGGCCCGCGCCGGAGTTGGCCCGGCCTCGCGGGCATGAGCTTTCGAGGCCCCCGGCCGTACGGCGCCCACCCGGCCGGGACCGTGCGCCGACGCGCCCGAGCGGCCGGCGGCCTCCACCGGCCGCCGGGGGCTCCCGGCGGCGGTGTTCCGGAGGAAGGGGGTGCGTCGGCTCGTGCTCGGGTCAGGCGGGCTGCCACAGTTCGATGCGGTTGCCCTCCGGGTCGGTGACCCAGCCGAAGCGGCCGACGCCGTCCATGTCCTGGGTCTCCTCCGCCACCTCCGCTCCCCGGGCGCGCAGTTGCGCGAGCATCGCGTCCAGGTCGCGGACACGGAAGTTGAGCATGGTCTGCTGCGCGGGGGACCCAAAGTAGTCGGTTCCCGACTCGAAGGCCGCGAACACGGTCGGCCCGGCCTCCGGGCGCCACAGGCCGTTCTCGTCGGCGTCCAGGCCCAGACTGTCGCGGTACCAGGCGCTCAGGGCCGCCGGGTCGGAGGCGCGCAGGAAGTATCCGCCGATTCCAAGTACACGTTCCATGCGGCCATCCTGTCAGGAAGGGCGCGGGACGGACCGGCACCACACCTGCCGCCCGCCTCAGCTTCCGTCCTCGTCCACTCCCCCGACCACCTGCCGGAACCCCTTGTTGACACCCAGCAGGCCGCCGTCGACGCACAGGGTCGTGCCGGTGATCCAGGCGGCGTCACCGGAGGCGAGGAAGGCGACGGCGGCGGCGATGTCCTCCGGCTCGCCGACCCGGCCGAGCGGATACAACAGCCGGGCCGCGGAGGCGAGATCGTCCTCGCGCCCCTCCCAGGCCGTGGTGCGGATCGTGCCCGGGGCCACCAGGTTGACCCGCACTCCCCGGTCGGCGGCGTGGCCGGCGAGGGTGCGGGTGAGCGACATGAGCCCCGCCTTGGCCGCGCTGTAGGCGTGGTTGCCGAAGTCCTGGATGCCGTTGACGGAGCCGATCGTGACGATGGCCCCGCGTCCGGAGGCGACCAGGTGCGGGAGCGCGGCGCGGGCGCACCGGTAGGCGCCGGTCAGGGTGACGTCGAGGTCGGCGGCCCAGTCCTCGTCGCTCTCGTCCTCGAAGAGCGGGGCGTCGGGGGTGCACCGGTAGGCGTTGTTGACCAGGACGTCGAGCGAGCCGAAGGCGTCCACGGCGTACGCCACGGCCGCCTCTACCTGGGTCCGTTGTCCCACGTCGCAGGTGAACGCCTCGGCCACCGAGCCGAGTTCGCGCAGTGCGGCGGCGGTCTCCTCGGCCGCGGCCGGGTCCACGTCGGTGACGAGGACCTGAGCGCCTTCCGCGGCCAGGCGGTGCGCGGTGGCCGCGCCGATCCCGCGGGCCGCGCCGGTGATCAGGACCCCGTACCCCTCGAAGCGCCTCATCGCTGTCATGGCTGGGAAGGTACCTCCATGATCGTCGCAGCGACAGAGGCCGGCACTCACGGGTGGTTCGTCAGCGGTAGCCGGTGACGTCCGCCGGCTTCCCCTTGTCCTGCACCTCGACCATGTAGCGCCAGGCGTCCGGCCTGCTGCCGTCCCGGTCGGTGAAGCCGTACACCCCGGCGAGTCGACCGCTGGAGAGGGACTGCCCGTTCCAGCGTGCGCGTTCGGGGTCGGCGGCCAGCGCGGCGACGGCGCGCCCCACGTAGAACGGCGTCTCGGAGATGGCGAAGTGCGGCTGGTTCTCCTCGGCGTCGTGCCAGTTCTCCTCGGTCACGCCGAAGGCCTCGAGCATCATCTCCGAGCGCAGCCAGCCGGGGGTGAGCGCGACGGCGGTGGCGCCGCGCGGGCCCAGTTCGTGCCCGAGGGCGAACGCCATGCGCAGGACGGCGGACTTGGCGATGTCGTAGAAGAAGGAGACACGGTAGGTGTCCCGGTTGTACTCCGCGGTGCCGTCGGTCATCTCGACGACCAGGCCGCCCGGACGCCGCAGCAGCAGGGGCAGCGCGTGGTGGCTGGTGATCGCGTGGGTCTCGATGGCGAGCCGGAGCATCCTGCGTCCGTTGTCGAGGTCGTGCTCCCACACGGGCGCGTCCCACTCGAAGAGCTTCTCGCCGCCCCAGATGTCGTTGACCAGGATGTCGAGCCGGCCCTGTTCGTCCGCGATCCGTTCCACGAGCGCGGCCACCTCGGCGGAGACGAGGTGGTCGGTGGGGACCGCGATGCCCCGCCCGCCGGCGGCGGTGACCAGGTCCGCGGTGTCCTCGATGGTCTCGGGGCGGTCGTACTCCGAGCGGCGTTCACGGGTGCTGCGGCCGGTCACGTAGACGGTGGCGCCGGCCGCGCCGAGTTCCACGGCGATCCCGCGGCCCGCGCCCCGGGTCGCGCCCGCCACCAGTGCGACCCTGTCCCTCAGCGTGCCTTCCAACGGCCCTGACATGTCCGACCTCCGTGCGCCGTAGCGTCCACGGGCGCTCGCCCGTGGCTTCTCCGAGCGTCTCGCGGAAGCCGGACATCTTCTGTCAGGTATGTGTGTGGCGTCGCCGCCGTTCCGCCGCGCGGCGGAAACGGACGGACGGACGCGACCGCCGTAGGGCGACGGGCCTCAGTGACCGCGCGCGATCCACGCCTGAAGGTGCGGGGCCTCCGCTCCGATGGTGGTCGTCTCGCCGTGTCCCGTGCGGACAACCGTGTCGGCGGGCAGGGTGAGCAGCCGGTCGCGGATGGACTCGATGATCGTCGGGAAGTGGGAGTAGGACCGGCCGGTCGCCCCCGGGCCGCCCTGGAAGAGGGTGTCGCCGGAGAAGAGCGTGCCGAGGCCCGGGTCGTAGAGGCAGACCGCACCGGGGGCGTGGCCCGGGGTGTGCAGCACGGTCAGGTCGGTGCCCGCGGCCTCGATCACCTGCCCGTCCTGGAGCCAGGCGTCGGGCATGCGGTCGGGGTGGGTGAGCTTCCACAGCGGCAGGTCGTCCGGGTGGAGCCAGATGGTGGCTCCGGTGCGCTCCGCGAGGGCGGGGGCGGCGTCGATGTGGTCGTTGTGGGCGTGGGTGCACACGATCCCGCGCAGGCGGCGGTCGCCGACCGCCTTCGCGATGGCGTCGGCGTCGTGCGCGGCGTCGATCACGACGGCCTCGTGGTCGTCGCCCACGATCCAGACGTTGTTGTCGACCTCCCAGGTTCCGCCGTCGAGCTCGAACGTGCCCGAGGTGACCAGGTGTTCGATGCGCGCGGTCATCAGAGCATCACCACCGAGCGCAGCACGTCGCCGTGGTGCATCCGTTCGAAGGCCGCCTCGATGTCGTCCAGGGCGATCGTCTCGCTCACGAACGCGCCCAGGTCCAGGCGTCCTTGGAGGTGCAGGTCGATCAGCATCGGGAAGTCGCGGGAGGGCAGACAGTCGCCGTACCAGGACGACTTGAGCGCGCCGCCGCGGCCGAAGACGTCGATCAGCGGGAGTTCGAGCTTCATGTCGGGGGTGGGCACGCCGACCAGGACGACGGTGCCGGCGAGGTCGCGGGCGTAGAAGGCCTGCTTGTACGTCTCGGGGCGGCCCACCGCCTCGATGACGACGTCGGCGCCGAAGCCGCCGGTGAGTTCCCGGATCGCCTCGACGGGGTCCGTCGAACGGGAGTTGACGGTGTGCGTCGCGCCGAGCTTCTCGGCGGTCGTGAGCTTGCGGTCGTCGATGTCCACGGCGATGATCTTCGCCGCGCCGGCGAGCCGGGAGCCCGCGATCGCCGCGTCGCCGACGCCGCCGCAGCCGATGACGGCGACGGTGTCGCCCCGGCCGACGTTGCCGGTGTTGATGGCGGCCCCGATGCCGGCCATCACTCCGCAGCCGAGCAGTCCGGCGACCGCCGGGGAGACCGCCGGGTCGACCTTGGTGCACTGTCCGGCCGCGACCAGCGTCTTCTCGGCGAAGGCGCCGATGCCGAGGGCCGGGGACAGTTCGGTGCCGTCCTTGAGGGTCATCTTCTGCTTGGCGTTGTGGGTGTTGAAGCAGTACCAGGGGCGCCCGCGCAGACAAGCGCGGCACTGTCCGCACACCGCACGCCAGTTGAGGATCACGAAGTCGCCGGGTGCCACGTCGGTGACACCGGCGCCGACCGACTCCACCACTCCGGCCGCCTCGTGGCCGAGCAGGAACGGGAAGTCGTCGTTGATGCCGCCCTGCTTGTAGTGCAGGTCCGTGTGGCAGACCCCGCAGGCCTGGATCTTCACCACGGCCTCGCCGGGCCCCGGATCGGGCACGACGATGGTCTCGACGCGCACCGGCTCGTTCTTGCCCGGTGCGATCACGCCCCGTACTTCCTGCGCCATGTGAGTAAGCCCTTCGCTGGATGGACCTTCCATCGACCGACCCTACGGGGTGACCAGCCGGTAGAAGGCCAGGTGGCCCGCGGCGGCTCCGGTCCGGGCGCCGCGGACGGTCACTCGCGCCCACCGGCCGCGCCACCGCCCGCGGCCCTCGCCCGGCACCGGGGCGCACCGGCGCCTCGTCTCCGAGACCCCCGAGGGCACCCCGGCACCTCGCCGCGGATACCCCCGGAGGCACACCGGCACCTCCTCCCAGATACCCCCGGGGGTACCTCTGCTACGGTTGAAATACCCCCGGGGGTAATTTTCACCGAGCCGCGAAGCCTTCGGGCTTCCCGCGGGAGAGGAGTGCTGCCGTGTTCTTCGTCGACACCATCGAGGTGGCGGGCCTGGGCAACCGGAGCTATCTGGCCGGCGGTCCGCACACCGCCGTCGCCGTCGACCCGCCCAGGGACGTAGAGCGGATGATCACCGCGGCGGCCCGGCGGGGCGTGCGGATCGCGTACGTCGTCGAGACGCACCTGCACAACGACTACGTGAGCGGCGGCCTGGAGCTGGCCCGGCTCACCGGGGCCGCGTACCTGGTCCCGGCCGGTGCCCGTGTCGCGTTCGAGCGGGTGCCCGTGGCCGACGGCGACAGCGTCCGCGTGGACGCCGGGCTGACCCTGGAGGCGCTGGCCACACCCGGCCACACCCCGCACCACACCTCGTACGTCCTCCGGGAGGACGGGCGGGCCGTCGCGGCCTTCACCGGCGGCTCCCTGCTCATCGGCACGGTCGGCCGGCCCGACCTGGTGGAGCCGCGGCTGACCGGGGAGCTGGCCCGGGCGCAGCACGCGTCGGCGCACCGGCTCGCCGCGGAGCTGCCCGACGACACCGCCGTCCTGCCCACCCATGGCTTCGGCAGCTTCTGCTCCGCCGGGACCGCCGACGGCGACACGACCACCGTCGGGCGCGAGCGCGCCGGCAACGAGGCCCTGGTCAAGGACGTCGACACGTTCGTCGCGGACCTGCTGGCCGCCCTCGACGACGTGCCCGCGTACTACGCCCACATGGGCCCCGCCAACGCCGGGGGCCCTGCCCCCGTCGATCTGACCCCGCCCGCGCCCGCGGACGCGGGTGAGATCGCCGCGCGGCTCGCGGCCGGCGAATGGGTCGTGGACCTCCGCAGCCGGATCGCGTTCGCGGCGGGGCATGTCGCCGGAGCGGTCAACTTCGAGGCGGACGGGCAGCTCGCCGTCTATCTGGCCTGGCTGCTGCCCTGGGGCAAGCCGGTCACCCTGCTCGCCGAGTCCCCGCAGCAGCTCGCCCGCGCGCAGCGCGAGCTGGTGCAGGTCGGCGTGGACCGTCCGGCCGCGGCGGCGGTCGGCTCGCCGGCCGACTGGCTGCGCGAGGGGGAACGGCCGCGCGCCTTCCGGCGCGCGGGCTTCGCCGAACTGGCCGAGGTGTACGCCCCCGGCGAGACCGTGGTCCTGGACGTACGACGTGACTCCGAGCGGGCCGGCGAGCACATCGCGGGGTCGGTGCACATCCCCGTCCACGAGGTGCGCGACCGGCTCGGCGAGATACCCGACGGAACCGTCTGGGTGCACTGCGCCGGAGGCATGCGGGCCGCCGTCGCCGCCTCACTCCTCGACGCGACGGGCCGCGACGTCGTGGCCATCGACGACACCTTCGCCACGGCGGCCACATCCGGCCTGCCGATGACACGATCCACCGACCCGGCCCACAGCGCCGCCGCCTCAGGCGCTCCCGCGGACCCGGCCACCGTCGCGGCCTCCACGGGCCCGGCGACTCCCGCTGCCGCCGGCGCTCCCGACGACGAACACGGCGCTCTCTTGGGCCTGGTCACCCCCGCAGCCTCCGCCGGCCCCGTCGCCCCCACGGCCGTCTCCGGTCCGGTGGCTCCCACTCCCGACGGCCCCGGTGCCGCAGGCGGCGTGTTCGAGGATTCCTCGGCGTGAGTGTTCTGATCCTCGCGCTCGTCGCCGGGGCCGTGACCGGGATCGCACTCGGGGCGCTGGGCGGGGGCGGCAGTGTGCTGACCGTGCCGGCCCTGATCTACCTGCTCGGCTTCACGCCCTCGGCGGCCACCACCGCGAGTCTGGTCATCGTCACCCTCACCTCGGCGACCGCGCTGTCGGCGCACGCCCGGGAGGGCACCGTCCGCTGGCGTGCCGGAGCGCTGTTCGCGCTGGCGGGGCTGGTCCCCGCGGCACTGGGCGGGGCGGTCTCCGGACTGCTGCCGCCGGCCGTGCTGACCGGCGCGTTCGCGCTGATCGCAGGCCTGGCGGCGTTCCGGATGCTCCGGCCGGCGGCCGGCGGGGCGGGAGCCGCGCCCGCGGGGACCGGCCGGATCACCGGGACCGGCGCCGGCCTCGGCGCGGTGACCGGGGTCCTGGGGGTGGGCGGCGGCTTCCTCGCCGTGCCGGCCCTGGTGAACGTCGTGGGTCTGCGGATGCGGGCCGCCGTCGGCACCAGCCTGCTGGTGATCACGGCCAACTCGCTCGCCGCGCTGCTCGCCCGCGCGGGATCGGCCCAGCGAATCGACTGGGCGGTCGTCGCGCCGTTCGCGGCGGCCGCCGTCCTCGGCGCGTGGGACGGCAAGCGGCTCGCGGCCCGGCTGTCCGGCGGCACGCTTCAGCGGATCTTCGCCTGGGCCCTGCTGGCCGTGGCGGCGCTGATGCTGCTGGACGTCGTGCTGTGAGGCTCAGGCGAGCGACAGGAAGAGCTTCTCCAGCCGGGCCCGCATCTGCTCGCTGGTCTCACCGTTCGCCGCGCCCTTCTCGACGTCGGTCAGACACTGCTGGAGTCCGGTGGCGATGATCGCGAAACCGGCCCGGTCCAGGGCGCGGGAGGCGGCGGCAAGCTGGGTGACCACGTCCTCACAGTCGCGCCCCTCCTCGATCATCCGGATCACGCCGGAGATCTGTCCCTGCGCCCGGCGCAGCCGGTTCAGCACCGACTTCAGCTCGTCACCCGCGAGTTCCAGTTCCACGAACACTCCTCAGTCCATACCCCTAGGGGTATCTTACTCCGCCCTCGCGGGGTACCTCCGAAGAGCAAGGATGACACTCCCCATGAACACCCCCGTCTCCCTCGACGTCGACCAGGCCCGCGCCCGCCTCGGCGAGCTGACCGTCATCGACGTCCGGACCCCCGGCGAGTACGCCTCCGGCCACCTGCCGGGCGCCCTGAACGTCCCGCTGGACCGGCTCCGCCACGCGCTGCCCGCGCTCGGCAAGGCCCGTACCGGACTGCTCATGGTCTGCGCCTCCGGCAACCGCTCGGCGAACGCCTGCGCCCTGCTGGCCGAGCACGGCGTGGCGGCGGCCACACTCACCGGCGGCACCGGCGCCTGGGCGGAGCGCGGGCACGCACTGCACCGCCCGGCCGCCACCGCACGGGCCGGCTGGTCCATGGAACGCCAGGTCCGGTTCACCGCCGGCACCGTCGTCCTCACCGGTCTCGGCCTCGGACTCCTGCGCCCCGGCTGGCGGTTGCTCTCCGCCGGCGTCGCGGGCGGCCTGGTCTTCTCGGCGCTCACGGACACCTGCGGCATGGCCGCGATGCTCGCGAAGCTCCCGCACAACCGGCCCCGTCCGGCGGACCTCGACGCCACCCTCGCGGCACTGGAGGAACGCGTGTCCTGAAGTCGGCGCGGAGCGGGGGCAGTCGGGACCGGTCCGTCCGGGCCGCCGACGTAGCCTGAGTGCCCGTCCCCACTCCCGCGAGGAGCACCGTGAGCCTGACCGAGGCCGAGCCCGAGGTGCCCGCGTGGCACCTGCTGCTCGGGTACGTACGACCGCACCGCCGAGCCCTGTTCGGGGGCGCGCTGCTGGCACTCGCGACCGGGGCCACCGGTCTGCTGCTGCCGCTGGTGGCGCGCGGGCTCATCGACGACCTGTCGCACGACCGCCCGATCGGACGGGCCCTGCTCGGCATGGCGGCCCTGGTCGTGACCAACGCGGCCGTGGGCGCGCTGGGTTCGTACGTTCTGCGGCGCACCGCCGAGTCGGTGGTGCTGGGCGCGCGGCGGACGCTCTCCTCGTATCTGCTGCGGCTGCGCATACCCGCCGTGGACCGCAGCGAGCCCGGCGACCTGATGGCGCGCATCACCTCCGACACGACCCTGCTGCGCGAGGTCACGACCGATTCGCTGGTCGGCCTCGGCACCGGCGGCCTCACTCTCGTCGCGACGGTGGTGATGATGGGCCTGGTCGACCCGGTACTCCTCGGCGTCACGCTGGGTGTGGTGCTGTGCGCGGGATCGGTGCTCGGCGTGATCCTGCCGCGCATCAACCGGGCGAGCAGACGGGCCCAGGACGCGGTCGGGGTGATGGGGGCCTCCCTGGAGCGGACCCTCGGCGCGCTGCGGACGATCAAGGCGTCGGGCGCCGAGGACCGTGAGGAGCGGAACGTCCACGAGGCGGCCGAGGAGTCCTGGCGGCAGAGCGTGCGGGCGGCCCGCTGGTCGGCGGCCGCCGGGAACACGGCCGGTCTGGCGATGCAGGTCGCCTTCATCACGGTCCTCGCGGTGGGCGGCGCCCGGGTCGCGACCGGCGCCATCGACGTGGGCACCCTGGTCGCCTTCCTGCTGTACGTGTTCTACCTGATGTCACCGATCCAGCAGGTGGTCGGCGCGGTCACGCAGTACCAGGCCGGTGCCGCCGCGCTCGCCCGTATCCAGGAGGCGCTGCGGCTGCCCGCCGAACCCGCCGCCCCGCCCGCCCCGCTGCCGGCACCGGGCGCGGAACCCGCGACGCTCGCCTTCGAGGACGTCCGCTTCCGCTACGCCGACGATCTGCCGTACGTCCACCACGGTGTGACGTTCGCCGTCCCGGCCCGGGGCCTCACCGCGTTCGTCGGTCCGTCCGGCGCGGGCAAGACCACCGTGTTCTCGCTCATCGAGCGGTTCTACGAGCCCGAGGCGGGAGTCATCAGCGTGGACGGCCGCGCGCTGGAGGAGTGGGAGCTGCCCCGGCTCCGGTCCGCCATCGGGTACGTCGAGCAGGACGCGCCGGTGCTGTCCGGCTCGCTGCGCGACAACCTCCTGCTCGGGGATCCGGGGGCCGAGGAGGGCGAACTGGCACGGGTGCTGAGGACGACCCGCCTCGACGGCCTCGTGTCCCGGCTGCCGAACGGCCTGGACACCCTCGTCGGGCATCGCGGCACCAAGCTGTCCGGCGGCGAGCGCCAGCGCGTCGCCATCGCACGGGCCCTGCTGCGCCGCCCCCGGCTGCTGCTCCTGGACGAGGCCACCTCGCAGCTCGACGCGGTCAACGAGGCGGCGCTGCGCGACACGGTCGCCGATGTGGCCCGTACGACCACGGTGCTGGTCGTCGCGCACCGGCTGTCCACCGTCACGACGGCCGACCGCATCGTCGTGATGGACGCGGGCCGCGTCCGCGCCGTGGGCACCCACCGCGAACTCGTCGCGGCGGATCCGCTCTACGCCGAACTGGCCGCCACCCAGTTCCTCGCGACCGCGGGGTGACCGCCGGGCCACCTCGCGGCCGCGGGATGACCGCCGGGCCGTGACCGGCGCGGGGTGACCGCCGGGCCGTCACCGCGCCGCGCCGCGACGGAGAAATCCGCGGGGTTTCCTTGGCGACGCTCCGGCTCTCCTCTATCGTGATGCCCTTCTTTCCGCCCCGGGGGCGGTCGTCCGCGCACGGCCGGCTCCGGCCGGGCGGCGAGCACGTCCCACCCGGATACGCAGGCGACTGATCATGGTCAAGAACCGAGACCCGGCCCGGCGGCCCCTCCCCGGGATCATCTCCGCGGCCCCCGCCGGCCCGCCCGCCGGCCTGGAGGTGATCTCGCTGGCCGCGCTGCGCGCCCGGACCCGTGCCGAGGGCACCGACCTCGGCGTCCCGCAGCGCCCCGGCTTCCACCAGGTGCTGACGCTGGTCTCCGGCAGCCTGCGCCAGACCGTGGACTTCACCGCCCATGACGTCGGGCGGGACTCCTGGCTGTGGACGCGCCCGGGGCAGGTCCTGCAGTGGGGAGATCTCACGCGGGCCGAGGGGACCCTGATCGCCTTCCAGCGGGACTTCCCCGGCGTGGCCGCCGTCCGCGCCGCCCGGCTCGACGATCCGCACGCGCGCGTGCTGCGCACCCCGCGGGACGGGGCGGCCGCCTCGCTGCGGGTGGCGACCGAGCACCTGGAGCACGAGTTCCGGGCACCCGGGCGGCTGCCCCGCGACGCGCACGGCACCGTACTGCGTCATCTGCTGGACGTGCTGATCCTGCGCCTGGCCCATCTGGAGGGGGCCGACACCCCGGCCACCGGAACAAGCGAAACCTTTCTTCGCTTCCGCGCGGCCGTCGAGCGGGACTTCGTGCGCACCCGGCGCGTGGACGACTACGCCCTCACCCTCGGCTACTCGGCCCGCACCCTGTCCCGGGCCGCCCTCGAATCGGCGGGGATCGGCGCCAAGGAGTTCATCGACCGCCGGGTGATCCTGGAGGCCAAGAGGCTGCTCGCGCACACCGACCTGGCCGCCGCCCGCATCGCCGACCGGCTCGGCTTCTCCAGCGCCACGAACTTCGCCAAGTACTTCCACCAGCGCGCCGGCCAGGCCCCCATCGCGTTCCGCACGGCGGTACGCGGACGGGTGGAGACGGGGTGATCCGCGAGGGCACCAGGTCCGCCCCGCCATGCCCGGGGCTCCGGCGGAACGTCACGGTTCCGCCGGAGACCCCACGGCTGCCGGCCGACGGCCCTCGGCCGCGGCCGTCGTCGCCCGCGCCCGGGAGTGCGGGCATGACGTCGCGGGGCGGACGGGAAGGGCCGGACAGGTTCTAGGCCTGGATGCCCGGGAGCAGGCCGGTCACCGGGGCGGCGAGGTCGGTCACCTGGTGCAGCTGGTTCAGCTCGTACAGTCCGTTCAGTCCCGCGAGCTGGCGGGAGGGCATCGGCAGCTGGCCCTGGTGTGCGGCGGGGATGTCGCTCGTCGCGAGCGAGTCGAGCGTGGCCATGGGGCTCACCTTGCCGGCGTCGTGAGCCTCGGAGCCCGCGGCCGCCGCCATCGGCGCGGCAAGCCCCGTGACGCCGACGGCGAGACCAACGGCGGCGACGATACGTCGTGTTGAGATCATGCAATCAGCAACGGCCGCGGCCCCGGGGCGGACACGGCCCGGCACCCGCGCTCACCCGAGAGGCGCATCGGGCGCCTGCGTTTGCCGTGGGCCGCGAGGCGGAGGACGCTCGATACTGAGGCGCTTCGCGGTCGGCTCGTGGCCGGTCCGCGCCTTCCCGAGGAGGTCACCATGGGCACAGCGGCAGCCCCCGCCTTCGACACCGAGGCGCTGCGCCGGGGCATTGAAGGACACACTGCGGCAGATCTGCTGTCGCTCTACGCGGACGACGCGGAACTGCGCATCGTCGACCGCAACACCCAGCCCAGTCACCCGATGGTCAAGCACGGCCGCGCCGAGATCGCCGAGATGCTCAACGACGTCTACAGCCGGGACATGACGCACAAGATGGACCAGTGCGTCGTCCAGGGCGACCACGTCGCCTACACCGAGACGTGCGTGTACGCGGACGGGGTGCGGGTCATGAGCACGTCGATGATGTCGTTGCGCGACGGCAAGATCGTCGAACAGACGCTGGTACAGGCATGGGACGAGTAGGGAGAAACTGGCCGAAGGTCCAGGTCACGTCTCGTCTGACCTGGACCTTCTCCGCGGGCGCGGCGATGGGTCGTTCCCGTCCCGACCGCTCTCGCCGCCGTACGGGAGTCCGTGCGGCGGGCCTGCGGGTGTCCGCCTCCCTGCTGGACTCGCTCCTGCGGACCGCGCGTTCTCAGCCGCGCCCTCCGGCGCCCCGGTCCCCCCGCCGGCTGCGCATCCGGCCCCGCTGACTCACGGCCTCCCTGACTCACGGCCTCGCTGACTCACGGCCTCGCGCGCGGGCCGGCGTCCGGGCCGCGACGTCGCGGTCAGAGCCGGGGCGTGACCGCCCGGGCGGCTGGCTCCACCGACCTGAGAAGCATCGGGGAGGCCCGGTCCACGAAGTCGTGCAGCACCGCCGAATAGGCCGGGTCGCCCCCGAGTTCGCGCAGGAGGTGGTGAGCCCGTTCGGTGAAGACGCTGATGTCCTCCTCGTACCGGCGCAGCACGTCCGGGGAGAGCAGGATGCCGGTGAGTTCCGCCCAGGCGTCGGGCGAGCGGCGACCGGCGGCGTGCAGTTCGAGGAGGCGGCCCGCGGCAGCGGGCCCGGCGTCCTCCAGCGCGCACGCCAGCAGGTAGGTGACCGTCCCGTTCGCGAGGTCTTCGTTGCGGCCGGTCAGGATGTCCTGCTGGTCGTTGAAGAGCTGCCACAGGATGCCGAAGACGTTGCCGAACTCCCGCCAGAGGTCGACTCTTTCGTCCGGGCAGCCGGCCAGTCGCGCCGCCATGGCGGTGACCATGCTGTAGGGCGCGCCGGACTTCCCCAGATACGCCGTGACGACGGCGTCGCGCGTGGCCGCCCCCAGATCCGCGCGCAGGTCCCTCAACTGCCCCTCGGTCGCGTCGATCCAGCAGCTCACGATCTCGGCCGACAGCGGGCCGCGGACCTTCTCCGGTATCCGCGGCGACTGAACGACGAGCAGCGGAAGGGGAATTCCGCTGACGACCGTGGCGAGCAGCGCCTCGCTCTCGCGGAGACCACCGGCGGCGAACACAGCCTGGCCGTCGGCGAGGTCGTCCAGGTAGCACGCGGAGGTCCACCACAGTTCATGGACGACGGCCAGCGGAACGGCCGGTCCGGGCTCCCCGGTCTCCGCGGCGTGGACGATCATCGGCAGCACGGAATGGGGGTAGGCGAAGGTCCGGTGCTCCAGTAGCTCGGCGACCGCCGCCCGGACGGACAGGGCCGACGGTCCCAGCATGTCGAGCGCGGCGTTCCGCTCCGCCGCGATGTCCGCGGCCATGTCCCGATGCAGATCCATGTACGACTTCGCTCGCACGCAGTCCACCCCCACCACTGAATTGTTCGAGCGCCGATTCGATCATTCGCCATGATGACGAGCCAGAGCAACTTTGCGCCATGGCCGGTTTGTTGAGAATCCTCGTGCCCGGCCGTGCCGGGGTCGGGCCACCGGAGCGCGAACCTCGCCATACTGGATCTCGTGCGAGTAGCGATCATGACCGCGGGTTCGCGGGGCGACGTGGCGCCGTTCACCGGACTGGGGCACGGCCTGGTGCGGGCCGGGCACGAGGTGACCCTGGTGACGCACGGATGCTTCGCGGACCTGGTGACGGGTTCCGGGGTGGGGTTCCACCCGCTGCCCGTCGATCCGCGGGCCGAGCTGGAGTCCGGGCGGGGGCGGCGGCTGCACCGGAGCGTCACGGGCGCGGGGAAGATCGTCAGGCTGGCCGGGCTGGCCCGGTCGCTCGCCGGGCGGCTGACCGACGGCATGGTCGCGGCCGCCCGGGCGGGCGACGTCCTCCTGCTGTCCGGTTCGCTGGAACCGCTCGGCTACGCCGTCGCCGAGGGACTGGGGCTGCCCAGCATGGGCGTGCACCTCCAGCCACTGGCGCCGACCAGGCAGTTCGCACCCCCGGTGGCCGGTGCCAGCTCCTGGGGTCCCACGGTCAACCGGGCCGCCGGGTACGGGGTGAACCTGGCCGTCGAGCGGGTCTTCGCGGAGACGGTACGGGGCCTGCGCAAGGAGTTCGGCCTGCCGCCCGTGGGAACCGTCGCGGCCCGGCGCGCCCGTGAGCGGCGGGCCTGGCCGGTGCATCATGGGTTCAGTCCCCTGGTGGTGCCCCGGCCGCCGGACTGGAGACGCGGGCTCGACGTCTCCGGCTACTGGTGGCCGTACACCAGCGAGGACGCCCGGCTCCCCTCCGCGCTGGAGGACTTCCTGGACGCGGGACCCGCTCCGGTCTTCGTGGGCCTCGGCAGCGCGACCGTCCCCGATCCCGGGCGGCTGAGCGGGGAGATCGTGCGGGCCCTGCGGGCGGCCGGGCTGCGCGGAGTGATCCAGCGGGGGTGGGGAGAGCTGCACGCTTCCGGCGACGACATGTTCACCGTCGGCGAGGTGCCGCACTCCGTGCTCTTCCCCCGGACGGCGGCGGTGGTGCATCACGCCGGGGCCGGAACGACCGGGGCGGGGCTGCGGGCCGGAGTGCCCGCCGTGCCCGTGCCGGTCCAGTTCGACGAGGGATTCTGGGCGGCGCGGCTCGTCGCGCTCGGGGTCGCGCCGGGCGTCCTGTCGCCGCGCGGACTGCGCGCCGAGCGGCTGGCGCCGGCCCTGGTCCGGGCGACCACGGATCCCGCGTACCGCCGGAACGCGCGGGCCCTGGCGGAACGCCTTCGCACGGAGGACGGGGTGGCCCCGGTCGCGGAGACACTCACCCGCCTCGAACACCCCGGCCACTCCTGACGGGCCCGGGCAACGCCACCACCCTGGCGCTACCCACAGCCTCGACCACCCCGGCCACCCCCGAAGGGCCTGGGCCCGCCACCGCCCCGGCGGCACCCCGCCCGCCCCGAACACCCGGCCACTCCTGAAGAGCCCGGGCCCGCCACCACCCTGGCGCTACCCGCCGCCTCGAACACCCGGCCACCCCGAGGGCCCGGGCACGCCACCGCCCCGGCGGCACTCCACCCGCCCCGAATACCCGGCCACCCCCGAGCAGCACGAGCACGCAGCCGTCCTGGCGGCACTCCGCCCGCCTCGAACACTCCTGCCACCTCTGAAGAGCCCGGGCCCGCCACCGCCCCGGCGATACCCGCCGCCTCGAACACCCCAGCCACCCCGAGGGCCCGGGCGGTGGTTCGGGGGCCTCGGCGGTGACGGCGGGCCCTTGTGGCTGTGGTGGTCCCGGCGGCGATGGCTTCTCCCCCGACTCTGGCAGCTCCTGCCACCCCCGTGGCTCCGTGGCCCCGCGGCCCCGCGGCCCCGGTGAGGGTCGAGATCCGCCACGGCCGCCTACGGGCTACTGGCGCCGTCCGCGCCCCATCCCGCGGGGCGCAGGATCGCCAGGAGCTGGCGGACCAGTTCCTCCACCACCTCGTCCAGGGTCGCGTCCACCCAGCCGGCGTTCCAGTCGTGCAGCAGGCCGTTCACGCTGCCGATGAAGGCGGTGGCGGCCAGCCGGTAGTCGCGCGGGGCCGCCTCCCCGCGAGCGACGGCGGCCGCCGCCTCGCCGCAGATGAACTCCACCCAGCGGGCCCGGCGGGCGAGCCGCTGCTGCTCCAGCCGCGCGCTCACGCCGATGATCTCGACGAAGGTGATGCGGAGGCGGCGCGGATCGCTCGTCACGTTCGCCGCGTAGGCGCGGAAGAGGACGGTGACGCGTTCGGCGAGCGGCAGGTCGCGGGCCTCGCCGAGTGCGTCGAGGGCGGCCTGCTCGGCCCAGTCGTTGACCTGGAGGTGCAGGGCCGCCAGGACGTCCTCGAGGCTGCGGAACGCCTCGTAGAACTGGCGCGTGGACAGGCCGGCCGCCTCGCTGAGGGCCGCCACGGTCGTGGACCGGTATCCGGGACCGGCACCGAACAGTTCGAGCCCCGCGTCGAGGAAGCGACGACGGCGCTCCGCCTGCCGTTCCTCGGCCGTCCTGCCGCCGTATCGGCCGGTGGGCTGTCTGAGCCTGCCCGCCACACGTTCCTCCCTCGGCGCCGGACCGAACCGGCGTTCGCCCCTTCGGCGATTTTCTCGTGCACCGCCCTTGTGGAGAAGGTCTCCCAGTCCTTACTTTCCAGTAAGTACACTTTGAAAGCGCGCATGTTCAGATTTCCGCTTGTCATGCTCTCGCCACGCTGCACCTCGCGCGCACGACGCACACCCCCGGATCACCGTGTCCTGCCCCGCACGCCCCCACTACGACAGGGACCCTCCATGTCCGTGCTCAGAGTCAGACACCTCTGCACGCTCGCCGCGGCCCTCACGCTCACCCTCGGCGGCACGGCGACCGCCGCCTCCGCGGCCGGCGCCCGGGCCGCCGACACCGGCCTGCGCGAGGTGATGTTCGTCGGCAACAACTGGGAAGGCACCGCCGACGTCATCAAGTCCACCGGCGACTTCGCGAAGGTCGGCCGGATCGACGTCATCCCGGACAAGGCGGAGCGGATGGCGGCGATCAACGCCGATCCGATCAAGTGGGTCTACTTCATGGGCATCCGCAACGGTGTCGGCGAGGGACACGACCAGTTCGTCGACGACATGTACTCCACGCCGGACGGCAGGTCAGTGGTGGTCTCGCGCCCGAGCTTCGCCGACGTGGTCTCGATCGACCTCGCCACCGGACGGATCAACTGGCGTTTCCCCGTGTCGGGTTACCGTTCGGACCACATGGCCGTCTCGCCCGACGGCACCCGGGTCGCGGTGTCGGCGTCCACCGCGAACACCGTGCACGTGCTCGACATCACGACGGGCAGCCAGCTCGGCTCGTTCGCCACCGGCGACAAGCCGCACGAGAACATCTTCACCCACGACGGCAAGTACATCTGGAACATGGCCATCGGTGACGTGACCACCGCTCTCGACGAGCCCTGGCTGGACTGGACGAAGGGCGACCGGAAGATCACGGTCGTGGACGCGGCCACCTTCCGGCAGGTGAAGGTGATCGACATGCGCCAGCGCCTGGACGCCATCGGTCTCAGGGACTACTCGGACGCCGTGCGCCCGGCCGTCTTCTCGCCGGACGAGTCCAAGCTCTACTTCCAGGTGTCGTTCTTCAACGGCTTCCTGGAGTACGACGTGGCCACCGACAGGATCACCCGGGTGAAGACCCTCCCGAAGAACCCGGCCACCAGCAGCGACCGCACGACCTGGGTCAACGACTCGCGCCACCACGGCCTTTCGATGAACCCGTCGGGCACGGCGTTGTGCGTCGCGGGGACCATGGACGACTACGCCACGGTCGTCGACCGCGCGACCCTCCAGGAAGGGCCGCTGATCCCCGCCTCCAAGCCGTACTGGGCGACCGTGAGCGGAGACGGCAAGAACTGCGTCGTCTCCGAGAGCGGCGCCGACCAGGTCACCGCCATCGACTTCGCCACCGGGCAGAAGACCGTGTCGGTGCCGGTCGGCGACCACCCCCAGCGGGTCAGGCTCGGCCATGTCGAGGCGAACTGGACCGTTACAAACGGCAGCTGACGGGCGTTCAGCCGAACCGCGCGGCGGCCCAGGCGGCGAGTTCGGACCGGGCCCCGTCCAGCAGCGCGGCGGACGGGGCGCTCGCCCCGTTCGTGACCAGCGCGTAGTGCACGGTTCCCGGGCCGGAGGCGGTGAGCAGGAGGCGGCGGCTTCCGGTGCCGCCCGGCTCGGGGGCCACGGCGACGGGCGTGGCCGAGGTGTAGGCGGGCGGGGAGACCAGCGCGCCGAGATCGGACACCACCGTCGTGGCCGAGGTGGGGAACGAGGCCGGCAGATGGAGTTCCGTCGGGGCGGAGCCGCCGCCGGAGCGCCAGACGAGCAGGCCGTACTGACCCGTTCCGACCAGCCGGGAGACCTGGGGAAGCGTCGAGGGGACCGGGTTCCAGGTCAGCGTGGTGGAGCCGTCGCGGGAGCGGTCCTCATAGGTGAAGGCGAGGGCCGCGCCCGCCGTGGCACCGGGGTAGATGCGGTCCAGGAGCCGGGCGTCCTGGCGCAGCACGGCCGTGCCCGAGTCGTCGAGGCGCACGGCGGAGAGGTCCTCGTCGTTCCAGGCGTCACCCGAGGTCCGCACCTTGTCCGGGTTGTCGTTCATCAGCTCGTGGTGACGGCCGCTGTAGATGTCCCACTGCCACTGGGCAGCGGACAGGACCGGTCCCGAGGAGGCCGCCCCGGTCCACCAACCGGAGCCGGGCAGACGGGAGTCGAGGGCCTGGTACATGGCCTTGTCGACGGTCGGGGCCTTGTCCGAGACCGTTCCGGAGAGCGGATGGCCGAACTCGCCGACGACCGCCGTCGTCCCGGCGGCCGAGGCCCGGTCCCGGACGGCGGCGAAGTCGCTCGCGTACTGGCCGTCCGACGCCTTGCCCCACATGAGGATGCCCGAGATGGCCTTCTGGTCGTAGAAGTGGGTGTTGAACACATAGCGCGATCCGAAGGGGCCCGCGTCGAGCAGTCCGCCCTCCTGCTTCTGGGAGGAGATGTTGGCGTTCCAGAAGAGGTTCGGCTCCACGAAGGCGGGCTTGTCCTGCCAGCCGGCCGCGTCCATGCGGGCCCGGAACCTGCCGTAGAACGGCCAGAGCAGGTCGCGCTCCCAGGTGCGGCTGGTCTGGCCCGCGTCGTAACTGCCCGCGTAGGGCTCGTTGTACGGGTCGAAGCCCGCGACTCCCGCGAACTCGGCCGCGGTGAGGTGCTCGCGGACGTACGTCATGGTGGCCTGGGCCGTGGTGAGGAACGCGTCCTGGAGCCCGTAGGAGTTGTGCCAGAAGTCGTACTGCGCGGCCTTGACGGCGTTGTTCTGGGTGATGTTCTGGCCCCAGAAGAGGCAGATGCCGCAGGACTCCTGCGGGTAACCACCGGCGGTCACCGCCCACTTGGGGGCGCCGTCGCCCGAGTACCAGCTTCCCGGGTTGAAGAGGTGGCGGGAGTAGAGGTCCTGGTGGAAGTCGGGGAAGACGCGGACGCCCGCGTCGAGGAAGGCGCGCATCTGGTCGGTGGCCGCCGCGAGATAGGCGTCGTCGACCTGACCGCGGACCGGTTCGGCGTGCGCCCACGACAGCAGGAAGCGGACGGAGTTGCCGCCGCCCAGGGCACGCAGCGCCCTCGCGGACCTCACCGCGTCGGCGACCGAGGCGAAGGGCAGTCCGCCGTTCTCCTCCAGCTTCGTCTCGCCGGAGACGTTGTAGCCGCGCAGCACGACCTCGCGCCCGAGGCCGTCGGTGAAGCGGCCGTTCGCGACCGTGAGGGTTGCGGCGGCCGGCTGGTCGAACCAGAGGGAGTCGGGGAGTCCGTCCGCGGCGGCGGGCCGGGTGCCCGCCGCCGTGAGGAGACCGGTGAGGAGTACGAGGACGCCGAAGAGACGCGCACGCAGTATTGGCATGTCCACAACATCCTGCGAAGGTCAGGAGCCGTCAACACCTCTGACTCATGAGTAAGTTTCGCGTTTCACCCGCCTCGGCGCGCCGGCCGGGGACGCGGCCGGCCGGCTCAACCTCCGACCCTGCGCGTCAGGTTCAGCAGATACTCCTTGCGGTCCAGCGGGTTCAGATCGGTCCGGGGGCGGTCCGGGATCACGTCCCGTGCCACCGGGGCGTAGTGGTCGAAGGCGCATTCCAGCTCGCCCTCTCCTCGCGTCGGCCCCGGGAGCCGCTGTTCGAGCTCGTGCGAGCGCACCACGGGGAGGACCCCCTCCAGCACGCACGAGGCCCCGTCGATCCTGGTGGTCCGCGGCACGGCCCGCTGTCCGGCCAGCAGGGACAGCACGGCGCCGAGGGTGTCCGCCGGCACCTCCAGACGGAAGCGGTGCATCGGCTCGTACACCTGGGTCCCGGCCGCGCGCAGGGCGGCGGTCAGCACCAGCGGGGTAAGACCCCTGAAATCGGCGCCCGTGCTGGACATGCTCTTGTCGAAGCCCTGGTGGGCGTGGCTCTGGCGCGGCGAATAGCCCGAGTGCGTCATCGTGACGACGCAGTCGGTGACCTGCCAGCCGTGCAGTCCCTGTCCCAGCGTCTCCTCGACGGTGTCCTCGACCGCCTTGAAGAACGCGTACGGCATCGATCCGAGCTCCACCTCCAGCCGGAAGTCCGTGCCGGAGCCGACCGGCGCCGGCTCGACGCGCAGGCCGACGGTCGCGAGGAAGGGATTGGGGTCCTTCTTGTTGAACTCGACCGCCGCGCCGGTGCCCAGGGGCCGTTCGACACAGAGCGGGGTCGTCTCGCGGAACAGGACGTCGACGCCGAACTCGTCGGCCAGGGTCGCCTGAAGGACTTCCTTCTGCACCTCGCCGTAGAGCGACACGGAGATCTCCCCGCGCAGTTCGTCGTGCCGCAGGCCGATCAGCGGGTCCTGCTCGGCGAGTTGGGTGAGAGCCGTGTGCAGGGCGCCCCGGTCGGCCGGGCGGCCGGGCGAGACGACGGTCTCCAGGGTCGGCGGGGCGAAGTGGTGTCCACCGGCCGGCGAGAGCCGGGGGTCGCCGATGGTGTCGCCGATCCGTACGGCGCCGAGTCCCCAGAGCTTGCCGATGCGTCCCGCGCTCACGGACGCCTCACGGACCGCCGAGCCCTGGTCGAAGACGCTGATCGCGGTGACCTTCCCCTCCTCGCCGTCGCGCAGGGTCAGGCGGTCGCGGGTCCGCAGGGTTCCCGAGAACATCCGCGCGTAGGCGATCTTCTCCCCGGCGGCCCCTCGTTCGACCTTGAAGACGGTGCCCGACAGCGGCCCGTCGGCGTCCGCCGTCGCCACCGGCAGCAGCTCGCGGATCCCGGCGATCAGATCGGTGACGCCCGCGCCCGTCATCGCCGATCCGAAGAAGACGGGGTGCACCAGGGCCTGCCCGGTCTGCCGGACGAGCGCGGCGCGCAGACGTCCGTACGACACCCCGTCCTCGACGTACGCGGCCAGCAGCTCGTCGTCGTGCGCGGCGAGGGGGTCGAGCAGGCGCGGCCGCAGCCGGGCGGCGGAGTAGGGCGCGAAGCGAGCGGCGGGCGTGCCCAGTTCGCCGGGCTCGCCCATCGGGACGACCGCCGGGGTGAGGCGTTCGGAGATCCTGGCCAGGGTCTCCTCGTGCCGGGCTCCGCGGCGGTCGATCTTGTTCACGAAGATCAGCGTGGGAATGCGCAGCCGCTGGAGCGTCCGCATCAGCACGCGCGTCTGCGCCTGCACGCCCTCCACGGCCGAGACCACGAGGACGACGCCGTCGAGCACGCCGAGGACCCGTTCCACCTCGGCGATGAAGTCCGGGTGACCGGGGGTGTCGATCAGGTTGACGGTGAGGTCGTCGATCGCGAAGGAGACGACCGCGGATTTGATGGTGATGCCGCGCTGCCGCTCCAGCGCGAGGAAATCGGTCCGGGTGTTCCCGTCGTCGACGCTGCCGATCTCGTCGATGACCCCGACCGTGTGCAGGAGCCGCTCGGTCAGGCTCGTCTTACCGGCGTCTACGTGCGCCAGGATTCCCAGGTTGAGCATATGCACCGGGTGTCATGTCCTTTGAGATGAGAGAGATTCCTTCCTGGGTGGACATGAACGGTGCGCGCATGTGCTGCTCCTCGGTTCCGGTGAACGTGTCGCCGCCAGTGCAGCAGGCGGCCGGCCGGGACGGCAACGTATTAACGCTCAACGAAAACTCGTCGCGGGGCGGATCCTTGAAGGTGACCCGAGAGGCGTGGCCGTACGCGAGAGGAGCGGACGATGCGTGACATCCTCCCCGCGCTCCACGCGTGGTACGCGGCCGGATCGTCCTTCGGACTGGCCACGGTGGTGGCGGTCGGCGACAGCGCGCCCCGCGAACCGGGCGCGGCCATGGCGGTGGGGCCCGGGGACGAGGTCGTGGGCAGTGTGTCCGGCGGCTGTGTCGAGGGCGCGGTCTTCGAGCTGGCCCGGGAGGTGATCGCATCGGGCGAGGCGCGCCTGGAGACGTTCGGGTACAGCGACGAGGACGCCTTCGCCGTCGGCCTGACCTGCGGCGGGGAGATCACCCTGCTGATCCGCCGGGTGTCGGCCGCCGATGATCCGGCCTTCGGCGCGGTGGCCGAGTCGGTGGCGGCGGGCCGCCCGGTGACGCTGGCGACCGTACTGGACGGCCCGGCGCCACGAGGCGCGACGCTGGCCGTCCGGCCCTACGAGCCCCCGGCCGGAACCGGGACGCCCGGCTCGACGACCACCACGGGGCAGGCGGGCGCGGCGGGTCCGGTCGGCCCGGCGAGTCCGGTCGGCCCGGCGAGTCCGGCAGACCCGGGCGGCCCGGGCGGCGCGGGCGGCGGGGCGGGTCCGGGCGGCGCGGGCTCTGGCCCGGCCGGGTCCGGCGGTCTGGACGGGGCGGCGGGTTCGGTCGGCCCGGCGGGACCGGGCGGCACGGCAAGACCGAGCGGCACGGCAGGACCCGGCGATGAGGCCTCGGGCCCGGCCGGGTCCGGCGGTCCGGACGGGGCGGCGGGCCCGAGCAGCCCGGCAGGCCTGGGCGGCACGGCACGACCGGACGGCACGGCGGGTCCCAGCGGTGCGGCCTCCGACCCGGCCGGGTCCGGCAGTCCGGACGGGGCGGCGGGCCCGAGCAGCCCGGCAGGCCTGGGCGGCACGGCACGACCGGACGGCACAACCGGCCCCGGCGGTGCGGCATCCGGCCCGGCCGGGTCCGGCGGTCTGGACAGGGCGGCAGAACCGGTCGACCCGGCAGGAGTCGGCAGTGCGGCAGGGCCGGGCGGTATGGCCTCTGGCCCGGGCGGGGCGGGTGGGGCGGAGGGGGTGCCGGGCGGACCGCAGGGGGCGGGTGTCGGGGTCGTCGGGTCGCTCGGGGCCCGGGGGCTGGACGTCGCCGTCGTCGCCGACGCCTGGGGGGAGCTGGCCCAGGGGACGACGGGGCGCCGGCACTACGGGCCGCACGGTGAGCGGCGCGAGGACGCCGTCACCGTTTTCCTGCACTCCTTCGCACCGCCGCCGCGCATGCTCGTCTTCGGCGCGATCGACTACGCGTCCGCCGTGGCCCGCATCGGGGCCTTCCTCGGCTACCGCGTCACGGTGTGCGACGCCCGCCCGGTGTTCGCCACGCCCGAGCGCTTCCCGGCGGCCGTGGAGGTCGTCGTGGACTGGCCGCACCACTACCTGAGCGGCACGACGACCGACGCGCGCACGGTGATCTGCGTCCTGACGCACGACCCCAAGTTCGACGTGCCGCTGCTGGAGGAGGCGCTGCGCCGCCCGGCCGCGTACATCGGGGCGATGGGCAGCCGGCGCACCCACGACGACCGCATGGAGCGGCTGCGCGCGGCCGGCGTGCCGGAGCGCGAGCTGTCCCGGCTGCGCTCCCCCGTCGGCCTCGACCTCGGAGCCCGTACGCCCGAGGAGGTGGCCGTGTCCGTGGCCGCGGAGATCGTCGCGCTGCGCTGGGGCGGCAGCGGGCTGCCCCTGACGGCCAGGGGCGGGGCGATCCATCCGCGGTGAGCAGCGCCGCCCCCGGCCGCCGGCGACCCGCCCCGCGTGCCCGAGGGCGTCGGCGAGCTCCCCGGCCACGACGGCGAGGGCCCGCCCCGGGTGACCCGCGTGCGGCCCGGTGGGCGCGGGATCAGCCGGTGCGCGGGGGCAGCCGGTGGAGCGTCACCTCGGTGAGCCGGCCGTCGGCCGCCGTCGCGGTCATGTACGTGCAGTGCGGCTCGCGGCGGCGGTCGGTCGGGGAGCCGGGGTTGAGCAGCCGCAGGCCGGTCGGCGCCGTGGTGTCCCACGGGATGTGGCTGTGGCCGAACACCAGGACGTCGAGGTCGGGGAAACGCCGCGCGCAGCGCTGTTCGCGGCCCTGCGCGGAGCCGGTCTCGTGGACGACGCCGAACCGCAGGCCGCCCAGCTCGGCACGGGCGACCTCGGGAAGGCGGGCCCGCAGAGCCGGACCGTCGTTGTTGCCGTACACCCCGACGACCCGCCGGGACCGGGCCTCCAGCAGGTCGAGGGTGGCGGTGTCCACCCAGTCCCCGGCGTGGATCACGACGTCGGCCGAGGGGAGCTCGGCGAGCAGCGCGGCGGGGAGTTCCCGGGCGCGCTTGGGCAGGTGGGTGTCGGACATGAGCAGCAGCCGCACGGTTCCACCTCGTCGGTCGAGCACGATCTCGTTCACCTCGCCGGTCCGGCCCGATCTCCTGCACCCCATCGGTCCGACCCCATCTCCTGCACCCCGTCGGGCCGGCCCCATCTCCTGCACCTCGCCGGTCCGGCGCCCCATCTCGTGCACCCCGTCGGTCCGGCACGATCTCCTGCACTTCGCCGGTCCGGCCCGATCCCGTGCACCTCGTCAGTCGAGCGCGATCTCGCTCCAGACCTGCTTGCCGCCGCTCACCGGGACCGTGCCCCAGGTCGCCGACATCGCCTCGACCAGCAGGATCCCCCGCCCTCCTGTGGCCTCCCAGCCGATGCTGGTCGGCTTGATCGGCGTGCGGGGCGAGTTGTCGGCGACGGCGATGCGCAGGCGGTGGTTGACGAGGGTGAGGTCGAGCCTGACCTGGCCGTCGGTGTGCACCAGGGCGTTGGTGACGAGCTCCGAGACGATCAGCAGGGCGGCGTCCGTGTGCGCGCCGACACCCCAGCTCCGCAGGGCCCGCCGGGTGTAGCGGCGGGCGTGCCGGACCGCTTCGGGGACGCGCCACACGGTCCAGCTCTCGCGGAGCGGCAGCACCTCCATGCCGTCGTACCGCATCAGCAGGAGGGCCACGTCGTCGCTGCGGTTGGCGCTGGTGAGCAGTTCGTCGGCGACGAGACCGAGGTGGGCGGGGTCGGAGCCCGCCAGGCCCTCGGCGAGACGTTTCAGGCCGTCCTCGATGTCGACCTCGACGGACTCGACCAGACCGTCGGTGGTCAGCGCGACGATGGTGCCGGGCTGGAGCCTGAGCGGGCTCATCGGGAAGTCGGCCTGCCGGATGACGCCGAGGGGCGGCCCGGTCTCCGACTCGGGGACGTCGGTACGGCCGTTCGGGTGACGCAGCACGGGCGGGATATGTCCTGCACGTACATACCAGGCGGACCCCTCCTCCATGTCGATGTCGACATAGCAGCAGGTGGCGAAGAGGTCGGTCTCCAGGTCGAGCAGGAGCCGGTTGGCGTGCGAGACCACCACGTCCGGCGGGTGGCCCTCGACGGCGTAGGCGCGCAGGGCGGTGCGCATCTGGCCCATGACGGTCGCGGCGGAGGCGTTGTGCCCCTGGACGTCACCGATGACGAGGGCTACGTGGTTGTCGGGAAGCGGGATGACGTCGTACCAGTCGCCGCCGACGTCCAGGCCGGAGGTGGTGGGCAGATAGCGGGCGACGGCGACCGCGCCGGGCAGCCGGGGCAGCCGGCGCGGCAGCAGGGTCCGCTGGAGCATGCCGATCAGTTCGTGCTCGGCGTCGAAGGCGTGGGCGCGCACCAGCGCCTGCCCGGCGAGGCCGGCGGAGGCGGTGAGCAGTGCCCGCTCCTCGGGACCGAACTCGTGCGGGGTGTCCCAGCCGATCAGGCAGGCGCCCGCCATGCGGCCGCCCGCGGGCAGCGGCAGGACGGCGAGGCCGCCGGGGCCTACCTCGGCGAGCGCGGACTCCAGCTCCGCGCCGGCGGGCCAGATCGCGGGCCGCCCCTCGCTCAGCGCCGCGGCGAGCGTGGGCATGGCCCGGACGGGGGCGTCGGGCCACTCCGAGCGCCATTCGCTGCGCCACAGTTCGGGCCAGAACTCGGGCTGCGGCGGGTCCAGGAGCGTGACGACGAGGCGGTCGCCCTCCAGTTCGGCGACGGCGATCCGGTCGGCCTGGAGGGGCTTGCGCAGGGCGGCCACGACGGCCTGGCCGACGTCGCGGACGGTGCCGGCGGTCGCGAGGGACGCGGCGAGGCGCTGGACGCGGCCCACGTCGTTCAGGCCGGAGCGCAGCTTGGAGGCGTCGGAGACGGTGCCCACGAGCCGTGCGGGGCGGCCCTCGGCGGAGGGCAGCAGCCGGGCGCGCAGCCGGAGCCACTTGTGATCGCCGGACGGCTGGAGGATACGGAACTCCAGCTCGCGGTCGCCGACGGAGGTGTGGTCCGGTTCGACCGCGGACATCAGGGCCGGAAGGTCCTCGGGCACGGCCATCGAGAGCAGGGTCTCGACCTTGCCGTCGAAGGCGGTGGCGGACAGTCCGAACAGTTCGAGCACGTCGTGGTCGACCTCGACGTGTCCGGTGTCCATGGCGAGGCTGAACGAGCTGGCGGGCAGGTCCGCCGCCGTGTCGGGCGGCGGCGCGGGCGGGACGACGACGGCTTCGGCGATGAGCCCGAGGCAGGCGCGGTCCTCGTCGCCGAAGCCGGCGGGATCGTCGCTGACGGCGACCAGGCAGCCGTCGTCCCGCAGCGGCAGGACGGCCAGTGAGAAGTCCTGGGAGGCCAGTCGCCGGGCGTCGGCGCAGCGGGCCAGCTCATCCGGTCCGAGCCAGCACGGCTGTCCCGTGCGCAGGGCCTCGGCGGCCGGGGAGCCGCCGGACAGGGGGTAGCTGTCGCGGAGCCCGTACAGCGTCCTGGGCACCCCCGCGGACTCGGCCAGATGCAGTTCACCGCCCCTCACACTCGGTGAGTACACGGCGGCCACGGTCGCACCGGTGAAGACGAGTGCCTGCTCCAGCAGGCGGTGCAGCCGTTCGCGCGGGTCGAGATCCGCGGTGAGCGTCTTCAGGGCGAGTTCGGCACGCGACGTTCTCGTTCCGCGTTCCGCAGCACCCTCACTGACCACGCCGTCATTACAGCGCTTCCCGGGCTCGGGCGCAGCCCCTGTGACCGTTCCGAACGCGTCGGGCCTGCGGTGAAGGCCGTGCGGGACGGCCGATCGAACGAAATCGAATCCGCCGGGGTTCAGGTGTTTCACACGGTGCTCCGACGACAGCGCTCACGACAGAGGTGACGGTTCACGTCCGGGCCGTCCGGCACGCGGATCGCCGGCCCGGCGGCCCGCCGGGGTGGACGGGCCCGCTCGCCGTGCGCGATCGGCCCACAGGGAGGAGCCTTGTCCCCTGGAAGGGCGGAGGTCGTGGACGGCCCCGCGAGGAGGTGGTCGCCGTGTCCGACGGACAGGAGACCGCGCAGGCGCCGGCCGGTCGGCCGGCCCCCGTGGGACGTCCGCTGCTGTCGCTGGCGCTGGCCGCGATGCTCGACGACGTGGACGCCCACTCGGGAGCCGTCTATCTGCTGTCCGCCCACGAGCCCGTGCTGGAGATGACGGTGTCCGCGGGACTGCCGCGGGCCTTCGCCGCGCCGTGGGAGCGCGTGGGGCTCAACGCGCCGATCCCGGTCGCCGAGGCGGTACGGGGGCGGCGGCTGGTCTGGGTGGGTGGCGAGCAGGAGATGGCCCGCAGGTTTCCGCGGATCGCGGTGGTTCTCCCGTATCCCTTCGCCCTCGTCGCGCTTCCGGTGGCGACGCCGGCCACGGTGTACGGCGCCGTCTACGTGACCTGGCCCGGCTCGCATCCGCCGGACCTCTCCGACCGGGAGCGCGATCGCCTCACGGCGGCCTGCGACCGGCTCGCTCTGCGGCTGGAGCGGGCCGTCGCGGAGAACCGCCCGCTGCACCCGGAGCCGGACCTGCTCACGCCGTCCCCGATGGCGCCGGCCGGCACGCTCGGCTCGGTGGAGGCCGCGCGGATGGTAGGGCGCCTGCCGTACGGACTGTGCTCCCTCGACCTGCACGGGCGGGTCGGCTTCGCCAACACGGCGACGGCCGAGCTGCTCGGGGTGCCCGTCAGCGCTCTGCTGGGCACCCAGTTGTGGGCGGCCGTGCCCTGGCTGAACGACCCGGTCTACGAGGACCGCTACCGGGCGGCGCTGATCAGCCAGCACGTGACCTCCTTCGTCGCGCTGCGTCCGCCGGGCGAGTGGCTGTCGTTCCGGCTGTATCCGAGTACGAGCGGGCTGAGCGTGCGGATCTCGCGGGCCCGGCCGGTGTCGGAGATGACGCGGGCCGGACCGCAGCGGCGCGACGGCAGCCCCCGCCTGGTGACCATCTCCCATGTGCTGAGCCTGGCGAGCGCGCTGACGGAGGCGGCGGGCGTGCAGGACGTGGTGCAGCTCGTGGCGGACGAGATCGCGCCCGCCGTCGGCAGCCAGTCCCTGGTCGTGCTCGCCAGCCGGGCCGGGCGCATGCACGTGCTCGGGCACCGCGGTTATCCGGACGCGCACATCGTGGAGCGCTTCAACGGGCTGCCGCTGAGCGAGCAGACCCCGGGCACCCAGGCGCTGAACACCGGTGTGCCCGCGTTCTTCGACTCGCGCGAGCAGTTGGAGCGGCTGTACCCGGCGCGGAACGCCACACCCGACGGCATGGGCGCGTGGGCGTACCTGCCGCTGGTGGCCTCCGGACGGCCGGTGGGCACCTGTGTGCTCGGGTACGCGCAGTCCCACCACTTCGCGGCCGACGAGCGGGCGGTGCTGACCAGTCTGAGCGGGCTGATCGCGCAGGCCCTGGAGCGCGCCCTGCTCTACGACGCCAAGCTCCAGCTCGCCCACGGTCTGCAGGCCGCGCTGCTGCCGGCCTCGCTGCCCCCGCTGGCCTCCGTCGAGGCGGCGGCGCGCTATCTGCCGGCGACGCAGGGCATGGACATCGGCGGGGACTTCTACGACATGGTGACCTCGAACGGCCGGGCGGCGGCGGTGATCGGGGACGTGCAGGGGCACAACGTGACGGCGGCGGGGCTGATGGGGCAGATCCGTACCGCGGTCCGCGCGTACACGGCGGTCGGCCAGGCGCCGGAGGAGGTGATGGGGAGCACCAACCGGCTGCTGATCGACCTGGGCACCGAGCGGTTCGCCAGTTGTCTGTACCTGCGCCTGGACCCGGCGCGCGAGGTCGCCGTGATGTCCCGGGCGGGGCATCCGCCGCCGTTGCTGCTGCGGCCGGACGGCAAGGTCAAGGTGCTCGACCTGGCGGGCGGGCCGCTGCTGGGGATCGACGCCCACGCCGTCTATCCGACGACCGAGGTGCCGCTCGTCCCCGGTTCGGTGCTCGCCCTCTACACCGACGGTCTGATCGAGTCCCCCGGGGTGGACATCGAGGACGCCCTCGCCGATCTCGCGCGACGGCTCGCGGCGAGCGGTCACCAGCCCTTGGACGAGCTGGCCGACACCCTGCTCCTGCAGGACGGGGAGGCCCCGCGGGAGCGGCCGGACGACGTCGCCCTGCTCCTGCTGCGGGTCCGGCCGCACGGCGGGACCGGGGGCGGATGAGGAGCGGTCCGGCCCTCCCGCCGGAGGGCCGGACCTGTCCACTGTCGACCGGAATTCCCTGTTCCGTTGGCCGGTCAGTGGTTCTTGATCGCCGGATCGACCGGCTTGACGGGGCGGACGCGCGGTCCGGACCGTCACCCGTGGCCGCGGCCCGGAGCGGGGCCGCGGCACCGGATCAGTTGTGCTGCCTGCGGGACTTGTGGTGGGTCCCGTTCTGGCCGGCGCCCGCGGCGTCGTCGGCGCCCGCGCTCGGGTCCACCGCGTCACCGGCGCCCGGGTCAGCGGCGCTCGCGCTCGGGTCCACCGCGCCGCCGGCACCCGCGTCACCGGCACCCGCACCGGCGTCGCCCGCACCCGCGTCACCGGCACCCGCACCGGCGTCACCGGCACCCGCGTCGCCCGCACCCGCTCCCGCGTCACCGGCGCCCAGCGTCGCGCCGGTCGCCGCCAGGGCGGTGGTGACGGGCTGGAAGAAGGTCTCGCCGCCGGCCGTGCAGTCACCGCTGCCGCCGGAGGTCAGGCCGACCGCGCCGCCGTCCTGGGTGAACAGGGAGCCGCCGCTGTCGCCCGGCTCGGCGCACACGTCGGTCTGGATGAGGCCCGTGACGGTGCCCTCCGGGTAGTTCACGGTGGCGTTGAGACCGGTCACGTTGCCGTCGTGCAGACCCGTGGTGCTGCCCATCCGGAAGACCTGCTGGCCCACGGCGGCCTCGACGGCCTGGTTGATCTGGACGCTCTGCCCGTTGCCGACGTTGACGGCGCTGTTCGTCTGCGTGGCCGGGTCGTCGTACTTGACGAGGGAGAAGTCGCCGGCTCCGGGGAACGTGGCCTGGTCGACGGTGGCGATGGGGGCGCCGCCCTGCGCGTCCGACCACTGGGCCGCGGCGACACCGCAGTGCCCCGCGGTGAGGAAGGCGGGGGTGCCGTCGCCGGCGGTGACGTTGAAGCCGAGCGAGCAGCGGGCGTTGCCGCCGAAGATGGCGTCGCCGCCGTCGACGAAGGTCTTGAGGGTGCCGGCCGACTTCGAGAGGGTCGCGACGCCTGAACCGAGGCCCTTGACGGTCGACTCCACCGTGTTCCACTTGCCGCCCGTGACGGTCGAGTCCGCGGTCACGTGGATCTCGTTGGTCTTCGGGTCGACGGACCACGCGGTGCCGGCGATCGACACCTCGGTCCTGAGCGTCTTGGCCGCGGCCTCCAGGTCGGCGGTGCTGTTCTGCACCTGGTGGGCTACGGCACCGGCCCGCTCGATCTGGTTGACGACGTTGCTGTTGTTACCGACGACGTTGATGACGAGCTGCTTGTTCGCCGCGTCGTAGTACGAGCCGGCGAACGCGTCGCCCAGCTGGGAGGCCAGCATGGAGGCGACGCCCGAGACGTCGTTCGACTTGAAGGTTCTGGGAGTGGCGGCGTCCCCGTTCGACTGCGACGCGTTGGCGTTGGGCAGCAGCAGAGCCGCCGCTCCGAGCGCCGCTACGCCGCCAACCGCGATCGCGGCCTTGCGCTTGGGTATCCGTTTGTGACTCAACTCTTGACCTCCTGGGGACGGGGGCGGTGCCGCGTCCGGCAGCTGACTGGGGGGCGCCTGCTTGCCGGTTGATACGCGTGTGCCTCCGGAGCTGTTCAACTGCCATTGCAAATTGCGGAAGTTGACGTCGCCAAAGGCATCGATTGCGGGGACAACCAGGGCATTTCCTTCACCGGCGGGCCGCCGGGCACGGCCGGGTCCGCGGCGCCCGTCGCGCACCGCCCGGCACGCACCCCGTCGCACGAGGGGATCCGGCGGCCGGGAGGGGAACAATGCGCCGTATGACACTGACCCTCGTCGAAGCCGACAAGATCCTCGCCGACAACTTCGCCCCCTGGGTGCTCGATCTCGGCCTGTCCGTGACCGAACTGGACGACCGTCGCGCGGTCCTGCGGCTGCCGTGGTCCGCGCGGCTGGCCCGGGAGGGCGGCTCACTCTCCGGCCAGGCCCTGATGGCCGCCGCGGACACGGCGACCGTGATCGCGGTCTCCGCCGCCCGCGGCGCCTTCGTCCCCATGACGACGGTTCAGCAGTCCACCAGCTTCCAGCGGGCGGTGACGGACGCGGACGTGCTGATCGAGACGGTCCTCACCAAGCTGGGCCGCCGCATGGCCTTCGCGGACATCACGATGACCGCCGAGGGATCGGCGGAGATCGCCGCGCGGGCGAGCACGGTGTACGCGATCCTCGGCTGACCGCCGACACCCTCACCCCGTCCGGCACGGACCGTGACCGGCCGAAGACGCTGTGTCGACGAGCGGAGGCGGAATCCTGGATTCAGGGAATCTGCACAGCCCGTGCTCACGGAGGTCACCGCGGACCGGGGATCTGCACAGTCGCGCGCCCCCCGCGCGCCGTTGGGCCGGGACTGTCCCCTTCGGCGCGGGGGTGGCAAGGGTCCGGGTGGATCAATGCCGCGCAGCATGTGAAGAAGTGGCCGCAGCCGCGTGTGCGCCCCTGCACGCTTCACCGCTCATGGAGCACAAATTCCCAGGTGAGAGCCCTGGTTGATTGGAATCGCGCTCCGCGGCCGTGCTTTGATCCGTTGCACCGCGGAGGTCGCACCGCTCCCGGGAACGGGAGCCGCACCCCCGCGGTGGCGGCCGTCGTCTGTCCCCCAGAGGGGGCCGCTCTCCCCCTTGTGAATATCCATATGAAGGGAAGTTCCATCATGAACTCCACCCCCCGTGTCGAGACCGCCGAGATCTCCGACGCCGACCTCGACAACGTCTCCGGTGGCCTCTCGCTGAACGCCGTCGGCACCGTCACCGGCCTGGTGGACGGCGTTGCCCCGGTCTCCGGCGTCCTGGGCACGGCCATCGGCACCGTCGAGGGTGTGACCGGCCTGAACACCGCCCCGGTCTCCGGCCTGGTCGCCGGTCTCTGATCGCGTTTCACGCCGCCGAGTCCCGGAGCCGCCCCACCGGCTCCGGGACTCTCGGGTGCCGTCAGCCTCTCGAACAGGTGAGAAGTATCCCGTGCAGTTCCGCCAACAGGCCCTCGCCAAGCTGCGGTCCCCCGAAGAACTGGACCTGCCCGTACGCCTCGCCCGCCCGCAGGGCCGGCTCGCGCTGGCCGTGACGGTCGTCGCCATGGCCGCCGCCTCCGTCTGGGCCGTGACCGGCACCGTCGACTCCACCGTCGGCGCGCCCGCCGTCCTCACCCACGCCGAGGGCAGTTACATCCTCCAGAGTCCGGTCGCCGGGCAGGTCACCGCGGTCCTCGCGAAGGAGGGCGAACGCCTCCCCGGGAACGCTCCCCTGCTGAAGGTCCGTACCGCGCAGGGCGAGACGGCCGTCGTCCGCACGGTCGCCGCCGGGCGTGTCACCGCCCTGGCCGCCACGATCGGCGCGATCATCTCGACCGGCGCGAACGTCGCAGCCGTGGAGAAGGTGGCCCACGCCGAAGACCCGCTGTACGCGACGGTGTACGTCTCCGCCGCGAGCGCCGCCGCCATTCCCGCCGACGCCGCCGTCGACCTCACCGTCCAGTCGGTGCCCACGGAGCGGTACGGCGTGCTGCGCGGGCACGTGAAGACGGTGGGCCGCAGCGTGCAGACCCGCCAGCAGATCGCCGCCTACCTCGGTGACACCCAACTGGGCGAGCAGTTCAGCGAGAAGGGCAGGCCGGTGGCCGTCCTGGTCAGGCTCGACCGCTCGTCCACCACCCGCAGCGGCCTGAAGTGGTCGTCCGCGGACGGGCCGCCCTACACGCTCACCTCCATGACCCTGGCCACGGCCTCCGTCCGGCTCGCCGGTCAGCGCCCCGTCGACTGGCTCCTGCCGTGAGCGCCGCGCCGGACACCCGTGGCAGACGCCGCGCCGCGCCGCCCCGGCGCAGCGTGCCCAGGACCCGGGTCAAGAGTGTCCGCACCCCCACCGTGCTCCAGATGGAGGCCGTGGAGTGCGGTGCGGCGTCCCTCGCGATGGTGCTCGGCCACCACGGCCGGCACGTCCCGCTCGAAGAACTGCGCATCGCGTGCGGTGTCTCGCGGGACGGATCGCGCGCGAGCAACCTGCTGAAGGCGGCGCGCGGTTACGGTCTGACCGCCAAGGGCATGCAGATGGACACGGCCGCGCTCGCCGAGGTGCGCGGGCCCGCGATCCTGTTCTGGGAGTTCAACCACTACGTCGTGTACGACGGCATGGGCCGCCGTCTCGGACGCCGGGGCGTGTTCGTCAACGACCCCGGCAAGGGCCGCCGTTTCGTGCCGATGGAGGACTTCGACAGCAGTTTCACCGGGGTCGTCCTGGTCATGGAGCCGGGCCCCGGCTTCCGCAGGGGCGGCCGCAGACCGGGAGTACTGGGCGCCATGCCGGCCCGGCTGCGCGGCACTTCGGGCACGATGCCCGTGGCGGTGCTGGCGAGTCTGCTGCTGGTGGCGGTGGGCGCGGCCGTGCCGGCGCTCAGCCGGACCTTCATCGACCAGTATCTGATCGGCGGTCACAGTTCGCTGCTGGGCGTGCTGTTCGCGTCGATGGGTGTCTCGGTGCTGCTGACCGTGGTGCTGACCTGGCTCCAGCAGGCGAACCTGCTGCGCGGCCGTGTCATCTCCTCGACGCTCTCCAGCGCCCGGTTCCTGCGCCATCTGCTGCGGCTGCCGGTCACCTTCTTCTCCCAGCGCAGCCCCGCCGACCTGGTGCAACGGCTCCAGTCGAACGACGCCGTGGCCGAGACCCTGGCGCGCGATCTCGCCGCCGCGGGGGTGGACGCGGTCGTCGTCGTCCTGTACGCCGTGCTGCTCTACACGTACGACCCGCAGCTCACGGCCGTCGGCATCGGAGTCGCGCTGCTCAACGTGGTCGCGATGCGCGTGGTGATCCGGCTGCGCGCGACCCGCACCGCGAAGCTGCGCGCCGACACCGCCCGGCTGACCAACACCGCCTACACCGGGCTGCAGTTGATCGAGACGATGAAGGCCACCGGCGGTGAGGACGGCTACTTCCGCAAGTGGGCCGGACAGCACGCCACGACGCTGGAGGAACAGCAGCGTCTCGGGGTGCCGAGCGCGTGGCTGGGGGTGGTCGCCCCGACGCTGGCGATGCTCAACAGCGCGCTGATCCTGTGGATCGGCGGCCTGCGCGCGGTCGAGGGGCAGGTCTCCGTGGGTCTGCTGGTCGCGTTCCAGGCGCTGGTCACGCGTTTCACCGCGCCGATCACCCGGCTCAACGGTGTCGCCGGGCGCATCCAGGACTTCGCGGCCGACGTGGCCCGGCTCAAGGACGTCGAGAACTTCCGCGCCGACCCGCTCTACGACCGCCCCGGCTCCGGTGGTTCCACCCGGCGGCTGCGGGGTCTCGTGGAGCTGGAGAACATCACGTTCGGCTACAGCCCCCTCGACGAGCCGCTGCTCACCGGGTTCTCGCTGACCGTCGGCCCGGGGCAGCAGGTCGCTCTGGTCGGCGGCTCGGGCAGCGGCAAGTCGACGGTGTCCCGGCTGATCTCGGGCCTGTACACGCCCTGGGAGGGCGCGATCCGTATTGACGGCCGCCGGCTGGAGGACATCCCGCGCGGAGCGCTCGCCTCGTCCGTGTCGTTCGTCGACCAGGACGTGTTCCTCTTCGAGGGGACGGTCCGCGACAACGTGGCGCTGTGGGACCCCTCGATCACCGACGACGCGGTGACCGCCGCCCTCCAGGACGCGGCGCTGTACGAGGTCGTCGCGCGCCGTCCCGGCGGGATCCACAGCCGGGTCGAGCAGGACGGCCGGAACTTCTCGGGCGGTCAGCGGCAACGCCTGGAGATCGCGCGGGCGTTGGTGCGCAGGCCCAGCATCCTGGTGCTCGACGAGGTGACCAGCGCGCTGGACGCGGAGACGGAGCAGACCGTCATGGACAACCTGCGCCGGCGCGGCTGCGCCTGCGTGGTGATCGCCCACCGGCTGAGCACGGTGCGGGACAGCGACGAGATCGTGGTGCTCGAACACGGCTCGGTCGTGGAACGCGGGCGGCACGAGGCACTGGTGGCGGCCGGCGGACCGTACGCCGGTCTGGTCAGGGAGCATTGAGATGACCACGGTTCACGAAGGCGTCCACGGGCAGGACGTGGTGCTCGGGGCGCTGGGCGGCATGGGTACCCCGGTCGGCGGCGCGGGCCTGACCCGTCTGGACCTGGAGGGTCCGCAGGTCCTGTGGCTGGTGGTCGCGGGTGCCATGGACCTGTTCGCGGTCGACGCGGCCGAGGAGGGCCACTGGCATCACCTCGGCCGGCTCGAAGCGGGCTCCCTGCTGCTCGGTCCGGTGACGGGCCCTCAGCACACGCTGGTGGGACGGCCGTTGCGCGGCTGCGAGCTGCGCCGGATCGGGCTGCGCGAACTGTACGAACAGGCCGGCACGGCGACGTGGTCGTACGACGCCTACGGCAACCCGCAGTTGGTGCCGCCCGCGTCCAGCCCGCTGGAGCACGCCCTCGCGCTCGGCGTCGGACGCGGTCTCTCCGTCCTCTTCCAGGCGCCGACGGCCGCCGAGCACGCGCCCGCGCCCACCGACGACGACGTGTTCTGGATGCGGGTCCCGCCGGGAAGCGTGCAGTACGGCTCGCTGTACGGGGCCGAGGCGGCGGCCGATCTGCTGATGGACTCCGGGGTCTGGCAGAGCATGGTCGACCAGCAGTACCGGCTGCTGTCCACGCTCGACCGCTGGATCGAGGAGCTGGAGGCCGGCCACGAGGACCGTGCGGCGGCGGGCATCAAGGCCGGTGAGGCCGTCCGTGACCGGGCCGACCGCACGCTGCTCGCCTCGATCGGCAGACGGTCGGAGAACCGCCCGACCGCGGCCGAGGCGGACGCCACGTACGCGGCCTGCGAGCTGGTCGCCCGCGCGGCGGGGATCACCCTGGCCGAGCGGGCGGGAAGCGGGACGGAGAGCGATCGGCTCGACCCCGTCGAGCGGATCGCGCTCGCCTCACGGCTACGGACGCGTTCCGTGCGGCTCGACGGGCGCTGGTGGCGTGACGACATCGGCCCGCTGGTGGGCGGCCGGGCGGTGTCCGGTGCGCCGGTGGCGCTGTTGTGGCGGCGCGGTGGCTATGTCGCCGTACAGCCGTCGTCCGGTCGGGAGACGCCGGTCGAGAAGGCCAACGCCTCGGAGTTCGAGCCGCGGGCGGTGATGTTCTACCGCCCGCTGCCCGAGCGCGGGCTCGGCCCGCTGCGGCTGCTGCGGTTCTGCCTGGCGGGCGCGGGCGGGGATCTGCGCAACCTCGCGGTCAGCGCTCTGGTGACCGTGGCGATCGGCGCGCTGGTGCCGATCGCGACCGGCCGGGTGCTCGGCAGTTACGTCCCGAAGGCGGAGCACGGTCTGATCGTGCAGGTGTGTCTCGCGCTGATGGTCACCAGCGTCGTGTCGGCGGCGTTCATGCTGTTGCAGAACCTCACGCTGCTGCGCATGGAGGGCCGGATCGAGGCGAGTCTCCAGCCGGCCGTGTGGGACCGGCTGCTGAGACTGCCGACCTCGTTCTTCGCCGCCCGTTCGACCGGCGAGCTGGCGAGTGCGGCGATGGGCGTCTCCGCGATCCGGCGTCTGCTCGCGGGGGTCGGCCCCACGCTGGCGCAGGCGGGCACGGTCGGCGCCATGAACCTGGGCCTGCTGCTCTGGTACAGCGTGCCGATGGCTCTGGCCGCGATCGGCATGCTGGTGGTCGTCGCGGCCGTGTTCCTGGGTCTCGGTCTGTGGCAGGTGCGCGGGCAGCGCCGTCTGGTGGCGCTGGGCAACAAGCTCAACAACCAGGCGTTCCAGACCCTGCGCGGGCTGCCCAAGCTGCGGGTCGCGGCGGCCGAGAACTACGCGTACGCGGCCTGGGCGGGCGAGTTCGCGCGCAGCCGTGAACTGCAGCAGCGCGTCGGCCGCGTGAAGAACCTGACGACCGTGATGGGCGCGGTGTATCTGCCGCTGTGCACCCTGCTGATGTTCATGCTCCTGGCGGGTCCGGCGCGCGGTTCGCTGACGGCCGCGGACTTCCTCACCTTCAGCACGTCGCTGACGATGCTGCTGACGTCGGTCACCCAGATCACCGGCGCGCTGGTCTCCGCGGCGGCCGCGCTGCCGATGTTCGAGGAGATCCGGCCGGTGCTCGACGCGACGCCCGAGGTGCGCGGGGCGAGTACGCGTCCCGGTGTCCTGTCCGGCGCGATCGAGGCGCGACGGCTGTCGTTCCGGTACTCCGACGACGGTCCGCTCGTCCTCGACGACGTGTCGTTCGCCGTCCGGCCGGGCGAGTTCGTGGCGGTCGTGGGCCCGAGCGGCTGCGGCAAGTCCACGCTGCTGCGGCTGCTGATCGGCTTCGACAGGCCGGTGTCGGGCAGCGTGCTGTACGACGGCCAGGATCTCGCGGCCCTGGACCAGTCCGCCGTACGCCGTCAGTGCGGTGTGGTGCTCCAGCACGCGCAGCCCTTCACCGGGTCGGTCCTCGACTGCATCTGCGGCACCGGGGCCTACACGCCCGAGGAGGCGATGGAGGCGGCCGAGATGGCGGGTCTTGGCGAGGACATCAGGCGGATGCCTATGGGGCTGCACACGCTCGTCGCGGGCAGCGGCGCGATCTCGGGGGGCCAGCGCCAGCGCCTCATGATCGCCCAGGCGCTGATACGGCGGCCCCGCATCCTCTTCTTCGACGAGGCGACCAGCGCCCTGGACAACGCGACGCAGCGCACGGTGATCGAGAGCACCAAGGCCCTGAACGCCACCCGGGTGGTGATCGCGCACCGGCTGTCGACGGTGCTGGACGCGGACCGTGTCATCGTGATGGAGAACGGCCGGATCGCCCAGCAGGGCCCACCCGCGCAACTGCTCGCGGACACGACGGGACGCCTGCACGAACTGGTACGCCGCCAGCTCGCCTGAGCGGTCAGTCCGTCGCCGGCACCGGGGCACCCGAGGGGACACCCGCCCCGACGTAGTCCTCGTAGATCTCCCTCCAGGCCTTCATGCCGCCGGCGCGCGGGCTCTCGGCCGGTCCACCGCCGACCGCCCGGTCGAGAGCGGCGAGGCAGACTTCCCAACCGGCGCCGTTGCGGGCGGCCGTGTTCCGCTCGGCGAGCACGTCGGTGAGCGTGAAGCGGGTGCGCCCGTCGTCGAGCGCTTCGAGGCCGAAGCGCAGTTCGTCGCCTCCCCATTCGAAGGAGAGATGCCGGGGCGGCCCGACGTCGAGGACCCGCCCGGTCGACTCGGGCATGTGCGGATCGCCGCTGAAGGCGATCGTGCCACCGGGGCGCAGCTCCATCTCGGCGCGGGAGGGGAACCACGCGGCCAGCGCGTCCGGGTCGGTCATGAACCGCCACAGGCGGTCGACGGGGTGGTCGTAGACGCGGCTGAAGCGGACGGCGGGGCGGCCGTCGTCCAAGGTGAGGTACGTCCCCGTACCCGCGGTGACTTCGGCGGACATGGCGCATCGGTCCTTCGTGAGGGTGCCTGCGGGCTCTCGTTCCCCAGTCTAGGGACGCGTATGGGACGCACGTCACACCCGGTCGGCTAGCGAAACGTTGCCGTTTCGCTCGGTCGGGGCTTATGGTCGGAAGGTCGATGTGTACGAAACCGTTTCGTTTACGTACACGTAACGAGCCACCTCCCTGGAGTGCTTCTGCCATGTCCCAGACCCTGACCAAAGGCGCCGGCGCGGGTGCCGCGGACCCGGCGTCCGCACCCTCGTCGAAGCGGCGCTGGTGGATCCTGTCGATCATCGGCATCGCCCAGCTCATGGTGGTCCTCGACGCCACCATCGTGAACATCGCCCTGCCCTCCGCCCAGGCGGACCTCGGATTCTCCGACGGCAACCGGCAGTGGATCGTCACCGCGTACTCGCTGGCCTTCGCGTCCCTGCTGCTGCTCGGCGGGCGCATCGCGGACCTCTTCGGCCGCAAGCCCGCCTTCCTGATCGGGGTCGCCGGATTCGCCGCCGCCTCCGTCCTGGGCGGCGCCTCCACCAGCTTCGGGATGCTGGTCACCGCGCGCGCCCTGCAGGGTGTGTTCGGCGCCCTCCTCGCACCGGCCGCCCTCTCGCTGCTGAACACGACGTTCACCGACGCCAAGGAACGCGCGAAGGCGTTCAGCGTGTACGGCGCGATCGCCGGCGCCGGCGGCGCCGTGGGCCTGCTGCTCGGCGGCCTCCTGACCGACGCGCTCGACTGGCGCTGGACGCTGTTCGTGAACCTCGTCTTCGCGGTCGTGGCCTTCGCCGGCGGCTGGGTCCTGCTGAGCGGTCACCGTGACGCGGCGAACTCCAAGCTGGACCTGCCGGGCACCCTGCTGGTCTCCACCGGTCTCTTCTCCCTGGTCTACGGCTTCTCCAACGCCGAGACGCACGACTGGAGTTCGCCGGCCACCTGGGGCTTCCTCGTCGCGGGCGGCGTCCTGCTGGCCGCGTTCACCTGGTGGCAGACCCGTGCCGCGCACCCGCTGCTGCCGATGCGCGTCCTGCTCGACCGCAACCGCGCCGCCTCGTTCCTCGCGGTGCTGATCACCGGCGCGGGCATGTTCGGCGTCTTCCTCTTCCTGACCTACTACCTCCAGCTCAACCTCGGCTTCAGCCCCACCAAGACGGGTGTGGCGTTCCTGCCGATGATGGCCGCCCTCATGGTCATGGCGCAGGTCTCCACCACGGTCCTCGTGCCCCGGATCGGGCCCAAGGCCGTCATCCCCGCGGGCTTCGCGGTCGCCGCGATCGGCATGGCCTGGCTGACCGGCATCGGCATCGGCTCGTCCTTCTCGACCGACGTCCTGCCCCAGCTGCTGCTGATCGGCGCGGGTCTCGGCATGGTGATGCCGCCCGCCATGTCGCTGGCCACCAGCGGGATCGCCCCCGAGGACGCGGGTGTCGCCTCCGCGACCGTCAACACCATGCAGCAGGTGGGCGGTTCGATCGGTACCGCGCTGCTGAACACGCTCGCCGCGAGCGCCGCGACCAGCTACCTCGCGGGCAAGGACGCGACGGACAAGCTGGTCCAGGCCCAGTCGACGATCGAGAGCTACACCACCGCCTTCTGGTGGTCGGCCGGCTTCTTCGCCGCCGGAGCGCTCCTCGCGCTCGTGCTCTACCGCCGTGGCACCCCGGCCCAGGACCCGGACGCCGCACCGGTCGTCCACATGTGACCGGGGAACGCCGATCACGGTCGTCCCCGAGTGACCGGGGGACGCCGGATCACCTTCAGGCCGAGGGGCCGCCGTCCGCAGGGAGACGGCGGCCCCTCCCCCGTCCCCGGCGCGGGGCCCCCACGGCGGCCCCGCCCGCATCCCGGACCGCCTCGCCCCTCCCCCGGACCGGCCGGTACACGACCAGGGCGCGGTACTCCTTCTCCAGCCTCAAAGCGGCGGCGCCGGGCCGCGGTTCACCGTCGAACGCGAGGGTGTCCGTGCCGACGACGCCGTCCAGCTCCAGCCAGGGAACCCGCTCGGCCTCGTAGACCCGCGAGTGTTCCAGGGTCCCGAGGGCCGCGGCGACGACGGCGCGGGTGCGGGCGAGGCGGTGGCGCGCGTCGACCAGGCGCACATCGAGCAGATCGTCGTCCAGCCGCGGCCGGAACGCGGGGGTCAGCCCCTCCGGAACGTAACGGCCGTTGCCCGCGAGCAGCAGCCACAGGAGCCGGGGCCTGCCGTTGACGTTCACCTCGACCGGGCTGGCGGCACCGAGCGCCTTGACCAGCGCGAGGGCCGTCGTCGGCGCGGCGGGTCGGCGCCGCGCCAAGTCCGCCCGCAGCCGGGCGAGTTCGGGGTAGGGGCCAATGCTGAACTCGTTGAGGAACCAGGTGTCCTCCCCCGTCCCCGCGCGGGCGACGCCGACGTCCACCTGCACCGCCTCTCCCCGGACGACCGCGAGGGCGGTGTCCTCGGCGTCCGGCACCCCCACGTCCAGCGCGAAACGGTCGGCGACCCCGGCGGGGAACACGGCCAGGGCCAGACCCCGGCCGGCCGCCGCGCGCGCGGCGGCGCCGGCCCCGGCGTCGCCGCCGCAGACACCGAGCGCGCCGCCGGCCTCCACCGCCCGGTCGGCCGCCATGGCGAGCAGTTCCACGAGGTCGTCGCCGGGGCCCTTCTCGATCACCTCGGCCCCGGGGAGCAGGGCGCGCAGCCGCCGGGCGCGCGACCCCGGCACCTCGGGCACCGCGGCACCGGCCGGTTCGTCGACGACGACGACCAGCCCCTTGCCGTGCGGCAGCGCGGGCGCGCGCGCGGCGGGCCGCTCCCGCTCCGGCAGAACGGGACGCGGCGGCCACCAGCGGCAGGTGAGGGCGGCCGCGCCCGCGCCGATGGCCGCACCGGCGAGGACGTCTCCCGGGTAGTGGACGCCCACGTAGACCCGCGAGAAGGCGACGGCGGCGGCCACGGGCGCGACCAGGAGGCCGTAGCGCCTGGACTCCAGGGCGACGGCGGTGGCGAAGGCCGCGGCGGAGGCGGAGTGTCCCGAGGGGAAGGAGGTGGTGTGCGGCTGACGGGCCAGGCGCCGGATCGTGGGGACGCCTTCCAGCAGCGGGCGGGGGCGGCGGGCGCTCCACTTCACCAGCGTGTTGACGGTGAACGAGGCCAGCGCCAGCGAGCCGAGGCCGCGCAGCGCCGCCCGGCGCCCGGCCGGACCGCCGACGAGGCCGAGTCCGGCGGCCGTGCCGAGCCACAGACGGCCGTGGTTGGCCGCGTGGCTGAGCCGGCGCAGGGCCGGATCGGCTCCGGGCACCCGTGCGGTGGCCACCCGTGTGAACAGCCGCTGGTCCCATTCGAGGAGTGCACCCATGCTCCACCGCTACTCCACCCCGGCCGCACCGGCATCCCGGGTGACCCGGACCGGTGACGGAGGTGGGCCGTGCGGCACACGGCGCGCCCCGGCGTGGTAGGGCACGGGTACGGGCTTCCGGCACGGCCGGCGTCCGCCGTGGCGCCCCTGCGGCGGGTGACGCCGGCATCGCGGAGGCATCGGCCGTCGGCGCCACGGACTCGGCGGCACGGAGGCACCGGCGTCGCGGAGGCTTCGGCGGCACGGAGGCACCGCGTCGCGGAGGCGTCGGCGGCACGGAGGCACCGCAGCGCGGAGGCTTCGGCTGCACGCGGACATGCCGAAGGCCGGTCGACGGCCCCACTCCGTCTGACCGGCCCTCGGTGCGAAATCACATGGCGCTTCGTGACGGGGTCCGCACTCCCCAGCTACAGATCCCGGTCCATGTTCACGACGGCCACGCGATCCCGGTCCCTCAGAACGCGAAGACCGTCATCCCGTAGGAGGTCTTCACGCACTCGTTGGCGAAGGTGTGCTCGTACGAGACGCGCTTGCCCTGCCAGACGCCTTCGACCGTGACGACCACGGGGTCGTACTGCCTGGTACAGAAGACGTCGTTCCTTGGCGTCAACGCGTTGAGATCGCCCTTGACCGCCCGGAGTTCACCACAGGCGTCCGGCGCGGCGGGATGGGTCCCGGAGGCCGTCGGGGCGCAGTTCAGAGTGACCGCACGTTCCGGGGTCGCGGCGGCGGCGGTCTGGCCGTGGCCCGTGGTGAGCACCAGGGCGGAGGGGGCGTAGAGCCCGGAGGGGGCTGCGTGGGCGGATCCGACGAGGGGGCCGCAGACGGCGGTGGCCGTCAGGGTGAGAGTCGCTGCCCAACGCGCGGTGTTCGGCATTGTGTGCATCCTTCCGCTCGATTCGAAATGCGAGACCGGCTCGGTCGGTGCCGGTTCGGCGAGCGCGAGTCTGCCGAGAACGCACAGGAAACACACATCGACCCCTCACGTTTCGGTAACTTTGAGTATTGAATCAGTGGCTCGAAGTCACAGAATTCGAACGCGTGAAGCCCGTAACTGAGCGCCCGCCGATGACCGCCAACGGTCGGCTGGCCGGAAAGACACGGCTCAGCAATAGGCCTGAAACATTCCGCTTGAACCGGCATGCCGCCTCGACTTCCGCTGTCGGCGGACTTCTCCGGCACCCCTTGCATTGCATCCGGGAGCGAGTAATGGTGATTACATGATTACATCGGAGCAACGCGAGAAGCTGCGCGGCTGGTTCGCCGGCCGCCTGCCCGACGACCTCTTCGAGAGCCTGACCGAGGTGACGGCCGACCGTGAGGAGATCACCGTCGTCGGCCGCATCCCCGAGCCGAGGCTCGCCGAAGGCGCCTCGGACGCCGAGAAGGAGGCGGCGCTCCTGGCCCGTATCCAGGAGTTCCGCGAGCGCACCCGCGAGGACCGCGTGGAGGTGGCCCGGGAGGCCGAGCACCGCTTCCGCAAGAAGGTCTCCTGGGGCGTGGAGTGCGGCACCGAACGCGCCCTGTTCACCCATGTCGCCGCGCCCGTCATGACCCGGCTGCGCCAGCCGGAACGTCAGGTTCTGGACACGCTCGTCGCGGCCGGGGTCGCCCGCAGCCGCAGCGACGCCCTGGCCTGGTGCGTGCGTCTCGTGCAGCGGCACACCGACGACTGGCTGGGCGAACTGCGCGACTCGCTGGAGCATGTCCAGCGCGTCCGCGCGCAGGGCCCGGACACCGGGGCTCAGGACCCGTCCGCCGACGAGGAGTGACCGGGGCCCCGGTACCTCCGAGCCTCAGTCGCGGATCGTCCGGGCGATGTCCAGGGTGAGCCGGTGCCAGGGGTCGCGCGGGTCGCGGCCGGTCAGTTCGTGCACGCGGCGCAGGCGGTAGCGCAGGGACTGCGGATGCAGGTGCAGGGCCCGTGCGGCGGCGTTCGCCGAGCCCGAGTCGATGTACGCCGTGAGGGCGTCCAGCAGATGCCGCTGCGCGGCTTCGGTGAGCGGTCCGAGCACCAGCCGCGCGATGTGGTCGGGCGCGGCCGCGGGGCGGCCGCCGAGCAGGGCGAGGACCTGCGCGTCGGCGTCGGTGAGCACCTGTCCGGACCGGTGGGCGTGGGCCGGGGCGGTGTCGAGGGCGTCGGCGGCGAGCCGGTGCGCGAGCGCGATCCGGTCAAGGCCCTCGCCGGTGACGACGCACCCGCGCCAGGAACGCTCGCCGAGGACCGCCCCGGCACGGGCCGACGCGGCGAGCGGCAGCAGCAGGACGGCGCGGGAGCCCCGTACCGTCGCCAGCGACGTCACCTCGCCGCCGGAGGGGGCCAGCGCGTCCAGCAGGTCCGCCGCCGTGCCGTGCGCGGGGTCGAGGAGGTCCGTCGCCGTGCCGTGCGCGGGATCGGGCCGGTCCGCCGCTGCCGGCTCGGCCACCAGCAGGCAGCAGGGGTCCGGCAGCTGGACGGCCAGCCTGGCGGAGCGGTCGGCCAGCACGCCCACCGAGGCGTGCCGCCCGGCGATCAGGTCGTCGAGGAGCAGCCGCAGTGCCCGCGTCCGGTCACCGGTCAGGTCCTCGCTGGTGGCGGCGTACGCGGTGGCCATCTCCTCGGAGAGGGTGTCGAGGCTGACGAGGAGCATGCGGGCCAGCGCGAACGCGTCGGCGGCGCCCAGGCCCGGCGCGCGGGCGGCGACCTCGTCCGTGAGGACGGTGCCCGCGACCCGGTAGGCGCGCAGGACCGCCTGCACCGGGCGCCCGTCCGCCGCGCGGGCCGAGGCGATGCCCCGGAAACGCCGGAGGTCGGCCGGTCCCAGGGTGCTGTCCGTGGCCCACAGGTGGAGCAGCCGCTCCAGGCCCCAGGCCGCGATGGCCCGCACCTCGGGCAGCCGGCTGTCGTCGAGCGCCGCGTACACCGGCACCTGTTCGTGCACCGCCGCGACGATCGCCTCCACGACACGCGGGTCGGCCACCATGTCCTGCCGGACGCGTTCGCGGACCTCGGAGGGCTTGTTTGTCACACCGTGATGATTCCAGCCGCGCGTTGTGCGCACCACGGTGGACGGGACTTGTCACCCTCGCCAGGATCGACCTCGTACAGCGCGGTCTTGGGGACGAGAGGCGGGACGTACGGATGGCGAAGCACTGGGCCGACTTCCAGTACGAGATCTATCTGAACGGGATGACGGGCGCCGTGCCGCGGCTGCCCACCGATCTGACGCGGCTGGAGGAGCTGACCGAGCAGCGGCTCGGCCCCGGCCCGGTCGGCTATGTGGCGGGGAGCGCGGGCGACGGCAGCACGGCGCGGGCCAATCGCGCCGCCCTCGCCCGGCGCAGGATCGTGCCGCGCATGCTGCGGGACGTCCACGAACGCGACCTGTCCGTCGAGGTGCTGGGCCGGCCGCTGCCCGCTCCGCTCGCGCTGGCGCCGATCGGCGTGCTGTCGATCATGCATCCGGACGCGGAGTGCGCCGCGGCGCGGGCCGCCGCCGCGCAGGGCGTGCCCTACATCCTGTCCTCCGCCTCCAGCACCCCCATGGAGCAGGTCGCCGAGGCCATGGGCGACGGCGAGCGCTGGTTCCAGCTGTACTGGGCGAAGGACCGCGAGGTCACCCGCAGCTTCCTGGACCGGGCGAAGGCGGCCGGGTTCACGGCGCTGTTCGTCACGCTCGACACCCCGCTGCTGGCGTGGCGCCCGCGCGACCTCGACCAGGCGTACCTGCCGTTCCTGCACGGCGTGGGCACCGCCAACTACTTCTCCGATCCGGCGTTCCAGGCTGGTCTGCCCAAGCCGGTGCACGAGGACCCGAACGCGGCCGTGATGCACTTCGTGAGCATGTTCGCGGACCCCGGCAAGACCTGGCCGGATCTGGCCTTCCTGCGGGAGAACTGGGACGGCCCGATCGTCCTCAAGGGCATCCTGCACCCGGACGACGCCCGCAAGGCCGAAGAGGCCGGGATGGACGGCGTGGTGGTCTCCAACCACGGCGGCCGGCAGGTGGCGGGGTCCGTCGCTGCCGCCGACGCGCTGCCCCGCGTGGCCGCGGCGGTGGGCGAGCGGCTCACCGTGCTCTTCGACAGCGGCATCCGCACCGGCGACGACGTCTTCAAGGCACTCGCCCTCGGGGCGCGGGCGGTGCTCGTCGGACGTCCGTACGCCTACGGTCTCGGCCTCGACGGCCAGGCGGGCGTCGAACACGTCGTCCGCTGTCTGCTGGCCGAGTTCGATCTGACCCTCGCCCTGTCCGGACACGCCCGCCCGGCCTCGCTCGGACCCGACGACCTCATCGAGGAGACCGCATGACCGTCACGAAGAACGTGCTCGCCGTCGTCTCCCCGCACGTGGGCGGCCGAACGGCCGGAGCGGCGCTCGCCACCCTCTTCCCGGGGCAGGCCCGCGTCACCGTCGTGGAGGCCACGGACGAGGATCCCGCGGCGCTGCGCGAGGCGCATGTCGTCGTCACCGGCCTCGGCCCGGTCACCGCCGAACACATCGCCGCCGCGCCGGACCTGGAGCTGATCCAGTGCGCGAGCCACGGCTTCGACTACGTCGACCTGGACGCGGCCCGCGGGCGGGGCGTGCCCGTGTGCAACATCGGTTCCAGCGGGGCCGAGAAGCAGAACGTGGCCGAGCAGACCTTCGCCCTCATGCTCGCCCTGGCCAAGCAACTGGTGCCCGCGCACACGGCGTTGACCGAGGCGGACTGGGCGCTGCCGCGGCTCCAGCAGTCGATCACGGAGCTGTCCGGCAAGACGCTCGGGATCGTGGGGCTCGGTCACATCGGCGAGGAGGTCGCGCGGCGCGCGGTCGCGTTCGACATGAGCGTGGTGTACGCCGGTCCCACGCGCGCGTCGGACGAGACGGAGGCCCGGCTCGGCGCCCGCCATGTCGAACTGGAGGAACTGCTGCGCGTGTCGGACTACGTGAGCCTGCACGCGCCGCTGAACGACGCGACCCGTCATCTCCTGAACGCCGAACGGCTCGCGCTGCTCAAGCCGACCGCGTTCGTCGTCAACACCTCGCGGGGCGCCCTGATCGACCAGGACGCGCTCGCCGACGCGCTGCACGCGGGCACCCTCGCCGGAGCGGGCCTCGACGTCTTCGACCGACAGAAAACACCTATACAGAGGGTTCTGCCAAACCCGCAGGTGGGAGGGCGCGTTGAGGCGGTCGGCATCCGAAGAGGGCCGCCAGGCAGGTACCTAGGGCGGGCCGAAGCACAAAGAGCCCCGCTAGTGCGAGAGGTCTTCCGGGCCTCCACGCACCAGCGGGGCTCATTGGTACGTACAGGAGTCTTGCCGAAGCGGGGCCCCGTGGGAAGTGTGCGGCAGGCATATGCCCAAGATTTTTCGAACACGATCCGAACAGACCCGGCCCGCCAGCGTCTTCCGGGACGCCGACGGGCCGGGGGCTTGCAGGGTCATGCCGATCACCGGACCCCCGAAGGGTGCCCAGCGCGAGACTGGCAATCAGCTCGCGATCATCCATGGGTAGTTGCTACTCAACTTCCCGCTCATGATCGCAAAATGCGACAGGCCTGACGCTGACATGTGATCATGGGGTGTCCAAGTTTGTCTAGTGCCTCGCGAACAGCCTCAGTGGATCATCGACAGGCGTCGCGACTTAGGCGACCGCGTCCGTCGCCTACGGCTGAACGCCGACCACACTCAGGAGTCCTTCGCCGAGCTCACCGGCCTTGACCGGCGCACCCTCCAGCGCATCGAAGCGGGCACCAGCGACCCCCGGTACAGCGATCTCCTGAGGATCGCCGCAGCGCTCGACACCCGGGTCTCCGTCATCGTCGACTGACCGGTCAACGCCAGGCCTGGACGATCAGCGTTCCCACAGTCTTGGGCCCCGGGGGCGCGGGGAGCACCCGGGCCAGCACGTCGGTGTACCCGTGCACCTTGAGGAGGTCCACCCAGACGTCCGGCTCGTAGTCCCATCGCTTCACAACGGCGGGGTCCTGGTCGTCGCCGCGCGGAATGTACGAGGCCTGGCATCCGTAGCAGCCTTCGACCGGGGGGCGCTGGGAGAACACCATCGTTCCGCCTGGACGGATTCGGTCCCGGATAGCCGGCAGCATCTGTGCAGGATCGGAGAACCAGAGCGCGCCGTACACCGAGTACACCGCATCGAACAGTGGGCCCGGGCGGTGGAGAAAGTCGAGCGCGTCCGCCTGGAGCAGTTCCAGATCTGGCATGTCACCCCACCGGGCGCGCGCGGCTTCCAGTTGCCTGGGCGAGATGTCGACTCCGACGGCGCGCATGCCGATCGCCGCCAGGTGCGCGGCATTTCCTCCCCTGCCGCAGCCGAGGTCCAACACGAGGGCGCCGTCCGGAGCCCTGAGGAGTTCGACGCCTGGTCCGTGGTCCGAGTACTGCGTCCAGTTGAACCAGGTCGTCTCGCCCCGGGCATTCACCAGACGCCGGTCGGGCCGCTGCTGCGAGTAGGTGTCCCAGGCGATTGCTGCCTCCGCCACGTTCCGCTCCGCTCGTAGGGCCAGCCGCCCGGTGGTGGCACCGGGCGGCTGGAGTCTTGCACAGGGGGTACTACTTCTTGCCGGTGTTCGGGCTGTTCGTGCAACCGGCGTGACACTGGGTGCAGTCGGCCATGTCCGGCCACAGCTCCGAATCGACGGCGTAGCCGGCGGCCTCGATGGCCGCGATGGTCCGCTTCCTGGTCTGCTGCACCTCACCGGCCGCTTCCTGGCCGTCGTCGGTGGGGACGTGATGCACGAAGCGGCCGACGACCCGCTCGCAGAAGGCCGCGTAGTCGACGGTGTGCAGGAGGAAGGCGTGCCAGCCGATGTCGACCAGGGCGCTCGGGGCGAGGCTCTGTCCCGGCTGGCGGCCGGACGCGGCGATGAAGGCCGCGGTCTGACCGACGATCCGGCGCGCCAGGTCGACGCTGATCTCCGGGTGGTCGGTCGTGATGCGGTTGATCAGTTGGCCGGCCACCTCCGGGAGGAGGAGCGTGGTCGGTTCTGTGAGGTCCACGGGACGCTCAAGTGCCATGGTCACAGGGGTTCTCCTTTGTTGAAGGGTGCTCCCGCCCCGGGGCTTGACCTGTCCAGGGCTGGGGCCCGGGACGGGAGCGTGGCCGCCCCGCCGAGGTCTTCCGGGACCTGCGACGGGACGGTTTCCCACCGGGGCGAGGCTTCCGATTCCTCGACGAGGCGGGGTCTGTGGGTGCGGCCCTGACCCGAATCGGCCGCCATAGGGCCCCGTGCGCCGGGGCGGGCGGCCGAACTAGCGGCGGGGGCGCGGCGCGTCGGCGCAGTCGGCGTGCACGCGCGCGGTGATCGCGCCCCCGGAGGTGCTGACCTGGTCCAGGGGGACGGCGTCGTCGGTCCGGCGGATCGGGCGGTCGCAGGCGACGCACATGACCTGGCCGGTCAGCGTCTCGAAGTGGTCGCACAGTGCGGCGAGGGAACGCGCCAACTTCCGCGCGTACGCCAGGCCCCCGCCCGGACCCGAGTTCGGCCGGGCACGGAGCTTGCCCCGGGCCTCACCGACGCAGGCCAGCGCGCAGTACCGGGGAACGTCGTCCCGGTGCAGTCGGCCGGCCCATCTCTCGACCTCGGGGATCAGCCGGTCCATGTGCCCGCGCAGCGTCAGCGTCAACGCGTCCACGTCGAGCCCGGCAAGCGGCTCGTCCGGGAGCGGCAGAAGCAGGGCGACCGTCTGCCGCGCGCTGACGACATCCACGACGGCGACGTCGTCCTGGGTCTCGGGACTCATCGGCCGGCTCCCGCGCGGTGGATCGGGCACGCGCAGGGCGGGAGCTGCGTGCCGATCGGCTCCAGCGGCGGCCGGTAGTCGTTCGGCACGACTACCGTGGCCCGCGGCCGGGTCACGACCCCCGTACGGCTAACGGTGTAGACGCGGACCGTCATCTTCGCGGGGGCTTCGCGTCCGCCTCCCGACGCTCTACTCTCTGTCATGTCGACGCTCCCTTTCCGGTTCGAGCGTTGCCCACCCCCGGGGCCGTTCGCGCGGCCGCCGGGTTCGACTTAGGGCCAATGTCCGTTTCGCTGACGGCGCCAGCGCATGCCGCTAGCGTTGTCCCAACGGACCGTCAGGCACCAGAACATGCGCGTCCACAAGGGTCCACAACCGAGTGGACACCGTGGACGCCGTGGACAGAGGGACCACCCCATGAGCGAGACCTTCGGGCAGGCGTTACGTCGACTGCGTGGCAACCGATCGCTGCGAGACGTCGCGGAACTCGCCTCCTGCGGCAAGAGCTACGTGTCGTACCTGGAGTCCGGCGAGCGCTCCCCAACCACGGACATCGCCGCCACACTCGACCGGGCTCTCGGCGGGGAGGGCTTACTCGTCGCCCTGGCGCAGCAGCGGCCCGGGACCGGCGTCCTGGACCAGGTCGACTCGCTGCAGCGCGGGCTCAGCGAAGCGTTAGCCGCCGGCCCGATGACCGAAGCCGGGCTCGACGAGTGGGACTTCACCGTCGCCCGTCACGGCCGCGCGACCCGCTACCGGCCGGAGGGCGAACTGCTTCCCGAGCTCGTCAGCGACTTCCAGGACCTTCGCCTCCTCCTGAACCACCGGCACCCTGCCGCCGCCCGCAAGACCCTCACGATCGCGGCCGCCCGCCTCGCCGGGCTGATGGCCCTCACCCTGCTGAAGCTCGGAGACGACCGGTCCCGGGCATGGTGGCGAACCGGCCGCGCGGCAGCATCCGCCGCCGAGGACCGGGCCACCCTCTCCTGGATCTACGCCCAAGAGGCCTACGAGCGGTACTACAGCGGCGACCTCTTCGGCGCCGTCGAACTCGCCGCCCGCGCCCAACATCTGGCCGGCGGACTCCCCTGCGTCGGCCCCGCACTCGCCGCGCCCCTCGAAGCTCGCGCGCACGCCGTTCTCGGCGCTCGCGAGGAGAGCGCCGCCGCACTCCATGCCGCTGAGACCGCGCTCGAACGGCTCCCCGCCACCGAACAGATCGGATCAGCGTTCGGATACAGCGAGAGCCAGCTCCGCTTCCACTCCGGGAACGCCTGGACCCACCTCGGCGAGACCACCCGGGCAGCCGAGGAACACGCGCGCGCCCTGGAGCTCTACCCAGCCACCGACCGCACCGACCGCGCCCTCATCCGCCTCGACCAGGCGATGTGCCTCGCCACAGACGGCGACCCGGCCGGGGCAGCCGCCCTCGCCACGCAGACCGTCGTCGGCCTGCCCGACCAGCACCGATCGTCACTGATCATCTATCGCGCCCGGGACGTGGCAGCTAAGGTGCCCGAGGCACGAGCGGTGACGGAAGTGCGGGTGCTGCGCGAGGTGTTGGCGCTGCCCGCCGCAGAGAGGGGCGGCAACAGTGAGGATCGAGAAGGCGACTGAGGCGGACGTCGACGCCATCTCCGGCCTGCTCGGCGAGGTCGAGGCGTACTACGGCGGCCCGGCCGATCCAGCCGACCCGGGCCAGATCCGGGCCGCGCTCTTCGGCCCCCAGCCCGTGGCCACCGTCCTCATCGCGCGTGAGGGAGACGAGGTCCTCGGCTTCGCCTCGTACAGCTTCCTCTGGCCGGCCGCCGGGGCAGACACCAGCATCTTCCTGAAGGAGCTCTTCGTCCGCGAGGACCACCGCCGCGGCGGTGTCGCCGGACAGCTCATGGAGGCTGTGCAGCAGGCCGGGCAGGTGGCCGGCTGCTCGCGCCTGGAGTGGACGGCCGACGCGGACAACCCGGCGGCTCTGAACTTCTACACGGCACTCGGAGTCGAGCCGCGCAAGGACAAGCCGTTCTACCGGCTGCCGCTCGCCGACTGAACGGACGCAGCAGAGCCGCCCGCTACTCCCCCGTGGCGGGCGGCTCAGGCCTGAGGTCCAGAGATCAAGTTCGGCGACGGCGACAAGGCGTCTTGGGCCGCTAGACGACACTGGCCGAGACCAGCAGCGGGATTCGAACCCGCGTCTCCCTCTTTACAGGAGAAGTAGCCGTTGCCTTCGCACCTGGACGCGTCAACGGTAGCCGTGCAACCAGCCCTGGACATCAGATTTTTGTCGCGCCATCACCAGCACGTGTATCTATCTCGATATACGCTTGATGCTCGTACTCGATACATGCTTCACTGAGGACATGGCGAACATCCGGCTCACCAAGCCGACCATCGCCGTCCTGGAGGCACTGCTCTCCGCGACGGACGATGCGCCGGCCTGGGGCCTCAGCATCTGCCGCGACGCCGACCTCGGCCCCGGCACCGTGTACCCCATCCTCGATCGGCTCTCCGAACGCGGCTGGCTGACAAGCCGGGAGGAGACCGGCCCCCACCCCGGCCGACCCGCGCGCCGGTTCTATGAACTCACCGGCATGGGTCGGCGACATGCCACCGAGGCGCTTGAGACTCGCAGGTCCCGCCGATTTGGCCTCGGCCTCGCCGGGGGGAACGCGTGATCCGCCAACTTTTGCTCGTGGACAGTGCCCAGGACGCGTGGCACCAACTCACGCCAGACGAGCAACTTGCTCTCTTCAACGCCCTCCGGGCTCCTCGCGTCGAGAATCTCCTGGGCTCGGGCGCATTCAGGGCGAACACCGTCAGATTCACGGTGGACACGGATACCTTCACCGCCACCGCGCGGGTGATGCGGATTGCGGATCGGATTCCGGGCCGGGAACCGCGGCACAGCGAGCCAGTGCCGATGGTGCAGGACGTGCGTGTAGAGCGCATCACCCGCAGGAGGCGCTGGACACCGCAGGCCGTTGCTGCAGCCGCCCGAACGGCAGGTGTGCTGCACATCCCCCGCCGCCGAGCGGCCGCACTGGGCGCCACCGCGTTGGCTGCCCGCCTCGCGGGGCCACAGCGACCACACCTCGGTCGCGACTGGACCGCTGTACTCGCCGGGTCGCCGGAGGACGGCGTGACGCATTCCGCCACGCGGCAGCTGGTATTGGCCCTCGAATTCGTCTTCGCCGCGTTGCGAATGCGTGCCAGTGACCTGGCCCGGCCCGCCTGGCGCCCCGTCGACTGGCTCCTGTCCGTGCAGTCCCGTACGAACTCCTTCATCACGACAGTGGTCGGCGCACAGGCGGTCTACATCGTGGATGACGGCGGCCTGACGGCACTCGTCACAGAGGTCTGGGAGCCCTGCGGAGGGGCCGCCATCGCGTTGTACGCGCTGACGCGATGGCTACGACGCCTGCGAGGGATCGAGCTTGCCGACACCCGCCCTGAGAGCGGCGACCGGGAGCTGTAGACGCACGAAAGCCCCCGCCGCACGAAGGCGGCGGGGGCAGGGGCGCTCGGCCAGCGGTTCAGCCGCTGGGTGCGGGGGTCGGGACTCCCGCACAGATGCGGTCGGCCGCCTTCTGTACGTCGGGCGTGAGTTTCCTCGAGTTCTCCTCGCGGAGCAGGGCCCACAGCACGCACGTCAACTGTGTCTGGTCGGTGCGCTGGCCGGTAGCGGTCTTCTGGCCGCTGACCTGGGTCTGGCGGACCGTGGCCAACCGCTCCTGCTGCTGAGCGTTCAGGAGGACCAGGGCAAGTCCGACAGCGACGACGGCCGCGACGACTATGGCGAGACCGATGTTCGAGCGTCGCGATGGAGTGGGTGAGGGCTTGGCCCTGGAGGTGATCGCCATGTCGCTCCTTCAGATCCAGGTACGCCGGGTCGGGTCCAGCGCGGGCATGCCCAAGGCGATGGGCGCTGAGGGGCTCGGGCTGTCCGGCTGAGGCGCGGGGGCGTCGTCGCGGCGACAGACCAGCGCGTCGGCGTCGTCCGGGGACTGCTGGAGGCTGTAGCCGTCCGGGCACGTCTGACCATCACGGCCATCCCGTCCGTCGGCGCCGTCCTTGCCGTCCTTCCCCGCCGGGCCCTGCGCTCCGGTCGCCCCGGCCGGCCCGGTGGGTCCGGCCCCGCCGGGGGCGCCCGTCACGGACACACCGGGCTCCCCGTCGGCGCCGTCCTTGCCCGGCTGGCCGGTCGCATCGGCGCCGTCACGGCCGTCCCTGCCGTCGCGGCCGGGCGCTCCGGACGGTCCTGCCGGGCCCGGCAGGCCGGACGGCCCGGTGACGCTGGGGCCGGGTTCGCCGCGGCTGCCCGGCGGTCCCGCGACCGGGGACGCGCCGAGCCGCTGCACCTGGAGGGCGAGTGCGTCCCGGGCCTGGTTGGCCGTGCGCAGCTGTCCGGCGATCCACACGCCGCCCACGACGACCGCGGTCAGAAGAGCGCCGAGAGCGAAGACCAGGGCCGCCCAGCGAAGGTCGCCGCGCCGCCGCTCACGGCGGGCCTGCTCATCCGTCGCGTGTCGCCTCATCACCCGGCCGCCAGACGGGCACTCAGGTAGAGCTGCAGGAGGAGGACCACGATGGGCGCGAGGAGTACCGAGAAGATCAGGCGGCGGTCGGCCTGGCGCTTCGCCTCCAGCTCCCGCCTGGCCTCCTCTTCGCGGCGCTCCTTCTCGTCCCGGGCCTGCTTCTCCGCCGCCCGCTCCCCCTGGATCTCGCGGATCTCGGCGAGGAGCTGCTCGTGCTGGAACTGGTAGACCTCCGGCGCGCTGAACCGGTCCAACCGCGCGTTGAGGGCCTGCATGGTCCTGATCACCTCTCCCAAGGTCGGGTCATCCGCCATACAGGGCCCCCTCTCGAATGGTGCTGACGTGGGTGCTGCGGCGCGGCGCGCCGCGGCCCTCACGCCTCGGGCGGCTGCGGCCGATTGGGGACCGCCCAGGTGAAGCCGAGAGCAGTGAGCACGGCGAGGACGACCGTGACGCCCTCGGCCGCCGTGAGGGTCCCGTCGTTCAGCGCGGTGGCCAGCGACCCGGCGCCAGCAACCACCGCGGCGACGATCGCCTTCGCGTAGCGCGGCAGCTTCATGTCAGCTTCCCTTCGGTGCGGTGACGGTGATCTGGAGGCCGGCCACCTTGGCCACGAGCGCGGCTTCGAGCGCTTCCGGGTCGAGCGCAGCGAGCGCGGTCTGGACGGCCTTGACCCGGGCGAGCGTTTCGCGGATGCCCTCGACCTGGGTCTGCTGCGCGTACCCGGCCGTCCAGGCCGTGTTGTCGGGCGTCTTGCCGTCGGCCTTGAAGTAGTCCGGGTTGTTGTACGGCGGCCGGGCGGCGGGTACGACGTCGGCACCCCAGATCCGGGACAGGTCGGTGCCCTCCAGCACGCCGCCGCCTGCGATCAGCTTGGCGACGACCGCGTCGGCCACCCTCTGGATCTCTGCATCGGTCAGGGCCACTTCGGCCTCCCGTCCGGCCGCCCACGCGGCCATCTCTGCGCGGCTGGCGAAGTTCGCCACGTTGGTGTCCAGCGGAGTGGACGTGTACTGGTGGATCAGCCACGGCGCCGTGATGGCGGGCTGGCCGGGCCGTCCGTTGTACTGGGCGATCCACAGACCGTCCCCGGCGTAGCCGCTGGTGTCCTTGGCCAACCACAGTTTCTGGCCGGTGTAGAGCAACACCCGGTTGTCCGGCCGGAGCCGCTTCACCGCGCGGATGAAGACGTCCTTCTCCGCGGTGCTCGGCAGCGTGCCGTTGGCGGGGTTCGTCTCCCAGTCGCAGGCCAGGAGCTCGCCGGCCTTCGGGGCGGCGTGGGTGAGGAAGTACTCGGCCTGGGCCTGGACGTTGCCCGCGACGAGGAAGTGGTAGTGGCCGACGACGCGGCCGTTGTCGCGGGCCCGCTTCACCTGCGCCGTGTGCCGGGGGTTGACGTAGTTCGTGGACTGCGTGGCCTTCACGATCACGAACTCGACGCCAGTGAGGCCGTACGACTCGGACTGGTAGTTGGAGACGTCGATGCCGTGGATGGTCACCGGGGTGCCCCTCTCTTCGGGAGCGCGGGCGGGCCCGCCTTGTCGAGCCCGAGGACGCGGCGGGCGATCGCCTCGGCGGCGACCTCCCACGCGGTCTGGATGACCGGGGTCAAGTCCTCCCAGCAGGGCATCGGCAGGCCTCGGTAGTTCTTGCCGCCGGTGGCACCGCCGTACGCCGCGTAGGCGGCCTTCGCGAGCTCGGTCGGGTCGTGGCGTGCCATCAGATATCCGTCCCCTCGCCATTTCGGTAGACCGTGACTGTGGAGCCGGGCAGTGCACCCCGCAGGTCGGCCATCTCCTGACGCATGGACAGGGCGGCGTCGGTCTGGGTGCTGAGGTGGTCGAGGATCCCGTAGATCACCTTGGGGCTGTCCTCACTGCCCGGGGAGTTCTTGATGGCCTCGGCGTAGTTGCTCGCCCAGATGCACAGGATCCGGAGCTCGTGGTTGGTGAGCGTCACCGTGGCCGTGTCGTCGAGGTCCGCGGGGACCGCTGTGGAGCCGCAGTTCGGGCAGGCGTGCAGCGGTTCAGCATCTGGGGCGAGCTCGGTGATCTCGCGGCAGTGGCAGCACAGAAGGCGCACGTCGGTACTCCTTCCTTCGGTGATCAGGCGGGGATCCAGACCCCGTTGCGGACGAAGCCGTGCAGGTCGCAGCAGCGCCACAGCAGGCTCGGTTCAAGGTGAAGCGGGTCGCGGGACACGAGGGTGTGAGCGCCCGTGCCGGCAGCCACCCACGGGCCGTGGACGGTGCGCTCCTCGGGCACGTCGGCCAGCGCGGCGCACCGGTGCCAGAAGAGGGGGTTGGGCTCGTCTGTCCAACCGAAGTAGATGTCGGGCGTGAGCTCGACGAGGCCGTCGGTCTCCTGGCCCGGCCAGTCGGACGGCGGCCGGTCGTACGGGCCGGGTGCCACGGCGTCTCCCTCAGACGTGGATCGCGAGCTTGAACTCGGCGAGGACGACGTCGCGGGCCTGGCCGTCGTTGTGGGCGACGCGGAGCGCGATCGGGGTGCCGGGGTAGACGAAGATGCCGTGGCTCTTGGTGAAGCACTGCATGCCGGGGCTGGGCGGCCGGTGGTCGGTCGCCGTGGTGTCGACCGGGTTGTCGGTGAGGCCGAGCGGGTCCCGTACGAACTGGTCGCGGAGCTCGCTGTACGCGCCGTCCTCCCACTGGATCATCGCGTGGAGCTCGCCCCACCCTTGCCGCGCCGGCCAGATGAGTCCGGACCGGTCGCTGGTCTGCCAGTTGGAGACCGCCGCCCCGTCAGGCTGCTGGACCTGGTGCATGTTCCAGGAGTCCGACGGCTCCGCGCCGCCGAACGGGAACCGGACGACGTGATAGGCGCCGTCTGCGGGAATCGACTGCGGGACGTTCGACTTCAGCGAGCAGACGTAGACGGTCACGACGGGGTCATCGCGCGCGTGGCGTACGACGTGTACCCCTTGGTCCCGGTCACGCCGACGAACCGGGCGCCGAGGGTGTCGACGAGGGCCTGGAGGCAGGCGTCGCCCTCGGTTTCCGCCTGGGGCCCTTCGACGGTGACCCGCACCTGGAAGGACGTGATCGAGTTGTCGCTGAGGCGGCCGTTGACCGTCCAGGTGACCTCGCTGGTGGACGTCTCCGGTGGTTGCAGGGGCATGCCCAACTCCTATGCGGTGTACGTGGTGACGATGACGATGCCGCCGGCGCCGGTGCTGCCGGCGACGGCGGACTGGCTGGCGCCGTTGGCCGGGCCGGACGCTCCTCCGCCGTACGGGTAGCCGTTGAAGCCGGTCGTGGTGGTGGCCGCGACGCCGGACGCTCGGCGGGCGCCGCCGAGGAAGGCGTAGCCGCCGCTGTTGTACTTCACGGGCACGCCGCCGACGGTCTGCCCGTTTCCGCCGTCGCCGCCGGCGACGCGGAAGTCCCCGCCGGTCCCGCCGGTGCCCCCGTTGGGCGCGCCGATCGAGGTGGCGGACGAGGCGGTCCCGCCCGCGGATCCGGTGCCGCCGGTGCAGGTGATGAGGGAGCCGAACTGGCTGCCGCCTCCGTCTCCGCCTGCGTTGGCGCCGGCCGTTCCGGCGGTTCCTCCCGCACCCACGGTGACGGCGACGGTTGCGCCCGTCGCGGCTGGAGTGAAGAACCCTTCGGCGTACTCCCCGCCGGAGCCGCCGGGTGCGCAGGCTGCTTGTCCGGCGCTGGTGGCTGCCACGCCCCCGGAGCCTCCCCCGGCCGCCTGCACCTGGACGAACACGCGGATCGCGCCCGCGGGCCGGGTCCACGTGCCGGAGGCGGTGAACACCTGCCGGTCGACGTTGCCGAAGGTCACCCCGTCGACGCCTGTGGCGAGGTTCTGCATGTGCTCCCAGAGCCGGGTGTGGTCCGTGCTCTGGGGGTACGGAATGCCCTTGGAGGTGTTCGCGGTCATTCATCGCCTCCAGGAGAGCGTCAGGGTCATGGCCGCGGACCAGGAGCCGCGGCCCGCGAGGTGGATGTACGGGTCGTCGCTGGACACGGCGATGGCGATGCCTCCGCGGGTGCCGTCGATCAGGGCCTGGCCCCAGTTCGTCGGCAGGGTGAACGTCGTCGAGTCGCCGATCTTCAGGGACGGCCCGGACGTGGTCTCGTTGAGGGTCGGCGCGCCGGACGGCCGGCTGGTCTGCGAGACGAGGCGCAGGGTCGCGGAGCGGGACGCGAAGTCTCCGGCGGACAGCCGCTTCACCTTCAGGGTGGCCTTCGTGCACGTCGCACCGGACAGGGTGTGCGGCTTGCTGCCGTAGAACGCCGCGCCCGTGTTGCGGCCGTACGACGAGCCGCCGTACCGGCCCTGGTAAAGGTCGAAACTGTTCGTCGGGTCGCCGTCGGAGCGCCAACTGCCGTCCCGGTAGCAGGCCGTGGAGGTCGGCACGCACGTCAGGGTGCCCGTCCGGACCGTCGGCTTCGGCGCGGGCGGCGCATCCCCGGTGTCCGGCGGCGCGGTGTCGGCCGGCGGCGGCGTCGCCGGAGTCGACGTCGGCGCGACCGGCACCACGATGACCACGTAGTAGAGGCTGCCGAGCCGGGCCATCAGCACGATGTTCCCTGCGGCGACCGTGAGTCCGACCGCGACCCGGGCGGTGACCGTGATCCCGCCGACGGACACGAGGATCGCGTTCGAGGAGGGTGCGGTCAGGGCGGTGCCGCGCACCATGCCCTTCCCCGCAAGGGAGACCCGGGTGTCAGCGAAGTCCGGCACAGCACCCCCTACAGCACGCGGACGGTCAGGCTCTGCTCGCCGGGCGAGTAGGGCAGGCTCAACTGCTCGATGGCACAGCGGGCGGCGGTGAGGCCGGCGCCGGTGACGGAGAGGATGTCGCCGGTGACCAGGCCCGGGTGCGGCACCATCGTCACCTGGAGACGCCGGAACGCCTGCCGCCGCAGGAGCTTCATCTGGGCGGCCGCCGCGGCCCGGCACTGGGCGACCGTCGTCAGCAGCGACGACTGGAACGCGTACGGGACAGGCAGGGGGTTGAACGGGCCGCCGTACTGGTAGGGGCTCGCTCCGTCCCCGTCGTAGGCGACGCCCTGAAGCTGATTTCCCGACGCGTCCTCGCCCTGGGCGACGACGACGTTGAAGGCGCCGTCCCGGGTCGTGGAGCCTGCCCAGCGGACGACGGTGCCGGTGGCCCGGCTGTCGGTGATGGACAGGACCGGGGACCCGGCGTCGGAGACCGGCTCGATCATCAGGTATCCGTCTTCGGTGACCCGCTCGGCAGCGCCCCACGCGGTCAGCACTTCGGTGACGGCGCCGAGGCGGTCGGAGTCGAACTGCATGCCGAGCGGGACCGCCCGGTCGACGAGGGTGCCGTCGAAGCTGACGGTGAGCGCCGGTTCGATCAGCGCGCGAACGACGGATACGAGCGTGTCGCTGCTGGACGGCTGGAACGGGGAGACGAGCGAGGCCTCATCGATCTGGGTGAGCAGGCCCGCGCAGTTCACGGACACGGTGTCACCGTCGGTCTCCGAGGAGGTGATGAGGAACCAGCCGCGGTTGATCCACTCCATCTGGCCGCCGACGTCGACCCCGTAGTCGATGCGGAGCTGCTGGCCGAACGAGGCGAGCGGGTGGCCCGGGTCTGTGCCCGGGTCCCAGTCGAAGCCGCCCGCGCGCCGGGGCACGGTGAGCGAGATCTGCTCGGGCACGGCCAGACTCCGGTCGCGGCTCTCGCCGCCGTCGGCAACCGGGATGCCGTCGGCCAAGAGGACGCCGCCAAGCCAGGACTCAGCCCGGATCGACATGGTGTAGCTGCCCTTGACGACGGCGAGGGCGGTGGCGGACATGTCGAGCACGTCAGGGCCCGAAGTCGAACTGTGCGATGGCCAGCAGGTTCGTGGTGAAGAACGCCGCGATGTCCGCCAGAGTCGAGAAGTTGTTCGCGATGTCCTGGAGCGTGAAGCCCGCAGCCTCCATGACGTCCGGCCAGTCATCCACCTTGGCCACGCTGAGGGAGAACCACCTGTACTCGTCGAACCACGTCGGCGCCTCCGTGTCGTCGAGGAGCGCGTAGGTGCCGTCAAGCCGGGACAGGCTGATCTGCTTGCGGACAAGGATCGTGCCCTCTGTCGCCGCATCCAACATCTCGTTCAGAGCGTCGCCGTCATCGTCGGACTCCACGCGCACGACCAGCGTGCCCGTCCTGGCGGATCGGGGTTTGCCCACCACGATCAGCCGGCCGTTGATGTTAAAGGTGGTGGCGTCCCGGTCACGCTTCCACTCCAGCGGGCTCTCGAACTTGACCGCGGCGCCGACTCCGCGGATCGCGTCGGAGATGACGTCGCTGGTGACAGTCGAGGTGATCGGGCTGGCCGTCACGGTCCACTGGTTGCCGTTGACGTCCGTGAGCACAGCCGAGTAGGTGAGGGCGATCCCGAACGGCTGCTCCGCGTCGACCCGCAGGAACGACGCCTGGCCGGTGACATCGACGCTGGTCGCGGCGCGCACGGGCTCCAGGTCGCCGCCTGCCAGCCTCAGCAGGCTGATCATGACGATGTCGTCGCCGGTCAGGCCGGTCGCCGAGACCAAGTTCCTGGGCGGGAAGACGGATTGGGCGCTCACCGCAATGTCGGAGCTGGCCTCGCGGACGCGCATCACGCCGGCGATGCCGATGGACGCGCTCGCCAACGTGGCCGTCACGGTGGGGGCCACGGTCGCGGTTCCGGACGACACGGTGCAGGTCGCCAGCGCTGTCGTCGTCCCGTTGCCGGTGGCGACTGCCGCGTCGGCCCGCTCGGTGACCGTGCCGAAGGTGATGCCCGCGGCGGTGACCGCCTCCGCGGTGTACGAGTCGGAGCTGGACGCAACTCCGTACCCGAGAAGCGCGAAGTCTCCGGACTTCCAGGTGAGGGCGACGGTTCCGGTGGCCGAGAAGGCGGTGCCGCTGGTCTGGTCGTCGCCGAAGCTGGCCGCCCACCGCCAACCGGTGCCCGCGCTCCGGGACAGGCTGACGATCCGGCCGGCGATGACCGACCCGGAAGAGCCCGACGGGATCGCGGTGGTCGGGTTCGCATCGCCGCCCAGCAGGACCCGGGCGAAGTAGGTCAGCCGCCGCGGGCCGGCGGAGGCCCCGAAGGACCCGCCGCCGCCCGACGCGCTGCCGACCAGGGTCCATCCGGACGGCGTGGACGGCACGGAGTCCAGCGGGTGCCCGGACACGACCTGGAGGATCGCGAGGTTCCCGGCCGACCCGACGACCGCGGGGGTGATCGTGTCGGTGTGGGTCGACTGCGCGCCGGTCGTCCCGTAGGAGATCGTCACGAACGCCTCCCCACCTTGGCCCGGTGCGCCTGCGCCTGCTCGGAGGCCCTGATCTTCGGCGTGACCCGGACATCGATCAGGTCTCGGAGCTTCTCGTCGCGGAAGTGGACGTGGATCTCAGACGCTTCGCGGTTCTCCAGAGCGGTCGCGAACCGCTCCCACAGGGCGTCCTCGCGGGCGGTGCGCTGGCTGGCGGCCGCGGTCGGGACGTAGCGGCGGCGCACGTTGACGCCGGACGCGGTGTCGGCCAGGCGCTGGGCGGCGCCGCCGACGAGGTGGCCGTGCATGTCCATTCCGGCGACCCAGCCGAGGACAACGTTCTTGCCGACCTCGTCACGCATGACGACCGACGGCGACTTGATCTTCAGCGCCTTCTTGATCTGCGCGACCAGGTCCTTGGCCAGCTTGTTGATCTGCTTCTGCAAGTCCTTCTCGGTGGCCTTCAGACCTGCGAGGAAACCGTCACCCGCGTGCTTTCCGGTGTCGTACATCATGTCGGCCATGTCCCGGCCGAACGACGTGGCGAGCTTCCCGCCGGACGCCATCAGCTTGTTCAGCTTCGCGATGTCCGTCGTGGTGGTGGACTTCGCGCCGAGGATTGTCGCGAGCTGGCTGCCCGGGCCCGCATCGGACAGCTGCTGCAGCAGCTCCTTCGAGGCACCGCGCGCCTTCAGCGACTTGCTCAGGGCGACGAAGCCCGAAGCGGTCTTCTGCTGCGCGCCGGCCTGCGAGATCAGGTCCTTGACGCTCGTCGCGGACGTCCCGGAAATGGCGAGGAAGTCCTTGATGTTGCTGGCCTGGTCGGTCGCGTACGCATTCGCCGTAGCGATCGTCTTCTGCACCGAGGCTCGCTTGTCGGCGAGCCCCTCCAGCTTGGTGCCCTTCTTCTGGATGCTCGCCGCGGTCTTGGTGTAGCCCGCGTTGAGGAGCTTCGTCGCCAGGGACTTGACCGCCGAGGCGATGGCCGCCGACGTACCCGTCTCCAGCTTCTTCAGCAGACCGGTGTTGATCGTGTTGGAGATGCTGGTCTTGGCCGACCTCTTCGCGTTGGACAGCGCGATCTCCGCCGCCTTCAGTTCCTTCCGCGCGGCCTCCAGCTTCTTCTCCGCCGCCGCCACGCCCTTGTGCCGGCGCTTCGCGTTCGCCAGTGCGTCCTTCGCGTCCTCGACGCGCTGCCGGTCCCGGTGGACCCGGTCCGACGCGTTCAGGATCGTGCCCGACGCGTACCCGGGCAGCTTGATGCCGTGGTGCTTGGCGAACGCCATGGAGTCCTTGTGCGACATCACCTGTTCGCCGCCGCCGAAGTTCACCAGCTCCGCGCCGCGCTCGCCGACCCAGGCGAGCCCCTTCGCTGCGCCGCCGGTGCCAGCGGCGTACCAGTGCGGGGAGCGGGCCTGCCATTGCGACCAGGCGGCGGACGGGCTGCCGTACCGGGACTTGATGTAGCCGAGGCCCCACTTGATCTGGGTGGCCGCGTTGGTCTTCCAGTCCGATCCGGCCGACGCCATCTTGCTGGCCGGCAGCGCCTGCGGGATGCCGTAGGCGCCCGACGAAGCGTTGCGGGCGCGGTAGTTCCAGCCGGACTCCCCGTTCCACAGGGCCTTGAGGGCGGGCCATTCCGAGGGGCCCCAGCCGTAGCTCTTGAGTGCCGCCTGCGCGAACTGCTGGGCCGAGCCCGACGTCGAGTTGTCGCCGAGGCCGATCGAGTCGCCGATGCTGCTGAGCGCATCGAGGGCCTTCCCCGGGAGCTTCTTTACGGAGACCAGGCCCTTGTGGACGATCCGGCTGAGGGCGTGCGGCAGGTCGCCGAAGATCTTCTTCGCGATGGCCGTCCCCGACGTCGTGGCCATACCCTTCATCAGGCCGCCGACCAGGTGACCGCCGATGCCCATGAAGACGCGGCTCGGGCTCTTGATCCCGAAGAAGTGCTTGACCGCGCTGATGATCGGCGACACCAGGTTCTTCCAGAGCCAGCCGCCGATGCCCTTGATCGCGCCAACAATGCCGCTCTTCAGGCCGCCGAGCAGGTAACCGCCCGCCTTAACCAGCCACGACCCGGCACCCTTGAACGCGCCCACGACGGGCCGGACGATGGTCCGGTTGCTCCACCCGGCGAGGCCCTTGGCCGCCGACACGGTCCCCGACTTGAGGCCCGACACCAGCCACTTGCCGCTCGACCACAGCCACTTGCCGGCACCGCTGAACGCATCGACCGTCGGCTTCCCGATCGAGCGCCACATGAAGCTGCCCACGGCCTTGGCTCCGGCGGTGGCCCCCGACTTGAAGCCGCCGACCAGGGCCCGGCCCTTGGACATCAGCCATGACCCGGCCCCGCGGAAAGCGTCGACGACCGGCTTGCCGACCCAGCGCCAGAAGAAGCTCCCGATCGACTTCGCGCCGGAGACCGCGCCCGACTTGAAGCCGGATGCGACCGAGCGGCCTTTCGTCCACAGCCACGTCCCGGCGCCCTTGAAGGCGTCGACGACAGGCCGGCCGACCCACCGCCACAGGAACGACCCGACGCCCTTGGCGCCGCTGCTGACGCCGCGGGTGAAGCCTCCGACGAGCTCGGAGCCCTTGCCGATCAGCCAGCTGCCGGCCTTGGCGAAGGGGCGCACGATCAGCTTCGACAGGCCGAGGATCTTCTCGACGACCCAGGCTGTGCCGCGCTGGATCCCGTCCGCGAGCCAGCGCGGCGCGAGCCGGCCGATCTCCCGGAACATGCCGAACGGCCGCAGGATGAACCGGTCGATGGCGCCGCGGATGATGCCCTCGGCGGCCGGGAAGGCGCGCTTGAAGCCGTCGACGATGCCGCGCCGGAAGGGCCCGAAGACCTTCGCCAGGCCCTTCTCCAGCCACACGCCCAGCTTGCCGACGCCTTTCAGCAGCGGCTCGAAGATCTTCAGGAAGGGAATGTGCTCGAAGACCTTCCCGAGGGCGCCCGCGACGCGGCCGATCGGGATGATCGAGATGACGGCGATGATCGTGTCGAGCCAGTGGTGCTTCCAGAAGTCGAGGCTGAAGAGCGGCGCGAACAGGTTGGCGATGAAACCGATCGCGAGCGGGAGCGCTGCGGCACCGAAGCCCTTGCCGATCTCGACGAAGTCGAGCTTGCCGAGGATCCCGGCGATCTTCTTGGTGAAGTCGGCGGTGTGCTTGCCGACCCAGCCGATCGCGTCCGCCAGGCCCTTGCCGAGGTGACCGCCGAGCTTGCCCCAGTCGATGTGGTCGATGCCGCCCGAGACCGCGTCCCTGATGGTCTTGCCGAACTGCTGGGCAGCCGACATCTTGACCTTCGGCGCCTTCGGGATGTTCTGGGTGATGCTCTGCCCGTACCGAATCGCCGCGGGTGGCAGGGGCTGCTTGGCCTTGATGTCCGGGGTCCTGCCGATGCCGTGCGCGATGGCCGACGGGGGCAGCCCGAGGACCGTCTTCTCCCCGGTCGGGTGCGCTGGCGACATGCCGTAGGCGACCGCGGACGGTGACACGTTCTTCGGGGCGGTCGCCTTGGGCAGCTTGATCCCGGCCTTCGGGGTCGACTTGCCCGACAGCCCGTCCATGAAGTCGCCGACCATGCCGGACACCGACTTGCCGCCGGTCAGCCCGGACAGGAAGTCTCCGACCAGGCCCTTCGCCTGGTTCAGGCCCTGCCTGATCTGGTCGACGGGGACCAGGTGGGCCATTGCGGTGCCGAAGCGGGCGGCCGCGGGCATGGCTGTGGTCGCGAGGAAGTGCACGAAGCTCGTGACCGGGGGCAGCACCTTCGTGCCGACCCGGATGCCCATGACCTCCAAGTTGCTGGTGAGCAGGTGCCATTGGGCTTCGGCGGTCTTTCTCTGCATCTTGACCGCGTCGTCGAACTTGCCCGTGGAGTGGTTGATCTGCTCCTGCTTTTTCTCCAGGACGTCGAGGTTGTTGAGCATCAGGAGGATGCCGCTGGAGGACCGGCCGCCACCGAACGCCCTGGACAGGAGTTGGGATTGCCGCGACGCGGACATGCCCGAGTCGTCGAGGTGCTTCTTCAGGAGGCTGATCGCGCCGATCAGGCCGTCCTTGCCTCGCATCGCTTCGGCCAGGTCGAGGCCGGTCAGGCCGATCTTCTTCAGCTGCTTCTCGGCTGCGCCGCTCGGAGCGCCGAGGAGGCTGAAGGACATGCGCAGCCGTGTCGCGGCGCTGGCGCTGTCGATGCCCTCGTCGGTCATGAGCGCGAGGGCCGCGCCGACCTGCTTCATCGACAGGCCGAAGGTCTTCGCCGACGGGAGGATGCCGGTGCCGATGGCCGCGTTGAACTGGTCCATCGACATGTTGCCCGCGCCGATGATCGCGTTCACCGTGGAGACGGCCTCGTGGAACGAGGTCGCGCCCTTGATGCCGGTACGCCATGCGCCCGCGAGCGCGTTGGTGGTCGCCTCCAGGTTGGCGTGGCCCACCGCGGCGAGGTCTGAGGCCTCCTTCATGGCCTTCATCGCCTGGACGTTGTCCATGCCGACGGACTTGAGGTGGTACAGGCTCTCGGCGAGGTGCTGAGGGCCCTGCTGGGTGGACGTGCCCAGCTTCAGGACCTGCTCCGAGAGGACCTTGACGTCCTTCGCGGTGCCGCCGGCCTGGGTGGAGATGCGGGTCATCTCCGCCTGGAAGCGGCTCGCGTCCTTGGCGCCCTTGGCGAGGCCCAAGGCCAGTCCGCCGGCAACCGCGGCACCGGCCATCGCCGCGGTCTTCCCCAGCTTGGCCAGCGTCGAGTCTGTGCTCTTGGCCGCCTTGCCGATGTTGTGGAAGGTCCGCGAGGCGGAGTCGTGGGCGATCAGCCGGTAGATGATGCCGGTGGAGGACATGACGCCTCCCCTCAGCGGGTGATCGGGTCACGTCCTGGTGCGACGGCGGCTACGGCTTCTCGTTGAGTGCGGCTTCTTCGTCCTCCGCCTCAAGGGCGTAGAAGATCTCCCACTCCGCTAGCTCGCGGGCGCTGATACTTCGGAGGAGCTCGGCTCGGGTTCGGCCGAGGGCTCGGGCGAGGAGGAACTGGAATCGCCGTCCCGATCCGGCGTCTCGGAGTTTCCCTCCATCTCCTCCTGGTCCTCGTCGCTGAGGCCGGAGAGGGAGGAGGCGACCTCGAAGAGGCGGTCGAGGACCTTGCCGTTCTTCATGCCGAGCAGACCGGCGTCGCGGTCGGTGAAGACACGGTTGCCGGCCTCGTCGACGATGCACTTCACCAGGAGGGTCGCGCGGGCGTTGTCCTGGACGAAGACGACCTCCTGCTCCTTGGTGCCCGCGTTGCGGATCTGGCGGCGGCTCGCCTGGTAGGCGTCCAGTTCCTCGCCGGTCAGGCCGCGGAGGATGATGTCGCCGCCCCACTCGGGGACGGGCACGGTCTCGGTCTGGACGTCCGAGGCCTCGAGGATCGAGTCGCGGGAGAGTGCCATGTGCTGGTGCTCCTAGCTGATGTCTTTGGTGATGCCGTCGAGGACGCGGTTGACGGCCCGCCGGGAGGCGGGACCCGCGACGCGGACGGTCTTGTAGAAGTAGGGCTCGCGCTTCTGGGTGACCCAGTTCTCGCGGTTGCCGAAGACCGGGTGCCGCCAGCGCTTCTTGCCCTCGACCATGGCGGGCAGGGACTTCATGTGGGCGGGCATCTTCCGCCCGTCCACACGGATCGCGACGCCGGCCTGTTTGCCGGTGGTCTTCACCTCCAGGCGCGTGGCCCGGGCCAGGTTGCCGCGCAGCCCGTCCGCGCTGTAGCCGCGGCTGGACGGGATCTCACGGATCGCCGCCTGGACCTTCGGCACGAGCGGACGGGCAGCCGCGCGGAGTTCTTTGCGGAACCGCTTGGTGATCTCCTTGTTGTCCATCTGCCGGAGCTCCCGGCTGACGCGCCGAAGGTCACCGCTGTCCTGGAGGCGGATGCTCACGGGATGGTGACGTTCTCGGCCGGGATGCGGGTGATGGCGTACTGGAACGTCATGCCGGCCGGGTTCTCGACGTCGCGGCTCTTCGGGACGGACGTGACCTTGACCGGGAAGACGTCCATCTTCTGGCCGGTGACGTCGCCCTCCGCGAAGGCCACGATGTAGCCAGCGGTGTCACGCGGCATGAGCGTGCGGGCGTCGGACGAGGTCGACGACGCGTACATCGTGATGCTGGAGTCGTCCGCGGTGATGCGGCCCGGGATCTTCGACACGAACCGGGAGCCGAGGTCGGGGGTGTCCTGCTGGTCCGACGACGTGGCGAAGCCGCTGACGGCCGAGATTTCGCCGGTGAGGTCGGTGCCGGCGTTGAGCTCGCCGCGGGTCGGGGACAGGTAGTTGGAGATCGTGGCGACCCAGTAGTAGCGGGTCGTGCCCGGCGGGATGTACCGGGAGGTTGCGGCGATCGGCGTGGCCACCATGGGTCAGCTCTCCTCTTCCTGGGGGGCCTTGGCGCGCCGCGCCGGCCGCTTCTTGGGTTCCGCCGGCTCCGTGTCGTCCGGCTCGTCTGCTGCGGCCTCGACCGGCGTCTCGTCGTCGGCCTGGTCCGGCCCGTCCTGGTCCTGGGCGGAGGTGGTCTGTTCTGCCTCAGCGGCGTCGCGCGCGGCGGCCGCCGCGAGGGCCGTACGCTCGTCGAGCTCCTCCTGCGGGACCTGCTGCCAGCCCGCAGAGGTGTAGTGCGGCATGGCGTCGCGCGGGACCTCGATCTCCTGCGTCGGCGGCAGGGTGGGGTGCCGCATGACGATCGTGTCGCTCACGGGACCCTCACCACCGCGGCCGTGACGCCGCTGGTCACGCTGTAGTTGATGGTGGCGAGGCCGGTCGTCGGGTCGGCATACAGGCTCGGCAGGAGCGGGATCACGCCGATGCCGGTGTTGGCCGCGATGCTGAATGTCGAGTCGGCGATGGCGAGCCGGCCGTCGACCTGGCCCGGCGTCACCAGGGTGACGACGCAGGCTGCGGCGTTGGTGTTCTTGACGTAGAGGAACGTCCCGCCGCCGCATGCGGCTGTGTCGCCGTTCGCGACGGCCACGGGAAGGGCGGCGATGTCGAGCCCGACGTTGGGCACGACCTGGGTGACGAGCGCAGTCATGGCACTCCTGTTCTCATTGACGGCCCTGCGGGCAGGCGGGATGGTCCCCGGGCACGGGGTGGGCGCAGTGGTGGTTCGTGGACGTGCCAGCAGGCGCGCCGCCGCTGATCAGCCGCGTGTGTAGCTGTCGCAGGAGACGTTGAAGACGACGACGGCCTGTGCACCCTTGTCGCTCTGGTCCTGGGTGAGCGAGTGGCTGTCGACCATGGCGCGCATCACCGTGCGGTTCAGCGTCCGGTCGGCGGCGACTGCGGCCGCGGCCAGGCCGAAGATCTCGTACGCCCGCCGCCGGGCTGCCGGGAGGTCGGTGCCGCCCCGAAGACATGCAGCCGCGCATCGGATCGTGAAGGTCTCCCGGTCCGGACTGCCGGCCAGCCCTTCTCCGACTGCCTGCGCGTCGACGTCGTTCTCTTCGGTGCCCGTGTAGCCGACGGATAGGAGGTCGGTGACCCGTGCCTGGGACACGGACGCCCCGTCTCGGACGGTCGCATCCTGTCCGGCGAGCGCCGCGGTGAAGACGGCGACCAGGGCGTCGATGGCGTCCGGGACGCGTGTCTGCCACTGGGCGGTCATCAGGCCACCCCCGGGAGTGGAGCGTCGAGTAGTTCAAGTGCGCGCCGCGGGACGGCGTAGGACCGGCCGGGCACGTACGCCTCGTCGTTGTCGCCGAGTTGGACGCCCATCGTGCCGCGCTGCGTCTCCCACAGATGCCCGATGATGATCTTGCCGGCGAGGCGGTAGTCATCCGGGATGACAGACATTCCGGCCTGGGACGTGATGTCCACACTGCCAGTGAGCCGGGCGCCCGAGACGACCGTCACGAGCCCGGTCTCACCGTCGACTTGAAGGTCGGCCACGTTCCACGTTGTGGCCCCGTCGGCCGACACCACAGAGGTGATCGACTGCACCGGCACGTTCCGCAGCATGACCTGCGTAGTCGGCCCGCGCAGATCGAACCGGTCGACGAGTGTGCGCCGTACGACCTTCCTGCCGAGTGCGCGCTCCACTGCCCGAGTCGCCGCGGCGATGAAGCCGCGGAGCTCGTCGTCGTCACTGGTCTCATCCGGCCGCATGTTGAGGTGGGTTCGCGCCTCGGCGAGGGAGACGATGCTGTCCGGGGCCGCCGGCTGAACGTCGAAGACGTCCGCGTACGCCGTCGTCGGACCGGAGGTGACGAGCCGCCAGACGTGTCTGCCAGCCTGGGCGGTCACGTAGTCGACGCGGATCTGCCCGGTGGTCGTCGGTGCGGGAACGGCGGGGCCGACCGTGGTCCCGTCCGGCAGGATGATCGTGAGGGTCGCGTCGGCCGGGTTCGTGGGAGTGCCGGATGCGTCGGCGACGTCGACGGCCACCTGATAGACGGCTCCGAGGTCGATCACTGGGCTCCTCCCTTCGCTGTCGGGACGGCTGGCGGTCCGTGTTGCGCCCGCGGTCCTGCTGGTTCGCCACGCCGTGCCCCGGGTTGGGTACCTGCTGCTCGCCGGGCGCTGCCGCGGACGATCGCTCCGGAGACCTGACCGGAGGCCTGGAGGCCCGCCGTGACGGCGAGGCTGCCTCCGGACGCGGTGCCGAGCGTTCCAGCCGCCACCAGGGCGGCCGTGCCAGTGAGCGATGCGTCGAGGCGGCGTCCGGCAGAGCCCGCGGCGGTGAGGGCGGCGGTCGCGGTGAGGGCGGCGTCGCCGTTGCCGTTGGTGACCACCACGCCGTCAGCGGTGAGAGCCGCCGACACGGCCAGCGCGGCTGCCCCCGACGTCCCTCGTACGCCGTCGGCCGTGAGTCCGGCCGTGACCGTCAGGCTGGCGGCTCCGGCGGTGGCCCGTTCGCCGTCGGCGGTCAGGCCGGCAGTTGCTGTGAGGGCGGCGCCCCCTGCCGTCCCGCGGACAGCGTCGGCGGTGAGTCCGGCTGTGGCGGTCAGGCCGGTGTCGCCGGAGGTTGCTCGCTGGCCGCTCGCGGTCAGTCCCGCCGTGGCCGCCAGTGTGGAATCGCCCGCCGTGGAGCGCTGGCCAGAGGCGGTCAAGCCTGCGGTCGCGGTGAGCGCCGAGGCACCTGAGGTGCCGCGCGAGCCGCTGGCGGAGAGAGATGCCGTGGCTGCGAGTGCGGCGTCGCCGGTGGCGCCGGAGGTGACGTCTGCTGCGGTGAAGTCGTCGAAGCGGAGGGCTGATGTTGATTCGGCCCTGAGTCCGGCGCTGGTGCCGGTGGTCACGGCGGTGTCGGTTACCGAGACGCGCTGGACACCGTTGACGAAGCCCTTGATCGTCGAGCCGACGGCTTGGACCTTCACGACGTCGCCCGCGGCGGCTGCTGCAGCGTAGGAGCCGATCGAAGTGAAACTGCCGCCGACGACCGAGAAGAGGGTCCAGCCGGAGCCGTCGTTCCTGAAGAGATAGCCGCTGGTAAAGCCCGTATTACCGCGGCACCAGACACCGTGCGAGACAGCTGCGGTGGCGGCGATCGTGACCTGCGCCGAGTTGTCGTTCGTGGCCATCGCGGTCGCGGCACGGATGACAATCGTGCCGCCTGCGGTCCCCGACGAGAGCTGATTGGAGACGATGGTCCACAGGCCAGTCCCGTCGACCCAGTTTGCCCCGGGAGCACCGTTGGACCGGTTGAAGTCGTCCGTGAAAGTCGTCAACTCGGCCTCCGGCTCGGGCCGCTGGGCCCTATGCCGCCTGTGGCGACAGGCTGATGCCCAGGGTCTTCAGCAGGAAGGTGTCCGCGGCCGCCCAGGCCTTCGACGAGGTCAGGGCGATCGAGAACTCGAAGGTTCCGCCGCTGCTCGCGGTCCACACCGAGATGTGGGTGATCGTCTCGGACGTGCCTCCGTTCGTCCACGGCCCGACGTCGGCGCTGAGCGCGAGCGCGGAGCCGCCGGATGACGCGCTGAGAGTGGCTGCAATACGGGTGCTGGACCCGGCCGACACGGCAGTCGTTCCGGCGGCGCCCGGGCTCGCGGTGTGCAGCTGCACGTACGTGGCGACCGGCCCGAAGGCGGCACCGGCCGTGCGCAGCGTGTTGAGCAGGTTGCTGACGAGTGTCGAGCTCAGGCCGTCAGCCATCGGTCACCTCCTCGTCATCGAGCGCGTCGCTCTCCGGTTCCTCGACTGCTGGGATGACCTCGCCGGAGGCCTCCAGCGTCACGACGAACACGTTCTCCGCCACGGCTACTTGTCCTCCGTCTGCGGCTTCTCGGCGGCCGCGGCCGCCTTCTTCGCCGGTGCCGCTGCTGTCTTCTTGACCGGGGCGGCTGTGGTCTTCTTCGCGGCGGCCGGCTTGGTGTCCGCGGTCGGGGCCTGCGGCTTGGGTTCGACCGCGGCCTCGGGCGGCGGCGCCACCGCGGTGGTCTCCGGCGCCGGGCCGGCTTCTGTCGTCTCCGACGGCTCGTCGTCCGCCAGGGCGTTGACGTCGTAGCCGTACTGGCTGAGCAGCGTCTCCGCCACGTGCTCCGCGAGCTCCGTCCGCCTGGCGCGGACGTGCCCTTCGTACTCGTCGATCATGGCCCGCTTGTAGCGGTCGTCGATGGCCTTCACAGCCTGCTCACCTGCTCAATCTCCGGGAGTTGGGCGTAGTACTGGTCCTTGGCGGCCCGACGCATCGCGGGCCGTTGTCGGGTGCGGTGTTCGAGGCGGACGTCCCAGAGCGGTTCAGCGAGCTCGGCCTGGTGGACGCTGTCGTTGCCGACGAGCACGCGGGTGCCGCCGTCCGGCCGAGGCACGGTGACGACGTAGTGGGCCTGCTGGATGCGGATGCCGGGCAAGGCCCGGAAGAGGACCCGGATCGGGAACTGGCTGTCCTGGCCGTCGTCGATGCCGCGCTCCCACATCGTGACCTCGGCGACGTCACGGTCTGATTTCGTGAGCAACGCGCGGGTGTCGGGCGGGACCGTGGTGAACACCTCGTCGGCGTCCACCCGCAGCAGCCAGTCGGTGCCAGGCTCGGCGATCGTCATGGCGAGGTCGAACATGAAGCTGCGCTTCTCGACCTCGTTGCCCCACCAGGGCTGGCGCGGGACGTGGATGGTGCAGCCGATCCCGGCACCGGCCGCTGTGCGGGCGATGGTGTCGGCCTGCTCAGAGCCGGACGCCGGTTTCCGGATAGCCCCGGGGAAGCGTGCATAGGGGCCGTCGACGGCGACCAGGTGGTCGCAGATCTGGGCGAGGCCGGCGACGCACTCGGCGAGCCACGAGGCGGGCTCCTCGTACCAGGACAGCAGCCCGATGATCCTCACGCGTGGATCCCCAGCCAGGCGCCCCGCGGGTTCTTCAGGAAGGTGCCGGGCTGGCCGGTCTGGGCGCACGCGAAGCCGATCTGGGCGTGCACGGTCGAAGGCTGGTGCCCGTTGCCCGTGTCGTGGACGAGGACGACCGAGCCCGGCCGCCCGTGCTCGCCCCATAGCGCGATCTCGGCGAAGCGGTAGTCGACGTCGCTGTCGAGGATCACGAAGTCGGCCTTGGCCATCTGGTCGGCGTTCGGCGTCACCAGGTCCGGGTGAGCAGGCTCGCGCCGCCAGTCCGGATTCGACTCGAAGCCGAGGAACTGGCAGGAGCTGAGGTCGAGGTGGCTGGTGATGCGGCCGATCCCGACGCCGGTCTCCAGCACGGTCTCCGGCTGGAGCATGCGCTGGAGCAGCCCGGCGAACCGGCAGACGTCCTGCTCGGGGGACCATGCGTCCCACGACAGCCAGCCCTGTTCGGCATGCCGCGTGAACTGCTGCTCGTCGTGCATGTGGCTCCTGTCCTGAGAGGGGCCGGGCGCGAGGCCCGGCCCCAGGGGCGGATCAGAACGACGGGGCGACCAGACCCGTGCCGCCGATCTCGACCACGGACGCCGGGTAGCGGGCGGCCGTGAACGCGAGGTAGCCGTAGATCTGGAGGCGGACCGTGAGGTTGCCGGAGCCGACCTCGGGCAGGACCCGGGACCGGATGCCCGACTCGTACAGGAGGATGTCGCTGGCCCGAATGACGTGGACGACGTCCTCGTTGGTGCCGGCGCCGAGGTTGGTCGGCATGGACGGGTCGGTGATGACGGGCAGGCCGTGCATCTGTCCGACGACCTGCTGCGAGCCCACGACACCGAGGGTCGCGACGGCGTTCTGCGGGTTCCCGGCGTCCGGGACGACCAGCGGGCGGCCGTTGGAGTCCGAGGCGGCGAGCAGCGACGCCCACCGGCGCGGGTGCATGACGATCGCGGTCGGCGCCATGAAGCGCAGGGTGTGGACCCGCTGCACGGCGTCCGCGATCTTCGAGTACAGCTTCGCGACGGTGGGCGTCGCGTCGGTGTACGTGATGGTGGTGATGCCGGAGGTGGCGCGGACACCGGTGACCTGGCCGGAGGAGCCGGAGCCGGAGATGACCTGAAGGTCGGTCTTCGTGGCGTAGTCGGCCACCAGGTCCCGGAAGATGACCTCGTCGAAGGAGACGGGGCTCTGGTCGAGGAGCTGGATGGCGACGTCCTGCTGACCGGCGATCGTGCGGACCGGCGCGTTGATGAACGTGTCGGTGGCGTCGGTCTCGGAGACCGCGCCGTTGTCCGCCGTCTGGATCGCCGTGGTCGTACCGGTGGCGACCTTCGGGATGTTGATCGAGTCGGTGCCGCCGGGCAGCGGCTGGTTGTTCACGACGTTCGCGTACGCCCGGCCGGCTCGGGCCAGCTCGATGTACTGGTCCATCAGCCACACCGGCGGGACGAAGTAGCCGCCGTTGCCGTCCGTGCGGAGAAGGTCGCGGTACTCGGGGTCGGTCGCGACGTCCTGGGCGTGCCGGACCAGCCGCTCGCGGGCGCCGCCGTCGGCGTCCATGTTGAGCTGGAGGCGGGCGAGGTCCTGAAGGTAGGAGCGCCCGTTGCCCTTCTCGTAGGTGCGGGACTCCGTGACGCTGGAGACGCGGGCCTTCGCGCGCTTGACCGCGGCGGCGCCGGCCGTGACCGTGGCGTCGCGCTCGGCCTCGGCGGACAGCTCGGCGATCCGCTCGTCGAGCTGCGACAGCTGGTCGTCGAAGGATGCGATCTGTCCGGTCAGCTCCCGGAACTCGGCGTCCTCCTCGGGGAGCAGATCCTCGCGCGCCTCTTCCTCGGCAAGGTCGGTGATGGCCTTGCGCTTGGCGAGGGTGTCGGAGCGCTGCTGCGCGATCTGCTCGCGGCGGGCAACAAGCCGCCGGAATCGCTCATCCATGAGCGTGCCTTTCTGGCGATACGGATCATGACGGCGGCCAGTGCCAGGCCGAGATGAGCCGTCGGTGCGCCAGTGCCAGGCGGTCGACAGCGCCGTGCCCTGTGCCAGGTCACGGGTGGTGCGGGCGCAGTGCGCCAGGGATGCGTCGGGTCAGGACCCGGCGTCTTCGAGGTGCCGGCGCAGGTGCCGCTCCACGGCGGCCTTCTGGTCGGCGGTCAGGTCGGCTCCGGGGAGCAGCGACAGGGCGTGCCGGACGGCCGGCAGTGATGCCGGGGATCCGATGTGGGGGTCGTGGTGGGGGAACCGGTACGACGCCGCGTCGTCGGGGGCGCCGGCCGGGTCGACGTGCGCGTGCACGTACCGCAGCAGCACGGGACTGCCGGTGGCGCCGTCGGCTGCCGCCCGCCGGTCGATGGCCTCGGCGGAGGTCGGCGTCGAGTGGACGGGGATCTGGTCCGCGAGACGGACCACGACCGAGCCTTCCGCGATGGCGCGCGCCTCGGCGAGCGTCATCGTCCCCGAGGAGCGCTTCGGCTCCGCCGGGCGCATCTGCCGGTGCAGGGCGGCCACGTTGTCGCGGGCCCGGGCCAGCCGTGCCAGGTCGATGCCGTCCGAGCGGAGCTCGGCGAGCGCGGCCGCCGGGTCGAGGCCCGCCAGGTACTCCAGGGCCTCGCTCGCGCTGTTGAGCTGCACGGAAGTGGCCGGGTTGGCGCCGAAGTTGACGACGGAGACGTCGCCCTTGTGGAGGCTCACCTCCAGGAGGCGACGCTCGGTGTAGTCCTCGTTCCACTCGTCGTCCTTGACGCGGAACCCGAAGCTCATCTCGTCCATGTCCTTGCGGCGCATCTTCGGGACGAGGCTCTGGACGTCCGGGTCGGACGGGTCGAGGCCGGCTTCGACGTGCAGGCCGGTCGAGTCCGCGGCGAGCTTCAGCGTCCCGGACTTGGTGCGGGCGAGCGGCATGCCAGCGTGGTTGATCAGCAGGTGGGTGTCGGCCCGCGCGGCAAGGGTCGTGTCGAAGGCCTTCCGGTCGACGACCTCGGTCCAGCCGTACGGCGGGCCTCCGTACACCTCGTACGGGGCCTCGAAGACGCTCGCGTAGCCGGTGAGGAGGAGCTGCCCGCCTCCCAGTTCGCGGAGCTCGAACTGCCCGGAGGCGATGCCGCGGCGTTCCGGGGAGTCCCGGAGCTGGAGCCGGTCAACCATGGTCTCTCCCCTGTGTCTTGACGAGGCGCAGCCCGCCGTCGTGTGGCGGCCTCTCGCCGCGGATCTGCGGTACGTGGACGGCGGCGCCCGCCTGGATGGGGAGCGGCGTGTAGTCCTGGCCTCGGCCGTCGGGCAGCGGCGGCTCGTCCTCGCGGGCGCGCAGCTCGTCGAGGTTGTTCAGGCCGATCAGGCGGGACTTCTCGTACACCGAGTGCCGGGTGAGGATGTCCACGCGGATCAGGGCGTCGGCGTTGAACTTGATGTACTGGCCGCGCGGGAGCTGTGCGCTGAGGTGGTTCTCCAGCTTCACCAGGTAGGGCAGGAGGGCGTCGGTGATGAACTCGATCTGCCGCTGCTCCGGGGAGCTGTAGGTGTAGGAGCCGCCGGTCTCGCCGCCGATCTTCTCGGGCGGGATGCCGTAGACGGCGGCGATCTGTGTGGCCGTGAGGCGCTGCGTCTCGCAGAACTGCGCCTCGGCCACGCTGATCGTGATCGGCGCGTACTCCCAGTCCTTGCCGTACACGATGGGTTCGCGGGAGCGGATCGCGTCGACCAGGCGCCGCTTGATGACGGTGGCGTCCGCCTGATTGACCGTCTGGGCGGTGTTGCGGAAGTGCCCGGGCGGCTGCCCGCCGTTGCGGAAGTAGTCGTCGACGAACTTCTGCGCGGCCAGGCCCGTGGACACGGTGACCGCGTACGCGGCGAGCGGCGACAGCCCCCACACGCGGCCCGGCATCGTCATCCAGGGGATGTGCACGATGTCCTCGGCCGGGATCTCCACGCCGCAGTACGTCCACACCGGGTCCGTGAAGCTGCCGCGCTCGCCGAGCGGCATCTGGTCCTGGACGTACACCAGCGCCGGGTTCAGCCACTCGATCCGGGTCGGGTACTCCAGCCAGTCCGTCTCCATCACGAGCCCGACGGCGTTGCCCCGGTAGACGAGCGACGTCATCGCCCGCCCAATCCAGTCGTCGATCGTCCCCTGTGCAGACGGCGACCTGAACAGCCCGGCGAGCGGCAGCTTCCTCGTGGCGTCGCCGATTCGCCGGTACTGCTGGATCGGCAGCGACGACACCGACGAGGACAGCAGCCGGCCGGCCGCGAACACCGGGGTGAGACCGAGCGCCCCGTATTCGGACGCCGCGGCCGGGGACGCGATGTCGTTGGTGGGCCACGAGACGTTGCCCGGGCCGATGCTGCGCCGCTCGGCCGTGGTCGCGCCGCGCGTCCAGCCCCAGCGGCGGAAGGGGTTTACGCACGTCGGACCCCTTCCGGTCGGATACAGCGCCCCGGCGGGGCGCCTGGGTACGGCGGACGGGTCAGAAGATCGACGCGGTGACGTCGTAGTCGGCGGCCGCCAGGAGGTGCGACCGGGAGTCGTAGCTCCAGCGAGCGAGAGTCATGGCGACGAGCGGCGTGATGTCCACGTCCGACTTGGTCGGCGTCCACGCGATCGTGTCGCCGGACGTCTTGGTCTTGGCGCCGGCGACGGCGACGTCCAGGTGCCGGGACGGGGCGACGCGGAACTGCTGCTCGCGCACTCCCTCGAGGACCTGGCCGGTGGCGGCCGCCATGTCGATCGCGCCGGTCACCGCGAGGTCGCCGGTCTCTGGCTCCTCCGGGTCCTCGGGAACCTTGAATCCGGCGTCGTCCAGGGCGGTCTTGAGGAAGGCGAAGGTGCCGCGGCCCATGGCGATGGCGATGGGCTCCAGCGCGTCGCGCAGCTCGATCAGCCGGGGCAGAACCCACTTCGTGCCGGACCGGTAGTCGGCGATCTGGACGTGGCCCATGCCGTCGGCGCGCAGCCCGTACACGCAGATCGAGGCCGCGTCGCGGAGCGGGCTGATGTCCAGTCCGAGCGCGAGGCCGGCTTCCCGGTCGCGCTGCGAGTGCTCGTCGAGCATCGCCGCCCACTTCGCCGGGTCGATGACCGTGGAGCCCTCGGCGCGCTTGGGCCAGATCCCGAGGATCTCGCGGCCGAAGCCCTCGTCCGACATTCCGCGCCGGTCCCGGGCCGTGGCCTCTTCGGTGACGCGGTAGCCCCAGGCCGGGTTGGTGGACTGCCACAGGGCCGGGTCGTCGAGGTTGATCTCCGCGAGGGTCTTCGCCTCCAGGTCCCCGCCGAGACCCCAGTCCCGGTATCCCAGCGAGGCATCCCCTCCTGCTTCGGCTCGCTGGCGCAGTGCATACATCACGTCGCCGCTGGCACCGTTCAGGGGCGGCGTCGAGGTGTAGATGATCTGCGGGTTCGGGACGGCCCGCATCGTCGGCATGAGAGCTTCGTTCTGCTCCCACGTGTACGCGAAGGACTCGTCGATGATGTTCGTGTGCCCGGTGAAGCCGCGGCCGCTGCCCTTGCTCCGGGCGATGAACTTCAACTCGGCGTTCGTGTCGAGCCGCTCGAAGCCTTCCTCACCGTTGGTGTTAATGACCTTGATGAGGATGCCGTCGACTTCGAGCAGGTTCTCGTTGGCGCCGACCTGCTTGCCGAGCCTCTTGAACAGCGCCTTCATGCGCCGGAACGCCCGGATCGCGGTCTTGTACTCGTGCGCCGACCACATGATCAGCTGCTCGCCCAGGAGCAGGAACCCGGCCAACGCCCTGATCTCCAGGATGGCGCCCTTGCCGTTCTGGCGGGGCACCCACTCGGCGAACTCGAAGCACGCCCATTTCCCGTCGGGGCGGACGGACATCATCAGGTCGAGGCTGTCGGCCTGCCACGGGTCTGCTTCGAGGCCGGCACGCTTCGCCAGGAGACAAGCCTCGGGCCCGAGCGTGTACGCCGACGGCGGGGCGAGCTCAACTCTCGGCCTGCTTGCGAGCGATCCTGGCGGTGAGGTCAGCAACGCCCGCACCTCCCGCCGGATCCACTGAGGCCGGGGACGAGCCGTACTGGCCCTGCCGGATCTCCGCCAAGAGGGCCTTGAGGGCCGCCGATTGCTGCCGGGACTCCCCCAACAGTGCCGAAATATCAGCGAATTGCGCCAAATCTGGGTTGACTTCCCTTGACGTGGCGCGCAGTATGGAGTCGAGCACTTCGAGCCGGTCGGCGAACCGACAAGCCTCCTCCAGCAGCACCAGATGCGCCGGAGTCAGAGACCAGACCGCCAGGGATTCCCGCCACATCCGGCGGCCCCGATCACCGAGACCGGCAGGCTCATCTTTCACTCGAAAACCCCTCCCACCATGATCCTTTGGCCTGCCCAAAAATCGCGGGGGGAGAGGGAGGGTCAGGTGGGGGCGGGGTCAGTCACTGCTTGATCAAAAAAACGGATTAAATCCGACATTCCGACATTCCCGCAGGTCAGGGGCTTGCAATCCAGGCTCCGCCCGGCGTGATCCGGCGACCTGGAACCCGGGTGGATCATGTCCGGACCCTCGATCACACCAGACCGAGGGCATATCCGCAGGTCAGAGCGCCGAGGCGTTGACCGTGAAGCTTGGGCGCGGCCGCTTCGCGGCCCTGACCTGGTTGTTCCGGGCGGTGTTGCAGCGCCGGTGAGCGAGGCGGCAGTTCGCCCGGTCGAGGGGGTCTCCCCCGAGCCAGAGGGGATGGACGTGGTCGACGGTGCGGGCCATGGGGTGGGTCGTGCCGGGCAGGGACTGGTCCACCCATCGATGACAGATCCAGCAGTGGGTCTCCTCCACGTAGACCTGCGCCTGGAGGCGGTGCCACGGCCGGCCGCTGCGGGCCTGCCTGGTCCTGCGCTGGATGTCCTGCTCGCTGAGCTCGGCCATGGTCAGTGGACGGGGCGCACCCGGTGGCGCCAGATGCGGTTGCCGAGCTGCCACCAGGTGGACTCTCGGCGGCCTAGGCCAGGCACGTCGTACTGGGTGCGGTATCGGCGCAGCATGGGCCCTCCAGGTACGACGAAGCCCGGCACGGAGGCCGGGCTGGGGTGGATGGTGAGGGTGTCGAGGGTCTGTCGGTGAGACCTGCGGGACACCGGTGCCAACGTCTCACAGAATGAGCGCGCGGCGATCTTCTGTCAAGGACTGTAGGAACCTGTCCCGCACAGTACGTACGGGCATCGGTCAGCGGACGGTGCTGGTGTCCGCTGACCGCCCTGCCTGGCGCAGGACTCCCGCGATGTCGGCCAGGTCCCACAGTGCGAGGGCCTGGCCGCGGTTGGGGTTGGGGCGGGAACTAGCCGGGGTAATGCCGCGTCGGCGTGCCCAGTCGCGGAACCGCTTGGGGCTCAACCCCATCGAATAGGCCGCCATGTCGGTAGTGATCAGAGGTCGATCGTCCTTGCCGATTGAGGTGTTCACAAGGACAGTGTGCAGCGGCCAGCGTCCCCCGTTCCGTCGTCAATGCCGACGGCGACTGCTCTCAATGGAGGCCGACATGGCATGCACCGACACGGGGTCGTCTGGCGGCGGCTTCGACACCCCGTCGCCCACTCGTTCCTGTCGCGCCGCTCGCACTCGCTCCGCCATGACCGCTCGCTCTCGGCGGACCCGCTCCTGGAGCTTCTCGGCTTGCCTGGCGGCTCTGGCGGCTTTCGTGAGCTTCTTCCTCGCCATGCACCAATCCTGTTATTAGGACTGCCTGTTGCCTAGACCCCGGTAGCGGTGCAGTCGCCAGCCACTCCCTCCCAGGCTAGTAGTTCGCGTGCGACACGCTCAATTCTGCATACCTGGGTACGAGTTGAGGGTGCACACTGTCGCCGTGGTTGATCCGATCAGTGTTGGCGCTTCGTCGCTGGCCAAGGCGGCGAGCAACGCCGTAACGAAGCAGCTCCAGTCCAAGGCAGGCGTACGCCTGGGTAGCAGAGATGAGCGCCGCCAGGTCTATGCCCGGTTCCAGGCGGCAGTCACCGAGGCCTACACGACCATGGCCGCCACGCGCTTGGAAGCGCAGCTCTACGCGATGCGCGTGGGTCCGAGGCGGTGGACGGTGACGTTCAGGCCTGGCCTAGCGACACGCGCGACCCGGCAAGCGCTGCACGCTCTACGGGCGCAGCAGAGCGAGGTACTCCAGGCATACATGGACGTCCGCCTGGTGGCCAATCCGGCACCGCTGGAGGCCGCCGATCTGGTGCTCGATCAGTTGAACGCAGTCTTCGATCTCGACCTGACCGTGTCGAACGACGACATGACGAACGCGGTGAGCCGGGTCGTGGAGGCACAGCGGGCCTTCATCGACGTAGCCCGCGACGATCTGCTGTACCTGCCGAAGCGCTGGCAGTTCTACCGGGCGGGGTGGTGGACGGCGCGGCGCTGGCGCAAGCGCCAACCGAGGAGATGAACGGGCCTCCTCGGCCGGCGACCGCGGGCGCGGTGGCTACGCCGGAGCTCCTGAAGGCGCCGGCGGCAGCGTTTGAGCGGGGACAGCCGCTCCCTGCTTGCGCTCGTCGTGGCGCTGCTTCAAGCGCTGCAACTTTGCTGGGCGCTGGAAGACCTCGTCCAGGAATGCATCCATGAACTCCAGGATGGCCTCGGCGTCGTCCTGTGAGATCGGCTCATCTCCGATGTCACCATGGGCAATACCATTTCCGTCGCGTCGAATCTGGTGGCTTGCTTCCGCTGTGAGTGCACTGATGCTGCCACTATCGCGCAGAGCGTCGATCTTCCCTGCGATGCCGCTTTCCTTGATGCCCTTGGCCTTGGCCGTGGCTTCAATGACTGCCCGAGCCAATGCGACGGCGCCGCGGGCGGCACCAACGCTGAGGCACGCGTGGGCCTCGCTGGCCGTGTCGGCGATCTCCTCTGGCATATCGAGGAATTCCGGTCGGCGAATGCGCCGCGGTTCCCATTCCAGGGAAGGCGCCAGAGGCAATTGAATCTTCGCTGTGGCCACACTGGACACTTGGTAGAGAACTGACCAGCCAACGGAGATCCGATGGCATTGCTCGCTGGAACAGCGGAAGGCCGCCATCCACACCGGCTGATCTACAATCTGCCGAGGCCAAGCGGCCATGGGCAGCATTCGGGGTTCCAAGACCATGGACATGTGCGTGCGGTCACCGCACCAGCCGCAGATTGTGCTTGCCATGGCGCAGACGATACGCGCAGCTCACAGCCGCCGTGTTGGATTTTGCTTGTCGTCTGCGACGCTCCGCCCAGCGAGGGTTGGCAGGAGACTCGTGCGCCGAGAGCACAGCGGAGTACGGCAGGCGCCGCGCCTAGTTGATCGTTCCGGTCCAGTGGGGGTCGTCGGCGAGCATGTCGGCCTGGTCGTCCATGCGCGTCATGGTGATGACGATCTTCGTGCCGTTGGACTTGCTGAGGGAGCTCTCGCTGGTGAAGGTGCCGGTCTGTCCCGGGGCGATGCGGCCCGTCATCGAGTGGGAGCCCTTCTCGACGGTGAGCATCGTGACCTCGCCGCCGTTCGTGGCGCCCTGCTCGGACTCGGACCACTGGTCCACGTCGAGAGGCTTCTTGGTGCCGTTGGTGATGGACCAGGAGACGCGGTAGCCCGTCTGGTCGGCGTCCGGCCGGTCGTCCCACTCGCCGAAGGCGGTCAGCCGGCGGATGCTGGTCACGGTGATCTTGGCGCCGTCGTTGTAGACGAACGTGTCCCCCACCGCGAGCTCCGTGTCCGGCTGCTTCTCGGACGGCGAGAGGCTGCCGCATTGATCGATCCAGTCGGACTGCGAGAGGTTCGAGTCGGGTCCGCAGTCCGCGGACTTGGACGCCGCGGCGCTGCCAGCCCGCTCGGCTTTGCCCTGCTGATGGTCCGCGGCATCGCAGGCCGTCAGGGTGCCGGCGCAGATGACGATGGCGATGAGTGCGGCTCTGGTGCGCATGGTCCCCCCCCAAGAACGGTCTGAGCGCGCAATTGTGGCGCGCATGTGACTTGGGGTGGATGCTCTATGCACTCTTCGTATCTGAGATGTGACACGTGACGCCGCTCAACTAGGTTCCGTCCGGTCGATCATGTGCGGAGCCAGATGACGAGGGCGGCTGCGGTGACAGTACCGAGGTAGACGTGTCCGCGCTTGTCGTATCGGGTGGCGACGGCTCGGGCGTGCTTGAGCTTGTTGATGGCCCGTTCGACGGTGTTGCGCTTCTTGTACCGCTCCTCGTCGAAGCTCGATGGCCGTCCGCCGCGTGAGCCTTTGCGCAGGCGGGCGGCCCGGCTGTCGGCCTTCTCCGGGATCGTGTGCCGGATGCCGCGTCTGCGCAGGTAGGCACGGCACGGTCCGTTGCTGTACGCCTTGTCGGCAGCCAGACTCTCGGGCGTCTTGCGGGGCCTGCCCAAACCGGCCCGTGGGACGCGGATCTTCTCCAGCACGGACTCGAACTGCGTGCAGTCGGCCCGCTGCCCCGCGGTGACGAGCAGGGACAGCGGGCGGCAGCGGCCGTCCGCGCTCAGGTGGATCTTGGTGGTGAACCCGCCGCGCGAGCGGCCGAGCCCCTCGCCTCCTGCACCACCTCCGCCAGGCGGGCGAGGAGACTCTGCCACGGCGTTTCGTCCTGGTGTTCTCCTGACCCGGCCCCCTTTGGCGCGAGGGCCGGCGGTGGATCGGTGCGGGCGCCAGCCGCGTGCTGGTGGGCCCGGACAATGGTGGAGTCCACCGAGACGTCCCAGTCGATGTCGCCGGCCGCGTCCGCCTCGGCCTGGACCCGCTGGAGCAGGCGCTCCCAGGTACCGTCGGCCGACCAGAGGCGGTGGCGCTCGTAGACGGTCTTCCACGGTCCGAACCGTTCGGGCAGGTCACGCCAGTGCACCCCGGTCCGCACCCGGTGCAGAATCCCGTCGATCACCTGCCGGTGGTCCCGCCACCGGCCACAACGCCTGTTGCTGACCGGCAGGACCGGCCGCAGCCGCTCCCACTCGGCATCCGTGAGACTCCCCGCCCCATCCCCGATTCAACGACCAGATCGGGCGATAGTCACATGCTCGACGGGGCGGAACCTGGAGCCTGTCCCAGCGATCTTGTGGCCGATAGCCTAGCTGGGCATCTGGTGCGATCGAGAGACGGGGATGAAGAGGATGCGGGTTACGTACGACGCCAAGGCAGGCATGGCCTACATCTACTTGGTCGATGCCGTTGCTCCTGGTGAAGCAGTACGGCAAGCGATCGCTGGCGATGACATGGCTGCGGTGCTCGACTTCGACGCGAACGGCCGGTTGTTGGGCGTTGAGCTCTCTACAAGGCGGTTGCACCCCAACCTCCTGGAAATCGCCGAGCAAATCGGGTGAGCCTTGCCTCTGGCTCCGCTCATGATCGCCAGGACAAGCTCTAGGTCCGCTCCATGCGGCAGGGGACATGGAGGTGAACCCGCCCACGCCGGGACCTAGGTACCAACGTTCGACCCGTCATCCTCGTAGGCCTTCCGTGCGGCCTCGATGAAGGCATCCAGGGGAGCCACCAGAGCGACGGCCGCCGCGAGGTCCTCGCTACGCTCGCTCGGCACCCACCCACCTGCATGGCGCAGCAGTCCAATCGTCGCTTGCACGAATCCGGCTGCGCGTGCGGCCACGGCAGCGGGTCCGACGACCGCGACGGACGCTCCCAGCTTCCCGAGCTCTTGGACTGCTGGAAGAATCCGGCCCTTCCACTCATCGCTGTCACGGCATGTGGTGCCCGCCAGTTCCTGAATGCGATGGGCCTGCGCGATGAACTCCGAGTAGGCAAGCTGGCGAGGCTCACGGAGCTCTGTGCGGAGGTCGAAGCGCCGCTGTTGGTCGGCTTGATGGCTCTGGGCCTCCAACTGCTCTCGGGCCATCCGGTGGGTCCACCGGTTGCTGACAAGCGCGGTCACCGAGGTAAGCGTGCCGCCAACCAGCGCCCCGACGATTCCGGCAGTTCCAGAGTCCACTTGTCTCCCCCGCTCCGTCGCCGCCTCATCCAGTGCGGTCTCGTTCCTGTGGCCACGCGTTCTGCTCGCCCGGGCACATCCAGGTCGTCTCGCTGTTCCGTCACCACCAGCCGTTGCGGCTCCTCCAGATCGGTGTGGGCTGCCCTGTCGTCCGCCGGCGCGCCAGAACACCGAGGATGTAGAACGGCTTGAGCAGCCACCAGCACAGCCAGCCCTCAAATACGAGACACCACCAGACCAGGAGGAGAGGGGCTGTGACGCACCCGCGTCCCCCGCCCCGCCGGCGCCGTGATCCGCCCGTCAGGGGAATGCTGCCGCCGATCGAGAACGGGCCGGGGAGTGGGATTCTCCAGCGCAGCCTCACGGTGCGTCCTTTCGAGGTGCCGCGGCGGGCCGAGGCGGTGATGACCGGTCAGGTCAGTTCGTCGGTCTGGAGGGCGAAGCTGAGTGTCGTCGAGCCGAGGGTGATGTTGACGATGCCCCAGCAATCGGAGTTCGGATCATCGGCTGCTGGGTCGGCCTCGCACTCGTTCTCCTCGTACTCGCGCTGCGCGGCACGCATCTGGGCAATCTGCTTGGTGCTCTTGGGGTACTCGGCTGCACCTCCGCGGGCGTCGATGTCGTCTTCCAGGTCATCGACAACGGCCATGATGGCCCCGAGGTCGGTGGCGCAGGTCGTGCTGCTGGGCGTCTGGCATTCGGACACCGAGTCGTCCGAGACAGCGTCGAACTTGTCGGAGTAGTAGTCGGCCAGCTTCTTCGGTGACGGATGAGCGGTCGACGCCGCGGCGGCAGGTCTCCGGGAAGTCCCTTTGGAGTCTTCACTGTCGTTGGAGCAGCCTGCGGCCGCGCCGATGAGCAGACAGACGGCAGCAAGCGCGGTGATGGTGCGGTGCATGGTTCTCCCCTGGCTTACGTGGGCTGGATGTTACGGAGCTAATGGGCGAGGTCGCATGGTTTTGGCTTCATGTCCCCCTGCTGAGCTAGGTGTTGGCCTGGACGGATCTCAAGGAGGTCGGCCGGCAGGCTCAGTGCCCCCAGCAGTTCGCCAGAAGCAGCGCGAGAAGAAAGAGCAGAGCCCACAGCGAGCCTGTCGGCAGGATGCCGTCGCCGCGGGCGTCCGCGTGCACGCTGCGTACCCCGTCCCCCGCTTCCGGGCGGAGCCCGCCATGCGCCGCCCGCCGGTGCTCGACGAGCTCGTCCTCGGCGTCAGCGCGACGCTCGCGCTGATCCGGCGACGCGGCCCCGCACTGGCGGCACCAGTACTCGTGCGGCATGGGAATTCCTCCGGAAGAGCAGGGGTAGATCGACTGTCTCCCGGGCGGGAGACAGCGGGTAGACGTGCAGGTCAGACGGGCGGAGACGGCGTGGGAGACGGGGCCGTCTCCGAGAGCGGGGGCAGGGCGTCGAGGTCGACGCGGAGCACCCCGCGGGTGGGCACCTTCCCCACCTTCACCTTGGGCTGGACGGGGATGCCGAGGGCCTCCAGATGCACCCTCAACTCGGCGACCGTGCGGCCCTCCCACTGGCCGTGCTTCTGGAGGTAGGCGAGGACGGTCCGCAGGTGCACTCCGCGGGCCTCCCCGATGAGGTCCAGGAGGAGCCGCCGGACGGCCTCCGGTTCCCCGTCGGGCGAGGCCTCCGGAGCGGGTGCCAGCGCGGGCTTCCGGCGGCGTGCGTCGAAGGCCTCGACGGCCTCCGCTGCGCGCACCAGGTAGTCGCGCGGGATGAACGCGGCCACCGAGAGCGCCCAGGCCACCGGGACAGCGACGGCGACCCAGCCGCCGTAGAAGGCGACCGCCCACACACTGACGACGTGCACGCCCCAGGCGGGCCCGGTGCCGAGCCGGGCCGCGATCCACTCCCCGGGGCCGAGGAGCCCGGCGAGGAGCGGGTGCCGTTCGTCGGCCGACGCTTCGGCTTCCTCGAGTTCGGTGTCTGCCGCCTCCGGCAGTTCCTCGGCCTTCTCGGGCTCGGTCTCCTGGTTGCGTTTGCGCAGGCTGAAGTAGGTCACGAGACGTTCACCCCGAGGTTGGCGACCGCGTCGGACACGTACGACCACGAGCCGCCGGCGCCAGCGGCGACGTACCAGAACACGATGCCCAGCAAGCCGACTTGGCGGGTGTTGAGCTTCTTGAAGAGGATCACGATGGCCAGGCCGAACGCGAGGGCCGGCATGGTCAAGCCGGGGACGACTCCCCGAGCGGTGGAGATCAGGCTGCCGACGAAGTCGGGGACGATCCGGAACGGACCCCCGGCCGCCTTGTACGCGGAGCCGGCGAGCATCGACAGGATGAGCGTGGGCCACCAGCCCAGGGCGCGGAGCTGACCGCCGCCGGGGATGCCGACGATGAGCAGGACGGTGAGGACGAAGGCCAGGCCGACCGGGCCGAGGTTCACTGCGGAAGTCCTTACGGGGAGGGCGTGCCGTAGAGCAGCACGCCGACGACGACGGATGAGGCGGGTACGGCGGCGAGCCAGGCCACGGGGAACCAGCGGCGGCGGGACTGGCGGTAGAGCAGGAAGGCGGCGGCCGCGGTGCCGTACCAGAGCGCGGCCTGCATGGTGCCGAGCCCGGTGGCCGCGATCCACGCGGTGACGTAGGTGACCCAGCTGACGAGGCCGGCGGTCCAGCCGAGGTAGGCCGCTGACGCGTGGTAGGCCAGCCACTTCAGCCGGTACGGGATCCGGTCGTACGCCTCGGCCAGGGACTGGCGGGGCGAGGGCGGGCGGCTGTCCCATGCGGTGCGCGCCTGACCGGGCCTGCGGCGGCCGGCCTTCTTGCCCTTCTTCTGCTTCGGCTTCGCGGTCCTCGGCTTCTTCGCGGTCTTGGGTTTCGGTTTCTCAGCGGCCGCCGGGACCGGGGCTGGTTCCGGAGCAGGTGGCGGAGCCTCCGCGGCCGCCGGTGGCGGGCTGTTGAGGATGTCGTCGAGCCAGTCCTGTGGCCGCTCCACGGGCTTCGGCGGGAGCGCGGCGGGCCCGACGCCGCGCTGGCGGAGGATGCCGCGCACGCGCAGCTCGTCCGCGCCGGGTTCGCTGCTCGCGCGGCGGCTCATGTCTGCCTCCCGTCGAGCGCCGCGCGGATCGCCGTGGCCTTCGGCTGGCCGACGCCGAGCTCCTTCTTCAGGGTCTGGATGCCGGCCGGGCGGCCGTGCTTGCCGCGGTGCGCGGCGTCCACGGCGCGGGCTCGGGCGAGTAGGGCAGGTACGTCGTCCGCGCCTCCCGTACCTGCCGGCCGGGGTACGGGTACGGGTACGGGCCCGCGCGGCTCGCCAGGTACGGGCTCCGGGGTACGGGTACGGCCCGCGGTCTCGGCCTCGCGCCGGGCGTACCGCGCGCCGTCGGCGAGCTCGTCCAGGCGGGCGGCTCCGCCGCCGCCGATCCCCCGGGGTACGTCGGGTACACGGGCGTGTACCTCGGGCCGGGTACGGCGGGTACGGGTATGGGTGGCAGGTACGGCGCACGCGAACTCGCGGCGTACCTCGGGTTCGGTGGTCACGTCGAGGTGCATGCCGGTGACGCCGTACCCGTACTCGATGGTGTCGGGTACGGGTACCTGCGGCGGGTCGGGTACGGGCGCGGCGGCAGGTACGGCCTCCGGCTCCGGCTCACCCGGAGGCGCGGCCGGGGGGCCCGGCTGCTCCGGCTCGGAGTCCTCGGGTACGGCAGGTACGGGCGGGCAGGTACGGGTACGGGTACGGACCGCGATCAGCACTTGGGTCGGCGAGACGGGTACGCCGTACTCGGTGCACACCGACGCGAGTTCGGCGTGGGTCAGGTCGGGCTGCGCGGCCCGTACCTGGAGTACGGCGTCGAGCGGGTCCATGGAGCGGAGTTCGGCGCCGGTCACCCCGAGCGGGGTACGCGGGTACGGGTCGGGTACGGGCTCGGGTACCCATGGCGAGGTGACAGGTACGGTCGCCAGGTCCATCGCGGTGCGCCGGGCGGCGACCTGCTGCAGCAGGGTGTGGCGGCGGTCGCCGTTGGTCGCGGCCCCGGAACGGGCGACGCTGGACTTGAGCGCCGCCCGGGCCCACCAGCCGCGGTGCCGGCGGGCGGCCAGGCGTACGGCGCGCGCCGTGGCCCGGTCGCGGCTGATCTCGACCGCGGTCCGGCCGCGGGCGGCGAGGCCGAGGTACGACAGCAGCCGTTCGCGGAGCTCGTGGCCGATCTGCGCGGGCAGCCCGGAGGACAGCGCCTCGGGCCGGGCGACACGGATCTCCAGCCCCATGGCCAGGTGCCAGAGCAGCGCGGCCATGACCGGGCCGAACACGGCGCGGACCAGGCCCCCGACGAGGCCGGACTCGGTGAACGCGGGCACGATCTGTACGCCGGCGATGCACCAGACCATGACGCCGGGGACACCCGGCGTGCCCGCCTGGTGCTCGTCGGCGGTGGCCAGCTTGTTCGCTCGCGCCATGACGGCGCACACGATGAGGACGATGTCGCCGGCCGCGAACAGCCACAGCCGCTCATCGACCGCCATGTGCAGGCGGTGGTCGGCGAAGCGCCAGGACGTGTCGGCGGAGAAGCCGGTGCAGACGAGGGCGCCGATGCCCGCGGCGAGCACGGTGCCGCTGGCGCGGTGGGCGATGTATCCGGCGAGGGTGGCGAGGAGTAGGACAAGGACGCCCGCGATCAGGACGGCGGGCCCGTGGGCGGCCGTCCAGGCGATGGGCTGGTCCGTGAACACGGTGAGCTCCAGACGGGAGAGGCCGCCCCCGCGGATGAAGGTGGCGGGGGCGGCGTTGGGTGGTGGGTCAGTCGTCGGGGGTCTCGGTGACCTTGAGGTCGGGGACGTGCTTGCGGATTCGGGCGATCCGCTCCTCGGCGACGTCCAGCGCGTTGGTGCTGAACTCGCTGAGGAACTCGCCGTCGGGACGCTCGACGCGGTAGCGGATCATGCCGAGGCTCATGGCTTCCTCCAGCTCCAAACGCTCGTGCCGCTTCGCTGGCGGTCCTTCGCCTCCCACCTGTCGGCCTCGGCCTGCGCCTGGCGGGCGCCGGTCGTCTTGGCGCGGCGGAAGCGGCTGGCGGACCCGGTGACGGAGGCGCCGGCGGCGGGGTAGGCCCGGGTGCTTTGCGCACGCCGCGGGAAAAGGCCCATCAGCGCCGTGCCTTCGCGTCCTGCTGCGCCATGGTCAGGCGTACGTCGCCGGCCGCGTCGTAGTCCTGCCCGCACAGGGCCGGTGTCGCGGGCTCCGCGAGAATTCGGTTCGCCTGCGGCGTGAGGTCGGGCCTGGTCGGCTCAGTCATCGCACACCGACCTGCCGCCGCAGCGCCGCAGCGTAGAGGGCCCGGGTGCCGGTCTGTCGGGGAACGACGGTGGCGGCCAGGAGCTGGCTGTACAACGACTGTTCGCCATCCGCGAGTTCGGCGCACAGTTCGATGCGGGCGGCCTCGGTCATCGGCTCGTTCGGGGTTACGGCGGCGATGCGGTCGGCGAGGAGGATGGCGAGGGTGCGGACGGCGTTGTCGAGGGGGCTCTCGCTCATCGGGCACCGGCCTGCGGGGCGCGCGGGTGAGGGATGCGCGGGATGACGGGCTCGTTGTCCTCGTCGCTCCAGGCGAACGGGGCGTGGGGGGTGGGCCCTTGGCTGGTCTGATCGGTACGCTCCATGGCGGACCTGCTCTTTCGTCGCTGTTAGGCGGGTCCACCCCTCGGCCCGGAGTCGCCACTCCGCATGGGCCGAGGGGTTTTCCCTTTACCGAGCACGAGAGTAGCGACTTCCTTGTTTTAAAACAAGGAAGTCTGAGAGGATAGAGGCATGCCCGACTCCCCTGAGGGAGACCAGACGCACGCGAGAGGGGGGCCCGAGATGGTGACGTTCCCGGAGATCCCCGACCGCCTGGAGAAGGCGAAGCTGGCGCGCCTCAGCGTTCAGCGGATTCGGCAGCTCGCCGAGACGGACCCGGACTGGCCGCTCCCGTTGAACCAGGCCCCGAAGGTCGGCCGCATGCGGCTCTTCGACTGGCGTGTGCTGGAGCCGTACTTCCGCAACCGGAAGTCAAGGCAGGGGCAGCGGACCGATATCCAGAGGGACGGAGGCGCACGAGATGCGCAAGGTTCAGGGACAGATGCCACATCCAGGGGTCGCCCCCAAGGGGACTGACGAGACGGCGGTCTACCGTCTGAGCGACGACTCCGGCCGCCTTCTATACGTCGGGATCGGGCGCAACCCGATGAACCGATGGGCCGCTCACGCTGACCTGCACGCATGGTGGCCGCAGGTGGCTGCGTTCGAGGTGACTTGGTACGACTCCCGCGGTGAGGCGGGAGCCGAGGAGCGGCGAGCGCTGCGCCAGGATGACCCGGCGTACAACATCCACGGCACGCCCAAATGGGGCGGCATCGTCTCTGGGCATGTTCGCGCCGAGCTTGCCGTGCGACGGCCGTGCGTCGAACGTCTGGCCGAAGCCGAGGGGTGATCGTCGCGAGTGACACGACCTGGGGCTGACACCCCACCACCGGGCCCCTGCCACGCGCCGTGGCAGGGGCTTTCTGCTGCCCGCCTATGATCTCCGCGTGGAAATCCCGATGATCTGATCGCCCTCGAGCGCGCCGCCGAGGAGGCCCGCGCCCGCCTGGCCGAACTCACCGGCGCCGACTACGACGCCCAGTGGAAGGCATGGCGGGAGGCGGTCAACGTCGTCCAGGCCGCCATCACCGCGCACGCGGAGGCGGCCGGTGAGAACCGAATGGCCGTCGAGATGGCCGTGAAGAAGGCCGTCCGCCACCGCGCCGACCCGGCCGAGTAGCGGGCCATGACGAAGGCTCCTGCCGCCCCTAGGTCGGCAGGGACCTTCACCCTGCCCGAGATGCGCGATTATGCAGCTCAGGTGAAGGTGGCCGCATGACCGTGCTGCCGATCATCGTGTATCCGCCCGACGAGCAGGGCGGCCGGCGGGTCCGGATGGACGGAGAGATCCTGGGGCTGGCGTACAGCCTGGGGGACATCGCGGAGTTTCTTCGCCGGGCCGGCCTCGACGATCCGGACCCGGCCTGGGTAGAGGCGACGGCACTAATCGACTGGCGTGGCGGAGGCCCGGAAGTCTGGGAGCACTGACCTGGCTCTGTACGTGCTGTGGGCACGGCACCGTCAGCGAAGGATCTGGACTGCGTAGAGCGCGCCGATTCCGGCGGCGAGGGTGCCGAGCACGATTCGGAGGACCGTCTCGGGCAGGTGCGACTGGAAGCGTGCGCCAAGGTATCCCCCTACGAGGCCGCCAGCGCCGCAGGACAGGCCCAGCAGCCAGTCGGGGGCAACATCGCCGGTGGCGGCGAAGGAGAGCAGCGCGTAGGTGGCCGCTCCGATGACGGAGGTCACGAAAGTGGAGGCCAGGGTCGCGGGGGCGACGGCGGCGACCGGTGCGCCGCGGCCGACGAGGATCGGGCCGAGCAGCGAACCACCGCCGATTCCGTAGATGCCACCGACCACGCCGACGGCCAGGGCCAGCGACGTCGTCGCGTGGGGCGAACGCTGATATCGGGTGCGGGGTGAGGCCGGGCGCACGGTCCTCAGCCACAGCCACAAGCCGAGTGGTAGGAGCAGTGCCGCGATAAGGAGGCGGAAGATGCGCGGGCCGGGAACGGCGTAGACACGGATCATGGCGCCAATGACTACGCCGGGAACGGTGCCTGCGATGAGTAGCCGGGTCAGCGGCCCGCCCAACTGTCCGGCCCGCCAGTAGCGGAGGAGGGCACCGGGGCCAGCCACGACGTTGTAAAGCAGGTTCGTGGGTGTCACGGCCGGGCTGGGCACGCCCAGCACACTGACCTGGACGGGCAGCAGGAAGACCGCTCCTGAGACCCCCACAGGGGCGGTGATGACGGATATCAGGAGCCCAGCGGCGAACCCGAGCAACCCCGTCGACCACTCCACGCAACTGCCTCCAAACTCGAGAACAAAGCCACTGACTGATCAGTCGCCGCTCGGCCACTCTGCCAGCAGGTCCTCGGTGTCCGCGTCGACGACGGTGATGCGCGCGCCGGGCCGGCCCCACCTGCCGATCCACCCGCCGTACTGGCTCATCGCGAGCGGCTTGGTCTTCCACCATCCGTGCATGGTCGGCTTGCCGTCGAGCACCAGGGTGACGTGATAGCGGCCTTCCACGGGCTCAGCCTGCCTCGCCGTAGATGACGACGGTCAGCGCGACACCCGCGTCGGCCGCGGCCTCGCGGAGGTCGGTGAGGATGTCACCCCGCGGCCGGTTTGCGGCCTGGAAGGTGGCGGAGGCGATCATGTGGTCGCGGCAGGTGTCCAGCCAGCGGCAGCCGTCGGCCAGGCGGACGATTCGTGTGGCGTACCCCGGCAGTCCGCACGAAGCGCAGGGCAGGCCTATGCGGTGCTCGGCGTCCGCGGGCCGCAGTCGCTCGGGCGCCGGGTCAAGGTCGGCCGGGTCGACGCGGAGACGAAGCAGCAGGTCAGCGTCATCCATGGCGCTACTCCTTCCGTCGGGCCCCTGGTGTGCGGGTGGGATCCTACCTCCGTAATATCGAACATGTGAACGATCGCACCGTGTCTGCCCGCCTCGACCTGCTGCACTTCCTCGCCCGAGTCCAGAGGGCGGACCTGGAGCGGACCGAACGCTGGATCCGGGAGGAGGAGCAGCGTCAGGCGGAGCGGCAGCGCGGGCTGGATGCCCGGCCGCCCGAGCCGGACTGGCTTATCGAGCGGGGCCTGGACGGTCACACGCCCGCGGTGTACGTCCACGTCGGCGGCTGCCTCATGGCGGGGAAGCGTTCCGTCGGCGTGGCCCGGGACCAGGCGCGGAGCGCGCTGGTCGAAGGGGTGCCGGCGTGTCCGCACTGCCGGCCGGACACGGAGCTCGGGTTGCTGGAGTAGCCCGGCGGGCGGTCGCTCGGCGTCGCGATCATGGTGGTGACATGGAGTTTCCTGTCGAGGTCGCGCTCGCCCGGGCGGTTCCGCGCCTGCCGACCGGGGACGGCTGGTGGTACGAGATCAAGTTCGACGGGCATCGAGCTGTGCTCTGGCGGGAAGCCGAGACGGCCCGCGTGCAAGCGCGGTCCGGGCGGGACGTCACCGCGGTCTGGCTAGATCTTGCGCTCGCCGCGTTCCACACGCTGCCTCCCGGCACCGTTCTCGACGGGGAGGCCGTCATCTACCGGGACGGCCGCGTCGACTTCGGCGCTGCGCAGTCCCGGGCCGCCTCCGCCCCGCCGCGGGCCCGCGATCTGGCCGAGCGGTGGCCGGCCACGTTCGCCGCGTGGGACATCCTCCAGCACCCGGTCCACGGCGATGTCCGCGGGCGTCCATACTCGGAGCGCCGGGCCCTGCTCCTGGACGTCCTCGCCGACGTGCCGCCGCCCATCCAGGCCGTGCCGGCCACCGATGATCCGACCGTGGCGCAGGTCTGGTACGACACGCTGCACGAGCAGGGCATCGAGGGGGTCGTCGCGAAGCGGGCGAGTTCCCTGTACCGGAGTGGGCGGATCTGGCAGAAGGTCCGGCACGCCGAGACCGTTGACGCTGAGGTCGTCGGCCACACCGGACCCGGGGCGCGGCCGCGCGCCCTCGTCGTGGAGCTCCCCGACGGGCGCCGCGCGCTGTCGCAGGCTCTCACCGCGCCACTCGCCGCCGCCGTGTCCGCGCACATCGCCTCCGCGGGGCCGGGACGGCGGGTCCACGCCCGGGCCACCGGCAGCTACACCACCGTATCGCCAGGCCTCACCGTGGAGGTCCTCGCCGGGACGACGCGGCACCCGGTGGTGACGGTCACCCGCGTCCGGTGAATGTCAGTTCCAGCAGCCGGAACCCGGCGACATACGGCCGCCCTTTCGAAGGGCTCACCAGCAACGCAGGCGCGCGTGGACCTCGATGGGCGGCCCCATACCAGTTTCACAGAGGTGCTATCTCAAGAATTAACTATTCGATCAGCCCAATGCGCGCAAACGCCAGCCCAGGCAGACCTCATGCGCGCCTATAGATCAAAAGCGGCCAATCAGCTATCCATTCGAACCACTTCCGGTCATTCGATTCACCGTTCTCGCCAACCGGCATAGGTTAGCGACCGGCGACCGAAGCATCGGTCAGCCGAATCCACGGAAAGGAGAGAGAGGGAAGTTATGTCCGGAGAGGAACAGCCGCCGGACTATGGGCTCCTGTGCCTGGTAGTGGCTCTACTCCAGCTCTATGTTGAGCTGTTCAGCACAGCACACCCGTAGCCCGACGGCGGCACACAATGCCAGGGGCGACACCCGTCGTCCCTGGCACCTCTTCAGCGGAAGGTCCTTACCCGCTGGGGTACCCCCATTTAAGCAGCCCGCAGGATTCATCGCACGTGATTCCAGCAATTCGTCTCGGCAATGTCGGGTGCAGCAATACCGGCGTCGGGTGCGTCTTACGAGTGCGAGGACTTCACACGTCGAAGGTCAGCCACACGGCCAGGACCTCCGTGACGGCGCGAACAGCGCTCATTCGCCGACCACCTCGGCTCCGTCGGCGAGTTGGAGGCCAGCACGCTCGCAGAAGTCGGCGAGGCTGATCTCGCCGTCGTACGTCTGCCCGGTGTCGAAGGCGGCGAGGCGTCGCTCCGGCGAGTACGTCCACGTCGAGGAGTCCTCGGAGTCGTGGGCGTCGACGGTTCCGATGCCGTGCCGGTACCTCAGGTACAGGTATTGGCCTTCGGGGGTCCAGGCGTTCCACTGCGAGGGGTGCGAGGAGACGGTGCGCTCCACGCGCGCCAGGACGACTGGCTGCTCCGGGCAGAACGGCGGCAGCGTGCACGCGTGCTCTGCTCCGCCGATGCAGCGAAGGCCGTGGCGGGTGGCGACGTGGATGACTTCGCCGGTCTTCAGCGCCCGGTCGACGATTGCGCGGACGACGGCCGACTTCCCGGCCCGGCGGGGCTGCTCGACGACCAGGCGGTGAGGCTCAGCGCCGTGGTGGAAGGCGATGCCGAAGTTGGCCATGGCGGCGACCATGGGCATACGGGCCCACAGCTCCGCGCAGTCCCGGCACGAGATCGGGCCTTGGCCTCGCGTGCACACCGGGTGTCCCTCTTCGGTGGCGTGCCGCGGGACGGGGTGCTGGCAGATCGGGCAGAGCGGCGGCTCGGGCACGCGACCGCGCTCGACCTGGGCGAGAGCGCGACCGCGGCGCGGGTAGGGGCGGTGGCTCATCGGGGACCTTCCGGTGCGGCGTCGAGGCGCGGCAGAGTGGGGATGACGGAGGCGAGCCAGGAGCCCGGCTCGGTGGTGAAGTGCGGTGCGGCGTTCGTCTCCCACCAGGAGCGGACGGCCGTGGTGCGGACCGTCTCGCGCGTCCGCTTGTCGACGTACTGGACGGGCTGCTCACCGGTCTCGCGGACGGTGACCCGGCCCCGCTTGCAGCCGTCCGGGAAGTCGTTCCAGTTCACCCCGGCCTCGGACCAGAGGAGTTCCTGCATCCCGTTGGCGTCCACGCCGGTGAGCCGCTTGTGGGAGAAGTGGGCCTGGGCGGTCATGCTGATCGAGTTGCGGACGGCGTCGCGCTGGCGCCACAGGAAGTAGTTCGCGACCTCGACGGGGTCGCTGAAGGTGAAGACCCGGGCGTCGAACAAGGCGCGGCGGGTAGGCCGGAGGTTGTTGAGGACGGCAGTGGCGACGGATGCGGAGACGCTCAGCCACTTGGCGGTGACGCCTCCGAACCACGGTTCGGTGGTCTCGCTGGCGAAGTCGGTGACGAGCACGCTGATCTCGTCGGACTGGGTGAAGGCGAAGACGCTGCCAGCAATCTCCTCGCAGAGCGCTTCGGCGACGGCATCCATGTCGTCCATGAACGGCAGGTCGAAGGGCTTCGCGGCGTCACGCAGATAGGTGTGGAAGGCGCGCCCGTCGACGCGGACGATGGCGAAGGTGCGGCGGGGCAGGACCGTGCGGTACGCGGCTTCGTGCCGCTTCATCCGGTCGCCGAGGGCAGTTCGGTCGCTCACGTGGGTTCCTTCTGGGCAGCTTGGCGCTCGCGCGCCTGGGCGTTGTAGGCGAGGCGGCATGGCGGGCACGGACGGGTTCGGATGGAGCGGTGTGCCCAGAAGCCCTCTGGGGTGCCGCACGTCCCGGTCCAGTCCGGGCGGGCGTCGGGATCGTCGATGGACTGGTCGTCCCAGGCTCCGGGTGGCGCCCACTGGCGGTCTGCGGCGTACTTGCGGGCCCGGCTGATGCCGCCCGGCGTCGCCCCGTGGTCTGCCGGGTCGGCACGCCAGAGGGCGTCGTACATCGTCCGTACGTCGAGGGCCCGGCGCACGGTGACTTGATCGCGTTTGAGCATCATGCCGAGGTTGCCGGGGCCGGTACGCAGATGCCGTTCCAGGTACTGCTGCGGCCAGCCGACGGCGACGAGGGCGTGCACCCGGCGGTGGGTGCCGATCGCGGACATGAGGGTGCCCGGCGCGAGGTTTTCGAGGAGGGGCTCTACGGCCAGGATCCGGGCGGCGGTGTCAGGGCGTAGCTTCGGCTGCCCGGCCATCACCCCTTGGAGGACCTTGCGATTGCAGGGGGCAGCGGCGGCGATGGCGCGCAGCCCCATGGTGCAGGAGCGGAGGAACTGGATGTGGACTCGGACGGGTTCGGCGTCGGTCCACGGATTCCAGGTGCCGTACGCGATCGCGCGATCACGGTTCTCGTCGTACCGGCTGCGCGCGAACGCGCAGACGTAGCAGCGGCAGCCGTCGAGCCGGTATCGGGCGTATCCGTGATCGCGCATCAGGCCCTACCCCACCGCTTCTCGACCTCGTCCTCGGAGACGCCGACCTCGCGGTACGGCTTGGCCGGAAGTTCTTCTCCGGTCTTCAGCGCCCACCAGCCGGCGCACACCATGGCGCCGAGCGGCAGGCCGCGGAAGGTGGCGACGGGCGTGTAGGCGCCGAACCCGGAGACGGGCAGGCCCTGATGGCAGAAGAACGGCTCGTCGTCGGGGAGCTGCACACCGGCGTTCTCCAGCTCGGGGCTTCCCGGACGGAAGGCGCAGTCGGCGCAGCACGTGCGCATCACGCCCGGCGGCCGCGGCGCCCGCTCGGCGCCCCCGAGCGGTTCGTCGGTCAGGCCGAAACCGGCGCAGTGGAGGCACCGCTCGCGGCCCTGGCCGTCAGGGCTGGGTTCGATGCCGCCGACGCAGAGCGGGCACTTGAACGGCAGGATCGACAGCGCGCCGCTCATGAGTCCTCGCCCATGTCCGACAGCGCGCGGTCGAGGCGGTCCTCCCAGTCGTGGGCGAAAAGGTCGTGGATGGTCAGGCCGTGCCCGAACCGGTAGGGGTCGTCGTCGGGCTTCAGTTCCAGGTTGCCGGGGGCTTGTCGCAGCCAGTCCATCGCGAACTGCCACTGGTCGGCCGCCGACAGTTCGTACCAGCCGTCACCGGACTCGCCGAACTCCTGCCACATGCGGCCGGGGTTCGGGAACTGCTCGGTGACCGAGAACGACGCGACGACCGGTTCATCGTCTCGCGCACGAAGGAGGGTGATGACGTCTTCCCAGCCCTGGGAGACCCACTGCGGCTCGTCACGGTCCCGTGCCGGGTCCGGAACGTACTGGATGCCGCGGCGGTAGATGCCGGACTCGAGGCCCGCTTCCATCACGTCGGCGAGCCAGGCCCGGTTGGGCCCGTCCACCCAGGTGTGGAGCTCGCACTGGGCGTGGAGGCGTGCCGCGAGGCGGATCTGGTCGTTGCCGAGCAGCATCGCGGTGTTGAGGCCGAGGGTAAAGGTGTCGACGGGGCGGCCGCGGTGCTGAACCAACGCATCGGTGTAGGGGTCGCCGTGGAGGAAGGCGAGCCGGTACGCGGTCTCCAGGCGCATGCCGTTCGGGTTCCGGTCGGCGTGCAGGGCGATGTAGTGGCCGGGTGCGGCCAGGCTGATCAGCCTGTCGACTCGGCTCGGGTCGTGCAGGGCGAGGATGCCGATGGCCAGGTCGTTGACGAGGCCGCTGAGCCAGGCTCGTTCGGAGCCTCGCAGCTCCGCGTCGCCGGACGGGCTGTGGAAGTAGACACGGCTCACGGGGTGGCGCCTTTCGGGGTGCAGTGGGGTGCTTCAGGGGCGGCGCCGGCAGCGCGCGCCGCCTCGCTGGGGCAGCGCTCGCCCTGGTCGATGCGCCAGCCGAACCGGCGCTCGGCGACCTTTCTGGCGTGCGCCGCGGAGCGCGTGTCGGGGACGGTGACCTTGTTGCGGCAGCCGGGCCGGTCGCAGTAGAGGGTGTGCGCGTAGCCGATTGCCATCACGCGCCCTCCGCCCCGATGAAGGCCGCGACCTCGGTCCATCGGCTGGCCACGTTCCGCAGGAGGGTGCGCTCCTGTTCCATCGCGGTCGTGGCCGCGTCCCACAGGTCGACGTCCCGGCAGGACCAGATCTCGCCCTCGATCAGCTGGTCCAGGAGTGTCGGCTCCAGGGCGTCGAGCTCCCAGCTGCTGCGCCCGTACTGGCGGATGTAGCCGCTGGCGCGGGAGTCGGTGAGCTTCGCGGGGTTCGGCGGCGGCTCGTGCTCCTCGACCTGGTCCATGTTGAGCGCGATGCGCCGGACTTCGACGTCGGCCTCGAAGAGCGCCAGGCGCTCGCGGATGTCCCGGGTCATGTCCACCCCGGACGGGTCGTGGTCGCCGAGGTGGATGATGACGGGCTTCTGCCCGCGACGCTGGTATCGGATCATCCGCTGCGCGGCGCCCCACAGTTCGGACTGCGAGGTGTAGCCGCGGCAGGAGAAGTAGTCGACATCGTAGCGCTGGCAGACCCCGGCGATGACGCCGACGAGGGCGTCCTTCTCGATCCAGACCTCCACCCGGTGCGGCTGGTTCGCCCACCGCTCGGTCCGGTACCCGGAGGCTGCGGAGCGGATGACGGAGTGCGGGTTCTCCCAGTGCGAGAGGCCTCGCAGATTCCGGGTCCGGTCAACGATGTAGTCCCAGTCCAACAGCCCGGCCAGGCGTGCGTCGTTGACGACCGAGCCGAGCCGCTTGTACTCGGACTGCTTGTTCGGGATCAGGTCGCGGGCGACGAACTGATAGTAGAGCTGCCGCAGGGTCAGGTCGAACCCCTGCTGCGCGTAGGCGCGGCAGATCTCGTCAGCTTTCGCGATCAGCGCCTGGCTGGAGGGGCTGAAGTTCCGCTCGATGTAGGCCTCGCGCGGCATCAGTCGTCACCGCCCTTGGGCTTCCGCTGCCAGACACCGGCGACCTTGATCCACGCGTCGAAGTCCTCCATCGGCATCCCGCCCTCGGCGGGACTGTGGTCGTTGATGGCGGCCGCGGCGGCGCCCGCGAGGGTGGCGTGCACCTGCGCGGTGGCCAGGTCGGCCATGCGGTGGGCGAGCCGCTCCGTGACCGTGAGGCCGGCCTTCCAGCCGGTGTCGGCGTTCATCCAGGTGTCGGCCTGCCGCGTGAGGCGCTCGGCCTCGACGTAGTGCTCAGGGCCGGTGGGCATCGGTGTTCTCCTTCGAAGTGAGTCCGGCCGCCCAGTCGGCGAGCAGGGCGAAGTCGCCGTCGGTCAGGCCGCGGGCGGAGTTGATCCAGTGCAGGAGCGCGGGCCCTTCGTGGTGCCGGGCGACGTACTCGCGGTCGATGTCACCGATCTGGTCGTCGACCCACGCGAACGGCCGGCCGGCGGCGTACTCGACGACGCGCCACGTCTTCACGTACGTGCCGTCGGACCGCGTGACGAACTGGCTTCCGAACTCGATGACGGGCAGGTTCTGTTCGCGGGGAAGGCCGATGCGCCAGCCGATCCAGTCGTTGGCGTCGTGCTCCCACGTCGTCGCCCAGACGAGGTCGAACGGAAGCTTCTGGAGCGCGGCACCGTGCGACGGGTTCAGCCAGACGCGGAGCGGCTTCACCAGGTGCTCGGGCACGCCGACGTGCTGCGCGACCCAGCAGCCAGGCTTCAGCCGGTGGGTTTCGTAGCCCTCGGGCCTGCGGTGCGGCTTCGCGGCGAACGGGTTGAGCGGGCCGTCGACGTCGAGGAGCAGGAGCGGCTTGGCGTCGTTCATCAGTCGTCCTCGTCTTCGGGTTCGCATGAGCCGAGCGCGAAGTTCCAGACCCATGACGAGCCGTCGACGTACAGGCGAGGGAAGTCCCAGATGTTCTGGTCGTCTTTGCCGAGGTAGCGGACCTGCTCGACGGGCAGGCCCGGCATCTGGATCTCGATGCTGCGGCCGTCCGCCATGGTGATTTCGAAGGCGAAGCGTCCGTCTCCGTAGTCCGCTTCGTGGCGGCGCTCGGCGTTGGCGACGGGCAGGTGCCGCGCGCCCAGGTCGAGGACGAACATGGCCGTGTTCTGGGTGGCCTGTTCGACGGTGGCCCCGTGGACCGGCCCCGAGCCAGGGTTGATGAAGACGATGCTCATCGCGCTTCCTGCGGTGCCTCGGCGGGGGTGCACTTCGGAGCGCCCGGGCAGGGGCCGAAGCCGTCATGCTGCGAGCACAGGAGCTGTGACGGGTACGCGCCGCCGTGGAGCCGTGGGTCGACGAAGTCGGCGACCTCGTTCCACTGCTTGCGGTCCGGTGCGTCCGGCAGCACGACCTCCATACGCACGTCCTTGGCGGCCTCAGCGGTCGCGTGGTGACCGATGGTCTGCTGGTAGCGCAGGTAGGTGTCCTCGGCGAGGACCCGGCGCAGGTGCTGGTCGACCTCGGCCGGGGTCGCGTGGAAGCGGGACGGCAGTGCGACGGTCGGGGCCGGAGGCCGGGCGGCGGCCGCCCGGGCCAGCCACGAGCAGATGGTCGCGACGGTCGCCCACTCCCAGCGGGACAGCCACTCGACGGCCTGCCGCTCGTACTCGCCGAGCTCGACGCCGGCGGCGGCGAGGGTGTCCCGCAGGATCGCGGCCTGCTCGCCGGACTCGACGAAGCCGACCGGCCGGGTCTCGATGGTGCCGACGGGGATGCCGTTGTCGTTGCTCACTGGTCATCGTTCCCTTCCTGGTCGGGGCCGCACACGCAGTCCTCGGGGCTCGCACCTTGTCCGATCGCGCAGGCGCAGACGGGCGCGATGCTGGCGCCGCTGATGGCGCGCTCCAGGTCCTCGGGGGTGGAGCCGGTGCAGTGGTCGCAGCCGCCTTCGGGCTGCTCCTCGTCGTCCTGGTCGTAGCCGTCCGGGTAAGTCATGTCGTCCTCTCGGCGTGTGGGGCCCGGCGGCGGGAAGCGAGTCGGTGCGCTGCTGCGCGGTCGCATGTCCCGCCGCCGGACGGAGGGTGGTTGAGGGCCTGCCGTTTCAGGCCTGCGCCTCGGGTGTCCGGGCCCTATTGCTGCGGCCACGCGCGGTGGCTGTGCCGGGCCCTCAACCGGTCAGGGGGTGTCGGAGCGTCCGGCGATCTGGCGGAGCCCCGCGATGGCGTCGTCCGGCGAGCCGTAGAAGAGGTTCGAGTAGGTGAGGCCGAGGGCGGCCTGCGCGGTCGCTTCGATGTCGCGCGTGACGCCGTCCTTGCTGCAGCTCACGCCGTCGGCGTGCAGGGTCCAGCCGGTGACGTGCACCGTCCAGCCAGCGACGCACAACGTGGTTCCGCAGCGGGGCGTCTGCTCCGGTGCGAGGGCCCGGGCCCGGGAGCTGCGTGACCAGAACCACGCGGTCATGCTGAAGGCTTCGGGTTGTGCTTCGATCGCGTCCAGTACGGCGGCGGCAATCTGGTCGGGTGCCTGGGGGTACGGGCGGACGGTCGTCTCGGTCATCGTGACTCCACTCGGGAAGTACGGCTTTCGGAGTGGCGCCGACGGGACTCGAACCCGTGCACTGCGACTTATAAGATCGCTGCTCTGCCAACTGAGCTACGGCGCCTCGGTGTTGAGGTGTGGGACGGGCCGCGCCCCGTTGGCGGTGGGATGGAACGGGGCGCGGCCCTGGGTGGCGGCCGGGCCAGGGGGGACAGTCCCGGCCGCCGGTCTGTGGTCAGGCCCGGGTGAGGAGGAGCAGGCGCTTGTGGGCCTTGCTCTTGATCTCGTCGTCGGTGCCTTCGAGGAGCGCGGTCGCGCGGGCGATCTCCTCGGTCATGGTCTTGCCGGGGCGGCGGGGTGCGATGTGGTCGAGGTAGTCGGTGACGGCGCGCTCGGCCGCGTAGGCGGTGCGGCCGACGCGGTCGGTCTCGGTGCGGAAGATCGCGTCCAAGGAGCTGACGCGGTCGGCGTGGTTGGTCTTGATGCGGTCGGTGGCGTCGTCGTCCAGCGGCCAGAGGTCGGCGATCACCTTGTGGAAGTCGTCGATGGCGAGGTCGGTCCGCGCGAGGGCGGTCTCCTCGGCCTCGAAGGCCTCCGCGTACTTGAGGGTGAGGCCGAGGTGGCGGCGGGCCTCCGCGATGTTCTCCAGGCCGCTGGAGGTGTGGCGGATGCCCCAGCGTGAGCGGGCGTCCGCGAGGGCGAAGCGCTCGGTGTTGCCGCAGACGACGCGCCACGGGGTGACGACGACCTCGGCCATCGACCGGCCGTCGTGCGAGTTGATCGCGACGATGAAGAGGACGATCTCGTCGGCGATGCCGCCCCGGTCGATGACGATGCTGTCCGGGACCTGCATGGTGACGAACACCCGGCGTCCGCCGCGCAGTGCGCCCGCGCTCTCCCAGAGGACGCCGTGGCTGGCGGCGAGTTCTTGCAGGAAGGTGAACATCTGCTTCTGCTGGAAGACCTGATACCGCTGGCCCACGATGCCGATGGCGGCGGCGGTGTCCATGCGGACGGTGACGAAGTGGTCGGCGAAGCGGCTGCGCTTGCCCTTGACCTGGTAGTACACGGGCCGCTTCTGTACCTCGAAGTCGATCTGTCCGGCGCGCAGGACGGTGTCGACGTCGGTGATCCCGCCGGGGATGACAGTGCCGAGGCCGTGCCAGGCCGGGGTGGACGTGTAGAGGGCGGCGGTGCCGCGCGAGGTGTCGAGGCCGTCGCGGCCGATGACTTCGCCCCGGTCGTAGCCGACGGTCGCGGCGTAGGTGCCGTCCGTGCGGCGCTCGGCGCCGGTCGACTTGATCAGCGCGGCGCGCTGGTCGTGGAAGGCCTGGTTGACGTCGGTGGTGCTCATGATGTCCCCCCTCCGGGGCAGTTGGTGCGGTCGATGGGTGGTGCGCGGCCGGGTCTCGGGCCCCGGCCGCGCACCGGTCTCAGGTGCAGGCGATCGAGCGGGTGATGGACTCGCGCCGCACGTGGTGCGGACCGGGCCGCTGGCCCCACGGGTCGCCGAGCGCGAACCGGGTGTCCGGGAGGCCGAACGCGTCGATGGCCTCGCAGATCCGGCAGGGGCACGGGATGGCAAGCCACAGACCGTGCAGGGACGGGATGGACCCGGTGTAGATCACCAGGTCGCCGGGCTCGATCAGGTCGAGCGAGCTGAGCAGCGTGTCGGACATGACTCCTGACGACGTGCGGGTTACGGGTGGTTGCGGATCGGTCCGGCGCCCGGGGTCCACCGCATGGCGTCGCCGGACGAGCGGAAGGTGACCGGGGTGGGGCGGGGCGCCGGGGTGGGGCGGGCACCGGCGGTACGGCCGTATTGCTCCCAGGCGGTCGCGAGGACGTGCAGCTCGGACGGCCGGTACGCCATGACCCGGCGGAAGCGGCCGTTGATGAAGCGGAAGGCGCGGGCGGGCTCGGAGCGGTAGGTGGTGCGGTAGATCCGCGCCGCGACCCGGCCGAACGGGGAACCGAAGCGCCAGTCAGCCGGGAGGCCACGCTGCACGAGGTATTCGGCGACCGTGATCCTGTGGCTGAGCAGCGCGTTCATGACTCCCCCTTGGCTTCGTAGGCCCTTGCTTCACTAATAAGAATAGGCCAACCTGTTGCCCTAAGGAAGAGAAATGTCAAAGAAAGTACGAGATCTTTTAGGGGGTGGTTGTACATGCTTACACATGCCGACAGCCCGGCGCCGAGTCCCCGGCGTGATGCGATCATGGACCGCATGGCCCGCAGCAACTACCAGCCGCCGGAAGACGCCGCGCGACTGTTCAGCAACAACCGGCGCGCCGTCCTCGCCCTCGCGAAACTGAAGGACCCCATCCGGGAGATGGCCATCCGGGAGATGAGCGAGAACGGCGCCACCGTCGGCGACCTCGCCCGCCTCACCGGCTACAGCGACGAGTACTTCCGCCGCATCGCTCGGGAGGCGGGCATCGAGCGCCGGCGGCCGCCCACCCGCGGCCAGGGCAGCGACCGGAGCGACTGAGGTCAGGACACCCGGTTCTCCGTCAGCAGGTACAGCCGCGTCCCCTCGTACCGGGCCGGCTGCTCCGTATCGCCGTCCCGGCACTCGTCGTTGATGCACCAGGCGCGCGGCCGGTCGTCGTCCGCGCGCCCGTACACGGTCTTCTGGCCGCAGGCCAGGCACACGATTTCGCGAAAGTGGCGGGACGGTCCGCGCAGGCCGAGGACGGTCAGCACGGTGGCGTGCCAGCGGGCCACTGTTCGGGTCACCTCGCCCACCCGGTCCGCGTTCTCGGCCCCGGGCGGAATGGCCTTGAGCGCCCGGTACCAGGACTGGGTGCGGGCCGACTGCCGGAGCTGCATGTCCAGTCCGATCGCGTCGACCTTGATGCGCTGAGACCAGGACACCGCCTCCAGAGACGTCGGCGGCCGCGACCCGGGCGGGGCGTGTCCGCCCTGCGGAGGCTGCCGGGTGCGCAGGCCGAGCGTGTCCAGCCGGCGGATGAGGCCCGGGCCGCCGTCGCCCGGGTGCTCCTCGTCGCCGGTGTACCGGTCGAGGAGGTCGGCGACCAGGCGGTCAAGCGTCTGCACTGGCCGCCTCCGGTCGTGCAGGATGTGCGGCATGGATCAAGGGGAGGCTGCCGTCTGGGCGGCTGGGTTGGGTATTGCAGGCACCCTGGCTGGCGCGCTCGGCGGGGCTTTCGTTCAAGCACGAGCCGGCCGCAAACAGGTCCACGACCAGGAGACCGTCGACGTACGCCATCGACTCCGAGAGGAGCGGCGCCTCGCTTTCGCTGCGGTACTCGACCGATGTGACGAAGTGACCTCCGCTCTTGGCCCGATCATCCTCGCGCGCGTGCAGCCCGAGTGGCGGGACGAAGGCGATCACAGGGGGTTGTGGGCGCCAGCCAACGAAGCTCTGAGTGCCCTCCAACGTGCCGTGACCTCCGTGAAGATCACCGGCCCGGACGAGATGATGGAGCATGCAGCGGCGGTGCACGACACCCTTCTGGCTAAGGCGAATGCGATGCGCGCGCCAGGTCTCAACTTTGCTGAGCGAACGAGTGCTTACGCGGCAGCAAGCGGAGAACTCGACGTAGCAACCCAGCGATTCGTGGATGCCGCTCGTCGTGTGCTGGCAGCGCCCCATTGGTGAGCGTGGTGCCGTGCCGCTCTCAACCATCCGTCCGAACCTCCTCATCGGCGTCCAACGCCGCACTGGTGGTGGTCTTGTCGGGGCGCCGGGCGTCGAAGGAGACGACGACGTGCTGGTCGTCTCCGGACAGGAACACGTCCCCGGCCCATGAGCCTCCGGCGGTCAGCAGACTGCGCTCCTGATTGGCGACGGACATGGTCTTGTCGACCTCTGTGTGGTGTGCGGGGGCCTTCAGCGTCCACACATGGCGGTCGATCTCGATGATGTGGTGGTCGGCTTCCATCAGGACTCCTCGACGATGTGCGTGGTGGTGGTTCGGACGATGCGGAACTCACGGTCGGGGTGCCGTTGTCGGCGGCCGGTGAGCGCTGTTTCGGCGCTGGCGCGAGCGCTGACGGGCCGGGTCGCCTGGAGCCAGGTATCGCCAGCGGCGGCTTCCACGTGCCAGGTCACGCGCGGTGGCCGTGCTTCTGCCGCTCGCGCGCTCACGTCGTGGCCGAGGTAGGTGCTGAGCCGCGCAAGCGCCGCGACCGCACGGCTCGCAGCCGGGCTGGGGGTCGCGGCCGCGAGCTCTGCAGCGGACGCGGCCAAGTCCTCGAAGAGCACACTCGGCACGAGTTGGTCGCCGGGCCACTCGACGCGGGATCCGTGATAGCTGCCAAGCAGCTGCTCCATCGACGTCGCCGCGGTGGCGAGACCGTGCTCGGGGTCATCAACGACGAGCGAGCGGCCGGAGGGGAACTCGGCGCCGTCGAGGAAACGGCCGCCCGGCAGGTGCAGGCGGAACCCGCGGGTGAAGCTGGGTTTCATGCATCACCTCCGTGGATGTAGGTGCGCTTCCCGCAGCGCGGGCAGTACTCGGTGAACAGGCAGGGGAGGCAGTCGGTGAACTTGCTGGTGAACGGCTCCTCGCTGACGTCGGCGCGGCAGAGCGCTTCCTGTTCTGAGCAGCAGAGGGCGTGTGTGGTGTCTTCTTCGTGCTGGTCCGTGGCGACGGGTTCGGGGGCCAGGGTCGTCATTACGCTTCGCCTCCGTGGGTCCACTCGTAAGGCGGTGCAATGACGAGCACGACGGTGCGCTCCGCCATCGCGGGGTGGCCGGGGTTCTCCGGGTCGACGTACCGCCGACCGTTCTCGTCAAAGAGGAACGCGTCGTAGCGGATGACCAGCCCGAACGCGCTGTCCTCGATGACCATGTCGGAGGACACCGGCACGCTGCTCGGGTCGATGCCGTTCTGGCGGCACCACTGCCGGACAGCGTCGAGCAAGCCGGGCGTCCGTTCTGCCGCCTCCCACAACGCCTCGCAGTCGATGACACGTCGCTCGCTCACGGGCGGGTCACCTCCAGCCGCCGGCGCCCGCCGCGATCCTGCTGAGTCGGTACGACGTGAAGGCCCGCGGCGCGCAACTCGGCGGTGATGGTTTCGAGCTGGTCTGCCTCGCCCGGGCCGTCCCAGAAGACATGGACCGCGCGGCGGCCGGCCTGGGCGACGCGAAACCCTGGGTCCCAGTCACCACCCTCGAACTCGCTGCGCTCGAGGCCGCGGTCGAGCAGGAGCCGGTCGACGCTCGCGGATTTGATCAGGCGTGCCATTTCAGGCCTCCGCTTCGTCAAGGAGTTGCAGGGCGTGGGTGAGCAGGGCACGGCAGAGTGCGCGTTCGCGGGGGTCGTCGACCGGGATGCGGTCGACGTTGTGGTGCCCTGGCCGTCGCTGTGGGCGTAGAGGAGGCGCGGGGCGGCGCTGGGGGTGATAAAGAACCCGGGAGGCTCCTGGGACATTCAGAGCTCCATCTCGTGCGGGACGTGGCAGCTCGACTCCGGGTCGGGGAGGCGTTCGTCGAGGCTTTCGCCGGCGGCGAGCACGGCCTGGACCCGGGCGTGGGTCTCCTGGATGTGGGCGCCGAGCAGGTGCCGGGCGAACATCGGCCCGCCCGGGCAGTACGGGCAGGCTTCTCTGACTTCGATGCCGGCGAGCCACCCCTGGTGCAGCGGGACCCCGGTCCCGGCGCCGCAGGTGTCGGCAGCGGGGTGTTGGTGCACGCAGTCACCGCATGCAGGGCAGGCGTGCTCCGGGATGGAGCAGCTGTCCGAGGCCCGGTCGTGCTGGTCGGGAACCGGCACGCACGTGGACTTCCTCCAGTCGCCGAGGCTGCGCGGCGAGCCCGGCGCGGTCCAGGCGGTCGTTGCGCCGCTGGGACTGTCGGGGGCGAGGACGGTCACGGGGTACACGGCGACGGTGTCGGACCAGTGGAAGCCCTTCTCGTCGATGTGGTCGCCGCGATGCTGCCCTGCACGGATGCACTGGCGGTGGTCGCCGGGGAAGCCATGGTGCTGGGCGGAGCATTCAACGGCACGCAGATTGTCGTCCACCTCCTGCGGTGCGCTGACCTGGGCGTCTTGGTCCGGGTGGACGACGTTCCGCGTTCCGGTTGCCTCGTCCAGGTTGGTGAGTAGCACGGCGCCGGCTGTCTGTACGGGGAAGGTCGAAGAGCCGTGTGCGGAGAGCCAGGACCCGGCGAGTGAGTAGATCCGGCCAAGGGCGGCGCGCAGTCGGTTCCGCCGGGCTATGAGGCCTTCGAGCATGGGCGCGATGGCGTCGACGTACTCGGACGTGTACCCGGTCAGTTGGACCGGTCCCGGCACACTGCCGAAGCCGTCCATGACCTTGTAGTCCTGCTCGAAGGAGTGCGACGTCTCCTTCAGGCGGCGTTCGAGGTCCTCGAGGAGGCAGTCCATCTCGGCCTGGCCGCCGACGGCTTCAGGGGGGACGTCGAAGGCCTGGACGATGCCAGCCGCGAGCTTGCGGCGCGCCTGGTCCTCCTCGCTGGTCCACACGATCCTGGTGGCGCCGCCGTGGCCGTGGACCTTCGTGATGGGGCCGGTGCCCTTGTGGTACCAGACGTCGGTCTTCGGCTCGTTCATGGGCGGCTGGTCGAGCCAGTGGGTCACGACCCACCCGGTGGAGAACTGGCAGCCCTCGGCGATGACGCCCGTTCCGGAGATCCCGGAGACGTCTCGGTCGCGGTACACGCGGAACGTGGCGAGCGCCGGATGCGCGCTGTCGCTCATCGCGATGTCCCTTCAGGCCTGGGTGACCAGGCTTCGCGCGGCCGCGGGATGGGGAGCGTGAGCGTCGTCTCGGTCTCCGGGTCGAGGAGCTTCGCGACCGGGATGCGAGGGAGCCGGAGGGTGTCGTCGTCCGGCAGCGCCTGCGCGGCGTCGTCGTCGACGCTCGCGGCCGCGGGGACTTCGACGGCGTCGCGGGTGCCCCACTTGCTGACCTTCCAGCAGGTGACCATCGCGTACAGGTGCATGGGGCGCAGGACGAACATGCGCCAGAGGCCGGCGAGCGGGGCCAGGAGCACGAGCCAGATGTGGAAGGACAGCGGCTCGTCGTCGCGGGCGACCATCAGGAACCTGAGGGCGATCAGCCAGTTCATCGCGAGGGCGACCAGGACCACGGACCAGGCGAGCGTGCCCGCGTGGGCCCGCTGGACGGGGTCGGCGACCAGGGCGACCGGGATGACGACGGACAGCAGGAGCTGCAGGAGCTCGGCGATGGGCATCCAGAATCCGGCGCCGGTGAGCGGCATGTACTTCATCCACCAGAAGGTGCGGACGAAGGTACCGCGCATCCAGCGCATGGACTGGTTGCGGTAGTGCTTCCAGGTCTCGGGGACCAGCGTGAAGACGAGCGAGGACGGCTGGTGGACGGTGTCCCCGGCGAGCATCGCGTACATGGTGAGCATGGAGTCGTCGTTCATCTGCATCGGCCGGCCGAGGAAGCGCTCGTGTTCGTAGCTCCCGGCGTGGGCGCGGACGACGTCGGCCCGGTAGAAGGCCAGGGTGCCGCTGTTGACCATGACCCGCTTCATCACGGACTGCGCGGACCGGAAGCCGCAGGTGAAGGGGGTGTAGAGCATGCACAGCATCCGGGTGAGCAGGTTCGTCCGGGAGTTGAGGACGATGACGCATCCGGCGACGGACTGGACCTTGGGGTCCTTGAACGGCTTCAGGCCTTCGGCGACGGCCTCGCGGTCGAGGATCGAGTCCGAGTCGAGGGTGACGAAGATGTCGCCCGGGTCGTCGGCCAGGACGTGCATCTGTGCGTGGCGCTTGCCGCGGTTGACGGTGCGGTCCCAGGTGGCGTGGATGCCGCGGCGGTCGGCTTCCTCGAGGAACCAGGCCTTCGTGCTGTCGTAGGTGATGGGGGTGTTCGTCGCCTTGTCGATGCTGCCGTCGTCGACGACGCGGATCCGGTCGACGGGGCGGGTCTGGTCGAAGACGGACTGGAGGCACGCCTTCAGGGCGGGCTCGTCCTCGTTGTAGGCGGGGACCTGGACGGTGACGACGAGGGCGTCGAGGTGGCGCTGCTGGCGCGGGTTGGCAGTGGTCGGCTTCTCCAGCCAGCAGAGCGGAATCCACCACAGCAGCAGGAAGGACACCAGCCAGGCGAACGCCATCGAGTTGCCGTGGCCGGTGAAGGCGGCCGCGGTGGCGATGGCGTGCTCGATGGCCCAGGCGGCCGCCCCCGTGAGGGGGACGGCGGCCAGGAGGAGGTTGCGTCTGCGGCCTGCCCACCAGGCGCGGGGCGCGGCCATCAGATGTCGCTCGGGGTCTTGCCGCGGCGGAAGCCGGCGCGGATGAGGAGGGCGCCGCCGACGACCAGGCCGACGGCTATGACGACGAGGCGGAGCTGGTCGAAGACGATGCCGCCGATGGTGATGGTGGCGCCGGTGGCGGCGAGTGATCCGTAGTGCATGGGAGTTGCGTGTCCTTACAGGTCGGTGGGGTGGTCGGTGGTGCCGAGTGCCTCGATGGCCCGGCAGGTCTTGCGGTCCTCGCGGCGGGTTCGTCGTGCTTCGATCCGCGCCGGGCGGCGGGTGCGCCAGGCTGCGAGGCGGTCGAGGAGCCGGGAGTAGGCGGTGGCCGTGCCGAAGACCACGGCGAAGACGAGGGCCAGGCCGACGGCGAGGCCCGCTCCTCCCATGGCGCCGACGAGGAGGATCTGGCGGGTGGTGAGCGTGACCATCGGGCTCAGCCCTTCCGGGCGCGGCGGGCCGCGAAGACGGCGCGCAGGGCGACGCCGGCGAACAGCGTGCCGAACAGCAGGAAGACGAGAGCGTTGAACCGGTGGTCCTTGAAGACCTCGGAGGTTGAGCCGAGCAGGCAGGCCATCGCGATGAGGCCGAAGAACCAGGCGTCGTTGTCGCCGAAGGCGAGGGTGACGAGGGCGATCAGGCCGCAGGCGATGCCGGCGATGACGAAGGGGTCCATGTCTCTTCCGTGTGGGTGTGGGCTACGAGGCCTTCGCGGTGGGCGGGTTGGCGATCAGTCCGTAGGTGTCGCGGACCCGCCGTACGGCCTGGGTGCTGATGTCGGCGCGGCGGGCGATGTGGAGGTCGGGCAGGCCCTCGGACCAGAGCCGGTACACGTGCCGTTCCTTGGTCGTCGCCCCGAGCGGAAGTCCGATGCGGGCCACCGGCTCGGGCCGGGGCTGAGGCGCCGGCTCCGGCTTCGGTTTCGGCTCTGCCTTCCGGCGGCGCTTCGGTTCAGGGACGGCGGCCAGTGCGGGCTCCGGTTGGCCGCGCTTGAACTGGTTCTGGCGCTCGCGGTGTTGGAGGCCGGTCCAGCACTCGGCGTCGACCTGGGCTCCTCTGCTGAGGTGCCGGATCATCGCGTCGTGGCTGCCGCACTTCGGGTCGGGTGTGTCCAGGTCGAGGAGCGACGCTCCGTCGTCGCCGTGCCCGGGAGCGGTGGGGTCGAGCCGCCACCGCTCCCGTCCTGTCAGGCCAGCGACGACACCGTGCCGGCGGTTGTCCGGCTCGCCGCGTTCGGTCGCCAGGATGTCGTCCAGGCACTCGACGCGGACTGGGCAGCCGATGCAGACCTTCCGGGCTACGACCTGGGTCTCCCGGGCGAAGAACAGGTCGGGGTCTTTGAGACATTGGGCGCGTGAGCGCCAGTCACGTGGTGAGGTGCGGGTGCCGGGGACCTGCCCGTTGGTGCTGTCCACGGCGGGTCACTTGCTGCCCGTCGCGGCCGCGGCCGCAGTGCGCTTGGGCTGCTTGCGGATGCTGAACCGTCGGGTTCGGGTCCGGACGGCCGCTGAGAGCGTCGGCGAGATCCGGAACCGGATGGCCCTGTGGGCTGGGGCGATCAGGCTCTCCCCGGTCTGCGGGTTGCGGCTGTTGCGCTTCTTCGTGCGGTACGGCAGGAACGTGCCGAAGTTGGTGACCGCCACCTTGTGGCCAGCGATGAGAGCGCGGCCGATCGCCGAGAACACGGTCACGACGATGTGATAGGCCTCCTCGGTCGTGATGCCGAGATCGGCGGCGACGACTTCGCTGAGCGTCGTGGTGGTCAGCGGGGCCGTGATGGGTGTGGGCGGCTGCTTCTTCATGGAGGGCTCCCTGTCGGGCGCGGGGCCGGGCGGCCCCGCGCCGGAGGTCTAGTTGCAGGTGGGGTCCTGAGGGACGACGGCGATCGCGGCGTACGCGCCGTCGCCGTGGTAGGCCACGTAGACGCGATTGCCGTGGTCGCACTTCGTTCCGAGGTTGGTGAAGCCGTCTGAGCCGCGGACGACGTCCATCGCGGAGCCGTTGTTCACGTGGCTGCGCGGGGCGTCCTTGAACGGCTCGGAGGCCTTGTTGTCGTCGCACGAGGCGGCGGTCAGGCTGAGCACCACGACGGCTGTGAGGGAGGCAACGACGGTGCGGAGGCCGGGCTTGTGCAGGCTCATGGCTGGTGGGTCCTTCTAGTGGTCGAGGCAGGGGAACGGCTTGTGGCAGATGGGGCAGCCGTTCATCGCGGCAGGACCCCCTTGGCGCGGGCGGCGGTCAGCCAGCGGCCGAACTCGCCGGTGATGCCGTCGTAGAGCACGCTGTCGGGCAGGTTCCGCGGGCGGCTTCCGGCGTGGAAGTAGGAGGCGTTGTCGACGACGCGGCCGGGGAGGCGGTCGAGCTGCTTCAGGAAGTCGACTTCGTCCGGGCCGAACCCGACGAAGCTCCAGAAGATCGGCAGCTTCGAGGCCTGGGCCAGCTGGAGGCGGGTGGTGTCGGCGTCCTGCGGGGCGCCGTCGGTCTGGAAGACGACCAGTGCCGGGTCCGCGGCGCCGGAGTTGCGGTAGTGCTCGATCACGGCCTTCATCGCGATCGCGTACTGGGTGCCGCCCATGGTGGGCGCACCGCCGTGGAGCTGGTGCTGGTCGGCGACGACGCCCTGGTACCTGTCGAGGCTGATGTCGACGATCGGGTACGGCTGGCTGTCGAACAGGACCAGCGGGACGGTGCCGTCGTCGTCGAGGTTCACGGCCAGGCCGAGCGCCTGGTCCGCGAGGCCCTGGACGGAGCCGTCCGCGAAGTAGCCGCGCATCGACCACGAGCGGTCGACGACGAGGTAGACCGCGGCGCGCAGCCCTTGGGGGACGCCCGCCTTCTCCAGCGAGGTGCCGGCGGTCTTGGCGAGCGAGATGAGGCCGGCGGGAACTCCGGTGAGGGGCGGGCAGACGAGGGCGCGGGCCGTAGCGGGCTGGACGGGCTCGGTCTTCTTGAAGCGTCCGAACATGGTGCTCTTCTCCTTGTTGGTGCCGCCCGCCGCCGGGGACCGGTGTCATCCCGGCGGCGGGCGGTGCTTGCGGGGTCAGGCGCGGGCGCGCCAGGCGGTGGCTGTGGTGGCGATGAACTCCTGCACGTCGTCCGGGAGTGCGGAGGCGTCATCGGGCGGGCGCGGTCCGGCGGACAACTGCCGCATGGATCGCGCGTTGTCGAGTTCCGCCTGGAGCCGGACCGTCTCGGCGAGGAGCTCGTCGCGGTCGGCGACCTTCTTCTCCAGGTCGGCGACGAGCCCTTCGGCCTGGCCGAGCATCGCCCAGGCCTCTTCGCGGTCCGCGCGGGCGACGTGAACGGCGATGGCGGCCCGGGTGAGGGTGCACACCAGGGCGTCGGCTTTCGCCTCCAGCCGGACGATTTCCGCGCGGAGTTCGGAGCGGGGGACGACGTATCGGTGAGCGCCGCGCGCTGCCGGGGCCAGGTAGTAGGCGAGGGCCGCCGTGCCGAGGACGCCGACGGAGCCGAGGGCGTAGGCGATCACCAGAATCTCCTCAGGGCGGACGGGAGCGGCATCGGCATGGGGACCTGGCCGAGCTTTCGTGGCGGCTCTGGCGGGAAGGGGTCCGTGCGGTCGAAGCGGGCTCCGCCGTTGGCGGCCGCCAGGTCGCGGTAGGCGCCTTCGTTGTCGCGCTGAAGGCCTTCGAGGCGTTCGGTGAGCGCGGCGTTCAGAGCGCGCAGGCGCCGGTTCTCCGCGGCGAGCTGCTGCTCGGGTGTCTCCTCGGGCTGGGAGCCGATGCCGTCGTACAGGTGGTTGTGGTAGGTCACTGCTCTCCTCCGTCCGTCGGGGCTTCGGTGAAGCAGACCCACAGGTCGGCGCCCTCCTGCGTGAGTTCGCTGCGCGCTTTGAAGGCTCCGGCCGGGGTGTAGGCCGGCAGCCGGCCTCGCTCGCCCTGGCGGACGTGGAGTGCGGCGACCTTGGCGTTCGCGGTCGAGGCGTACGGTCCGGCGAGGACCCAGGTGCCGGGCATCTGGCGGGCCTGCTCGGCGGCGTGCTGGTGGTCGGGCTTCGGGCGGGACTTGGGGCGGCTCATCGGGCATCACTCGTCAGGCAGGAGGGGACGCGGGGTGTGTGCTCGCGCAGGACGCCGGTGGTGACGTCGTAGTCCTGCGCGAGCGACCAGTCGGCGTGCGGGAAGGCATTGCGGAGCAGGTGCGCGATCGTCCGGTGCAGGCCTGCCTCGCCGAGGGGGACTTCCCGACGGCCGGGCGTGGGCTTCAGGCGGGCGACGAGGGGCAGGGCGACCCACTGGAGGCCTGCGGGCCAGCGGACCCGGGTGATCCGCACCTCGGCGAGGGTGTGCCCGGTGATCTCGTGCAGCTCCTCCCGGATCCGCACGGTGTCGCCGCTGCTCAGGCGCTCCATGGCGGCGGTCATGACGGGCCGCCGGGGTGGAAGCAGGTGCTGACGCTGACCATCAGCCGCTCGTACCGGGACAGCAGGCGCGGGCTCCAGCGGTGCTCGGGCCCGTGGATCTCGCGGAACCAGGCGTCGCAGGCGGCGAGGAGCAGCTGCTCGCGGTCGGCGTCGCGGGCGGCCTGGCCGCCGTCGGCCGGGGTGACCTTGTCGGGGTGGTCGACGGCGAGGCCGGCGAAGGCGGCCTCGAAGGCCGGGGCGTCCAGGACGTGCCGGTCCGGGTCGTCCAGCGGCAGCGCGTCGTGCAGCTGCTGGAAGTAGGCGGTCTGCACGCGGCGGAAGTGCGCCAGTGCGAACGCGTTCCAGCGGGTGCGGAGTGTGGCGAGCGGGTGGAGCGGGGTGATGCGACGGCCGATGTGCATCGTTGCGGTCATCGCCATCGCCTCCCTTCTCAGTCGGTGTCGGTGTTGTGGAGGGCCGCCCGGGCGGCAGCTGCTCCGCGGTGCGCGGTGTCGGGTGCCGGGCGGGGTCGGTACCGCCAGGCGTCGGGTGATCCGGCCAGCAGGTCGGGGGGTTCGGCTTCGGGGTCGGCGATCAGCTGGGCGACGGCGACTAGGAGTCGGCCCCAGGTGAAGTCCCGGCAGCGGGCCTGGGCGATCACGTCGCGGAGGTGGTCTGTTGACCAGTCCGGTCGGGCGGCGGCCGCGAGGGCGAGGAGCTGGTGCGTCGCGGGCCGGGGAACGTCGCTCACGTCCACGGCGGCCTCCCGGCTGGCTCGGGGCCGGGCGCGAGCCGGTAGGGGGCGTGGATGCCGAGCTGCCGTTCCCGCTCGGCGAGTTCGCCCGCGATCTGGCGGAGCCGCGCGGCGGCCGCACGGTCGCGGGCGCAGACGTCGCACGCACGGCCGGTGTGCCAGATCCGCCCCGACTCGCAAGCGGTCAGACCGCAGCCGCGGCGGACGATGCCCGGGCCGAGGAGCCACCGGCCCGGGTCACGGATCGTGTCCGTGGAGGCGTAACGGAACTCCAGCCGCTGGCGCAGCCGCTGCGGCTCCTGGCCCTCGCCGAGCTGTCGGCCGATCTCCCGAGCCAGCTCACGGACCACGTACGGCGCCAGGCCCGACAGCAGGCTCTTCACCGGTTCGAGGACTCGCCAGATCCGCGGAGCGAGACTCAGCGCAGGCCCCGCGTACGGGCGGCGGTACGCGGCGGGAAGCTGCGGGTTTTCCACAGGCTCTCGCGCTACTACCTGCTCTCGCCTACGGCGGATACCAAGGGCGGCGGTGGGCGGTTGATCATCCGGTGAGTCAGTCTCGTGGTCTTCCTTAGACGCGAGGGATCCCCCGTCAAGATCCCCACCCGATCCCTCTTCACCGTCCGCAGTGAGCGCCGGGTGCGTGGGCTCGTCGTAGACGGTGTAGAGGTGGCGGCCGCGGTATCCGGCCCGCCGGTCCACGCTGATCCACCCCAGGTCCTCCAGGCCGCGGAGGATGGCCCGGACCGAGCGCGGGTCGAGGGGCTGGCCGGCCTTCTTCCCGGACCGGTGGCGAAGGACCTGGCCGAGGTCGGCGAGCGTCAGGTGATGGCCCGTCGCCGTGGCGTACGACAAGGCGGCGTACGCGCGGAGCTGGCGGGGGCTGAGCGCTTCCGCCGCCCGGGTCGGGACCCAGGCCCCGTGCTCGGTGCGCGAGGCGACACGGACCCTGCGGACCGCGGTGTGCCCGCGGCCGCCACGGTGGGTGCGCCGGTAGCTGGTGACCTCGGCAATGTCGTCGTCGGGCGCCGGGCGCATGAGCTGCGTCAGGGCACGCTCCACCGTCGACTTGCCCAGCCCGAGCAGTCCCCCGAGGTAGGCGACCCCGGCCTCGCAGCCGCTCTCGCGCCGCGACAGCGCGGCCACCTTCACGTACACGGGGATCGCCGCGTCGGTGTAGTGGCCGACGACGACGCGGAGCGGTACGCGGACCTTCTGAGGCATGGGGTCACCTCCCTTCAGGGGCAGTCGGGTTGGGGGTGGGGTCAGCGGCGGGGCAGGAAGATGGAGGCGCCGCCGATCCATGTGAGGACGCAGGCGACACCGGCCGTACCGAGGGCGAGGGGGCCGTCGAAGCTGCTCATGCCGTACGTGAGGGCGCCGGACATGGCGCCGAACCGGAGGCCTGCGACGAAGACGGACACAGTCAGCCCTCGCTCTCGCCGTGCTCGCGAGCGGTGTTGAGGACGGCGGTGAGCCCGTCGGCGAGGGCCTGCATCTCGTGCCGGATCTCGGTGACCGTCAGCTCCGGGCCGTGCTGGATGCGCCGCGCGTACTCCCGCCAGTGCTCCAGACCCGCGCGGAGCCGAGCGGTCTCGATGAACGCGAGCATCCCGCCGGTCAGGCGCAGCGTGGACTCGGAGAGCTCCAACTGCCCCTCGTCGTCGAGGGTGCCGCGCGCGGTGCGCTGGAGGTGGAGGAAGCGCTGCGCGTCGCGCACCGCGTGCTCCTGGTCCTTGTTCGGCACCTCCAGGCCGACGATGCGGACCTTGACCTGAGGCTCCTTCTCGGTGCCGGGCGCCGGTTCCATCCGCTCGATGTGAGCGAACTCGACGATCGCCATGCGGCGGCTGCCGGGCTGGTCATACATGGGCCGGACGTGCGACTCCAGCGCCTCCTGTGCCGACGCGCTGACTCTCGCGTCGAACTTCAACTGCGTCATGACGAAGCCTCCTTCGGGGTGTTCAAGCGCCAGATCCGGATGACGGCGCCGGGGTGCGAGAGGGTGTCGTCGCCGGTGAGCACGTACCGCTTTTCGGCGGCCGTGTCGGTGACGACGGAGTCGTCCACGAGCACGCCGGCGTCCTTCAAGGCGTCCTGGGTGGAGCGGAGCAGCTTGTCGGTGTCCGGCTTGTCGGTGTCCGGCTTGCCGGTCGGGTACTGCGGGGCGGACGGCTTGACCTGGCCTGCGTTCCGGCCGGTGCCGAAGTGGCTCTTCGGGCGGGGCAGCGTGAACACGACCTCCAGCCGGACCGCCTCGCGGAGAGGCGACCAGCAGATGTCGTACGAGAGGACGTCGAGAGCAGCCGACTTCACGGCCTCGCGCCACGGCTTGACCTTGGCCGACGACTCGTACAGGGCCCCCGCAGCGTTGCGGGTCTTCGAGCCCTGGGGGCCCGGCGTGCCGTGCACAGTGATGTGGAAGGCGGGGCGGGTCATTTCCCCTCACCGGCCTTCCCGCGACGATCCAGCTCGGCCGCGGTGACCTGAAGGATCTCCGAAGCGACGACGCCGGGAAGCTCGTGCATGACGGCCAGTGCGCCGACGGTGGCCCCGGCGATAAGCAGCACCGTGGCGATGTCCTCCGGGGTGACACCGGCGTGCCCAACGAGCCGGTCCGCCAGGACATCAGCGAGCGCGTCGAGTGCCCTCCGACGGGGATGGTCGGGGTGACGCCGCCGCTGCTCTGCGAGTGCGTCAAGAGCGCTCTGCCGGGACCACGTCTCGGTCGTCATCGTTCGGTAGCCGCGTTCGATCAGCGCCCGCGCCATGGCTTCCTCGGTCGTGTTCTCGGTCACGGCTGCTCACCGGCCTTCGCGGCCCGGTCGAGGTCGTCGGCGGCGTACTGGAGGAGACCGGCGATATCGGTCCCGTTGAACCCGTGGAGCTCGGCAAAGACTCCGACCGCGCCGCCCGCCGCGAGTAGCACGGTCGCGATGTCGGCCGGCGGAAGGTCAACGACCTCCGTGAGGTCACGGACGAAGGTCGCTGCGGCTTGGCCGAGGAAGCGGACGTGTGCGTCGCCGGAGCGGTGGCGCCGCGCCTCCCGGAGGGCGTCGAGCATGCCCTGCCGGGTGTACGACTCGGTGGTGAAGGCGGGGGTGCCGCGCCGCCTGAAGTAGCGGGCCAGGGCTTCCCTGTGGGCGGCGGTCATTCCGTCTCACCGGCCTCGCGGGCGCCGGAGCCGGGTGTGGCGGTCGTCGGCCATGGCTGGCGGTCCGCGCTGTCCTCGCCGGGGGCTTGGTCGTCGCGGGCGAGGACTGTTCCTCGGATGACCGGGGGCGCGGACGTGGTGTCGTCCAGGTCGTCGTCCATCTCCACGAGCTCGGCGAGTTCGGTCGAGGTCGGGACGACCTTCCGCAGGCGCAGCACGCAGGACTTGGCCCACATGGCGTCGAAGTCGGTGTGCCAGGGCGAGTCCTTGGTGTTGTTCCGCTCGGCCTTCTTGTACGCCTTCGAGTACTTGTTGCGGATCTGCTCAGCCTGGGACCGGTTGAGGATGATGACCTGCGAGCGGCGGCCGTCGATCCACGCGAAGGCGTAGGCGAGGATCACGGGCCCGCGCTCTTCTTCGGTCAGGTCCACGCGCGGCTTGTGGAAGAAGTCTCTCGGCGACGGCTCGGTGGGCGTGTAGTCCCACTGGTCCCGTTCACGCACCCACCCGAAGTGCACGGAGTCGATGCGCGGGTGCCGGTACATCAGCTCGATCAGGCCCTGGTACATGGGCTGGAATGTCGCGACCTCGCCGTACGGGATGATCGCGGCCTGACGGCCGTCCGGCTCCAGACCGAAGCGAGCGCAGGCCAGGAACGCCTGGTGGACGCTGGCGTGTGTGCAGCGCTCCAGGTTCGGCATGACGGACAGGGCGACGCTCATGAAGTGGGCCTTGTCGACGTGCCGGGGCAGCGCGTCGGTGAAGTAGGTCGCGCGGCTCTGGAGCCATTGCAGGGCTGTGTCGCTGACGGCGAGGTCGGTGACCGGGGCCTGCTCGGGCTGCCCGTCGTCGGTTCCGCCGGTGGCCTGCTGCACGCGGCCCTTCAGGTCGGACATGGTCATCCCTCCGAGGGCGTGCGCAGGACGCGCGCCCGGTACTTGCGGTAGGTCTCTGAGTGGTCGGCGGCGAGGCGGTCGGTGTCGACGGCCGGGACCATGTGGGTGTAGGCGGCGGCGAGTTCGGGTTCGGCAGCGCGGAACCGCTTGTGCGCGAACTGGCCGTTGGCCTTCCAGGTGAAGACGGGCTTGCCGCCGACGGTGGCGATCTCTGCCGTCCCGGCGAGCTGCTTCATCCGGTTCTCGACGGCGGTCAGGTCGTCGTCCAGACGCGCGGCCTGGTCCTTCAGCTCGCGGCGCCGCTGGTTCAGGAACAGCGCCTCGACCGGGTCGACCTCGACCGCGGTCTCTTCGTCGGCCTCCCACATGCGGGCGAGGAGTTCGGCGGCGGCCCGGGAGCCGTCGACCTTCGGCGGGATGCCGGTCAGGACGTGGTCGAACCAGAACCGGTCGACGGCGTCCGCGAGCATCTGGCAGAGCTCGTCATCGCGCTCCAGGCGGAACCAGACGAGGTCGTCGTCGATGAGGCCGGCGAGGTGGGCCTGCCGGTATCCGGTGACGGTGAGGTACCAGTGCGCTTGCACGGCCGGGGCGTCCGGTGCTTCGTCGCCGTGCCAGTGTTCGGCGTTGGCGGAGCGCCAGGTGCGGGACTTGCACTCCAAGATGCCCGGGTCGGCTGCCTGCTCGTCGTCGGGGCGCAGGGTGAGCCGGTCGGGGTTGGCCAGCCAGTGCGCGTGCTCGACGTGCTGGAGGGTTCCGGGCGCGTCGAGGACGAGCAGGCCGGATTCCTCGGAGAAGAACTCGGCGGTCAGGCCTTCGAGTCGGTGGCCGCGCCGGGCCGCGCGTTCCAGGCGGGCGTCCGCCGTCTCTACGTGGAGGCCGACCTTCTCCTGCCAGACGTGCAGGGGGCCACGGTGGCTGCTCATGCCGAGGATGGCGGGTACGTCGGAGCCGCCGATTCCAGTGCGGCGGGCTGCGTGCCAGTCGTCCTGGTGTGCCCCTGCCGGCAGCAGGAGTCGAGCGGTGGGGAAGTGGAGCTCGCCCGGAGCAGGCGGGGTCACGGGTACCTGCTTCACACTGTGGTCCTCTCCGTCCTTGGATCCCGATGCGGCGCTGCTCATGCCGCCGACGGGTGACGTTGACTCCGGGCGAGCGGTCTGGGACCCGTACGGCGCAGGCGGGGTCTTCAGGCCTGTGAGTTCGGTCAGGCCCTCTCCCGCCTTCGCTCCCGACACCGGCTTTCTAGAGGCCGGTGCGGGTGACGTTGACGCCGTACGGGTGGTCTGGGACTCGCCCGGAGCAGGCCGCGTCTCGGGAGCGCCAGTAGGGGGCAGCTCCTCGGCGACCTTGGATTCCGTACCGCCGGGGTGCCTGAGGAAGGCGGCCGGGGACTTTGACTCCGGGCGAGTGGTCGGGATCCCGCCCGGCGCAGGCAGGTTCACCGGGGCGGAACGGCGCGGCCCCTCCCCTGCCTTGGCTTCCGCTGCACCTGCGGTGGGAGCGCAGGCGGCGGTCGGCTTTGACGCCGGGCGGGTGGTCTTCATCGCACCGTCACCGACCGGATGGTGAGGGTCGGGGAGGGCGCGGTGCGGGCGTGCTCGGCGATCTCGCGCATCGACTCCGCCCAGCTCGGGGAGAGGTCGCGCGGGGTCTGTCCGGCGAGGGCCTTGAGGACGTCGCCGTGGATCGAGTCGAGGACGTCGACAGGATCGGGCAGCGAGCAGATCTCGATAAGGCCGAGCGCTGTGTTCCGGGGGTCCCAGCCGGTGAAGACGACGGGGCCGGCGTACGGCCGGATGGCCGCGCCGAAGCTGGCCAGGACGCACGCTCCGACCGCGTTGCGCGGGAAGCGCTCCGGGAAGCGGAGGCCGACGTCGTTGACCCAGCCGCTCGCCTTGATGTCCCGCCGCAGTCCGACGCGGGCCTTGCCCTCGTCGCCGATGACGGCATCCCAGTCGATCTCGCCTTCGTGGTGGGTGAGGTCGCCTGCGGCCGAGATGACGGCGTACTTGATCACGGCTGCTCCTTCGTACTGGTGGGGTCGCCGATGTAGCGGGTCTCGACGACCCACTGGTTGGGCTCGCTGACGACCACCTGCGCGGAGAAGGCACCGGCGGGCTGCACCTCAGGCCACAGCCCCTTGGTGATGCGCCGGGCCGCGTTCCAGGCGCCGCTGTACGAGCTGTAGGGGCCGAGTGGAACGGCCTCGCCGGGGGCAGCGCGCATCTCGGCGACTCGATCGCGGAGGTTGCGACGCCACGCGTTGTATCCCCGGCCGACTCGGCGCCCGATGGACGCCGGGACAGGCAGTTCCGGGATCCAGCCGCGACGCCCCGCGAACTCAAGGGCGTCGGACAAGCACTGGACTTCGAGCTGGCGGCAGACTGCCAGGACGATGCTCTCGATCGTGGTCGCGGCGATGCCCAGACGTTCTCCGAGCGCCGCGTACGTCGCCCCGTAGGCAAGTCCGGTGAGGACTGCGAGATCACGCTCGGACAGAGGGCCCGACGCCTGCGCCCCGGCCGGACTGTACTGGGCGATGACCTTCTCGACGGCCGTGAGTGCTTCGAGGTCGTCCTCGGCTGCGGCCGCGCCCCAGAGGTCGTTGATGAACTCGCCTAGCTGATCGGCGCTCAGGTCGAGTGCCCACGGGAATGCGAGGTGGTCAGCCACGGCTCGCCCCCGCTTCCTCGCGGCGCGCGGCCTTCAACTGGCCCTCCAGGCGGCGGATCAGGTCGCGTTGGCGGGAGACCTCGCCGATGAAGGCAGGTACGGCGTCGCGGGCCCATCCGATGAACTCGACGACGGGCAGCTGCTCGTCGGTGTTCCAGGTCTGCAGAAATGCGATCGGGCCGACCTGGTCGGGCAGGCCGTACTCGTTCGGCTCGACGGGCCAGGGGCCCTTCGGCAGGCGCATGATGCGCCGCTGTGCCTCCGCGAGTTCGGCGTCGCTCATGGGCTCACGCATGGGGGCCGCCCGCCTCTTCGATCAGGCGACGGAGCAAGTCGGTCTCCCACGAGATGCCCATGAGCGGGGATCCGTCGAGGACGTCGCGCAAGGTGCCGGAGATGAGCATGACCCGGGCGCTGAGGAGCGCTTCGCGCCGGTGGTCGGCGGGGAGGTCGAGGGCGTCTCGGATGACCGTGAGCAGGTCCCGGAGGTCGTCGCGCTCCGCTTCCGCCGGGGTGCGGTCGCGCATCTCGCGGCCGAGGACCGTGGTGGCGGCGGTGGCTTGTGCGATGCTGGATTGCATCGGGTCCACCTCTTCCTCTCAAGGTGATGGGTGGTGGGCCGGAGGGTCCGCCGGGTGCACGGCGGGCCCTCTTCGTTGTTCAGGAGCCGAGTGGCCGGTCTGTGCGGCAGCGACGGCAGCTCATCCGCAGCGGCGGATTGCGGTGGTTGCAGGCCTTGCAGATCCAGTCGCAGACGACGTTGAGCAGGTGGGTCATCAGGCGGCGAGCCGCCCGGTGTTGACCGGTTTGGCGAGCCCGCCGAGCAGGACCACGAAGCGGCTGATCTCGGCGTCGGTCAGGCGGCACGCGGGGCACTCGCCGGGGTCGTCGCCGTGAGAGCAGGGCTCGTTCCATCCGGCCTCGAAGGCCTCGTCCGCGGTGTGGCACACGCGGCCCGCCATCAGGCCGGCCTTCCGGTGAGTTCTGCGGCGTCGTCCGCCGGGAGCAGGTCCGCGACTTCGCAGTCCAGCGCTTCGGCGATCGCCTTCAGGTCCTCGGGCGAGAGGTCGGCCACCTCGCAGCCGAGGAGTTCGGCCATCTTGCCGAGGCTCCCGGGGCCGAAGGTGACGTCGCCTTCCGTGACGAGGCTCATGAGCTGGTGAACACGGGTGCGGGCTTCGTTGACCGGGACGAGGTCGTCGACGTCGCACCCCAGGACATCGGTGATCTTCGAGAGGTTCGCCGGCGAGAAGTTCGCGGTGCCCTTCTCAACCATGCAGACCAACTGCTTGCTGACCCCGGCCTGATGAGCGAGCGCGGTCTGACTCAGCCCCCGCTCGATCCTCCGGCGCTTCAAGCGCGTTGGGTCCAGTGGCGTTCTCATGGCTGAGACAGTACGACACAACCTCGGACAGTACAAGCCTGTACGAGCTACTTGATCTGACTTTCTTTGACACGACAACGAGCCGTCCCGACGGAGCCGTTCCAGGTGTGGAGGTTGTGTGGGGAGCCCTAGGCAGGGAGGCAACTCGGTTCGATACAGTTCAAGAAAGTCCAATAACCTCGGGAGCAGGGACGACGGCCATGGCAGCACCGGCGACACCCCCACCGCCGGAGGCGACGCTCATCCGCCTCGTACGGGAAGCGTCCGGGCTGAGCCCGGAGACCGCGGCGGCCCGCATGGAGACCCGCTTCTCCGGCAGCCGCTGGCGCCAGATCGAACGCGGCTGGCGTGGCGACTCGGGCACCCCTGTGATCGCACCGGACGTGACGCTGGCTCAGATGGCGTTCACCCTCGGCATCAGCGCGGACCGCCTGGCCGACACGGGCCGTGACAAGGCAGTCGAGATCCTGCGCGAGATGGAGCAGAGCAAGGTTCCCCCGCCGGCCCCCATACAGGAGACGGCCGAGCCGCTCGCCCAGCTCGAAGAGTGGCAGCAGAAGGTCATCCTGAACGCTCTCGACGAGCGCCCGCGCAGTGCCCGCGAGAAGGCGCTCCTGCTGCGCACGCTGGCGGAGCAGATCGAGGCCCAGGACGACGGAAACGGATCCACCGACGACCCGTCGAACAGCAAAGCCCCAGGTCGTAGCGCCTAGCGAAGCGTTGGCCAGAACTACATAACGGACAGGTCACGATCCTTTTACACGCGTCATAAGTTGTCCAAAGTTGACGCACGCTCTACTCCTGCACCACACATTTCAGCCAACCGTGTGCTGCTCGTAGGGGAGGATCACATGATCATTCTCGCGGGTGCACTCGGCGCACTCCTGCTCGCGCTGCTCTTCCGGCGACTGAGGCGACTCAGTCGGCAGCTTGCCCAGCTACGCGTCGAGCGCGACTGTGAACGGATCCTTCGTGACATCGGGATGACCTGGGTCGCGGAGACCAACTTGCACGAAGTGGAGGATGCACAACCGGCCACGCCCATAGATGCTCCGGTGCGCCGCAAGGGCCACCTGTCTCTGTACCTCGGCCAGAACGTCAGCGGCTTCCTGACCCAGCGCCGCAACCAGCGGCACCTGGCCGTCGCCGCCGGCACCGCCGTCATCGCCAGCGCGGCCGTCGTCGCCGCACTGGTGACCGTCCCCGGCTCAGGGTTCGAAGGACCGCCCGACGGGGGGCCCGACGTCGTCACCCATGCCGGTAAACGGTCCGGCCGCTCGCCGACGGACACTCCCGATCCGTCGGACCCGGCACCGACCGACGTACCGACGGACCCGGCCACACCTGTCCGCTGGGACTCGACTACCGACATCGGCCTGAAGGTTGCCACCGTCGTCGAGCCGAGCCCCCAGACTGTCGCCTCCGCCAAGCCGACACCCCGCCACACCTCGGCGAGCCCGCCCGGCACCAGCGGAGCATCCACACCGCCGCCCACTCACACCGCTCCCGCTCCGCTGCCGTCACCGCGTCCGACGGCAACGGACTCACCCGCCCTGAACGTCTGCGCCACCGTCAGGCCGCTGCTGGGGCTCTGTCTCGGACTGTGACCCATCCGGTGTGGCCCTGAGGGACTTCCGGTGCAGCACCACGCTGTCCGGATCGAACCCGGGGCCACGCCGGGCCGTCGCGAACACCTCGACCGTGAAGAGCGCCGCAATCACTTCATGACGGACGTCGATCAGCTCGGCCTCCCACGCTTCGCGGCTGATCCCAGCCATGCGTGTCAGCAGTCGCTGCCGTGAGCTCAAGGCCAGCTTGTTCCGCAGCTCCGCGATCTTCCGGTCGAACGAGGCGAGGGCCAGAGCCGCCAGCGCCGGGTCGACATCGGGGTGATCGGCGAGGTCCTGGAGCTGCTGCTTCGTCTGCCTCTTGCGCTCCTCCAGCGCACTGATCTCCGCGGCCACCTCGGGCGCGCCGTTGGAAGCCGCCGCCTGGAGCTCCGTCAGGAACCGCTGCGAGTTGAGCAGCCGAAGGACCCGACCCGAAACGTAGGCGTCCAGGTAGACGTCACTGCGGCTCAGCCGGCACTCGTGGCAGTAGTAGTTGGCCCGCCGCGGGCGCCCCTTCTGAGTCGTCGGCTTCCGCCCCCAGTGCGTACCGCGGCACCGGTTGCACTTCAGCACGTCACGCCCCGACAGGAGGTGCCGTCGCCCGGCTCCGGGATTCGGGGTCTCGGCCCGCCGCCGCTCGTGTAGAGCGATCAGTGCCTCGCGCTGCTCGTTGGAGATCACCGGCTCCCACACGGCCTTGTGCAGAATGCCGTCGAGCTCGATCATCCCGGCGAGGCGAGGCGACGTCAGCAGCGCCCACAGTGTGCGGGATGACCACTGACCGCCCAGGGTCGTGGTGGAGACGGAGTTCATGTACGCCATGACGCCGCGCATCGACAGGCCCGCCAGGAGCTTCGTGACCGCTTCCTTCAGGTGCTCGGTTTCCTCCGGCACGATCTGGTTGTAGTCCAGGATCGGGACCAGGACCTGCTCGCCGGTCTCGGGGTCGCTGCGCAGCTTCATCCTGCCGGTCGGGACGCCCCAGCCGTACGGGCGGGAGCCGCCCTGCTGGCCCTTGCCGCGCAACTCGACGTCGGCCTTGTAGCCGCGCTTGCGCCGGCGGGACAGGTTGTCGACCTCGCGGCAGGCCTGTGCGGCCTCGATGCGCAGGATGAAGCGGTCGTCGGGGCTGGACAGGTCGCGGACGCCGCTGACGGATGCGAGCGGGATGCGCCGGGTGTCTGCGATGTTGAGCAGCAGCTCGAGGTCGTACGGCTGCCGGATGAGCCGGTCGCCGTGGTAGGTCATGATGCCGTCGTGGTGGTGGGACGCTTTCGGGTCGGCCGGGTTGAGGCGGCCGCTGTCACGGTCGAGGGTGAGCAGCATGCGGTCCCAGTCGGGGCGCTTGCGGTTGCGCTGCCAGGCCGAACGGGAGTTGTCGACGTAGACGCAGCAGAACTCCGGCCAGCCGAGGCGGGCTCCGGTGGTCCGCCCGTCCGCTTCCTGGTTCTCGACCTTCTCCAGGGAGCCGTCGGGGGCATAGGACAGGCGGGTGTACAGGCAGGGCCGTTGCGGGATCGGCAGCACGGCTTCTCCTTCCGGAGCGTGGCAGACAGCATGCTCCGAAGTAGCAGTGTCTTCTAGAGGTCGAAGGTCTTCGACCCCGAACCGCCCACCCCGGCCCTGCGGTTGCTCAAGGCACCGAACGTCGTGCTCTCCCCGCACGTCGCCGGTGTCACCCGCGAGACGCTCGTACGGATCGCCCTGGCCGCGGTCCAGAACGCCGCGGACTTCATCGCGGGCAAGCCGCCCCAGGACGTCGTCTCGTGACCGAACGCCCCTGGGGTGTCTCCGCCCTAGGGGCGTTCGGTCCGCCAGCGCTGGATGTCGGAGTAGTCGCGGACCTTGACCACGATGTCGGCGCCGGGGTCCGTGGACACGGGCGCGACGGCCAGCCCGTCGCGCCCGCGGGACAGCAGCTCGCCCTCGTCGGTGAGGTCGTAGCGCAGGTCCTCGCGCCGCTGCTCGTCCTCGACGGCACAGCGGCCGAGGAGGAGGACACCGTCGTCGGCCCGCGCGTCGAGGCAGAGTTCGGGCCCCGCGACGCTGCGCAGCAGGCCCTCCCTCTCGTACACCCACTGCTGGGTCCAGGCGGACGAGCACACGTCCAGCGTGGCCTCGGCGCCCTCCACGGCCCTCGCGTCCCGTACGTCGAGGCACAGGTCGGCGTCCACGTTGCGCAGCCGGGTCCGCTCGCCCTTCGCGGCGACTCCGGCCGCCGTGGACGGTGTCGACATCACGGGCGGGACCTGTGACCCCTGGGTCGGCGACAGCGTCCGGCTGCTGCTCGCGGCGGCGGATTCGGCGCCGCCCTCCTCGTTCGGCCACAGACTGACCGCGAGGACGGTCGCCACCAGGGCCGCCGACAGTCCGGCCCCGGTGACCAGGGCCTGCTGTGACCCCTCCGAAGGCCTGGCGGCCCGGCGCCCGGTCGAGGCGAACAGGGGCTGAGCCCGCCGCCGCCCACCGGCTCGCCCACCGCCCACGGAACGCACACCCGCTCCGGACCCCACGCCGGCTCCGGCACGCACACCGGCTTCGGACCCCACGCCGGCTCCGGCACGCACACCGGCTTCGGACCCCACGCCGGCTCCGGCACGCACACCGGCTTCGGACCCCACGCCCACTCCGGCACGCACACCCGCTTCGGACCCCACGCGGGCTCCGTGATCCCCGCCCGCGCCGGAGCCCCCCTCGGCTCCCGGACGTCCACCCCGCCCCGAGCGCCCGTCGGCTCCCGGGCCTCGGCCCACGCCCGAACGCCCGTCGCTCCCGAAGCCTCCGGCCCCGCCCGACGGCGCGTCGCTCCCGAAACGTCCGCCCAGGCCGTCGTGGTCCTCGGTCCCGAGGCCTCCGACCCTGCCCGAGCGCCCCTCGGCTCGGGGGCCACCGCGCCCGGCGGAGCGGCCGCGGCCCACCTGGGGCTCGCCGTTCTCCGCGCGTGCGTCGTCCCCGGCGCCCGCGGCCTCTCCGGTCCGTCCACGGCTCGACGGGCGTCCCTCGTCCGGGAGACGTCCGTCCTTGCCGGCGCTCTCACCGCTTCGCTTCCGCCTGCCCCGGAACGGGGAGACGCTTTGCCGCAGCAGCCCCTGCCGTCCGCGCGACCGGCGGGAGTCGTAGTAGCGGCGGGCGCCCCAGCCGAGCACGGACTCGGCGATCAGGACTCCCAGCCCACCCTCGAAATGGCTGAGTTGTGCCGCCGCGTGGCGGCAGTAGGAGCACTCCGACAGATGCTGGCGCACCTCCGGCAGCAGGGCGTCGCCGCGCCGGATCGGCGCGTCGAGGAGCCGGTTGTGGAATCGGCATTCCCTGGTCGGGGCGAATTCCAGATGGGCCCGCAGACATGCCTGGCGGAATTGCTCACGGGCCTGTTCCCAGGCGGCGACCGCGATGGGCTCCTCCAGGCCGAGAAGACCGGCCGGGACGGACAGCGACTCCGCCTCCACCTCGGTGTGCCACAACAGGCACCGGGCCATGCCCGGAAGACCGAGGAAAGCGTGTTCGGCGAGTTTGCGGTTCTCGCCCGTCATGGACTTCGCCGCGCGCATTCCGCGGCCCCCCGCGGGTTTGCGCAAGGCCGGCAGGGCCTCGCATATCCGGTCGTCCGCGGCCCAGGTCCGGACGGTGTCCCGTACCGTCACGAGGAGTTCGGGCCGCAGCGCGAAAGCCTGCTCGCCCTCGCCGATGCGGTCCAGGACGTGATGGAAGGAGGCATCGGTCACCAAGGAGGCGACCCGTGACGAAGTGGCGAGGCAGATCACCGCGTAGTCGTACGCCGGACGCCAGTGCCTGGCCGTCAGCAGGGCGACGGGACGGGCGGTGTCGGCCTCCGAACCGCCCCTCAGCACAGCGGCGAGTTCCTCGTCGGGCTCGCCGAAGTATCCGCCCGGCGGACGGTCGGGCAGCGGCGGGTGGGGGGTGCGCACGGGAGCGGGTTCCTTCCGAGGTGCAAGGGGCACACAGGACGTGCTTGCCCGTCGAAAAGGAATCCCGATTGGTGTGGACCTTTTGACGGAGCGCCGGGAGAACGGCCGGGGACGAAGGCCGTGCGGCGACCGTCGCTCAGGGGGCCTCTTGGGCCCGTCGACAGCCGGGAATGGCGAACAGCGATTCAGACCCGGCCCTTGACCAAGCGCGGGAGGCTCACCCTCGCACAACACGCTCTCCGTCAACAAGGCGCACGAGCGAGTTCAGCCTTATTGAAATCGCGTCAAAAGCGATCGGCGGCCCGGCCTGGCCGAAAAGGCTTTCCCCCTCCCCCGCGTTCCGGGCGAACCGTGCGCGGACACCGGGTTCTCACGCACGCTTCCCGCGCACGGAACTCCCCGGCCGACGCGTCCACGCGTGAGCCGTCCCGCCCGCACGACTGTCCCGGCTCTCCGCGTTCGAGGGTGCGCGAGACGCCCAGCCACTACTCTGGAGCCCGGACGACGCGCTTGTTCACTGTGAGTGTGCGTACAAGGGAAAGTGGCGACGATGAGCCCGGTCCACCCTCTCGACGAGACCGCCACCGCACGGGCGGTCATCGACGGGAACGGCACCCTGATCCACTGGAGCGAGGGCGCCCGCCGGCTCCTCGGCCACACCGCGGAGGAGGTCGAGGGCCGCCCGGCGGCCGATCTCCTGGCCCCCGGAACCCCCGGCTCGCTCGCGGGGTCCGGCGGCGACCGCCGGTTCGGGGTGCTCGCCCTGCGCCACCGCGACGGCCGGGTCCTGTCCGTGTGGCTGCTCGCCCACCGCCTGGAGCGGGACGGGGACTGGCTCGTGCTCACCCCGCTGGAGGGCCGCGAGCCCCGCGCCCTTCAGGACCCGCTGGTCCGCGCCGTCCTCGCGCAGGCACCCTGCGCCATGGCCGTCTACGACGAGCAGCTGCGGCTGTACGGCCTGAACGACGCGATGTCCGAGGTGATCGGCCTCCCGGAGGACCGCATCCGGGGCCTGCGCCCCTCCGAGATCGGCTCCCGGCAGAACGGCGAACTGGTCGAGCGGGAGATGACCGAGGTCCTCGCGTCCGGCCGGGCGCGCTCCGTGGAGACGTACGCGCGCGGCGGCGGCGAGGTCCGGGCGCACCACTGGCTCGCGCGGATCGCCCCGCTCACCGACACCCACGGCCGCGTGATCGGCGCGTGTGTCGCCGCGCACGACTTCACCGGGGAGCACCGCGCCCGCGAACGGCTCCAGCTGGTCAACGAGGCGAGCGTGCGCATCGGCACCACCCTCGACGTCACCCGGACGGCCCAGGAGCTGGCCGACGTCTGCGTCCCGGCCCTCGCCGACTTCGTCAGCGTCGACCTGCTCGACCCCCCGGAGGACGGCGAGGAGTACGAGGTCGGGCCCCCGGCCACCCCGGTCACGCTCCGCCGCGCCGCCCACCGCTCGGTGAACGCGGGAAACCCGGAGGCGGTCCTCGAACCCGGCGACGCCGACATCTATCCCGTGTCCTCGCCGCAGGCCGACTCGCTGATCGCCGGCCGGCCCCTCGTCGCGCCGAACGCGGACGGCACGCTGGCGGAGTGGCTGAGCTGGGACGGACCGCGCGGCAGACACGTACGGGAGTACGGCGTCCACGCCACGATGTCGGTGCCCGTCCGGGCCCGCGGCAGAACCCTCGGGGTGGTCGTCCTCAGCCGGTTCCGGCGGCCCGACCCCTTCACCACCGACGACGTGCTGCTCGCCGAGGAAGTCACCGCCCGGGCCGCCGTCTGCATCGACAACGCCCGCCGCTTCTCGCGCGAGCGGCAGACCGCGCTGGCCCTTCAGCGCAGCCTCCTCCCCCAGTCCCTCCCCCGGACGGCGGCCCTGGAGGCGGCGTCGCGCTATCTGCCCGCGGCGCGTGCCGGGGTCGGCGGCGACTGGTTCGACGTGATCCCGCTGTCCGGGATGCGCGTCGCCATGGTCGTCGGCGATGTCATCGGCAACGGCATCCAGGCCTCGGCGACCATGGGCCGGCTGCGCACCGCCGTCCGCACCCTCGCCGACATCGATCTGGCGCCGGACGAACTGCTCACCCACCTCGACGACCTCGTCGTACGGCTGTCCGTCGAGGCCGGGGCCGAGGGGACCACCGGGGAGGTGGGCGCCACCTGCGTCTACGCGGTGTACGACCCGGTCTCCCGGCGCTGCACGCTCGCCAGCGCGGGCCATCCGCCGCCCGTCGTCCTGCCGCCGGACGGACCGGCCCGGCAGATCGACGTGCCGCCCGGTCCGGCGCTGGGCCTGGGCGGGCTGCCCTTCGAGTCGGCCGAACTCGACCTGGCCGAGGGCACGGTGCTCGCGCTGTACACCGACGGCCTGCTGGAGAGCCGCGACCGGGACGTCGAGGCGGGCCTGAGGCTGTTCTGCCGCGCCCTCCAGGAGTCGTCCCGGGATCTTGAGGCGGCGGCCCACGCGATCCTCCGGGCGCTGCTTCCCGCGGGCGGCGCGCCGGACGACGTGGCGTTGCTGCTCGCCCGTACGCAGGGCCTCGCCCCGTCCAACGTGGCGACCTGGGACATCCCCGCCGACCCCGCCCTCGTCGCGCCGATCCGCAAGCAGGTCGCCGACCAACTGGAGCGCTGGGGTCTGACCGTGGCCACCTTCACGGCCGAACTGGTCGTGAGCGAACTGGTCACCAACGCCATCCGCTACGGCGAACCGCCCATCAGGCTGCGGCTCATCCACGACACCGAGATCCTGATCTGCGAGGTCTCGGACAGCAGTCACACCGCGCCGCACCTGCGCCGGGCGAAGACGTTCGACGAGGGCGGGCGCGGGCTGCTGCTCGTCGCCCAGCTCACCCAGCGCTGGGGCAGCCGGCACACCCCGGAGGGCAAGACCATCTGGGCGGAGCTGTCCCTCCTCGGCGAGGAATGAGCGCCGCTCGGGGACCGGCCGACGACGGGTGAACGCCCCTCGGGGACCCGCCGAGGACGGGTGAGTGCCACTCAGGCACCGGCCGACGACAAGCGGGCGCCGCTCGGAGACCGGTTCGACGACGCGTGAGCGTTGTCCGGGGAACCGTTCGGCCATCAGTCGTCGCCGCCCCGTGCTGAGCGGAAGACCGGACGGGGCGGCGACGCGAGGGGAGGGCCTTCACGGGCCCCCGCCGCCCCGTCTGATGTGATGGAGGGCGCCGCCATCACCGCCCGGAGGAACACCATCCTGAACAGCCCGCTCGTCCACGGCGTCCCCGGCGCGGCCGGCACCCCCCTGGCCGCCGCTCTCGCGAGCCCGTTCGCCGAGTCCCTGTCCGTCGTCCTGCTCGCGGCCGTCCTGGTGTGCGCGGTCGTCCGGCCGTTCAACTGGCCGGAGGCGGTCGTGGCGGTTCCGGCCGCCGGGCTGGTCCTGGCCACCGGCGCGATCTCCTGGGACCACGCCCGCGCGGAGGCGGCGCATCTGGGTCCGGTGATCGGCTTCCTGGCGGCGGTCCTCGTCCTGGCCAAGTACTGCGACGACGAAGGACTCTTCCAGGCGTGCGGCGCGTGGATGGCCGGCTGGGCGGCGGGGCAGCCGGGCCGGCTGCTGACCGCGGTGTTCGCGCTCGCCTCGGCGATCACTGCGGTGCTCAGCCTGGACGCCACCATCGTGCTGCTCACCCCGGTCGTCTTCGCGACGGCGGCGCGGATGGGGGCGCGCCCGAAGCCGCACGTGTACGCGTGCACCCACCTGTCGAACACCGCCTCGCTGCTGCTGCCGGTCTCCAACCTCACCAACCTCCTCGCGTTCACCGCCAGCGGTCTGAGCTTCACGCGGTTCGCCGCGCTGATGGTGCTGCCCTGGCTGGTCGCGATCGGCGCCGAGTACGTGGTCTTCCGGCGCTTCTTCGCCGGTGACATCGCGGCGGGCGCGGCCGCTCCGCGTGCGGAGGAGGCGCCGGCGCTGCCGCTGTTCGCCCTGATCACCGTGGGCTGCACCCTGGCCGGTTTCGTCCTCGCCTCGGCCGTGGGCATCGACCCGGCCTGGTCCGCCGCCGCGGGGGCCCTCGTGCTGGCCGGCCGGGCTCTCCTGCGCCGCCGCACCACCCCGCTCACCGTGGTGCGCGCGGCGGCGCCCTCCTTCCTCGCCTTCGTCCTCGCGCTCGGCATCGTCGTCCGCGCGGTCGTCGACAACGGTCTGGCCGACGCCCTCGACGGTCTCCTCCCGGACGGCGACTCGGCGGCGGCCCTGCTCGGCATCGCCGCGATCGCCGCCGTCCTGGCCAACCTGATCAACAACCTGCCCGCGGTCCTCGTGCTGCTGCCGCTGGCCGCCGACTCGGGCGCGGGCGCGGTGCTGGCCGTCCTGCTCGGCGTCAACATCGGACCCAATCTGACGTACGCGGGTTCCCTCGCGACGCTGCTGTGGCGGCGTATCGTGCATCAGCACGAACACGGCGTCGATCTCAAGGAGTTCACCCGGCTGGGCCTGATCGCCGTACCCGCGGCGCTGGTGCCGGCCGTGCTGGCGCTGTGGCTCTCGCTCCAGGTCATCGGAGGCTGATGGACATGCGGGTGGTCGTCTGGCTGGCCGAGGGAACCTGGCCCGCGTGCGTGGACGCCGTACGGACGCACGCCCCCGGGGCGACGGACGTGGTGCTGCTGCACGTCACGGACACCGCCGTGCCCGGTCTCGCGCACGGCGCCTTCGCCGGGCTCCTCGGACGCGGGCGCTCCGAGCCCGACCCCGGCGACCTCCTGGAGACCCTGGGCACGGCCTCCGCGGCCGAGCTCCTGGACGCGGCGGCCCGGCGGCTCGACGGCCCGGCGACCCGCCTGGAGCGCACGGGCCGGGTGGAGCGGGAGGTCGTCGCGGCGGCGGAGGGCGCCGATCTGCTCGTCCTGGCCCGCGACGGCGACCGCAGCCGGCTCGGCCCGCACAGCCTGGGACCGGCCGGACGCTTCGTCGTCGACCACGCCCCCTGCCCCGTGCTGCTGGTGTGGCCCGAACCGGCGCCGGACGTCACGACGTTGCCGCCCCCGCCCCCGCATCCGCCGCACCATCCGGATCATCCGCACCACCCGCGCCCCTGAGGACGCCGGACCGGCACCGTCCCCGGGGACGCCGGCCCCCGGGCGCCCCGTGGTGCGGTGCCGCCTGCCGCGGGCGGAACAGCGTAGCGGCGGCGGCCCCGGCCCGGGCGGGCATTTGACGAAGCGGGGCCCGCACGATTTGATCTCTGGGTGCCGTGGCGCGACCCGGCACCCAGAGGTGCGCCCAGCCGGTGACGGACCAGCTCCAAGTCCGGCCAAAGTCGCCAGGACCGCTCGCGGCGTCCGAGGCGGGGACGTACTCGCGATTCGTGGAGCGGACATGCCTCCCGTCACACGTGTTCTCCGTACCGGAGTCCGGGCCTCGGCCACGACCCTGGCCGTCCTCCTGACACTCGCGGGCTGCGACACGGGCAACGACACGAGCGCCTCGTCCGGGCCGGCGCCCCGCCCCGGCCGGACGGCGACCTCCGTGCGACTCCCCCCGCTCCACGCGGGGTTCGACTACCAGATCGGCGGCGCCTACCCCCCGGCCGCCGACGTCCGCGTCGTCAGCCGCGACCGCTCGTCCTCACCGGCCCGCGGCCTGTACAACATCTGCTACGTCAACGCCTTCCAGGCCCAGCCCGAGGAACGCGGACAGTGGCCCGCCGACCTGCTGCTGCGCGACGCGGACGGCGAGGTCGTGGTGGACAAGGACTGGAACGAGGCGCTGCTGGACATCCGGACGCCGGACAAGCGGCGGCGGGTGGCCGAGCGGGTCGGCCGGTGGATCGACGACTGCGCCGACAAGGGGTTCGACGCGGTCGAGCCCGACAACTACGACAGCTACACCCGCTCGCACGAGCTCCTGACCGCGAACGACGCGACGGCCTTCATCCGCCTGCTCTCGCGGCACGCGCACGCCCGGCATCTGGCGATCGGGCAGAAGAACACCGCCGAACTCGCGGGAGTCCGGTCGCGTGCCGGGCTCGACTTCGCGGTGGCCGAGGAGTGCGGCGAGTACGACGAGTGCGGCACGTACGCGAAGGCCTTCCACGACCGGGTGGTGGTGATCGAGTACACCGACAGCGGGCTGCGCAAGGCCCGCGCGGCCTTCGGCGACCGGCTGAGCATCGTGCGCCGGGACGTGCTGGTCTCGACACCCGGCAGCGAGGACTACGTCCGCAGGACGCACTGACGGAGGCCGGGGCGGCACGCGTGATCGCGGGCCGCCCGCCGCACCCGGTGGCGGCCGCTCCCGGGCGTGGCGGCCGGGCCGCGGCAGCCTCTCGGGGGCGGATGTCCGTTCACCGTCACCCTCAGGGGGTGAGGCCGGTGGGGCCCGGGTGCCGCAGGCTCGTGGTGAGTGGCTGCGGTCGCAGCCCGTGCAACGGAGGTCTCGCCATGGCAACCACCCAGCATCACACCCGCTCCAAAGGCACACTGACGGCCGCGAGCGGTCTGATGATCTTCGCCTCGGTGATGCTGTTCGTCTCCGGCGTCCTGGACATCCTGCGGGGCGTCATGGCCATCGCCGAGGACGACGTCTTCGTCACCACGCAGAACTACGTCTTCAAGTTCGACCTGACGAGCTGGGGCTGGATCCATCTGGCACTCGGCGCACTCGCCGTGATCGTGAGCCTCGGCCTGTTCACGGCGGCCACCTGGGCCCGGGTGATCGGCATCGGCATCGCCGCGCTGCTGATCGTGGCCAACTTCCTCGACATCCCGTACTACCCGGTCTGGTCTCTGACGCTGATAGCCCTGTACGGATTCGTCATCTGGGCGCTCTGCGTGGCACGGCCGGACTCGGACGCGCTGTAGCCGGACGACGGCGCCGGAGCCGGACCGGACCGGGCTCGACCCGACCGGCCGGCATCCGGTGCGAGCGGTCCGCGGCTCACAGCAGGTGCAGGTCGCGGGCCCGCCGTACGGCCTCGCCCCGGCGGGTGGCGGCGAGCTTGCGGTAGACGCTCTTGAGGTGGGTCTTGACCGTGTTGACCGACAGATGGAGGTCGGCGGCGATCTCGTCCCGCGACATCATCTGCGCCAGCCGTTCCAGCACCTCCTGTTCGCGCTCGCTGAGCGGTTCGATCACCAGCTCGCACACCGTGTCCCGGCCCGTCCGCGGGTCCTGTCCGGTGGCCCGGACCGCGGCGGCCTCCGGGAGCCATTCATGTCCCTGGGCCAGCACGGGCCGGTGCCGTACGAAGGTCCGCAGCCAGGGGCCGGTCTCCAGGAACGGCCGCCTCAGATGCTCCGGCCTGGCCGTCCGCAGGGCCCGCGCCACCAGCCGCTGGGCGGTGGAGTCGTCCCCCAGCGCGTCCGCCGTCTGCGCCCGTGCGAGCAGCACCCGGACGGCGACGGCCGGCCCCTCGTCCATCTCGGCGGGGAGGGCGTCGAGCAGGGCGCGCGCCGCCTCACGGTCACCGGTGGCGAGCCGGGCACGGGCGGCGGCGGCCGTGGCCTCGGGCCCGGTCGCACCCTCCTCGACCAGCACGTCCATCGCGGCGAGCGGTTCGCCCAGGGCGAGGTAGGCGGTGGACATGGCCAGAGCGGCCCGTTCGCCCACCCAGGGCGAGGGTTCGACCCCGTGCGGAAGGCGCTTCAGCTCCTCCAGGACGCGCAGCGCCTCCTTGGGATGTCCCTTGGCCAGCAGCATCCTGGAGCGCACCAGGGCCAGGCCCGCCGTCGCGACGGGATCGTGCGCGACCGCGCTGGAGGCGGTCGCCTGGTCCAGGTGGGTCTGCGCCGCGGCCAGGTCGTCGCGGTCGACGGCGACCGCCGCCAGGACGAGCTGGGCGACGCCCGTGCGGGCGGGGGGCGGCAGGCCGGAGCGCTCCGCCCCGGCGACCGCCGCCCGCGCGTGCGACTCGGCGCGGCCGGGGCGTCCGCACAGGAGGTCGATCAGGGCGAGCCGGCCGAGGGATTCGTGCCGGGGCGAGGCGGTGGACGGTCCGTCGTCGACCTGGGTGACGGCGGACAGCGAGATCCGGGCCGCGTCGAGCCGTCCCGCCCAGAGCTGTGCGGAGCCCAGCGCCGTGAGCATCAGGGCCGGCAGCTCCGGGTGCCGTTCCAGCTTCTCGGCCGGCACGGACAGCTCCGCCGCCGTCATGTCCTCGGCCGCCGCCTGCGCCCCGTCCGCCGAGCCGGTCAGCCGGGCCGCGAACACCCGCAGCAGCGCGTGGCTCAGCCGCAGGGCCGCCGTGCCGGTCTCCTCGCCCTCCAGGTCCTCCCCCGCCCGGCGCAGATGGTCCAGGCCCCGGTCGATGTCGTGGCGGACGAGTTCCCGGGCGGCGCGCACCAGGCACGCGGCCGGTCCGGCCGCGTCCGGCGGCATGGCGGCGAAGAGTCCGTCGAGGCGCTCGGCGTCGAGGCCGGTCAGCAGTTCGCCGACGGCCAGCTCGTCGACGAACCGGCCGGCCGCGAGCTCCCATTCACCCGCGCCCGCCGCGTGCGGCAGGGCCTCCGCCAGCAGGCCCGCCTCGCTCAGCCAGCGGGCGGCCCGCCGGTGCAGCTCGGGCTCCAGACCGGGGAGCCTGACCCGCAGGTGGACCCGCAGGATCTCCGCGAACAGGGGGTGCAGCCGGTACCACGAGTGGCCGATGGCCTCGACGAAGGCGTTGGCGTGCTGGAGCCCGGCCAGGATGGCGTCGGCGTCGTCCCGGCCCGTCAGGGCGTTGGCCAGATCCGGGTGGATCTGGTCGAGGATGCTCGACCGCAGGAGCAGGTCCTGTGTCTCCCGCGACTGCGCCTCCAGGACCTCGGCCAGCAGGAAGTCCGCGAGCGTGCTCTGGCCCGCCTCGAAGTTCTTGATGAAGGTGTCCGGGTCGTCGACGTGCTGGGCGGCCAGGATGCACAGGCGCAGCCCGGCCGCCCAGCCTCCGGTCCACTCCGTCAGCGAGCGCGCGCCCTCGTCCGACAGCCGTATGTCGTGACGGTTCAGCAGCGCGGCCGTCTCGCCGGGGACGAACGCCAGGTCGGCGCCCCGCACCTCGGCGACCGCTCCGGCGGCCCGGTAGCGGTGGAGCGGCAGTTGTGGCTCCGTACGGCTGACGACGATCAGCCGCAGGCCGCCGCCCGCGTGGCGCAGTACGAACTGGAGCTCGTCGGCGACCTCCGCCGAGGCGCCCACCCGGTCGAACTCGTCGAGCACGAGGATCACGGGCTCGGCCCGTTCGCTCAGCCAGGCCGCAAGCCGGGTCAGCAGGGAGTGGTCCACGTCGCCGGGGCTGGACGGGCTGCCGATGTCGTCGGGGACGGCCGCTCCGTGGCGCCGCAGGGACTCCAGGACGTACGTCCAGAAGATGCCGGGGCCGGTGTCCTCGTGCTCCACGGTCAGCCAGGCCACGTCGTCCGGGCGGTCCCTCGTGGAGATCCAGTGGGCGACCAGGAGTGTCTTCCCGGCGCCGGCGGGCCCGTTGACCAGGGTGAGGGGACCCCGTACTCCCTCGGTGAGGCGCCCGGTCAGCCGCGGCCTGCGGACGAAGGTCTCCGTCAGGTCCGGGACGGTGAACCGGACGGCGAGCAGCGGGTCTCCACCCGGTGTCAGCAGCCCGGCCATGGGGTCCTGCCTCCGCGATGTCTCGGCAGCGGTGAAGCGTCCGATCCGATGTGGTCCGGGTCCACGGCTCCCTCCCCGGTGTAACCCCCGCACACTGATCGTCACCCGCTGTCCCGAATGTCGCAAGACAGACTTTCCGGTCCCCCGCCGCGGGTGAGGCGCGCGGCACCCCGCTTCGGGTGCCATGGGAGCGGATCCCCGGATGGCGGGGAGGCGTGACTCCGGGTGCCATGGATGTGCCGTGGTTACGGCGCCGCCGGCCTCCTCCAGGAGCCGGGCCGGACGCCGCCGTCCGGCGCCCTTGGTCCTGCGGGCCGAATCGATGAGGTGGTCACCGGTGAAACACTGGCGCGCTCTGGCCGTGCTCGGGACGGCGCAGTTCCTGATGGTCCTGGACACGTCCGTCATGAACGTGTCCATCAGCCAGCTCGTGGAGGACTTCGACACCGAGGTCACCGCCATCCAGGCCGTCATCACCCTCTACGCGCTGGTCATGGCGGCCTTCATGGCCACCGGCGGACGGCTCGGCGACATCCTCGGGCGCCGTCGGCTGTTCCTCGTCGGGCTCGTCGTCTACGGCGTCGGGTCGGCCCTGACCGCGGTGGCTCCCACCTTGTGGATGCTCGCGCTCGGCTGGTCGGTCGTCGAGGGGCTGGGGGCCGCTCTGGTGCTGCCGGCCATGGCGGCCCTCGTGGCGGAGTCCTACAGCGGGCGGGACCGCGCGGTCGCGTACGGCGTCATCGGCGGACTCGCCGGCGCCGGCATCGCGGTCGGACCGCTGCTGGGCGGCTGGGTGACGACGTACCTCACCTGGCGGCTGGTCTTCGCGGGCGAGGTCGTGGTCGTCGTCGCCATGCTGTGCTTCCGGCGGGCGATCCCCGAGAAGCCCCGGCCCGAGAAGCGCCCCCGGCTGGACGGCTGGGGCGCCTTCCTGTCGGCGGCCGGACTCGGGCTGGGCGTGCTGGGTGTCCTCCAGAGCGGCACCTGGGGGTGGGTGCAGCCCCGCAACCCGCCCTTCACCGTCCTCGGTTTCGCCCCGACGCTGTTCGTCGTCTCCGCCGGGGTGCTCGTCCTGGCCGTCTTCGCCAAGTGGGAGCGCCGCAGGGAGGCGCACGGCACCGACCCGCTGATCCATCTGGCGCTGCTGCACCGGCTGCCGCTGCGTTCCGGTCTGCTGACGCTGGTCAGCCAGAACCTCATCCTGCTGGGGCTGTTCTTCGCCATCCCGCTGTATCTCCAGGTGGTGCAGGGGTTCGACGCGTTCCAGACGGGTCTGCGGCTGCTCCCGGTGTCCGTCACGATGCTGCTGTCCTCCGTGCTGGCCTCCCGGCTGGGGCGGGTGATGGGGCCGCGCCGCGTGGTCAGGCTGGCTCTGCTGACGCTGCTCGGAGCCATCACGTGGCTGCTGGCCACCATCCAACCGGTCATCGACGACGCCCAGTTCGCCGGGGCCATGGCCCTGCTGGGCGTCGGCATGGGCCTGCTCGCCTCCCAGCTCGGCAACGTGGTGCAGTCCAGCGCGGGCGAGGAGGAGCGCAGCGAGGTCGGCGGGCTCCAGTTCACCGCCCAGAACCTGGGCTCCGCGCTCGGTACGGCCCTGATCGGGTCGATCCTCGTCGGCGCGCTGGCGCAGGCCTTCACCACCGAGGTGGCGAAGCATCCGGACGTGTCGCAGGAGGCACGCGAGCAGACCGGCGTCGCGCTGGAGGCGGGCATCAGCTTCGTCCCCACCGACCAGGTGCGTTCGGCGGCCGAACAGGCCGGGCTGCCGCCGGCCGAGGTCGACGCCGTCACGGACTCGTACGCGACGGCACAGCTCAACGGTCTGAAGGCGGCGATCCTGGCGGCCGGCGGCATCACGCTGGCCAGCTTCCTGGTCACGACGCACCTGCCGACCGGGCGGACGGGCCGCGGGAAGGAGCCGGGCCCGGGCAGCAGCCCGGCCGTCCCCCTCGGACAGGCGTGACCTCGGCGGACGGTCGAGGCGGCCGTCCGGCCCCAGGTTCACCTCCTGCGGGTGAGGGCGGGCGGCGCCGGCTGCCGGATGATCGTGGGGAAGGGTGCCGTCCACCTGCCCCGGGCCGCCCGCCGGGGGGAGCCCCGCATGCAGTACGAGATCCGTGTCGAGGGACATCTGTCGGAGACGCTTTCCGAGGCGTTCCCGGAGATGGACCACGTGCTGATCTCGGGTCAGACCATCCTGTTCGGCCCCGTCGTGGACGAGGCGCATCTGTACGGACTACTGGCCCGCTGCCGCTCGCTCGGACTGCGGGTCGTGGAGATGCGCCAACTGCCCGGGTGACCGTGAGGATCACCCGCCGGGGGTGAGCCGCCGGGGCCCGGCGCACGGGACCGTGGACGGCGGGAATCCACCCACCGTCCCGTCGGCGGCCCGCGACCGGTCCGCTCGACCGCGTGAGGAGGAACCATGACGGAATCGCATGGTTCGGCACCGCACACCGGACCTGAGCCCGGGCCCGGCCGCCCGGCTTCCGCGCCCCCGGGCGACCCCGTGGTGATCCTGGACCGCGTCGGCGCCTCCTGGACCTGGCTCCTCGGCTCCGCCGTCGCGACGCTGATCCCCGGCATCCTGGTCCTGGTCTGGCCGGAGGAGACCCTGCACGTCCTCGCGGTCCTCCTCGGCCTCTACCTGCTGGTCATCGGCGGGTTCCGGTTCGTGGCCGTGTTCGGCCACCGGGAGCAGGGCAACCGGTTCGCCACGCTGCTGATCGCGGTGCTCTACGTGCTGGCCGGCGTCCTGTGCCTGCGCAACCCGATGCAGACCATCGCCGCGCTCTCCTTGATCCTCGGCATCGTCTGGCTCGTGTCCGGTGTGCTGACCGCGTACACGGCCCTGTCCTCCAGGGATCTGCCGCACCGCGGCTTCGTCCTGTGCGGGGCGGCGATCGGTGTCATCGCGGGCATCGTCGTACTCGCCCTGCCGACCGAGTCGGCCCGTGCCCTGACCCGGCTGCTCGGTCTGTGGATGGTGCTGATCGGCCTGGTCGAACTCGCGATCGCCTTCGCCTGGCGGGCCGCGCTGCGCCGGGCGGTGGCCGTCACTCCGCGCGACCCGGCCTCCCCGTACTGAGGGAGGCGGAGACGGAGGGGCCCGAGCACACCGGCCCCGCGCACATCGCCGCCCGCGACACCTCGAGTTGCGCGCAAGGCCGGGCATACTCGTGACTCCCCTGCCCGGGCGCCGACCGGACGATCCGGCCGGCGCCTCGGCGCGTACCCGAATCCGCGGGCCGCCCGGTGAGCAGGCTCGTACGGAGCGGACGTAACAAAGGGCATGCCGACATTCCTGGCCAGCAGGCACGACGAGCGCGCGCCCGCGGACGGCGCGGTGGCACCGCACCCGCTCCTCGGGCGGCTGCGGGGGCACGAACGCGCCGTGTTCGTGGTGGCCGTGGTCCTGCTGCTGCTCCAGATGGCCGTCGCCATGGTCAGTACGGCCGTGGAGCAGACCCCGACGATCGACGAGCCCGTGTACGTGGGCACCGCGACGGTCTACGTCCAGCAGCACGACCTGCGCTACAACCCCGAGCATCCGCCGCTCGGCAAGCTGGTCATCGGGACCGGCCTGCTGTTCGCGCACCCGCACCTCGACCCCGCGTTCGACGGCGACCAGACCGAACTCGGGCGGCACGTGCTGTACGAGTCCGGCAACGATCCCTGGCGGGTGATGTTGTGGGCGCGGTTGCCGGTGATCGTCCTGACGCTGCTGTTCGGGCTGGTCGTCCTCGCCTTCGCCCGTGAACTCGCGGGCCGCGCGGGCGCGTTGGCGGCCCTCGCGCTGTACGCGTTCTCGCCGGACGTGATCGCGCACGGCTCGCTGGCCACGCTCGACGTGCCGGCCTCGGGTTTCCTGCTGACCTCGGTGTGGCTGGTGTGGCGGGCCAGGCGCCGGCCGTTCCCGTACCTGCCGCTCTCGGCCGTGGCGCTCGGCGCGGCGGTGGCGACCAAGATGAGCATGCTGCCCGCCGTACCGGTGGTGCTGCTCCTCGCGATGGTGTCCGTGTGGCACGCGGGCGGCACCGGCCCCGCCGCGGCACGGGACGGCGCAAGGCGGGCGAAGGCCCGGACGCTCGCACGCGGCGCCGCGGCCGCCGCCGGGATGGCCGTGGTGGCCGTCGCCGTGGTGTGGGCGACCTATCTGGCCGTCGATCCCCGGCTGCGCTGGACGGCGCCCGCCGATCTCCCCGCCGTGCACGGGCTGCGCGCGCTGCTCGTCGACCACCTGCCCCTGCCCCTGCCCTACCGGGACGGGATGCACGTCCAGTTCGGCTTCGAGAACGCGACCTGGCAGGGCTTCCTCTTCGGCCGGCTCTACGAGGGCTCCCTCTGGTACTACCTGCCTGCCGCGCTCCTGGTGAAGACCCCGCTCGGCATGACGGCGCTCTGGGCGGCCGGCTCGCTCACGCTCCTGACCGTACGCCGGCTGCGCCCCGCGGCCCCGTACCTCCTGGTCCCTCCGGCGCTGCTGCTGGCCTCGGCGATGACCGGCTCCCGTGATCTCGGCGTGCGCTACGCCCTGTTCGTGCCGGTGTTCCTCGCGGTCGCGGCGGGCTGCACCGTCGTCGCGCGGGGGCGCCGGCCGGAAGCGGCGGGCCGGACGACGCCGGCCGCGAGCGTGGGCCGCCGCCGCCTGCCGGGCCGGGCCGGGGCCGGGACGGCGGCACTCGTCCTGTTCGTGGCCGTCAGTTCACTGCTGACGTACCCGTACTACCTGCCGTACTCGAACGAGGCGTTCGGCGGTCCGGAGAAGACCTATCTGCGGCTGCACGACTCGAACGTCGACTGGGGCCAGGACCTCGGCCGTCTCGCCGACCGCCTGAAGGGGCACTACCCCCAGGAGAAGGTGTGGCTCGTGTACAAGGGCGCCGGGGTACCGTCGGCCTACGGCATCCGCGCGACCGACCCGCGCACGGTGCCCGCGGCGCGCGTGCGCGGGCTGCTGGTCGTGTCCGACACCGCGATCGACAAGGCCGACGCCCGCTTGAAGAAGCTGCTGGCGACGAGCAGGCGGGTCGAGGACGTCGGCCACTCGATGACGGTGTTCCGGAGACCTTGAGCCGGCGGCGGGCGCGCCGAGGTCGCGGACACGACCTAGGCCCGCTCCAGGACATAGGCGCTGCGCGAGTCGGGGTCGCCGAAGAAGAAGTACAGCAGTAGCCCCTTCCTCTCGTTCCGCCGCAGCTCGAAGGTCCAGGTGTAGGTATCGGGGGCCGGTTCGAGTCCGGCCGACGGGTCGAGCGATTCCTCGGCATCGGGAGCGCGCATGGCCGTCGCCGTGCGCGAGGTGAGGGTGAGCCGGACGTGCTGACCGTCGTTCCACCCGGCGCGCTCGTCGGTCAGCTCCCACACGCCCGTCCCCGACACCCGCCACCGGTCGTCGAAGTCGAACTCCTGCCCGTCCAGGAGGCGGATGACGGCCGTCCCGTCGGCGCGGAGCGTGACCTCGGTCCCGTCGACGCAACGCCACGAGCGCACGAGCTCCGCCCGCTGCACGTCGTGCACCGCGGGCACCTCGTCGTACATGTGCGGATTGCATCCCGTCAGGAGGAGCAGGAAGGCGACAAGAGCCAGGAACCACCCGGCCGCCCCGGCCCCGCCGGACCTCAGGATCCGCCCTGCCCCGCCGGGCGAGCCGGCCTCCCCGCTCCGGCCCGCCCTGCCGGGCGACTCGATCCCCACCATCCGGCCCTCCGCGACGGCCCCCACCAACGACTGCGGTCCGACCGGACGTCGATCACGCGCCTGCCATCCTGCCAGCGAATTTGAACATGTTCAACTCTTTCTCGGGAGCACTCACAGCGAGCCGGGAGACACCCGGGGCGTCAGCAGGTCCAGCACTCGTTCCCAGTGGAAGTCCCCTGCCCCGCCGTCCTGTTGACCCTCACCGCCGTACGGGTCGCCGAAGCGGACGCCCATTTCGCGGAGCCGCTGGACGGCGGCCCGGTAGGCGGGGTGGGCCGCCAACGCCTTGTTCACGCAGGGCAGTACGGCGATCGGGACGCCGAGTCCGTAGGCCTCGCACAGCGTTCCGAGGGCGAGGGTGTCGGATATGCCGGCCGCCCACTTGTTGACGGTGTTGAAGGTGGCCGGCGCGAGGGCCACCGCGTCCGGCGCGGGGAAGGGACGCGGATCGCCCGGGGCCCGCCAGGCGGAGCGGATCGGGCGGCCCGTCATCGCCTCGACCGCCGCCGCGTCGATGAAGCCGAGGCCCTGGGGCGTGGCGATGACACCGACCTCCCAGCCCCGCTCCCGCGCCGCGGTGATCAACGAGCCGACCCCCTTGGCAACGCCCGCCGCACAGACGACGACATAGAGGAAGGGTTTCCGGAGGTCAGTGGGTTCGTTCACGGGGGAACCCTAACTACCTGAGCGGGAAGCCCTGTCCGCGTTCCGACTCGGGGCGGGGGCCGTGAATCCGGCGCTCCGCCTCCTCGATCGGCACGTCGTTGATGGACGCCTCGCGCCTCGCCATCAGACCGTGCTCGTCGAACTCCCACAGCTCATTGCCGTACGAGCGCCACCACTGACCGTCGCCGTCCCGCGACTCGTACTGGAAGCGGACCGCGATGCGGTTGCCGTCGAAGGCCCACAGGTCCTTGCGCAGGGCGTACTCGCGTTCCCGGGCCCACTTGTCGGTGAGCAGTTCGACGATCCCGGCCCGGCCCGTGACGAAGGTGTCCCGGTTGCGCCAGACCGAGTCCTCGGAATAGGCGAGCGAGACCTTGTGCGGATCACGGGTGTTCCAGGCGTCCTCCGCCGCCTGGACCTTCTGGAGCGCCGTCTCGCGGGTGAAGGGCGGCAGGGGCGGGCGGTCGGCGGCCATGAGGACTCCTGAGTGTGGACGAATACAAGAGAGAACGTACGTTCTCTATGACTGGCCGCTAAGATAGAGAACGCTCGTTCTCAGGTCAAGGAGCCTCACCGTATGGACAGCACGACCGCCCGGGACCGGGCACCCTCACCCACCCGGGAACCCGCCCTCACCCCGGCCCGCGAGCAGGCCCTCGCGCTCGCCCGTGAGCAGGCCCTGGACGCGGCCGAGCAGTTGTTCTACGGCCGGGGCATCCAGGCCGTGGGCATGGACGACATCCGCGGCGCCTCGGGCGTGTCGCTCAAGCGGCTCTACCAGCTCTTCCCGGCCAAGGAACACCTGGTGGATGCCTACCTGGAGCGGCGTGACGTCCGCTGGCGGGCACGGCTCGCCGAGCACGTGGAGAGCCTGGGGGACCCCGAGCGGCGGGTCCTCGCCGTCTTCGACTGGCTCGGCCTGTGGTTCGCCGAGCCCGGCTTCCGCGGCTGCGCCTGGATCAACGCGTACGGCGAACTCGGCGCCGGCTCGGAGCGGGTGGCCGAGCGGACCCGGGCGCACAAGGCGGCCTTCCGGGCCTATCTGGGTGGGCTGGTGAGCGCGGCGGGGCGTCCCGCCGCGCTCGGCGACCAGCTGTTCCTCCTCGCCGAAGGCGCCATGGTCACGGCGGGCATCGACGGGAGCGCCGAACCCGCCGCCCAGGCGCGCGCCGCCGCCCAACTCCTGCTGGAGGAGCGGAAGTAGAGCCGGGCCGCGGGGTCAGGCGGGCCGCTCCTCCACCGTGACCGCGCCGACCGGACAGGCCCGTGCCGCCTCCCGCAGCATCGGGTCTCCGCCGCCTTCCGGCCGGTCCGGGAGCAGCGCGCCGAATCCGTCGTCGTCCTGGGTGAAGACGCCCGGAGCGGCTAGGGCGCACTGCCCCGCGCCGATGCAGACGTCCCTGTCGATCGCGATGACAACGCCCGTGTCCACGCGGCTCCTCACCAGGTCACGGGGAGTTCCAGCATCCCCTGGATCGTGTCTCCGGGCTTGAACGCGACGGCGTCGGCGGGAACGGCGAGCCGCAGGCCGGGGAAGCGGTCGAAGAGGGAACGCAGCGCGATCTCCATCTCGGCCCGCGCGAGATTCTGGCCGAGGCACTGGTGGATCCCGAAACCGAACGCGACATGGTGGCGGGCCGACCGGTGCCAGTCGAGGGTGTCGGGCTCGGGGAAGGCGAGTTCGTCGCGGTTGACGACGGAGGTGGAGAAGACCACGCCCTCGCCCTCGCGGATCGTGGTGCCGGCGATCTCGATGTCCCGCACCGCGACCCGCAGCAGTCCGTCCGCGATGGACAGGAACCGCAGCAGCTCCTCCACGGCGGCCGGCATCAGCGCCGGTTCGGCCCGCAGTTCGGTGAGTTGTTCCGGATGGCCGAGCAGGGTGAACGTGCCCAGCGAGATCATGTTCGCCGTCGTCTCGTGCCCGGCGACGAGCAGGATGGTCGCGAGCGAGATCAGCTCCTCCCGGTCCACCCTGCCCTCGCGGAGCTGATCGCGGACGAGATCGTCGAGGAGCCCGTTCCCGGGATCCTTCTCCTTTCGCTCGATCAACGCACCGAAGTAGGCATCCAGTTGATCACGGGCGTCCTCGGTGTCGGCGGCGGCGGGGCCGCGCAGCAGCCGGCGGGACTGCTCCTCGAAGAAGGCGTGGTCGCCGTACGGGACACCGAGGAGGGCGCAGATCACCATGGAGGGCACGGGGAGCGCGAAGTCGTTGACCAGCTCGGCGGGCGGGCCCTTCCGCTCCATGCGGTCGAGCAGCCGGTCTACGGTCTCCTGGATCGCGGGACGCAGCGCGGCGGTCCTCTTGAGGGTGAAACTCGGTACCAGCATGCGGCGTTGGACGTGGTGCTCGGGGTCGTCGACGCCGAGCAGCGCGATCCTGCGGTCGCGCACCGCCGCGAACCGCTCGCTGACGGCCGGGAAGGCCGGCCGGGTGCGGTCCGTGGACAGCCGCGGGTCGGCGAGGAGTTCACGGGCGGCGCCGTGACCGGTGACCACCCAGACGGTGCGTCCGTCGTACAGGGTGATCCGGGAGAGCGGGCGCCCCTCGCGCAGGGGCGTGTAGGCGGCGGGCGGGTGGTAGGGGCACGTACGGTCCTGCGGGAAGCGGACCGGGGACGGCTCGGCCGCCGCGGTCCCGGGACCGGCCGACGACCGGGCCACCGGGTTCCCGGATGCCGGGCCCCTCCCGGATGCCGGGCCCCTCCCGGATGCCGGGCCCCTCCCGGATGCCGGGCCCTTCCCGGACAGCGGGGCCTTCTCGGATACCGGGATCTTCCCGGATGCCGGGCTCTTCTCGAATGCCGAGCCTTTCTCGGATACCGGGCCCGTCCCTGATACCGGGCTCTTCTCGGACGCCGGGCCCTTCTCGGATACCAGGCCCGCCCCGTACGCCGGGCTCCGGAGTGACGGGCCCTCGGACGCCGGGGCCGGGAGTGACGGGGGTCGGGTCAGGGGGGTTTCTGTCATGAGTGACCTCGCAAGCGACGGTTCCCTCTTACCGATCTTCATTAGATGCCCCGGGCATCTATGCGGCCACGCGAAGTTCGGCCAGATGGGCCGCTCGCGCGATCTGGCCGAAGCGCGGTGGGCGCGGTTCCGCTTACCCCGGCGTTCCCGCCCGGTCGGTCCACCCGCCTGCCCGGCGTTGGCTCGAAGTCCGCGGGAGACCCCTTCCGAAAATGGGTTGCACGGCCGTGTCCGGCGGCCCGAACATCTGCCCATGTCCACGAACGAAGCCTTCCTGCCGCCGACCTCCGCCACCGTCGCTCCGGTGCGGGTCCAGCAGCAGCCCGGCCGACCCCGGAGGCCCGAGCTTCCCCGGTCGTGACCGCCGCGCTCGTCGCGGGGCTTCTCGCGGGCTATGGCATCGCCATGCCCGTCGGAGCGGTCGCGACCTACCTCGTCTCCCTCACCGCCCGTACGTCCCTGCGGATCGGCGCCTCGGCCGCGCTCGGCGTCGCGACGGCCGACGGGCTGTACGCCCTGGCCGCGGCCCTCGGGGGCACCGTGCTCGCCGCGGCGCTCCAGCCGGTGATGCTCCCGCTGAGCCGGGCCTCCGCCCTGGTCCTCGCCGTGCTGGCGGTCCACGGCGCGATCGGCGCGGTCCGCCGCTACCGCCGGCGCCGGCTCCCCGAGCGGACCGGGCAGGATCCTCCGCGCCCTGTCCGCGCCTACGTCGCCCTCCTGGGGATCACCCTGCTCAACCCCACCACCGTCGTCTACTTCGCCGCGCTGGTGCTCGGCAGCCGGACGGCCGAGGCGGTACGTCCGCTGGACCAGGGGGTGTTCGTGCTCGCCGCGTTCGCCGCGTCCGCCAGCTGGCAGCTCCTGATCGCCGGGGGCGGCGCCCTGCTGGGCCGGACTCTGACCGGCCACCGGGGACGGCTGGTGACGGGGCTCGTGTCGAGCGGCGTGATCATGCTGCTGGCCGTACGCGTCCTGGCGGGCTCGTCATGAGGGCCGCGGCCCGGACCCGGTGCGGCCCCGTACGCCCCACCGGGGGATCGGCCCGGCAAAGGGAGCCACGCGGGCCGCGGTGCGGAAGATTCGCGTCCGCGCTGGTGTTGAATCGTGCCGAGACAGGACCAGTCCGATGCGACGATGGGACGGAAGTCATGCCACTTGAGGGCGAGTACGAGCCCAGCCCCACGCAGTGGGTCCGGGACCAGGTGGAGTTGTACGAGAGTTCCGGTGGCACCAAGGGAACGACCCTGATGGACACCGGCCTGCCCGTCATCATCCTCACGACGCGCGGCGCCAAGAGCGGCAAGATCCGCAAGACCCCGCTCATGCGCGTCGAGCACGACGGGCAGTACGCGGTGGTCGCCTCGCTCGGCGGCGCTCCCAAGCACCCCGTCTGGTACCACAACGTCACCTCCGACCCCCGCGTCGAGCTCCAGGACGGGCCCGAACGCAAGGAGTTCAGGGCCCGGGAGATCACGGGTGCGGAGAAGGACCAGTGGTGGGAGCGCGCCGTCGCCGCGTATCCCCCGTACGCCGACTACCAGAAGAAGACCGACCGGGTGATTCCCATGTTCGTGCTGGAGCCGGTCGGCTGACTCCGGTGCGCCGCGGATTCCCGCGGTGCCGGTGTGCATGAACCGAAGGACGTCGGGCACCCGGCCTTCAGGCCCCGCCGCGCTCCCCCGTCGCGGCGGGGCTTCCCGCTGCGGTGGGGCTGCCCGATCCGGTGGGGCTGCCCGATCCGGTGGGGCTGCCCGATCCGGTGCGACTGGCCCCGATGGCACTGCCCGATCCGGTGGAGCCTTCCGTAGGGGCCGGGTCACCCGCGACCGCGGCCTCTTCCGCGGCGCGGCCCCCGTCACCCGCCCCTCCCTCGCCGCGGTGCCCGGCCGACCGGGCGGCTCCGGCGTCGGTCACGTCCAGGAAGATCTGGTCGGCCGCGGGGAAGGTGTGGGCGACCGAGCGCTTGACGCGGACGGCCATCTCCTCGACCTCCTCGCTGTCGAGCCCGGGGACCAGGTCGATGCGGGCGGCCACCAGGGTCGAGTCGAGGCCGAGCTCCATGGTCAGCAGCGCCTCGACACTGTCGATCTCGGGCTGCGCCTTCAGCAGTTCGCGGATCCGGCCGCTCTGCTCCTCGTCGACCGCCCGCCCGATGAGCTGTTCGCGGGCGTCGCTGCCGAGCCAGAAGGCGATGCACACGAGCAGCAGCCCGATGGCGAAGGAGGCGCAGGCTTCCCACACCACCTGGCCCGTGATCATGTGGAGCACCATGCCGGCGATCGCGAAGATCACACCCAGGACCGCGGTACCGTCCTCGGCGACGACCGTCCGCAGGGCCGGGTCACGCAGCCCGTCGCCGCCCTTGCCGCGCACCTGGAACAGGGCCCGCAGCAAGGAGACGCCCTCCGCGAGCAGGGCCACGCCGAGCACCGCGAGCCCGGTCATGTAGCCGCCGAAGGATTCCTCGGCGCCGTTGCGCAGGGCCTCGAAGCCCTGGAAGAAGGAGAAGCAGCCGCCCATGACGAAGATGCCGACGGCCGCGAGCAGTGACCAGAAGAACCGCTCCTTGCCGTAGCCGAACGGATGCCGCCGGTCGGCGGGCCGGCGGCTGCGGCGCAGCGCCGCCAGCAGGAACACCTCGTTCAGGCTGTCCGCCACGGAATGCGCGGCCTCCGAGAGGAGCGCGGGCGATCCCGAGAACAGGCCGCCCACCGCCTTGGCCACGGCGATCAGCAGGTTGGCGCCCAGCGCCACGATCACGGTGACCTTGGTCCTGTCGTCCGAGCCGTCCTCCTCACGGCTCTTCCGCCGCGTCGATGGGGCACGATCCGTCGGTTGCGTCGTCTCTTCTCCACTCACACCGGCCGGTTTCCCTCGGGTCCCCACCTCACACCGGACGGGCCGGGACAATCGGACCGAGGGGTACGAGGGCGGCACACAGGGCACTCGTACCGGGTGGGAGGAGGACCGCGCAGGTCAGCGGCCTCGGAAGCGGAGAAGGAGCCTCGGTGTCCAAGAAACAGAAGAAGCTCAAACTGCCCCTGGCGTACAAGCCGATCGGCTTCGTCCTGAGCTGGGCCGGAGGCGCCGCCGCCGGGCTCGCCTTCCAGAAGACCTGGATGGCGATACGTCACGAGGAGGACGCCCCCGACGCCCTGGACAAGGACCGCGGCTGGGGCGAGATCCTGCTGGCGGCCGCCCTCCAGGGCGCGATCTTCGCGGTGGTCCGCAGCGCCGTGGACCGCTCGGGCGCGAAGGCCATCGAACGGTCCACGGGCATGTGGCCCTCTTCCAAGTCCGGCCGCGACTGAGCGGTCCCGGGCACGAGCCTCCGGCGAGGTCAGTCGGCCGTCAGCCATGCGCCGTCGCGCATGAGGTCGCGGCCGGAGAGCTCGTCGGCCTCGCGCCAGGCCTGCACCCGTACCGGGGTGATGCTGAAGTACTGGTAATGGGTGTCGAGTTCGCGCGGGTCGAAACCGGTCCTGGCGGCGAACGCGTCCCCGGTCCCCTCCGGCAGCTCGCCGGCCTCCAGGGTCCGGACGGTGCCGTCGATCATCACCACGTCCCGGGTCGGCCCGAGACCGAGGCGTACCGTGCCGGTCGCCCGCAGGTTGCGGCCCGTGGGACTGGCGGCGGGGGTGGCCAGCAGGACGGTCGTCCCGTCCCAGAGGTAGGACAGCGGTACCAGGTACGGCGTTCCCCCGGCGCTGTCCGCGGTGGACACCCAGACGTCGATGTCGCTCTCCAGCCGGTCGAGCGTGTCCTGCTTGCGCTGCTTGCGGGTGCGGGCGGGCGGGTTCATCTGCGGACGGCCTCCTGGTCGACGGCGTACGGACGGCGCACCTGCGCCACGGCGGGCGGGTCGCCCCGCACAGGGATGACGGTGGAGCGGGCCTCAGTGTGACGGGCGGGACCCGTCCGCGCGGGGTCCTTGCGCGGAGCCGCCCGCGGTGATCTCCGCGAGCCGGGCCGCGGCGGCGCTCAGCAGCAGGTCGAGCGCCGTCGGATAGGAACTGTGCCGCATGTCGAGCACGAGGTGGCGGGCCGTCGCCGCGATGTTCGGGTGGGTCCCGGCGGGCAGCCGTGCGTACGTCGCCCGCCACACGTCGGCCTCCGCGTCGCGTGCGGCGGCGGGCAGGGCGACGCTCGCGGCGTCCAGGGCCGCGAACGCGAGCGCCTGGTCGACGAAGGCGTGGTAGATCCGTACGGCCTCGGGATCCGGGAATCCGGCGCCGCGGAGCACCCCGAGAATCCGCTCCACCGCCTGGATCTCGTGGACCCGGCCGGTCACCCGGTAGGAGCTGAGGACGGCGGCCTGCGGATGGGCGAGGGCCCCGGTGTGCATGCGCAGGCCGAGTTCCCGCAGGTCGACGCGCCAGTCACCCGTGGGACGCCAGGCGCGCAGCGTGCGGCCGATGAGCTCGTCGGCGATGGCGAGCAGCAGGTCGTCGGTGTCGCGGAAGTACCGGTACAGGGCGCTGGGGTCGGCGCCGAGGGCGAGGCCGAGGCGGCGGACGGTGAGGGCGTCGGCGCCGTGCTCCTTGAGCAGCCGCAGGGCGGTCTCGACGATCAGTTCCTCCGAGAGCACGACGCCGGTCTTGGTGGGGCGTCTGCGCCGCCGGGCGGCGGGCGGTACGACGCGGTCGTTCGTGGACGTCATGGTGTCTCCCTCCGGTGCGGGAGACCTTATGTCAACGCCGTTGACCTGTTAAGTCCCCGGGCAGTTTCATTTCCGGTCATCGGGCCGGAACCAGGCCCCGGGTGCGATCGGAGCAGGCCATGACGCAGAAGTCGTACGGTGTGGATCCCCCGTCCTTGCGCAAGACGCTGGGCGTTCTGGACGGTGTCGCCATCGCCGCGTCCAGCACGGCGGCGACCACCAGCATCGGGATCGGCCTCGGGGTGACGGCAGGGGTGGTCGGGCTGCATCTGCCCGCGATCATGCTGCTGGCCTTCGTCCCGATCCTCGGGATCGCGGGCGCCTTCTCCCGGCTGAACAAGGTCGAGCCGAACGCGGGCAACGGCTATGTGTGGGTGGGCCGTTCGCTCAGTCCCTGGCTGGGCTTCCTGGTCGGCTGGGTGAGCATCGTGGCCACCGTGGCGTTCCTCGCGTACACGACGGCGGTGACCGGTTCGGCGATGATCCAGCTCGCGGGCCAGGCGGGCCTGCACGAGGTGGCGGGGCTGGAGCTCGATCCGGGCTCGACCGCCCAGACCACGGCCGTGGGCGTCCTCGTCCTCGTCGCCGTCACGCTCACCGCGGTGACCGGCGTCAGGACGGCGGCACGGCTCCAGGCCGGACTGCTGGTCTTCGAGTACGTCGTCCTGCTGGGCTTTTGCGGATACGGCATCGTGAGCGGTCCGCACCCCTTCAGCCTCAGCTGGTTCGACCCGTTCCAGATCCCGTCGGCGACGGCTCTGGCGCAGGGCCTGCTGCTGTCGGTGTTCTGTTACTGGGGCTTCGAGGCGGCGTTCACCGTGAACGAGGAGGTGCGCGATCCCCGGGACGCCTCGCGGGCCGGGACCATCACGCTGGTGACGATGCTCGGGCTGTTCCTGCTCGGCTCGGTGGCCTTCCAGCGGGTGCTGTCCGAGGACGAGCTCGCCGGGCACGGCGCCGAGGGGCTGGCCTTCCTCGGGAACCGGCTCGCCGACCAGCCGCTGGCCGCGCTGCCCCTGGTGGCGCTGATGTTCTCGGCGGTCGCCTCGCTCCAGGCCGGTGTGATCCCGACGGCGCGCGGCATGTTCGCGATGAGCCGCGACCGTACGCTCGGGCCCGTGTGGTCCAGGGTCAGTGCCAAGTACGGGACTCCGGCGGCCGGCACGCTGCTCATCGGCGCGATGGCCGTCGCGGTGGCGGCGCTCTCGCTGGTGATTCCCCGCCTCGCCGACATGATCATGGCGACGGTCAACGCCGTCGGGATCGTCGTGGCCATGTCCTACGCGCTCATCGCCCTCGCGGCGGCCGCCCGGTTCCGCGGGCTGCTGCGCGAGAACCCGCGGGACGGGATACGCGCGGTCGTCCTGCCCGCCCTGAGCGCCGTGGCGCTGCTCGGCCTCGCCGGCTATCTCGCCTGGTCCTTCTACGACTCGGCCGATCATTTCGAGGTCAGCGCGGACAACGGCTGGTTCCTGCTGCTCACCCCGACCCTCATGATCGTCTCGGGCTTCGTGGCCGGCGCCTGGGCCAAGTGGGTGCGCAAGTCCGCGTACTTCACCACCGGACGGGGTACCGACGCCGACGCGCCCCAGCTCCTGGCCACCCCCAACTGAACGCCTCCGGCGATCCGGACAAGGAAACGGAACCATGCACGCTGACCTACTCTTCACCGGCGGCCCGGTGTTCACCCCCGACGGCCGCACCGCGACCGCGGTGGCCGTCACCGGCGAGCGGATCACCGCCGTCGGGAACGCCGAGGTCCACGATCTGATCGGCCCCGGCACCGAGGTCGTCGACCTCGCCGGGCGGCTGCTGCTGCCCGGGTTCCAGGACGCGCACGTCCACCCGGTCCCGGCGGGCCTGGAACTCTCCCAGTGCGATCTCACCGGCGCGAAGACGGCGAAGGACACCGTGGCCGCCGTCCGCGCGTACGCCGAGGCCCACCCCGAGCGGGAGTGGATCACGGGCGGCGGCTGGTCCATGGAGGCGTTCGCGGGCGGCACTCCCACGAAGGAACTCCTGGACGCGGTCGTGCCGGACCGGCCGGTGTATCTGCCGAACCGGGACCATCACGGCGCCTGGGTCAACAGCCGCGCCCTCGAACTCGCCGGCGTCACGCGGGACACGCCCGATCCGGCGGACGGACGCTTCGAGCGGGACGCGTCGGGCGAGCCCACCGGCATGCTGCAGGAGGGAGCCATGCAGGCGGTCGGCCGGCTCACTCCCCCGGCCACGCCGGCCGACCGGCTCGCCGCGCTGCTGCACGCGCAGCGGCATCTGCACGCGCTGGGCATCACCGCCTGGCAGGACGCGATCGTCGGATCCTTCCTCGGCATGGAGGATCCGTCGGAGGCGTACATGGCGGCGGCCCGTGACGGTTCGCTGACCGCGCGCGTGGTCGGCGCGCTGTGGTGGGACCGGGCGCGCGGCGCCGAGCAGATCCCCGAACTCGTCGAGCGGCGGGCCGCGTTGCGGCACGGCAGGTTCCGGGCCACCAGCGTGAAGCTGATGCTGGACGGGGTCGCGGAGAACGGCACCGCCGCGCTGCTCGACCCCTACCTCGACAAGTGCGGCTGCGCCACGTCGAACCGGGGCAAGAGCTTCATCGACCCGGCTCATCTGCCCGCCTACGTGACCGAGTTGGACGCGCTCGGATTCCAGTGCCACTTCCACGCGCTCGGCGACGGCGCCGTACGCCACGCCCTGGACGCCGTGGAGGCGGCGCGGAAGGCGAACGGGCCGAGCGACACCCGGCCGCATCTGGCGCACCTCCAGGTCGTGCACCCCGACGACGTCCCCCGCTTCGCGGCGCTCGGCGCCACGGCCAACATCCAGCCGCTGTGGGCCGCCCACGAACCGCAGATGGACGAGCTGACCATTCCCTTCCTCGGCCCCGAACGGGCCTCCTGGCAGTACCCGTTCGGTTCGCTGCTGCGCTCCGGCGCGCGGCTGGCGGCGGGCAGCGACTGGCCGGTCAGCAGCCCCGATCCGCTCCAGGGCATCCATGTCGCGGTCAACCGGGTGAGCCCGGACGAGCCCGGGCCGGTGTTCCTGCCGGCCGAACGCCTGGACCTGACAGCCGCGTTGACGGCGTACACCGCCGGGACGGCGTACGCGAACCACCTCGACGACACCGGAACCCTGCGTGCGGGCGCCCTCGCGGACCTCGTCGTCCTGGACCGCGACCCCTTCGCGGGACCACCGGAGGCGATCAAGGAGACCGGGGTCGCGCTCACCTACGTGGGAGGGGAACGCGTGTACGCGGCGCCGGACGCCTGAGGCCCGCCGTCTCGAAGCGGGCACCTGGAGCACGTGGGCGTGGATACCCGTATCCACGCCCACGTGCCCGGAAGCCCGGCCCGGGGTCCGGGGGCCGACCCCGGCTCCGGGAGACGGCTGTCGGGTGCGGGCGCGTCACGACCTGCGCAGCATGCGGTTGGCGCCCGCGGCGGCGGTCGTGGCGAGCAGCCAGCCGAGGCAGACGAGGACGACGGCCGCCCACTGCAGTCCGCCGCTGGGGCGGAACGCCTCCTCCTGCCCGAAGTCGACCAGCGGCACCACGAGATCGAAGGTGTAGATGGCGGCCTGGAACCGGGGCGGTTTGCCCGGGTCGACCGCCTGCGGGGGCCAGCGCGTGAACATCAGGATCCCGCTCAGCACGATCGCGCACAGCCACCACACGGCCCGCAGCGGGCGATAGCCGTAACCGACGGTCAGATCCTGGAGCAGGCTCCATGTCCGCCCCGGCCACGCCAGAGTGGTGCGGCGGTGACGTTGTTCGGCGAGCAGCACGGTGCGGGCGTCGGAGTCGTGCCCGTGCAGCCGGTAGGCCGTGGCGAGTTGTTCGTACGGCTGCGGGGTGAAGCCCTCCGGGTCGCGAGCGAGCAGCGGAAGCCGCTGGGCCGCGGGGAGCCGGGGAAGCAGGCCGTCGTAGACCATGCCGTCCAGCCGTGTGGCGTCCGGCCACGCGTCCGGCCCGCCGCGCAGGAGGGTCAGCCGGGTGTGGCTGAGGTCGACCACGCCCTTGATGGACTCGCGTGGGGCCAGGACGAGTTCGAACGCCGTGGAGCGGCGGCAGGTGAGCGCCGGCGTGCCGGGCGGTACGTCGATGACGGCGTCCGCGAAGCTGATGCGGCTGCGCACGGTGACACTGCTGATGCTGATCCTGCCGTGGGCGGCGAACCCGTCGCAGCAGTTGAACTCCGCGCCGACCGCCATGCCGTGGGCCCGCAGGGCCGGGCCGTGCGCCGCGGTGATCGAGGCCTGTTCGAAGAGGACGCCACCGCCGACCTGGGCATCGCGGAGGTCGACCGTTCCCTCGGCGGCCAGCCCGGCGCGGCAGTTGAGGTCACCACCGACGTGGAGCCGTTTGGCGTTGAGCGCCGTCCCGTCCGGGTTGATCAGCTGGGCACGCTTGAGGACGACCGTGCCCCGCACCGAGGTGTCCCGCAGGTCGGTGCAGCCGTCGACGCGCAGTCCGGTGCCCGCCTGGATGTCCCCTCCCACCGTGGCGCACAGCAGTTGCAGCGCCGCCTCACCTCGTCGCTCGCCCCGTCCCGCCAGGTGGCTGTTCTCCAGGTGCAGGCTGCCGCCGATCGAGGCGCCGTAGAGATCGATGGGGCCGGTCACCCGGCACCCGGAGATCTCGCACTTCCAGCCGGTCGTGAGGCCCGCCGCGGACAGACCGGGCAGCCGGCAGCCTCGCATCTCCAGGCCGCCCAGCGAGGCACCGTCGAGACACGGAGCCTGCTCGAAGCGGCAGTCATGGAGTCGCAGGGTCCCGGCGACGACGGTCTCGGCGAGATCGAGGGTGCCGGTGATCGTCACGCCCCTGAGCCGCAGCCGTGGCGGCTGGGCCGTCCCGGCCGCCGGCGGCGCCAGCAGGAGCCCGCGGACGACGGATGCCCGTACGGGACCCCTGTCCTCGAACCAGTCCCCCCGCCGGAACGCGGCCAGCATCTCGCGCTCCCTCCGCCCCCTCGGACCGAGGCTGCGCGCCATGCCAACTCCCCTCCCCGCAAAGGAAACCGGAGCCATCGTTACCCCGGCGAAGCGCACGACAACCCCAGAGAGGATCCGGAAGCTTCCCAGACAGGTGTCCTGTTATTCTGGACACCTGTCTGGGAAATGACGATCACAGAGGGAGTCCGCCGACGATGGAAACGGTCGCGAACGTGCTGGTGGGGCTGGTGGCCGCGCTGCACCTGTACATCCTGGTGCTGGAGATGTTCCTGTGGGAGAAGAAGCCCGGCCGGGGGCTGCACGGGTTCGACGCTCCGATGGTGCGGGCGACCGCACCGCTCGCCGCGAACCAGGGGCTCTACAACGGATTCCTCGCCGCCGGACTGGTGTGGGGACTGATCGCGGCGGACCCGACCGGGCACGACGCGCAGGTCTTCTTCCTGTGCTGTGTCGTGGTCGCGGGCGTGTACGGATCGGTCACCGCGAACCGCCGCATCCTCTTCGCCCAGGCGCTGCCGGGGGCGCTCGCCCTGGCAGCCGTCCTGCTCGCCGGATGACGCCCGACGACCCGCGCGCCGCCCGGACGCGCGCGAAGCTGCGGCAGGCACTGCTGGAGGAGTGCGCCGAACACCCGTTGGAGGAGACCGGCGTCGCCGCGCTGGTGCGGCGGGCCGGGGTCGGCCGGGCCACCTTCTACATGCACTACGCCGACCTGGAGGCCCTGGCGGTCGACGCGTGCGCCGATGTCGTGCGCGAGGCGGTGGAGGCGCTGCACGCCTGGCGCGGCCGGCCCGACCCGGTGTCCGCGCCCCCCGCGCTGCGCGCCTTCTTCACCGGACTCGTCCCGCACGCCGGTCTCTACCGCGCGCTGCTCTCCCCGGGCGGCGGCGGGCCGCTTGGCCTCGTGCTCCACCGCGACCTGCGGGCCCGCAGCCTGGCCGAGCGCACCCTGGCCGGTGCCCCGGACGCCCCCCTCGTCGCCTCCGCGGTGGCCGCCACCTTCGCGGGCGTCCTCGCGGACTGGCTGCACGGCCTGCTGGAGGGCACCCCGGACACCGTCGCGGACGAGGTCTGGCAGCTCCTCGTCGCCCTGCACACGAGCAGGTGACGCGCCGGGCCGACCGTCGGCCGGCCCGGTCGGCGCCTCACTTGCAGCCGAAGTGCGAGGCCGTGGCCGGCCACGCCTCCACTCCGTCGGAGGTCTTGATGTACGCCGTGGACCTGTCCGGCGTCAGCCACAGCCTCCGGTCGCCGTAGCGGTAGCCGGTGTCGCGGGCGTCGGCGGGCATGCGGACGTCTCCGTCATAGGCGGCGGTGAGTGCCCCGTCCGGGAGGACCCGGTGCGGATCGCGCGCGTACTGACGGCCGTACCGGCCCAGGTCGAGGAAGTGCGCGCTCTGCCAGTCGCAGTGCGCGGGACCGACCGAACTGCTCACCTCGGTGGTCGGCACGCGCCGGCCGTCCCGGTCGGTCCAGATCTCGTACCCCTGCGCCTTCGTCCAGCTCGCCGGGAACTCGGAGGGGTCGCAGGACGCGCTGGTCTCCGGGCCCCAACCCGGGCGCCGCGGCTGGTCCTTGGCGACGACGACGGCGACCTTGGTCCTGCCCCCGACGTCGTACGAGAACAGGACGCGATCCCCTTCGGAGCGCTCCACCCGGTAGCCCCGCTCCGGCAGTTCGGGCTGGTAGATCTCGAAGTACGCCTTCAGCCCCTCCTCGGGCGTCGACCCCCCGTCGCCCTTGCTCCACACGTCGCCCGCGTCGCCCGCCCGGATCGCGCCGTCGCACTCCAGGGCCCGGCCCGCCGCACCCGAACTCTCCTGCGCGTCCCCGTCGCCCTCCGCCGTGTACGGAAGGTCCAGCGGTCCGGTGTACGGGGTGGCGGGGGCGGAGCCGGTCACCACCACCCCCTCGTGCCCGTCCCCGCCGCACGCCACCGCCGCGAACCCCACCAGCACCATCGCGGCCACGATCCCGCTGCGCGTCCCCACCACTGCTCCTCCACCCGTCGCTCGTGCTCCTACGACGCGGTGGTGCGGAGGTTCGTTCGCCGGTCCTCGGGCTGACTCGCGCGGCCGGTCGTCCGGGGGACGGCGCGTGACCGGCGCGGCCCGGCCCCGCGGGGTCAGTGCGTGGTCTGGAAGGTGCGGCGGTAGGTCTGGGGCGAGACGCCGATCGTCGCCTGGAGGTGCTGGCGCAGTGAGGCCCCCGTCGCGAATCCGACCTCGCCCGCGATCCGGTCCACGGGCAGATCGCTGGCCTCCAGCAGATGGCGGGCCCGGGAGAGCCGCTGCTGGATGAGCCAGCGGCCTGGGCTGAGGCCCACCTCGTCGTTGAAGCGGCGGGCGAAGGTGCGCAGGCTCATTCCGGCGTGGGCGGCGAGATCGGTCAGGGTCAGCGGGTCGCCGAGGCGCGCGAGCGCCCAGTCGCGGGTGGCGGCGGTGCTCGCCGTCGAGGGTTCCGGCACGGGCTGCTCGATGAACTGGGCCTGGCCGCCCTCGCGCAGCGGCGGGACCACACAGCTGCGGGCCACCTTGTTGGCCAGTTCGCTGCCGTGGTCACGCCGGACGATGTGCAGGCAGACGTCGATGCCGGACGCGGCTCCGGCCGAGGTGAGGATGTCGCCGTCGTCCACGAACAGGACGTCCGGGTCCAGGTCGACCCGCGGGAACAGGCGCCGGAACGCGTCGGCCACATGCCAGTGCGTGGTCGCCGGGCGCCCGTCCAGCAGACCGGCGGCGGCCAGGACGAACGCGCCCGTGCAGATGGAGACCATGCGCGTTCCCGGGCGGATGTACGCGAGGGCGGCGGCGACCTCGTCGGGGCGGCCGACGGGGAGCGCGGCCGGGGTGACGGCGGCGATCACCACCGTGTCCGCCGTGCGCAGGACCTCGGGACCGTGGCCCACGGTGATGGAGAAGTCGGCGTCGGTACGGACCGGCCCGCCGTCGAGGGTGCAGGTCAGGACCTCGTAGCGGCCGTCCGCCGCGCCGAGGATCCGGCTCGGCATGCCCAGTTCGAAGGGATAGACGCCGTCGAGTGCCAGGACCACGACACGCTCCACGCGCTCCACCGGCTCCCCTCGCTCCGCACACCCCGTCCGGCCTGCCCGCTCCGTCTTCCGCACCGCTTCCCTCGCCGTTTCCCTCGCCGCTGTCCGCGCCTTTGTCCGCATGGCACGATCTTATCGAAGGTTGGCAATCATGCCATTTTCTGCTCGGGCGGCTCCGGGCAGGCTGGTTCGCCATGAGCACTGTGAACACGATGCGAGCCATCAGCCAGACCGTCCTCGGCGGTCCCGAGGTCCTTGAGGAAGTCACCCTGGAGCGGCCCTCGCCGCGACCGAACGAGATCCTGGTCCGGGTACGGGCCGCGGGCGTCAACCCGACCGACTGGAAGCACCGCGAGAACGGCGGGTTCCTCGGCGAGCCGCCCTTCGTCCTCGGCTGGGACGTCTCCGGCGTGGTCGAGGCGACCGGGATCGGCGTCGCCGCCTTCCAGCCCGGGGACGAGGTCTTCGGCATGCTGCCCTACCCCTTCGGCCACGGCTCGCACGCCGAGTACGTGACCGGTCCGGCACGGGCCTTCACCCACAAGCCGTCCGTCATCGACCACACCCAGGCCGCGGCCCTTCCGCTGGTCTCCCTGACCGCCTGGCAGGCACTGACCGAGCGGGCCGACGTACGGCCGGGCCAGCGCGTGCTGATCCACGCGGCGGCCGGCGGGGTCGGCCACGTCGCCGTGCAGATCGCGAAGTCCCTCGGCGCGTACGTGATCGGCACCGCCAGCGCGGGCAAGCACGACTTCCTGCGGTCCATCGGCGTGGACGAGCCGGTCGACTACACCAGCGTCGACTTCGCCGAGACCGTGCGCGACGTCGATGTCGTCCTGGACACCATCGGCGGCGAGACGGGACAGCGCTCGCTGCGGGTGCTGCGCCCCGGAGGCATCGTCGTCTCCATCCTGCCGGTCGGGTCCGACGCGTTCTACGAGGAGGCCGAACGGCTCGGGGTCCGGGCGGTGCGGATGCTCGTCGACGCCGACCGGACGGGCATGAAGGCGGTCGCGGATCTCGTCGAGAAGGGCGCGTTGCGCGCCACCGTCGCCGAGACCTTCCCGCTCGCCGAGGCCGCCAAGGCACACGCCCTGGGCGACACGGGCCGGACCAGCGGGAAGCTCGTCCTGGTCGTCGACTGACCCCACACAGCTGAGGCATATGTCAATCGAACATGCTGGAATTCACCTCAACGAGGGTAACTTGCAGGGCAGGAAACGGTTTTACATCGAGCCGGTGCCCGGGCCCGTCCAGTGATCGCTTGACGTTTCGTCGCCCCGGCCTCCGGTGAGCCCGCTCCCGTTCCACCGGGAGCGGGCCGACAGCCGGCTGGAGGTGATGTCCGCGTGGCGAGCGATTTCGCGCCGTGCACCCGGCATCTGCGGATCCACCAGGACCACGGTCATGTGGTGCTGGAACTGCACGGGGAGATCGACCTGCTCGCCACGACGGAGATCACCCCGCTCCTCGACGAGGTCACCGCGGATCCCGCACCGCAGGTCGTGATCGACCTGCGGTGCGTCGAGTTCTTCGACTGCTCGGGCCTGCGGCTGCTGTACCGCGCCAGGCGCCGCGTCCTCGACCGGGGCGGACGGCTGCACCTGGTCTGCGTCCATCCGATGGCACTGCGCATGTTCCGGCTGACCGGGCTCTCGCGGATCCTTCCGCCCTCGGCCTCGCTGGAGGCGGCACTGAGCCGTCCGGGGGCCGCCCCGGACCTGCCGGGAAGTCCCTCGGACGCGGCCGCGCCTACTCCCGGATCGTCGTGACCTGCCCGGCGCCGACCGTCCGGCCGCCCTCGCGGATGGCGAACTTCAGCCCTTCCTCCATCGCGATCGGCTGGATCAACTCCACCTCCATGGTGGTGTTGTCGCCCGGCATGACCATCTCCGTGCCCCTGGGCAGGGTCACGACTCCCGTCACGTCCGTCGTGCGGAAGTAGAACTGCGGGCGGTAGTTGTCGAAGAACGGCGTGTGCCTGCCGCCCTCGTCCTTGGAGAGGATGTAGGCGCGCGCCTCGAACCGGGTGTGCGGGGTCACCGAACCCGGCTTGATCACGACCTGTCCCCGCTCGACGTCCTCGCGCTTGACCCCCCGCAGCAGCAGTCCGACGTTCTCGCCCGCCCGGCCCTCGTCGAGGAGCTTGCGGAACATCTCGACGCCGGTGACGGTGGTCCGGGTCTTCTGCTCGTGGATGCCGATGATCTCGACCTCGCTGTGCACCTTCAGCACCCCGCGCTCGATGCGCCCGGTGACGACCGTGCCGCGGCCCGTGATGGTGAAGACGTCCTCGATCGGGAGCAGGAACGGCCGGTCCACATCACGCACCGGTTCCGGCACGAACGCGTCGACGGCCGCGAGGAGTTCGAGGATCGTCGCGCTCCACCGCGGGTCGCCCTCCAGCGCCTTGAGCGCGGAGACCCTGACGACCGGGACGTCGTCGCCCGGGAACTCGTACTCGGTGAGCAGTTCGCGCACCTCGAGTTCGACGAGTTCCAGGATCTCCTCGTCGTCCACCATGTCGGTCTTGTTGAGCGCGACCACGATGTACGGGACGCCGACCTGCCGGGCCAGCAGGACGTGCTCCTTCGTCTGCGGCATCGGGCCGTCGGTCGCCGCGACGACGAGGATCGCGCCGTCCATCTGCGCGGCCCCCGTGATCATGTTCTTGATGTAGTCCGCGTGCCCCGGGCAGTCGACGTGCGCGTAGTGCCGGTTCTCCGTCTGGTACTCGACATGGGCGATCGAGATCGTGATGCCGCGCTGCCGTTCCTCGGGCGCCTTGTCGATCTGGTCGAACGGGGTGAAGGGGTTGAGATCGGGGAAGCGGTCGTGCAGCACCTTGGTGACGGCCGCCGTCAGGGTCGTCTTGCCATGGTCGATGTGCCCGATGGTGCCGATGTTCACGTGCGGCTTGGTCCGCTCGAATTTCGCCTTGGCCACTGCGAGCCCTCCTGATCGCCTGGGTGACGCCGAGCGTTGCTCCGCGGCTTCCCGGCCGGGCACGGCGGCCGCTCCTGGTGACCGAGCGGTGGGGAGGGAAGGTCCGCTCCCTCCTGTCTATTGGTTCCGGGGCGCGTCGAACAGGGCGCTGACGGACTCTCCGTTGTGAATGCGCCGCACCGCCTCGGCGAGGGCCGGGGCGATGGACAGGACGCTCAGCTTCTCGGTGTACTCCTCGTCCGGGACCGGCACGGTGTTCGTGCAGACGATCTCCAGTACGTCGGGCTGCTCACTGAGCCGTTTGAGGGCTCCCGCCGCGAACAGCCCGTGGGTGCAGGCGACCCTGATCGATCTGGGACCCAACTCGCGCAGCCGGTCCAGGAGTTCGAGGACCGTACTGCCCTTGGCTATCTCGTCGTCCAGCACGATGACGTCGCGCCCGGAGATCTCGCCGATGACCGAGCTGATGCTGACCTGGTCGTCGGCGAACCGCTGTTTGGCGCCGGCGGCCACCTGGGCGCCGATCAGTCGCGCGAACGCGGCTGCCTCCTTGGCGTTGCCGAGATCGGGCGAGACCACCGTCGTGCGCGACAGGTCGTTCGCCCGGAAGTGCGCGGCGAGTTCGCGCAGGGCGTGCAGATGATCCACGGGCACCGAGAAGAAGCCGTGCACCTGCGGAGAGTGCAGGGTCATCGCGAGGACCCGGCTCGCCCCGGCCGCCACGAGCAGATCCGCCACGAGCCGGCCGCCCAGGGAGATCCGCGGCATGTCCTTCTTGTCCGAACGCGCATACGAATAATGGGGCATGACCACGGTGATCCGCCCGGCGGAGGCGCCTCGCGCCGCGTCGCACATCATCAGCAGTTCGACCAGGTGTTCCTGCACCGGAGTGACGAGGGGCTGCACCAGGAAGACATCGCGCTCGCGGCAGTTGGCCTGGAGCTGGACCTCCAGGCAGTCGTTGGCGAACCGGCTGACACGGGTCGGGCTGAGGGGCACACCGAGGTGGGCACAGAGCTCGGCCGCGAGCTCTGGATGGGCACTACCGCTGAACACGGCGATGTCACGCACGTCCGCTCCTCGCATGGTCGAACCGGATCGCGTCGCCGGGCGCAAGATCGGCCCGGAGTGCGCACCTCATGCTACTGGGCACCCTTCGGGCCTACGACCGGGGGTTTTCCGGTTGCGGATCGGCCCACGGAGTGCCGTGGCGGCCACGACGCCGGCCCGGCGGCCTGTCGGCGGACTTGCGGGGTAGACGGACAGTCGAAAGGAGGACCGTCTACATGACGACGTCCATCAAGCGCATGCCCGGCTGGGCGAAGGTCGTCTCCGCCTTCGTGCTGGTGCTCGTGGTGCTGTTCGCCGGGCTGCGGCTGGCCGTTCTGCCGGGGCTGCGCGATGTGTTCGGCACGGAGACCCACGACAACTCGGGCCCCGCACTGCTCAAGTCCATTCAGGACATGAGCCGTTACGACGCCGCGTCGGGCAACTTCCAGGTGGTCGTGGACCTGGAGAAGGACGCGAAGTACCTGCCCGACGCGATCCGCGGCACCCGCACGCTGTACGTGGGAGCCGGCACCGTCGACGCCTATGTCGATCTCGGGCGGGTCGGCCAGAAGGACGTGACGGTCAACGACGACCGCACGTCGGCCACGCTCCGTCTGCCGCACGCGGCCCTGGGCAAACCCGCCCTCGACCCCGACCACTCCTACGCCGTCTCCAAGCAGCGCGGTCTCCTCGACCGGCTCGGTGACGTCTTCTCGGACAACCCGAACGACGAGCGGGCCGTCCAGCGCCTCGCGGCCCGGCACATCGGCGACGCCGCGAAGGACAGCCGCCTCACCGCTCGGGCCGAGGAGAACACCACCGGCATGCTGGAGGGCCTGCTGCGCTCGCTCGGCTTCACGGACGTGACGGTCGTCTACGGGACCTGAGTCCGGGCGCGGCACCAGGCCGGGCGGAGCCCCGGTCCGGGCCGAGCCCCGGTCCGGGCCGAGCCGCGGGCGCCGGGTACGGGCACGCGGCCCTGCCCGGCGCCCGCGTCCGTCGGGGCCGCGGTCCCCCGGACGACTCCGGATGACAGCCCCCTCGGGACGGGCGGACGATGGAGGAAGGCAACGGAAGGAAGCCGTCATGCTGGAGATCAAGACGGTGGACAAGCCCGACGAGCGACGCGACTTCCCGCGGGGCCACCTCGAAGCGGTCCACATGAGCGGGCTCGACTTCGCCGTGGGAACCTTCGAGCCGGGCTGGCGCTGGTCCGAGTCGGTCGGCCCGATCGCCGGAACGAAGACCTGCGAGATCCACCACAACGGTTATGTGGTCCAGGGACGCATGCACCTCGTCATGGACGACGGCGGAGAGGGCGAGGTGGGTCCCGGAGACGTCTTCGTCTGCCCGCCCGGACACGACGCCTGGGTCGTGGGCGACGAACAGGTGATCGTGTACGACTTCGCGGGAGGCATGGCCACCGACTACGCGAAGGCGAAGAACGCCTGAGGGACGCCCGAGGAACGCCCCTCTCCTGTCGCAAAGTCCTCCCCCGGGCCGAGATGCCGGGCATTCTCGGCCCGGCCGGGGGTAAGCGGGCTGCACCAGAGGGCAGTTGAAAAGGGGAGGGACTCATGGTCCGCACCGCGTTGCGCGCACGTGCCGCGAAGGCCGGCCGGGGCAAACCGGCACCTAAGTCCGGATCGGACGGGAAGCCCGCGCCGAAGAGCGAGCGGAGCAGGTCCGCGTCGAAGGCCGGCCGGGACAAGGCGGCGTCGAAGGCGGACCGGAACAAGCCGGAGAAGAGCTCGTGGTCGCCCTTCGGCCGCAGGAGGCCGGCGCGCACGCCGGATCCGGCCCCGGCCCGGGAGACGAGTGCCCTGGCGCTGCCCTTCCGGTTCCTGGCCATGCTGGTCGCGTTCGCGGCCATGGTGGCGTTCGCCGTCGTACTGGCCCGGCTGACGCTGGAGCCCTCGCCCGCGTCCACGGAGCTGATCCACAACAATCTTCACCCCGGGGACTCCCTGCGGGCCTATCTCGACCAGCCCGAGCTGCGTGACGCCGTCAAGCAGATCGGCGGGAACCTCCTGCTCGGGGTGCCCTTCGGCGTGCTGATGCCGGTGGTGTTCCCGAAGACCCGCGGCATCCTGCGCGTCGTCGCCCTCACGGCGACGGTCATGCTCCTGGTCGAACTCGTCCAGGGAGCCCTCATCACCGGCCGCTCCTTCGACATCGACGACGTCATCCTCAACACGACCGGCGCGCTGGTGGGTTACCTCCTGCTGGGCCGGCGTCTCGGCCGGGCCGTCCACCCGAGGAAGAAGCGCTCCACCGTCTGAGGCGACGCCAACTGCTGGTCCGTACCAGAGTATTGACACGCCGTTACCTCACTCCTTAAATCAAGAGGCGAAGCATGGACCCCCCACCTCAGTCGGCTCACCCGTCACGGGCGGCCGTACGGAAATGAGAGTCATGGACTCCCCACGCCTGCTCCGCCGATGTCTGCTGGCCGTACTGTCCGCCGCGCTCGTCGCCTCCGCCTCGGCCGTCGCCGCTCCCGCCCACGCGGGCCCGGCGGCGGCCGCGGCGGCCGTGACGTTCCAGGACACCTTCGACGGTCCGGCCGGCTCCGCCGTCGACTCCTCCAAGTGGCAGCTGGAGACCGGCGACAACGTCAACAACCACGAGCGGCAGTACTACACCTCGGGCAACAAGAACGCCGCGCTGGACGGCCAGGGCCATCTCGTGATCACGGCCCGCAAGGAGAATCCGGCCAACTACCAGTGCTGGTACGGCACATGCCAGTACACCTCGGCCCGGATGAACACCTCCGGGAAGTTCACGTCGACGTACGGCCATGTCGAGGCCCGGATCAAGATCCCGCGCGGACAGGGCATGTGGCCGGCGTTCTGGATGCTCGGCAGCGACATCGGGCAGGTCGGCTGGCCGAACTCCGGCGAGATCGACGTCATGGAGAACGTCGGCTTCGAGCCGTCCACCGTGCACGGCACGATCCACGGTCCCGGCTACTCCGGCTCCGCCGGCATCGGCGCCGGATACTCCCTCCCGAACGGTCAGGCCTTCGCGGACGCCTTCCACACCTTCGCGGTCGACTGGGCACCGAACTCGATCACCTGGTCGGTGGACGGCACGGTCTACCAGCGGCGCACACCCGCCGATCTGGGCGGCAACACCTGGGTGTTCAACAAGCCGTTCTTCCTGATCCTGAACCTCGCGGTCGGCGGATACTGGCCCGGCGACCCCGACGGCTCCACCTCCTTCCCGCAGCAACTCGTCGTCGACGAGGTGAAGGTGACCACGAGCGACGGCTCGGGCGGCACCGCCGGCCCGATCAAGGGCCTCGCGGGCAAGTGCGTGGACGTGGCCGCCGCCAACTCCGCCAACGGAACACCCGTACAGCTCTACGACTGCAACGGCACGGGCGCCCAGCAGTGGACGGTGTCCGCCGACGGCACGATCCGCGCGCTCGGCAAGTGCCTGGACGTCACGGGCAACGGAACGGCGGACGGCTCGACGGTCCAGCTCTGGGACTGCACCGGCGGACCCAACCAGAAATGGACGGTCACCGCGGCCCACGACATCGTGAATCCGCAGGCGAACAAATGCCTGGACGTCACGGGCAACAACCCGGCCAACGGCACCCGGCTGCAGATCTGGACGTGCAGCGGCGGCGCCAACCAGAAGTGGACGACCGGCTGAGCGACCGCCGTACGGACGGTGAAGGGCCCGGCACGGTCACCCCTGCCGGGCCCTTTCGCCCGGCCGCGACCGCCTCAGCGCGGATGCCAGGTGAGTTTGTCGCCGCCGACCCAGCGGACCACGTCGGGATCGTCGAGATCGTCGACCGTGATGCCGTACGCCGCCGCGTACTCCAGGACGTCCGTGATCGCCTTCGCCTCGCCCACCATCTCGCCGTCGATCTCCATGATCCGGAACGGCGGCGTGCCCGGCTGCACCCCGAGCACCATGATCCGTGGGTGGGAGATGTGAGGGCTCGCGCTTTCGGTCATGACTAGAGCGTAAGGGGGTTTCCGCTCTTCCCGCTGGTCAGCGGCAACGTGCCGGGGGTCCGTCGCAGGTCCGGCCCGGCGCGGACGCGGCGGCCGGCATCCGGGCGCTCACCCGGCCGGGTGAGACCCGCAAGCGGCACCGGCCCGGGCAGCCCGTGAGCCCGGTGCCGGACCCGCCCCGGACATCCGCCGTGCGGTCCGGCGACGACTGGGCAACGCTGGGGGAAGCGCGCGGCGGCCGGCGCGACCGCAGGGAGGAGTGCCGATGGACCCCGTCGAGGCCCTGGACCGGATCGCGTTCCTGCTGGAGCGGAGCCTGGCACCCACCTATCGCGTACGGGCCTTTCGTACCGCGCGGACCCTGCTGGCCGGGCTGCCCGCCGACGAGGTGCGCGAGCGCGCCGCGAACGGGACGCTGGAGTCGCTGAAGGGCATCGGCCCCAAGACCGCGCAGGTGGTGCGGGAGGCGCTGGCCGGCGAGGTGCCCGGCTACCTGGAGAAGGCGGAACGGGAGACCTCGGGGCCGCTCACCGAGGGCGGTGAGGGCCTGCGGCAGCTGCTGCGCGGGGACTGCCATCTGCACTCCGACTGGTCGGACGGCGGCAGCACGATCGAGGAGATGGGGCGCACGGCGGCACGGCTCGGCCACTCGTGGGCGGCGCTCACCGACCACTCGCCCCGGCTGACCGTGGCGAACGGCCTGTCGCCGGAGCGGCTGCGCGAGCAGCTGGCCGTCGTCGCCGCCCTCAACGAACGCTGGGCACCCTTCCGGCTGCTCACCGGCATCGAGTGCGACATCCTCGACGACGGATCGCTCGACCAGGAGCCGGAGCTGCTGGAGCAACTGGACGTGGTGGTCGTGTCCGTGCACTCCAAGCTGCGCATGGACGCGGGGCCGATGACCCGCCGGATGGTCGCCGCCGTGCGCAATCCGCACGCGGACATCCTCGGCCACTGCACGGGCCGGCTGATCACGGGCCGCGGCCGGCCCGAGTCCGCGTTCGACGCGGACGCCGTCTTCGCGGCCTGCGCGGAGTCCGGCACGGCCGTCGAGATCAACAGCCGTCCGGAGCGCCTCGACCCGCCGCGCCGGCTGCTGCGCCGGGCCGTCGAGGCGGGTGTCCTGTTCTCCCTGGACACCGACGCGCACGCGCCCGGACAGCTCGACTGGCAGATCTACGGGTGCGCGCGGGCCGAGGAGTGCGGGGTGCCGCCGGAGCGTGTCGTCACCACCTGGACGCTGGAGCAGCTGCTGACCTGGACCCGGACCCGCGAAACACCGTGACGCACGTCACCGTCGACGCCCCCGTTCCGGGGAACACCCACCGGTAGTTACCCGTTGAACCAACCGTGGGTGTGGATGGGACAGTGTCCCCGGGCCTCACCCAAGCCCGCAGGGACGATCGTCCGGCTGAAGCCCTGTGGAGCGTTTCGCCGCGAGGCGACCGCCATCGGCGCCCACACAGACGACCCCGACCGCGATTCCCCCGTCCGGTCGGGGTCTTTTTCTCTGCCGGGGCCGGCCGTTCCCCGGCACGGCCGTGTCCGCTTGACTTCGAGCCCGCTCCCATTCGTAGCGTGCGGGGCATGAGCACTGCACAGCACAAGATCGGTTCGGGATTCGGTGCCCGGAGCACCGCGGACGACGTCCTGCGGGGCATCGACCTCTCCGGACGGCTCGCGGTCGTGACGGGCGGCTACTCGGGCCTCGGCCTGGAGACGACCCGGGCCCTGGCCAAGGCGGGCGCCCATGTCGTGGTCCCCGCGCGGCGCCCGGCGACCGCGCGCGAGGCGCTGGCCGGCATCGACGGGGCCGAGACCGACGAACTCGACCTCGGCGACCTGGACAGCGTGCGCGCGTTCGCGGAGCGGTTTCTCGCCTCGGGCCGTGTCATCGACATCGTCATCGACAGCGCCGGCATCATGGCCTGCCCGGAGACGCGTGTCGGCCCCGGCTGGGAGGCCCAGTTCGCGACCAATCACCTCGGCCACTTCGCGCTGGTCAACCGGCTGTGGCCGGCGATCGCGCCGGGCGGCGCGCGGGTCGTGTCCGTGTCCTCCGCCGGCCATCACAACTCCGGCATCCGCTGGGACGACGTGCACTTTCGGACCGGTTACGACAAGTGGCAGGCCTACGGGCAGGCGAAGACGGCGAACGTGCTGTTCGCGGTGGAACTCGACCGGCGGGGACGGGACTTCGGCGTACGGGCCTTCTCGCTGCACCCCGGCGGCATCCTCACCCCGCTCCAGCGGCACCTGCCCAGGCAGGAGATGGTCGAGCGCGGCTGGATCGACGAGAACGGCGTGCCGCTGAACCCGGAGGGCTTCAAGACGCCCGAGCAGGGCGCGGCCACCCAGGTGTGGGCGGCGACCTCGCCGCAGCTCGCCGGCATGGGCGGGGTGTACTGCGAGGACTGCGACATCGCCGAGCCGGCTCCGGCGGACGGCACCAGGACCGGGGTGAGCGCCCACGCGACGGATCCCGGACAGGCCGCCCGGCTGTGGGAGCTGTCGGCGGAGCTGACCGGGGTGAACGCCTTCGGCTGAGCGGCGCGGGCGCCTGCCGCCCGCCGTTCACGCTTCCGGGAGGCGGTGACGGCCCCGATCCCCCGGGGCGGCGCGAACGCGCTCTGCGGCGAAGCGGATCAGTGCGGTGCGCGTTCCTCCAGGGCCGTGCGCCAGGCGGGTGACGGTCCCGTCGGCGCGGGTTCCGCGCGCCGGCCGCCGCGGGCGAAGAAGTCGGCCAGCGGGAGGATCGCGGCGCCGACCGTGACGGCGTCGGGGCCGAGGCGGCCGAGGTCCACGGTGACGTGCTGGGCGGGGTAGCGCAGGGCGTAGGAGGAGGCGTACCGGCGGACGGCGGGCAGGAAGCGGGAGCCGAGCTGGAGGCCGGCCCAGCCGCCGATGAGGATGCGTTCGGGCTGGAAGAGGTTGATCAGGTCGGAGAGGCCCGCGCCCAGGTACTCGGCGGTCTCCTCCAGGACCGCGAGCGCGATGCGGTCGGGCTCGGTGCCCTCGGGCGGGTAGGCGGCGGCGAGCATCGCGGTGAGCGCGGTCTCCTCGTCCGTGTCCTCCGGGGGCCGCCCGCCCTCCTCCCGCCAGCGGTCGAGGAGCGCCTCCGCTCCCGCGTACGCCTCCAGGCAGCCGAGCGCGCCGCAGCGGCAGCGGCGCCCCCTGACCCGCACGGTCAGGTGGCCCCATTCGACGGACCGGCCGGTCTCGACCTCCTCGGTGACCAGGCTGGCGCCCACGCCGGAGCCGAACAGCACGACCACCGCGTTGCGGGCGCCGCGTCCGGCGCCGAACCACATCTCGGCCTGGCCGAGGGTACGGGCGCCGTTGTCCGCGAAGTACGGCACGGTGTCGGGGAGTTCGCAGGCGGAGCGGAGCAGGGACTCCAGCGGGACGGCGTCCCAGCCGATGGTCTGGCCGTGCACGACCGCGCCGCGCTCGGGGGTTCGGGCGACGATGCCGGGGACCCCTATGCCGACGCCGAGGAGCTGTCCGGGGGCGATGTCCGCCTCGGCGAGGACCTCGGCGATGCCGTCGCGGATGTGCCCGACGATGACGTCGACGTCGTACCCCCGACGCCGCAGCGGCGGGTCGGTCTCGTATCCCTGGTGCTCCAACGGCCGCTCGGTGCGGGCGAGTTCGGTGAGCGTCAGGTCGAACAGCTCGACGCGGACCCGGGTCTCGCCGACGTCGACGCCGATCATGTGGCCGCTGCCGGGCACGACGCGCAGCAGGGTGCGGGGGCGCCCGCCGTCGGAGTCGACGCTTCCGGCCTCCTCGACGAGGCCGTCGGCGACGAGTTCGGCGACCACGTTGCTGATGGATCCGGAACTCAGCCCGGTCGCTGGACCGAGTTCGTAGCGGCTCATCGGGCCGTCGAAATACAACCGTTGTAGTACGGCGGTCCGGTTGCCCCGCCGCAGGTCACGCACTGTCCGCCCGTTCCGCCCCGCCATGTGATGTCCCTTCCGGCATGCCCGACCTGCAAGATACCCCTGCGCGATCCCTTGACGCGACTTTCTTCCGGGTCTTAACTCACGTCCTAAATTAAGCCATGAGGATCGTTCGGGAAGTGAACACGGGCTCCCCTCACGGCTCCCTCCGGGAAAGGGACAGAAGCAGCCATGCGCAGAATCCGAGCCGCGGCCGCAGGTGCGGTCACCATCACTCTGCTGACCGCCGCGACCGCCTGTGGCGGCGGCTCGTCGAGCGGCGGGTCCAACGCCTCGCCGAAGACACTCACGTACTGGGCGTCCAACCAGGGCGCCAGCATCGAGATCGACAAGAAGACGCTCGCCCCCGAACTGGCCAAGTTCGAGAAGCAGACCGGCATCAAGGTGAAGCTGGAGGTCGTGCCCTGGTCCGACCTGCTGAACCGCATCCTCACCGCCACCACCTCGGGCCAGGGTCCGGACGTCCTGAACATAGGCAACACCTGGAGCGCCTCGCTCCAGGCCACCGGCGCGCTGCTGCCCTGGGACGCGAAGAACTTCGACAAGATCGGCGGCAAGGACCGCTTCGTCGACTCCGCGCTCGGCTCGACGGGCGCCGAGGGCAAGGACCCCGCCGCGGTGCCGCTGTACTCGATGGCGTACGCGCTCTACTACAACAAGCAGATGTTCGCCGACGCCGGCATCACGAACCCGCCGGCGACCTGGGACGAGCTGATCGCCGACGGCAAGAAGATCTCGAAGAACGGCAAGTGGGGCCTCGGCGCGGAGGGTTCCAACGCGTCGGAGAACATCCACCACGCCTTCGTCTTCGCCAAGCAGCACGGCGCCGACTTCTTCACCGCCGACGGCAAGGCCGACTTCACCAACGACGGGGTCGTCGCCGCGGTCAAGCAGTACGTGGACCTGATGGCGAAGGACAAGATCATCGCCCCGGGCAACGCCGAGTACGCGCAGAACCAGTCGGTCAGCGACTTCGCCAAGGGCAAGAACGCCATGCTGCTGTGGCAGTCGGCGGCGGCCAACCTCAAGTCGCAGGGCATGGCCGACGACGCGTACGGCATCGCGCCGGTGCCGGTGCAGTCCGGTACCCCGGGCACGGGCACGAACGTCAACTCGATGGTCGCCGGCATCAACCTCGCGGTGTTCAAGAACACCAAGAACCTCGACGGCGCCACGAAGTTCGTGAAGTTCATGACCAGTGACGCCGAGCAGAAGATCCTCAACGGCGCCTACACCTCGATCCCGCCGGTCAAGGGCGCCCAGTCGGACACCGCGTTCAACTCCCCCTCGAACGCGGTTCTGAAGGACACCCTGGCCAAGAGCGCGGCCGCGCTGCCGCAGGTCGCCGACGAGTCGCAGTTCGAGACCGCGGTCGGCACCGCCATCAAGGGCCTGTTCGCCGACGCGGCCGGCGGCCGCGCGGTGACCACCGCGTCGGTGAAGGCGGCGCTCGAGAAGGCCCAGCAGCAGATGCCGAAGAAGTGAGTGCGGACACCCTCATGACCACCACGACCGCCGCTTCCGCCGAACCCGGCGAGCGGACGGTGCGCAAGAGCTCCCCCGGTGCGGCGCGCGGCCCGCGCCGCACCGGGCGGATCAAGCGCATCGGACTCCCCTACCTGCTGCTCCTGCCCGCGCTGGTCCTCGAACTCCTGGTCCACCTGGTGCCGATGGTGATCGGCATCGTGATGAGCTTCAAGGAGCTCACGCAGTTCTACATCCGCGACTGGGGCACCGCGCCCTGGGCCGGCTTCGACAACTACTCGGTGTCGGTGCACTTCGACGAGCCCGTCGGCGAGGCGCTGCTGCACTCCTTCTTCGTCACCATCGGCTTCACGCTGCTTTCGGTCGGCCTGTGCTGGCTGATCGGCACGGCGGCCGCGATCTACATGCAGGACAACTTCGTGGGGCGGGGTGTGCTGCGGGCCCTGTTCCTGGTGCCGTACGCGCTGCCCGTCTACGCGGCCGTGATCACCTGGGTGTTCATGTTCCAGCACGACAACGGCCTGGTGAACCACGTCCTGCACGACCAGCTCGGCATCACCGACAAGCCGTCGTTCTGGCTGATCGGCGACAACAGCTTCTACGCCCTGCTCACCGTGTCCGTGTGGAAGGGCTGGCCGTTCGCCTTCCTGATCGTCATGGCCGGCCTGCAGAACATCCCGGGTGAGCTGTACGAGGCCGCCGCCCTCGACGGCGCCGGTCTGTGGCAGCAGCTCCGCCGCATCACCCTGCCCTCGCTCCGGCCGGTCAACCAGGTGCTGATCCTGGTGCTGTTCCTGTGGACGTTCAACGACTTCAACACGCCGTTCGTCCTGTTCGGCAAGACCGCCCCGGAATCGGCGGACCTCATCTCGGTCCACATCTACCAGGCGTCCTTCGTCACCTGGAACTTCGGCACCGGCTCGGCGATGTCCGTGCTGCTGCTGCTCTTCCTGCTCGTGGTGACCGGCGCCTACCTGCTGCTGACCTCCCGGGGAAGGAAGACGGCCGATGTCTAGCACCTCCACCACGCCCCGCTCCCCGATGGCCCCGCCGCGGTCCTTCCTGTGGTCGCGGCGGATCTTCCTGACCCTGCTCACCGGCTTCGTCCTGGTGCCCGTCTACGTCATGGTCTCCAGCTCGCTGAAGCCGCTCGCGGACGTCTCGGGGAAGTTCCGCTGGCTGCCGAGCGGGCTGACCATCCGGCCGTACATCGACATCTGGTCGACGGTGCCGCTCGCGAAGTACTTCGCGAACTCGCTGATCGTGGCCGGTGCGGCCACGGCCTGCTCGGTGGTGATCGCCGTGTTCTCCGCGTACGCCGTGAGCCGTTACAGCTTCCGCGGCAAGCGCGTGTTCACGGTCACCGTGCTGTCCACCCAGATGTTCCCCGGCATCCTCTTCCTGCTGCCGCTGTTCCTGATCTACGTCAACATCGGCAACGCCACCGGGATCGCGCTGTTCGGTTCGCGCGGCGGTCTGATCCTCACGTATCTGACCTTCTCGCTGCCGTTCTCGATCTGGATGCTGATCGGGTACTTCGACTCGGTGCCGCGCGACCTCGACGAGGCGGCGCTGGTGGACGGCTGCGGGCCGCTCGGGGCGCTCTTCCGCGTCGTCGTCCCGGCGGCGATCCCCGGCATCGTCGCGGTCGCCGTCTACGCCTTCATGACCGCCTGGGGCGAGGTGCTGTTCGCGTCGGTGATGACCAACGACGACACCCGCACCCTCGCCGTCGGCCTCCAGGGCTACTCCACGCTCAACGACGTGTACTGGAACCAGATCATGGCCGCCTCGCTGGTCGTCAGCGTCCCCGTGGTGGCCGGCTTCCTGCTGCTCCAGCGCTACCTCGTCGCCGGTCTCACGGCGGGAGCGGTCAAGTGACCGGCCCCGCCGAGGACATCGACACCATTGACGAAGAAGGGACTTCAGTGACCATCGACCTCGCCGCCCTCCCCGAGGACTTCCTCTGGGGCACGGCCACGTCGGCCTACCAGATCGAGGGCGCCGTCGCCGAGGACGGCCGCTCCCCCTCCATCTGGGACACCTTCTCCCACACCCCCGGCAAGGTGGACAACGGCGACGACGGGGACGTCGCCTGCGATCACTACCACCGCTGGCGCGAGGACATCGATCTCATGCGCCGGCTCGGCACCAACGCCTACCGGCTGTCCGTCGCCTGGCCCCGGGTGATGCCGGGCGGCGACGGGCCGGTCAACGCCAAGGGGCTCGACTACTACGACGCGCTGATCGACGGCCTGCTGGAGGCGGGCATCACCCCCTCGGTCACGCTCTACCACTGGGACCTGCCGCAGGTGCTCCAGGACCGGGGCGGCTGGCCCGCCCGAGACACCGCGCACCACCTCGCCGCCTACGCGTCGGCGGTCGCGGAGCGGCTCGGAGACCGCGTCCAGCACTGGACCACCCTCAACGAGCCGCTGTGCTCGGCCTGGATCGGCCACCTGGAAGGGCGGATGGCCCCCGGCCTGACCGACCTCACGGCCGCCGTGCGCGCCTCGTACCACCTGCTGCTCGGCCACGGACTCGCCACGCAGGCGATCCGCGCCGCCGCGCCCGGGGCGCAGATCGGCATCGTCAACAACCTGGGCAGCATCGAGGCCGCCACCGACCGCCCGGAGGACATCGCGGCGGCGCGGCGGCAGGACGGGCACACCAACCGCTGGTGGCTCGACCCGGTGCTCGGCCGCGGCTTCCCCGCCGACATGGTCGAGGTCTACGGGGTGGACCTCCCGGAGGTGGCGGGCGACCTGGAGACGATGGCCGCGCCACTGGACTGGCTGGGCCTGAACTACTACTTCCCGTCCCACGTGGTCGACGACCCGACCGGTCCGGCCCCGTACGCACGGCAGATCAGCCGGCCCGGTGTGCCCGTCACGGGCATGGACTGGGAGGTCGAGGCCGCCGGCATCGAGCGGCTGCTGCTGCGCCTGACGAACGAGTACGGCGCCCGCAAGCTGTACGTCACGGAGAACGGCTCCGCCTATCCCGACGTCGTACGCCCCGACGGCACCGTCCACGACCCGGAGCGCGTCGCCTACCTCGAACAGCACCTGGCGGCCTGCGCGTCGGCCGCCCGCAAGGGTGTCCCGCTGGCCGGCTACTTCGCCTGGTCGCTGCTGGACAACTTCGAGTGGGCGTACGGCTACGACAAGCGGTTCGGTCTCGTGCACGTCGACTACAAGACGCAGGTACGGACGATCAAGGGCAGCGGTCACCGCTACGCGGAGATCGTCCGCGGGCACCGCGGGGGCGCGAGCAGGGCGGCCTGAGGCCCGTACGCTCCAGGATTCTTCGCCGGCCGGGGTGTTCGCACCCCGGCCGGTCCCGTCCGGGGCGGCCGTGAGCCGCGGCGCCGGCCTGGCGCGCACCCGGGTGACCCGTTCGCCGCCCGGCGCGCGGGGGACGGTCGCGTCCCCGAAATTCATTGGATCCGTTCCATCGGGCTAGGTACCTTCGGTCAAAACCTAGGGCTCCTAGGTTTTGACCGAGGGCACCGGTTTCGACCGAGGAGACCCGGTCCGGGAACCCGGCGGATTCAGGAGAACCCCATGCGATCACTCACCGAGCAGGCCGTCCGCGACTCGTTCGTCAACTGCTCCCGGGGTGAGGCCAAGCGCCTCGCGACGCCTCGCGACCTCGACGAACGGCCCTGGGACGATCTGGACTTCCTGGGCTGGCGGGACCCGGGGGCACCCGACCGGAGCTACCTCGTGTCCGAACGGGACGGGGACCTCGTCGGCGTCGCCCTGCGTCTGCCCTCCTCCCGGCGCGGACTCCTGCACCGCAGCATGTGCTCGCTGTGCCTGACCACGCACCCCGGGGACGGGGTCTCGCTGATGACGGCCCGCAAGGCGGGCGCGGCGGGCCGCGAGGGCAACTCGGTCGGCATCTACATCTGCGCCGACCTCTCCTGTTCCCTCTACGTCCGGGGGAAGAAGCCCCTCCGGACGGGAAGCCGCTTCGAGGAGACCCTGACGACGGAACAGCAGATCACCCGGACGGTCGGCCGCCTGTCCGCCTTCCTGACGAAGCTGTACGACTAGGGCCGCACTAGGGCCGCACGGCCGGCGTCCAGTGCGGGTCGCGGCCGAGGAAGGCGAGCAGGGACCCGGGGCGGCCGGCACCCTCGGGCAGCTCGCGCGCGGGGGCGAACACTCCGTACGCGTCGCGCAGGTGGTCGGCCAGCCGGTCCGCCGCGAGCCGGATGCCGTCGGCCAGGGCGTCGTCGAGGGGGGACGCCTGACCGGTCGCCACCGCGATGTCCCAGGCGTGCACGCCCGCGTCCATGGCGGCCGCGGCGGCGGCCACCGGGAACGGCAGCGGTCCGAGCGGCGTGGGCACCTCCGGCGCGTCGGCGGACAGCCCCGCGTAGACGTCGGCGACCTGGGCGAGGACCTTGTCGAGCGACGCCGCGGCCTCGGCCTCCAGGGCGTCGTCCGGGTGGAAGGCGTCCGACTCGGGCCATCCGGTACCGGTGACCGCCGCTCCGTACGCCTGCTGATCGAGCCGGGCGTGGTTGAGCACCTGGGCCACCGTCCACTCATCGCACGGCGTCGGCGCCGACCAGGCGTTCCCCGGCACACCGGCGACCACGGCCCGCAGCCGGTCGTGCGACAGCGTCAGCAGTTCGATGCCCTGGACGTTGCTCGTCTCGCTCATTCCGGTGCCTCCTGGTGCGGTCCGTCCCGGTTGACACCTTCAATCTAGGATCCCTTGCGGACAGATACGGTCCGCAATCGGCACGTTCGGTACCCGTGTTAAACGGGAAGGCCACAAGGATGCACGAGGCACGTGGTGAGTGGACGGCATCCGTCGCGAAGATCGTGGAGCGGCGCCGGGAGCCGGTGGTCGTCCAGACACTTCGTTCGACGGCCGCCGCGACGATCGCGTACGTGGTGGCCATCCATCTCAGTCCCGAGCCCGCGCCGCTGACCGCTCCCCTGACCGCGCTGCTGGTCGTGCAGGTCACCCTGTACTCGACGATCACCACCGCGATCCGGCGGGTGAACTCCGTGGTGGTGGGCGTCGTCATCGCCATCGGCTTCAGCAGTCTGGTGGGCCTGACCTGGTGGAGTCTCGGCCTGATCATCCTCGCCTCGCTGGCGGTGGGGCATCTGGTCCGGGTCAGCGAGTTCGTGCCCGAGGTGGCGATCAGCGCCATGCTGGTCCTCGGCGTCACGAGGGTCGGCGACACGGCGTGGGCCCGCGTGCTGGAGACACTGATCGGGGCGGTCGTGGGCCTCACCTGCAACCTCGTGCTCGCGCCGCCGGTGTGGGTCGGGGTCGCCGGGGAGCAGATCGAGGACCTGGCACGCCGGATGCGGCAGTTGATGCTGCGGGTCGGCGAGGGTGCCGCCGCGCACACGCCCTTCCATGTGGCGGCCGAGCGGCTGCACGAGGCCCGCCGGCTCGACAACGACATCGCCGGGGTGGACGCGGCCCTGCGGCAGGCCGAGGACAGTCTGAAACTCAACCCGCGCGTGCGCGAGGGGCTGCTGCACCGGGTCGTCCTGAGGACCGGCCTGGACACCCTGGAGATCTGCACGGTGGTCCTGCGGGTCCTCGCGCGCAGCCTCACCGACCTGGCCAAGGAGCGGGAGCCCCGGCCGCTGTTCGAACCGCAGGCCGGAGCCGTGCTCCAGGAACTGCTGTCCGAGATCGCCGACGCGATCGTCAGCTTCGCGGTGCTGGTGACCACCGACGTCGCGCGGAACGCGGCGTCCGCCGAGGAGCGGCTGAGCGCGGAACTCGCCACCGCCGCCGCCACCCGCGACAAGCTGGCCCAGCTGTTCCTGGAGGAGGTCCAGCGCGATCCGAGCCAGTGGCAGCTCCACGGTTCGGTCCTCGCCGAGACCAACCGCATCATCGACGAGCTCGACACCGAGCACCGCACCAGGCGGCTGTTCGAGGAGCTGGACCGCTGCACCCGTGAGCAGCGCGAGCGCCGGCCGCGCCTCACCCGGCTGGAGAACTGGCTGCGCCCGCGCCGCCGGAACCGGAACCGTTCCGACGCCTCCAGGCGTTCTAGATGACGAGTTCCGTGAGACGAAACGGCGCGACGCCGCGGCGGTGAGCCGCACACGGCGCGGCCGGTGGCAGCAGAACGAGGGGGCGGGCGGATGACCGAGGACACCGTGCGGATCGACGGGAACGCACTGCGGCTGCCGGGCGGGGTGCAGGTGCGGTTCATACGGACGCTGCGGCTGCCCGAGACGGGCACGCACGCGTTGCCGCCGGGGCTCGGCGAGTTCCCCGTCCGGCGCGTCGAGGACTACGGCGACCGGGTGCCCGCCGAGTGGCGGGCGCGCGGCGGCGTGATGCTGCCGGTGTATCTGCGCGAGGCCATGTGGCTGAGTTTCGGCGGGACGACGGAGCCCGCCGCGCTGCAGGTGGGCGTCGGCAAGGTGTGCGCGGTGTCCGGCAAGCCGTGGAGCTCCCGGCTCTCCCGCGACCCGCAGAACTACGTGGTTCTCCCCCGGCAGCCCTGGCTCGACGGCATCAACTCCGGCAAGGGGACGGTCCGCCAGTTCGTGGCCGTGCCGCTCGGTCTCGGGGCGACGGTCGAGGGCCAGGTCACCGGCGAGGAGGTCTGGGGCGGTGTCCAGCTCCAGTCGTTCCCGCTGGAGGCCGGAGAGCTGGCGGCGTGGCGGGAAGCGGAGCGCCGCCGGACGGAGGCGCTGAGCCGGATGCCCCAGGCGCCGGGTTACGGCGCCGCCATGCCGATGATGGCCGCCCCGCCCGCGCCCGGGGCCGCTCCGGGTGCCGCGCCCGCCGGGGCTGCCCCGGCGCGTGCGCGCAGCGCCCCGGCGATGGGTCTCGGCGTGGGCGGTTCGATGCGCCAGGAGGTCTACCGCGACGACCGGCCGCTGAAGGCCTGGGCGAAGGAACCGGCCGGACGCGTGTTCGTCCACCTCGTGACGCCCCCGGAATGGCGCCGCATCACCGGCGAGGCGCCGCCGCCGTCCCCGGTGGACCGGGCGGCCTACACCCGCGCGGGGCTCCCCTGGTTCGACTACTACGACCAGGACGCCACGGATCTGGCGCCCACGGACCAGCTCGGTGCGGTGCAGCCGGTGGGCGACTGGCTGGGCGACGACCACGAGCCCTGGCAGCAGCCCTCGCCCCAGCAGATCAAGCCGCTCGGCGACGCGCCGGGCAAGCCCGTCGGGGACGGCGACTGGTAGATCCCCGCGGCCGGTCCCGCGCGACGCGTCGAACGCGACGCGTGAAGCGCGCCGCGGGGGGCCGATCTTGCACGTCGGGGGTGTCGCACGCCAAGGTGGCCGTTCCGGCCGAGGCAACCGACATCCCGAGGTGCAGGCATGAGCAGTGGTGCAGAACCGTCGCGCGGGGCGGGCGGCGGCTGGACCAGACGCCGTTTCGTCGGCGCGCTGGCCGCGGCCGCGGCCGCCCCGACGGTTCCGGCCTGCGGGGCGCCGCGGACGGATCCCGCCGTGACGGCGCCGGTCCCGGGGACGACGCTCCCGAAGGCGCCGCCGGCCGGTCCCCCGGCGTCGGCCTCCGCGTCGGCGCCTTCGTCCCCGGCTCCCCCGTCCGGTCCGCGTCCGCTGTTCCTCGGCACCTACACCTCGGGGGACGGCGGCGGGAAGGGGATCGGCGTCGCCACGTACGACGCGGAGACGGGCGCGGTCACCGGCGGCGGTGTGGTGGCGGGCGTCGACAACCCGTCGTTCCTCGCCGTGCATCCGGACGGCCGGGCGCTGTACGCCGTCGACGAGCAGAACGCGGGCGCGGTGACGGCCGTGCGTCTCCCGGGGAACGAGGTGCTCGGCAGCCGCTCCACCGGCGGCTCGGGTCCCTGCCATCTGTCCGTGCATCCGGGCGGCCGCTGGCTGCTGAGCGCGAACTACGCGTCGGGGAGCGTCGCGGTGCATCCCATCGGGGCGTCCGGCGCGCTCGGCGAGCGCACCGATCTCGTCAGGCACGCCTCCCCGGCGCCCGGTCCCGGCCAACAGGGTCCGCACGCGCACCAGTTCGTCACGGCCCCGGACGGCGGGCACCTGCTCGCCGTCGATCTGGGTACCGACACGGTGTACACCTACCGCCTGGACGAGACCCGGGGCACGCTCACCGAGGTCTCCCGGGCGCGGACGAGGGCGGGCGCGGGTCCGCGCCATCTCACGTTCCACCCCGGCGGCCGGTACGCCTATCTCGCCAACGAGGTCGACAACACGGCGACGGTGTGCGGCTACGACCCGGCGACGGGCCGCCTTTCGGTGGGTGAGCCGCAGTCCACGGGCACGGGAGGCGGCACGAGTTACCCGGCCCAGTTCCTGGTGACCCCGAACGGGTCGTACGCGTTTCTCGCCAACCGGGGCCACAACAGCCTGACGCGGTACGCGATCGAGGCGGACGGCGCGCGGCTTCGGCTGCTGGACACGGTGCCCGTCGGCGGCGACTTCCCGCGGCACATCGCCCTCTCGCCGGACGGACGGCTGCTGTTCGCGGCGAACCAGCGGTCGGGCACGGTCACGGTCTTCGGGGTCGACCAGGAGAGCGGTGAACTCCGGCGTACGGGTGAGCCGTTCGCCTCACCCCTCGCGGTCTGTGCGCTGCCGCTGTAGCGGTCGGGGGCAGGAGGCGAGGCTCGCCTGGGTGAGCAGGACGTGCATGCGCTCCGTGAGCTGGGAGACGTCGTCGGCGGGCGCGTGGAACGGCAGGCGTACGTCGCCGTTGCCGCGCGCCCGTTCGATGCGCAGGGTGAGTCCGTGGCGGTCGACGGCGAGGGGCTGCACGCGGACCGCGCCGTGCAGGCTGTCGGGTTCGACGAGACGGGTGAGCCGTTCGACGGCGTCCGGGTGAGCGTCGGCGAGATGGGTGAGGAGATGGGCCTCGGCGAGGGCGAGCGGGTCGGGCCGGGCCTCGGCGAGTTCGTCCAGGTCGACCACCACGGTCCCGTCGGGCCGGCGCAGCACCGCGCTGGTGGGCCGGAACGAGAGCTGCCCGTCCTCGGGGACGAACCAGCCGGCGAGCCAGAGCCTGGCCCGGATCCGGTTCCGTACAGGGACCGGTGCGACGTCGGCGAACTCCAGGACGGCGGACGGCTCTCCGCGCGGGGAGCAGATGGCCGCGGCGAGCAGCGCGCTGTCCTCGGGCACCCGCAGCAGCACCCGGCCGTCGGCCGTGACGGAGTGCGAGCCGACGAACTCCTCACGGCCGCCCTCGGCGCTCACCGCGCAGGACCAGGCCGCGGCGAGCACCGAGCGGGCGTGCTCCGCCGCGGCGGGCGCGGCCGTCCAGGTGTGACGGTCACCCATCAGTTCCTCCTTAGGTAAGGCTTGCCTAACCTATCGAAGATCGGGCCGTACGCCAACCACGTCTCGCCGATCGGAGGCGCCCACCGTGCATCCACGGCCGCCGAAAGGGTCACGGCCGCCGAAAGGGCGTCGCGACCGGAGGGGCGTCACGACGACCGGACGGGGCGTCACGACCGGACGGGGCGTCACGACCGGACGGGGCATCGCGGCCGGACGGGCGTCGCAGCCGAGGGCGGCGTCGCGGCCACCGGCGAGAACGGCTCAGGGCGTGATCGCGCCGAGCAGCGCCCGAGCGCACAGATCCCGCACCTGGTCACGGGTCAGGTCCGCGCCCCGCAGCCACTCCAGGCAGACGGCCGTGGTGAAGGCCAGCCACCCGCGGACGGCGATCCGCAGTTCGGGCCGGTCCTCGGCGGACCTGCCGAGCTCGGGATCAGCGGCCAGGGCCGAGAGGATCTGCCGCTCCTGCGCGGCGAGCGCCTGCCGGTAGACCCTGCGCACGGCCTGGTCACCGGCCGCGTCGGCACGGTGGAAGGCGCGGAATCCGTGCGCGTGCTCCTCGACGTACCCGAGGAAGGTGTCCAGCCCCGCGCCCAGCTGCTCGCGGACCGGGACGCCGGGCACCGCCGCGGTCATCCGCAGCATCCGCCCGCTCTCACGCTCCACCACGGCGGCGAAGAAGTCCCGCTTCGTCGGGAAGTAGTGGTAGAGGAGTCCGCGCGAGACTCCGGCGATCTCGGCGACCTGTTCGATCCAGACGTCGTCGTACGGACTCTCCGAGAACAGGCGGGCGCCGACCGACAGAAGCTGCTCGCGGCGCGCCTCGGTGCTGAGCCGGCGGCGTGCGCGCTCCCCCTGCTTCCCCGTCATGCCCGCACTTTACTTGACGCCGGTTCAACAGCGGGATCAGACTGAACTCCGCTATTGAACTCACGTACAACAGACTCAACCTGCCCGTGTCACAAGGGAGATGGCGTCATGGCGGAGACGAAGGCGAAGGCAGGGCCGAAGGGGTTCCGCAGCGCGGAACTGGGCTGGCCGGAGCTGCACCGCATCCCGCACCCGCCGCGCCGCGTCCCGCTGGTCGGCGATGTGCTGGGCGCGAGCGTCCGTTCCCCGCTCCAGGACTCCATGAGGTTCGCAAGGCAACTCGGGCCGATCTTCCGGCGACGGGCCTTCCGCAACGAGATCGTCTTCGTCTGGGGCGCGGAGCTCGCCGCCGAACTGGCCGACGAATCACGGTTCGCGAAACACGTGGGCCTGGGCGTCGCCAACCTCCGTCCGGTGGCCGGGGACGGACTGTTCACCGCCTACAACCACGAGCCCAACTGGCAGCTCGCGCACGACGTCCTCGCCCCCGGCTTCGGCCGCGAGGCGATGGAGGGCTACCACCCGATGATGCTGGACGTGGCCGAGCGGCTGACGGGCCACTGGGACCGCGAGCAGGCCGCGGGCCGCGCCGTGGACGTGCCCGGCGACATGACGAAGCTGACGCTGGAGACGATCGCGAGGACCGGCTTCGGCCACGACTTCGGCTCCTTCGAGCGCTCCCGGCCGCACCCCTTCGTGACCGCGATGGTGGGCACGCTGACCTACGCGCAGCGCCTGAACGTCGTCCCGGTCCCGCTGGCACCGCTCCTGCTGCGGGGCGCCTCCCGGCGCAACGCGGCGGACATGGCCCACCTCAATCGCACGGTCGACGCCGTGGTGGCCGCGCGCCGCACCGCCGACGGCGAGGGCGACCTGCTCGACCGCATGCTGGAGACGGCCCACCCCGAGACCGGGGAACGACTGACCCCCGAGAACATCCGCCGCCAGGTCATCACCTTCCTGATCGCCGGCCACGAGACCACCTCGGGGGCCCTGTCCTTCGCCCTGCACTACCTCTCCCGGCACCCGGAGACGGCCGCCCGCGCGCGTGCCGAGGTCGAACGCGTCTGGGGCGGCACCGACCGGCCGGGCTACGAGCAGGTCGCCAAACTCCGCTACGTCCGGCGGGTCCTCGACGAGTCCCTGCGCCTGTGGCCGACGGCACCGGCGTTCGCGCGCGAGGCCCGGCACGACACCGTGCTCGGTGGTGTCCACCCGATGCGGCAGGGGGCGTGGGCGCTGGTCCTGACCTCGATGCTGCACCGCGACCCGCAGGTGTGGGGCGCCGACGCCGAGGGCTTCGACCCGGACCGCTTCGAGGCGAAGGCGGTACGGGCCCGGCCCGCGCACACCTTCAAGCCGTTCGGCACCGGGGCGCGCGCCTGCATCGGCCGCCAGTTCGCCCTGCACGAGGCGACACTGGTCCTCGGACTGCTGCTGCGCCGCTACGACCTGCGGCCCGACCCCGGCTACCGCCTGCGGGTCGCCGAGCGGCTGACCCTGATGCCGGAAGGACTGCACCTGCACCTCGAACGACGCACACCGGTGCCACCGGGCCGGACGGCGACCCTGGCGCGCTCAGCCGAGTGAGCCCGTCTCCCGCCTGCGGGGTCGCGGTGCTCCGTCCGGCGGTTCCCTCAGTCGTGCGTGGCCCAGTGGTCGGGGCGGGTGACCGATTCGGGGAGGCGGGTGCCGGGGCCGCCCTTGGCCGCGTTCAGCTGGGGCTGGGTCAGGAAGATGGCCCCGGTGAGATCGGCGTCGGTGAGGTCGGTGTCCCTGAGGTCGGCGCCGATCAGGTCGGCGCCGCGCAGATCGGCCCCGGTCAGATCGGCGGCGATGAGCAGTGCGCCCCGCAGACTCGCGCCCCGCAGGTCGGCACCCTTGAGCCTGGCCCCCATCAGATCCGCCCCGCGCCGGTCCTTCTTCCTGCCCCCGCCCGCCCCCGCCCGTACGAGTTCACTGACCCGCAGGAGCAGTTCGCCGGCCTCCTGCCGGTGCGCGCCGACGTCGAGCGCGGCCAGTTCCTCCGGGCTCTGCCGGGCGAGGCCCTCGGTCGTGGCGATCAGGCGCCGGACCTCGGCGTGCACCGGACGCGCGGCGGGGAGCGTCAGCGCCTCGTTCAGATACCAGAGCAGTTCATGGAGATGGCGTACGACGGGGAACACGTCGAACATCAGCCGGGCGCGCTCCTTCGGCCCCGAGCGCCAGTCCACACCGCCGAAGGTCACCTGGGAGACGTGCTGCCCGGCGCCGAAGCAGTCGTAGACCGTGCAGCCCGTGAAGCCCTCCGTCCGCAGCCGGGAGTGGATGCCGCACCGGGAGTCGCCGCGCAGATTCGGGCAGGGCTCGCCCGCGCGCTTGTCGATCGCGAAGTCGGCCGAGCGCGCGAAGGGCAGGGCGACACAGCACAGCCCGAAGCACCGGCCGCAGTCGGCGCGCAGTTCGTCGCGGGGATCCTGGGATGTACTGACTTCCTCGGGCATGTCCTCCAGCCTACCGATCTCTCCATACGCCCTGAACTGGAACGACTTGACGGGCTCGCCTGCGCAAGGTGATCCACCCGTTCCCGCTCTTGATGTCTTCGGGCCCACCGGGTATCGAGTCCGCCATGGACGACATCGCGCTCCCCGGCCTCCCCGTCCCTCCCCCGCTCGGCGCCAGCGCCCTGCCGGCCGGGACGTACGACGGTTCACTGGTGCTGGTCACCGGCGGCGGCACCGGACTCGGGAGGGCGATCGCGGCGGAGTTCGCCCGGCTGGGCGCCGATCTGCTGATCGTCAGCCGCCGTGAGCGCCATCTGTCGCCCGCACGGGCGGAGTTGGCGAAGCTGGGCACTCGGGTCAGCTCCGCGGTCTGCGACATACGGGACCCCCAGCGCGTCTCCGAGGTGTTCGACGCGCACGCGCTGCCCGACGTGCTGGTCAACAACGCGGCCGCCAACTTCCCCGTCGCCACGGAGGACATGTCCCCGAACGCCTGGCAGGCTGTCGTCGACATCACCCTCACGGGCACGTTCCTGATGACCCGTGAGTTCGGACGGCGCCACCTCGCCGCGGGCACGCCGGGTTCGGTCATCGACGTCGGCGCGTCCTACGCCTGGACCGGCGGCCCCGGCTTCGCGCACAGCGCCGCGGCCAAGGCCGGCGTGGAAAGCCTCGTGCGCACCCTGGCGGTCGAGTGGGGACCGTACGGCATCCAGGTCAACGGTCTGGTGCCGGGACTGATGCCGCACGAGGACATGACGGACGACATCCGCGGCAACCTGGCCCGGGCCGTGACCGACGCCAACCCCGCGGGGGCCGGGACCGGCAGCGGGCCTGGGGACGGCCGGGCGGCGATCGGCGGCGGACGGCACGACCGGGACGGCACGGACGGCCGGCACGCCGAGAACGACGGGTCCGGCGGGTGCGGTGGGGTCGGCGGGTCCGGCGGGGTCGGCGGGTCCGCCGGGGTCGGTGGGGTCGGCCGGCACGCCGAGAACGGCCGGGGCGGCGGAGGCGCCGGCGCCACGGACGGTCGTGACGGGCGGCACGCCGAGAACGGTCGGCACGCCGGTGACGGGCGGGGCAGTCACGACGGTGGCAGTCAGGGCGGTCACGACGGCGGCGGTCTCGGCGAACGCCCGGCCGGGGCGGCCGACGCGCTCGGGCGGCGGCAGCCCGCCCTGCGCGTCGGCACACCCCGTGAACTCGGCTGGGCCGCCACCTTCCTCGCGTCCCCCTACGCCCGCTTCATCACCGGCCACACCCTGGTGGTCGACGGCGCCAACTGGCAGCGCAGGGACCTGGTCGCCCCGCCGGTCACACCGGTGCGGGACCAGCTGGGGCGCGGTCCCTTCACCGGCTGACCGTCACTCTCCCGGCTTCTCCCCCGCGAGATCGAGTCGGGCGAGACGCTCGGGGTCGGCCAGGATGTGCATCGCGGTGATCCTGCCGTCGGCGACGGTGACCGCCATGACCGACTGCGGGCGGCCGTCCACGATCGCGACGACGCCCGCCTCGCCGTTGACCCGGACGAGCCGGGAACTCGCCGCGAACCGGCGGAAGGCGAGGGCCTGGCGGGCCACCGCCTCCGCGCCGCGCACCAGCTTGGACACGGTCACGCCGCCGACCAGCGCGCCCGCGTCGGCGCGGAGCACGACATCCGGATCGAGGACGGCGACCAGCGCCTCGAAGTCCCCGCCGCGTGACGCCGCGAGGAAGGCGTCGAGGACCTCGCGCTGGCGGACGACGTCCCGCTCGGGCTCGGGCGCGGCTGCCTTGACGCGACGGCGTGCCCGGCTGGCGAGCTGCCGGGTGGCGGCGGCGTTGCGGCCCACGACGGGCGCGATGTCGTCGAAGGGCACAGCGAACATGTCGTGCAGGACGAAGGCGAGCCGTTCGGCGGGCTCCAGGGTCTCCAGGACGACGAGGAGGGCGAGCCCGACCGAGTCGGCCAGCAGCACCTCCTGTTCGGGGTCGATCCGGTCCAGGGGGCTGACGACGGGGTCGGGGACGAAGGTGCCGGAGGGCTCCAGCGGGTCCTCGCGGCGCGCGGTGCGGGAGCGCAGCATGTCCAGGCACACCCGGCCGGTCACGGTGGTCAGCCAGCCGCCCAGGTTCCTGATCTCGTCCGGGTCGGTGCGGCCGAGCTTCAGCCATGTCTCCTGGACGGCGTCGTCCGCCTCGCTCAGCGATCCCAGCATCCGGTAGGCCACCGCCCGCAGCCGGCCCCGGTGCTCCTCGAACCTGTCCGCGAGAAGTTCACTGTCGTGCATCGGTCCCCCCTGGCTGTCTCGTCGTACACAACAGTGACCGATCAAAACACGTGGGTCACTTTCCCTCGAAGCGGGGCGCGCGGCGGGCGCCCCTGGCCGCGTATCCCTCCGCCGCGTCCTCGGAGGTGAGGGTGAGCGCGGCCGACAGGGCGGTCCGGTCGAGCGCCGCGGTCAGCGGGGCTTCGGCGTACGCGTCGATGTCGTGTTTGACGGCCTGCACGGCGAGCGGCGCGTTGGCCGCGATCTCGGCGGCGACGGCTCGGGCGGTCTCGTCCAAGGTGGCTTCTTCGGTGACGAGTTGGACGAGGTGCAGGCGTTCGGCCGTCGCCGCGTCCAGTCGTCTCCCGGTCAGCGCGAGGAACTTCGCCCACCCCGCGCCCGCCTCGCGGGCGATCCGCAGGTCCCCGCCGGCGTCGACGGCGAGCCCCAACTGGGCCTCGGGCAGGGCGAACACGGCGTCGCGGGCGGCGATCCTGATGTCCGCCATGAGCGCGAGCTCGAAGCCGAAGCCGAGGCAGTAGCCCTGGACGGCCGCGACGACGGGCTGCGGCAGCCGTGCGAAGGCCGCGAAGCGCTCGTGGGCCCAGCGAAGGCCCTCGTAGTAGGCGCGGGCGCGTTCGGCATCCGAGCGGCCGGTGATCGCGCCGCCCGGGGCGCTCACGTCGATGCCCGCGCAGAAGGCGCGCCCCTCGGCCCGCAGCAGCACCGCCCGGACCGACGGATCGAAGCGGATCCGGTCGGCGAACAGGCCGAGTTGGCGTGTGGACTCCCAGCTCCACGCGTTGAGCTTCGCGGGCCGGCACAGGGTGAGGACGCCGATCCCGTCCTCGACGTCGAGGCGGAGCCGTCGCTCGTCCTCCGGGATGTCCGTGCGGGTGGTGTCGATCATCCTTGCCCCCTCAGGATTCTGACAGTCCGTCAGAATCCTAGAGGAGGCCGGGTCGATCAGACGTCGTCACGCGTGAGCGCGAGCAGCCGGTCAAGGACACGCGGACCGCCGGCCCGTACTCCGTCGTGCTCGAACTCGTCGGTCACCCAGGTCCGCAGGCCCCGGACGGCGCGCGCGGTGGCCAGCGAGTGGCCGGCGTCGACGTACATGTCGTCGTGGTAGACCGCCGCCGCGACCGGTACCTCGTTCACGGCGAGGCGGGCCGGGTCGTAGAGCGGCGCCCAGTCGGTGCGCGCGGCCAGTTCCTCGGCGGTGTCGCGCAGCGGGCGCAGTGCCGGGTCCGTCTCGAACATCCAGGGGTGCACGGACTCGCCGGTGAACAGCAGCGGCCCGTCGTCCGCGAGCGTCTTGGCCGCGTCGAACTGCGGGAACTCGCCGCGCACCCGCTCCGCGGACCAGGCGGTGGGACGGCCGCCCTGGGCGTAGATGGCCTCGTGGACGAGCGCGTACAGGGGGTGGCCCGCGTACGACAGAAGGGCCTGGACCTCCTCCTGGAAGGCGTCGGAGAGGGTGTGGCCCTGCGGGGTGCGGACGAAGGCGTCCTCCAGCAGGTAGTGCAGGCGGTGGCTGCCGTCGCTGCCGCCGAGAAGGATGCCGAGCGACTGGAAGGCCTCGGCGGTCAGGCGGTAGCCGCCGCTGAGCACCGGCTCGTGCTGGAGCAGGTACTCCGCGATCCGGCGGGCGCGCTCGACGTCCTGCGGGTAGCGGGCGTAGTGCGCGGCGACCTTGCGCTCGATGCGCGGGTAGGCGGCGCGGTACACGTCGTCCGCGTGGGCGTCGAGGGAGGGCAGGCCGCCGGTGACGACGGCGGCGCTCAGTCCCTCGGGGGCCGTGGAGAGGTAGTGCACGGTGCAGAAGCCGCCGAAGCTCTGGCCGAGGACCGTCCAGGGCGCTCCGCCGGTGAGTCCGGGCCGGATGGCCTCGCAGTCGCGGACGATGGAGTCGGCGCGGAAGAGCGCGAGGTAGTCGGCCTGCTCGCGGGCGCCGCCGCGCAGCGGGAGCGTCTGCCGGTTGGCGGGCGTGGAGTGCCCGGTGCCGCGCTGGTCGAGCAGCAGGACACGGAAGTCCTTCAGGGCCCGGTCGAGCCAGGCCTGACGGCCGACGAAACGATTCGCTCCGAAGCCGGGGCCGCCCTGGAGGTAGACCATCCACGGCAGGTTCTGGTGCGCCTTGTCGCTCGCGACGACCTCGCGGGCGAAGAGTTCGACGGTCTCACCGGCCGGCCGGTCGTGGTCGAGCGGCACGGTGAAGCGGTGGTCGGTGAGGACGACACCGGGCTGGCGGTAGCTGACGGTCAACAGGTCTCCCGAGTCGTACGGATTCCAGACTGCGTCCCAGTTCAGCACATGCCTCCCGGGCTCCGCGGCCCGGGGACCGGGAAGAGGGACTGAACAGTGGCTCAGCAGGCCGGTGACGGGGAACTGAACCGCTGGTCAGCGTGGAGCGAGGCTGGAGTGGCGCACGACCAGTTCCGGCTGGAGCACGACGCGGCGGTGTTCGTGCGGCGTGGGCGCGGTCTCGGCGTCGATCTCCTCCAGCAGCAGCTCGGCCGCGAGGGCTCCCATGGTCACGGCAGGCTGGCGCACGGAGGTGAGCGGGACGGCCGCGGCGGCGGCGAACTCGATGTCGTCGTACCCCACGATCGCGAGGTCGTCGGGGACGCCGACGCCGGCCGCGTACATGGCCTGGAGCAGTCCGAGGGCGAGCAGGTCGTTGGCGCAGAAGACGGCGGTGGGCCGTTCGGCGAGGCCCAGGAGCCGGGCGCCGGCGTCGCGGCCCGCGGCCACGTCCAGGCGCTCGGTGGGCAGCTCGCGCAGGCTCTCCGGGCCTAGGCCCGCCTCGCGCAGCGCGTTCAGAGCGCCCGTACGGCGGTCCCTCACCTGGCTGAGACCGGGTGGTCCGCTGACGTACGCGATCGAGCGGTGTCCGGCGTCCACGAGGTGCCGGACGGCCAGTGCGCCGCCCGCCACGTCGTCGACGGAGACCGAGCACTCGGTGGTGCCGTCCGCGACCCGGTCGACCAGCACGAAGGGGATGCCGTTGCGGCGGAACGCCTCGATGTTGCGCCCGCTCGCGTCGGACGGCGTCAGCAGCACCCCGCGCACCCGCTGCTCGGCGAAGAGCGACAGATAGTCGGCCTCCTCGCTCGGGGACTGGGCGCTGTTGCAGACCATGACACCGAGTCCGGCCTGCCGCGCGGCACGCTCGGCGCCGCGCGCGACGTCCACGAAGAACGGGTTGCCCATGTCCAGGACGAGGAGCCCCATGATCCGGCTGCGCCCGGCCCGCAGCTGGCGTGCCGACTCGCTGCGTACGTAGCCGAGCCGGTCGATGGCGGACAGGACACGTGCCCTCGTCTCGGACGCCACCGAGTCGGGGCGGTTGATCACGTTCGAGACCGTGCCGACGGAGACTCCGGCGGCACGGGCGACGTCCTTGATACCCACCGACTGGGCCATCGGGCGGGAACCTCCACGAGTAGAGCGAGTAGCGGCGGGCGGGCCCTCACATTATCCGCGAGCGGGCCGGAGCCGGGGGTCAGGAGGGCAGGCGGAAATCGACGACGTGCAGGGCCGACGGCGTGGTGCCGCCGGACTTCTCCTGGTACATCACGGACAGCGTTCCGTCCTGTGGGACGCGTGTCTCGTCGATGACGACCTCGCCGAAGGCGTTCAGGCCGCCGCCGTCGAACAGGAGCGTCCAGTCGGTGTGCCCGGAGGACTTCGAGGCGCCCGCGATCCGCCCGAACGGCAGGATCGCGTAGGCGTTGTCGTACCGGTCGAGGACCAGCTTGGTGCGCTGGCTGGAGTTCAGGGCGATGGGGATCTCGGTCTTGGTCCAGGTGCCCGAGGAGCCCTTGCGGAGGTGGAAGGCCCGGCCGTTCGCCGTACGGTCCTTCACGTAGCCGGTGGTGCACTGGCCGAAGCGTCCGGGCACGTAGCTGATGATCGCGTGCGGCAGTCCCGCCGCGTCGGTGGCCTGGCTCTCCTGGTTCATCAGGGAGTGGTCGGGGTCGAGGGCGTCGACGACGAGTCCGGTGCCGGTGACGGCGACGGTGCCCGTGGTTCCGGTGGTGCCGACGACGGTGCCCGCGTCGTTGCGCCAGCTGCGGCCCCGGTCGGTGGAGTAGACGTAGCCGGTGTCGTGGTTGGTGATGCCTCCGGCGCTGCACATCACGGCGGCGTTCTGCTCGCGCCAGGTGAAGAAGGAGTGCAGCCGGCCGTTCACGTCGTAGTCGATCCCGTGCAGGTACATGTTGCGGGCGGTGCTCGATCCGTGGGCGCTGGTGTAGGTCCCGGTGGAGGCGGACCACTCGCCGAGCGCCTTCCAGGCCGAACCGTCGTACTCCGCGAGGGCGTTGCGCCCGTTGCCCGAGACGCCCGCACGGTACGAGAGCTGGAGGCGGCCCTCCGGTGTCGCGACGAACTGCGGATAGGTGAACTGCGTCGTGAGCGCGAGACCGTCCAGGGAGGTCTGCACGGCCCCGAGCACGGCGGAGGTCCAGGCCGTCGACGCGGGGTTGTCGAGCAGCCCGGCCACCGACTTGACGTAGAAGAAGCCGTCGCTGTGCGAGTCCATGTTCAGGTGCAGCCGGCCGTCGGTCCTGGAGACGCCCATGGAGATCACGTTGTGGGAGTCGTCGCTCTTGAGCTTGTGGCCGAGCGTGATCGTGGACCAGGTGGAGCCGCCCAGGGCGCGGCGGGCGACGACCGCGCTGCGGTCCCCGGTGTACCAGGCCGCGTACTGGTGTCCGCGATAGGTCAACAGGCCGTTCTTCTGGAACGAGTTGTTGTTGACCAGCCCGTCGTAGGAGACGAAGTAGAGGGCCTGGGCGTCGAGTCGGGTGGTGCCGGTCCGCGTGACGGAGGGGCCGGGGGCGGCCGCCCGGGCCGTCCCCGCCGTGAGCGCGGGGCCGGCCACGGCGCCCAGCAGGGCAGTCGTCAGTACGGTGCGTCGTCTCATGCGCGGGCTCCTCGGTCGGACTGCGGGCGGGGACGGTTCGGGCGGTACGGGACGCGCGTGCCGCCGAGGGGACGGGACGCGCTGGGCGGGCCCGGGTGCGCGGGGGCCGGGCGGTGCCTGCCGGGTGAAGCGGCGGGCGCCCTTCAGGCGAGGTGGAACACCTCGGTGAGGGGCTTCATGGCCTCGTCGGGTCTGGCGCCGTCCAACGCGGTGAAGAACGGCGCCATCTCCTTCTGCCAGCGGGCGTTGACGTCGGTGGCTTCCATGGCGGCCCGCGCGGCCGCGAAGTCCTCGGTCTCCAGATAGCCGACCAGCAGGCCGTCCTCGCGCAGGAAGAGCGAGTAGTTGTGCCAGCCGGTGGCCGAGAGCGCGTCGAGCATCTCGGGCCACACGGCGGCGTGCCGCTCGCGGTACGCGTCGAGGCGGTCCGCCCGGACCTTCAGCAGAAAGCACACACGCTGCATCGATGACCCTCCGGGGCCTGGGAGTGGGCCGGGCCGGCCCGCGGGCGCCGCCGGCCCGGCGGGACGTCAGAAGTCGAACTGGTCGATGTTCTTCGCGTCGAAGACGGTCGGCTTGCCGAGGCTGATCACACCGTCCTTGCCGATGGTGAAGGACCCCATGTCACCGGCCTTGAAGGTCTCGCCCTCCCTGCCGGTGATCTGTCCCGAGGAGAGCGCCACGGCGGTGCGCGCGGCGAGTTCGCCGAGCTTGGCCGGGTCCCACAGCTCGAAGGCCTCGACCGTGCCGTTCTTGACGTACTTGCGCATGTCGTTGGGGGTGCCGAGGCCGGTCAGCTTGACCTTGCCCTTGTACTTGGAGCCGGACAGGTACTGGGCGGCGGCCTTGATGCCGACCGTGGTCGGCGAGATGATCCCCTTCAGGTTCGGGTGCTCCTGGAGCAGACCCTGTGTCTGCTGGAAGGACTGCTGGGCCTCGTCGTTGCCGTAGGCGACCTTGACCAGCTTCACGTCCTTGTACTTGGGGTCCTTCAGCTCGTCCTGCATGTAGCCGATCCAGGTGTTCTGGTTCGTCGCGGTCTGACCGGCGGACAGGATGGCGATCTCGCCCTTGTAGCCGATCTGTTCGGCGAGGAGTTGCACCTCGGTACGGCCGAGGTCCTCGGCGCTCGCCTGCGAGACGAAGGCGTTGCGGCACTCGGCCTTGGTGTCGGAGTCGTAGGTGACGACCTTGATCTTGTTGGACATGGCCTGCTTGAGCGCGGTGCACAGGGCGCCGGGGTCCTGCGCGGAGACCGCCATGGCGTCGACCTGCTGCTGGGTGAGCGTGTTGACGTAACTCACCTGGCCGCTGGTGTCGGTGGCGCTGCTGGTGCCGACCTCCTTGTACTTCGAGCCCAGTTCGGTGAGCGCCTTCTCGCCGCCCTTGTCCGCCGAGGTGAAGTACGGGTTGTTGACCGCCTTGGGCAGGAAGCCGACGGTGAGGCCCTTCTTGGTGGCCGCGTTCGGGTCGGCCTTGGCGCCGGCGGCGGCGCCGGAGCCGCCCGAGTCCTTGACGTCGTCCTTGGTGGTGCCGCCGCAGGCGGTGACGGCGAGGGCGAGGGAGGTGACGGCGGCGAGCGCCGCGCAGGTGCGGCGGATCGATGATGTGCGCATGGCTGAGGGTTCCTTTGCGACGGTGAGCGGACCACGGTGATGACGACGGGGCTGAGTGGAGCGGGCTTACGGGTTCGGGGTCGGGGCGGCGGCTCTGCGGCCCGCCCTCGCCACGGAGATCTGGCGCCCGACCCGGGGGCCGAGCACGGAGACGACGAGCAGGACGCCGGTGACGACGATCTGCGACTGCGCGGAGACGTTCAGGAGGCTCATCACGTTCTGGAGCGAGCCGAGCAGGAAGACGCCCGCGATCGCGCCGCCGAGCGTGCCCCTGCCGCCGTCGAAGTCGATGCCGCCGAGCAGGACGGCGGCCACGACGGACAGTTCGAGCCCGGTGGCGTTGTCGTAGCGGGCGCTGGCGTAGTGCAGGGCCCAGAACACACCGGTCAGCGAGGCCATGAAGCCGGTCGCGACGAACAGGAGCAGCTTGTGCCGCCTGACCCGGATGCCGGCGAACCGGGCGGCCTCCTCGTTGGCGCCGATGGCGAACGCGGAGCGCCCGAAGGGGGTGGCGTGCAGCACGATCACGGCGACCGCGAGCAGTACCAGGAAGAGTGGGAACGCCTGCGGGACGAAGCTGTCGCCGATGCGTCCGGCCGCGAAGTCCTGGTACGGGACGGGGAAGTCGGTCACGGCGTCGGAGCCGAGCACGATCTGCGCGATGCCGCGGTAGGCGGCCAGGGTGCCGATGGTGACGGCGAGCGACGGCAGCCCGAGCCGGGTCACCAGCAGGCCGTTGACGAGCCCGCACACCACGCCGAGCACCAGGCAGAGCGGGATGATCGTCTCGATCGCCATGCCCTGGTTCCACAGGGCGCCCATCACCGATCCGGAGAGCCCGGCCGTGGAGGCGACGGACAGGTCGATCTCGCCGGCCACCACGAGCAGGGTCATGGGCAGGGCGATCAACGCGATCGGGAGGGTGTTGCCGATCAGGAACGACAGGTTGAGCGCGTTGCCGAAGCCGTCCACGAAGGAGAAGGAGAAGAGCAGCAGGACGATGAGGAGGGCGCCGACGACCGTGTCCCAGCGGACGGCGCGCGCGAAGGGGGAGTCAGCCATGGCGGGCGTTCCTCTTCTTCAGTGCGGAGGCGACGCGCAGCGCGACGATCCGGTCGACCGCGATGGCGAGGATGAGCAGGATGCCGTTGATGGCGAGCACCCAGACGGAGCTGACGCCGAGGGCGGGCAGGACGCTGTTGACCGAGGTGAGCAGCAGAGCGCCGAGCGCGGCTCCGTAGACGCTGCCGGAGCCGCCGGTGAAGACGACTCCGCCGACCACGACCGCGCTGACGACGGTGAGTTCGTAGCCGTTGCCGGTGCCGGAGTCGACGTTGCCGAACCGGGCGAGGTAGAGGGCGCCCGCGAGTCCGGCGAGGCCGCCGCAGACGACGTACGCGGTCAGGATGCGCTTGCGGACCGGGATGCCGGCGAGCCGGGCGGCCTCCGGGTTCGAGCCGAGCGCGTAGAGCTCGCGGCCGCCGCCGAAGTGCTTGAGGAAGTACGCGGCGACCACCAGGACGGCCAGGGCGATCAGCGCGAGATAGGGGACCGCCGAGATGCCGCCGGAGCCGAAGTCGACGAAGCCGCCGGGGAGATCGGCCGCCGTGATCTGGCGGGAGCCGACCCAGATGGAGTCGACGCCGCGGATGATGTAGAGGGTGCCGAGGGTGACGACGAGTGCGGGCACTTGGCCGAGGCTGACGAGGGCGCCGTTCAGCAGTCCGCAGCCGACGCCGAGCAGGACCGCGAGCAGGACCGCGACGACGGGGTTGCCGCCGCCCTGGAGGTAGGTGCCGGCCGCGAAGGCGCTGATGCCGAGGGTCGAGCCGACCGACAGGTCGACGTTGCGGGTGATGACGACGAGCGACTGGCCGGTGGCGACGAGCACGAGGATCGTCGCGTTCAGCAGCAGGTCCTTGATGCCCTGTTCGGACAGGAACTCGCTGTTGCCGAGCTGGGTGACGGCGATCATCACCAGGAAGACGGCCAGGATGGCGAGTTCGCGCATCTTGAAGACGCGGTCCACCAGCCGGGTGCCGCTGGACCTGGGCACCTCGGTGGCGGGGGCGGGGGTGGGCGCGGTGACCGTCATGCGGCGGCCCTCCGGGGCGTGATCGGGGTCATGCGGGCGGCCCTCTCCGTGACGGTCGTCCGGCCGCCGTGGCGGCGGTCGGTCCGGGCCGCCCGGGCGGCCCGTTCGATGGCTGTCATGCGGCGGCCCTCCCGGTGGCGGCGGCCATCACGGATTCCTCCGTGGCTTCGGAGCGCGGGATCTCGGCGGTGAGCCGGCCCTCGTGCATCACGAGTACGCGGTCCGCCATGCCGAGGATCTCGGGCAGATCGGAGGAGATCATCAGGACGGCCACCCCGTCGGCGGCCAACTCGCCTAGCAGCCGGTGCACTTCGGCCTTGGTGCCCACGTCGATGCCACGGGTCGGCTCGTCGACGATCAGCACCCTGGGGCCGGTGGCCAGCCATTTGGCGAGGACGACCTTCTGCTGGTTGCCGCCGGAGAGCGTGGCGACGGTGTCCGCGATCCGGGCGTACTTCACCTGGAGCCGGACCGCCCAGTCGAGGGAGCGGCTGCGTTCGGCCCCGCGGTCCATCAGGCCCGCCCTGACCGTCGTACGCAGCCCGGTCAGGCCGATGTTGCGCTCGATGGACATGTCCATCACCAGTCCCTGGGCGCGCCGGTCCTCGGGGACGAGGGCGAGTCCGGCCGCCATGGCGACGGAGGGGGCGCCGTTGGTCAGCGCCCGGCCGTCGACCTCCACCTCCCCGGCGTCCCAGCGGTCCACGCCGAACACCGACCGCGCGACCTCCGTGCGCCCGGCGCCGACGAGACCGGCGAGTCCGACGATCTCGCCGCGCCGGACGTCGAAGGAGACGTCGGTGAAGACGCCCTCCCTGGTCAGCCGCCGCACGCTGAGGGCGACTTCGCCCGCCTCGACGTCCTGCTTCGGGTAGAGCTCGTCGAGGTCGCGGCCGACCATCCGGCGTACGAGGTCGTCCTCCGTCATGCCCTCCAGCGGCTCGCTGGAGATCAGGGCCCCGTCGCGCAGGGTCGTCACCCGCCCGCAGATCTGGAAGATCTCCTCCAGCCGGTGCGAGATGAACAGCACCGCGGAACCCTGCTCGCGCAGGGTGCGCACCACGCCGAACAGACGGGCCACCTCGCTGCCGGTGAGGGCGGCGGTCGGCTCGTCCATGATCAGGACGCGGGCGTCGAAGGAGAGGGCCTTGGCGATCTCGACGATCTGCTGGTCGGCGATGGACAGCCCGCGCGCCGGACGCTCGGGGTCGAGCTCGACGCCGAGCCGCTTCATGAGGGCCGCGGTCGCCGCGCGGGTCGCCTTGTGGTCGATGCGGCCGAGCGTCCGCCGGGGCTGACGGCCCATGAAGATGTTCTCGGCGATGGAGAGGTCGGGGAAGAGCGTGGGTTCCTGGTAGATCACCGCGATGCCCGCGTCGCGGGCGTCGGCGGGGCCGTGGAAGACGGTCGGCTCACCGTCCAGCAGCACCTGGCCGGCGTCGGGTCGGTGCACGCCGGCGAGCGTCTTGATGAGGGTCGACTTGCCCGCGCCGTTCTCTCCGGCGAGCGCGTGCACCTCGCCGGGGAACAGTTCCAGGGACACGTCCCGCAGGGCGCGCACGGCGCCGAAGGACTTCGAGAGGTCCTTCAGCGCCAGCACCGGGGCCGGTCCCGTGTCGGACGGGTGGGTCATGAGGGGCTCCTCGACGGCGCCGGCGGGACGGCCCCACGGCGTCGTGAAAGGTTTCAATTGGGTTGCCGGGACGTTAGGCATGCCAACCGGGGCTCGTCAATGGGTTCGTGTCGAAATTCTTCGACGGCCCGGTGTCACGGGAGGGTCACGGCGATCGGCCCGCGCCGGAGGGGTTGACAGCCTTTCGGGGGGCTCATAACTTCGCTGCTGAATCGTTTCAGACAGTCGTCGTTTCAGACAGTCGTTTCAAAGAAGCTGTCGCATCCGAAGTCGTAGGAGTCCCGAAGTGACCGAGTTCGCCGCGGTGAAGGCCGCGCTCAAGACCCAGGCCGTCGAGACGCCGTCATGGGCGTACGGGAACTCGGGAACCAGATTCAAGGTGTTCGCGCAACCGGGTGTGCCCAGGACTCCGCGGGAGAAGCTGGACGACGCCGCCAAGGTGCACGAGTTCACCGGCGCGGCCCCCACCGTCGCCCTGCACATCCCCTGGGACACGACCGACGACTACGCGGCGCTGGCGAAGTACGCCGAGGAGCGCGGTCTGAAGCTGGGCGCGATCAACTCCAACACCTTCCAGGACGACGACTACCGCCTCGGCTCCGTCTGCCACCCCGACGCCGCGGTGCGCCGCAAGGCCGTCGACCATCTGCTCGCCTGCGTCGACATCATGGACGCGACGGGATCGCGGGACCTGAAGCTGTGGTTCGCCGACGGGACGAACTATCCCGGCCAGGACGATCTCCGCGCACGCCAGGACCGGCTGGCGGAGGCTCTGGCACAGGTGTACGCGCGGCTCGGCGACGACCAGCGGATGCTGCTGGAGTACAAGTTCTTCGAGCCCGCCTTCTACGCGACGGACGTCCCCGACTGGGGCACGGCCTACGCGCACTGTCTCAAGCTCGGCCCCAAGGCACAGGTCGTGGTCGACACCGGGCACCACGCCCCCGGCACCAACATCGAGTTCATCGTCGCCACGCTGCTGCGCGAGAACAAGCTCGGCGCCTTCGACTTCAACTCCCGCTTCTACGCCGACGACGACCTGATGGTCGGTGCGGCCGACCCCTTCCAGCTCTTCCGGATCATGTACGAGGTGATCCGCGGCGGCGGCTTCACCCCGGACGTCGCCTTCATGCTCGACCAGTGCCACAACATCGAGGCGAAGATCCCGGCGATCATCCGGTCCGTGATGAACGTGCAGGAGGCCACCGCCAAGGCTCTCCTGGTCGACGGGGCCGCGCTGGCCGAGGCGCAGCGGAGCGGGGACGTGCTGGCCGCGAACGCGGTGATCATGGACGCGTACAGCACCGACGTGCGGGCGCTGCTCGCGGAGGTTCGCACCGAGGTGGGGCTCGACCCGGATCCCGTTGCCGCATATCGCCGGTCCGGGTGGGCGGAGCGGATTGCCGTCGAGCGGGTTGGGGGGAACCAGGCGGGGTGGGGGGCCTAGCTCGTTGCCCGGGCCGGCTTTCCTGGGGTGGGTGCTCGGCTAGGCCGGGGCCGACTTGGCGGGGGTCGCCTTGCCGGGGGTCGCCTTGCCGGGGCCGCTTTTCGGGAGCGGGTTCCCTCGGTGGGGTGGCTCGGGTCCGTCGGGACCGCCGTGTCGTGTCTGCCTCGCTCTGTGGAGCGCGGGGCGCGGGATCGTCGTGGCTGGTCGCGCAGTTCCCCGCGCCCCTGACGGGGCGCTGCACCTGGGCCCTCCTCCATGTGAGCCCCGCGTCGCGTCTGCCCCCCTCCGTGGTTCGCGGGCCGCAGGGCTCGTCGTGGCCGGTCGCGCAGTTCCCCGCGCCCCTGGCGGGGCGCTGCTCCTGGACCCGTCTTCCACGCAAGCCTCTCTTCGCACGAACTCCGCATCGCGTCTGCCCCAACCCGCAGTTCACGGACCGCGCGGCTCGTCGTGGCTCGTCGCGCAGTTCCCCGCGCCCCTGACGGGGCGCTGCTCCTGGACCCTCCTCCTTGTGAACCCCCGCCCCTGGCTGGCCCTCCCCATCCGCCTTCTCCACGTGAACCCGCGCCCCTGACAGGGCACCCCTTTCCCCCTCTTTCAAAGGATCTGGAACATGGCACCCCATCCGGAAGCCGAGGCTCTGCTGGCGCGGTCGCGTCGGCTGGGCGGCGATCCCCGTAACACCAACTACGCGGGCGGCAACACGTCCGCGAAGGGCACCGGCGCCGATCCCGTGACCGGTGGTGACGTGGAACTGATGTGGGTGAAGGGGTCCGGCGGGGACCTCGGCACCCTCACCGAGGACGGACTCGCGGTGCTGCGGCTGGACCGGCTGCGCGCGATGACCGCGGTGTACCCGGGCGTCGAGCGCGAGGACGAGATGGTCGCCGCGTTCGACTACTGCCTGCACGGCAAGGGCGGCGCCGCTCCGTCCATCGACACGGCGATGCACGGACTGGTCGACGCCCCGCACGTCGACCATCTGCACCCCGACTCGGGGATCGCGCTGGCCTGCGCGGCCGACGGGGAGAAGCTGACAGCCGAATGCTTCGGCGACCGCGTGGTGTGGGTTCCCTGGCGGCGGCCCGGATTCCAGCTCGGGCTGGACATCGCGGCGGTCAAGGAGGCCAACCCGCAGGCAGTCGGCTGCGTCCTGGGCGGCCACGGCATCACCGCGTGGGGCGCCACCGCCGAGGAGTGCGAGCGCAACTCGCTGTACGTCATCCGCACCGCCGAGGCCTTCCTCGCCGACCGGGGGAAGGCGGAGCCGTTCGGGCCCGTCGTCGCGGGGTACGAGGCACTCGCCCCGCGCGAACGCCGCGAGCGGGCCGCCGCGCTCGCGCCGCACATCCGGGCGGTCGCCTCCCAGGACCGCCCGCAGGTGGGCCACTTCACCGACTCCGAGGACGTGCTCGACTTCCTCGCCCGCGCCGAGCACGGACGTCTCGCGGCCCTCGGCACCTCGTGTCCTGACCACTTCCTGCGCACCAAGGTCAGGCCCCTCGTGCTCGACCTTCCGCCGGCCGCCTCGCCGGCGGAAGCGGTCGCACGGCTCGCGGAGCTGCACGCCGAGTACCGCGTGGAGTACGCCGCCTACTACGAGCGGCACGCGCTGCCCGACTCCCCCGCGATGCGCGGAGCGGACCCGGCGATCGTGCTGGTGCCCGGGGTCGGCATGTTCTCCTTCGGCAAGGACAAGCAGACGGCCCGGGTGGCGGGCGAGTTCTACGTCAACGCGATCAACGTGATGCGCGGGGCCGAGGCCGTCTCCACGTACGCGCCGATCGAGGAGTCGGAGAAGTTCCGCATCGAGTACTGGGCCCTGGAGGAGGCGAAGCTCCAGAGGATGCCGAAGCCCAAGCCGCTCGCCACGCGGGTCGCGCTGGTGACGGGCGCGGGCAGCGGGATCGGCCGGGCGATCGCCGAGCGGCTGGTGGCCGAGGGCGCCTGTGTGGTGGTCGCCGACCTCGACGCCGAGGGGGCCGAGCGGGTCGCCGCCGGGCTCGGGGGCCCCGACAGGGCCGTGGCCGTCGCCGTGGACGTCACCTCCGAGGAGCAGATCGCCGAGGCCTTCAAGAGCGCGGTGCTCGCCTTCGGCGGGGTCGACCTCGTGGTCAACAACGCGGGCATCTCCATCTCGAAGCCGCTCCTGGAGACCACGGCGAAGGACTGGGACCTCCAGCACGACATCATGGCGCGCGGCTCCTTCCTCGTCTCACGCGAGGCGGCCCGGGTCATGATCGCGCAGAAGCTGGGCGGCGACGTCGTCTACATCGCGTCCAAGAACGCGGTCTTCGCGGGCCCGAACAACATCGCCTACTCCGCGACCAAGGCCGACCAGGCCCATCAAGTACGCCTCTTGGCGGCCGAGTTGGGCGCGCATGGCATCCGGGTCAACGGCGTCAACCCGGACGCGGTCGTGCGCGGGTCCGGCATCTTCGCCGGCGGCTGGGGCGCGCAGCGGGCGGCGACGTACGGAATCGAGGAGGAGAAGCTCGGCGAGTTCTACGCGCAGCGGACCATTCTCAAGCGGGAGGTGCTTCCGGAGCATGTCGCGGCCGCCGTGTTCGCCCTGACGGGCGGGGACCTGACGCACACCACGGGGCTCCACGTCCCGGTCGACGCCGGCGTCGCCGCCGCCTTCCTGCGATGACGGCCGGCATGAGGTTCGCCGCGGTCGACCTCGGCGCGTCCAGCGGGCGCGTCATGGTCGGCCGTGTCGGGCCGGGCACGCTCGGCCTGACCGAGGCGCACCGCTTCCCGAACCGGCCCGTCCGCGTCCCTGAGGGGCTGCGCTGGGACGTGCTCGGGCTGTACGCGGGTGTCCTCGACGGGCTGCGCGCGGCCGGGCAGGTCGACTCCGTCGGCATCGACGGCTGGGCGGTGGACTACGGTCTGCTGGACGCCGACGGAGCGCTGCTCGGCAACCCGGTGCACTACCGCGATTCTCGTACCGAGGGTGTCGCGGAGAAGGTGTGGGCGAGTGTGCCCGCCGCCGAGCTGTACGCGGCGACCGGGCTGCAGTACGCGCCCTTCAACACCCTGTACCAGCTCACGGCGGCCCGCTCCTCCGCCCAACTGGCGGCGGCGAGGCACGTGTTGCTCGTCCCGGACCTGCTCTCGTACTGGCTCACCGGCGAGATGGGCACCGAGCTCACCAACGCCTCCACCACCCAGTTGATCGATCCGGGGACCCGTGACTGGTCGTACGGGCTCGCGGAACGGCTCGGCGTCGATCTGCGGCTGTTCCCGCCGCTGCGCAGGCCCGGCGAGCCGGCCGGGACCCTGCTGCCGCGCGTGCTGGAGGAGACCGGGACCAGAGGCCCGGTGCCCGTGACGACGGTCGGTTCGCACGACACGGCCTCGGCGGTGGCCGCCGTCCCCGCGACCGGGGAACGGTTCGCCTACATCTGCACCGGCACCTGGTCGCTCGCGGGTCTGGAGCTGGACGCGCCCGTCCTCACCGAGGCGAGCCGGGCCGCCAACTTCACCAACGAACTGGGCCTGGACGGCACGGTCCGGTATCTGCGCAACATCATGGGCTTGTGGCTGCTCCAGGAGTGCGTACGGGAGTGGGGCGACCCCGCACTGGGTGAACTCCTCGCGGCCGCGGCCGAGGTGACGCCGCTGCGGTCGGTCGTGGACGCGGGCGACACGGCGTTCCTCGCGCCGGGCCGGATGCCCTCGCGGATCGCGGACGCCTGCCGGGCCTCGGGTCAGCCGGTGCCGGAGTCCCGCGCCGAGATCACCCGCTGCATCCTCGACTCCCTCGCGCTCGCGCACCGGCGGGCGATCGGGGAGGCGCAGTCGCTGGCCGGGCATCCGGTCGACGTCGTGCACATCGTCGGCGGCGGCGCCCGCAACGAGCTGCTGTGCCGGCTCACCGCCGACGCGTGCGGCCTGCCGGTCGTGGCGGGCCCGGCGGAGGCGGCCGCGCTCGGCAACGTGCTCGTCCAGGCGCGGGCGCGCGGACTGGTCGGCGACCGCGCCGAGATGCGCGACCTGGTGGCGCGCACGCAACCGCTCCGACGCTACGAGCCACGGGGCGGTACGGCGGCGTGGCGCGCGGCCGAGTCACGGCTCGGCACGTCGTGAGAGCCGCGTCCCGGAGCACCGGCCGGGGAACGCGCCCGAGTTCGACGGGGGAACGCGTGTGAGGTGGGGACCATGAGGAACACGGTGGGGCGCGCCGCCCGGACGGCGGGTGCGCGTCGCCCGTCCGCCACGCACCCGCCCCGTACCCTGCAACCGTCCGTGACCGACCCCGAGGAGCCGCGATGCGTGTCGCCCTGTTCCTGACCTGTGTCAACGACACGCTGTACCCGGACACGGGCCGCGCCGTGCTGGGCCTGCTGACCAGACTGGGTGTCGACGTCGACTTCCCGATGGGGCAGACCTGTTGCGGTCAGGCGCACTACAACACGGGCTACCGCCACGACGCCGAACCGCTCGCCCGGCGTTTCGCCGAGGTCTTCGAGGAGTACGAGGCGATCGTGACGCCGTCCGGATCGTGCGGGGCGATGGTGCGGGAGCTGTATCCGCGGATGGGTGAACGGGCCCGCGCGGAGGGCCGCGGCGACACCCTGGCCCGGACGCTGGCCCCGGTGGTGCCGAAGACGTACGAGCTCACCGAGTTCCTGGTGGACGTGCTCGGGGTGACGGACGTCGGCGCGTACTACCCGCACACCGTGACGTATCACCCCGCCTGTCACGGGCTGCGCGGTCTGGGCCTCGGCGACCGGCCGCTCCGGCTGCTGCGGGCCGTCAGGGGACTCGAACTGAGGGAGCTGCCCGGCGCGGAGGAGTGCTGCGGCTTCGGCGGCACCTTCGCCCTCAAGAACTCGGACGTCTCCGCGGCGATGGGCGCCGACAAGGTGCGCAACGCCGAGTCGACGGGCGCCGAGGTGCTGTGCGCCGCGGACAACTCGTGTCTGATGCACATCGGCGGCACGATGGGGCGCCTCAGGACGGGGATGCGGCCCGTGCACATCGCGGAGATCCTGGCGAGCACGGAGGCGGACGCGGAGCCGGGACCGGGAGCGGGAGCGGTGGCCGACGCGGGCACGCGGGCGGGCGACGCGGAGGGGCGGAGCGCATGAGCGGCACGTTCGTCGGGATGCCGGCCTTTCCGAAGGCGGCGCGCGAGGCGGTCGGCGACGCGACCCTGCGCGGGAATCTGCGGCACGCCACCCACACCATCCGCGCCAAGCGCGCCAAGGCCGTCGCCGAGGTCTCCGACTGGGCGGAACTGCGCGAGGCGGGCAGGCGGATCAAGGACCACACGCTCCGCCATCTCGACCGTTACCTCGTGCAGTTGGAGGAGTCGGTGACGGCGGCCGGTGGTGTCGTGCACTGGGCCGCCGACGCCGAGGAGGCCAACCGGATCGTCACGGACCTGGTGAAGGCGACCGGCGAGAGCGAGGTCGTCAAGGTCAAGTCGATGGCCACGCAGGAGATCGGGCTCAACGAGGCGCTGGAGGCCGCGGGCATCCACGCGTACGAGACCGATCTCGCCGAGCTCATCGTGCAGTTGGGCAAGGACCGGCCCTCGCACATCCTCGTTCCGGCGATCCACCGCAACCGCGGTGAGATCCGTGACATCTTCGCCCGCGAGATGGGCGCCTGGGGCCGCGCGGCGCCCGACGGTCTCACCGACTCGCCCGCCGAACTGGCCGAGGCGGCACGGCTGCATCTGCGCGAGAAGTTCCTGCGCGCCAAGGTCGGGATCTCCGGCGCCAACTTCATGGTCGCCGAGACCGGCACGCTCGTGGTCGTCGAGTCCGAGGGCAACGGACGGATGTGCCTGACCCTGCCCGAGACCCTGATCTCGGTCGTCGGCATCGAGAAGACCGTGCCGGCCTGGCGTGACCTGGAGGTGTTCCTGCAGACCCTGCCGCGCTCCTCGACGGCCGAGCGCATGAACCCGTACACCTCGATGTGGACGGGCACCACGGACGGGGACGGTCCCCGGAGCTTCCATCTGGTCCTGCTGGACAACGGCCGCACCGACACGCTCGCCGACGAGGTCGGACGCCAGGCGCTGCGCTGCATCCGCTGCTCCGCGTGCCTCAACGTCTGTCCGGTGTACGAGCGTGCGGGGGGTCACGCCTACGGCTCGGTCTATCCGGGCCCGATCGGCGCGATCCTCAGCCCCCAACTCCGGGGCACCGCGAGCGAGATCGACGCCTCCCTGCCGTACGCCTCCTCGCTGTGCGGCGCCTGCTACGAGGTCTGTCCGGTCGCGATCGACATCCCCGAAGTGCTCGTCCATCTGCGCGAACGGGTCGTGCAGGGCGGGCGGGCGACCCGGGAGGGCAACACCGTCGTGCTCAGGCCGGCCAAGGGACACGCCGCCGAGCGGGCGGCGATGCGCGCGGCGCGCTGGGCGTTCGGCCGTCCCGGCGTCCTGCGCACCGGGCAGCGCCTGGCGTCCGGGACCCGGCGCTTCCATCCGCGGACCCTGCCGGGTCCCGGCAGGGCGTGGAGCGGAAGCCGTGAACTGCCCGCGGTTCCGGCGGAGTCGTTCCGCGCCTGGTGGCAACGCACGCAAGGCGGAAAGGACATGACGAAATGAGCAGCAGGGATCTGGTCCTCGGCCGGGTGCGGCGGGCCCTCGCGGACGTGCCCGAGGACGACGAGGGGCCGTACGAAGGTGCGGTTGACCGGAGTTACCTGCGCGAGCACGGTGCGCGGAGTGTCTCCGCGACCGTGGATCTGCTCGCGGAGAACCTGGCGGACTACCGGGCGATCGTGCACCGCGCCACCGAGGACGAACTGCCGTACGTCGTCATGCGGTTGCTCGCCGCACGCGGATCCCGGCACGTGCTCGTGCCGCCGGGGCTCCCGCCCGCCTGGATGTCGGCGGCGGATGCCACCCGGGTCCACGACCGTGCCGTGAGCACACCCGGTGAACTCGACCAGGTGGAGAGCGTGGTGACCGGCTGCGCCCTCGCCGTCGCCGAGACCGGCACGATCGTCCTCGACGGCGGCCCGGACCAGGGCCGGCGCCGGATCACCCTGGTCCCGGACCACCACATCTGCGTCGTCCGGGTCCCCGGCCAGGTGGTGGCCTCCGTCCCCCAGGCGATGGAACGCCTGGACCCGGCCCGCCCGCTGACCTGGATCTCCGGCCCGTCCGCCACCAGCGACATCGAACTGGACCGGGTGGAGGGGGTGCACGGGCCGCGCACGCTGGAGGTGATCCTGGTGGAGGAAGCGTGACGGACGAGCCGCGCCGGGGGGCGGCGAACCCCGCGCGACCACTCTTCGTATCACCGGGATCATGGCGCCGACCAGGCATTCCGCCGGGCCGTTCAGGTCGCGTTCAGGCTCGTCGACCGTCCCGGCAAGACCTGCTCCGGAAGCGTCCAAGCCCTGGCAAAGCCCCCTGTGGCGAAGGGGTCCCGGCGTGTCATGGTGCCGCCCATGAGCACCGAGCACCTCACCCGTCACACCCCACCCCTCCCGCCCACCGCCGTCCTGGCGAGCAAGGTCCCCGAAGTCACCTTGTACTTCTGGGTGATCAAGGTGCTGACCACCGGAATGGGCGAGACCGCCTCCGACCTCCTGGCCCAGCGGCTCGGCCCCGTGCCCGCCGTGGGGCTCGGCGGGCTGGCTCTCGCGGCCTCGCTGGCGCTCCAGTTCGCCGTCCGGCGCTACGTGGCCTGGATCTACTGGACCGCCATCGTCATGGTCAGCGTGTTCGGCACCATGGCCGCGGACGTGCTCCACGTCGGTCTCGGCGTTCCGTACACGATCTCCACTCCGCTCTTCCTGGTCGCGCTGGGCGCCGTGTTCGCCGTCTGGTACGCGAGTGAGCGCACGCTCTCGATCCACAGCGTCCGCACCCGCCGCCGCGAGATCTTCTACTGGGCCACCGTGCTCGCCACGTTCGCGCTCGGCACGGCGGCCGGAGACCTCTCGGCCACGGCCGGCCTCGGCTACCTGGGCTCGGCCGTCCTGTACGCCGTCGCCATCGCGGTGCCGGCCTGCGCCCACCGCTTGGGTTCCCTGAACGCGGTCGCCGCCTTCTGGACCGCGTACGTCATCACGCGCCCGCTCGGGGCGTCGGTCGCCGACTGGATGGCGCTGAGCCACGCGCGCGGCGGCCTCGCCCTCGGCCTCGGCCCGGTCACCGCGTCCTGGACCATCGCCATCATCGGCTTCGTCACGTACCTCGCCCTGTCCCACCGCGACGTCCAGGACGACTCCGTGGACGCGCGCCCTGCGGCTCGCTGAGGAGTCCAGGTGGTGGTCCGGAAGCAGGACAGCGACGAGCCAAGCTGCCTCACCGTTGATCCGCGGGCGTGGTGGTTGGTGGCAAGGTTGGAGTCGTGGGAAGCCTTTCACGGCCGTGCCTCGATCCAACTTGCCGATCTGGTTGCCCGTGCTGCGAGAGCCATGGCGACGCACAGCAGGGACAACTTCGGTTCCTTTTCTCCCGCACCTCGAACCTCACATCAACCCTCGCCGCGCGCTTGTCACATGACCAGGCGGCCCGAGTCCACGGCTCCGGCCGCAGCACTCGTACGCACGCCTGCTCCCCGGCCGGGTCCGCGCCGCACTCCCGCCCTTCTTTCTCCTTCACTCAGCCAAGGGCAAGCGGTCACAACGGGGATGTCTTAGCCCTGACCATGCCTTCACGGGGCAGTTGACCAGCACGGATTCCGTGATGTGGGCGATCGTCGCGCCAGAGAAGTCGCAAGAGATCCCGCAGGAGATGCAGCGGAGTTGGTACAAGAGTTGACCTTGCGAGGCCTTATCCACAGTGCGGCTGGAACGGCAGTTCCCCCGGACGAGGCATCGGTGTACTGCTCTGATCGACGTCCACGACGAACTCCCCAGGTCCACGCGGAACTGACGACGCGCTTCCTGCGGGTGCCGGGGTCGACCGAACCGCTGGATACAGGGGAAATGCGCGAGAACCCCTGACGGCAGACGGGATGGGAGCTGAGGTGAGTGGCGGGCCGAGATGGCCGGTCCGGTGCCTGGCTTTGTTCACGAGAGCGCGTTCTCGTGAACAAAGCCAATTCCCGTTATCCGCTCTTGAGCGAAGGCCCAGTTCAGCAACCTGGGCCTTCGCCGTTGTCTCGACCGTCGGCACGACCGGAATCCGGTCAGAACTCCAGCACCTCGCGGTCGAGCGGATACCGCGCACGGTGAGGGCCCTCGTACGGCGAGGGCGTGATCGGCAGGACGCCGGTCGGCTGCAGGCCCAGGTTGTCGTCCCAGATGCGGGGTTCGACCTGTCCGACGACGCGGAACTCCCGGAAGGTGAAAGGCGGGCTGTCGGTCGGGAAGAACTCGGCTGTGGTCATCACCTGGAAGTGCAGGTGTGGCGTGGTCGAGTTGCCGCTGTTGCCGATCAGCCCGAGAACCCGGCCGGGTTCGACGCGGTCGCCTTCCCGGACCTTGAGCGAGCCGGGCGTCAGGTGGGCGTAAAGCAGGTAGCGGCCGGGCGCGACCTCCACGGTGACGTGGTTGCCGACGGTCTCCTCGATGGGCGGGACGGGCGGCGTGTTGTCCGGGATCCCGTCCTGGACCTCCACCACTCTGCCGCCGGCCGCGGCGACGACCGGTTGCCGGTAGCTCAGGTAGCTGGTGAGCCGTGTGGGGTCGCCTTCCCAGGTCTGTCCTTGCTCTCCGACCCGGTACCAGTCGATCGCGAAGCGCTGCGGCACGTCGAAGCGGCCGTTGATCGGGCCGAGGCCGCGCCGGTGATGGGTGTTCCCGCAGCACGACTCGCTGGAGTACCACGTGCCGGGGCGTACCGGCGGGTTCAGGTTCATCGGCGCGGTGCGGCCGGTCGGGGTGACCTGAACGGTCTCCTCGAACGGGGAGGAACCGGAGGCGGTGACGACGGCACCTGAGAGATGGTGTTCAAGGACCTTGGGCACATGCTGACCGCGGTCGAGGGCCAGGTCGAGCCAGATGACCCACTGCTGGGAGCCCGGGATGACGGTCGGCGTCGGCCCCGGGGGCGCCGGGGTGTACCCGTCCGCACCCGGCAGGGGATCACCCACGGGATTGGCGGCATCGGCCAGCGCCTGGCCACTCAGCGAGCCCACCACCCGGTGTGTGCGGGCGTCCCGGACCTCGACACGGTCGAGGCGCACCTGCGTGCTGCTGGGCAGTGCGTTCGTGGTGAGCAGTTCGTACGAGAGGTGCGTCCTGCCGTCCGTGGCATGGAACGGCGTCGGTTCGGTCATCACCGCTGCCGTCAGCGGCGTGAACTGTGGGCCGGATGCTGGACCGGCCGTGTCGGTCCCGTATCCGGGTGCCGTTGAAGCCGTCAGCATGCCGACTGCGAGTACGGCGGTCACGAGCCCGCGACGTAGCGGGCTCCGGCCGGTGCGGTGCTCTTCCAGTCGTCGGGTCCCGGGCCGTGAAGGGCACCGGCACGCCCCGCGCCGAGGCGCATGCCCCTGTGTAACCCGGCGACGCGCCGCTCCGAGCCGAGGGCACCGGAGCCACGTCCGAACTGCACCCTTCCAGCCGCATCGACCAGCGGGCCCGGGTCACGGGGTGAGCTGCCCAGAGCGAATCAGAACGACCGCTTCGGGCCGGCAGGACGCCTCCGGGGATACCAACGCGCTTTTCGCCGCCCTCAGCCTCAGAGCGTCGGCCCCGGTGGACGCACCCAGGAGGCGCGCGACAGCCTTGAAGCCTTGCGCAGGCGCGTGTCACAACGTGCCAGTAGGACCTGTGCACAGCGGTCGACGGGGGGGGGTCCGGCCAGGCATCGGGGTCGCCTCCCCATTACGGCCGTTCCCACAGGTCAGACGGAGTTTCCACGTTCAAGCACCGGGTGATTCCTCAGCTGATGTCCCACGAGGGAGTCACGAGGGAGTAATGGGGTGGTCCTGTCGCCGTCCGGGACGATGGCAGGATGCACTACTTCAACGGGACGGGTTGGCTTGAGATCTTCAACGGCACGCAGACGTCGATCGGTCGGACTGTCGACGTGGACGCCTGGGACGCAGCGACAGGCGTAGGCCTTTTCGTCGATCCCCAGCGAGGAACCCGTCGGCCGGTGACCGACTACCCGGACTTCTCACACCTGGAGCGAGCCGACCAGGTGTAGAGACGAGCCACTCCGATCACCGTGAACGCGCACGGACATGTGGACGACGCCGAGAGCGCCGATCGCCTCATTCCGGCGGGCGAGGAGTGAAGGAGCCTTCTGCCGAGTGAGTGTCTAACTGCGTGACAACGCCGATGGACAGCGGCGGACAAGCGCGGACGCCTGCGAACCGTCGGAGCAGGCGAGAGGCACACTGACCCTAGGTGAGACGCCTACCCAAGTTGCTTCGGGACGAAAGGGTCGTGGGTTCAAATCCCGCCACCCCGAGGCTGTTCAGAGGGCCAGTTGCGTGATCGCGATTGGCCCGCTGCCGTGTTCCGGGGGCCAACGGAAACTGATCTAGTCCACCGGGCACCCCGTCTCTGATAAGCGGTTGCGGCACCCTGGAAGCCGCCGCACGAACCGCAAGAGATCAGAACCAGACCCACAATGCACCTTCGACGCGTGGCTCAACGCGGCAGGCGGCAATCTTGGTGTTGGGCTAGCCTCCGGGCAGCAGCGCTGTTGGTGTCTACATGTGGATCGTGCCATGACAGGAAGCAAGACGAGCCCTGACCGTGCCACCGCACTTACCTGGCTTCGGCAGGCTCTTGCCGATCAGCTTGACGACCTCATGAAGTTGAGCGGGTTCAAGCGGTCGGCGCGCAGCGTTTCGTACGCCAGGCCTTGGGATGGCGGGCGGCAGAAAGTCGACTTCGATTTGATCGTCCGCCCGCACTACGCACGGGACGCGGTGCAGGTGTCGCTGAGCGTTTCCTTCGTGTCAGCCGCGATCGCTGCAGTCGCCCGCGCGATGCTTCCAGCTGATGACGCCGCCGTCGTGGTTCGCAAAGACGTGGTCGACCGCTCCGCGCTGGACCAGATCATGCGCAATCCGCCCATCCTGAAATTCACCAATGAGCCCGAAGCGCGGGACGCTGTCAAGCACTTGAAGAGTTGGGTCAGCTCCTCGGTGATCCCCTATCTCGATGCACGTAAGTCCGTGGAAGCTTTTGTGCTCCTGAAGGTGCGGAGCCTCATGAACGAAGCGAGTGATCGCCTACCGCGCGGACCTCGCCCTGTCGTGCTGGCGGCGTCGCAGAAGTTCCTCGGCCGGCCCGAGGACGCGTTGGCAACACTCGAATTTGCCTATCCTCCGGAGAGCCAGGAGCGCACGCGCTACGACGCTGCATTCAGGCAATCGGGTCTGCTGCAGGCTTGGGTGACAGGTTGACCTGCGCCACGGTTTGGGTTCCAGCTGCGGTGGCTAACTGGGTGCGTGGACCAGCGCGATGGCACGTGCCCGGAACTCCGGAGGATAAGGGCGAGGCATGACTGCCCGCCTTCCGTGAAGGTCTGTCAGTCAGCTACCAGAACTGGAACCCAGGACCTGGGGCAGGTCAAGATGTCACTCGATCGTGCGGCAGACCCGACCGGATGCCGGGCGGGGACAGCCGCGTCCCGCGAGAGTCATGCACCAGAGCTGGAACCCCAGGTCAGCGCACCCTTCCGCGCGGCTTCAGGGGCAGTGGGGGCAGTTCAGGAGCGGTCAGCGGGGCGCCGTCGTAGCCCACCACCTCGCCGAAGCGCGCGCCCTTGGCCCAGTCCTCGCGGGCCTGTTCGATCTCCTCCTGGGTGCGGCCGATGAAGTTCCACCACATGATCAGCTCCTCCTCGAACGGCTCACCGCCCAGCAGCATGAGGCCCGCGTCGCTCGCGGCGCGCAGCGGGAGTTCGGTGCGGCCGCAGCCGAGGTAGAGCATGGAGCCGGGGAGCATCGGCACGCCGTCGACCTCGGCCTCGCCGGACATGGACAGGACGGCGTACTCGAAGTCGGGCTCCAGCGGGAGGCGTACGTCCGCGCCGCTCGTCAGGGCCAGATCGGCGCCGACGATCGGTGTGAACGTCGTACCGGGCGAGGTCGAGCCGTCGAGCGTGCCCAGCAGGAGCGTGCCCCGCAGGCCGGGGGCGGTGACGACGGGCAGTTCGGCGTGGTGTTCGAAGTGCGGGTCGGTGTGCCGGTGGCTGTCCGGCAGCGCGACCCAGAGCTGCGCCCCGTGCAGCAGGCGGGAGTGCGCCCGGGGGCTCTCCTCGGAATGGCTGATGGCGCGGCCCGAGGTCATCAGGCCCAGTTCGCGCGGGCGGATCGTCTGGAGGCTGCCCGTGGAGTCGCGGTGCAGCACCTCGCCCTCGTGCAGCCAGCTCACGGTCTGCAGGCCCATGTGCGGGTGCGGCGGGACCTGCATGCCGGGTTCGTCGGCGATGTCGTCGGGTCCGTAGTGATCGACGAAGCACCAGGCGCCGACCATGCGCCGGCCCAGGTTGGGCAGCAGACGGCGGACCTCGGTCGACTCGCCGAGCTTGACCCGGCGGGGGCTGAGGAGTTCGCGCACCGGCTCGGCCACCACGAACCCGCGGCCGCCGCAGGGGGCGGGAACCGCCTCCCGATCAAGATTGCTCATGGCGCACAACCTAGTCCCGCCGGAGGCCTCTCGTCAGTCCATCTATCCGCCCATTGAGGGGCACATGGCTCAGAACCGGCGCGGCGGACCGGGAGTCGGGCCCCGGGCGGGTCGGTCCCGAACGGTCCGTTCGAGAAAATAGTAGCCATGGACATAGTAGCCATGTACTGTTTCTTGCATGAGTACAGCGAAGCCGGATTCCGGGAACGCGACGCCCGGGTTCCTCGTGTGGCGCCTGTCGACGAAATGGCGCGTGGCGGTGGACCGGGCGGTGGGCCCGCTGGGCCTGACGCACGCGCAGTACTCGCTGGTGGCGTCGCTGTACGGCATGCACCGGGACGGCCGGCACCCCAGCCAGCGTCAACTCGCCGACCACACCGGGCTCGAACCGCTCTACGTCTCGAAGCTGGCCCGTTCCCTGGAGGCGGCCGGCCTGCTCGACCGCGCCCGCGATCCGGCGGATCCCCGGGCGGTGCGGCTGACCCTCACCGACGACGGGCGCGAGGTCACCCGCCGCGCCATCTCCGTGGTCCAGGGCCTTCTGGAGCAGCTTCTCGAACCGCTGGGCGGCCTCGGCGGCGAACGCACCCGCGCGTTCAGCGCCGAACTGGCCATCCTGCTCGACGTACCGCTCGATCCGCTCACCGGAGCCGGGACCCGTCCCGGCGAGGCTTCACCCCTCTCCGAAGAGCTTTCACCCGAGGAGTAGTCATGACCACCTCTGTTCCCCCTGTCAACGGCCAGGTCATCGGCCTCGCCCACTACGCGAGCCGCGCCGCCCTGGAGCGGGTACTGGCCCGCAGCGGCACCACGTTCGAGCAGTCGGTGGCCCTGCGGGCCGTGTCCGACAACGGCGGGACCGCCGAGCGGGCGCGGGTCGTGGGCCGGCTCACCGGCGCCCTGAAGATCGAGGAGCCGGCGGCCCTGCGGACCGTCGACGAGCTGACGGCATTGAAGCTCCTCGAGGAGCCGGCGCCCGGGCAGGTGTCCCTGACGGACGGCGGACTGGAGCTGTTCGCGTCGATCCGCACCGCGGGGGACGAGATCGCGGCCCGGGTGTACGCCGGGATCCCGGCCGAGGATCTGGCCACCGCCGGGCGTGTCCTGGCCCTCGTGACGGAGCGGGCCGAGGCGGAACTCGCCGGTTCGTAGCAGTCCGTAGCGGTCGACAGTGGTCGACAGCGGTCCGCAGCAGTCCGGGGCTGGGCCGTCGCGGACGCACGGCCCGGCCCCACCCCCCCGACCAGTTCGTGGAATATTCAATCAACCAGTGCGGTTGTGGCCCGTCGAAGGAGGTCAGTGGTGGACACGACGTACTACGACCACGGGACGGCCGCGGAACGCTGGGAGCGGGCGCGGATGTTCTTCGAGGCCAGGGACTACGCCGCGGCGGCACGTGTGCTGAGCGGACTGGTCGAGGAGGTGCCGGAGCAGACCGGACCCCGGCTGCTGCTGGCGCGCTCCTACTACCACTCGGCCCAACTGCGCCGCGCCGAAGCCGAGTTGCGCACCCTGGTCGAGCTCGACCCGGTCGAGCACTACGCCCGGCTGATGCTGGGACGCACGCTCCAGCGCCTCGGCCGGTCCGACGAGGCGGCGTCGCACCTGCGGATCGCGTCCGCGCTCGGAGGCGAATTCGAAGGGGCCTGATCCTGATCCCGGTTCGGTCCCGCCTCCTCGGCGGTACCGGGTCCAGAAGCCATGCCGGAAGGCCGGTCACCTCGGTGGCCGGCCTTCCGTGCGCCACGCGGGCGGACGGGTGGGCTGCCGGGCGGAGGGGTGAACGGCCCGGCGGGACAGGTGGACGGCCGGGTGGAAGGGTGAGCGGCCTTACGGACAGGTGAACGGTCCGGCCGGGGTGTGTCCTGGGCCACACGAGGAAAGTCGCGGGACTCCCCCGCGCCGCCTCGATCACCCCGGTCCGGCTTGGCATCCTGGCGGGATGGCATCCGAACGTGACGGCAGCGTCCCCCGCATCAGTCTGAGCGACCTGGTCGAGGAACTCCTCGGCCACGAGGGTCCGTTGCCGATCGTCGCGGCCGGCGACCCCGTGCTCCGCCAGGGCACGGAGCCGTTCGACGGGCAGCTCGACCCGGGGCTCCTGGCACGGTTCGTGGCCGCCCTGCGCGCCACGATGCACGCGGCGCCGGGTGTCGGTCTCGCCGCGCCGCAGGTCGGCGTGCCCCTGCGGATCGCCGTCATCGAGGACCCGGCGCCCGTCTCGGACGAGGTGCGCCTCGCCCGCGGGCGGGAGCCGCAGCCCTTCCGGGTGCTGGTCAATCCCTCGTACGAGGGGATCGGTCCGGGACGGGCGGCGTTCTTCGAGGGCTGCCTGAGCGTTCCGGGCTGGCAGGCCGTGGTGGCCCGGCACGCCGAGGTGCGGCTAACGGCGCTCGACGAGCACGGGCGAGCGGTCGACGAGGTGTTCGGCGGGTGGCCCGCGCGGATCGTCCAGCACGAGACGGACCACCTGGACGGCATGCTCTACCTCGACCGCGCGGAGCTGCGCTCACTGTCCTCGAACCAGGCGGCGGCGGAACTCTGGGCCCAGCCGACACCGGAACGGGCGGCCGCGGCCCTGGGGTTCGCGCTGCCGGACTGACTCACCGGGCCCGCCCGGCGGACGCCCACCGCGCCGGGATCGGTCTGCGCCGCACCGGTCGCCGGGCGGGCGCCGCGCGAACCGCTCACCTGGTGCCGTGCGAAGCACTGACCCCGGTGCCGTGCGGAGCGCTCACCCCGGCCCCGGCGCCATACGGTGCACGGACCCCGGTGTCGCGCGGAGCGCCCACCCCGGCGCCGTACGAGGTCAATCACCCCGGCGCCGTACTGGGTCAATCACCCTGGCGCCGTACTGGGTCAATCACCCCGGTGCCGTACGGGGTCAATCACCACGCCACCGCGCCGACAGCGCACGGCGTGTCGCGCCAACCGTCCGCGCCGGCCCCGTGCGGACCGGTCACCCCGGCGCGTGCACCCGGACCGCTCACCTCAGTGCGTACAGGCGGCTCACCGCCGTCCCACGAGAGCCGTTCACGGGCCCCCTCGCCACGCCGCCCAGGCTGGGCCCCGGCTGAACCCCGGCCGGGCCCCGGCGGTAATTCGCGGGCGCTCCGACGCCGGTTCCGTTAGCCTGCGGGCATGTCTACGCCCCGCGTCTCTTAGCTCCAGGACCCGCTTCCACGCCACACGTGTGTCCTTGAGCCGATTGACTTCTGGAGCGTTTTCCCATGATCACCGTTCGCGGTGTCGACGTGCGCGCCGGCGCGCGCCTGCTGCTGTCCGGCATCTCCTTCACCGTCTCCCCCGGCGACCGCATCGGCCTGGTCGGCCGTAACGGCGCCGGCAAGACCACCCTTCTGAGCACCCTCGCGGGGCTGACACGGCCCGCCGCCGGTTCCGTCGCCCGTACCGGAGCGGTCGGGCACCTCGCACAGGACCCGGCCGCGGCGGACCCCGCGGTCACGGTCACCGCGCGGATCCTGTCGGCCCGCGGTCTCGACCGTGCCGTACGGGCCTTGCGGGCCGCCGAAGCCGCCATGGCCGACGGATCCGAACGCGCGATGAACGCCTACGCGCGCGCCGAGGCCGAGTTCCAGGCGCGCGGCGGATACGCGGCCGCGGCCGAGGCGGCCCGGGTCGCCGCGGGGCTCGGTCTGCCGGCCCGGGTGATGGACCAGCCGATCGGCACCCTGTCCGGCGGGCAGCGGCGGCGCGTCGAACTCGCCCGCATCCTGTTCTCGGACGACGGCACCCTGCTCCTCGACGAGCCGACGAACCACCTGGACGCCGACTCGGTCACCTGGCTGCGCGGGTTCCTGGCAAGCCGCCGGGCGGGGCTCGTCCTCATCAGCCACGACACCTCCCTGCTGGCCGACGTGGTCAACCGCGTCTTCCACCTGGACCCGCACCGCGCCACGCTCGACGTCCACAACACCGGCTGGGCGGCCTACCTCACCCAGCGCGACGCCGACGAACGACGGCGGGCCCGGGAGCGCGCCAACGCGGAGCGCAAGGCGGCGTCGCTGCACGCGCAGGCCGACAAGATGCGCTCGCACGTGGCGACGGCCGTGGCCGCCAGGAACATGGACCGCCGCGCCGACCGCCTGCTCGCCGGTCTCGAACCGGTCCGGCGGACGGAGAAGGTCGCCCGGATCCGGCTGCCCGAACCGGCCCCGTGCGGACGCGTGCCGCTCGGCGCGGTCGCGCTGGCCAAGTCGTACGGCGATCTGCGGGTCCTCGGCGGCGTCGACCTCGCCGTCGACAGGGGCAGCCGCCTGGTGATCCTCGGCCCGAACGGCTCGGGCAAGACGACGCTGCTGCGGCTGCTCGCCGGTCACGAGGTTCCGGACGGCGGGCGGGTGGTGCGCGGGCACGGGCTGCGCCTCGGGTACTTCGCGCAGGAGCACGACACGCTGGACCCCGCCGGAACGGTCCGGGATCATCTCGCCGGCGCCGCGCCGCATCTCACCGACGGCGAGGTGCGGCGGGTGCTGGGGTCGTTCCTGTTCACGGGCGACGACGCCGGCAAACGGGTCGGCGTCCTCTCCGGGGGCGAGAAGACCCGGCTGGCCCTGGCGGGGCTGGTCCACTCGGGCGCGAACGTGCTGCTCCTGGACGAGCCCACCAACAACCTGGACCCCGCCTCCCGCGCCGAGGTCCTGGCCGCGGTGGCCACGTATCCGGGCGCCCTCGTCATGGTCACCCACGACGAGGGGGCCGTCGACGCCCTGCGCCCGGACCGCGTGCTGCTGCTCCCGGACGCGGACGAGGACCTGTGGAGCGAGGAGTACCGGGAACTGGTGTCCCTGTCCTGACACCGGCCAGGCCGTCGGAGCCGCCCCGCACCCGTACGTGGCGGGTGCGGGGCGGGCCGACGGGCATCCGGTCGTACGGGGCCACGCGAGCGGTGTGCGACGCCGTGTCGGCGTGCCGCGCCGGAAGCCCCGCCCCCGTACCGGTGGGTGCGCGGGGGCCCGGCCGGGGCCCGGCACCCGACACCCGGCCGGGGCCCCGCACCCGGCCGGGACTTTCCGGCTCACGCGTCCCGGTAGGCCTCCAGGAGCCTCAGCCAGACCTCGCTGACCGTCGGGTACGACGGGACGGCGTGCCACAGGCGGTCGACCGGGACCTGGCCGACGACGGCGATGGTCGCGGAGTGGATGAGTTCACCGACGCCGGGGCCGACCAGGGTCAGTCCGAGGACGATCTCGCGGTCGAGGTCGACCACCATGCGGGCCTTGCCCCGGTAGCCGTCCGCGTACAGTCCGGCGCCGGCCACCGAGGACATGTCGACGTCCACGGCCCGGACCCGGTGACCGGCCTGCTCCGCCTCCGCGAGGGAGAGGCCCACGGCCGCCGCCTCCGGGTCGGTGAACACGCACTGCGGGACGGACGCGTGGTCGGCGGTGGCGGAGTGCGCGCCCCAGGGGTCCGTCTCCAGCAGCGGCACGCCCGCCGCACGGGCGGCGATGGCGGCACCCGCGATCCGGGCCTGATACTTGCCCTGGTGGGTGAGCAACGCACGGTGGTTGACGTCGCCGACCGCGTACAGCCATTCGCTGCCGACGGCCCGGAGGCTGTCGTCGACCTCGATCCACTTGCCCGGCTCCAGGCCGACCGTCTCCAGGCCGATGTCGTCCGTGCGCGGCGCGCGGCCGGTCGCGAACAGGATCTCGTCCGCCTCGAAGCGCTCACCGGTGTCCGTGAGGGCGACCACCGCCGAGTTCTCGCGCGAGACGGCCGTCACCGAGATGCCGGTGCGCACGTCCGCGCCCGCCTCGGACAGGGCCTCGGCGACCAGTTCTCCCGCGAAGGGCTCCATGCGCGGGAGCAGGCCCTTGCCGCGGACCAGGAGCGTGACCCGGGAGCCGAGCGCCTGCCAGGCCGTGGCCATCTCGGCCGCGACGACACCGCCGCCCACCACGATCAGACGCCCGGGCACGGCGTGCGCGCTGGTGGCTTCGCGGCTCGTCCACGGTTTGACCTGGGCGAGGCCGGGGAGGTCGGGGAGTTGGGCGCGGGTGCCGGTGCACACCGCGACCGCGTGCCGGGCGGTCAGCGTGCGCCGTTCGCCGTCGGGTCCGTCGACCGTCACGGTGCGCGGTCCGGCGAGCCGGCCGTGTCCGCGATGGAAGTCGGCTCCGATGCCGTCCAGCCAGGCGAGCTGGCCGTCGTCCTTCCAGTCCGAGGTGAACCAGTCGCGGCGGGCGAGGACCGCGGAGGCGTCGAGGGGGCCTTGTACGGCGGCGGCGAGGCCGGGTACCCGGCGGGCGTCGGCGCGGGCGATGGCCGGGCGGAGGAGGGCCTTGCTGGGCATGCAGGCCCAGTACGAGCACTCGCCGCCGACCAGTTCGCTCTCCACGACCGCGGTGGAGAGGCCGGCGGCGCGGGCGCGGTCGGCGACGTTCTCCCCCACGGGTCCGGCACCGAGCACCACGACGTCGTAGGCGATGGATTCCGTTTCCGTCATGGGGCCAGTCTGGTTGCCGCCGTGCGCCGTGGCCACCGGATACGCGCACGGAATAGGCCCCCGGTGGGTTGTGTTGTGCTGACCGGCATGCCCCGGACACGAGGAAGGGAAATGGAATGAGCAGCACCGTTGAGCTCACCAAGGAGAACTTCGACCAGACGGTCACGGACAACGAGTTCGTCCTGATCGACTTCTGGGCGGAGTGGTGCGGGCCGTGCCGTCAGTTCGCCCCGGTCTACGAGAAGGCGGCCGAGGCCAACCCCGACCTGGTCTTCGCCAAGGTCGACACGGAGGCGCAGCCGGAGCTGGCCGCGGCCTTCGACATCCAGTCGATCCCGACCCTGATGATCGTCCGCGACCAGGTGGCGATCTTCGCCCAGCCCGGGGCGCTGCCCGCGGCCGCCCTGGAGGACGTCATCGGGCAGGCCAGGAAGCTGGACATGGACGAGGTCCGCAAGTCGGTAGCGGCCCAGCAGGCCAAGAACGCCGAGTAGGCCGGGCAGGCCCGGCCGGCCGAGCGACGGGAGCGGGCCGAGGACACCGGCTGCTCCCGGGCCCCGCGGTGGGCCCGGGTCAGGTGTCCCCGGGCCCCGGATCGCCGGGATCTAGAAGGGGTAGCCCGCCACGTCCCCGCGCACCGTCGTCCAGCGCAGGTCGGTGAAGGCGTCCAGATTGGCCTCGCCGCCGAAGCGCGCGCCGGTGCCGGAGGCGGCCGTGCCGCCGAAGGGCGCGACGGCCTCGTCGTTGACGGTCTGGTCGTTGATGTGCGCGATTCCGGTCGGGATGCGTTCGGCGAGGTCGAGGCCCCGCGCGGTGTCCCGGGTGACGATGCCGAGCGCGAGGCCGTACGGACCCGCCGAGGCCAGGGCGGCCGCCTCGTCGAGGGTGTCGAAGGAACGGACCGGCGCGACCGGGCCGAAGACCTCCTCCGTGTAGGCCGGGGTCGTGTCGTCGACTCCGGCGAGGACGGTGGGCCGGTAGAAGAGCCGGTCGTGCGTGCCGCCCGCGGCCAGCTTCGCGCCGCCCGCGGTACTGGACTCCACCAGCCCGTGGATCTTGGCGAGTTGGGTGTCGTCGATGATGGGCCCGAGGTGGACCTGTTCGCGGTGCGGGTCGCCGACGGCGAGCGAGTCGGCCTTCGCGGCGAGCCGTTCGACGTACTCCTCGTACAGCGAGGCGTGGACCAGGTGGCGGCCGGTGGTCATGCAGATCTGGCCCTGGTGGAAGAACGAGCCCCAGGCGGCCGTGGAGATGACCGCCTCGATGTCGGCGTCCGCCAGGACGACCAGGGCGGAGTTCCCGCCCAACTCCAGGTGCGCGCGCTTGAGATGACGTCCTGCGGCCTCACCGACCGCGCGTCCCGCGGCCGTCGAGCCGGTGAACGAGATGACCGGGACCAGCGGGTCGGCGACGAGGGCGCGGCCGGTCTCGGGGCCGCCGGGCAGGACCTGGAGCAGCCCGTCCGGAAGTCCCGCCTCGGCGAAGACGGCCGCGAGCGCGAGGCCGCCGCACACGGCCGTGCGCGGGTCCGGTTTCAGGACGACGCCGTTGCCGAGCGCGAGCGCCGGGGCGACCGAGCGGATCGAGAGGATCAGCGGTGCGTTGAAGGGCGCGATCACGCCCACGACGCCGACCGGGACACGGCGCGTGTACGACAGCCGCGGGGCCTCCGACGGCAGGATCTGGCCCGTCGGGCGGGAGGCGAGGGCGGCCGCCTCGTAGCACTCCTGGGCGGCGACGTGCAGCTCGAAGTCCGCCTTGCCCGGGACGGAGCCGGACTCCCGCACGATCCAGTCGCGCAGTTCGTCCGCGTGCGCGGCGAAGAGGTCGCCCGCCCGGCGCAGTACGCCGGCACGGACGAAGTGCGGGGTCCTGGCCCACTCGGTCTGTGCGGCGCGGGCGGTGCGCGCGGCCGTCACGACGTCCTCGGCGGAGGCGAGGGTGACGGTGCCGAGGCTGTCACCGGTGGCGGGTTCGGTGACGGTGTGCTCATCGCCCGAGAGGGGGCGGGACTGCCAGGTCGTGGGGTCGAGCAGCGGCATGTCGGCTCTCCGATCGTTCACTGATCACCAGCGGGACTCGGCGGACTCCTGCGGCTGGGGTACCAGCGGAAGTCCCGTGTAGTTCGCTGCCAGTTCGGCGGCTGCGGAGCGGGATGCGGTGATCCGGCGCAGTCGCGCGAGCTGCATCCGGTGTTCGAAGGCATCCTCATTTGGTTGAGCGTGCAACATCTTAGTCATGTCGTACGAGAAACGCGTGGCCTGCCACACGCGTTCGAGGGCCGTCCGCGAGTACCGGTCCAGGAGCTCGGTAGATCCCGTGCGGTGCAGCTCGGCGAACGCGCGGCCCAGGAGCCGTACGTCCGACACCGCGAGGTTGAGCCCCTTGGCACCGGTCGGCGGCACGATGTGGGCGGCGTCCCCGGCCAGGAGGAGCCGCCCGTGACGCATCGGCTCGTGCACCCAACTACGCATGGGGGTAACCGACTTGGCGGTGATGGGCCCGCGTTCCAGCCGCCAGTCCCCGTCCACCGCGAGACGCGCGGCCAGTTCGTCCCAGATGCGCTCGTCCGGCCAGTCGCCGGGGTCGGTGCCGTTCGGGACCTGGAGGTACAGCCGGGACACCCGCGGGGAGCGCATGCTGTGCAGGGCGAAGCCGGTGGCGCCCCGGGCGTAGATCAACTCATCGCAGGAGGGCGGCACATCGGCGAGGATGCCGAGCCAGGAGTACGGGTAGTCGTGCGCGTACGTACGGCCCGCGCCGGCCGGAAACGCGGCACGCGCGACGCCGTGGCCGCCGTCGCAGCCCACCACCCAGTCGCAGTTCAGCGTGCGTTCCCGTCCCTCGTGCGCGAACCGCACGACGGGCGCGGCGCTGTCCGGCTTCTCCACGGCGAGCGCCTCGGCCCCGAACAACAGAGGCGGCCCGTCCGCCAGTTGGAGGGCGACGAGATCCTTCACGATCTCCGTCTGCGCGTAGATCGTGACGGTCCGGCCGCCCGTGAGCCCGGGAAAGTCGATGTGGTGGCGCTCGCCCTCGAAGCGCAGCTCGATCCCGTGGTGGACCAGGCCCTCCACGTCCAGCCGTTCGCCCGCTCCGCACTCGCGCAGGGCGTCGACCGTGCCCTGCTCCAGCATGCCGGCCCGCTGGCGGTGCTCGACGTACGCGCGATCCCTGCTCTCCAGGACGACACAGTCGACCCCCGTCCGGTGCAGCAGCCGGGCCAGCAGGAGTCCTGCCGGGCCCGCACCGATGATGCCGACCGTGGTCCGCATGACGCGCCTCCGGTGTCCGGTGCCGCCGGGGCCGAACCCCGGCGCGGGGACCGGTCCCGCCGCACGCGGGCCGGGCGAACAGGCTCCGCGTCGCGGGGGCGACCGTCCGCCTGTTGCGGCACCAGCCTCTCTCAGCTCGACGCCCGGTGCACCACTCGTGCGCCCAGCACCTCGTGCGTCTCGGGTTCGGCGCCCGGTTCCCGCACCACGCGGTCGACCAGCTCGGCCAGGTCGCGGCCCGAGGGCAGATCGAGGTGCACGGTGCTCAGCCGGGGCCGCAGCAGCCGGCCGAGCATGAGGTCGTCGGCGCCGACAACCGCGGTCTCCTCGGGCACGGCGACCCCCTCGTCCTGGAGGGCGCGCATGAGGAGCATCGCGTACTCGTCGTTGTACCCGAAGACCGCGTCGAGGCCGAGGGAACGCCAGCGCGCCGCGAGGCCGGCGGCGGCCTCCTCCTCGTACACCAGCGGCAGCTCGGTCACCGTCGCGTCCGTGCCGCGCGCGGCACGGCGGACCCCGTCGAGGCGGGGCCTGGAGAAGATCTCCAGGCCGCTCTCCCCGGGCATCACCACACCGATGCTCCGGCGGCCCCCCGACAGCAGATGGACCCCCGCGCAGTGGCCGACCCGGCCGTGGTCCATGAGCAGCGCGTGGGCGCCCTCGACCCGTTCGGGGCCGAGCGTGACCACGGCACGGGCGCCGGCCCTCTTGAGGACCGCGACACCCTGCGGGCCGAGGCCGCTGCCGGGCACCAGGACCGCGACCGGGCGCAGCTCGGCCCAGGCGCGGGCGGCCTCGTCGCCGCGCAGGCCGACACTGCCGTACTGCACGACGGTGTAGTCGAGCCGGCCCAGCTCGGACTGGAGTTCGGACATGAACCGGTGGTAGAGCGGGCCCACGGGGGCGGCCGGGGCGGGCATCAGGACCATGCGGCTGTGTCCGGCGCGCAGACTGCGGGCGGCCGCGTGCGGGACGTATCCGAGCTCCTCGGCGGCCTCGCGGACCCGGCGCCGGGTCGGTTCGCTGATCCGGACCGCGCTGGTGTTGTTCAGGACGTACGAGACGGTCGCGCGGGAGACACCCGCGAGGCGTGCCACGTCGGCACTGGTCGGTACGGGACGTCGTGCGGGCGCCGGCCGGCCGGCGGACTGTTTCGGTATCTGCACCATGACGCGACGCATCCTTGCAGAGGGCCCGGACACCGCCGCGCGCCGGGGCACCCCGATCGGGTCCCCCGTTTACGGAACTCCCGCCTCCGTAAAGGAGGTTGAGCGCCCGGTACCGTCACGCGGCCCCAGAGGTTACCGTTCGGTAGACGACCGCTTCGGAGGTGACCCGGATGGATCCCGACCGTGCCCCAGGGCTGACGGAGAGCGCGCGTGCGCTGGCCGCGGGCGAGGTGAGTTCGCGCGAGCTGGTCGAGCGGGCGCTCGCCCGGATCGAGGCGGCCCGGCCCACGGTGAACGCCTTCCGGCTGGTGCGCGCCGAGGCCGCCCTCGCGGAGGCCGACGCGGCGGACGCGGAGCTCGCCGCGGGCGTCCGGCGGCCGCTGCTCGGGGTGCCGGTCGCGGTCAAGGACGACATGGACGTGGCGGGCGAGCCGACCGCGTTCGGCTGCGCGGGGGACTTCCCGCGGGTGCCCGAGGACGGCGAGGCGGTCCGCCGGCTGCGCGCGGCCGGGGCCGTCGTCGTCGGCAAGACCAACACCTGTGAACTCGGCCAGTGGCCCTTCACCGAGGGCCCGGCCTTCGGCGCGACCCGCAACCCCTGGCATCACGGGCACACCCCGGGCGGCTCGTCCGGGGGCTCCGCGGCCGCCGTGGCCGCGGGCCTGGTGCCCGCCGCGCTGGGCTCGGACGGGGCGGGCTCCGTGCGCATCCCGGCCGCCTGGACCCATCTGGTCGGCATCAAACCGCAGCGCGGCCGGATCTCGACCTGGCCGCGCCCGGAGTCCTTCCAGGGCATCACGGTCAACGGCACGCTCGCCCGCACGGTCGCGGACGCCGCGCTGCTGCTGGACGCGGCGAGCGGGAGCCACGCGGGCGATCTGCACCGGCCCGCCACGCTGCGCGTCCACGAGGCCGTGGGCCGCGACCCGGGCCGGCTGCGCATCGCGCTGTCGCTGAAACCGCCCTTCACCGCGCTGCCCGCGCGACTCGACCCCGCGGTGCGGACCCAGGTGCTCGCGCTCGCGGAACGGCTCGCCTCGCTCGGGCACACCGTCGAGGAGGCCGATCCGCGCTACGGGCCCATCGGGCTCACCTTCGTCCCACGCGCCACGGCGGGCATCGCCGAGCATGTGCGCGCCGTGCCGTTCCCCGAACTCCTCGACCGGCGCACCCACGGCGCGGCGCGCTTCGGCCGGCTGCTCGGCGGCGCTCCGCTGCGGGCGGCCCGCCGGGCCGAGGCCGCGCTGCAACGGCGCGTCGGCGCGCTCTTCGACACCTACGACGTGCTGCTCGCGCCCACCACGGCCGCTCCCCCGCCGGCCATCGGCTCGATGCTCGGCCTGAGCGGTCTGCGCACCGACCGCACGATGATCGCCGCCTGCCCGTACGCCTGGCCGTGGAACGTCCTCGGCTGGCCGGGCGTCAACGTCCCCGCCGGCTTCGTCGGCGAAGGGCTCCCCGTCGGCGCGCAGTTGCTCGGCCCGGCGGCCAGCGAGCCGCTGCTGGTGTCGCTGGCCGCGCAGCTGGAGGCCGACCTGCGCTGGCACGAGCGGTGGCCTCCGCACGAAGCCGTCGTGGACTCCCCGGCCGTGTAGGCGAGTTCCGGCCTTACGCTGTGACCATGGACGATGCCTCGATGGTCGGTTTGATGGGACGCGTCACCGGCACGGTCGGACCCGGGCTCGTCGGCGAGGTGATGGTCCGGGTGCGCGGCGGCGCCGAGCACTTCCTCGCGTATCCGGCCGCGCCGAAGGACCGCATCGAGCGGGGCACGGTGGTGATGGTCGTGGAGTACCTGGCGCCGCGCACGGTGTACGTCTCGGCCGCGTACGACGACTGAGCGCGCCTCCGTTCCCGGTCCCCCACCCCCGGATCAGCGCTCCCCGTACGACAGTTGAGCGACGTCCGTCCCAGGTGAGAGCCGTATGCGTCAAGAACGCGACAAGGATTCACGCGCCTCTGTACCCGGCCGTCGGCGAGGAGCACACTCCCGTTCGTTCGGTGCCGAAAGGGCACCATCCAAAGGGGGCGTATGCCGATGGTTGTCGGCGTCGTTGCGGGGGCTGCTGTCCTCGCGCTGATCTTCGTCGTCGTGGTCTTCAAGCTCATGTGGCGCGTCGCGGAGCCCAACGAAGCGTTGATCATCTCCGGTTCGAAGCATCGGACCGAAGGTCTCGAGGAAGGCATGGGATTCCGCATCGTGACGGGGCGCGGCACGCTGGTACTTCCCGGCGTGCAGGCGGTGCGGAAGATCTCGCTCGACCTCAACGAGACCGAACTGCACGTGGACTGCGTGACCACCCAGGGCATTCCGCTCAAGGTGCGGGGCGTGGTCATCTTCAAGGTGGGCGACGACTTCGTGTCGATCGCCAACGCGGGGCGCCGCTTCCTCGACCAGCAGAAGATGATGGCCGAGCGGGTGCACAACGTGTTCGCCGGCCATCTGCGGTCCATCGTCGGCGGGTTGACCGTCGAGGACATGATCCGCGACCGGGAGAAGCTGACCGGTCAGACGCGGGCCGCCTGCGGCACGGAGATGGAGAAGCTCGGTCTGATCGTCGACTCGCTGCAGATCCACGAGATCGAGGACCCGACCGGGTACATCCGGAACCTGGCCATGCCGCACGCCGCCGCCGTCCAGCGTGATGCCCGTATCGCGCAGGCGGAGGCGAACCGGCTGGCCACCGAGGCCGAGCAGAAGGCCGCGGCACGGATGGCCGAGGCGACCCGGGACAGCGAGATCCAGCAGGCCGGTTACCAGGCCGAGCGGGACAAGGCGGCGGCGACGGCCCAGATGGCCGGCCCGCTCGCCGCGGCGGCCGCTCAGCAGGATGTCGTCGTCCAGGAGACCCGGGTCGCCGAACTCGAGGCGCACCGCCGCGAGCAGCAGCTCCAGGCCGACGTCCGCAAGCCGGCGGACGCCAGGGCCTACGAGACCCGGGCACGGGCCGAGGCCGAGCGCGACGCGCGGATCTCGGCGGCACAGGCCAAGGCCAGGGAGACCGAGCTCGCCGCGGCGGCGGAGGCGACCCGCGTCAAGACGGCCGCCAACGCCGAGGCCGAGGCGACCAAGGCACGCGGGGCCGCGGCCGCCGAGGCGACCCGGGCGACCGGTGAGGCCGAGGCCGCCGCCGCGCAGGCCAAGGGTCTGGCGACGGCCGAGGCGACCCGGGCCCAGGGTCTCGCGGAGGCGGAGGCCATCCAGGCCCGCGCCGCCGCGCTGGCCGAGAACCAGGAGGCCGTGGTCGCCCAGCAACTCGCCGAGAACTGGCCGGAGATCGTCCAGGCCGGAGCGAGCGCGTTCGGCAACGTGGATCACATGGTGCTGCTCAACGGCGCCGACGGCATGTCGGACCTGTTCGCCAAGGCGCTCACCATGGGCGGCACCGGCCTCGGCCTGGCACGCCAGTTGCTCTCCTCGATGAACCCCGAGGGGAGCCCGGCCAAGAACCCGACGGCGGAACTCAACGGGTTCGTTTCGCCGGTCGGCGAGAAGGTGCCCGTGGAGAAGGACGAGGGGTGAGATCGCCGCGCTGAGGCGCACGGAGACCAGGGGTCCCGAGCAGTAGGGCGCGGGCGTACGGGAGTTGCACCACGGCTCCCGTGCGCCCGAGCCGTTTCCGGCGGCCCGCGTGAGGCCGTTCGGCGGGAGCCGTGGGGAAGTTGGGCCCGGTCCCGGGTCCGCGCGAAGCCGTCCGGCCCCGGACCCGCCCGCCGCGACCTGGTGCGCAGGCCTTACGGTGGCCCGCGTGACTGCCTTTACCGATGACACCGAAGAAGCCGTCCCCGGCCGCTACGGCCCCTCCGCGACCACCGAGGCCGAGCCCCGCGAGGTCGGCCCCGTGAAGACCGAGTACTCCCCCGCGCACGACGGCGACCCCGACCCCGGGGAGATCGTCTGGACGTGGGTCCCCTTCGAGGAGAACGACGGCCGGGGCAAGGACCGCCCGGTGCTGGTCGTCGCCCGGGAGGCCGCGGGAACGCTGCTCGCCGTCCAGCTCTCCAGCAAGGCGCACCACGGCGACCGCGAGTGGGTGCCGATCGGCAGCGGTCCGTGGGACCGGACCGGGCGGGACTCCTGGGTGAACGTGGACCGCGTGCTGCGGCTGCACGAGGACGGGATGCGCCGGGAGGCGTGCGCGCTGGACCGGATGCGGTTCAACTCCGTGGTGTACCGGCTGCGGGAACGATACGGCTGGCGCTGAGGGTCCCGGTTCTCCGGTGACGGCCGTGCGGAGCGCCCGGCGGGACTTCACACGGCCGGGCGGGCCTCACGCCACGTGAGGCTCAGGCCAGGCAGCTCTTCACGCCGAGTGAACCTTCACGCTGGATGGGGCCTCACGCCGGATGGGGCTTCACGCCGAGTGAGCCTCAACGCCGAGTGGGCCTCCACGCCGGATGGGCCTTGACGCCGGATGAGGCTTCACACCGAGTGAGCCTCAACGCCGAGTGGGCCTCCACGCCGGATGGGCCTTGACGCCGGATGAGGCTTCACACCGAGTGAGCCTCAACGCCGACTGGGCCTTCACGCCGGATGGGCTTCACCCCGAGTGAGCCTTCACGCCGGGTGAGGCTCGGGTGCGAACACCTGATCGAATGCCGCGCGGGTGGTCCGGCCCGGCGTCCGGTCCAGGATGCCGAACACCACCCGGTCGAAGTACCCCTCCAGACGGCCACCGGCCAGCACACCCTGGAAGGCCAGCGCCACCTGCGCGGGGTCGTTCTGGAACACTCCGCAGCCCCAGGCCCCGAGGACCAGGCGGCGGTAGCCGTGGGCGGCGGCCGTCTCCAGGACCCGTTCGGCGCGGATCGCCAGCGCGCCCGGCAGATCGGCCGCCCGCTCCGGGGCGGTGCGCAGGACGACCCCGGCGTTCGGGGCCGCCGCGGTCAGGAAACCGGCCCGGAACGGCTCGTCGAGGAGCCGGCCGCGGTCGTCCCGGAACACCGGTACGCCGGGCGAGTGAATGACACGGTCCGTGTAGAACGCGTCACGGTGGGCGCGGTGGTGATCGTAGAAACCGCGGGCGCCCAGCAGACAGGTGTACAGCGCGGAGGCCCGGCACAGGGCCTCTTCCTGGGCCTGCGCACCGTTCAGATAGCCGCCGCCGGGATTGCGCGCCGAGGAGAAGTTCAGCACGGCGACGGGATCCCCGCCCCCGGAGACCAGACGACGGGCGGCCTCCAGGCTGCTCTCGCCCGTGACCTCGAACGACGTCACGACCGGCGTCACCGACGGTATGTCCACCGGCTCCGGTCCGTGCAGCACCGTCCCGGCCCGCGCGGTCCCGACCGCCGCGGCGATGGACACCGCGTTCCCGGACGGGCCGCGGTAGCCCCCGGCCGCCACGATCTCCTCGGTCTCCCGGGCGATCGCACGCAGGCGCGCGCTCATGGCGCCACCCCCGTACGCGCCACCGGCGCGGCCTGCGTGCGATCCCCCGTCGTGCCCATGAACGCATCGTGAGTGATGCTGGTCCTGCGGCGCAACAGAGTTTCGCGGCCTCGCAAACACTGCTTCCCGGTCCCGAAAGCAAGGGTTTGCACCCTTGTGCGAACCGCCGAGAGGGTCTTGGGTGGAACGGTCATTGCCGGTCCGGCCCACAAGACCCCGGGCCGGCGGCATGGTGGAATCTCAGGAGGATCCTGACATGTCCGATTCGGTGAGTGACTGTACGGAGCGACGACGCTCCGCCGTCACCGAGGCCGAGGTGGAGGCACTGGTCCGTGGCATCTGCTTCAAGACCGGTCCGCCCCGCCTGCTCGGTGTCGAGGTGGAATGGCTCGTCCACGAGCTGCGGGCGCCGCGGCTCCCGGTGCACCCTGAACGACTCGAAGCGGCGTACGCCGCACTGCGGACCGTGTCCCTGCGTTCGGCGCTCACGGTCGAACCCGGTGGACAGCTCGAACTCAGCTCCGCCCCCGCCGCCTCCCTGATGGAGTGCGTGCGATCCGTCTCGGCCGACCTCGACGCCGTACGCGCCACCCTGCGCGAGGCGGGCCTCGGCCTCAGCGGTTTCGGCCAGGACCCGTGGAACGCGCCGAGCCGCTTTCTCCATGAACCCAGGTACGACGCCATGGAGCGGTATCTCGACCGCGCGGGTCCCGAGGGCCGCGCCATGATGTGCACGTCGGCCTCGGTCCAGGTGTGCGTGGACGCCGGATACGAGGAACCGGGCCCGCTCGGGCACGGGCGCCGCTGGTGGCTGGCCCATCAGCTCGGCGCGGTCCTGGTGGCCGCGTTCGCCCACTCCCCGATGGCCCGCGGACAGCGCACGGGCTGGCGTTCCACGCGCCAGTCCCTGTGGTCGTCCATGGACCCCGGACGCACCGACGCGCCGCCTCTGGACGGCGATCCCCGTGCGGCCTGGGCCCGGCGTGTGCTCGACGCGCCGGTGATGTGCGTACGGGCGGACGAGGCGCCCTGGGAGGTCCCCAAGGGCCTCAGTTTCCGGGACTGGACGCGGTCCGCCGCACCACCCGACCGGGCGGACCTCGCATACCACATGACCACGCTGTTCCCGCCGGTCCGGCCGCGCGGCCATCTGGAGCTCCGCATGATCGACGCACAGCCGGGTGAGGACGGCTGGATCGTGCCGCTCGCGGTGACGGCGGCCCTGTTCGACGACCCGGACGCCGCCGAGACCGCCTACCGGACCGTCAAGCCGCTGGCGGAGCGTGCCGGTCCGGCACCGGCGCCGCGCAACCCGCTGTGGCAGGACGCGGCACGGTTCGGCCTCGCCGATCCGGAGCTGCGCGAGGCCGCGGCGATCTGCTTCGCGGCCGCGTACGAGGCGCTGCCCCGGCTCGGTGCCACCACCGAAGTCCTCGACGCGGTGGCCGAGTTCACCGACCGCTATGTGGCCCGGGGCCGCTGCCCCGCCGACGACCTGGCCGGCGTGGCCGCGGCTCGTCACGACGGCGGGTCAGGGCGGCACCCGGCAGGCCCACGGCAGGGTCTGTCCGACGGGAAGGACATGAACACATGACCGGCACGACCGCTTCCGACACGACCGCCTCCGGTCCGCGCACGGATCCGGAGTCGCTCCGGCAGCGCGCCCTGGACGCGCTCACCACCGCCCGCGCCCGCACCGCCCTGCTCACCTCCTGCGTGGAGGACCCCGATCTGACCGCGCAGCACTCGCCGTTGATGTCCCCGCTCGTCTGGGACCTCGCGCACATCGGCAATCAGGAGGAGCTGTGGCTGCTGCGGGCGGTCGCGGGGCGTGAGGCGATGCGGCCCGAGATCGACGGGCTCTACGACGCGTTCGAGCACTCACGGGCCGAACGCCCTTCCCTGCCTCTGCTGCCGCCGGCGGAGGCCCGTACGTACGCGGCCGAGGTGCGCGGCCGGGCGCTGGACGTCCTGGAGAGCGCGGCGTTCGAGGGCACCCGGCTGACCGAGTCCGGATTCGCGTTCGGCATGATCGCGCAGCACGAACAGCAGCACGACGAGACCATGCTGATCACCCATCAGCTGCGCAAGGGGCCCGCCGTCCTCACGGCGCCGGACCCCGCGCCCGCCGCGCCCTTCACCGGTCCCGCCGAAGTCCTGGTGCCCGGCGGCCCGTTCGTGATGGGCACCTCCACCGAACCGTGGGCGCTCGACAACGAGCGGCCCGCGCACCGGCGCACGGTCCCGTCGTTCTTCATCGACACCACTCCGGTCACGAACGCCGCGTACCAGGCCTTCATCGAGGACGGCGGCTACGGCGAGGAGCGCTGGTGGACTCCCGCGGGCTGGGACCACGTCCGCACCCACGGCATCGACGCACCGCTGTTCTGGCGGCGCGAGGGCGGGCAGTGGCTGCGGCGGCGTTTCGGGGTGACGGAAGTCGTACCGCCCGAGGAGCCGGTGCTGCACGTGTCATGGTACGAGGCCGACGCGTACGCGCGCTGGGCGGGGCGGCGGCTGCCCACCGAGGCCGAGTGGGAGAAGGCGGCCCGCCACGACCCGGTGTCCGGCCGCTCCCGGCGCTACCCGTGGGGGGACGAGGACCCCACGCCGGTCCACGCCAACCTGGGCCAGCGCCACCTGCGCCCGGCCCCGGCGGGAAGCTACGCGGCGGGTGCGTCGCCGCTCGGCGTCCGGCAGTTGATCGGTGACGTGTGGGAGTGGACGTCGAGCGATCTGGAGCCCTACCCCGGGTTCGTCGCGTTCCCCTACCGGGAGTACTCGGAGGTGTTCTTCGGCCCGGAGTACAAGGTGCTGCGCGGCGGTTCGTTCGCGGTGGACCAGGTGGCCTGCCGGGGCACGTTCCGCAACTGGGACTACCCGATCCGGCGGCAGATCTTCTCCGGGTTCCGCACGGCCCGCGACGGGAACGCCTGATGTGCCGTCATCTGGCGTTCCTGGGTGACGAGGAGAGGCTCGGCGCACTCCTCGTGGCACCGGAGCACAGCCTGTACCGGCAGTCGTGGGCGCCCAGGCGCCAGCGGCACGGGACCGTCAACGCCGATGGTTTCGGCGTGGGTTGGTACGTCGAGGGAGACCCGGTGCCGGCCCGCTACCGGCGCACGGGTCCGATCTGGGGCGACCAGTCGTTCGCGGACCTGGCCCGGGTGATCGGGACGCGGGCCCTGCTCGCCGCGGTGCGGGACGCGACCGTGGCGGGCGCCGACGGGGAGGCCGCGGCGGCACCGTTCGCCGCGGGTCCCTGGCTGTTCAGCCACAACGGCGCCGTCGGCGGCTGGCCCGGGAGCCTCGCCCCGCTCGTGGCGGGCCTGCCTCCGGCCGAGTTGCTGTCGCTGGAGGCACGGTGCGACTCGGCGTTCGTGTGGGCCCTGGTCCTGCACCGGCTGCGGGCCGGCGACGAGGAGGGGCAGGCGCTGGCCGACACCGTCCTGGAGGTCGCCGAGGCGGCCCCCGGCTCACGGCTCAACCTGCTGCTCACCAACGGCGAGACGATCACCGCGACCGCCTGGGGCGACACGCTCTGGTACCTGAGCGAGCCCGGCCGCCGCACCCTCGTGGCCTCCGAGCCGCACGACGACGACCCGCTCTGGCGGGAGGTCCCCGACCGCACCCTTCTCACCGCGAACCGCACCGAGGTACTGCTCACGCCGCTCAAGGACATGAGCGACGACATGGCACCCGCACAGCGCAAGGAGCCCCGTACGTGAGTCCGTTCCAGTTGACCCGCACCCTTCCCGAGGACGCCACCGACGCGGCACTGCGTGCCGACGTCCTGCACGGCCTCGGACGCCGGCCCAAGACCCTCCCGCCGAAGTGGTTCTACGACGCCCACGGCAGCGCACTCTTCGAGAAGATCACCGAACTCCCCGAGTACTACCCGACCCGCGCGGAACGCGAAATCCTTCGCACCCGGGCCGGCGAGATCGCCGCGGCGAGCGGTGCGCGCACGCTCGTCGAACTCGGTTCAGGATCCTCGGAGAAGACCCGTCATCTGCTGGACGCGATGCCGGACCTGCACACCTACGTGCCCGTGGACGTCAGCGAGAGCGCCCTCACGCAGGCCGGTCAGGCGCTGATCGCCGAGCGGCCCGGGCTGAACGTCCATGCTCTGATCGCCGACTTCACCGGCGATCTCGCGCTCCCGGACACCCCCGGGCCGCGGCTCGTGGCCTTCCTCGGCGGCACGATCGGCAATCTGGCGCCCGCCGAGCGCGCCGCGTTCCTGGCGTCCGTACGGTCGCTGCTGTCGCCCGGCGACACCCTGCTGCTCGGCACCGACCTCGTCAAGGACACGTCGGTGCTCGTCACGGCCTATGACGACGCGGCCGGGGTCACGGCGGCGTTCAACAAGAACGTGCTGAGCGTCGTCGACCGTGAACTCGGCGCCGACTTCGACCTCGACGCGTTCGAGCACGTGGCGCTCTGGGACCCCGAGCACGAGTGGATCGAGATGCGGCTGCGGTCGCGTGTCTCCCAGACCGTGAAGATCCCGGCGCTGAACATGGCGGTCCACTTCGCGGAGGGCGAGGAGATGCGGACGGAGATCTCGGCGAAGTTCCGCGCGGACGGCGTCCGCGGTGAACTGGCCGCGGCGGGCTTCGGGCTGACCCACTGGTGGACGGACGCGGAGGGCCGGTTCGCGCTGTCGCTGAGCGAGGCGGCCGAGAACTCGCCCTGACGCCGCCTACGTCCCGCGCGGGCTCCACGACACCAGAACCCCGGGCGTCGGCGCCGGCCCGCACGTGACCGGACGGGCTCCTGCGAGGACGGCCTCGCAGGAGCCCCTTCTCGTTGCCGTCTCCCGCGGGAACACCCACGTGACGATCACGGGATCGGCGTTTCGAGGTGATCGGTATGCTCGCGGTCATGCCCGCGCCCTCCGATCGGTCTCCGGCGGCGGCACGCACCCGGAACGACGTCAACGGATGAGCGAGAAGACAGTGTTCGACTACGAGAAGGACGGCGCGGTCATCTACCGCGAGTCCTTTGCCACCATCCGCGCGGAAGCGGACCTCGCGGCCCTGCCCGCCGACGTCAGCCAGGTCGCGGTCCGGATGATCCACGCCTGCGGAATGGTGGACCTGGTCGGCGACCTCGCCTACACGCCCCACGTGGTGGCCCGCGCCCGCGAAGCCCTGCGTGCGGGCGCGCCCGTCCTCTGTGACGTCTCCATGGTCGCGAGCGGCATCACGCGCAAGCGGCTGCCCGCGGACAACGACGTGATCTGCACGCTCTCCGACCCGTCGGTGCCGGACCTGGCGGCGGAACTCGGCACCACGCGCAGCGCGGCCGCCCTGGAACTGTGGCGCGACCGCCTGGACGGCGCCGTGGTGGCCGTCGGCAACGCCCCCACCGCGCTGTTCCGCCTCCTGGAACTGATGGAGGAGGGCGCCCCCCGCCCCGCCGCGGTGATCGGTGTCCCCGTCGGCTTCGTGGGCGCGGCGGAATCGAAGGACGCCCTGGCCGACCACCCCTCGGCCCTGGACCATTTGATCGTACGAGGCCGCCGGGGCGGCAGCGCGATGGCAGCGGCGGCGATCAACGCGATGGCGAGCGAGGAGGAGTAACCGGCTGCTGGGACAATCGGCCGGTGACAGCAGACCCCACGGCACCCGTACCCGTCGTGCTCGGCATAGATGACCTCCGGGCGCTTCCGCGGGCCACGCGGATCGCGCGTACCAGTCGCGAAGGCGTCCAGCTTCTGGAGGAGCATCGCGACAGCTTCGTCGACGAGCTCTGGCTCGATCACGATCTCGGCGGCGACGACACCGTCATGCCGGTGGTGACGCTCCTGGAGGAAGCCGCCTTCGACGGCCGGCCCTTCCGGATCGGGACGGTCTTCGTGCACAGCGCCAACCCCATCGGCGCCGAGAACGTCGTCCGGTCGCTCGCCCGCTGGAACTATCGCGTCCGGCGGACAACCGCCGAAGCGGCGAACGGCACCAGCGGCTGACCGCCGTTTCGGCTCGGGCGGCGATCCACCTCCGCAGGCGGCCGGTCTGCCGTGTCGCGGTCGCCTCAGGTGTCGGGCGACGTCCGGTCGGGGCCCAGGCCGAAGCGATCAGCCAGCCAGCCGACGGCCGCCTCGGGTCCCGTCACGACGGGGATTCCGGTGGGCACCGGCGGTCTGCGGACCACGATCACCGGGAGTCCGGCCTCGCGGGCCGCCGTCAGTTTCGGGGCGGTGGCCTCGCCGCCGCTGTCCTTCGTCACCAGGACGTCGATGGCGTGACGCCGGAGCAGTTCACGTTCTCCCTGGAGCGTGAACGGGCCCCGGTCGAGCAGCACCTCCATGCGGGCCGGTGCCGGAGCCTGCGGCGCGTCCACCGATCGTACGAGGAACCACAGGTCCCCCAGGGCCGCGAAGGCCGACAGACCCAGCCGGCCGGTGGTGAGGAACACCCTGCGGCCCAGGGAGGGCAGGAGTCCGGCGGCGTCTTCCAGGGAACCGGCCTCGTGCCAGGTGTCGCCCTCCACCGGGACCCAGCCGGGGCGGCTCAGGGCGAGCAGCGGAACACCCGTGGCGGCCGCGGCCGAGGCCGCGTTGGAGCTGATCGTTCCGGCGAAGGGGTGCGTGGCGTCCACGACCGCGTCCACCGCGTGCTCCCGCAGCCAGCGCGCCAGGCCCTCCGCACCGCCGAACCCGCCCACGCGGACGTCGCCGGGCGGCCGCCGGGGCGCGCCCACCCGTCCGGCCAGCGAGCTCGTCACCCTGAGGCCGGCCCGGGTCCCCGCGGCCAGGCTCTCGGCGAGCCGGCGGGCCTCGGTCGTACCGCCCAGGATGAGTACGTGCACGGCGTCCGGTTCCTTTCCGGAGGGGGCGGGCGGGACATGAGCGGCGGGGCCGGGGGCCGGCGCAGCGCCTCACTCAAGCACACCGGTCCACGGCCGGGCCCGTCGGCTGCGGCGGCGCCCATCGGCGGGGGGTCCGTCGGCGGGGGCGGTCCTGTCGACGGGGGCTCCGTCGGCGGGGGTTCCGTCGACGGGGGTCCTGTCGACGGGGGTCCCGTCGGCGGGGGGCGTCGGCGGGGCCGGTCCCGCCAACGGGGGCTGGTCCCGTCGGCAGGGGGTCCGTCGGCGGGAGGTTCCGTCGGCAGGGGGGCCGCCGGCGGGGGGTCCGGCTCGGCTCCGGTCGGCCCGACCCTCACCGTGCCCCGGCGGGCCCCCGTCACCCGGGACACCCCGCCGTCTCGCGGAGCGCCACCCGGTGGGGCACCGTGGAAACACGCCTGGCACTCCCGCCACGGCGGAGAGGAGCAGCCGCATGTCCGAGCACACCTACCGGGTCACCGAGATCGTCGGGACCTCCCACGAAGGCGTCGACCAGGCCATTCGCAATGGGGTCACCCGGGCCTCGCAGACCCTGCGCAACCTCGACTGGTTCGAGGTCACCCAGGTCAGGGGCCAGATCGAGAACGGGCGGATCGAGCACTACCAGGTCGGTCTGAAGCTCGGTTTCCGGCTGGAGGACGCCGACTGACCCGACCCGCGCCCACGGGTCCACCCCACCCGCCGGACAGTCGCCTCAGGTCCGCCCCTCCCGCTCCTGCGCGTCCTTCAGTGCCGCCGACGCGGCCGCCCACCGTGCCCGTACGACCGTGAAGCCGGCCCGCTCCGCCTCCTCGCACACGAATTCGTCGTCGTCGACGAGGACGCGGACCTCCCGGTCGCGGGCCAGCCGGCGAAGGATCTCCAGCTTGGTGCGGCGGGCGGGCCTGCGGTCGTCGTTGCGCCGCATCCAGATGCGTCCCTCGGGCAGGCCGTGCTCGGCCAGCCACTCCACCGTCGCCCGCCGGCATCGCTCGGGGCGGCCGGTCAGATAGACCACCTCGCACTCCCGCGCGCTGCCGAGCGCGAGCGAGACGCCCTCCGCGAGCGGCGGATCCTGAGGCGCCGCCGCGAAGAACGCGTCCCAGTCCCGCGGTGAGCGCTCCAGGAACCGCTGCCGGTGCGCGGTGTCCGCGAGCGTGCCGTCCAGGTCGAACACGGCGAGTGGTCTGCTGCTCTGTTCCTTCACGCGGACCAGCCTAGACAGCGGCTCCGACAGCCGCCGGGCCGCAACCCTCGGCCCTCTGGCCGCGAAGCGGCGGGAACACGCTCAACTTCCGTCTCTCCAGGCCCTGTTCACATCACGGGCAGGCCCCTACCGTAAGGCCTCGCACAGCACGTTGCACAGCATGTCGCACAGCATTCGGTATGTCGAACAGGAGTGACCGGCGGGAGGAGCGTACTCCCCGCCGCCCCGCTCCTCCACCGAAGGAGACCGGCATGAACGGCAGCCCCCCTCAGCCCTCCCGGCGCGTCGCGCTGGGGGCGATGGCCGGCCTCACCGCCGCTTTCGCCCTCGGCGCCCCGACCGCGCGCGCCGCGGCCGCGACGGCCTATGTGATGGGCTACTTCACCGAGTCCCCGAACGGCGACGGAGCGGACTACGGTCTGCATCTGGCCGTCAGCACCGACTCGCTCCAGTGGACACCGCTGAACCAGAACAAGCCCGTCGTGACGCCGACCGGCGGCACCGGCGGCCTGCGCGATCCGTTCGTCCTGCGCAGACAGGACGGCACGTTCGTGGTGCTCGCCACCGATCTCAAGGGCACCGACTGGAGTCTGCAGAGCCAGTACATCCATGTGTGGGACTCCGCGGATCTGCGGAGCTTCAGCGGCTACCGGCGGCTGAAACTGCACGACATGGCCACCCACAGCTGGGCGCCCGAGGCCTACTGGGACACGGGGCGGGGGCAGTACGGGATCATCTACTCCGCGGTCGACTCCAGCGGCCACAACGTCATCATGGTCAACTACACGGCCGACTTCGTGACCGCGTCGGCCGCCCAGGTCTTCTTCGACCCCGGTTACGACGTGATCGACGGCGACCTGGCCGTGGGCGTCGGCGGGGTGAACTACCTCTATTTCAAGAGGGACCAGACCCTTGTGGGCGCCCGGTCGACGTCGCTGGACCCGGGCAGCTTCACCGTGTTCAGCACCCCGGTCTCCCACGGCGGCACCGAGGCGCCGATCCTCGTCAAGTCACAGTCGACGGGGTCGTATTACCTGTGGGGAGACACGTACACGCCCAACGGTGTCTTCTACGCCTGGCAGTCGGCCGATCTCGCGAGCGGCACCTGGACGGCGGTCGACCAGCGGCTGTACACCCAGCCGCTGAACTCCAAGCACGCGAGCATCCAGCCGATCACCACGGCGGAGTACGACAACCTCCTCGCCCGGTGGGGCGCGCCTGCCTGGAACCGGCTCAAGTCCTACAACTATCCGGCCCGTTACGTCCGGCACTCCAACTACGTCGGCCGGATCGACGCGTACCCGTTCGACCCGTACACCGATGCGCAGTGGACTCTGGTGACCGGACTCGCCGACCCGGCCGGCGTCTCGTTCCGTTCGGTCAGCCACCCCACGCGCTACCTGCGGCACAGCAACTACCAGATGGCGCTCCACGTCGACGACGGGACGACGACGTTCGCGCAGGACGCCACCTTCCACCGGACGGCGGGCCTGGCCGACGCCTCGTGGTCGTCGTTACGCTCCCACAACCACCCGGACCGCCACCTCAGGCACGCGGACTACGTGCTGCGCATCGATCCGATCTCCACCGCCACCGACAAGGCCGACGCCACCTTCTCGGTCGGTTCCTGACATCCCTTCGCCCCCTGGAGACACCCCCCATGCACCCTCTCCGCAGACTCCTCGCCGGCGCGGCGGCGGCAGCAGCCGTGCTCGGCGGCCTCACCGCGGCCGCGCCCTCCGCCGCGGCCGCCGACTCCGGCACCTTCAGCGTGCTCAGCTACAACGTCGCCGGGCTGCCCGAAGCCATCTCCAGCGCGCCGACACCCCGGCAGAGCGCGACCACGGCGATCGGCGGGCTCATCGCCCCCTACGACATCGTCCACGTCGAGGAGGACTTCAACTTCCACGCGGCCCTGTACGCGGCCGACACGGCGCACGCGTACCGGACCGCGACCAGCGGCGGCGCGGGCATCGGCAGCGGTCTCAACACCCTTTCGAAGATCCCTTACGACACCGGTGACTTCGAGCGGGTCGGCTGGAACTCCTGCCAACTCGACTCGGGCGACTGCCTCACACCCAAGGGCTTCACCTTCATGCGGGAGCGCCTGGCCGAGGGCGTCTACGTCGACTTCTACAACGTGCACACCAACGCGGGCACCAGTGACGGCGACCTCTCCTCCCGTGCCGACAACCTCAGTCAGCTCACCGCGTTCATCGGCAGCCACTCCGCGGGCAACGCCGTCGTCGTGATGGGCGACACGAACACCCGCTACACCCGATCCGGCGACACCATCGCGGAGTTCGCCGCCGCCAACGGCCTGTCGGACGCCTGGGTCCAGCTCGTGCGCGGCGGCACCGCGCCGGCCAAGGGAAGCGACGCCCTCGTCTGCGACCAGAGCGGCACCACGGTGCCCGACACCTGCGAGGTCGTCGACAAGATCCTCTACCGCGGCAGCAAGCTCGTCACGCTCGACGCCACGAGCTACCACAACGAGCACACGCGCTTCCTGACCTCCGACGGTCTGATGCTCTCCGACCACGATCCCGTCACCGCGTCGTTCGCGTGGTCGCGCGCCGACGGCTTCCAGCTCAGCGACCAGTTCGGCGGGCCGCACGGCGACTACTTCAACGACATCGCCCGGGTGCCGGCCGGCGCCCGCGCATCGGTCATGTCCATCTCCGCCGGCTCACGGGTGGACCGGATGGGGCTGACCCTGAGCGACGGCACCAGCTTCGCGCACGGCGGCACGGGCGGCACCGCCGCGTCACTGACCCTCGGCAGTGGTGAGTACGTCACCACCGCGCAGCTCTGCGAGGGAGTGAAGGACAGTCATACACGCGTCTTCTACGCCAAGTTCACCACGAACCTCGGCCGGGCCCTGTCCGGGGGCACGACGACCTCGGACTGCGTGACCCGCACCGCGCCCAGCGGCTGGCAGCTCGCCGGATTCCACGGCCGTTCGGGGGACGAGGTCGACAAGATCGGCTTCATTTACACCCGGCGCTGACCGGCGTCAGGCACGGCATCGTTCCCGCCGGGTACCCGGACCCGGCGGGAACCCGGACCCGGCGGAACCCGTCAGGAAGCGTCCGACAGCCAGGGTCTGACCCTTCTGCGGGCCTCGTGCAGCCGGGACTTGAACGTGCCGAGGGGAACGCCGACGCGCTCGGCGGCCTCCGCGTACTCCAGCCGGCAGATGTCCCGGTAGACCAACGGCGCCACCAGACGCGGGTGTTCGCGCTCCAGGCGCTCCAGCGCCTCCAGGAGGTCGACCCTGGAACCCGCGATGACACTCGTCGTCCGCGGGTCGACGTACCGGGCGGCGTCGATGACCTCCGGCCGTTCGGCGGCGCGCCGCTTCAGCTCGCGGTACTTCTGCCGGGCGCAGTTGGCGACCACCGTGTACAGCCAGGTGCCGAACCGGCTGCGGCCCTCGAACGCCGTGATCCCGCGGGCGACTTGGAGCAGGACGTCCTGGGCCGCCTCCTCGGCGTCCTCGCGGCAGGGCAGGAAGCGCCCGCACCGGCGGACGACCTCGGGCCGGATCCGCCGGAGCAGGACGTCGAGGGCCGCCCGGTCCCCGGCCGCCGCCAGCAGCGCGAGCCCCTCGGTCTCGTCCGCTTCTCCCACCTGGCACTCCCCTCGATGCCGACCAGAGGCCAGGCATGATAGTCGTATGCACTCGCTGGAGCGGATCGGCCGTTACCGCCTCGAACGGCGCCTGGGCGCCGGTGGTTTCGGCGTGGTCTGGCTCGCCCACGACGACGTTCTCGACGCGGCCGTCGCGGTCAAGGTGCTCACCGAGAACTGGGTCGACCGGCTGGACATCAGGGAACGCTTCCTCTCCGAGGCGCGACTGCTGCGCAAGGCCGACTCCAGCCGGGTGGTCCAGGTCTACGACATCGGTGAACTCCCGGACGGCAGGCCCTACTTCGTCATGGAGTACGCGGACGGGGGAACCCTCGCCGACCGGGTCGAGGCCGGTCCGCCGCCCGTCGCCGAGGCGCTGCGTCTGACGGCGCTGGCGGCACGGGCCGCCGCCGACCTGCACGCGGCGGGGATCGTGCACCGCGACATCAAGCCCTCGAACGTGCTGCTGCGCACCGCAGCCGGCGGGGCGGACCGGGTGCTGCTGGCCGACCTCGGCCTCGCCAAGAGCCTGGCCCAGGCCTCCGGACTCACCGTCGCGGCGGGGTCGGCCGGGTACACCCCGCCCGAGCAGTCCCGGCCCGGATCCGGGATCGACGCGCGGGCGGACGTGTACAGCCTGGGCGCGCTCGGCCACCACCTCGTCACCGGGTCGGTTCCCGGCCCGCCGGGCAGGACCGAACGCGCCGACAGGCTCCGTACGGACATCGGTCCGGACGTCGGACGCGCGCTGCTGCGCGCCATGGAACCCGACCGCGAGCGGCGCTGGCCGAGCGCCGAGGCCTTCGCCGGGGAGCTCGAACGACTGGCCGACGGAATGACGGCCGGTCGTGTGCCCGCGCCCCGGCCGGGCCGGCGTACCGCGCTCCTCGTGCTGGCCGGGGTCGCGGCGGCCTGCGCCGCCGCGGTCGCCCTCACCGCCGTGGTGCTGACCGACGAGTCCGCCGCGAGCACCCTCACGGTCGAGGACGGCACGGGCCGGATCGCGGTGGAGGTACCGGCCGCCTGGGGCGGTCAGGTGCGCGACTCGGGCTGGAATCCGAGGTCGCTGGGACTTCGGGACGGCACCGAACCCGGCCTCGTCGTCGCGGACCGCCTGACACGGTGGCCCGACCTCCGTTCCGGCGTCGACGGGGCCTTCGTCGGACTCAGCGAACACGGCGACGTGACCGGCGCGGTCCGCTCCATCACGCACCCGGGATGCCACTACGCCGGAAGCCACTCCTACTCCGGCGCGCGCTGGCACGGGCTGATCCGGACGTGGGACGGCTGTCCCGGCGAGGACGGCCGCCTCACCGAGGCCGCGCTGACCCCGACGGGGAGCGGCGCGCGGCCCCAGGTGTACGTCCAGGTCCGCCAGGAGAGCGGCGACGACGACGCGGCCGACGGTGTCATCGCCTCCGTACGCCTCAAGGCCTGATCCTGGAGCGGCGGTCCCGCCGGAACCCGTCGGCGATCCCGCGAACTTTTCGGTCCCCGGGCGCATCCAAGAGGAATGACGGGCGCGATGCGCCTCCCGCACGTGCGACCGGCTCGTACGGAGATCCGCAAGGAGTGGTGACATGTCGACCTTCCCGCGTACGACGACGGACACGGACCGGACCGGCACGGTGTCCGCGCACCGTGCCTCCCCCGCGGCCCGGCGGGCCGGGCTGCTGGCGGGTGTCGCCCTGCTGGGCCTGCTGACCGCCTGCGGCAACGGCACCCCGCAGGGCTCGCCGACGACCCTTCCCGGCACGGCCGGACCGGCGTCCGGCGGCGCGAGCGCGAGCCCGGGCGCGACGGCGGGTTCCACCGAGGCGGCCGGCACGGCCGCGAGCACCCCGTCCGAGAAGACGGGGTCCGGGACGGGGAGCGGGTCCGCGTCGGCCCCGGCCTCCGCGGGGAGCGCCGCGGGCGGCGGACGCTGCCACACCTCGGAACTGCGCGCCTCCGTCGGCCGCAACGACCCCGGGGCGGGCCAGGAGAACTTCCCGATCGTCCTGACGAACACGTCCAAGCGGACCTGCACGGTGCGTGGCTACCCCGGAGCGGCCTTCGTCGACGCGTCCGGCAAGCAGCTCGGGCCCGACCCGCGGCGGTCCTCGGGCACGCCGACGACCGTCGTGCTCACGCCCGGGCACAGCGCGTGGTCCGGCATGACCTTCTCCAACCCGGAGGTCAGCGGAGCGAACACGGCGACGCCCGCCTCGCTGATCGTCACGCCGCCCGACGAGCAGGACTCGCTCACCGTGACGTGGACGCAGGGCGAGGTGCCCGTGTCCGGCAACGCGTCGTCGGTCTCGCTGACGGTCGTCCGGCCGGGGACCGCCCCCTGACCCCGTACGCCCGGCCGTCACCCCGTCACCCCGTCACCCCGTCGCCCCATCACCCCATCACCCCGTCGCCCCGTCGCCCCGTCACCCCGTCACCCCGTCGCCCCGTGGTCCCGTGGTCCCGTCGTCGCAGGTCCCTTCGCGGCGCCGGGCGGCGTCTCCTGCTCACCAACCGCCCCTGCGGCAGCGCGATTTGTCACAGAACGGCAACGCGTCCCGCTTCCTGCGACCCTTTCCGGAATTTCACGCATCCCACCGTTTGACGTACCCCGCGAGGGGCGCGTCGTTCTGACGAAGGCTCCGTCCCCGGACCCGGGCCGGTGCCAAGAACATCGGGGGATGAACCATGAGCGGTGTCTCACGCAGGCGACTGCTGACCGCGACGGCGTCGGCGGGCGCGCTGGGAGCCCTGTCGGCCTGCTCGGCCCGGGACTGGTCCGTGGGAAGCGGTGGTGACGGGCCGGCGCGGCTGCGGCCGGTCAAACTGATCGGCGACGGGTCCACGGCGGACACCGGAGCCCAGCCGAGGCAGCCGAAGGCGAAGCGGCTGAAGTCCGGTGAACGGCCTCCTCAGTTCGTCGTGTTCTCCTGGGACGGCGCGGGCGAACTGAGCAACAAGCTGTTCTCCCGGTTCCGCAAGGTCGCCGCCGACCACGGGGCGTCCATGACGTTCTTCCTCAGCGGCATCTACACCCTGCCGGAGTCGAAGAAGCACCTGTACCACCCTCCGCAGCACCCTGTGGGCGCCTCCGCCATCGGCTATCTCTCCGACCGGCACATCCACGCCACGCTCCGGCAGATACGCGCGGCCTGGCTGGAGGGGCACGAGATCGGCACCCACTTCAACGGTCACTTCTGCGGCACGGACGGGGTCCGCCGCTGGTCGCCCGCGGAGTGGCGCAGCGAGATAGCGCAGGCGAAGAAGTTCGTCACCGAGTGGCGGACAAACACCGGCTTCACCGACCTCGAACCGCTCCCGTTCGACTACGAGAAGGAGCTGACCGGCGGCCGCACCCCCTGTCTGGAGGGTCAGTCGAATCTGCTGCCGACCGCGGCGGCGCTGGGCTGGACGTACGACGCCAGCTCGCCCGGCGGACTCCAGATGTGGCCCGCCAAGGTGCAGGGCGGCAAGATCTGGGACTTCCCGCTCCAGTCCATCCCGTTTCCCGGTCATTCCTTCCAGGTCCTGTCGATGGACTACAACCTGATGGCCAATCAGTCGGGTGCGAACCCGCTCGGCGACCGCACCCGGTACGACGCCTGGCGCACCCAGGCCCGCGACTGCTACCTCGCCGGCTTCCGGCGCGCCTACGAGAGCAACCGGGCCCCGCTCTTCATCGGCAACCACTTCGAGCGCTGGAACGGCGGCATCTACATGGACGCCGTGGAGGAGGCGCTGTCGCGGATGGCGGCCCACGACGACGTCCGCATGGTCTCCTTCCGTCAGCTCGTGACCTGGCTGGAGGCCCAGGACCCCGCGGTCCTGCGGAAGTTGCGCACGCTGGGCCCGGGTCAGTCGCCGCTCGGCGGCTGGGACGAGTTCCTGGGCACGGCCGGCTCGACGGCCTCCTCGTCCGGCACCGCGGCTTCCTGAGGATCCGGGACAGGGGCCGCCGGATCCCCGCCGCGTCACCGGTGGCCTCCCTGGCCCCCTCCGCCGAGCGAACCGTAGCCGCCGGAACCGGATCCCGTACCGTAACCACCGTTCTGGGGAGCGCCGTTGAGCCCGTCCCCGGAGCAGTAGGCGGACCCCCAGGCGCACGAGCCGGCGGAGGGCTCGGCGGACGGCGTGGCGGTGTCGGGGTTCGCGGCCGTCGGGGCGGAGGTCCGGGTGCCGGTGGGTGTGGTCGTGGAGGCGGACGGCTTCCCGGTGGTGGAGCCCTTGGCGTCACCGTCCGTGGAGTCCCAGTTGACGACCTCCAGTTGGAGCGAGGGCGACGAGGTGTCGAGAGTCCAGTGCTGGATCGGCTCGTTCGCGCGGAGTTTGAGGACGAGTGCCGACTCGCCCTCGGCCGACGCGGGAACGAGGGCCAGATCCGGGTTCCAGCGCGGTACGAGCATGCCCTGGAGGGTGAAGTCGTAGCGCACGTTCTTGGCACCCGGCTTCGACGAGTCGGTGCAGGCGGCCAGTTGGACGGTGTAGCTCAGGTGCGAGTCCAGACACAGGCCGGGGCGGTCCGCGTCGCGCAGCAGCCCGTCCGTCCCGTACGACCATTGCGTCGCCGACTCCGAGGAGCACGGGACGAGCCGGGCCTCGGCACCGCTCGCCGGTGTCGTCCCCGCGAAGCCGACGCACCGGCCGGTCGCCGTGTTGCGCAGCCGGCCGCGCACGGTGCCGTCCTTCTTCTCACCGGTCCGGGCCCACGACGGGTCGGTGCCGCGGCTCGGCGCGTCGGCGGAGCGGGCGCCGTCGGCCGTGTCGTGCCGGCCGTCGGAACCGGTGTCGGAGAGCCACAGAACCAGGGGGACCGCGATCAGCGCGCCGAGGGTCAGCACGGCGACGGCGACGGTGCGGCGTCCGGGCGCGCGGCGCGAGGCCTTGCGCCCTGCGGCCCTGCGGGAGGCCCGGGTTCCGGCGTCGGACAGGGAGGCGGAGGTGCCGGCCGCGGCGCCCGCCGAAGGGTCCGAGGCGCGGGTTCCGGCATCTCCCGCCGAGCCGCCGGTGCGCGTTCCGGCGCCGGAGCGGCGCGCGCCCCGACGGCGGGAGGGCCGGCCGTCCCGGCGGCGGAGGGGCCGGTCGTCCCCGACAGGCGCGGGGGTGCTCCGTCCGGACGGCGAGGCCGGTCCGGGCGACGCGGCTCCATGGCCCGTGGACGGGGTGCCGGTGGGTTGATGGGCGTCCTGCGGGGTGCGCGGGGGAAGTCCCGGGAGACGTGGGTCGTCGTCGGGCAGGAACTCGACGATGTGGGCGGCCCCGGCGGCCGGGCCACCGCCGGTGCCCGGCGTTCCGTCGGCGAGGGCCCCGTCCTGGCCGTGCTCCGGCTCCCGGGCGGCGGCGGCCGCGGCCCGCTCCCGCCGGGAGGCCACGTAGGCGTGCGCGCCCCAGCCGAGCACCGCTTCGGCGAGCGGGAGGGCGAGTTCGCCGTTGAACTGGCTCAACTGGTCGCCCGCGTACCGGCAGTGGCCGCATGCGTCCATGTGGTTCCGCAGGTCGGGGTCGAGGCCGTTGCCGCCGCGCCGGAAGGAGGCGTCGAGCATGCGGTGGTAGCGGCGGCACTCCTGGCTGGGGGCGAGTTCGTGGTGGATCTCCAGGCAGCCCTGACGCAGCCGTTCCCTGGCCCGCTCCAGTTCGGTGACCGCGTCCTCGGGGAAGATCCCCAGCAGGGCCGCGGGGACCTCCGGCCGTTCGGCCTCCACCTCTCCGTGCCACAGCAGGCACCGGGCCGGTTCGGGCAGGCGCTGGAACGCCCTGGACATCAGGCGCCTGTTCTCCGGGGGCAGCAGGCGAGCCGCCGCCCGCTCTCCGCGGTCGGCCTCGGCCAGGAGCCCGGGATGGAGCAGTTCGCGCCGCTGGTCCATCAGCCACTCGGCGGCGATGCGGCGGACGGTGACGAGCAACTGGGGGCGCCAGGCGGCGCTGGGGCCGCTCTGGTGCAGCAAATCCCCGAACAGTCGCGTGAAGGAGGCAGTGGTGAGCATTCCGGCGGGACGTACGCCGCCCGTGCACAGTCGCGCGTAAGAGAACACCGCCTCCCAGTGGCGGTCCAGGAGTTCTCCGACGGGATAGTTGGCCGTCGCGCCACCCTGCCTCTTCAGCTCGGCCGCGAGCCGTTCATCCGAAACCTCGAACACTCTGTCGGGGTCGGACGAATCAGGCAGCGTTCCGTCATTCACGTCCGCTTTCCTTCCAAAGGCAGCGCGGCAAAAAGTCCATACCAACGGGTATGCAGACCGCCCGTCGGAACCGGAGGGTCTGCCCACGAGAGCCGGCGCCGCGAACGACCGCCCCCGACAGCCCTTTCGGGCAGGAGAGGGAGCGGGCACACCGCACGCGTGCAGAACGAACCCACTATTGTCTGCACGCCGACAACGTCCACCTTTGCACAGGGCGCCGAGCCGGAACAAGCGATCCCGGATTTTCCCTCAATTCGGCCCGGCCGGGAATATTGACCAAATGTCAGCGGGGTCGTGCGAAAAGAAATTCGGAAACCCGGCGGCTCACCCTTCCGTCCGGAGTCTCCGCAATGGGAGCGCTCTCACGCGCTCATCCGAGCGTCATTCCGCACGGAATTCCCGGTCGGAGTGGAGCCGGCCGCCGTGGACGCGTGAAGCACGCCCGACGACGGCCGACCCGTCCGCGTCAGTGACCGCTGATCGCCCGGGGTGTGTACGGCTCCTCCAGTTCCTCGGCCTCCTTGTCCGAGAGCTCCACGTCCAGCGAGGCGACCGCGTCCTCGATGTGCGCGGCCCTGGTGGCGCCGACGATGGGCGCGGTCACGGCGTCCTGCCGCAGCAGCCAGGCGAGCGCGACCCGGGCGCGCGGCACCCCGCGCCCGGCGGCGATGCGCGCGACCGCGTCGACGATCTCGCGGTCGCCGTCCAGGTACAGGTTCCGGCCGAACGCGTCGCCCCGGGTCCTTTCGGTGACCGTGTCCCAGTCGCGGGTGAGCCGGCCGCGGGCGAGCGGGCTCCAGGGCAGGACGCCGACGCCCTGGTCGGCGCAGAGCGGCAGCATCTCGCGCTCCTCCTCGCGGTAGAGGAGGTTGTAGTGGTTCTGCATGGAGACGAAGCGCGTCCAGCCGTGCAGCGTGGCCGTGTACTGGGCCTTGGAGAACTCCCACGCGTACATCGAACTCGCCCCGATGTAACGGGCCTTGCCCGCCTTGACCACGTCGTGCAGCGCCTCCATGGTCTCCTCGACGGGGGTGTGGCGGTCGAAACGGTGGATCTGGTAGAGGTCGATGTAGTCGGTGCCGAGGCGGCGCAGACTGTTGTCGATCTCCGTCATGATCGCCTTGCGGGACAGGCCACGGCCGTTGGGGCCCTCGTGCATCGCGCCGTTGACCTTGCTGGCGACGACGATCTCGTCGCGGCGCGCGAACTCGCCGAGCGCCCGCCCGACGATCTCCTCACTGGTGCCGTCCGAGTAGACGTTCGCCGTGTCGAAGAAGGTGATCCCGGCTTCCAGGGCCTGGCGGATCAGGGGGCGCGAGGCGTCCTCGTCGAGGGTCCACGCGTGGACACCTCGGTCGGGCAGGCCGAAACTCATGCAGCCAAGGCAGATCCGGGAGACGTCCAGACCCGTCGAACCGAGCTTCACGTACCGCATGCTCACTCCTGCTCTCGGTGCCGGTGGAGGTGGGGCGGGGAGATCCGAGGACTGAACCCTGCCCGCGTCACGGGCCCGGCAGCCCTAGTCGACGGGTGCTTGCACGTCGTCGTACACCCGCGCCGACGTGATCAGGCCATCGCCGCCCCGCACGCAGACCGCGAGGCCCGGCTGCGGGGGCAGTTCGGCGCCGCCCCAGCGGTCGACGACGTACTCGAACGCGCTGCGGGTGCCGTCCTCGGTCACCGTGCACAGCGAGAGCCGGATGCCGCCGCCCGCGGAGAAGAGGGTGTCGTGGAGCTCGGTCAGCTCCGCGGTCCCGGTGCACCGGTCCGTGTCGGCGGCCGGCCCCCGGAAGGACCCGTCCGGAGCGAAGGCGGCGACGGCCGCCGCGGTGTCCCCCGCGCCGAGGGCGGCCAGGTAGGCGCCCACCGCGCCGGAAGGGCGGGCCGACGGGTCCGGCCGCACCATCGGACGGCGCTCGGCGTGCCGGCCGAGCAGCGGCAGCCGGGAGTGGTGGATCCGCACGGGCAGCGCGGAGGCGAGGTCCACGGCGACGGCCACGGGCAGCGCGACGCGCTCGCCCTCCGCACCCTCCAGACGGACGACCCACTCCCCCACGGCCCGCCCCTCGCCGATCGTGACGGCGACCTCCTCGATCTTCGCCTTCCGCTCCGCCCTCCAGGTGTCCTGCACGGCCAGCCAGGCCGCCAGGACGGCGACACCGCTGATCCGGCCGGCCTCCGGGTCGTCCAGGGCGACGGGTACGGTGGCCGTCGCCGGGTCGCGCAGGGCGTCGGCGAGCTCGGCGGCGCCGAGCCGGCCGACGAGGTCGGGGATCTGCGGGATCCAGACCATGGGGACTCCTGGACGGTGCGGAGTGGTCGACTTCGATCGTGTGCCCGCTCGGGCCACGGCGCGACCCCAGCGGGCGGCGGAACGCATCCGCCGGCGTCTGCCTGCCCCCGCTCAGCGCCGTGTCCGAATCCCGCCGGACGGAAGCCGGCGCGGGGCGCATTGTTGAGGGTGAACACGCTGCGAGAACTCGGAAAGGACCGACCGATGACGGTCTACACGACCATGGACAGCCCGCTCGGCCGACTGCTGCTGGTGGGTGAGGAGTCGGCCACCGCCAAGGGCGGCACGGCGCTGGCCGCCCTGTCCGTGCCGGACCAGAAGCGCGGCGCGGTCGTCCAGGACGGCTGGCACGAGGACCCGGCCGCGTTCCGGGAGATCGTCGCCCAGCTCGGTTCGTACTTCGACGGCCGGCTGACCGCCTTCGACATCGAGTACGTGTCCAGCGGCAGCGACTTCCAGCGGCGCGTCTGGAAGGCCCTGGAGACCATCCCGTACGGCACCACGGTCAGCTACGGGGAGGTCGCCGCGCTGATCGGCGCGTCCAGGGCCGCGGTGCGTGCCGTCGGGACGGCGATCGGGGCCAACCCGCTGCTGATCGTCCGCCCCTGCCACCGGGTGATCGGCGCGAGCGGGGCACTCACCGGCTACGCAGGGGGCCTGGAGCGCAAGCGCCAGCTCCTCGACCTGGAGAACGTGCCGTCCTGAGGGGCGCGGGGCCGTCCGGCCGGGACAGCCGGGGCAGCCGGGGCAGCCGGGGCAGCCGGGGCAGCCGGGGCAACAGGACAGGGACGGCCGGAGGACTGCCGTCCTGAGAGGCGCGGGGCCGCCCGGCCCGGACAGCCGGGACGGCCGCGACAGCCGGACAGACGGGACAGCGGGACAGACGGGGGAGCGGGACAGACGGGGCGGCGGGGCGGCCGGACGGGCTTCCGGGTCCCGCGGGACGCGCCCGGGTAGCGGGACCGGGCGCGGCCTAGAATCGTGGGGTTTGCCCCCTGCCCCCACCGACGGCCGGGCCGCGGCCCACGGACCGCGGTACGGGCCGCCCCCTGGAGTCCCGCCGATGCCCAGCCCCGACGGCCGCCCCCACGACTCGTACGTCCGCGTCCGCGGCGCCCGGGAGCACAATCTGCGGGGTGTCGACGTCGACATCCCGCGGGACCTCCTCGTGGTGTTCACCGGTGTGTCGGGGTCGGGGAAGTCGTCGCTGGCCTTCGGCACGATCTACGCGGAGGCGCAGCGGCGGTACTTCGAGTCCGTCGCCCCGTACGCTCGGCGGCTGATCCACCAGGTGGGGGCGCCCAAGGTCGGGGAGATCACCGGGCTGCCGCCGGCGGTGTCGCTGCAGCAGCGCAGATCGGCTCCCACCTCACGGTCCTCGGTGGGCACGGTCACCAATCTGTCCAACTCGCTGCGGATGCTGTTCTCGCGCGCGGGCCGTTACCCGGCCGGCGCCGAGCGGCTCGACTCCGACGCGTTCTCGCCGAACACGGCCGCCGGGGCGTGCCCCGAGTGCCATGGTCTCGGCCAGGTCCACCGCACGACGGAGGAGTTGCTGGTCCCCGATCCGGCGCTGTCGATCCGCGAGGGCGCGATCGCCGCCTGGCCGGGAGCGTGGCAGGGCAAGAACCTGCGGGACATCCTCGACACGCTCGGCCACGACGTGGACCGGCCCTGGCGCGAACTGCCCGCCGGGGAACGGGAGTGGATCCTGTTCACGGACGAGCAGCCGGTGGTCACCGTGCATCCGGTGCGCGAGGCCGAGCGGATCCAACGCCCCTATCAGGGCACGTACATGAGCGCCCGGCGCTATGTCATGAAGACCTTCTCCGACACGAAGAGCGCCACCCTGCGGGCCAGGGCGGAGCGGTTCCTCGCCGCCGCTCCCTGCCCGGCGTGCCACGGCGGCAGGCTGCGGCCCGAGGCACTGGCGGTGACGTTCGCGGGGCGGACCATCGCGGAGCTGGCCGCGCTGCCGATCGTCGAGCTGGCGAAGTCCCTCACGGGCGAATCCGAGACCGCGCGCGTCCTGACGGAGGACCTGGCCTCCCGTATCGCGCCCGTCGTGGAGCTCGGACTCGGCTACCTCAGTCTCGACCGGGCCACCCCCACCCTCTCGGCGGGCGAACTCCAGCGGCTGCGCCTGGCGACGCAGTTGCGCTCCGGACTCTTCGGTGTGGTGTACGTCCTCGACGAGCCGTCCGCCGGGCTGCACCCGGCGGACACCGAGGCCCTGCTCACCGTGCTGGAGCGGCTGAGGACGGCGGGCAACTCGGTGTTCGTCGTGGAGCACCACTTCGACGTCGTGCGCGGCGCAGACTGGCTGGTCGACGTGGGACCGCTGGCCGGGGAGCACGGCGGGCACGTCCTGCACAGCGGTCCGGTCGCCGCGCTGGCGGATGTCCCGGAGTCCGCGACGGCACGGTTCCTCTTCGACCGCTCCCCCGCACCGGAACGCCCGGCGCGCACGCCCCGGGGGCTGGTGTCGGTCGGCCCGGTGACCCGGCACAATCTGCGCGGGATCACCGCCGAGTTCCCGCTCGGCGTCCTCACCGCGGTCACCGGGGTCTCCGGCTCCGGGAAGTCCACGCTGATCGGCGAGTTGACCGAGGACCTGGAGGGGGTCGGACGGCTGGTCGGTGTCGACCAGAGGCCCATCGGGCGTACGCCGCGGTCCAATCTCGCCACCTACACGGGGCTGTTCGACGTCGTGCGCAAGGTGTTCGCCGGGACGGAGGAGGCCCGGGCGCGCGGCTACGGTGTGGGACGGTTCTCCTTCAATGTGACCGGAGGGCGCTGCGAGACCTGTCAGGGCGAGGGCTTCGTCAGCGTGGAGCTGCTCTTCCTGCCCAGCACCTACGCTCCGTGCCCGGACTGCGGCGGCGCGCGCTACAACCCCGAGACCCTCGAAGTGACCTACCGGGGACGGAACATCGCGGAGATCCTGGATCTCACGGTGGAGGCGGGTGCGCGGTTCTTCGCCGACACCGACACCCCTGCCGTCACCCGCAGCCTCGGCACGCTGCTCGACGTGGGTCTCGGGTATCTGCGGCTCGGCCAGCCGGCCACGGAGTTGTCGGGCGGTGAGGCCCAGCGCATCAAGCTGGCGAGCGAGTTGCAGCGGGTGCGCCGGGGACACACCTTCTATCTGCTCGACGAGCCGACGACGGGGCTGCATCCCGCCGATGTCGAGGTGCTGATGGGTCAGTTGCACGGGCTCGTGGACGCCGGTCACACGGTCGTGGTGGTGGAGCACGACATGACGGTGGTGGCGGGCGCCGACTGGGTGATCGACCTGGGCCCGGGCGGGGGTGACGAGGGCGGCCGGATCGTGGCCGCCGGGCCGCCCGAGCAGGTGGCGGCGACCACCGGGCGGACGGCGCCCTACCTCGCCCGAGCCCTCGGCGGGCACCGCTAGGACACGCTCCAGGGCGTGTCCGCGAAGTCCGGGCCGCCCGGCGGCTCCCCGGTCCGAGGGACGCGCCGCCCTGCCGGTGAACGTCTACCACAAGGCCCCAAACGGCCCTCGACACAAGGGAGTTGAGACATCACCATGGTGGTGCGAAAGGGGCCGGGGCAGGGGCAGGGGGGAGCGGGGCGGTGGGCATGGGGTACGAGAGGCTGCCGCGCGAGTACCGGTTGAAGCGGTCCAGGATGCGTGTCTTCCTGTGGGTCATCGCGGTGGGCACGGTGAGTGTGGCGCTGGCGCTGCTGAGCGCGGACGACCTGCCCGCCTCGTTCACGTACCCCTTCCTCGCCGCGTGGGTGGCGCTGATGGGCTGGCTCTTCCACGCCACCCTGCGCTGCTCCACCACGGCGGACCTCAAGGCGATCCACGTGCGCGCCATGGTCAGACGGCGCCGGCTGGCCTGGGAGGACATCCAGGACATCAGGGCGGAGCCGAATCCGGCCGCGGCGCTTCAGGACAACGCACCCGGCGTGCTCGTGTACGCCTACGACCGGGGTGGCAGGAAGGTGTTGCTGCCCTTCCTCGACGACCTGCACGTGAACGTGGAGCGCGAGGTCGGGGTACTGCTGGAGGTCTGGGAGGAACTCCGCGGCGAGGACTGGGCGCCCGACCCCGCGGCCGCCGTCCGTATCGACCGGCACAACGCCCGTCAGGGCGCGATGATGAACGCCTTCGCCGTCACGATGCTGGCGTTCGTCCCGCTGGTGGTGCTGATGCTGCTGCCGCTCTTCGTGGACCTGCCCGGATGGCTGGAGTCTGTGCTTCGGCCGCTCGTGGTGATGGGGGTGGGCCTGCCGCTGGTCTTCGCGCTGACCGCGATCACCACGTACCGCCGACGGATGCGCGACGGCTGAACCCCGCACGCCGAGCCGGGACCACCGATGTGCTCGGACCACGGTCCAGGGCGGCGGTCCCGGGCCGCAGTCCCGCGCGGCGGTCCCGCGCGGCGAGGACTTGGGACGGAATCGCCCGCGCGGGCGGGGCGGCCCGGTTCCGCCCCGCCCGCAGGCTCGAACGGCACCAGTGGCGGACCCTGCGGCGGAACCCCTGGATCGCAGGGGCCCGCCCCGGACGACGAAACGACGCACACGTCCGGAATCCCGGACCCGCGCCCCGGACCGTCGGCCGGCCCCGCGACCGGTGTCTCCCGTGCCGCGGAACCGGCGGGGCGCCACGGGATCTCAGGGGTGTGTCCCCGGGCGCGGGCCGGGGGTGCCCGCGGCGGCCTGGGCCGCCTCGGCCAGGGAGCGGCGGTCGGGGTGGCTGCCCGCCGGGAGCGGGGGACACAGACCCGTCTCGGCCACCAGGCCGCGCGCCGACACCACGCGCCACAGCGACGCGAGCAGCGAGTCCTCTCCGACGAACGCGGGCGCGGTGCTCGCCGCCCCGTCGGCGGACCGGTACCGGATGCGCACCGGCTGGACCGGGACACCGGCGTCCAGCGCGGCCTGGAAGAGGGCTCTGCGGTAGCGGCCCCTGGCCCGGCCGCACCAGGTGCTGCCCTCGGGGAACGCGGCGACGGCCGAGCCGCCGCGCAGGGTCCCGGCGACCCGGTCCACCGTGCCGAGCAGGGCGCGCAGCCGGTCGCGGTCGATGAAGAGCGTGCCGCCGCGGGCGGCCAGCGCACCCAGCACGGGCCAGCCGCGCACCTCGGTCTTGGCGACCATCCGTGCCGGGCGGACGGCGGCGAGCAGCGGGATGTCCAGCCACGAGACGTGGTCGGCCACGATCAGCACTCCGCCGGTGGGCGGGGCCGCCCCGGTGATCCTCGTCCGGACCCCGGCCGTGTGCACCACGGCCAGGCACCAGCGGCGGATCCATCGCTGACGCGGCTGGTCCGGCAGCAGTCCGGCGAGCGGGATCAGGGCCACCCCGAGGACGACCACGGCCAGCAGCGCGGCGAGCCGCAGGACGGCGCGCGGCACGCCCGTCCAGGGCCGCGCGGACTCCACGCAGCCGCGCGGCGAACAGGGCGCGGTCGGCAGCCAGGCACTGGCCCCCCGGACGGGCCCGGCGGCCGGCCTGCGCGGGGCGGGACCGGTGGCCGGGTCGGGGGTCTGGTCGGGGGTCGGCCGGGGCGGCGGTGGGGCGGCTTCGGGGAGCGGTGTCGTCGCCTGGCCGCCGCCGGACCGGGGACGGACGAGGACGGTGGGGTGGAGTGCTCCGGTGCGGGGCGTGCTCATCAGGCGGGGACGAGCGAGAGGAAGTGCCGCAGGTAGCGCGGGTTGACCCGGTGCATCGACAGCAGCACGTACATGTCGGCGACCCCGAAGTCCGTGTCGTGCGCGGGTTCGCCGCACACCCAGGCACCGAGGCGCAGATAGCCGCGCAGCAGCGGGGGGAGTTCGGTGCGGGCGGGGCGGGCGATGCCCTCGGGGCTCCAGGGCAGCAGCGGGCGGACGCGGAACTCCTCGGGGGCCAGGTGCTTGGCCGCGACCCGGTCCCAGGTGCCCGCCGCGAGGGTGCCGCCGTCGGCGAGCGGTATGGAGCAGCAGCCCGCGAGCCATTCATGGCCGCCGTCGATCATGTAGCGGGCGATCCCGGCCCATATCAGGCCGATGACCGCGCCGTCGCGGTGGTCGGGGTGGACGCAGGAGCGGCCGACCTCGACCAGTCCCGGGCGAATTCCGGCCAGCGGACCGAGGTCGAACTCGCTCTCGGAGTAGAGCCGTCCGGCGACCGCGGCGCGCTCGGGCGGCAGCAGCCGGTAGGTGCCGACGACCTGGCCTGTCTCCGTGTCGCGGACCAGCAGGTGGTCGCAGTACGCGTCGAAGGCATCGATGTCGAGGCCCGGCTGCGGAGTGTTCAGGAGGGCGCCCATCTCCCCGGCGAAGACGTCGTGGCGGAGCCGTTGCGCGGCCCGGACGTCGGCCTCGTCGCGGGCCAGGGTGACGGTGTAGCGGGCGGGAGCGACGGTCTGGGGCGGGCTGGCGAGGGTGGAAACGCCGGTCATGGCACTCTCCTGGTCACGGGCCGGTTCGGCGGAGGGGTACCCCTTGCTCGGCGGGAGTCGGGAGCTCGGGGGAGGCAGGCCGGATCCGAACGGTCTGCGCGCTCCTGTTCTTCCGACGCCGGTTGGCGCCTGCGTGACCAGTGCCAGGAGGGCGGATGTGAGGATGCTGAATGACAGGGGTGCCCTCGAAAGCGAGACGGGACCGGGGCATGAGCACCACGCCCGGTCCCGCCCGTCCGCACCGTACGGCGAACGACTTTGCGGCTAACGCCTGTCCTCGTCGCGGCTAACGCCCGCTCCCCTTGCGGCTAACGCCTGCCCCCTTGCGGGTGGCGCGCAGCCACTCCTTGTTCATGGAGGTGATGGAGACGAGCGGGATGCCCTTGGGGCAGGCCGTCGCGCACTCCCCGGTGAGGGTGCAGCCGCCGAAGCCCTCCGCGTCCATCTGCCCGACCATGTCGAGCACCCGGGTCTCCCGCTCGGGGGCGCCCTGCGGCAGTACGTTCAGGTGGTTGATCTTGGCGGAGGTGAACAGCATGGCGGCGCCGTTCGGGCAGGCCGCCACACAGGCGCCGCACCCGATGCACTCCGCGTGCTCGAAGGCGAAGTCGGCGTCGGGCTTGGGGACGGGGGTGGCGTGCGCCTCGGGGGCGGCGCCGGTCGGGGCGGTGATGTAGCCGCCGGCCTGGATGATCCGGTCGAAGGCGGAGCGGTCGACGACGAGGTCCTTGACGACCGGGAAGGCGGCGGCGCGCCAGGGTTCGACGTCGATCGTGTCGCCGTCGCGGAAGGAGCGCATGTGGAGCTGGCAGGTGGTGGTGCGCTCGGGTCCGTGCGCGTCGCCGTTGATGACCAGGCTGCACGCGCCGCAGATGCCCTCGCGGCAGTCGTGGTCGAAGGCGACGGGGTCGTCGCCGGCGAGGATGAGTTCTTCGTTGAGGGTGTCGAGCATCTCCAGGAAGGACATGTCGGCCGAGATGCCGTCCACCTCGTACGTGGACATCGCTCCGTCGGCGTCGGCGTTCTTCTGCCGCCAGACGCGCAGGGTGAGCTTCATGCGTAGCTCCGCTGGGTGGGGTGGACGTACTCGAAGACCAGGTCTTCCTTGTGCAGGACGGGCGCGGCACCGGTGTCGGTGAACTCCCAGGCGGCCGCGTACGAGAACTCCTCGTCGCGGCGGGCCGCCTCGCCGTCGGGGGTCTGGGACTCCTCGCGGAAGTGGCCGCCGCAGGACTCGGCGCGGTGCAGCGCGTCGAGGCACATCAGCTCGGCGAGTTCGAGGTAGTCGACGACGCGGTTGGCCTTCTCCAGGGACTGGTTGAACTCCTCGCCGCTGCCGGGGACCTTGATGCGCCGCCAGAACTCGTCGCGGATCTGCGGGATGCGCTCCAGGGCCTTGCGCAGGCCGCTCTCCGTGCGGGCCATTCCGCAGAACTCCCACATGAGTTCGCCGAGTTCGCGGTGGAAGGAGTCGGGGGTGCGGTCGCCGTCGACGGCGAGCAGCAGGTTGACGCGGTCCTCGGTCTCGGCCAGCACCTCGCGTACGGCCGGGTGTTCGGCGGTGACGGGCGCTTGCCCGGGGTTGCGGGCGAGGTAGTCGTTGATCGTGGACGGCAGGACGAAGTAGCCGTCCGCGAGCCCCTGCATGAGGGCGGAGGCGCCGAGCCGGTTCGCGCCGTGGTCGGAGAAGTTGGCCTCGCCGATGGCGAACAGGCCGGGGACGGTGGTCTGGAGGTCGTAGTCGACCCACAGTCCGCCCATCGTGTAGTGCACGGCGGGGTAGATCCGCATGGGCACGGTGTACGGGTCCTCGGCGGTGATCCGGGCGTACATGTCGAAGAGGTTGCCGTACTTCTCCTCGACCTTGTCGCGGCCCATCCGCCGGATGGCGTCGGCGAAGTCGAGGTAGACGCCCTGGCCTCCGGGGCCCACTCCCCTGCCCTCGTCGCAGACGTTCTTGGCGGCGCGGGAGGCGATGTCACGGGGGACGAGGTTGCCGAAGGAGGGGTAGATGCGCTCCAGGTAGTAGTCGCGCTCGTCCTCGGGGATCTCGTTCGGCGGGCGGGTGTCGCCCTGTGCCGTGGGGACCCAGATGCGGCCGTCGTTGCGCAGCGACTCGCTCATCAGGGTGAGCTTGGACTGGTGGTCGCCGGTGCGCGGGATGCAGGTGGGGTGGATCTGGGTGAAGCAGGGGTTGGCGAAGTAGGCGCCGCGCCGGTGGGCCCGCCAGACGGCGGTGGCGTTGGAGTTCATGGCGTTCGTCGAGAGGTAGAAGACGTTGCCGTAGCCGCCGCTCGCCAGGACGACGGCGTCCGCGAAGTAGGTGTCGATCCGGCCGGTGATCAGGTCGCGGGCGACGATGCCGCGGGCGCGTCCGTCGACCACGATCAGGTCCAGCATCTCGGTGCGCGGGTGCATCTCGACGTTGCCGGCGGCGATCTGCCGGGACAGCGCCTGGTAGGCGCCGAGCAGGAGTTGCTGGCCGGTCTGGCCGCGGGCGTAGAAGGTGCGGGAGACCTGGACGCCGCCGAAGGACCGGGTGTCGAGCAGGCCGCCGTACTCGCGGGCGAACGGCACGCCCTGGGCGACGCACTGGTCGATGATCTCGACGGAGATCTGGGCCAGGCGGCGGACGTTGGACTCCCGGGCCCTGAAGTCGCCGCCCTTGACGGTGTCGTAGAAGAGCCGGTGTACGGAGTCGCCGTCGTTACGGTAGTTCTTCGCGGCGTTGATGCCGCCCTGCGCGGCGATGGAGTGGGCGCGGCGCGGGGAGTCCTGGTAGCAGAACTGGACGACGTGGTAGCCCTGTTCGGCGAGGGTGGCGCCCGCGGAGCCGCCCGCCAGGCCGGTGCCGACGACGATCACGGTGTGCTTGCGCCGGTTGGCGGGGTTGACCAGCTTGGCCTCGAAGCGGCGCCTGTCCCAGCGCTCTTCGACCGGCCCGGCCGGGGCCTTGGTGTCGGCGAGCGGTTCGCCGGTCGTGAAGTGGGTGTATTCGGTGGTCATTTCAGCTCACCACTCCGGTCATGACGCCCACGGGCACGGCGATGAAGCCCGCCGTGAGCAGCAGTGCGAGGACGTCGGCGACGGTCTTGAGGGCGCGGTCGCGGGTGCGACTGCCGGCCCCGAGGGTCTGGGCGGCGCTCCAGAAACCGTGCCGGATGTGCAGGCCGAGCGCGAGCATCGCGACGATGTAGACGACGTTGCCGTACCAGGTGGAGAAGGTGTCCACGACGTTCTGGTACGGGTGGCCCTCCTGGAAGCCGCCGGAGTGCACGGTGCCGGTGGTCAGGTCGAGGAGGTGCCAGACGATGAACAGGCCGAGGATGATCCCGCCCCAGCGCATGGTGCGGGTGGCATAGCTCGCGCCGCGCTTCTTGTGGACGTACTTGCTGGGCCGGGCCTTGATGTCGCGCCGGCTGAGCTGGTACGCGGAGGTGGCGTGCGCGACCACGGCGACGACCAGGACCACGCGGACGAGCCACAGGGTCCACTCGTAGTGCATGAACGGTTCGCCGATGGTGCGCAGCCAGTGGGCGTAGTGGTTGAACTCGCCCGCTCCGAAGTAGATCTTCAGGTTCCCGATCATGTGGGCGACCAGGTAGAGCAGCATGATCAGGCCGCTGACGGCCATCACGGTCTTCTTGCCGACGGAGCTGTCCCACACGGTGCGCGCCATGGACGGCCGTCGGTCCGTCCGCGTTGCCAGAGCCATGAGAAGAGACGGTAGGTCGCGCGGTACCGATCGGTCCAAGACATGAAACGGCTCGTTTCCATAGACCTGGGCTATTGTCGAAGGGTGCAGTTCCACCAGCTCCAGTACTTCGTGGCCGTGGCGGAGACCCGGCACTTCACCCGGGCCGCCGAGCTGGTGCATGTCGCGCAGCCCTCGCTGTCCCAGCAGATCAAGGCGCTGGAGCGGGAGTTGGGGGCCGGTCTGTTCCTGCGGGCGCGGGGGAACATCACGCTGACCGACGCGGGCGAGGCGCTGCTGCCGCTCGCCCGGCGCATCCTCGCCGACGCCGACACGGCCCGGCACGAGGTGCAGGAGCTGGCGCAGCTGCGCAGCGGCCGGGTGCGGCTCGGCGCGACCCCGAGCCTGTGCACGGGTCTGCTGCCCGATGTGCTGCGCGCCTTCCACGACCGCTATCCGGGCATCCGGCTGCTGATCGAGGAGGGCGGCTCGCACGATCTCGTACGGGAGCTCGCGCGCGGCGCGCTCGACCTCGCCCTGGTCGTCCTGCCGCTGCCCACCCCGTCCCCCGCGCTGACCACGGTGGAGCTGCTGCGCGAGGACCTGGTGGTGGTGTCGTCGCCGGACGCCCCGGCGCCCGGTGGGGGCGGCCGGCGCGCGGTGCGGGTCGCCGATCTGGAGGGCGAGCGTCTGGTGATGTTCCGGCACGGCTACGACCTGCGGGAACTGACCGTCGCCGCCTGCCGCGCCGAGGGCTTCGAGCCCGACTTCGCGGTCGAGGGCGGCGAGATGGACGCGGTGCTCGGCTTCGTCCGGGCGGGCCTCGGCGTTGCCGTCGTCCCACGCATGGTGGCCGCGCGGTCCGGACCCGGGCTGCGGGTGACGGCGCTGGCGCCGCCCGGGCTGGAGCGGACGATCGCGCTGGCGCACCGCAGTGACGTGGCGCCGCCCCGGGCGGCCCGGGAGCTGCAGCGGATGCTCCTGGAACGCTGACGGCGGGCCGCCCCGGGCTCACCAGGTCGGGATGAGACCGCCGTCGATGACGAAGTCGCTGCCGGTGATGTTGCGCGCGCGGTCCCCGGCGAGGAAGAGAACCAGCTCGGCCACCTCGGACGGCTCGGAGAAGCGGCCGGTGACGGTCGCGTCGGACGCCTTGGCGACCACGTCGTCGGGGGTGAGCCCGGCGGAGGCCGAGACCGTCGCGGCCACTCCCCCGCCGCCGAGCCACAGGTCGGTCTTCACGGGGCCGGGGCTCACCGTGTTGACGCGGACGCCCCGCGGGCCGACCTCCTTGGACAGCGCCTTGGAGAACGCGACCAGGGCGGCCTTGCCCGCGCTGTAGTCGATGACCAGGGGGTCCGGCAGTGTGGCGTTGACCGAGGCGATCGTCACGACCGAGCCCTCACCGGCGGCCAGCATCGACGGCAGGGCCGCGCGGGTGACCCGTACGGCGGTGAACAGGTTCAGCTCCATGCCGCGCCGCCACTCCTCGTCGGTGACCGACAGGAAGCCGCCGGTGCGGGCGGGGGCCGTGCCCACGTTGTTGACCAGGACGTCGATCCGTCCGCCCGCCGCCTCGACCAGCCCGGCCGCGGCCTCCGGTTCGGCGAGGTCGACCGGCACCCAGGTCACGTTCCCCTTGGCGATCAGGGCGTCGAGACCCGCCGAGGTGCCGCGGGAGCCGGCGATCACCGTGGCGCCCGCGCCGGCCAGCGCCTCCGTGACCGCGAGTCCGATGCCCTTGCTGGCTCCGGTGACGACGGCGGTCCTGCCCTGAAGTTCGGTGGTCATCGTTGTTCGGCTCCGTCCGTGGGAGGTACGTCCTGCCACAGTGAGGCACACGGGGCTTTGGACGCGCGAGGCGTGCCGTGGTTCCGGCGGCGGTGCGCGGCGCGTCTCCGTTCCGGGGGCGCGCCGCGCCGGGGCGCTCAGCCGACCGCGTCGACCAGCGCCAGCTCGTGCAGCCGTTCCGGCGGTCCCGGACGGGCGTAGTACCAGCCCTGGGCGGTGTCACAGCCCAGGATCCGCAGCTGTTCGGCCTGCGCGCCGGTCTCCACGCCCTCGACCGTGACCGCCAGGTCGAGGCTGTGCGCGAGGGAGACGATGCCCTCGACGATCTTCAGGTCGACCGGATCCGCCGGGAACTGCTGCATCCCCTGGGTGAAGGACCGGTCCAGCTTGAGGACGCTGACCGGCAGGCGACGGAGGTTGGCCAGGTTCGAGTACCCGGTGCCGAAGTCGTCGAGCGCGATGTCGACGCCCATCTCGGCGAGCCTGCGCAACGGTTTGAGCAGGTCGTCGTCCGCTCCGATCAGCGCGGACTCGGTGACCTCCAGGCACAGCGCCTGCGCGTCGAGGCCCTCGCGCTCCAGGATGTCGACGGTGTCCTGGACCAGACCGGGGTGGGTGAGCTGGCAGGGCGAGAGATTGACGTTGACGCGCAGCGGGCCCGCGTCGGAGTGCCGTTCCTGCCAGCTGCGGGCCTGACGCACCGACTGTTCCAGGACCCAGCGGCCGAGCGGCACGATCAGTCCGGTGTGCTCGGCGAGCGGGATGAAACGGTCGGGGCCGAGGACGCCGTGCTGCGGGTGCAGCCAGCGCACCAGCGCCTCCGCGCCCCGCACACTGCCGTCGCCGAGGTGCACCAGCGGCTGGTACTCGATGAAGAACTCGCCCCGGTCCAGGGCGGCGGGCAGCGCGGTGGTGAGTCCGTTGCGGGTGATGGCGCGGGCGTCGGCCTCGGGGTCGGCCAGCTCGAAGCGGTTGCCGCCCGCGGACTTGGCCCGGTACATCGTGATGTCGGCGCTGCGCAGCACCTCGGCGGCGCCGCGCTCCCCGGCCGGGCCCTCGACGACGCCGACGCTGCCCCGCACGGTCAGGTCACGGCCGTCGATGCTGATCGGGGTGACGAGCGCGTTCATGATGCGCCCGGCCAGTTCGTCGACCTCGCGCTCGGTGTGCGGGCCGGTGGTGAGGGCCACGAACTCGTCGCCGCCGAGCCGGGCGACCATCTCGCCGGGGGCGGTCGCGCAGGACTGGAGGCGGTCGGCGACCTCGACGAGGAGCCGGTCGCCCGCGGCGTGCCCGAGGCTGTCGTTGATGGTCTTGAAGCCGTCGAGGTCGAGGTAGCAGAGCCCGAAGCGCTGCCCCTCCCCCGCGGCCAGCGCCTTCTCCAGGCGCTCGAAGAACAGGGTCCGGTTGGGCAGTCCGGTGAGCGCGTCGTGGGTCGCCTCGTAGCGCAGCCGCAGATTGAGCAGCCGTCGCTCGGTGGTGTCCTCCATCAGCGCGAGCTGGTACTGGGGCTGGCCGTCCGCGTCACGGAGCAGGGAGACCGTCAGGTTGGTCCACAGGGCGGTGCCGTCGGGGCGGTAGAACGCCTTCTCGACGTGGTAGTGCTCGCGCTCGCCGCGCACGAGTTCCTCGTACAGCCGCCACACCTGGGGGGCGTCCTCGGCGTGCGTCCACTCCGGGACCTTGCGGCCGCGCATGGTCTGTTCGGAGCCGCCGAACATGCGCAGCAGGGCTCCGTTGGCCTGGAGGATGTTTCCTTCGAGGTCGGCGATGGCGATGCCTATGGCCGCGCCCTCGAACACCGCGCGGAAGCGGGCCTCGCTGTCGTGCAAGGCTTCGGCGACGGCGCTGCGTGCGGTCAACGCCGCCTGCGAGATGGCCTGTTGCTCGGTCAGGGTCCGCTCGCGCAGCGCCTCGGCGTATCCGGCGGCCATGGCGTGCTGGAGCCGTGCGGAGCGGGTCCGCAGGGCTTCCTTGGGACCGTCCTCGCCGCAGTAGAGCACCAGGTAGGCGTCGACGCAGTCGAGGGCCCTGCTGAGGGCCTCGGGGTCGGTGCAGTGCGCGGCGACCAGGGCGGCGCCGACGGAGCGCCCCTCGGACGCCTCGAAGGTCCTGGCCCGCAGGGCCTCGCTCAGCCGCCGGGCGAGCGGCAGCAGTTGTTCCTCGAACTCCGGCCGGGTCAGCGAGGTGGAGGTGACCGGGAAGACCGCGCGGCTCCAGATCGTCGCGAACCGGCGCAGTCTGTCCTCCGGCCCGTCCGGCTCGGCCCTCACGCGGTGCGCCCCACGCCGCCGAACCCGGAGAAGGAGTAGGGATCCTCGTCCTCGGGTGCCGTGTCGGGCCGCCAGTTCGGCATCGGCACCAGTCCGGGTTCCACCATGTCGTACCCCTCGAAGAACCGCGCGATCTCGTCGCGCGTGCGCATGATCAGTGGATTGCGGATGTCCTTGTAGACGTCGGCCGTGCCCTCGGCCTGCTCCCGCAGGAGCGGAATGCCGTCGACCGAGGCATGCGTGACGACGAGCATGCTTCCCGGCGCGAGGGCGTCGCGCAGTTCGGCCACCGCCCGGTACGGGTCGTCCGCGTCTTCCACGAAGTGAAGTATGGCAACGAGAAGCAGCGCGACCGGCCGGTTCAGGTCGATCAGCCGCTGAACCGGGTGGCTCACCAGGATCTCCTGCGGCTTGAGCAGGTCCGCCGCGACGACGCCCGCGTCCTCGTTGTCGCGCAGCACGACCTCGCTGTGTGCGACGGCAACCGGGTCGTGGTCGACGTAGACGACCCGGGAGCCGGGCCGGGCGGCCTGGGCGATCTCGTGCACGTTGCCGAACGTCGGGATGCCGGAGCCGATGTCGAGGAACTGGTCGATGCCCTCGGCGGCGGCGTGGCGGACGGCCCGGCGCATGAACGCCCGGTTCGCCTGCATGATCTTGGGGAGGCCCGGCATGAACTCCATCGCCTTGCGCGCCGCTTCCCGGTCGACCTCGAAGTTGTGCGAGCCGCCCAGGTAGTAGTCGTACATCCGGGACACGCTCGGCACTGAGATGTCAATGCTGCGAGGGGCCCAGGCGGGACGCTCCATCTATCTCTCCAAGGCGTAGGCGACGGCACGGACGATCCGGTGTTCGAGCAGAGGCTACTGATCGCCCGCCAAAGGAGCGAGTCAAACCGGAAATTGGCCGTCCGTTCCCGGTCACTGCCTCAGGCACGTGCCGAATTGGCATCTGCGAACGTATACGGCGCACGCCACTCACCGCCCCCGGGAAATCCCTGCGAAGCATTGCAAAAAGCACCGCGGAGTCACGAAGTGTGGCCAAGTCCTGTAGCGGATCGTGGCGTTCTTTCACATCCCGGCCGGCAGCCGGATCTTTCACGTTCCGGCGACGGCCGGAAAGCTTCGCCCGCGCCGGGACGCGCGAGGATCCGCCGGCCGGGACGCACGAAGGTCCGCCGGCCGGGACGCACGAAGGTCCGCCGGCCGGGACGCCCAAGGGTCCGCCCCCTCCGGCGGAGGGGGCGGACCCTGGGCGGCGCGTTCGTTCGGGCGAGCCGGTCGACGGTGGGGTGTCGACGCCCTACTCGGCCGCGCCGACCGGCTTTCCGTCGGGCGAGACGGCGTACCACGTGCCGCCCACTCCCTGACCGTTGGTGTCACCGGGAGCGCTGTCACCGGAGAAGGTGTAGATCGGCCAGCAGTTGACCGTCATCTGCTTCACGCCGTCGGGGCGCGTGAAGGGCATCAGGCCCTTCTTCTTGACACCCTTGGTGTCGTCCTCGTCCACCGGGGCGACCGCGGGCCACTTCTCCAGGCAGGCGCCGGTGCAGGCCGACTTCGAGACGGGCCAGGCCTGGTCCTTCATGAAGCGGTAGACGGTCATGCCGTTCTTGTCGACGACGATCTCGCCGAGCTTCGGGTCCTTGCGGACCGACAGACCGGGCAGGGAGGCCAGCGTGGCCTTCTTGCCGTCGGGCGCCGAGGCGAACCAAGTGCCGCCCACGTTCTGGCCGTTGGTGTCACCGGCCTTGGTGTCCTTGGCATACCGGTACATGGGCCAGCCGCCTATGGTCAGCTGCTTGCTGCCGTCGGTCCTCGTGACCTCGCCGAGCAGCGCCTTGTCGACGCCGGCGGCGGCCTCGGCACCCTCGGCGGGCACCGGCGGCCAGGCCTTCGCGCAGTCGCCGTCACAACTCGACTTCGGCGGCTCGGCCGTGTCCTTGTCGAAGCGGTAAAGGGTGTATCCGGCGCCGTCGGTCAGCACCTTGCCGAGCTTGGCGCTCTCACTCACGGCCAGTTCGCCCGCGGCTTCCGGCTTGGCACCGGCACTCTCATTGGAATCGGCTCCATAGCCGTTGCCCGCACCGGCGGTGGTGCTGGTCCCGTAACCCCCCGCCGCCGCGGTGGCACCCACGTTCTGGGCACCCGTCGAGGTGCCATTTTCCTGACCACACGCCGTCGTGAGCGCCAGCACGGCCGCAGCTGACGCTACGAGTGAGGCGCTCCGCCAGGAGGTCTTCATTGGTAACTCCCGCTGTTCGCATAAGTTTTGCAGCGCCCTGCAGCGCCGCGCATGGCCCTAGGTACGGGCGGGAGGCGCAGGAGCGTTCAAAGGGGTCTCAAATTTCTTTCGGAAACCTTTGGCGCGTTCGACGCGGACCGGGCGCGCGTTCGATCCGCGGCAGCGATTCCCGGCCATGCGCGTCAAGCCGCCGGGCACCGGAGGTACCCAATTCGTGGCCATTCCAGGACACTTCGGCGTGACCGGGCCGCTCGCACTCCATGATCTCCGTCGTGCACGCACCCCAGCGGACCCGATCCGCCCTCGTCATACGGGTACTGGCGCTGACGGCGCTCACCTGGCTCCTCGTCGGCGCGCCGAGCGGAACGGCCGCGGCCGACGCCTGCGCGTACGTCTCGACGGGTCCGGACGGCGACGGGATCACGGCGGTGGCCGTGGCGGGCGACGTGGCGGTGGCCGTGACGGGCGACGGGGCGGTCGCCGTCGTCGGAGGCACCGTCCGGTGCCCGGCCCCGACGCCGACCCCGCCCTGCCCGCCGACACCCACGCCGACCCCTCCGGCGCCCGCACCCCCTCCCCCGCCGAAGCCGACACCGAAGCCCGAACCGACGCCGAAGCCGGCGCCACCGCCTCCACCCACCCACGCGCCGAAACCCGCGCCACCGCCTCCACCCCCACCGCCCCCGCCCCCGCCGGCGCCGAAACCGAAGCCCCCACCGCCACGGCCGGCTCCGGTCGTGGCGGCGAGACCCGCGCCCGAGCCCACGCCGACACCGAGCGCGCGGCCCGCGCCGCGGCCGGTCCCGGTCAGCTATCCGGCGTACCACGCCCCGGCGCACAAGCACCCGCCCCGCGGTGGTCCGTCGCTGGTCTCGTTCACCCTGCTCATCACAGCGCCCGCGGTGCTCGCCGTCGCCGCGCTGCGCCCGCGCTGACCCCTGGAGGCACACTGTGTCGGATTGGCTTGTTCTGGCCCTCGCGATGATGGCCGCGTGCCTCGTGGTCCTGGCCGTGACCCTCGTGCGTCATCGCAGGGCCCGTGAGGACGAGGACCCCACCGAGACACCGGACGTCATCGAGTACATGACGATGATGATCGGCGTGGTGTACGCCATCGTCCTCGGCCTGGCCATCGCCGGCGTCTGGGAGGCCCGTGGCAGCGCCCAGAGCCAGGTGCAGACGGAGGCGCAGGCCCTGCACGAGATCTCCGAACGGGTCCGGGTCTACCCGCCCGACGTCCGCGACCGGATCCGCGGCGACGTCGACGCGTACGTCCACCACGTGGTCACCGTCGAGTGGAAGAGCATGGCCGAGCGGGGCCGGGTGACCGACGAGGGCGGACGGCTCCTGGACCGGGTACGGCACGACGTCACCGACTACCAGCCGAAATCGGACTTCGAGGCGCAGGCCTACCAGCCGCTCCTGGACCAGGTGACGGCGGCCGACACCGCGCGCAGCGCCCGCGCCGACTCGACGGGGGCGACCATGCCCGGTGTGGTGTGGTTCGGACTGATCACCGGTGCCGTGGTCACGGTGGGCATGATCTTCGCGCTGCAGATCAGGCGTACCGCCCGGGAACTGGTCCTGGCCGGGCTGTTCTCCGCCCTGATCGCGTTCCTGCTGTTCCTGATCTGGGACTTCGACGCGCCCTACAGCCGCGGGATCACGGCGTCGGCCGAACCCTTCACGGCACTGTTCCCGCAGCTTCCCGGGTGACGCGCCCTCACGGGGACCTTTCCGGACGGGGGACGGGCGCCACGCCGTACGCGTCCCCCGTCCGCACGCGCGCCGTCCCCCGGACAGCCCACACAATTGCCCCGTTCGCGCTACTGGGATCGCGCCTCTGTTCGCCCTTTTCTAGCGTTCCGGTCATCGAGGTGCATTTCTGGCGCAAGCGGAAAAGGTCCGCAGCAAGGCTCCTCGGGGACCTGGAGGCTCACCATGCGCGCGATACGCGTCGCTTCGGCCGCACTGCTGGGCGTGACCGCCCTGACCTTCGCCGCACCCGCCGCGCTCGCCGGTGACGGGGACCACGGACTCACCCCGATCACCCCGTTCGCCTTCAGCGTGCAGCCGTCGACCGTCGCGGCCGGCGGCCAGGTGTCGCTGCTGCTGAAGCGGGACGGCCAGTGCAGGGGGACCGCCACGGTCACCTCCGGAGTCTTCGACACCGTCAGCATCCCGCCGGGGCAGTCCTCGGCCACCACCACGGTCGACTGGGACGCCAGACCCGGGGCCGTGTACGACGTGACGTTCTCGTGCGGCGGGGCGAGCGGCAGCACCGGTCTCACCATCGCCGGCGGCCGGCCCGTCACACCGACCCCGGTGCCCCTGCAGCGGGGTGTCCGGGCCGGCGTCGGCGGCAGCGCCGGCGGCTTCGACCTCAAGCAGATCGGGATGGGCGCGGCACTCATCGCCGGTTCCGTAGGCGCCGCCTGGTACCTGTCCCGCCGGCGGACCTCCTCCGACGAGACCTGACACAGCGGCACAGCCCTTCACCCCGGACCCGCTCGGGCGGGTCCGGAGCGAAGGGCTCTCACGTGCGGCTCCGCGCGGCGGCGGCCGGCCTCCGAAGGGGGCGGGACCGGCCGCTCGCCGTCGGAACGGTCAGATGTGCCGCTCCGACCTGCGCCGCATCCAGAACAGCCCGCCGCCGACGGCCGCCGCGGCCACCAGGCCGCCGCCGATCGCGATGTCGGTGGGCGTGGCGCCGGTGGTGCTGCTGCCGCCGAGGCCACCGCGCACACCGCCGATGACGGTGAAGGCGGCCGGGCGGGTCAGCGGGCCCGTGCCCTCGCAGTTGACGGTGATGTCGTACGAGCCGGGACGGGCGTCCTGGTTGATGGTGGCCGTACCGCTGGACGCCTCGGTGCGGCTGCCCAGGAGCGGCGAGAGTCTCGCCTGGCGGAACGCGGGAGAGGTCATCGTGCCTCCCCTCGGGCACCCGTCGACCGTCACGGTGAGCTGGCCTCCCTGGGCGATGACGCTGGGCTGCGCGACGATGTTGCTCGGCGTGTTCCACGCCGCGGCCATCGGGGCGGCGAGCCCCACGGCGGCGACCGCGGCGGCGGACACCGCCAGGGCACGAGTAGTACGCATGTGATCCTCCGCGGGGGCGCCCCGGGAACCGTCCCCGGTGGATCGGCGAGAAAGCGCCTCCCAGTCAGACCCTCAGATGCCGTGCACGGGGCCGCATTTCGGGAATGGTCCGTCCTGGTGAGAGGACACGCCGAAGGAATTCCACACAATCGGATATTGCCGCAGGTCACGGACTGTCAGAAAATTCCTGGTCACGGCAACTCGGATGGCGCACGGGGCATTCCCCCCGCCACCCGTTCGCCCGTGCCCCGTCGCCGGGCGGCCCCGGTGCCATTAGCGTGCTCATATGCGCGGATGACGAGGCGACGGCCGCGTCGAGAGGGGATTGCGAATGTCTGCGTCCGACGAGTTGGCCGAAGAGGAGGAGCGGCAGAGGAAGCGCGCTCCTTGGGGCGTCATAGCGCTTGTTCTGCTGACCGGCCTCGCACTCATTCGGAACGGTTCCGGCGAGTTCGACGTGGGTCCCCCGCAGCCGGCCTCGGCCGCCGCGGCGGACAGCCGCACGCCGGGCGGCACGTTCTCCAAGACGCCCGCCGCGCTGCCGTACTCCGTGGTCGACCGGGTGCGGATCCCGGCGATCCGTGTCGACGCCCCGGTGATGCCGGTGGGGCTGGACGCGGACGGCTGGGTCGACGCGCCGCCGCCCGACGACCCGAACCTGGCCGGCTGGTTCACCGGCGCGGTCTCGCCGGGCGAGAAGGGCACGGCCGTGGTCGTGGGCCATGTGGACAACATGCAGGGTCCCGCCGTCTTCTACGGGCTCGGAGCGCTCAAGAAGGGGAACAAGGTCGAGGTCCTGCGCAAGGACGGGAAGACCGCGGTGTTCGAGATCTACGGCATCGAGGTCTTCGCGAAGAGCAATTTCCCCGGCGGCCGTGTGTACAACAGCAAGGGAACCCCCGAATTGCGTGTCATCACGTGCGGGGGCGGTTTCTCCAAGCAGCACGGCTACGACGGGAACGTGGTCGTCTTCGCGCGCCTTTCCGAGGTGCGCTGAGCGTTCCCGGACCGGGTACGCGAAAGCCGGTCGGCGAGGCGTTCCGCCTCCCGCCGGCCGGCCCGGCCGAAAGCCCCGCGAACTCGGTACGCGGGGCCCTTTTCGGTTCCTGCCCTATTTCCGGCGCGGCACCGTGATGTGGTAGCCGGCGTCCAGCAGCCGGGGCAGATAGGTGCGCAGCGCCTGCACGCTCTGCGAGCGGTCGCCGCCCGCGTCGTGGGAGAGGACGACGACCCCCGGGGCGGCCTCCTTCTGGATCGTGCCGACGATCGCGCGGGTCCCGGGCCTCGCCCAGTCGTTCGTGTCGATCGTCCAGGCCATCGGCTCCATGCCGAGTTCGGCGCCGATCTGGTAGGTCGCCCGGTTCCACTCGCCGTACGGCGCGCGGAACCAGGACGGCGGCTCGCCGTAGGCGTCGTCGATGACCTCGCTGGTGCGCTCGATCTCGGAGCGGATCGCGGAGCGGGAGAGCTTGGTCAGCAGCGGATGGCTCCAGGTGTGGTTGCCGACGATGTGTCCGTCGTCGGCCATCTCGCCCAGCAGGTCCTTGTTGTCGGCGGCCATCTGCCCGCACACGAAGAACATGGCGTGCACGTCGTACTCGCGCAGGGTCCGCAGGATCTCGGGGGTGTACTGCGGGTCGGGGCCGTCGTCGAAGGTCAGCACCATGGTGCGGCCCCGCCCGGACACACGCATGAAGGGCTCGTGCCGGACGAGGGTCCGCAGCTGCGTGTTCGGCGGGCCGTACCCGGCGAGCGGCTGGAGGCGGTAGGCGGAGGGCTTGAGCGCCCGGTTCGCCTGCGGGCCGGACAGCGGAGCGCCGCGCGCCGGTTCCGCGGCCTGACCGGCGGTCAGGACACGGGCCGTGCCCGCCGCTCCGGCCGCCCCCAGGACTGCGGCGCCGGCGATCAACGCCCGGCGCCGATTAATCAGCTGATCCTTTTTCATGACCAATCAGTCACCCGGCGGAGAGCCCACCACGCCGAGCAACACCGGTAGGGCCCCTCGAATGCACCCGCCCGGCCCATTCAGCGGCGGCGGACCAGCGGGAACGGCAGCGTCTCACGGATCGTCAGACCGGTCAGGAACATGACCAGCCGGTCGACGCCGATGCCGAGCCCGCCCGTGGGCGGCATGGCGTACTCCAGCGCGTCCAGGAAGTCCTCGTCGAGCTCCATCGCCTCGGGGTCTCCCCCGGCGGCCAGCAGGGACTGCTCGGTGAGCCGGCGGCGCTGCTCGACGGGGTCGGTCAACTCCGAATAGGCCGTGCCGAGTTCCGTCCCGAAGGCGACGAGGTCCCAGCGCTCGGCGAGCCGCGGGTCGGTGCGGTGCTGCCGGGTGAGCGGGGAGACGTCGGTCGGGAAGTCCTTGTAGAACGTGGGGAGCCCGGTCTTCTCCTCGACCAGGCGTTCGTACATCTCCAGGACGACGTCGCCGTGGCCGTCGTCGGCGGTGTACGGCACGCCCACGCGGTCGCACAGCCGCAGCAGCCTCTCCAGGGACGTGTCGGCGTCGATCTCGTCCCCCAGGGCCTCGGAGATCGCGCCGTACACCGTCTTGACGGGCCACTCCCCGGAGATGTCGTACTCCACACCGTCCTTGCGGGCGACCGGAGTGCCGAACGCGGCGGTCGCGGCGCCCTGGATCAGCTCGCGGACGAGATCGAGCATCACGTCGTAGTCGGCGAACGCCTGGTACGCCTCCAGCATCGTGAACTCGGGGTTGTGCTTGTAGGAGACGCCCTCGTTGCGGAAGGTGCGGCCCAGCTCGAAGACCTTCTCCATGCCGCCGACGCACAGCCGCTTGAGGTAGAGCTCGGGGGCGATGCGCAGATAGAGGTTCAGGTCGTAGGCGTTGATGTGGGTGGTGAAGGGCCGGGCGTTGGCTCCGCCGTGGATCTGCTGGAGCATCGGGGTCTCGACCTCCAGATAGCCGCGGTCCAGCAGTCCCTGGCGCAGCGCCTGGACGGCCGTGGAGCGGGCGCGCACGACCTCGCGGGCGGCGGGGCTGGACACCAGGTCGAGATAGCGGCGGCGGACCTTGGCCTCGGGGTCGGCGAGACCCTTGCGCTTGTCGGGCAGCGGGTGCAGGCACTTGGCGGTGAGCCGCCACGCGGTGACGAAGACCGTGGGTTCGCCGGTGTCGCTGGCGCCCGCGAGACCGTCGGCGCTGATGTGGTCGCCGATGTCGATCACCTGCCGGAAGCGGCCGAGCGCGGGACCGGCCCCGTCACGGGTGAGGGCGATCTGGAGGTCGCCCGACCAGTCGCGCAGCACGGCGAAGAGGATGCCGCCGAAGTCCCGTACGAGCATCACGCGTCCGGCGACGGTCACGTCCTCCCCGCCGCGGACCTCGGCCAGCACATGGGTGCGCGGCGGGATGCCGACCGGGTAGGGGTCGGTGCCCTCGGCGCGCAGCCGGTCGAGTTTGCGGTGCCGCACGCGGACCTGGTCGGGCAGGCCGGTGGTGGGATCGTCGGCCGCGGCGCCACCGGCCGCGCCGAGGCCGAGGGCGGCCAGCGACGGCAGTCCCGCGGTCGTGGCCGGTGCGGGCCCGCCCTTGGGATGGCCCTTGCCCCACATGCTGCGCAGCGAGGGCACGGACACGAAGCCCTCGGCGATGGCGGAGGCGAGCCCGATGCGGGCGAGGGCGCCGGTGTCGCCGTAGCAGATGAAGCGGGGGTACCACTCCGGGTGGTACTTGGCGTTGGAGCGGTACAGGGCCTCCAGCTGCCACCAGCGGGAGAAGAACAGCAGCAGTCTGCGCCAGAGTCTGAGCACCGGTCCGGCGCCGATGCGGGCGCCCTCCTCGAAGACGGAGCGGAACACGGCGAAGTTGAGGGAGATGCGCCGGACGCCGAACTTGCCGGCGACCGCGCACACCTCCGCGACCATGAACTCCATGACGCCGTTGGGCGCGCTCCGGTCGCGGCGCATGAGGTCGAGGGAAATGCCGTCGCGGCCCCAGGGCACGAAGGACAGCAGCGCGAGGAGCTTGCCGTCGGACCCCATCGCCTCGACGAGCAGACAGTCGCCGTCCTCGGGGTCGCCGAGGCGGTCGAGGGCCATCGAGAAGCCGCGCTCGGTCTCGGTGTCGCGCCAGGCGTCGGCCCGGCCGACGACCTCCTCCATCTCGCTGTCGGACAGGGTGGAGTGCCGGCGGACCCGGCAGGTGGCGCCGGAGCGTTTGACGCGGTTGACGGCCTGCCGGGTGACGCGCATGTCGCGGCCGGACAGGTCGAAGCCGGCGACGTGCAGGATCGCCTCGTCGCCGAGCTGGAGGGCACCGAGCCCGGCGCGGGCGAACGCCTTGGCGCCCTCCTCGGAGGCGCCCATCGCGGCCGGCGCCCAGGCGTAGCGGCGGGCGATGTCCAGCCAGGCGGCGATCGCGTGCGGCCAGGCCTCCCGGTCGCCGACGGGGTCGCCGCTGGCGAGACAGACGCCGGCCTCGACGCGGTAGGTGACGGCCGCCTTGCCGCTGGGCGAGAAGACGACGGCCTTGTCACGGCGGGTGGCGAAGTAGCCGAGGGAGTCCTCGCCGCCGTAGGCCTGGAGCAGGGCGCGGATCCGGGACTCCTCGTCGCCGTGCAGGGCCGCGACCAGGCGCTGGGAGCGGAAGAGGGTGGCGGCCGCGTTGAGCAGGGCCAGCGCGCCGAACAGGCCGAGCACGAAGAACAGCCAGTGCGGCGGCCGGCCGTCGAACGAGCGGGCGGAGACGAGTCCGCCGCAGACCCGGTTGGCGGCCCACAGCAGCCGCTGACTCTCCGGCAGGGTGCCGGGGAACAGCTCGACCAGGCCCCAGCCGAGCAGGATCGCGACGACGAGGCCGACGACCAGGACGAGCAGGGCCCGTCGTACGGCGGCGCGCCGCGAGTCGGCGTAGAACTCCCGGCGGGCCACGATCAGCAGGGCGAGCAGGAGCCCGCAGACGATCAGCGAGGGGATCGAGGCGGCGTACAGGCCGGCGGCGATCCCCGCGAGGTCGGTCAGGACCAGCAGGCCGAGGTAGACGACCACGAGCCACCAGGCGATCTTCTTGCGGGCGGCCGTGGCGGCGGCGAGCAGGAAGAGGAAGACGGCGTACGCCAGGTTGGCGCTGACCGGGATGATCAGCAGGTCGAGGAACCGCACGACGGGGCGCAGCAGCCTGCGCAGCGGGGGGATGAAGGCGAGCAGGGTGCAGAGCAGGCCGATGGCGACGAAGAAGGTCGCGAAGCCTTCGGGCACCTTGCTGAGGAAGCCGCTCTGCGGCGGCCGTGGCCGGTCGCCGGCGGTCTTCGGCGGGCGGGCCTCCACGGTGGCACTCATGGTCCGACTGTAGGAAGAGCGGCGGCGCCCCGCCCGTCGAGCGGATCTCCGCCGCTCCCCCGGGGCGGGCGGACGTGCGGGTTCCGATAGCCTCGCAGCCGTGACGGAAGAGCAGCACGCGCATCGGTTCGAGCGCGGGACGGACGGTCCCAAGGTCATCGTCGTCGGGGTGGACGGCTCCGACTCCTCCTTGCGCGCCGCGGCGTACGCCGGTGGTCTGGCCCGGCGGCAGCGGGCGCTGCTCGCGGTGGTCTACGTCAAGCCGGTGATGGCCGCGGGAGCGGCGCTCGGGGTGCCGGTCGCGGACACGACCGACGAGATCGCCGAGGATCTGGTGCAGTACATCCGCGACGCCGCCGAGCGGGTGAAGGACATATTCGATGTGCGGTGGGAGTTCCACACCTTCCGCGGCGATCCCTACAACGGGCTGGTGACCGCCGCGGACGAGCTGAAGGCGGACGCCGTGGTGGTCGGGGCCTCCGAGCAGTCCGGGCACCGGATCATCGGTTCGGTGGCGGTCCGGCTGGTGAAGGCGGGCCGCTGGCCGGTCACCGTCGTGCCGTAGCCAGAGCCCGGGTGGTCAATCGGCCATGACGAGGCCGGAACGGCCCGCGCCCCGGCCGAGGACGACGTCGCGGATCCGGTCGCGCACGGCGCCGACGGTGGCGCCCTGTTCCAGCGCCGCGTCCAGGTCGACGACCCGGCCGGCGTCGAGGTCGAAGGCCAGCGGGACGAACTCGGCCTTCGTCACCTCCCAGCGCCGCGACGGCCCCGCGGGCGGGGAGAAGGTGAAGCGGCCGATGGTGCTCTGGTCGCCGCGCGGGTCCTGCACGCCTTGGTCGTTGTACATCTCGCCGGCGATCTGGTCGCCGGTGCCGTAGACGACCCACGTGCCGTTGACCTTCTCGTACGCCTGCGGGACGTGGGAGCGGGTGCCGAGGATCAGGTCGATGTCGGGCCGCCCGCCGGTGCGGGAGGCGGTCAGTCGCCTGCTCAGCGCCAGTTGGCGCTCGTCCGGCTCGTCCTGCCACTCGGTGCCCCAGTCGAGGGAGACGACGACCACGTCGGCGCCCGCCTTCCGGGCGGCACGGGCGTCCGCGACGATCCGGTCGGGGTCGGCGAGGCCGACCGCCCAGGACTGCCCCTGCGGGAGCGCGAGACCGTCGGTGTAGGCGAGGTGGGCGACACGGGCGCCGCCCGCCCGCATCAGCGTGACGGCGCTCGCCTCCCGGGCGCTGCGTGCCGACCCGGCGTGCCGCACGCCCGCCCGGTCGAGTGCGTCCAGGGTGCGCCGGACCCCGTCGGCGCCGTCGTCCAGGGTGTGGTTCGAGGCGGTGGAGCAGGAGTCGTAGCCCGTGGCGGCGAGTCCGTCGGCCAGCTGGGGAGGGGTCTTGAAGGCGTACGTGCCGGTGGCGGCGGCGCCGGTGTCGTACACGGTCCGCATCTGACAGATCGCCAGATCGGCGTGGGAGACGACGGGCCGGACGCCCGCGAGCATCGGCCGGAAGTCGTATCCGGCGCCTCCCGCGTCGGAGCCGGCCCGTTCGAGGACCGTGCTGTCCGGCAGGACGCCGCCGCCCGCCACGAGGGTGAAGCCGCGGGCGGGCGCGGCGGGCCCCGGCCGCCCGTCGCGGTGGTGCGTGGCCGTGTCGTGGGCCCGGCTCGCCACCGCGGCCGCGATGAGGGCGGCCGCCAGGACCAGATTGATCTGTCGCGCGCGTGTGATCATGCCGGGCCCCATGCGGTCGCATTTACCTACTAATAGATATGAATCCACGTATACGGGGCTCCGACAGTCAAGGAGCCACCCCCCACGGGTCACCCGTACGGCGTTCGCCCGCCTGCCCGCCGGACGAACGGCGGTACGACCACGGCGGTCCCGGAATTCGGGGCTCCACCTCGGCCGACCGTTCGGCGCACCGTTCACCGACCGCTTCGACCGCCCACCGCACAACCGCGTTCCCGGCCTGTCCGCGCGGGGCGCGGGGCGCTGACATACACGCCATGACGGCCGGAACCACCACCATCGCCCCCAGGACGACCGCCGAGCACGAGCTGGCCGCGCTCCAACGCGACCACGGGCGGCCCCTGTTCGCGCTGCTGCTGCGGCTGTCCGACGGCGACCGCCAGCGCGCCGAGGACCTGGTGCAGGAGACGTTCGTACGCGCCTGGCAGCATCCCGAGGCACTGCGCGCCGACGACTTCGACTCCGTACGGCCCTGGCTGATGACCGTCGGAAGGCGGCTGGCCATCGACGCGCGGCGGGCCCGGCAGGCCCGGCCCGCGGAGGTCGGCGACCACATCCTCGACAACGCGCGGATCTGCGCCGATCACGCCGAACGGTCGGCGGCGACGCTCGATGTGCGGGAGGCTGTGAAGACTCTCACGCCCGAACACCGTGAAGTCCTGGTGCTCGTGTACTTCCAGGGGGCCAGTGTGGCGGAGGCCGCCGCAGCGCTGGGAATTCCACCCGGTACGGTGAAATCCCGCGCGTACTACGCGCTGCGCGCCCTGCGCCGGGTTCTTCCGGGATATGCGGCCGACCTGCGGTGAAACCGAAGGCTTAGTCAAACCTCCGTAAAGCGCCTTGCTGAGGACCATGGTTGAGCAATCAGCTTGCCTCATCCGTGTTCCGGACTGGGGCCCGGGGTCGGGCGACGCGCACGCACCGGAGGAAGGCAGGAAGGGATGCTGCACAGAGGGCAAGAGAGCACGGACGGCACCGGCGGAGGCGAACTCACCGTCCCCATGGCCTGGTTGTACGCCGAGTACATCGCCGACGAACTGCTGCGGACGGGCGACCTGATGCCGCCCACCTCCTTCGAGTTCCGCGCCGGGCGCGACGCCCTCGCGCTGACGATCTTCCTGTCCGACAGCGGTGGTGAACTCTCCGGGATCCGGGTCATCACCCAGCTGGAGACGTGGCTTTCGCTGACGGCGTACGACCAGCCCTGGCACACCTGGGTGCGCGAGCGCCTGGAGTTGCGCGCCGCGGAGGCGACCGGTCGCGCGGCGCCCGATCCGGATCTGGAGCTGGCGTCGGCGGCCTGGCGGTGGCTGGAGGAGACGGAACTGCTCGCTCCGGACCTCGACGCGGTGCCCGGCGGCGGCTCCGTGCCTGGTGAGGACGACGGTCCCAAGGTGTGGACGGCGGCGTGGCGGCTGGGGCTGCCGCTCGGCCATCTGGCCATCCACCTCTTCTGACGACGGGCGTGACCGCGCCGGAACGGCTTCCGGCGGCGGCCACGACCCGTCCGCGAACAATTTTCCGGGGCTCGCACCAATCCGCGAGCGCCCCCGCTCCGAATGTCCTGACCCCGATTCCTGACGAGTCTTGAGTGATTCGACGGTCTGGTGCGTACCCGTGGGCAACAGCAACACCACTCACAGTCCGCACCAACGCCACGAGGATTCGGTATTCGGTATGAGGTCCCTGGAACGGCATCGCGACGTCGGCGCGTATGCGCTCGGCGTGCTCGGCGAGGCGGAAGCCTTCCGCTTCGAGGACCACCTCGTGGAGTGCGCTCAGTGCACGGCGTTCGTCAGCGAGTACCGCCCCGCCACACGGCAGTTGATGCTGTACCGGCAGTCGACGCCGCGCAGCGTCCACCCATTCGCCGCCCCCGGGCCGCGCCTGCTCGACCGACTGCTCGGCGAGGTGGCCACCCGCAACCGGGCCGGGCGCCGGCGCATGCTGTTCGCCCTGGCGGCTTCCGTGGTGCTCGCGGTGAGCGGCACCGCGGTCGCGCTGACCGCCGGGCAGGACTCCCCCTCGGACAGGATCGTCGCGGACGGCCCTCCGTCGAGCCAGATGGCCAGGACCGACGCGGAGACCGGCGTGTGGGCCCAGGTGACCACCCGGGAACGGCTCTGGGGCAGCGACATCGAGGTCGAGGTCAAGGACGCCGACGGACCCCGCTCCTGCGAGCTCGTCGCCATCGGCAAGGACGGCTCCGAGCAGTCGGTGACGAGCTGGATGGAGCCCGCGCACAACGAGGCCACCATCACCATGCAGGGCGGTTCGTCGATGCGGACCGAGGAGATCCGCAGATTCGAGGTGCGCACGGCGGACGGCGAGCACCTCGTGACGCTCAACTCCCCCTGAGCGAGCCACGGCAGACCGGGGGCGGTCGGCCTACTTGAGCAGCCGGGACATCCGCCGGTCCGCGAGCGGCTTGCCTCCCGTCTGGCAGGTCGGGCAGTACTGCAACGACGAATCGCTGAAGGAGACCTCGCGGATGATGTCACCGCACACCGGGCAGGGCTCCCCCGTCCTCCCGTGCACCCGCAACCCGCTCTTCTTCTCCGACTTCAGCCGTCCGGCCGCCAAACCGTGGGAGCGCTCCACCGCCTCGGCGAGCGTGCCGCGCAGCGCCTCGTACAGCCGCCGGGTCTCCTCGGGGGTCAGCGAGGAGGCGATCTTGAACGGCGACATCCGGGCGGCGTGCAGGATCTCGTCGCTGTAGGCGTTGCCCACGCCCGCGATCAGACTCTGGTCGCGGAGCGCGCCCTTGAGCCGGCGCCGCTCGCCGTGGAGCAGCCCGGCGAACCGCTCCTCGTCGAAGTCACCGGCGAGCGGGTCGGGTCCGAGCCGGGCCACACCGGGGATCTGCTCCGGGTCCTCGGCGACGTACACGGCGAGGCGCTTCTGGGTGCCCGCCTCGGTGAGGTCGAAGCCCTCGCCGGTCTCCAGGGCGACGCGCAGGGCGAGCGGCCCCTTGCCGGGCCGGGGCGGGCCGTCGGGGAGCGTGTCCTTCCAGTGCAGCCAGCCCGCACGGGCCAGATGCGTGACGAGGTGCGGGCCGTCCGTGCCGATGTCCAGGAACTTGCCGAACCGGCGGACGGCCGTGACCTCGCGTCCCTCCAGCGCCGAGACGGGAGGGTCGTACGTCTTCAGGACGCTGACGGCGACGGGCAGCACGCGCACGATCCGGCGGCCGACGAGATGTCCGGCCAGGAAATCCTTGAGCGCTTCGACCTCGGGCAGTTCCGGCATACGTCCAGAGTGCCATCCGGCGCCGACGACGCCCGGGATCAGCCGCGTTCCCGGACCAGGAACTCGCACCACACGACCTTGCCGCCGCCGCGCGCCTCGACGCCCCAGACGTCGGTGAGGCGGTCGACGAGCAGCAGTCCGCGGCCCGAGACCCCGGACTCGCCCGCCTCGCGGCGGCGCGGCAGCGCGCTGGAGGAGTCCTCGACCTCGACGCGCAGCCGGCGTTCGGATCCGGTCAGGACGCGCAGGGTCACGATGGCCGACCCCTCGGTGTGCATGAGCGCGTTGGTGATCAGTTCGTCGGCGACCAGCTCGATCTCGTCGGCCCGGTCCCCGGCCCCCCAGGCGCGCACCGCGGCCCGGATCATGTGGCGCGCCTCGCTCAGCGCCTCCGGGTCGCCGGGCGCCACATGCTGCTGGAGGCGTCCGCCGGAGCGCTGGTCGATCAGTCCGTGGCGGCGCAGGAGCAGCAGGGCGACGTCGTCGTCGCCGCCGCGGTCCTCGGCCATGTCGATGAGCCGGTCGGCGAGGTCGCTGACGTCGTTCGGGCCGCCGCGGATGACGTCCCCGAGGATGCGCATGCCCTCGTCGAGGTCGACACCGGGCTCCTCGACGAGCCCGTCGGTGCACAGCAGCAGGGTCTCTCCGGGGTCGAGCTCGATGGTGGCGACCGGGTATTCGAGGCGCCCGAACTCGGCGGACAGGCCGAGCGGCAGGCCGCCCTCCAGCGGCAGCCGCCGGCAGCTCCGGTCGGCGTAGCGGACGAGCGGGTCGATGTGGCCGGCCCGGACCAGCTGGGTCACCCCGGTGGACAGGTCGATCTCCGCGTACAGGCAGGTCGCGAAGCGTTCGGTGTCGAGTTCGTGGAGGAAGACCGACGCGCGGGCCATCACGGTGGCCGGGGTGTGGCCCTCGGCCGCGTAGGCGCGCAGGACGATGCGGAGCTGGCCCATGACCGCGGCGGCGTGGGTGTCGTGGCCCTGGACGTCGCCGATGACGGCGCCGACGCGTCCGCCGGGCAGCGGGATCAGGTCGTACCAGTCGCCGCCGATGTCGCGGCCGAGCGAGGCGGACCGGTAGCGGACGGCGATGTCGGCGCCGCTCACGCTGGGGATGGAGCGCGGCAGCATGGCCTGCTGGAGGCCCTGGGCGAGGTCCTTCTCCTGTTCGAAGAACATGGCCCGCTGGAGACTCTGGGCGATGCTGCTGCCGAGCGCGACGAGGACGTTGCGCTCGTCCTCGGAGAAGCCGTGCCGGTCGTTGTAGAGGAGGCCGATCGCGCCGATGGGGCGGGCCTGCACGATGAGCGGCAGATACGCGGCCGAGGTGATCTTCAGACCGGTGATGTTCGGCCACAGCAGCGGATACGACTCGGCGAACTCCTCGGGCGACTCGATGAAGTGGGGTACGAGGGTCCTTACGACCTCGTTCATCGGGTACTGCGCGTCCAGGCGTGTGACGCGGGTGCCGGGGACGTAGCTGTGCTCGGGGCCCGTGGCGACCATGCGGATGCGGCCGGCCTCCACCAGGCCCATCACCAGGCTGGCCGCCCCGAGGTGGGTGAGGCCGTGGGTGTCCTGGAGCACGTCGATGACGTCCTGCACGGTGACGGCGTGGGCCAGCGCGGCCGTGGTGAGCTGGACGACGCTGGTCTGCTGGCGCCGTACCTCGTGCCGGGCGGCCTGTTCCCGGCGCGCCACGCTCTCGTCGAGCTCCGCCGTGGCGTCCCGGACGATGCCGATGATCCGGCGCGGCCGGCCGTTCTCGTCGCGGCGGATGTATCCCTGGGTGTGGGTCCAGCGCAGGGCGCCGTCACGGCGCCGGATACGGAAGTAGGCGCCGTAGTTCTCGCTGCCGTCCTTGAGGGCGTGGGAGACCATCGTGTCGAGGCGGCGCGACTCGGCCGGCGGCACGCGCATGGACAGGGTGGCGGGGCGCCCGTCGTATTCGTCCGGGCGCACGTCGAAGATCTCGTGGGCCTGGGCGTCCATCTGCATCAGACCGGTGTCCAGGTCCCAGTCGAAGCTGCCCATGCGGTTGAGCGCCAGGATCGGATCCGGGTGGGCGGGCCAGTCGTCCGGGAGTGACAGGGCGCTCGCTCCCCGATCAACCATGGGGCCACCATGCCAGCATTTGCCCGATTGTTCGACTTCTGGAGGGCATGGTTCCGGGCCCCCCCGGACGCGAGGGTGTTCACGTCCCGGGGGAGTCGGCCGAGACCTCGAAGACGCTGTCGGGACCGGTCAGCGCGTCGGGGATCAACCCGTCGTCGGGAGCGTCGGGCTCGTCCGGATCGGTGTCCTCGGTGGGCGTGCCCGGGTCGTCGGACGGGACCCGTGGCTCCGGGGAGCCGGAGCGGCCGGGGGCGGACGGGCCGGTCGGCGGGGCCGTGGTGCCGCCCGGGGGTGCCGGAGTGGTCGCGGACCCCGTGGTCGGCGGTGCCGTGACGGTGGCTCCCGGACAGTGCGGGGACTCGGCACCCGGGCTCGCGGAGCGGCCCGGCGCGGCGACGTCCATGGCGGTGTCGTCCGTCGGGATGCCGCTGGGCGTGGGACGCGCGGTGGGCTTCGGACGGGCGGAGGGCGTGCTGCGGGGCCCGGCACTCTCGCCCGGGGTGCCCTCGCCGTCGCCCGGCGTCGGGGTCACGGTCGCGGTCGGTGTGGCGCAGTCGGAGGGGTCGGGGGACGGACTCCGGCCGCCCTGCGAGGTGTCGGCGGAGGGCTCGCGCGCGGAGGCGGAGTCCCGCGGCACGGGCACCGAGCCGTCGGGCGGCGGCACGGCGTGGTCGTGGCGGTGGCCGTCGTAGCCGACCGGCCGCTCGATCCAGGTGTCGTCGCCGTCGTCCACGATCGTGATGGCCGTGATCGCGTCGGGCGCCGGCGTCACCATGACGACCTCGGCGGGCCGGTACCCGCTCCACGGCGTGCCCCGGGTGTCCGGGTTCGCGTCGAGCGCGGTCGGCCGGCCCAGCGGGTTGCCGCACGCGCAGCGGACCCGGGGTACGCCCCGGTCGTCGACGAGGACGGCCGTACCGGCCTGGAGCACGGCCTGGAAGTCCGTCGCCCGTCCGGCGGCGAAGCCGTGATCGGTGACGCCGGTGTCGGCGCGCAGCACGACCGGGGTGAGCCGCCGCAGGTACTCGGGGACGGACCCCGCCGAGACGCCGGAGAGGCCGGCGAAGGCCCGGGCCTTGGCCGGTTCGGCGGCGAGGTACCGGATCTGCCGCTCCACGTCGCAGCTCCCGGTGTTCAGGGTGCCGCCGTAGAGACCCGGGGTGGCGCCCGAGACGGTGCGCGCCCGCTGAGCACCGGTGTCCGGGGACTGCGGCGTTCGGGTGACGGGCGACCGGGGCGCGGGGGTGGTGTCGGTGGGCTGTGTGAAGGGGTCGGGCCCCTGGACCGCGAGGGGCTGGAGCAGCACGTCGCCGCCGGTGGATCCGTTCGGCGCCGTGTCCCCGCCACCGCCGCCACAGCCCGCGACGACGAGGAGTGCCGCCGCGAGCGCGCAGGCCGCGGCGAAGGTCCTGGTGGGTATGTGCACGCGTACTCCCGTTCGTCCCGGGCTGTCCGTGCCTCATTCTCTGCGTCACTCTCTTGGCGCACGCAAGCGGAAAACGGTCACCCAGCGTCACAATGGAGGGGAGAGGAGCACCCGCCATGGAGTGGTTCGTCGCACCCGGGTACGAGCTGAGCCGGCTGGTGTTCCAGCGGGGGCTGGCCGTGCTGTACCTGGTCGCGTTCCTGGGCGCGGCCCTGCAGTTCCGGGCGCTGACCGGGGAGCGCGGGATGCTGCCCGTGCCCCGCTTCGTGCGGCACGTCGCGTTCCGGGACGCGCCGAGCGTCTTCCACCGGTACTACTCGGACCGGTTCTACGCCGCCTGGTGCTGGTCGGGCTGCGCGGTGTCGCTGGCGCTGGCCGCCGGACTCGACGGGCTGCTGCCGCTCTGGGGCGCGATGCTGCTGTGGCTCGTGCCGTGGGCCCTGTACCTGTCGGTCGTCAACGTCGGCCAGACCTGGTACGCGTTCGGCTGGGAGTCGCTGCTGCTGGAGGTGGGATTCCTCGCGGTGTTCCTCGGCAACGACGAGGTGGCGCCGCCGGTCGTCGTGCTGTTCCTCATGCGCTGGGTGCTGTTCCGCGTGGAGTTCGGCGCGGGGCTGATCAAGATGCGGGGCGACGCCTGCTGGCGGAAGCTGACCTGCCTCTACTACCACCACGAGACCCAGCCGATGCCGGGCCCGCTGAGCTGGTTCTTCCACCATCTGCCGAAGCCGTTCCACCGGATCGAGGTGGCCGCCAACCACTTCACCCAACTCGTTCTCCCGGTTCTGCTGTTCACCCCGCAGCCGGTCGCGACGGCGGCGGCCTCGCTGATGATCCTCACCCAGCTCTGGCTGGTGCTCTCCGGCAACTTCTCCTGGCTGAACTGGACGACGATCGTGCTCGCACTGAGCGTGACCGAACTTCCCGTCACCGCTCCCCGGACCCCCGCGACACCGCTGTGGTACGAGGTGGTCGTGCTGGTGGTGGCCGCGGGTCTGCTGGCCCTCAGCTACCGCCCGGCACGCAATCTGATCTCCCGGCGGCAGGTCATGAACCGCTCCTTCGACCCGCTGCATCTGGTGAACACCTACGGGGCGTTCGGCAGTGTCAGCAGGATGCGTCACGAGGTGGTCGTCGAGGGCACGGCGGACGAGGTGCCGCGCGAGGACGCCGACTGGCGGGAGTACGAGTTCAAGGGCAAACCGGGTGATCCGCGGCACTGGCCGCGCCAGTTCGCGCCCTACCACCTGCGGCTCGACTGGCTGATGTGGTTCGTGGCGCTGTCCCCCGGCTACGCCGGCACCTGGTTCTCCGGCCTCGTGGAGCGGCTGCTGGAGAACGACCGCGACACGCTGCGGCTGCTGCGCCGCTCCCCGTTCCCGGCCGACGCACCGCCCCGCTACGTCCGCGCCCGTCTCTTCCGCTACCGCTACACGACCTGGCGCGAGCTGCGCGAGACGGGCGCCTGCTGGCACCGGACCTATGTGCGCGACTTCCTCCCCCCGACCCGGCTGGAGGGCGCCGCCGAGCGGGGGGCCCGGCGCTAGGACCCGGGGCCGGGCCCGGACGCCGGGAGAGCTGCCAGGGGCGCGGTGGTGGGGAGCAGGCCCTCCGTGCGCAGTTCCCGCCAGAAGTCCGGGGGCACCGGCTCCGCGAACCGCTCGGCACAGTCGCGGACTTCGGCCGCCGAGCGGGCCCCGGCCAGGACGCTCACCACCGCGGGGTGGGCGGCCGGGAAGGCCAGGGCGGCGGCGCGCAGGGTGGTGCCGTGGCGTCCCGCGATCTCCTTCAGCCGCAGGGCACGCTCCAGCAACGCGCCCGGCGCCGCCGCGTAGTTGTACGTCGCTCCGGGCCTCGGGTCGGCCAGCAGGCCGGAGTTGAAGGCGCCGCCGATGACGACGGAGGTGCCGCGGGCCTGTGCGGCGGGCAGCAGCCCGGTGAGCGCGTCGTGGTCCAGGAGGGTGTAGCGGCCCGCGCAGAGCACCACGTCGACATCGGTCTCGCGGACGAACCGGGTCAGCATCCGGGTCTGGTTCATGCCCACGCCGATCGCGCGTACGACGCCCTGCGAGCGCAGCTCGGCCAGTGCGGGAAAGCCCTCGCGGAACGCCTGCTCCTCGTGGTCGTCGGGGTCGTGGAGGTAGACGACGTCCACCCGGTCGAGGCCGAGCCGTTCGAGGCTGGCGTCCAGGCTCCGTCGTACGCCGTCGGCGCTGAAGTCCCACACGCGGCGGTGGGTGGCCGGCACCGCGAAGCCGTCCGCCCGGTCGTCACCGCCCCCGTCGGCGGGCTCCAGGAGGCGGCCCACCTTGGTCGAGACGGTGTACTGATCGCGGGGCAGGCCGCGCAGGGCCGCGCCCAGGCGCCGTTCGGAGAGACCGAGGCCGTAGTGCGGGGCCGTGTCGAAGTAGCGGATGCCGCTCGTCCAGGCGGCGCCGACGGCCTCGTACGCCTGCTCGTCGGTGACCTCGGTGTACAGGTTGCCGATGCCCGCGGCACCGAAGGACAGCGCGCTGACGGGGACGCCGGCGGCGCCGAGGGCGTTCACCGGACCGCCCGACGCGGCCGCAGTCCCTGCATGCCGCCGTCCACCGCGAGCGCGGTGCCGGTGGTGGATCCGGACAGCGGGCTCGCCAAGTAGGCGATGGCGCCCGCGACTTCCGCGGCCGACACGAGGCGGCCGGTGGGCTGGCGCGCCTCCAGGGCGGCGCGTTCGGCCGCCGGATCGGGGGCGGCGTCCAGGAGCCGGCCGACCCAAGGGGTGTCCACCGTGCCGGGGTTGACGCAGTTGACGCGGATGCCTTCGCCGACGTGGTCGGCGGCCATGGCGAGGGTCAGCGCGAGGACGGCTCCCTTGGACGCGGAGTACAGCGCCCGCTGCGGCAGCCCCGCCGTGGCCGCCACGGAGCAGGTGTTCACGACGGCCGCGTGCGCTGATTCCCGCAAGTGGGGCAGGGCGGCGCGGGTCGTCCGCACGATGCCGAGGAGGTTGACGTCCAGGACCCGGTGCCATTCCGCGTCGTCGTTGTCCTCGACGGTGCCGCGGGCGCCGATGCCCGCGTTGTTGACCAGGATGTCGAGGCCGCCCAGGTCCGCGGCCGCGGCGGCGACGGCCGCGCGCACGGAGCCGTCGTCGGTGACGTCGGCCCGGTGGCCGGTCAGCGGCTTGCCGACGGACGACGGGTCGAGGTCGAGGACGGCGACCCGGGCGCCGCGGGCGGCGAGGAGACCGGCGGCCGCCCTGCCGATCCCGGAGGCGCCCCCGGTCACCAGGGCCCTGAGCCCGTCCAGTTCCTGAGAGTCCGTCATACGGCGTGCCCCTTCGGGTCGTCGGCCTGGTGCCGGGTGAGGTCGGCGGTCCAGAAGGTGCCGCCGGGATAGCCGAACTCCGCGACGGACCCGGGCCGCATCGCGGCGGAGAAGCCCGGCGCGGTGGGCGCGGTGTAGTGGCCGTCGGTGATCACCACCGGGTCGGTGAAGTGGTGGTGCAGATGGTCCACGTACTCGATGACACGGTCGTCGGTGGTCCCGGACAGGGCGACGAAGTCGAACATCGAGAGGTGCTGGACGAGTTCGCACAGGCCCACCCCTCCGGCGTGCGGGCAGACCGGGACGCCGAACCTGGCGGCGAGGAGCAGGATGGCGAGGTTCTCGTTGACACCGCCGACCCGTGCGGCGTCGATCTGCACGATGTCGAGGGCGCCCGCCTGGAGGAGCTGCTTGAAGACGACGCGGTTGTGCACGTGCTCGCCGGTGGCGACCTTGACCGGGGCGACCGCCGCGCGCACCGCCGCGTGGCCGAGGATGCCGTCGGGGCTGGTCGGCTCCTCGATCCAGTACGGCCGGTACGGGGCGAGCGCCTTGGTCCAGGTGATCGCCTCCTCCACGTCCCAGCGCTGGTTGGCGTCGACGGCGATACGGACGTCCGGGCCCACCGCGGCCCGGGCGGCGCGCAGGCGCCGCAGGTCGTCCTCCAGGTCGGCGCCCACCTTGAGCTTGATCTGCCGGAATCCCCCGGCGACCGCTTCGACGGCCAGCCGCGTGAGCTTGTCGTCGCTGTAGCCGAGCCAGCCGGGCGAGGTGGTGTACGCGGGGTAGCCCCGTGCGCGCAGGGTCGCGGCGCGCTCCTCGGCGCCCTCCCTGCCCCGGCGCAGCAGGCGCAGCGCCTCGTCGGGCGTCAGCGCGTCCGTGATGTAGCGGAAGTCGACCTGGGAGACCAGCCATTCGGGATCCGCCTCGGCGAGCAGTCGCCACAGCGGACGGCCCGCGCGCCGTGCGGCCAGGTCCCACACGGCGTTGACGACGGCCCCGATCGCCATGTGCATCACCCCCTTCTCGGGTCCGAGCCAGCGCAGTTGGCTGTCGCCGACGAGGTCGCGGGAGAGGGAGCCGGGGTCGGCGCACAGCTCGTCGAGGGACCGCCCGACGACGTGTCCCCGCAGCGCGTCGATCGCGCCGACCTGGACGTCGTTGCCCCGCCCGATCGTGAAGGCGAACCCGTGCCCCTCGGTTCCGTCCGAGGCGTCGGTGCGCAGCACGACGTAGGCGGCCGAGTAGTCGGGGTCCGGGTTCATCGCGTCCGAGCCGTCGAGCTCGCGCGAGGTGGGGAAGCGGATGTCGTGGGTGTCGACCGCGACGACGCGGGCGGGGCTCGGGGACACGGCGGGCCTTTCCGTCGGCGTCAGGGGGTTCCACGGCCGGGTACGGCGGAGTGCTCGGTCCCGAGGATCTCCCCGCCCACCCGTCCGCGTACAGCGTCGGGCGCGCTTCGGTTCGGCGGCCGGGTCGCCGACCGGGCACGCCAGGGACCGACCAGGGCACACCAGGGACCGATCCGGCCGCGCCCGGGGCCGGGCCTGGGCACACCCCGGTCCGGGCCTGAGCACACCCGGGGCCGGACCTGAGCACGCCCGGGTCGGTCCGGCCGTGCCGCGGGCGTGTCGGCCGTCCTCGGGGAGGGGGCGCCCGCTTGCCGCGTCACGTGCGGACCGGGAGGCCGGGCCGAAGGTCGGGGGCCGTGGGCTCTCGACGCGGTGCCCGGGCTGCGGGCAGAGTGCTCCCCGTAACTACTCACCAGTACGACACGAGTGAGGAGCGCCCGTGACCACCTGGGCCGGCCGGACCGCCACCGAGATCGCCGCAGCCGTTCGCGAGAAGAAGGTCACCCCCCGCGAGGTGGTGGCCGAACACCTCGCACGGATCGAACGCCTCGACGGGCGCGTCGGCGCCTTCCGCACGGTCCGCGCCGAGGCCGCCCTCGCCGAGGCCGACGAGCTGGCCGGCAGGGACCTGGACCGGCTCCCGCTGGCGGGCGTGCCGATCGCGGTGAAGGACAACCTCGCGGTACGCGGCGAACAGACCCGCAACGGATCCGCCGCGACCCCGGACACCCTCGCCGACGAGGACCACGTCACCGTGGCCCGGCTGCGTGCGGCGGGCGCCGTCGTGGTGGGCCTGACGAACGTGCCCGAACTCTGCGTCTTCGGCACCACGGAGGGCGTGTACGGCAACGCGCGCAACCCCTGGGACCTGTCCCGCACCGCGGGCGGCTCCTCGGGCGGCAGCGCGGCCGCGGTCGCCGCCGCGATGGTGCCGGTCGCGCTCGGCAACGACGGCATGGGCTCGCTGCGCATACCGGCCGCCAACTGCGGTCTGGTGACCCTGAAGCCGGGCCACGGGGTGATCCCCGCCGGGATCGGTCACGGCGACTGGTTCGGCATGTCGGAGAACGGCCCGCTGGCCACGACGGTCGAGGACGCGCGGCTGGTGTTCGCCCTCCTCGCCGACCTCGAACCGGCCCCGCCCGCGGAGCCCGCCACCCGCAGGATCGCCCTGTCGGTGCGCAGCCCGCTGGCCGGAATACGCGTCACGCGGCCGTATACGAACGCGGCCCGGGAGGCCGGCGCGCTCCTCGCCGAGGCGGGGCACCGGGTGCGGACCGCGAACCCGCCGTACCCGCTGTGGCTGAGCACGACCTCGCTCGCGCACTGGACGGCGGGCACCGCGGTCGACGCCGAGGACCTCGACCCGCGCCGGCTGGCCCGGCGCACCCGCGTCCACGCCGCGGTCGGCCGCCGCTTCGTGACGGGCGTGCGCAAGGGGGAACGCCGCGAGCAGCTGCGCGGGCGCCTGGCGGCGTTCTTCGCGGAGTACGACGTGCTGCTCACCCCGGCGCTCGCCCGGCGCAGTCCCGCCTCCGCCGACTGGCACAAGCGGGGCTGGCTGCGCAACATCCTGGCCAACACCAACTACTCGCCGATGACGCCGCCCTGGAACCTCACCGGCTGGCCCGCGATGTCGGTCCCGTTCGGAAAGCTGCCGAACGGCGCCCCCTGTGCCGTCCAGCTCGTCGGCATGCCCGGCTCGGAGGAGACCCTGCTCGACGTGGCCGGGCAACTCGAGGTACTCCACCCGTGGCGACGCACGGCTCCGCTCGGCTGAGGAGCCGCGTCGGGCCGGAGGCCGCAGGCGGCCGTCGGCGTCCGGACGGAGGGCGGCGGGGGCTGCGGCGTGCGGCCTGGAGGTGGCGTCACATGCGGAAGCCGCGGCCGTTCGTCGGCCGCGGCTTCTCCTGTTCGGCGTGACGGCGGGGCCGGCACTCCCGTGCCGCCCTCGATCCCGCCGGCTGCCGGCGTCGGTCAGTCGACGCTGGGCAGGATGTGGGGCTCGGCGAGGTCGTCCTCGTAGCCCGCGAGGCGGATGGGAGCGGACCTGGCCCACACGTCCAGGCTTCCGAGCTTGGTGTCGGAACCACCGCCGAGGTGCTCCCTGCGTTCCTTGGGGCCCTGATCGAGTTTCGTCTTCTCTGGTGTCACCGCGCACTCCTTATGTGTCGGGTCACCCTCGGGACGCTAGGGCCCGGTGCTCTCGGGTCGCCTGACGTCCGCTCGGGTCTGAGTCGAAGCAGTTAGGGACGCGGTGGCGCCGGTAACTCGTGTGAGAGCAGGCCGTGGTGACCGGCATGTCCCGGGACGGACCGTGGGTGTGGGTGGACCCCAGTAAGTCTGTCCGTCGGCTACAGCCTAACCAAATGAGCGGGCCCCCGCTCTATGGGGCTGAAAACGTGAGGTTACTGTCACACGTCTTCCAGGCTCCATCAAGCCGCGATCTGCGGCGATTTGAAACATGATGCCCTCTTCGCGACCACCCATTCGGCTCAATTTCGCCCCTGGACGGGGGCGTCGGGGCCGGCCGGCGGGCGGGACTGGGTCACGATCGCCCGACGGCCGCGCGCATCCGGCACGAAGACGTCACGCAGTTCAGGTCCCGTTGGCCGGTTCGCAAAGAGGCCGTGCTGTGCTGTCGCACGGCAACGGCCTTTCTCGCGGGAGGACTGACGCATGGAGCTGCGCGGCGTCGAGGAGCTGATGGATCTGCTGCACGCGGGCCGGGGCGTCCACGACATCCCCGGGCCCGCCCGCCCCCGGCCGCGCCCGGGCGGGCCGGTGACCGTCGGCGACCCCGTCGATCTGCACGACCACGCCCTGCAGACCGCGGCGCTGCTGCGCCGTAGCCATCCCAGCGACAAGGAGCTCCAGGTCGCGGGCCTGGTGCACGACATCGGGCATCTGCTCAGGCCGGGCGACGACGCCGGGCACGCCGGCCTCGCCGCCGACGCGGTGCGGCCGCTGCTCGGCGAGCGGGTCTCGGGCCTCGTCCGTCTGCACGTCGCGGCCGAGCGCTACCTGGCGGCCGCCTCGTCGGGCCGCGGGCCGGCGCCGCGCGACCCGCTCGCCCCGGCCGTTCCGGGCGGCGCGATGACCCGCCACGAGGCGGCCGCCTTCGAGCAGGACCCGCTGGCCGAGGACGCGGTGACCCTGCGGCAGGCGGACGACGCGGGCCGGGTCCCCGGTCTGTACGCCGGGGACATGGAGGACTGGCGGACGCTGCTGGAGCTGGTGGCGGAACGTTCCGCGTGGGCCGGCGACCGAGCCGGCGCGCGGCATCCGCGACGCCCGGTTCCGCCGGCCGGCCCGGCGGAACCCGCCGCGAGGCTGGGAGCCGCGGACTGACGGTCACCTCCGCGGGGCCCGCTGCCGTCGCGCGTCCGGCGGGCGACGACGGCAGCGGGTGACGGGTTCCGAGCGGCGGGCTCTGGGGAGAGGACTCCGGGTGACGGGCTCCGGGGAGAGGGCTCCGGATGGCGGGCCGCGGTGGTCGGCGACGAGGTCTGTCGGCTGACGGCCCGTCATGAGACGGTACGCGGATGACGTCGCCGTACGGACTTCAGGGCAGGGCCGCCGTCGTCACCGGCGCCTCGCGCGGGATCGGTCTCGCCGTCGCCGAGGCGCTCGCCGGAGCGGGTGTCCGGGTGTGCGTGAGCGCGCGGGACCCGGACGCGGTGCGGCGCGCGGCCGAGAGGATCGGCGGCATCGGACTCGCCGGTTCCGTAGACGACGGAACGCATCTGAGGGAACTGACCGACCTGACCGTGCGCACCTTCGGACGCCTGGACATCGTGGTCAACAACGCGGCGACCAACCAGCCCTACGGCCCGCTCATGGACGCCGACCCGGAACGCTGGCGCGAGGCGTTCGCCGTGAACGTCGAGGCGCCGCTGCGCCTGGTGCAGTGCGCGTGGCGGGCGTGGATGGGCGAACACGGCGGGTCCGTGGTCAACGTCTGCACGGAGGGCGCCGGACATGTCGGCCCCCAGGTCGGGGCGTACGGCACCAGCAAGGCCGCGCTGCTGCATCTCACCCGGCAGCTGGCCGGAGAGCTGGCCCCGAGGGTGCGGGTCAACTCGGTCTCCCCCGGCCTCGTCCGTACCGAGATGGCCCGCTTCGTGTGGGAGGGCTCGGAGGACCTGCTGGGCGCCTCGCTCCCGCTCGGCCGCATCGGACGGCCCGAGGACGTCGCCGACGCCGTGACCTGGCTGGTCTCCGACGCGGCCGGCTGGATCACCGGCGCCGACCTGCTGGTCGACGGGGGGACGCGCGTGCGGGCGGCCAGTGCCGACTCCCCCGCGACGGGCGTCCAGGAACGGCTGCGGCAGCGGACCCCCGGCGTGCGAGGGTCCGCGCCGTAGCCGCGGGTTCACCACTTGCCGGGCGCGTAGTCCTTCAGGAAGACGCCGTACAGGTCCTCGCCCAGTTCGCCGCGGACGACAGGGTCGTACACGCGGGCCGCGCCGTCGACGAGGTCCAGCGGGGCGTGGAAGCCCTCGTCGGCCAGGCGCAGCTTGTCGTAGTGCGGGCGCTCGTCGGTGATCCAGCCGGTGTCGACCGAGGTCATCAGGATGCCGTCGGCCTCGAACATCTCCTGGGCGCTGGTTCGGGTCACCATGTTCATGGCGGCCTTCGCGGCGTTCGTGTTCGGGTGACCGGCACCCTTGTAGCCGCGGCCGAACACGCCCTCCATCGCGGAGACGTTGACGACGTACGCGCGCCCGCTGGACGCCGTGCGGGCGGCCTCGGCCATCTGCGGCCGCAGCTTGCTGATCAGGATGAACGGCGCCGTGTAGTTGCAGAGCTGGGTCTCGAGCAGCTCGACCGGGGAGATCTGCTCGATGGTCTGCACCCAGGTGTTGCTCTCGACGACGTCGGGGAGCAGGCCGCCCGCGTCGATGGCGGTGCCCTCGCGGTGGCGGACCACGCTGGCGTTTCCGGCGACCAGGGCGAGGTCGGCCACCTTCTGCGCCTCCAGGCCGGAGACGCCGACCGGCAGCGCCTGCAGTCCGTCGACCGCACCGGAGTTGAAGGCGCCGATGACGTGCTGGGCGGGGAGTTCACCGGCCGGCAGCGGTGCGCTCTCGCCCTCGACGAGCGCGGCGTAGGCGGAGGGCAGCCGGCGCACGGTCTGCGTGGCGTTGTTGATCAGGATGTCGAGCGGGCCCTGCTCGGCGACGCGGTCGGCCAGGGCGACGGCCTGGGCCGGGTCGCGCAGGTCGATGCCGACGACCTCCAGGCGGTGGATCCAGTCCGCCGAGTCGTCCATGGCCTTGAAGCGGCGGATCGCGTCGTTCGGGAAGCGCGTGGTGATCGTGGTGTGCGCACCGTCCCGCAGCAGGCGCAGCGCGATGTACATGCCGATCTTGGCGCGGCCGCCGGTGAGCAGCGCCCGCTTGCCGGTGAGGTCGGTACGGGCGTCGCGGCGCGAGCGGTTCAGCGCGGCGCAGTCCTGGCAGAGCTGGTGGTAGAAGTAGTCGACCTCGACGTACCGCGTCTTGCAGGTGTAGCAGGAGCGCGGGCGCTGGAGTATGCCCGCGATCTGGCCGGCGTCGGTCACGGACGAGGGGAGGATGCCTTCGGTCTCGTCGTCGATGCGCTGCGCGGAACCGGTCGCGGTGGCCTCGGTGACCATCTTGTCGTGGGCCGTCTTGGCGGCGCGGCGCTCCTGGCGGCGGCGCTGCTTCACGGTGCGGTAGATGCCGGCGGTGGCGCGGCGCACGGCGATGGCGTCGGGGTGGTCGACCTCGATCTTCTCGAGTTCGTCGAGCACGCCGAGGCAGACGGCCAGTCGTTCCGGGTCGATGCCGGGACCGAACGCGACGTCCGCCATCTCTGTCGTGTCCACGGCGGGGGTCGCCCGGCCGTCCTCTGTCACCGTCATCGCTGCTGCCGTTCCTCGGGTTGTGCGCCGCGTTCGAACCGCGCTCGCTTTCGAAGGCGGAATTTTACGGACCAATCGCGCGCGGCACCAAACCCGTGGTGATCAAGGCGTGCAGGCGGTGATCAGTACGCGCACCTCCTCGGTCAGGGAACGGGCCAGCAGATCGAGGTCGGGGACGGCCTCGGCGTCGGCCACAAGCCCGTAGTGGACCTTCCCCCGGTACGTCGAGACGGCCACCGCGAGGGCCTGGCCGCGGGCCAGCGGGGCGAACGGATAGACCTCGGCGAGCGGGCAGCCGCCGAGCTTCAGGCCGAGGCTGGGCAGCGGCACGCTGGTGACGAGGATGTCGAACAGCAGCCGGGCGGCCTGGCCCACGACGGGCCCGCCGATCCGGTGCCCGAGCGGCGGCACGTGGTCGGCGAGCAGCGCGACGGCGCCGGCGCCCCGGTTGGGTCCGGCGTCCTTGTTCCGGTCCATCGCCGTCCGTACGGCACGCAGCCGCCCGAGCGGGTCGGGATCGTCGACGGGAAGCCGTATCAGGTAGCCGGAGAGCCGGTTGCCCTGCGGCTGCGCGGTGCGCGGCCGGCGCCGGGAGACGGGGATCAGGGCGCGCGGGGAGACTCCCTCGCTGCCGTCACCGCGCTCGTCGAGCCAGCGGCGGAGCGCGCCGGCGACGACGGCGATCAGGACGTCGTTGACGGTGCCGCCGACGGTCTTGCGGACGATGTGCACGTCGTCCAGGTCGAGGACCACCCCCGCGGTGCGCCGGGTGCCGGTGGGCGCGGAGGTGAGGGCGGGCGAGGACTGCGCGGTGAGGGTGGCGCGGGCCACCGAGGTGCCGATGTCGAGGGCGCGGCTCACGTCGGAGAGGGTGCCGCGGACCAGTCCCGGCAGTCTGCGGACGTCCGGGAAGAGCCCCCGGGGCGGTTCCGCGGGGCGCGGGCGGGGTTCCGGCAGGTCCATCGGGTCCATGATGGCGGCGGCGAGCATCAGGGCCCTGAGCCCGTCGGCGAGCGCGTGGTGGAACTTGAAGAGCACGGCGAAGGACGTGCCGTCCTCGCCGGGCAGCACATGCGCCTCCCACGGGGGCCGGCCGCGCTCCAGCGGGCGTTCCATGAGCCGGCCGGCCTCGGCGTGGAAGTCGGCGGTGGGCTTGTGCAGCAGGACGTGGTCCAGCGGCTCGAAGTCGGGCGCGGGCTCGCGGGCGGCGCTGCCGAAGGCGAGCGGCGCGGTGGGCTGCCAGACGTCGCGGATGCGCATGCGCAGCCCGGGGACGGCGGCGGCGCGGGCCGCGAGCAGGTCCGCCGCGTGGGCGCCGGCGGTGGGCGAGTGCGCGGCGAAGACGCCGAGGGCTCCGAGGTGCATCGGGTGCCGGTCGGACTCGATGTTCCAGAACGCCAGGTCGAGTGGTGCGAGGAGGTCGGAGATCAAGGGCTTTCTCTCGCGTCGACGACGGGTGAACGTGCAGTCAAACCCGGACTGGTGATTACGGTCAAGTACGATCAAGTTACGCACAGTTAACAGCGCATTAAGTCCCGCCCCTCGGAACAGGGGCGGGACTCATTGTCCTCAGTGCGTGCCGGGTGTCACTTCAGGACCGGGGGCGCCGCCGAGGCCGAGGTTCCCCACTCGGACGGCTCGGAGCCGACCGTGAAGCGCAGGGAGCGGATGTCCTTCAGCGTGTCGGTCGTCAGATACGTACGGCCGTACGGCGAGCCGTCGAGGCGGGCCGCCTGGATGTACCGGTCGGTGTCCGAGGTGCCGGGGGCCGTGACCGTCAGGGCGCCGCGGGGGTAGTAGCGCCGGTCGAGGCTGAGGTCGACCCGCTCGAAGACGGGCGTGGACAGTCCCCAGGTGTCGTAGCCGGGCTGCACCGGGAAGATCCCGATGGAGGACAGGACGTTCCAGGCGGACATCGTGCCGAGGTCGTCGTTGCCGGTCATGCCGGTCGGCGCGTCGGTGAACAGGGTCAGCGCCGCGTGCACGACGTCGGTCGTCTTCCACGGCTGTCCGGTGGACAGGTAGGTGTACGGGGCGATCAGGTCGGGTTCGTTCTGGGGGTTGTACTTGTCGGCGTTGTAGTAGGCGTACGGGCCGTTGACCCAGACCTCGCGGGCCGTCTTCGCGGGGTCTGCCAGCAGCCGGTCATAGGCGAAGAACGCGTCGAGCCGGTCGTTCGCGGCCTGCTTGCCGCCGATCAGGTCCACCATGCCCGGCAGGTCCTGCGGGACGAGCCACTGGTACTGCCAGGACGTGCCCTCGTGGAAGGCGACGCTCTGGGCCGGGTCGGCGGGCCCGGTGAAGGCGCCGGAGGCGTCCCGGGCGCGGAAGAAGCCGGTCGAGGGGTCGTGGATCGCACGGTAGTTCTGGGAGCGCGCCAGATAGCGTTCCGCGTCCTCGGCGTGGCCGAGGTCCCGCGCCATCGCGCCGAGCACGGCGTCCGACAGGGCGTACTCCAGGGTCACGGAGGCCCCGTGGTCGTAGTCCGAGTCGCCGGGCTTGGCATGCGGGCGGCCGCTGACGTAGGGGGCGAAGCCGTTCGCGATGTACTCCCGGTTCTCCTCGCGCCCCACCGCGGGCGAGTCGGCGGGCGGCACGCCGTCGGCGTTCTTCTTCAGCGCGCGGTACGCCCGCTCCTCATAGCCTGCGAGCAGGCCCTGCTGGTAGGCGTTGGTGAGGAACGGGGTGACCGGGTCGCCGGTCATGATGTTCGTCTCGACCGTGCCGTAACCCCACTTGGGCAGCCAGCCGCTCTCCTCGTCGATCCTGATCACCGAGATCGCCATGTCCCGGGCCTCGCGGGGTGCGAGCAGGGAGAGCAGTTGCGACTGGGTGCGGTAGGTGTCCCACAGCGACCAGTTCTGGTAGTACGTGAAGCCCTTCGCCCGGTGGATCCGCCGGTCCCAGCCGGTGTAGCGGCCGTCGGCGTCGCTGCCGATGTTGGGCGCGAGGAAGGAGCGGTAGAGCGACGAGTAGAAGGTGCGGCGCAGGGTGTCGGTGCCGCCCTCGGCGCGGACGTCGTCGAGCCGGTCCTCCCAGGCACGGCCGGCGTCGGCGCGGACCCGGTCGAAGGAACGGCCGCCCTCGGAGCGGAGGTTGACGGCCGCGCCGCGGGCGTCGACGTACGAGAGCGCGGTGGTCGCCTCGACCGTGCGGTCCTCGGTGGTGTCGAAGCGCACGAAGGCGCCGGTGCGCCCGGTCGTGCCGGCCGTCTCCTTCGACCCCTCGGTGACGGTGCCGCCGTTCCAGGTACCGGAGGTGGTGAACGGCCGGTCGAAGCGGGTGATCGTGTACACCGTGTAGGGCCCGGTCGCCTGGCAGAAGCCGCTGCCGGTGATCGCCGTGCGGACCGTCCGGTCGTCCAGGATCTCGACCTTCGTGGCCACCGTCCTGTGCAGCGACTGGCCCGCGTTCAGCAGCACGTTGGCCTTGTCGGTGGCCGGGAAGGTGTAGCGCTGCACGCCGGTGCGCGCGGTGGCCGTCAGCTCGGCCTCGATGCCGGACTTCAGGTCGGCACGGTAGTAGCCGGGGTGCGCCTCCTCGGTCTCGTGGCCGAATTCCGCCGCGTACTTCGCGTAGTCCGTCTGAGTGACGTCCCCCGTGGTGGGCAGCACGGGCAGGTCGCCGCCGAGGCCGCAGCCGACGCCCGAGAGGTGGACGAGGGAGAAGCCGCGGATGTGGTTCTGGGAGTGGTCGTAGCCGGTGTTGTGACCGGTGTCCGGCGAGAACTGCACCATGCCGAAGGGCACGGCGGCGCCGGGGTAGGTGTTGCCCTCGTTCTGGGTGCCGATGAACGGATTGACCAGGTCGGTGAGTTGGCCGTCGCGCGGCTCGGCGGCCTGTGCGGTGGGCAGGGCGAACAGCGCGGACGCTGTCACCAGTCCCGCCGTGCACAGACGCAGGCGCCGGGTCCATCTCATGCGGGAGACCTCCGGTGGGTGATCGACATCGTTGTCCTCATGCATGGTCGGGGCGGGGGACCGGCTTTCCGGGCAACCGGAGGGGATCCCGCGGGACGCGTCGCGCGGTGGCGCGGCACGGCGGGACCGCCCCGAACGATGACATCGTTGTCAGGTTGTACAACGTTGTCATCGGCGGCAGTTGGCATGACAGCACGGGGTTCCCCGGCCCGTCCAGGGACATGACAAGCTCGATCCGACAACGGCCGGAAGTCGCCGTGAGCCCCACACGGCCCACGAACGGCCTCACGAAACCCCCGCAAGGGCCCCCGGAGGTCCCGGGGGGCCTGCGGAGGCCGACGAGGCCCGTGGGCCGGTCAACGAGGCCTGGGGGCCGGTCAGGGGACTCGCTGGCCCTTCCCCAGGGCGATCACGCCCGCCTTGGAGACCGTGTAGAGGGCGGAGTCGCGCTCCGGGTTGACCCCGATCGTCGCGCCCGGCGGGACCTCGACGTTCTTGTCGAGCACCGCCCCGCGCACCACGGCACCCCGCCCGATCTTGACGTTGTCGTGCAGGACCGATCCCTGCACCACCGCTCCGGGGTCGACGACCACGCCCGGCGACAGCACCGACCGCGTCACCTGCCCCCGGATCAGGCACCCCGCGCTGATGATGGACTCGCTGGCGATGCCGCCGGCGTTGAACCGCGCCGGCGAGAGCTGCCCCGAGCTCGTGTAGACGGGCCAGCTCCGGTTGAACAGGTTGAACACGGGACGCTCGGCGATCAGGTCCATGTGGGCGTCGTAGTAGGCGTCCAGGGTGCCCACGTCACGCCAGTAGCCCTGGTCGCGGCTGGTCTCGCCGGGTACGTGGTTGTCGCTGAAGTCGTACAGCTGCGCCTCGCCGCGCTCGGTGAGCGCGGGCAGGATCGAACCGCCCATGTCGTGCAGGGAGTTGACGTCCTCGGCGTCCCGCTGAAGCGCCTCGGTCAGTGCCTTGGTGGTGAAGATGTAGTTGCCCATCGAGGCGAAGACGCACTCGGGGTCGTCCGCGAGACCGGGCGGGTCGGCGGGCTTCTCCAGGAAGCCCCGCACGCTCTGGCCGTCGGACCCCGGACTGATGACCCCGAAGGAGGACGACTCGGCGCGCGGCACCCGTATTCCGGCCACCGTCACACCCGCCCCGCTCTCGATGTGCTGGGCGAGCATCTGCCGGGGGTCCATCCGGTAGACGTGGTCGGCGCCGAACACCGCGACGTACTCGGGCTGTTCGTCGTGGATCAGGTTCAGCGACTGGAGGATCGCGTCCGCGCTGCCGAGATACCAGCGGGGCCCGAGCCGCTGCTGGGCCGGCACCGGGGTCACGTAGTTGCCGAGCAGGCTCGACATCCGCCACGTGGTGGTGATGTGCCGGTCCAGCGAGTGCGACTTGTACTGCGTCAGCACGCAGATGCGCAGGATGTCGGCGTTCACGAGATTGGAGAGGACGAAGTCCACGAGGCGGTACGTGCCGCCGAAGGTCACCGCCGGTTTCGCCCGGTCCGCGGTGAGCGGCATCAGCCGCTTGCCCTCACCGCCCGCCAGTACGATTCCCAGCACCGAAGGTCCACCGCGCCGCATGCCGCCGCCCCTCTACGCCCGTTGGGGTCACACCCGGCTGCCCGGGCCCCGCCCCGCGTTCCGAAGTTCGCCTGTCTGAACGGTTACCCCGCTTTGAGGACTTCCTCGTACAGCCGGACGGTCCTGCGCGCCACGGCGTCCCAGCCGAACTCCCCGACCGCGCGCCGCCGTCCGGCCTCCCCCATGCGCCGCGCCGCGCCGGGATCGGCGAGCACGGAGTCCAGCGCCGCCGCGAGCCCCGCCTCGAAGTCGTCCTGGAGCGGCACCAGAAGGCCCGTCTCGCCGTGCTCGACCACCTCGGGAATGCCGCCGACCCGCGAGGCCACCACGGCCGTTCCGCAGGCCATCGCCTCCAGGTTGACGATGCCGAGCGGCTCGTACACCGAGGGGCAGACGAACACGGCGGCGTGGGTGAGGAGTTGGATGACATCGGGACGCGGCAGCATCTGCGGGATCCAGTGCACGCCGTCCCGTACCGCGCTCAGCTCCCGGTACAGCTCACGGAACTCGCGGTCGATCTCCGGGGTGTCGGGAGCGCCCGCGCACAGCACCACCTGGGCCGCCGGGTCGATGTCCCGTACCGCGCGCAGCAGAGGGGGCACCCCCTTCTGCCGGGTGATGCGTCCGACGAACAGGATGTACGGGCGCGTGGTGTCCAGCCCGATCCGCTCCAGGACGTCGGTGCCGTGGTCGGGCCGGTAGAGGGTGGTGTCGATGCCGTTGTGCACGACGTGCACCCTGTCGGCGTCCAGCCCCGGGTAGCAGCCGAGGATGTCGTCGCGCATGGCGCCGGAGACGGCGATCACGGCGTCCGCGGCCTCGATGGCGGTGCGCTCCGCCCAGCCGGACAGGGCGTAGCCGCCGCCGAGCTGCTCGGCCTTCCAGGGGCGCAGCGGTTCGAGGGAGTGGGCGGTCATCACGTGCGGAATGCCGTGCAGGAGCTTTCCGAGGTGTCCCGCGAGGTTGGCGTACCAGGTGTGGGAGTGCACGAGGTCGCGGCCTTCGAGCGCGGCGGCGATGGACAGGTCCACGGAGAAGGTGCGCAGGGCGTCGTTGGCGCCGTCGAGCGCGCTCCAGGGCCGGTGGCGGACGACACCGCCGGCGGCACCCTCACCCCAGCAGTGCACGTCGAGTTCCGTCAGGGCCCGCAACTCCCGTGCGAGGAACTCGACATGGACGCCCGCGCCGCCGTAGACGTCCGGCGGATACTCCCGGGTCAGCAGTCCCACGCGCACACAGAACCCCCGTCCTAGCCGGTTGGTGCCCTCATGGTCACTCAGTTGAAGCCGATACGGAAGACCGCCAGTTGAAGCCGGTACGGAAGGCCGCGACGATCACCCCCGTGTCAGGTCCGGCGCGGTGCCGGGCGCGGTGGACGCGGCGGACGCGGTGGACGCTCGAAACAGCAGTCCCCGCAGACTCCGCCGCCGGGCACCCGGTAGTAGAGACAGCAGCTGCGGCGGCGCAGCGTGTCCGGGTCGAGGGTGCCGGCGAGGCCGGGGTGCGCGAAGAGCGGGCCGGCCAGCGCCCCGGCCCGCTCCGCCACGTCCGGGCGGTCGTGGACGAGCGCCCAGCGCTCCAGCTGGCGGACGGTCCCCGCCAGGGCGGAACCCGCGTTGCCCCACAGCAGGGCGGGCGACACACGGTGGCGTGCGCGCAGGGCGGCGCTCAGCGGCAGGAGGAGCCCGGCGCGCACGACCGCGTCGAGATCGGACACGGGCCGGAAGCGGACCTCGCGGAGCCACAGGTCGTCCGGAGCGCCGGCGTCGGGGTCCCAGTGCAGCAGCTCCGGATCGAGGTCGGGCACCTGGCCGCAGAGCACGGCGGCACCGAGGGCGATCGACCAGAAACGGGCCGCCAGACCCTGCTGCGCCACCGAGACCGCGACCCGCGCTTCCGGCGCCCGGATACTCTGCACGACCTTCTGGACACGGAAAGTTAGCGGATCTCCGTAAACCTCCGAGGCTGTCTTGGATCGGGGGTCCGCGCACGCGCTCGCGAGGGTCGGCAGCGGGCCGCCCGGCGGTACGCCGGTGCGTAGTACGAAGAATCCGCCGAGCGCGTCGAGCGCGGAGAGCCGGGGGTCGAGGTCCACGAAGAGCAGTAGTACCAAGCCCCCTAGGGGTGACCACCAGTGGATCGGACCGTGGTGTCGCCCACCCTGGGGAGGACACCGGGCGATTCGTACTCCATCGGCAGTAGGACCCATTGACTGCTCAGGGACGACGACGAGAACTAAATCGCACGGCATCGTTGTTTGCATGGAAGCCGACCGTTCGTCGCGCCGGGCCGCCGCTCCGCGCCGTACGCAGAGGAGGGACTCATGAGTGCCCTCGCCCTGTCCGTGGTGCTCTCGTTCGTCTCAGCCGTCGCGTACGCGGGCGGCGCGATCATCCAGGAGCAGGTCGCGGTGACCTCTCCCGGCCAGACCTACGCTCCGTTGCGCAGGCCGGGCTGGTGGGCGGCCGTCGCGCTGACCGGCCTGGGCGGGCTGCTGCACGTGGTCGCCCTCGCCTTCGGCCCGCTGAGCCTCGTACAGCCGCTCGGCGCGCTCACCATCGTCTTCGCGCTTCCGATGGCGGCCCTGTTCGTCGGCCGCAAGGCCGGAGCCGGCGCCTGGCGCGGCGCGATCATGGCCACCGTGGGCCTCGCCGGCCTGCTGTCGCTGGTCGGCGCCTCCGACGCGCAGTCGCTGAGCCACGCCCAGCGGCTGGCGCTGGGCGTGGTGTCGGGCGGCGCGGTCGCGGCCCTGATGGTCGCGGGGCGCGCGGCGCACCGGCACCCGGCCGTGCGCAGCGTGCTGCTGGCGGTCGCCGCCGGTGTCGCCTTCAGCATGTCCTCCGTGTTCACCAAGACCGTCGCGGTCGACTGGTCGGAGCACGTCTCGCTCGCGGACCTGTCGAGCCTCGCGGCCATCGGCGTGTTCGCGACGGCCGGCATGCTGATCTCGCAGGCCTCCTACCGAGGTGCGGGCCTGGAGGCACCGCTGGCCACGCTGACGGTCGTGAACCCCGTCGTGGCGGCCGCGGTCGGCATCACGATGTTCGGCGAGACCTTCCGCTACGGCACCGCCGGCACCGCGCTCGCCCTGGGCTGCGGCGTCGTCGCGGCCGGTGGTCTGATCCTGCTGACGACCGAGCGGATCGCCGGCGGAGACCGGCCCGCGGCCGCCGCACCGGAGACCACGGCCGCACCGGAGGCCGACGCCGGGCGGTCGGCGGGCGCGGCGCACCCGCACACCGCCGACCACACTCCGGTGGCCTTCGCCGCTCCCTCCGGACCGCGGCTCGCCGAGCCGGCCGTGTCGCGGCCGCGCGTCGCGGAGCCCCCCGTCCCGGCCGACGCCGGGGCCGGCGCTCTGACGGCCACCGAGGCCGCCGTGGCGGAACTGCTGGCCGGGCTGCCCGAGCCCGGCGAGGACGCCGACGGACTCGTCGTACCCGCGTCACCGGCGGGTATCGAGAGCCTGGCGGCACGGACGCCCGCGTCACCGGCCGGTATCGAGAGCCTGGCGGCACGGACCGCCGGAGGCCGGGCGCAGGCTTCCCGGGCGGGCGGGGACGGCGTGTTCCCGCCGGGTCCGCGGGCCGCGGCGGTTCCGCCGCAGCCCGTGATCGCGGCGGCCTTCGTGCCCGCCCCGGTCGAGTCCGTCGTACCGGCCGCACCGGCGAGGGAGGTCGTCGCCCCCCGCCCGCCGGCGGGCGGAGACGAGCTGCCCTACCTGACCGTCATGCTCGGTGTGCCGTACGTGCCGATCCCGTTCGTCAGTCACCACCGCACCCGAGTCAAATCCTGACGCCGCCGGCCCTGAGGTACGCCAAGGGGTCGATGTCCGAACCGAAGCCGGGCCCGGTCCGCACCTCGAAGTGCAGATGCGGGCCCGTGCTGTTGCCCGTGGACCCCGAGCGGCCTATGCGCTGCCCGGCCACCACGCTCTGCCCCGCCTTCACGGAGATCGCGGAGAGGTGGGCGTACTGCGTATAGCGGCCGTCGGCGTGCCGGATCACCACCTGGTAGCCGAACGATCCGCCCCAGCCCGAGCTGACCACGTGCCCGGCGGCGACCGCCGCGACGGAGGTGCCGGTCGGCACGGGGAAGTCGACGCCCGTGTGGTAGCCCTTCGACCAGTGGGAGCCGGAGGCGTGGTAGGCCGTGCCGGTCGCGGCGTGGACCGGGACCACGCGCGTCTGCGTCCCGGGGCTGTCGGTCGTCGTCGTGTGCGAGGACGTCCTGCCGGTGGAGCTCTTCTTGGCCGGCGTGGTCGTCGGCGCCTTCTTCGCGGGTGTCTTCGCGGGCGCCTTCTCCGGCGTCGGCCGGGTCGTCCTCGACGGGCTCTTGGCCGGCGTGTGCGCGGGTGCCTGGGCCTTGCCCCCGAGGGCGAGCCGCTGGCCCGGCAGGATCAGGTCCGGGTCGGAGCCGACGGTCGAGCGGTTCGCGGCGTACAGCCCCTGCCAGCCGCCCTGGACGTGCCGGGAGTCGGCGATGCCGGAGAGCGTGTCGCCCCGCACGACGGTGTACATCTCGGCGGTACCGGCCCGCGACTGCGGCGTGGTCTGCGGCTGCACGTCCCGCACCGACCGCTGCTTCGCCGTCCGCGGCGCGGTCCCCGACGGGCTGATGTCGGTGGCCGCGCCCCCTCTGGTCAGCCCCGCGCGGACCGAGCAGACCGGCCACGCGCCGGGCCCCTGCCCCTTCAGCACCTTCTCGGCCACGGCTATCTGCTGGTCCTTCGTGGCTTGGTCCGCGCGCCGCGCGTAGGCCTGGCCGCCGTACGCCTCCCACGTGGACTGGGTGAACTGCAGTCCGCCGTAGTAGCCGTTGCCGGTGTTGATGCTCCAGTTGCCGCTGGACTCGCAGGCGGCCACCTTGTTCCAGATCCCGACGTCCGCCGCGTGGGCCACTCCGGTCCCGACCAGCGGGAGCGCGATCCCGGCGCCGCCCGCCGTGACGGTGAGTGAGGCGCGGTTGATCCTGTTCGGCTGATACCGGCGGTGCCGGCCGCGTACGGCCATGAGCGAGCCCCCCATAGACATGCGTCAGGAGCGGCAAAAGTAAGCGTTGGGAACAGGCCGGGACAAGGCGGCAACCGGTCGCTCCGAAAAGGCCGTTGACAGGATGACGGGCCCACGCCGGAACGGTCGCCGGCACCACGGTGAGTGACCGGGACGACCGGGCACCGGTGTGCGCCGCCCGTCGCTCCACGGCCCGCCGACGTCGGGTTCCCGTGTCCGGCGGCGTGCGCCCGGCCCCTTCCTGCGGCCCCGCCGCGCGAGAGCCAGGACCGCATACAGGCCTCGGGACCCACCGGCCGCAGCCGCCCCGCGCCACCCGGACTGTCCGAAATCCGCCCTCGCGGCGCCGGGACGTTCCCCTGCGTGGACACCTCCGACACGTCAGGATGGGCTGGGGCAATACTGGCGAGCGGCACGGACGGACACCGCCGGTGGCATCGGCGCCGACGTGTTTCCCGTATCGGCCGACGGACTTACCGCACTTCTTAGGAGCCAACCGAATGAGCACTTCAGCCCAGATCGGCGTCACGGGTCTCGCGGTCATGGGGCGCAATCTCGCCCGCAACTTCGCGCGCAACGGGTACGCGGTCGCCGTGCACAACCGCACGTCGGCGAAGACGAACGCGCTCGTGGAGGAGTTCGGCCACGAGGGCACGTTCGTGGCGGCCGAGACGGCGAAGGAGTTCGTGGCGGCGCTGGAGCGGCCGCGGCGCCTGGTCATCATGGTGAAGGCGGGCGAGCCGACGGACGCGGTGATCCAGGAGTTCGCCCCGCTCCTGGAGCCCGGCGACATGATCATCGACGGTGGCAACGCGCATTTCGCGGACACCCGGCGCCGTGAGCGCGCGCTGCGCGAGCAGGGCATCCACTTCGTCGGCACGGGCGTGTCCGGCGGCGAGGAGGGCGCGCTGAACGGGCCGAGCATCATGCCGGGCGGCTCGGTCGAGTCGTACGCCTCGCTCGGCCCGATGCTGGAGAAGATCTCCGCGAAGGCCGCCGACGGGGCGCCGTGCGTCACGCACGTGGGTCCCGACGGCGCCGGGCACTTCGTGAAGATGGTCCACAACGGCATCGAGTACGCCGACATGCAGCTCATCGGCGAGGCCTACCAGCTGCTCCGCGACGTCGCCGGGTACTCCCCCGCGCAGATCGCGGACATCTTCCGCACGTGGAACACCGGCCGGCTCGACTCGTATCTGATCGAGATCACCGCCGAGGTGCTGTCGCACGTGGACGCGGCGACGGGCAAGCCGTTCGTGGACGTGGTCCAGGACCGGGCCGAGCAGAAGGGCACCGGCCGCTGGACCGTGCAGATCGCGCTGGACCTGGGTGTGCCGGTGTCGGGCATCGCCGAGGCGGTGTTCGCCCGCTCGCTGTCGGGACACGCGGACCTGCGCGCCGCCTCGCGCGGCCTCGCCGGTCCGACGGCGCGGAAGCTCGACGAGTCCGAGGCCGCGGCCTTCGCCGACCGGGTCGAGCAGGCGCTGTACGCGTCGAAGATCGTGTCGTACACGCAGGGATTCCACGAGATCACCGCGGGCAGCGACGAGTACGACTGGAACATCGACCTCGGCTCAGTCGCCTCGATCTGGCGCGGCGGCTGCATCATCCGGGCGGCCTTCCTCGACCGTATCCGTGCCGCGTACGACGCCCGGCCGGACCTGCCGAGCCTGCTGTCGGACGAGACGTTCGCCCAGGAGATCGCGGCGGCGCAGGACAGCTGGCGCGAGGTCGTCGTCGCCGCGACCCTCCAGGGTGTGCCGACGCCCGGCTTCTCGGCGGCCCTCGCCTACTACGACGCCCTGCGCGCCGAGCGGCTGCCGGCCGCGCTCACCCAGGGGCAGCGGGACTTCTTCGGAGCGCACACGTACCGCCGGACGGACCGCGAGGGGTCGTTCCACACGCTGTGGGGCGGCGACCGGTCGGAGGTCGAGGCATAGCGGTCGCCCCGCGGGCTGTCACCGGGGTGCCCTGAACCTGCCGCACGGCTGTCGCCGGGCAATCCCGGAGACGCCGTACGAGCGCCGCACGAGCGAAGCCGTCACGCGTCCCGTCACGTGCCCGGAACGGGACGCGTGACGGCTTCGGCCGTTTGATGTGGCCGGCTGCGGTGCGGCCGGGTGCCGACGAGGCTGTGCGGCTGGACGGCAGCGCCCCCAGGGCGGCTGGGCGCACCCGCGGCTGAATGCCTGCGCGGTGCGCGCATGCCGCAGAGCCGGGATGCCGGCGTGACGGTGTTCCGCGGCTAGCTGCGCTGGCCGGCGAAGAGTTCCAGGTGGGCGCAGTTGGGGCAGCGGAAGGCGTCGATCTGCCAGCGGGGCCTGCCCATCAGCCTGGCACCGCCGAGCGGGCCTCTCTGAAGCGCGCCCTCGACCCACCGCGCGAACCCGCGGGCACCTTGTCCGGAGTCCTCGACGAAGCCCGGCTCCAGCCCCACATGACCGCACTGCGTGCACCGTATGTCGTTCACGCGCGGGAGTGTATTGACGTCCTCCGGGGCCCTGGAGACCGGGGCCGATGAGTCGGTCAGAGGGACAGCCAGCGGGTCGGTGGGTCGGTGGGTCGCTCTGTTCGGGGTGGCATCAGGACAGCGGGGGTCCCGGCTGGGGCCCTGGTTCCGGCACTGGGTCGGGGCCCGGCGGCTTCGGGATCGGGGACGGTGACGGTACGGGCTCAGGTCCCGGTACGGGATCGGGCCCGCCCGGGTTCGGCACCGGGGTGGGTCCGGGTGCCGGTCCCGGTGCGGGGTCGGGGCCGGCCGGGTCCGGGCCGGGCATCGGCGGTGCGGGTGTCGGGTCCGGGAAGGGGGACGGGCCCGGGGGTTCGGGGCTCGGTCCGGGCGTGGGTGCCGGCGGCACGGGGTCGGGATACGGCTGCGTCATGGCGGTCCTCCAGCCAGTCGGTACGTCGGCCCTCTGGACTTGTCTCCCGCGTACCCAGCGCCCGAGCCCCCACTCACCCCGTCGCGCCGGGAACGGCGCCTGGACGGCCCAGGCCGGGGCACACCACCGGGGGACGGAGGGACGGTCACGTGTCACGCCCCCGCTTCGGCAGCGTCGGCTCGGCACGGCCGCGACCCTCGCAACCCGGGAGGTGCACTACCCAGCTTGCACCACTCGGCTTGTACCAACCGGCGTGCGCTGACCGGCGTGCGCTACGCGGAGGACAGTCGGCGGATCGCGTCCGCCGCGGCGGCGAGCCCGGGGCGGGGGCTCGACAGCACCGGCACCGAGGTCGTGACCAGCCCCTCGGCCGCGGTCATGGAGGCCTGGGCGAGAACGATCGCGTCGGCGTCGGCGATGGCGTCGGCGGCGTCGGCCACCGCGCGGGCGCAGCCGTCCACGTCACCCGCGTCGAACAGCGCCCACGCGCCGTCGACCAGGGCCGTACGCGCCTCGACGGGACGGCCGGCCCGGCGGGCCTCCTCCTCGACCAGGCCGACGGTCGGTTCCAGGGTGCTCGCCACGGTCGCGAGGACGACGACCCGGGAGCCCGCGGCCACCGCGGCGGCGGCCATCGGACGGTCGACGCGGAGCACCGGCACCCCGGCCTCGGTCCGTTCGGCGATGGCGCCGACGGTCGAGCAGGTGCACAGCACGACCCGGGCACCGTCGGCGACGGCGCCCGCGATGTACGCCCGGACGTCGTCGGCCACCGACTCGGGCCCTTCGCGACGGGCCCGCGCGAGGAGTTCCTCGTCGACGAGGTGCCGCAGCTCCAGCCCCGGGTGGTCCGCGTCGCGCAGGGCGTCGAAGACGGGGATGTGGGCGGGCGAGGTGTGCAGGAGGGCGAGGGGACCGAAGCGCGACCGGGACTGGTCCGGAGGCCGGACCGGGGCCGGGATTCCCGCCTGGGCCCGGGTCGGCGCCGAAGGCTCGGCCGGGGTCATCAGAACCGTCCGGGATGCGCCTTGAGCCACTCCATCGCGGCCGTCAGCAGCTCCGGGTCGGCCGCCGGAGCCTCCTCGGGATGCCGCGCGGCCCACTTCACGACGTACGGGCAGAGCGGGGCCACGACGACACCCTCGCGTGCGGCGATGCCGTACAGCTCGCGGGCGAGGGAGCCGGCGATGCCCTGGCCCTCGTGCTCCGGTTCCACGATGGTGTGCACCGGGACGAGGGCCCGCGCGGGCTCCTCCAGGACGAAGTACTCGATGTGTCCGACCACGTGGCCCCCGGCGAACGCCTCGAGGCGGCCGGCCGGCCGGTCGTCGCGGATGTCGATGTCGCTCACGGGCACTCCTCGGGTCCTGGTTCCTGGGGTCCTGCGATACCGCCGCGCCGTGGCTCAGACGGTGACGGGCACGGCCTGCGGGCTGCGCTCCTGGTCCGATCCCGGCACCGGCTCGGACGGGTCGGCACCGAGGGACACGATCCGGTTGTCACGGTCCACGTGCACGACCGCCGGCCGCAGCGAACGCGCCTCCGCGTCCTCGACCTGAGCGTAACTGATGATGATCACCAGGTCACCGGGGTGCACGAGATGGGCGGCCGCTCCGTTGATCCCGACGACACCCGAGCCGCGCTCCCCCTCGATGACGTACGTCTCCAGGCGGGCGCCGTTGGTGATGTCGACGATGTGCACGAGCTCACCAGGCAGCAGATCGGCCGCGTCGAGCAGATCGGCGTCGATGGTGACGGACCCGACGTAGTGCAGGTCGGCCTGGGTGACCGTGGCCCGGTGGATCTTGGACTTGAACATGGTACGAAGCACGAAGAAGCTCCCGATTCGTCTGCTCCCTGCCTGCTTTTGCGGGTCAAGGGCGGTCTTCACTCTACATCTGCACTCCTTCGACTCGAAGAACTTGCACAAGACCGAGCGCCCATGCGAGCAGGCTTCTCACCTGCGCATTCTGCGCGGTTCAAACTGCTGAGAAGTCCCTGATCCTGGGCGCTCACGGGAACCTGCCCAGGGCTGCCGCGGATCGGATGCCGATTTGACTGATGAGCCATCAGGCATGTGGGGGCCTTAAGGAGCGTTTGTCCTGGCCACGGTGTTCGGTACATCCCGTCAGGCTGGAGAGGTTGGTGGCCCCGCGCGTGAGCATCCCAGGATCCGCTTGCGAAGTGCGATGTGCGTGGAAGGGCGATGCGGCAATGACCCGTGCCGCCGGCTCAGCGGCACGAGGAGCTCTGGCCCTGCTGTTGGCGCTACGCCTCCACGCATGTCGGCGTTGAGTGGTTCGAGATCGAGAGGCCGCACCTGTCGATGGCACTGCGCTGGGAGAGGGCCGTCTCGGACGGTCTTCCCCCTGGCGTCTCGCATGCCTTCGGAATCTCGACAGGGCCCTGAGCCGATTCCAGGTCGTTGAAATATCGCCGCCCGACTATTGGTAGCTGCCAGAGTAGGGCAGCGCCTGTGGCGCCTGGCATAGCGCGGCAATGGTCATCGACGAGCGTTGACACTCGGGTGAGCGTGGTTCGGCGCTCGCCCATCGGATAGGGGTGCTCGCGTTCGGCCTGCGTCGCCCGGCAGCTACAAGTACTTCCAGTTCGGGGTTGATTCACGGGTGAGGCGTCGGCCCATGAGAGCGATCATCGAGACGGGGATTGCGACTTCGCAGCAGTAGGGGTGGGTTTTGTAGTCGCCGGCCAGGCGGTGGTGGTGCATGAGCCAGCCCAAGGTGCGCTAGACGACCCCGTGCCGAGCGATCTCTTTGAAGCCTTTGTTGCCCGCTCGCGTTGGACGACTTCGACGTCGATGCCGAGGCGTGTGAGACGGTCGATGGCTCTCGTGCGGTAGCGGGTTTCGGATCACGCTTTGGTCACGCGCGGATGAATGGCGGCGATGCGCGACATCGGGTGCACGGTGCCGACGTTGCAAAGCCCTTCGGGCCTCATTCGGCTGACGGAGCGCCACTCAGAGCTACGAACTTCGAGCGAGCCAATGATCTTCGCCCTCCCGGGAACCCCCGAGCGCCCGACGGATCCGAGACGATCCTGTTCGGATCGATTCTCCTCCGTAGCGACTGAACCCCGAAGCCCCGCATCCCTCCGCCGGTCGATCAACGAGAGAATCGTTTCTTCTCACGAGTTGCGCTTCCAACGGTCGCGGCAGTGGGTACCGTTGCCTGTGCCTGCGTTCTCACCTCGAGCGCCACACGAAGATCCTCTTCTGCCGTTACGCCTGCACACCCCAACTGGGATCCGTCGAGCACGCCGACCCATCCCGGCCTGTCCGGTCCCGCCAACCAAGTAGGGAGAGTGACGCGTGACAGAGGCCATTGTGACTGCTGCTCTCGCCAAGATTTCTGAAGGATCCGGCGCTGCGATCGTCGACCTCATCCGCCGTCACCTTTCCCGAAATCAGGACCCTTCACATGAACCAGACGTCCTGACCCGTGCCGAGCACGGAACTCTCTCCGCGGATGACAGGCGTGAACTTCAAGCTCTGCTATTCACGCACGCGAATACGGACCCGGAATTCCGGGAACATCTGCACAGGTTTTCAATGTCCGCCGGCGCCAACAATTCCGTGACATCAAGCAACGTGCAGAAACTCATTCAGGCCCAGAACATCGGTAACATCTCGATGTGACCGATGACGCACCGGGGATACGAAAAACCTGAGTCACCCAGGTCTGCACCGATGGAAAATCATTGGAGGAAAGGCTCAGTGAATCCCGGGCAGGAAGGCGTCCCGCATAACATCGCGGAACGCCTGTCGGCGAATCAACTGCTGCAGGTGGGGTCGTCGGGGCCGATATATGTCCAGCGCTCACCTTCGGTGAACTACGCGGAAGTACCTCACATGCTGCCCGGCGGCGTGGGCCGGGTCATCGGCCGGTCGCATCTCTTGACGGCGATGGACGACGCCATGGGGTCCTCAGGATCTCGATGCTGTGTGCTGTGGGGTCTGGCCGGAGCAGGCAAGACAACCCTGGCCCTAGCATGGTCGGGATCACGGCTCCAGGATTACCCCGACGGGCAGTTCTTCGTCGACATGCAAGCATATTCGAATGCCCCGAAGGTGGAACCCCGTGACGCCCTGCGTATTTTCCTGGCCGCGCTCGGCGTAAGCCCCTCTGATTTGCCTGACGACACAGGATGGGGCAACGCGTTTCTCGCAGCGACAGCGGGGAAAAGATGCCTGGTAATCATTGACAACGTGTCGACCTATGACGATGTCAAAGAACTCGTACCCGGCGTCGGCTCCAGCCTGATCGTTACAAGTCGACGCGCCATCCCAGAAATGATCATCCGACACCAAGCTCAGGTCCTCAAATTGCCTCTGCTCAGCATCGAAGAAGGCATCGAACTGCTTGCGGAACGCGTGGGCTTCGTCCGCGTCGGAAAGGACAACCACAGCGCGACCCGCATCGTCGAACTGCTGGAGGGACACCCACTGGCTCTTGCCATCGTCGCCGCCAAACTGGCCGTCCACACCACCTGGGACCTCCAGGACGCACTCGACGGTATCCAGTCCGGAGACACACCCCTGGGGTTCCTCGACGATGCTGATCTCGGAATAGAGGTCGGAAGGGTCGTCTCTTGGTCCGTCGAAGACCTTGACCCTGAAACCAAATACGCGCTGTACGCGGCATCAATGTTGCCCAATACCGAGCTCTCCAGTGCTGTGTTGCGGCTCGTGCTCGACCAGGACGAATCCAGATGCGATCGGATCCTGCGCGCGCTGAGTCTCGCGTCCCTGATCGACGAGATCAGCCGAGGGCACTACCGTATGCACGACATCATCCGTGCATACCTATCAGAGACGCGCGCGCAGGTACTGAATACCGAACAACAGACCAACATCGCACGTCGGATCCGCATCACCTACCTCGCGCTCAGCTTCGCAGCCGACCAAGCCATCGACCCCGACCGGTCCCCGGTCGCGCTGGGCGACGTCGTAGAACGGATCGCTGGCGAAGCCCGATTCACCGTTCCCGAGGCACTCACATGGTTCCGTACCATTACGCCGTCCATGGTCCGCCTGATGGACGAAGCATCGGACGCCCACGACTATGAGTTCGTCACTCGCTTCGCCTGGTGCGTCAACACCTACCTCTACTGGCGACAAGACGCTCCCAAAACGCTCGAGGTCCAAGAACGTGCTCTCCAGGCAGCCATGGTCGGCGACCGCCCAATGGAGGCTCACTGTCGGCGTGGCCTGGGAAGGGCGCTCGCCGACGCCGGACGGCTCGGCTTGGCAAAGGAACAACTCCTGGCAGCCCTCAGCATTGAAAGTGCCCGCGGAGACAACAGCCAGGCAGCCTCCACCCAACACGCCATGGCGGAACTCTCACTCCGCTCCGGCTCCTATCACCAGGCACTGCGGTGGGGGCTGCGCGCCGCCAGAGAGTCCCGACGCAACAACAACGCCGTGCGCGAAGCCCGAGGCTTGTATGACGCTGCACGAGCCCTCATCGAGCTGGGACGCTACACCTGGGCCGAAGACCTGGGCCTGCGCAGCCTGACGATCTGCGAGGAGAGGACGAACGCGTACGGCCGTGCACTCGCTCTGCGAGTCCTGGGGACAGTCGGAGTCAAATCCGGAGACCTCGAGAAGGGCTGCACTTGGTTGGAGCGTGCCTGGCGAGCCGAAGAAGCACTCGGGAACACTCGTTCCGTCCGAGCAATTCTGCGACAGCTCGAAGAGGCCTACACCCAAGTCGGGAACGACAACGCGGTGTCCGAGGTCCATCGCGTCCTCGCAGATCTCGACCGCTTCGTCGGCGCAGACGAGCCCAGGTGAAAGGCAACCACATGGCCCTGCGTCACACACCCCTCGTCCCTTCCGAACGACTGGCCAGCCCGGCCTCCTACCGTCAGCTCTCGCGCCAGACAGAGGACGCCCGCTTTCGCGCCATGTTGGACAATCTCATCGGAACGCAAGCCCTCGGTCCCTTGAGCCGAGGGCTCGGTCGAGAGGGAGCCGTCAGTACGACCGGACTGCTCCCGGCAGCCCAGTTCGAAGACTTCCGGAAGACCTACGACGCTGAGATGCGCACAGGCGGCAGCCGCGGCACGCTGCATAGTTACCTGAACATCGCCTCGTCGACACCGTTGCTGACAAACGCCGGCTTGTGGGACGCCGTCGCGCACCCGCTTTTCGCCGTCCTCATCGCGCATGCACTGGGCGGCCCGATAAAGATCATCGACATGCGGGCCAAGGACACGTTCCCTGTCGACGTCGTCGCCCGGGACAACACCCTGCACTTGGACAACAGCCCCTTCATGGACGAGTACAAAGTAGTTGTCACCTGGGGCCTGGGCAGCGCACAGGGGCCCTCGGGCCAGGGACTGACCTACCTGCCTCGCACGAACCGGCTTTTCAGACAGTGCTTCGTGGAAGCGGACGGGAGCGTATGGAGCGACGAAGACGCCTGCATCTTTCCGTTCGAGGGCCGAGTCGATGAAGTGCTCATGGCACAGGCGGACTTCCGTGAAACGCCTGACCCACTCGTGGTCCACTTGACCGATCTGGACGCACCGTGTCATACGATATTCGCGGCAAGCAGACTGGTCCACCATCGGTACCGCACCTCGACCGGAGCGGCCCGAAGTGCTGTCATGGCGTCCTTCCACCGCACCGATGACAGCGAGGAACAACTAGGCTCCAAGGAACCTGGTAACACGCCCCTCAAGCAATTCCTCATTGCCGGCGGATCACAAGAACAATTTCTTTCCGCCGTATACCAAGAAAAGCCCGTCATCGAAGCGGCCTTGGACCAACTTTCCGCAAGACCGGACCTTCTGGTGGACCCTCGGCGACACACGCTCACCGGAACGGCATTCGCTCGGTGGCACTCACGTCAATGTGCAGGGGTCACGCTCAACAACCTGCGCACACGACAAATGTCCCGACACTCCACGGGCCGTACTTCTCTTGTCGACCGACTCGTGGAAAGACTCCAGTTCGACCTGCAAGGCCCCCTCAATATGCCCTTCTTCGCCGATATGAGGGAGACGCGGCGCAAGCGCGCGCGGATCTGGCTTCGGGAAATGTCAGCTGAGGACATCCACGAAGTCATCGAAGCAGAGTGCATGACATCGCCCCTCAGCCCAGCGGGACAGAAAGGCGCCCACGGTTCCGCCAATGCCCTCCGCAGCCTCCTGCTGAACCTCGACCGACTGCTGGCCCAGGCACCATCGACAGCCGAAGGCGGTGCCATGCGAGGATCGACAGACGCATGCTCCGTTCTTTCCTTGCCGCCCTTCATCCGGGACCTCACCGTAACAGCGAGTTGGCTGGAGGAAGGAGACAAAGACTCTTTAACCACAGCTATGGCGTTCGCCCTCCTCGCCTCCGCTCTGAGCACAAGTCGGTTCAGCCTGGGAGACGAAGGCCACCACATCACTAGACGGCTGCTTCATGGCTACGCGGCCTTGGCGATCGACAATGTGGACACACACTCATGACATCGGATCGCCACAGGCTCGATGTCTACCTACAGTCGGTCAATGAACAGATCCAAACGACGAAAATGTCATCAGAGCTTTGGTTTCGGAGCCCTCCTCGACATCAGATCCGCGCAAACGACGAATTCGCTCGGTCCCTTATGAGCGAAGGACTGGCGGCTACCGTATCGCCCGCCATCTCTGCTACAGAACTGCCAGTGGTCCGCGTCAGTACAGTACGCAGCCGGTACTGGGCTCAGGCCACACGAACTCGAGATGCCGCAATCCACTTCGGGGCGGCCGGCCACCCTTTCCTCGACCAGTACTTCACAGCCGACGTTGGACGAAGCGGCGAGGCTGCTCACGAACGAGCCCGACGGACCGTGGCCCGCTCCACACCAGCGGACTACCTGCTACGTAGTATCGATCGGCTCGCAGCAGCGACCGACGCCGATCCGGCAGCAGCCTGCCGCAAGAGCATGCGCATACTGGCGCGGGACTGGCCACGCTTTGTCCATGCCTGTCAGGAACCACCAGACTCCGCACTGCCCGCGTCGCGCGTCCTGCGCGAGTTCTACCACTCCACCGCGAGAGAAGACCCGTCGAGCAACGGTCACAGGTACGCACCACCCGGCTCGCCAAGCGATGGCCCACCGGTACTGCTCACGGAGGCCGAAGCACGCGGGATGGCAACGTCGTACATGCTCGGCCGACTCCCGTTTACGGCCCGGGAATACCGCATGGCCGCAAAACTTTCGGCCATGCCCCGACTGCAGTCAGCTCTGCTGGCCGTTCAACTGCACCTCACCGCCTCCTCTGCGGAGCCGCTGGCCAACCTCGTGGCGAGCCTAGGGACACCGCGAGTCCTGCTGCCATTCACCGAAGCCTTCGTCGACGGATTCGGTTACGGCTCATCGAAGCGAATCGACTTGTGTCCGAACCCCAAGCTGATCACGGTCCTGTGCAACAACGTCGTACCTGCCATCGCCGGCGAACTCCTACTCAAAGGGGCTCAGGCTGCCGACCTAGACTCCGACTCCATCCGAGCCGGTGTCACCGCCGCGAGACGACGTCACATATACGAGATAATGATCGCGCTCTTCAACAGAGTAGACACTCTTCCCTCTGACATCGTGGCGCTGTCCGGATTCAACCGGCGTGTGTGTCCCGCCGCCGTGCCCTTCTCAGCATTCCTCGAAGAATGGCTCCCCTATTACTTCGACCGTCTTGCATAGAGCATGCTCCGATCCGGGACCTACCCATCGTAGATCAGGCCCCGTTCCCGTCGTCAGGCGGATGGGGGAAGGAGACCTCCACCGTGCCACTCTGAATGACAGGACCATAGGCCGTACCGCCGCTGATGATGTTGGTCACCGAACCTCGTGGATCCGATGGCACTGCTTGCGCGGTGGACGGTGGCTGGGCATCTTCACTTTCGGGGAGGGTAAGCATGAGACGGCGCAGGGTGGTGAAAGTGCGGTGACCAGCCGAGTCTGCCTTGAGGATCGTGGAATGGTCGCCTGGCAGGGCGGCGGTGTCAGGGAATACTGACTGCGCGGACGCGGCCGGAACGACACGATCACTCTCCCCGGCAAAGACTCGGAAGTCGATTGGGCACGTACGGGCTGTGACAGCGGTGGCGTGCACGACATCACGCAAGATCGTGCGCAGCGTCGCGGTCACCTGGGCGTTGAGCGGCCGCAAGTCCTTCTCCTGAGGATGGCCCAGGCCCAGAATGTTGCGACGCAGCGACAGCAACAGTTCTGAACCATTGTTGGGGCAGGCCAGCATCACCACACGCTTGATGCGGACGAGTTCCTGGCCCGCTCCGTCCGCCAGCATGCGGGCCAGATACCGTTGACCCACCAGGCCGCCCTGACTATGGGTCACGAGCATCAGCCTCTCGAAGTCGCCCGCCTCCGTGGCCAGGAACTCCTTAAGGCTGTCGGCGACGGTATCGATCGACGGAAAGATGCGCAGAGGGTGCAGTCGCTTCACTCCAGTCGCGTACTCGAAGTGCAGCGTTTCAACGAAGCCCAGTTCCTCGTCGTTTGCAATGAGCTGCGCAAGGGTTTGCCACGCCTCGGGCCCGGACCTGATCCCGTGGATCGTCACCACACCAAGCCGACCGTCGCTCAACGTTTCGCCCCTCGCTCGGCGTTGATGGGAACTACACGCTATCTTCTCCATGCCCTGAAATCCTGCGGGATGCCATACCGCGACTGAGATCATCGCGCCCAGTAGCAACGCGCTGACATGCTCGTCGACGCAACCGTCGGCCAACTGTTGGCACTGGCCGGTCGCGAAGGTCGTCCTGCCCGAGCCTCAGGCGTGGGCCAGGCGCAGCTTTCCCGCCTGCACTCGGCCCCGGTGGCGCACCGACTGGTCCCAGCACACTTGGCGCCCAACCGCCCCGACGGCCCCGCAGATCGGTCTTGCTGCGGCTGCGGACGTGAAACCCTCATAACTGTGCCCAAGTTCAGGGCTGCGACGCCTATGATAATCGTCACGTCTCCTCGACCGCAGGGAAGATCCATGTTTCCAGCAAGCGAAGGAACAGACGCGATCAAAGCGAGCAGGGGTCGATGATGGGCCGGACAGGAATCGTCTTCATTCACGGTATCGCTTCCGGCCCGCAGGCATGGAACGAGCTGCTTGCGCTCATGACGGCGGACGATCGATTCACCGAGGGCTTCAGCTTCGAACTGTTCGAGTACGACAGTCGCCTAGTGGGCAACCGCATGCTCACTCGCGTGCCCACCTATCGCACTGCGGCCGATAAACTACGGACCCGATTCGCTCGATACAGAACGTCATACGATCGGCTCATTTTCGTGACGCACAGTCAAGGAGGTTTGGTTCTCCAGACGTTCTTGTCCCGCGTACTGGGGACCTCGGACGGCGAGGAACTGCGGTGCATTGCGAAGATCGTTCTCATCGCCTGCCCCAACGGTGGCTCGGGCATCTTCCTCACACCCAGGCGCGTGGTCGGCATCCTGTATCCGCACGCACAGGAACGGCGCCTGCGACCGCTGGACGAAGAGATCGCCGACACACACCGCCATGTCGTGCAGAGCGTCGACAAAGCCACCGAGGTCACAGCTGGAATGTGTCCGATCCCCATCACGGCCTACGCGGCCGAGAACGACCGGATCGTCAACCGGGCCTCGGCGTACGGATCGTTCCGCGCTCACGGTGTGCTGCCCGGCAATCATGCGACGGTCATCCGTCCCGCATCGGCCAAGGACCCGGGATATCTCGATCTGAGTGAGGAACTGCTACGCGGCGCTGCAGCCCGGGCCGCCCCCATCGGAACGCAGCACACGTTCCCCTCCTTCGGTGCGCCGCTGGCCGCGGAGGCCAGCCGCACCGGCACGGCGGCGAGCAACCTTCCCCGACTTACGATCGACCGGCTCGTCGGGCGTGATGCCGAGAGCACCCGTCTGCTGCATTTCATACGACAGCGGCCGGGCGAGCTCGTCCTCGTGGAAGGCCTGGCCGGGGCCGGCAAGACCACTCTGACGCTGTACATCTGCCACCAGGCACTCAAGCTGGCGGAGTACGAGGCCGTCGTCTGGCTCTCGGCGTGCACCACCACCCTCCAGGCGGAAGGCCAGGTACCGACGACCACGAGCGCCTCGGACCTGGGCGATCTCACCGCGACGCTCGCCATCACCCTCGGCCGTCGCGACCTGTTGCTCCTCCCGGCGGACCAGCGCGCCACCGCGCTGGCGACCGTCCTCACCCGGCTCCGCTGCGTCATCGTCCTCGACAACTTCGAGAGCGTCACCGACCCGAGAACCCTGCCTTACCTGCGTGAACTGCCCGAGAGCTGCTCCGTCGTCATCACCAGCCGCCGCAGGATCGACGTGGTGCACCGGATCCGCCTCCAGCCGCTGGGCTCCGTCGACACTGCGGAGCTGGTCCGCTTCGAGTTCGCCCGGCGCCAGCTCGCCTATGACGTGGCCACTGCCAACCTCGTCGCGGATCTGTGCGCCGGGATCCCGCTCGCGGTCAACTGGCTGGTCGGCCAACTCATGCTGGGGGCGCCACACTTGCCGGCTGAGCGGCGGCGGGTCAGTGACGAGAGACTGCTGCTCTACCTGTTCAAGAACGGTGTGGAACAGGTCTCCGACGAGAGAGGCATCGTGACCCTGCTGCTTCTCGCACACCCACCCGGTTCGCTGCCTGGCCAGGTCGTGGATGCAGCCCTGGTGCAGTTGGAGACGGAGGAGTCGGCCGCGACTCGAGCCCTGTCGAACCTGATCATCCTGAACCTCATCGAGTACGACGGCCCCACAGCGCGCTACTCGGTCCTGCCGATCATCAAGCGGTTCCTGCTCGAGGACACCGCGCCGGTCCAGGCGAGGGACCTGGACGTACTCGAACGAGTCGAGGACGCCTACGCCAGGGCGCTGATCTCCTACCTCAACACCGAGGCAGAAGTCCTTTGGCGCACCGGTTACACACTGGCCCGGTGGGACGCGGACCGCACTAACACCTTGAGCACCATCGGCCGCCTGCTCAGCAAGGGAAAGGCAGGGCTCGCCGCCGACCTCCTCCTGGCGTTCTATCCCTTCGCCATCACCTTCGGGCACTTCAACGAATTCCTCGCGCTGACCACGACACTGCTCCAGTGGCCGGCTTTTGCCGGTATGCCCGACCAACGAGTGCGCATCAAAGCCCGCCGGACGTCACTGCTCTTCCACGCCGGCGCCATCGACGAGGCAGAGGCGGAACTGAGCGAGACGTACCGCCAGTTCCTGACACTGGACGACGTCGACGACTCGCTGAATGACATGATCTTCTTCGTGAGGAGCGTCATCGCCGTGTCCCGCCGCTCGCCCGAGGCTCCGAAGATCCTTGACGAGGCCATCGCGTTCGCCCGCCACCGAGGTGTGGCCTGGGCAATCCTCGGTTTCGAGGGCTGGCTCGTGCTGCACCTGGTGGATGTGGGCCGACTGGAGGAAGCCAACCACTTGCTGGCACGGACGCTGCGCGAATGCCGGGAGATCGGAGACTTCCGAACCAGCGTGTTCCTCAACGTCGGTCTGGCCCGACTGCGCTCCGCCCGTGGCCAGTTCGAGCAGATCGTCGAGGAGTCGGAGTCGGTGCTGTCACTCGCCTACGAGTTCGGCGAGGACCACAACCGGGCGCACATCCTACTTGAGGTTGGCCGCGCCCATCAGCGGCTGAACCACCCACAGGACGCCCGCCGCCACGTGGAGGCTGCCCGCGAGCTGTACGTGAGGATCGGGGCGGGATTCGGCGTCAGGGAGTGCGACGACATGCTCGGTGTGCTGGGCAAGATTCCCTGAGCCGGTAGGCGCACGCGGCTACGGCCTCCCCCGAGCCCGTAGCGACCTCGGCAGGTCGAGCGATCCTGGAGGCAGGCAGGGAGGATCGCTGCGAAAGAGCCGTGCTGTAGCGGATCTGCTCCACGAGCAGGCGGTGGCTAGCGTCGAGATCGGCTCTGCGGGACACGAGTACGGCTTTGAGCCATTTCTTTATGGATGAGTCAGCTGTCAGCCCATATGGAGAGCTGGCGTACGCATAGGTGGGCGATGGTGGACGAAACACCACCGATTCGGGCCGTATGCCTCTGCCAGGTTGGCGAGCTGGGTCCCGCCCACGCACATCCGGGCCAATTCGTCATCCAGTTCCTGAACAGGTTCAACGAGTGTCTGGTGCTGGTCCCTGCGTTCGTCGTACGCGTCGTCACCTTCACTCCATGGCGTGTTCACCGCCGTTCAACTCCCTCCCAAGACACCGTGGTGAACGGAGCGTTAGCGACCTCAATCAGCGCGGCGCCGGGAGACGACCGTCGGGAAGGATGCGACCATGCCCAGCCAATGGATCAACCTGACAGCGTTTCGACTCTTCGAGGACGAGGACGAGAACGAGGCCCCGGACCCGGGGCGGGGCCTTGATCCGTCGTCGGCTGCGGAGCCGCCCCCGACGTCGGGTGATGAAGACCTGCGGCCCGGACAGGTTGCCTGCCGGAACTGCCGCGTCACGTACGACTCGGGCAACCCGGACGAGGTGAAGCTGCACACCGAGTCCGTGAACTGCGGGCAGTCGTGCCGGTGTGTCGGACGTCCGCGTTGTTACACGTGCGGTGGTTCGTTCTGCTGGTGTGCCGAGCACTGATTCAGGCGTCGCCGAGAGGCTCGGACGTGTCGGTGGACGGGGTGCCGGGCGGCGTCGCAAGGGCGGCTGCACGGGTCGGCTTCCGTGATGTGCCGGCTCGGCGCGGAAGGCGACCGCGCGTCACCGCCGCCGTCAGCGCTCCGGCCAGCAGCCCCCAGAACGCGGAACCCACGCCGAGCAGTGTCACCCCGGATGCGGTGGCCAGGAACGTGACGACCGCCGCTTCCCTCCAGTTGTCGTCCGAGACGGCGGAGGCCAGCGAGTTTCCGATGGTGTTGAGCAGGCCGAGTCCGGCGATGCCGAGGATGAGGGCGGCCGGCAGTGCCGTCAGCAGCGAGCCCACCGTTCCGCCGAGGATGCCCACGCACAGGTAGAAGATTCCCGCCCAGACTCCGGCCAAGTAGCGCCGTTCCGGGTCCTCGTGCGCCTCACGCCCCGTGCAGATGGCCGCCGTGATGGCGGCGAGGTTCAGGCCGAAGCAGCCGAACGGCGCGAGCAGCAGATTGGCGGAGCCGGTCCAGGTGATGAGCGGCGACACCGGCACCCGGTCGTAGCCGTCGCCGCGCAAGACCGCGACGCCCGGTAGATTCTGCGACGCCATCGTGACGACGAACAATGGCAACGCGACACTGACGATCACCTGCCACGAGAACGCGGGGGCCGTGAACACCGGTTCGGCGAAGGCGAATCGAATCCTCCCCGGTCTGAGCGAGCCCTGTCCTGCCGCGACCGCGACGCCTACCGCGAGCGCCAGGATGATCGCGTAGCGGGGCAGCAATCGCCGCCCGAGCAGATAGACCGCGAAAATGGAGAACACGACGGCGAAATGACCGTCCATACCGGCGAAGAGTCCGGTGCCGAACTGCACGAGCACCCCGGCGAGCAGGCCCGCCGCGAGCGGTACGGGGATCCTTCCCATCACTCGCTCGAACCAGCCCGTGAGCCCGCTGAGCACGATCAGCGCGGCGGACACGATGAAGGCGCCGACCGCTTGCGCCATCGTCACCCCGTCCAGGCCGGACACCAGCAACGCCGCCCCGGGGGTGGACCACGCGGTGACGACAGGAGCCCGGTACCGCAGGGACAGGCCGATACAGGTGACCCCCATACCGACTCCGAGAGCCAGCATCCATGAGCTGAGCTCTCTCGGTCCCGCCCCGGCCGCCCTCGCGGCGGCGAAGACGATCGCCGCGGAACTGGTGACCCCCACCAGCACCGCGATCAGGCCGGCCGACACGGCGGCGGCCGACGCGGCCCTGGGCAACTTCTGATGATCGATCTCGCTCACCGGACAGATTTTCGCCAGTCCCTTGCAGATCGGACAACCCATATCCCACTGTCCGAGACCGCTTTGCGGTGGGAGGGCGATCCGTCGTGTCGTCGGAGGGTCACGTGCGAGCCGGGACGCACCCTTCCCGGTCACGTCAAGATCGATACACAGAGTTTTCCTCTGCCCCCGACCTAAGGGAAAGTGCGCCCCGATTCGGACACGCCACGCCAAAGAAGTTCCGCATTCACCTATTGGCGTTTCGGTGATGTGAGAGGGGGGTGAACGGGGCCCCACCGTCGAGGAATTGCTCCGATTTCCGGCACCCCTTCCCGGGTCCGCGATTGACCGGATCAATACGCCCGTCCGTCGCCCCACTGGTTCAACATTGACCAGCCAGTAACAATGGGTCTACCTTTCAACGCGTTTCGAGCAGGCTTTCTTCATCGGTGTTCCCGGGCTGCCGCAGGTCCCGCTGGAATCCGACGCGCCGCCATCGTTGTCGTACCGCATCCCCCACCAGGCAGTCTCAGCTTGATTCGGAGAATCATGACGTCTGCTGTGCGTAACGAGGACATGATCATCGGCATCACCCCGTTCGGCGAACCCGACGCCCGGCTCGCCGCGGCGGTCTGCCGGGCCGGCGGGCTCGGAGTGCTCGACCTGGGCGACGGGGACCGAAGATCCCGCGACGCGCTGGAACGACTGTTCCGCCTCGCGCCGGGCCCGTTCGGGGTGCGGATCGGCGCACGCTGCCAGCTGGACCCCGTCGATCTCACCCGCGAGACCGGTGGCGCCGGCGGGCCGGACACCGTGGTCCTTGCGGTGGACGCGCCGTGGCAGGTCGGCGACCTGGCCGCCGGCCACCGGGTGCTGGTGGAGGTGACGGATCTCGACGAGGCGCGTGAGGCGGTGCGCGCCGGGGCGTACGGTCTCATCGCCCGCGGCAGTGAATGCGGGGGCCGGATCGGCGAGTTGAGCACCTTCGTCCTGCTCCAGCGGCTCCTCTCCGCGACCGACGTGCCGCTCCCCGTCTGGGCCTGCGGCGGAATCGGCCCCCGGACGGCGGCCGCCGCGATGGTCGGCGGGGCCGCCGGAGTGGTGCTCGACAGCCAGCTCGCACTGCTCGCCGAGTCGTCACTGCCCGAGGCCGCAGCCGCTCAACTGCGCTCCCTTGACGGTTCGGAGACGACCGTGCTGGCAGGTCACCGGGTGCTGCTCCGCCGCGGCCCGGACGCGCCGCGCATCGCCGGGAACGACCCGGAGACGGTGGCGGCGGCACTGGGCGCGCAGGATCCCCGTACGCAATTGCTGCCGGTGGGTCAGGACGGCTTCCTGGCGGCTCGGTTCGCACGGCAATGGGGTGATGTACGCGCAACCTTAAGGGCGTTGACGGACTCCGTCCACGACGCCGTACACGACGACAGTGCCGCCGGGGCGCTGGACGCGGACTCCCCGATGAGCCGGGCCCTCGGCACCCGACTGCCCGTCGCTCAGGGGCCGATGACCCGGGTCAGCGACCGTGCCGAGTTCGCCGCGGCGGTGGCCGAGGACGGCGCGCTGCCGTTTCTCGCGCTGGCGCTGGCGGACGGCGCGCGCACCCGGGCGATGCTGACCGGGACCAAGGCCGCCATGGACGGGCGGCCCTGGGGTGTCGGCGTGCTCGGCTTCGCGCCGGAAGAGGTGCGAGCCGCCCAGTTGGAGGCGGTACGGGAGCTGCGGCCGACGCACGCCGTCATCGCCGGCGGGCGCCCCTCCCAGGCGCGGGCGCTGGAGCAGGACGGGATCCGCACCTTCCTGCACGTGCCCTCGCCGGGTCTGCTGCGGCAGTTCCTGGAGGCCGGGGTCCGCCGGTTCGTGTTCGAGGGTTCCGAGTGCGGCGGGCACGTCGGCCCGCGTGCCGGTTTCCCGCTCTGGGAGGCGCAACTCGCTGTCCTGGAGGACTTCCTGGACGCGGACGGCAACAGCGGCCAGGGGGATGGGAAAGACGGGGAGACCGCAAAGACGCTTGAGGTGTTCTTCGCGGGCGGTGTCCACGACGAGCGCTCGGCGGCGATGATCGCCGCGCTCGCGGCACCGCTGACCTCGCGCGGGGCCGCCGTCGGGGTCCTCATGGGGACCGCGTACCTGTTCACCGAGGAGGCGGTCGCGTGCCGCGCGATCCAGCCACTCTTCCAGCGCCAGGTGCGGGCCGCCGAGAGGACCACCCTTCTGGAGACGGCGCCCGGTCACGCCACCCGCTGTGTGCCGAGCCCCTTCACCGACGGATACCGCGAGCACGAGGAGCGGCTGCGGTCCGCGGGCGTCACCGACCGGCGGATCTGGGAGGAACTGGAGCAGCTCAACATCGGGCGGCTGCGCCTGGCGAGCAAGGGCCTGGAACGGGACGACAGCGGCGCGCTCGGTGCCGTCGGCGAGGATCGCCAGCTCGGCGAGGGCATGTTCATGGCCGGGGAGGTGGCCGTGCTGCGCTCGGCCACCACCACCGTCGCGGCGCTGCACCGGGCGGTGACCTCCGGGGGTGCCGGTTTCCTCACGGAGCGGGCGGCGGGCCTACGGGACCGGCTGGGCGAGCGGCCCGGCGGCCGGCGGAGCGGGTCCGGGACCCGGGAGCCGGTGGCGCCCGCGCCACTGGACATCGCGGTCGTCGGGATGGCCTGCATGTTCCCCGAGGCACCCGATCTCCCGACCTTCTGGGCGAACGTCGTCGGCGGCCGGGACGCGGTCGGTGAGGTCCCGCCCGAGCGCTGGGACCCGGCCGTGCACTACGCGCAGCGCGACGACAACACCGCCGGCGCAGACACCTCCAGCGGCAGCCACCCCCCCGGCGGGACCGTCCCCTCCAAGTGGGGCGGCTTCCTGCCCCGGATCCCCTTCGACCCGCTGCGCTACGGGATCCCGCCGGCGTCGCTCGGCAGCATCGAGCCGGTCCAGCTGCTGTCCCTGGAGGCCGCCCGGCGCGCCCTGGAGGACGCCGGATACGGGGACGGGGGAAGGGAGTTCGACCGGTCCCGTACCTCGGTGGTGTTCGGCGCGGAGGCGGGCAGCGACCTGTCCAACGCGGCCACCCTGCGGGCCGTGCTCCCGTCGTACCACGGGCGCGTCCCCGAAGGCCTCGACGGCCAGCTGCCCCGGCTGACCGAGGACTCCTTCCCGGGCATGCTCTCCAACGTCATATCCGGCCGTATCGCCAACCGGCTGGACCTCGGCGGCGCCAACTTCACCGTCGACGCCGCCTGCGCCTCCTCGCTGGCCGCGGTGGACGTCGCGTGCAAGGAACTCACCGGCGGCACCAGCGATGTCGTCCTGTGCGGCGGCGCCGACCTGCACAACGGCATCAACGACTACGTCCTGTTCTCCTCGGTGCACGCGCTCTCCCCCACCGGCCGCTCCCGCTCCTTCGACGGCTCCGCGGACGGCATCGCGCTCGGCGAGGGTGTCGCCTGCGTCGTCCTGAAACGGCTGGCGGACGCGGAACGGGACGGCGACCGGATCTACGGCGTGATCAAGGGCCTCGGCAGTTCCAGCGACGGCCGTTCGCTGGGCCTGACCGCGCCCCGCCCCGAGGGACAGCGCTCGGCGCTGGAACGGGCCTACCGCAACGCGGGCGTCTCACCGGCCGAGGTCGGGCTCGTCGAGGCGCACGGCACCGGGACGGTCGTCGGCGACCGCACCGAACTGACCGTCCTGGGCGAGGTGTTCGGCGGGGCCGAGCCGGGGGGCTGTGTGCTCGGTTCGGTCAAGTCGCAGATCGGGCACACCAAGTGTGCCGCCGGGCTGGCCGGGCTGATCAAGACGACCCTGGCGCTGTACACCGGCGTCCGGCCGCCCACCCTGCATCTGGAGCGCCCCAACGCGGCGTGGGACGAGGAGAACAGCCCGTTCGCCTTCCACACCCGGGCCCTGCCCTGGGCGGCTCCGGCCGCACAACGGCTCGCCGGTGTCAGTGCGTTCGGCTTCGGCGGCACCAACTTCCATGTGGTGCTGGGCGCGTACGCGGACGACGGCGCACCGACGCAGGCGCTGGACGTCTGGCCGGCCGAACTGTTCGTGTTCCGGGGCCGGGACACGGCGGCGGCGCACCGGGCCGTCGAGGAACTGCTCGGGGCGGCGGAGGCCGACGGCCGGCCGTGGCGGCTGCGCGACCTGGCGCTGAGCGCGGCCCGCCGGGCCGATGCCTGTCCGGATCCGGCCCGGGTTGCGGTCGTGGCCGCGGACGTGGACGAGCTGATCGGGCGGCTGCGGCGGGCGCTGGCCGGGGAGCACGATCCGGCGCACGGCGTCCATCTCGCCGGGGACCCGGCCGGGGGCAAGGTCGCCTTCCTCTTCCCCGGTCAGGGCAGCCAGCGCCCCGGAATGTTCACCGACCTGTTCGTGGCCTTCCCCGAGCTGCGCCACTACCTCGAACTCGGCGCCGAGCACGCAGGACGGCTGTACCCGCCCGCCGCCTTCGCCGACAGCGCACGCGAGCGGCAGCGGGCGGCGCTCACCGACACCCGGGCCGCGCAGCCCGCACTCGGCATCACCGGGCTCGCCGCCCACGCCCTTCTCACCACGGCCGGGGTACGGCCCGACATGGCCGCCGGGCACAGCTACGGCGAACTGGTCGCCCTGAGCGCGGCCGGCGCCCTGAGCCCCGGGACGCTTCTCGCGCTCAGCTCCGAACGGGCGGCGGCCATCCTCGCCGCCGCCGGGGCGGACCGCGGAGCGGACCCGGGGACCATGGCCGCGGTCACCGCCGGCGCCGCGGAGGTCGTACGAGCCCTGCGGGAGGCGAAGGCCCCGGCCGGCGTGGTCGTCGCCAACCGCAACGCGCCCCGCCAGACGGTGATATCCGGCCCGTCCGACGACGTCACGGACACCGTGCGCCTGCTGCGCGAGGCGGGCTACGAAGCCCGGCTCATCCCCGTCGCCTGCGCCTTCCACAGTCCCTTGGTCGCCGGTGCGGGCGCCCGGTTCGCCGAGGCGCTCGCCGCCCGTCCGGTGCGCGCACCGGAGTTCCCCGTGTGGGCCAACCGCACCGCGGCGCCGTACGCGGCCGATCCGGACGCGGTGCGGGCCGAACTCGCCGCGCAGATCGGCGCCCCGGTCGGGTTCGTCGAGCAGATCGAGGCGATGTACGAGGCGGGGGCCCGGATCTTCGTCGAGGCCGGGCCCGGATCCGTGCTGACCGGGCTGGTCGGAAGGATCCTCGGTGGGCGGCCGCACCGGACGGTCGCCTGCGAGCCGCGCCCGGACAGCGGGGTGCGCGGCCTGCTCGACGCCCTGGCCCGACTGGCCGTCGCCGGGCTGCCGGTGCGCACCGGCTGGCTGCTGCGGGGCCGCGACGCCGTCGACGCCGTGCGCACGCCGGCGCCGAGGAGGCCCGGCTGGACGGTCGACGGGCAGTTGGTACGCACCGCCGCAGGAGACCTCCTTCCCGGTGCGCTCGCACCGGCCCGACGAGTCGTGGAGACGACTGTGCCGACGAACTCCCCGCACGCCGTCCCCTCCGCCGGGGACGATCGCCACGGCCCGCACGGCCAGGACCGCCGCGACGCCCAGGACGCGCTGATCGCCGAGTTCCTGCGCACCAGCCGCGAGATGGTCGCCGCCCAGCGTGACGTGCTGATGACCTACCTCGGGGCGGTGCCCGGGGAGCGGACGGCCGCGCCTCCCGCGCCTCTTGCCCCGTCAACATCCCCCGCTCTCCCAGCACTTCGGGACACCACGGCCGTCGCGCACTCGGTGGAGCCGCCGCAGACGACTCCACGGACGTCCGAACCAGCACAGGGCACCGGGGCGCCGACGGGACAAGCGCCCGACACCGCATCCGCGGCGGGCCGGGGCGTCGACGTCCAGCGCATGGTGCTGGAGATCATCAGCGAGCGAACCGGCTATCCCCTCGACATGATCGAACCCGATCTCGACCTGGAGGCCGACCTCAGCATCGACTCCATCAAGCGGGCCGAGATCGCCGGCGAACTGGCCCGGCGCCTCGGCGCCGGGAACGGCGCGGACCTCATCGGTGTCGACGACGCCGAGTTGGAGGAACTGGCGAAGGCACGGACCGCCGCCGCGGTGACCGACTGGCTGACCGCGCGGCTCTCCGGCCCCGCGGACCCGGCCGCACCTACCGGCAAGGGCACGGAAGCGGTCCCGTCAGCCGACGCCGCTCATGCCGACGAGGCAGCTGAGGTCACCGAGGCCGCTGAGTCCACTGAGGCTTCTGTGGTCACTGAGGCAGGCGAGGCACCGGAGGCGTCCGGCCCGGTCGAGGCCGTGCAGGCGAAGGCCGGCGCGATAGTGGACGGCAAGGCGGAGAACGCCGAGGAGCTACGCGGTGAGGGGGTGCGTGGCGAGGCGCCCAAGCGGTACCTGCTCCGGTCGGTGCCCCTCGAGGAGGACGGCGCCGCGGCCGATCCGACGGCCGTCCTGTCCGGGACGCGGTGGGCCGTCCTCGGCGACGCCCCGGAGATCGGCGCCCGGCTCACCTCGTACGGCGCCGACGTCGTCGTACGCGACCGGGAGCATCTGCTCACGCAGGACGACGGCCCGGTCGACGGGGTCCTGTACCTCGTGACGGGTGGCACGCCGGTGTTGCCGGACGCCTTCCCCGTCCTGAAGGCCGCCCTGGCCCGGGGGCCGGGACAGCTGCTGACCCTGCGTGTCGTCCACGGGGACGGACCGGACACGGTGGCGGCGGGGCTGCGCGGCTTCTTCCGGACCGTGGCGCGCGAGTACCCGCGGACGGTTGCCCGCACGGTGGAGGTGGCGGTGGCGACCGCGTCGGCCGTCCCGGAATCCCGGGCCGCCGCAGGCACCCGAACCCGCGCCGCCGCGGACACCCGGACCACCGCAAGCACCCGCACCTTCCCGGACCCGCTGACCGTCACCAACACCCGCGCCGCCGCAGAGGCCCGAACCACCGCGGACAAGCTGACCGTCACGAACACCGGCTCCGCCGCGGACGCCCGGACCTCCACAGACGAATTGACCGTCACAAGCACCGGCGCCGCCGCAGACACCCGGAGCTCCGCAGACACGCCGGCTGTCGCCCACACCCGCGCCTCCACGGACACACTGACCGTCGCGGACGCGTTGCTGCTCGCGGACGCGCTGGTCGACGAGGTGTGCGCGTCCGACCGCGCCCCGGTCGTCGTGCGCCGACCCGAGGGCCGGTTCGCCCCGGAGCTCGTCGAGTCACCGCTGGGAATCCTCGGCGGCACCGGCGCGGGACCGGCCGGTGCCGGGGCGGCCGAGGCCGCCGCGCTCGGCCTGGACCGGGACGCGGTGATCCTGCTGGCCGGAGGGGCACGCGGCATCACCGCGCAGTGCGCCGCGGCCCTCGCCGCCGCCGGCCGGTGCCGGCTCGAACTGCTCGGCAGGACGCCCGCGCCGGACGGCCCGGAGGCCCCGGACACGGCGGCCGCCCGCACCCCGGCCGCACTGCGCGCGGCACTCGCCGCCCGCGGCGGGACGACACCCGCCGCGATCAACCGCGCCGCCGAACTCCTCCTCGCCCAGAGGGAGATCACCGCGACACTGGCGGAACTCACGGCGCTGGGCAGTCAAGTCCGCTACCGCTGCGTCGACTTCCGGGAGCCGGAGGCGGTGCTCCAGGCGGTGAAGGAGATCCACGCCGAGCACGGCCGCCTCGACGGCGTCGTCTACGCGGCCGGGGTGATCGAGGACCGGATCATCGCCGAGAAGACCTCCGCATCCTTCCAACGGGTCTACGGCACGAAGGCGGGCGGCGCCGACGCCCTGCTCTGCGCACTGGAGGAACTGCCCGACGGACCGGCGTTCACCGTGCTGTTCGGCAGCATCGCCGGCGTCCTGGGCAACCGGGGCCAGGCGGACTACGCGGCGGCCAACGACGCTCTTCAGACCTTCGGCGCGGCCTGGGCCGCCCGTACCGGGCACCGGGCACTGACCGTGCACTGGGGACCGTGGGCACCCGCGGCCCGGCACGGCGGCATGGTCGGACCGGAACTGGCCCGCGCCTACGGCCGACGGGGCATCGGCCTGATCGACCCCGAGGAAGGCACCGCGGCCCTGCTGCGTGAACTCGCCTGGGGCGACCCGTCGGCCACCGCCGTCGTCCACACCGCCTCGGGCTGGTGAGGGATCCGGTGACGGATCCCTCCGTGAGCGGGGTGACGCGGCGTCAAGACCCGGTCGCCATCGTCGGCATGGCGGTGCTCATGCCCGGCGCCCGGGACCTGGAGGCGTACTGGCTCAACCTGCGGGACGGGGCGGACGCGATCACGGAGGTGCCGCGGGGGCGTTGGGACGCCGGGTACTACCGCCCGGGCACCGCGTCCGCGCCGGCCGTCGCCGACCAGGTGTACTGCCGCAGGGGCGGGTTCGTGGACGCGGTGGCCGAGGTGAACGTGACGCGGTTCGGGATCATGCCGAACTCGGTGGCCGGCATCGAGCCCGACCAGCTCATCGCGCTGCACGTGGCCGCCGCGGCCCTCGCGGACGCGGGCGGCCCGGACCGGCTGCCCGACCGGCGGCGCGTCGGCGTCGTCCTCGGCCGGGGCGGCTATCTCACCCCCGGCCTGGTCCGGCTCGACCAGCGGGTGCGCACGGCCGGACAACTGGTGCGGACCCTCGGCGAACTGCTGCCCGACCTGACGAGCACTCAACTCCAGCGCGTACGGGCTGCGTTCACCGAACGACTCGGGCCAGACAGTCCCGACGCGGCGATCGGCCTGGTCCCCAACCTGGCCGCCTCCCGGGTGGCAAACAGACTCGACCTGCGCGGCCCCGCGTACACGGTGGACGCCGCCTGCGCCTCGTCGCTGGTCGCGGTCGACCAAGCGGTGGGCGAACTCTCCTCGGGACGCTGCGACCTGATGCTCGCCGGAGGCGTCCACCACTGCCACGACATCACCCTGTGGAGCGTCTTCTCCCAACTACGCGCCCTCTCCCCCAGCGAGCGCATCCGTCCCTTCCACCGGGACGCCGACGGCCTCCTCGTCGGCGAGGGCACCGGGGTCGTCGTACTGAAGCGACTGGCCGACGCCCGGCGCGACGACGACCGGATCTACGCGGTGATCCGGGGCACCGGGGTGGCGAGCGACGGCCGGACCTCCGGCCTCGTCAACCCCGATCCCGGCGGTCAGGCGAGCGCCGTGCGGCAGGCATGGTCCGCCGCCGGACTCGACCCGGCCGCGCCCGCCTCGGTCGGCCTGCTGGAGGCCCACGGCACCGCGACACCGGTCGGCGACGCGGCCGAACTGGCCACACTCGCGGCGGTGTTCGGTCCCAGTACGGGATCGGACACGGACCGCGCGGTGATCGGTTCGGTGAAGTCGATGATCGGGCACACCATGCCCGCCGCCGGGGTGGCCGGACTGGTCAAGGCCGCCCTCGCGGTGCACCACGCCACGCTGCTGCCGACCCTGCACTGCGACGACCCGCACCCCGCGCTGGCCGCGACCCGCTTCCGGACGCTCGACAAGGCCGCCCCCTGGGAGACCTCGCCCGGCGAACCGATGCGCCGTGCCGCGGTGAACGCCTTCGGCTTCGGCGGGATCAACGCGCATGTGGTGCTGGAGGAGGCACCGGCGACCGGCGCGGCGGCGCCCGCCCCGACGGCCGGGCGCTCGGCCATACGGGTCGCCGAACCCGAGCGGGTCCTGCTGCTCGCCGCGGACGGCCCGCAACCGCTCGCCGCCCTGCTGGACGCGGACGACGGCTCGGTACGCTCCGCTGGACTCGACCCCGCGCTCCCCCATCCGGCCGCGGGCCGGGCCAGGCTCGCCGTCGTCGACCCGACCGCGAAACGGCTGGCCCTGGCCCGCCGGGCGGTCGGCCGGGGCCGCCCCTGGCACGGCCGGGGCGACGTCTGGTTCCGGCCCGGCCCGCTCCTAGGTCCCGGCCAGGGCAAGCTCGCCTTCGTCTTCCCGGGCCTGGAGGGCGAGTTCGCCCCGCGCGTCGACGACGTGGCCACGCACTTCGGCCTGCCCCTCGCGGTGCCCGACGGCGAGCGTGTCGGTGACGTGGGCCGGCACGGACTCGGCGTCGTCGCCGTCGGGCGCCTTCTCGACGCCGCACTGCGTCGCATGGGTGTCGTGCCGGACGCGGTCGCCGGGCACAGCGTCGGCGAGTGGACGGCGATGACGGCGGCCGGACTGTATTCGGGGGACGAGGTCGACGCCTTCATGGCGGGCTTCGACCCGGACTCGGTCACGGTGCCAGGTCTCGCGTTCGGCGCTGTCGGCGCGCCCGCCGACCGTGTACTGGACGCTCTGGATAGGGAGTTCACGGGCTCCGGTCTGGTGCTCTCCCACGACAACGCGCCGGGCCAGTCGATGGTATGCGGGCCGGGCGGCGCGGTCGAGGAGTTCGTCCGCTCGTTCCGGGCCCGCGGTGTGCTCGGCCAGGTGCTGCCGTTCCGGTCCGGCTTCCACACGCCGATGCTGGCGCCCTACCTCGGGCCGATCAGGGAGGCCGCGCGGCGGTTCCGGCTGCATCCGGGGACCGTCCCGGTGTGGTCGGGGACGACCGCGGCGCCGTTCCCCGAACGGGATGCGGAGGTACGGGAATTGTTCGTCCGGCATCTTCTGGAACCCGTGCGCTTCCGGCAGTTGACGGAGGCCCTGTACGCGGCGGGGCACCGGACGTTCGTCCAGATGGGCCCCGGACAGCTCGGGTCGCTCGTGGACGACACCCTCGGCGGCCGTGACCATCTGGCCGTGGCCGCCAACTCCCCGCACCGCAGAGGACTCGCGCAGTTGCGCCGGACGGCCGCCGCACTGTGGACGGCGGGGGCGGCCGTGGCTCCCGCCCTGCAGACCAGGATCTGTACGCACGCCGCAGCCGGGCCCCGTTCGCGCGACGCCGCCGAGATCCGTACGCACAGCGCCGCCGAGACCGGTACGCACACCCTGGTAGGGACCGGCACAGACGCCGCTGTCGGGATCGGCACGAACGCCGGGATCGGCACGAACGCCGGGATCGGCACGAACATCGGGATCGGTACGAACGTCGGGATCGGGACCGGCTCCGACGACGACGCGCTGTTGCCGCAGTCGTCCGTCCCGCGCGACCGGGACGGCACGCCGTCGTCGCGAACCTCCGTACGACTCGACCTCGACGGCGCGCTCATCTCGCTCGGTGATGCCGAACTAGCGCGCCTGCGAGGCGAATTGGGGGCAGCCCGCCCCGCTCCAGGCTCCGCCGCCGGGTACGGGCTGGGCGCGCTCGGCGAGCGGTTCCCGGCCGCCGCCGAACTGGACGCCCTGCTGCGCGAGACCGCGGACACGGCCGCCGCGCTGATCGCCGCGAGAACCGTCGGCCGGCCACCCATCACGCCCCCGCCCCCCGTCCCCGCGCCAGCCCCTCCCTCCGGTCTGGCCCCCGCGTCCACGTCCGCCTCCGCGCCCGGCAGTGCCGCCGCCGCCATGCCCGACGCCCCGTCCGGCGCCATGCCCGCCGCCGAGACGCGGCCGACGGGCACCGCTGTCCGCTCCTCGCTCGTCCGTGTCTCGCCGGAGACCATGCCCTATCTGCTCGACCACTGCTTCTTCCCCCAGCGGGCCGGCTGGCCGGACGTGGCCGACCGCTGGCCGGTCGTCCCGGCGACCACGATCGTGCAGCATCTGATGGACGCGGCCGGGCAGGCGGCGCCGGGCCGGGTTCCGGTCGCGGTGCACGGAGCCCGGTTCGAGGAGTGGCTGACGGCCACCCCCGCCGTCGACGTGCGGGTCACGGCGGAGTCCGTGGCACCGGACCGCCTCGCGATGTCCTTCGGCCCCCGGGCACGCGCCACCGTGGAACTCGCCTCCGGCTACCCCTCCCCGCCGCCCGCCCGATGGCGGACGGACCCCGCGGGCGAGCGGGCGCCGGATCACACCGCGGCCCAACTGTACGGCGAGCGCTGGATGTTCCACGGCCCGGCGTTCCAGGGGGTCACCGAACTCACCGCCCTCGGCGAGCGGCACATCCGCGGGATCATCACCGCCCCGGCCGCGCCCGGTGCCCTGCTGGACAACGTCGGCCAGATCCTCGGCTACTGGATCATGTCGACCCGCTCCGAGCGGACGGTCGTGTTCCCGGTCGGGATGCGGGAGATGCGCTTCCACGGCCCGCATCCGGCCCCGGGGACGGAGGTGGCGTGCCTGGTGCGGATCACCTCGCTCACCGACACCGTGCTGGAGGCGGACGTACAGCTCTCGGTGGCGGGCGCGGTGTGGGCGGAGCTGCGCGGCTGGCAGGACCGCCGGTTCGACAACGACCCGCACACCCGGCCGGTGGAGCGCTTCCCCGCGCGCAACACCCTGTCCGAGGCCCGCCCGGGTGGCTGGTCGCTGGTGCACGAGCGGTGGCCTGACCTCGCGTCGCGCGACCTGATCATGCGCAACTCGCTCGGCGGGCAGGAGCGTTCGGAGTACGCCGGGCACGCTCCGCGCGGCCGTCGGCAGTGGCTGCTGGGCCGGATCGCGGCCAAGGACGCCGTACGGCAGTGGCTGTGGGACCACGGCGAGGGTCCGGTGTTCCCGGCTGAACTGCGGGTGCGCAACGACGACATGGGACGCCCGTACGTCACCGGGGTGCACGGGCGTGACGTGCCCCCGCTGGACATCTCGCTGGCCCACCGCGCGGAGGCGGGCGTGGCGATCGTACGGCCGCACACACCCGCTCCCGGTCCCGGCATCGACATCGAGGAGGTCACGGTCCGCGACCCGCAGACGATGGCGACCGTGCTCGGCGCGGACGAACTGCGGCTGCTGCGGCGGCTCTGCGCCGCCGACGGCGACAACGGCGGCCACAGCGACGACAGCGGCAGCGGCAGCGGCAGGGACATCGAGGCACTGTGGTTCACCCGGTTCTGGACCGCCAAGGAGGCGGTCGCGAAGGCGGAGGGCACCGGTTTCGGCGGCCGCCCGCGCGACTTCACCGTGCTCGAGGCGTCCCCGGACGGGGACACCCTGACCGTCTCCGGGCGCCTGGAGCGCGCGTACGCGGTGCGGTGCGCGCCGGCCGCGAACCCGCCGGGACTGGCCGACCGGGCCTATGTCGTGGCTTGGACCACGGGACCCGTCGGACCGACGGGACACCCCCACGAGGAGGAGTACGCCCCATGAACGCCACCCCCCGCCCCGCCGACACCACCCCGCACCCCGTCGGCCCGGACCTGGTCCTCGCCGACATCGCCGGACTGCTCGCGCGGCTCATGGAGGACGAGTACGGCCTCGACGACGTCGAGATCGGCATGGACACCACGTTCAACCGCGATCTGGAGCTGGAGAGCATCGACCTCGTGACCCTGGCGGGGCTCCTGGAGGAGCGGTACGGCGGGCGGGTCAACTTCGCCGAGTTCCTGGCCGGGATGGAGTTCGACGAGATCATCGAGCTCACCGTGGGGCGGCTCGTCGAGTACGTCGTGACCAGCCTGAAGGCGGCGGAGGCGAGCTGACGCATGGCGATGGTCGACGCCGGTGGACTCCGGTTGCATGTACAGCGGATCGGCCCCCGGGACGGCCGGACGGCCACCGGCACCGTCGTGCTGGTCCACGGTCTGCTCACCGACAGCCTGGCCAGCTACTACTTCACCGTGGCGCCCGCCTTCGCGGCGGCCGGTCTCGATGTCGTCATGTACGACCTGCGGGGCCACGGCCGCAGCGAACGCCCGCCGGACGGCTACACCCTGGACCACAACATCGACGACCTGGGGGCCCTGCTGGACCGGCTGGCGGTGGGCGGACCCGTGCACCTGGTCGGCAACTCCTACGGCGGCACGATCGCCTTCGGCTACGCGGAACGCCACCCGGAGCGTGTGGCCAGTGTGTCCCTGATCGAGTCCGAACCGGCCACCGCCGCCTGGGCGTCGAAGCTCGGCGGCATCCTCGACCGGGTGGTGACGCAGCTGGCGCACAACGAGCCCGACGCCCTCGCCTGGATCACCGCCAACCGGGGCCACAACACGGCGCGGCTGGCCCGGGGCGCGGCGCGGCTCGCCCGGGACACCTCCCTCGGCCGGGACATCCCGGCCAGCCGAGTACTGACGGACGATCAGATCACGGCGATCCCCCATCCGGTGCTCGGCGTGTACGGCGGTGACTCCGACCTCGCCGAACTCGCCCCCCGGTTGGAGTCGTTGCTCCCTGACTGTCGGACGGTGGTGATCCCCGGTCACGAGCACTCGGTGCTGGTGGAGGCGGCCGGGACCGTGGGCGGCCACATCCTGGCGCTGATCCAGGGCACTTCGGCGGACCGGCGGGTGGGGGCCGAGGCAGGGTGAGCGGATTCCTCTTCGTGGTACCGCCGTTGGTCGGCCACATCAACCCGGCCGTCGGGGTCGCCGACCGGCTGCTCGCGCGCGGTCACCGGGTGGCGTGGGCCTGCGCCGACCCCGGTCTTGTGGGGCGCCTCGCGGGTGACCGGGCGCCGGTGTTCCCGTGCGCGGGCCCGGTACCGGGGGTGGGCGAGGCACGGCGGCCGCCGGGCCTGCGGGGGCCCGAGGCGTTGAAGTTCCTGTGGGAGTGGTACCTGCTCCCGCTGGCCGAGGCGATGGCGCCGGGAGTGCGGGCGGCGGTCGAGGCGTTCCGTCCGGATGTGGTCGTCGCCGACCAGCAGGCGTTCGCGGGTGCGCTGGTCGCCGAGCGGGCGGGGCTGCCGTGGGCCACCTCGGCGACCACCTCGGCCGAGTTCGCCGACCCTCTGGCCGGGCTGCCGAAGGTCGCGGAGTGGGTGACGGAGCGCTTGACCGGACTGCGTGCGTCCGTCGGGGATCCGGCGGGCGACACCGATCCGCGGTTCTCTCCGTATCTGGTGCTGGCGTTCAGCACGGTGGAGCTCGCCGGTGCGCGGGCCGCCGGGCGGGGCGGCCCGGTCCGCTGGGTCGGCCCGTCGGTCACGGCCAGACCGGCCCCGGCCGGCTTCCCCTGGGACTGGCTCGATCCCGGCCGGGCCACGGTGCTGGTGACCCTCGGCACGGCGAACGCGGATGCCGGCGGGCGTTTCCTCGAGGTCTGCCGGGAGGCCCTGCGGGCGCGGGCCGACCGGGTACAGGCGGTCGTGGTCGACCCTGGGGGCGCGCTGGGCACGGACGCCGGCTCGTCCCCGGGCGACTTCCGCCACCCGGGGAGCTTCCCCCACCCGGGCGGCATCCCGTCCCCGGACAGCGACCGGCCCCCGGTCGACATCGTGTCCCGGCACGGCGTCGCGTCCCCGAACGGCACCAGGGTCGCGTACGGCAACAGTGCCCCGTACGACACTCGGCCCCCGCACGGCCACGACAAGGATCTGCTGGTCCTGCCCTCCGTGCCCCAACTCGCCCTCCTCGAAAGGGTCGACGCCGTGATCTGCCACGCCGGCCACAACACCGTGTGCGAGGCGTTGTGGCACGGGGTTCCGCTCGTGGTGGCGCCCATCCGCGACGACCAGCCGGTGGTGGCCGGTCAGGTGACGGACGCGGGGGCGGGCGTCCGGGTCAGGTTCGGCCGGGTGACCGCCGACCAGCTGGGCGCCGCGCTCGACGCCGTACTGCACGAACCCGGGCACCGTGCCGCCGCCGTTCGGATCGGGACGGCGTTCCGCGCCGCCGGGGGCGCACCGGCGGCCGCGGACAGCCTCGAACAACTCGCCAGGGAGTACCGATGAATGAGCGGACGGAGCAGTCGGCAGGACACACCTCCGAGCGGCCGACCGGGCAGGCCTCCGAGCCGCCGACCGGCCAAACTGCCCGGGAACGGTCCGGACGAGAGGCCGGGGAGCCGGTCGGGCAAAATGCCGGCGAACCAGCCGGACATGACGCCGAGCGGCCGACCAGGCGAGCCACCGGAAACCCGGCGGAGCGGGCCGTCGCCGAACCAGACGGCCAAACTGCCGGAGACCCGAGCGGGCAACCCAGCCGCGCCGAACGACCAAACGAACAAGCCGCGGGAGAACCGGCCGGACAAGACCCCGAGCCCCCCACCAGGCAAGTCACCGGAAACCCGGCACAGCAGACCGTCGACGAACCAGACGGGCAGGCTCCCGGAGACCCTGCCGGGCAGCCCGGCCGCGCTGAACATCCAAACGAACAAGCCGCCGAGGAACCGACCGGACAAGGCGCCGAGCGGCTGGCCGGGCACGCCGCCGGAGACGCGGTCGGGCAGGTCGCCGCGGAACCGCCCGGGAACCCCAGCCGTGCCGAGCAGGTGGCCGGCCTGCGACCCGGCTACCTGGCCGATCTGGCCAACGGCACGGCCCGCTTCTTCGAACCGCCGCGCACCACCTGCCCCTGGTGCGGCTCCGGCCGGCTGACCGCTCGCCTGCGCACCACCGACCTGCTCCAGCACAAGCCGGGCCGGTTCGTCCTCGACCGGTGCGAGGCCTGCGGGCACGTCTTCCAGAACCCCCGGCTGAGCGAGGCCGGGCTGGAGTTCTACTACCGCGACTTCTACGACGGGCTCGGCGAGAAGCGGCTCGGCGACACCTTCGGCGGCCGCACCGGGATGTACCGCGACCGCGCCGAGTCGATGCTGCCGCACGACTCCGCCCCGAAGACCTGGCTCGACGTCGGAACGGGGCACGGCCACTTCTGCGCGACCGCCCAAGAGGTGCTGCCCGGCACGGTGTTCGACGGTCTCGACTTCACGGACGGGGTCGAACTCGCCGCCCGCGAGGGCCGGGTGGAGCACGGCTACCGCGGCGCCTTCCCCGACCTGGCACCGGAACTGGCCGCGCGTTACGACGTGGTGAGCATGTTCCACTACCTGGAGCACAGCACCGACCCCGACCGAGAGCTGAGGGCCGCCTGGCAGGCGGTGCGGCCCGGCGGCCATCTGCTCATCGAGGTCCCGGACCCCGAGAGCCGCTACGCCCGGCTCCTCGGCCGCTGGTGGCTGCCCTGGCTCCAGCCGCAGCACCTGCACTTCGTTCCGGTCGCCAATCTGCGCCACCGGCTGGCGGAACTGGGGTTCACGGTGGTCGCGCAGCAGCACGCCGAGCCGCACGATCCCGTGGACCTGCTGGCCGCCGTCTGGCTGGCACTGGACCACGCCGCTCCGCGCGAGGACGCCCCCTGGCTGCCAGGACCTCCGGGCCCGCTGCGCCGGGCCGGACGTACGGCCCTGCTCGTCGCGGGAATCCCGGCTCTGATCCTGGGCACGCTGCTGGACCGCTTCGCGGTCCGCCCCCTGGCGCACCGGCTCGGCGTGTCCAACGCCTACCGTCTGGTGGCCCGCCGGGACTGACCACGTACGAATCCGACACCGCGGGTGGGCGGCCCCGGACAGGGCCGGTCACCGAACCTCGACTCCAACCCTGCGGTCTTGCAGGTCAAAGGCCCCGCGATCCAGGTGCTCGTCAGCCCTCGGCGGCCGACCCGGCGGACGACGACGCCGGTCCCGAGTCGTCCCCTTCGTCAGTCTTGCTCGACAACAGCTCCCAGAAGTAGCCGAGTTGTTCCGCCATGTCGATCTCGGGGTTGTACATCCACTGCGTCTGCAACCCGTCGAGCAGGGCGAACAGGATGACGGCCAGCCGGTCGGGGTCCAGTCCGGCCGGAAGCGTGCCGGCGGCCTGGTGCTCCACGATGGACGCGGCGGCGGCGGAGCGGGCCGTTTCGTAGCGATCCCGGAAGTAGGCGTGCGCGGGATGCCCGGGCTCGGCGGCCTCCGAGGAGAACCGGGCGTAGAGCTGGACGAGGCCGGGGACCTCGGCATTGTGCCGCACCAGCGACGTGACCGCGCCGGGCAGGTCGGTCAGCGCGGGCCGGCCCTCGTCGTCCACGGCACCGAACACGTGCTGGTCGACCTCGTCACGACGGCGCAGGATCTCGACGAAGAGCTGCTCCTTGCTGCCGAAGTAGTGCAGCAGTCCCGTCTGGCTCAGCCCCACCGCCTGGGCGAGCTCGCGCACGGTCGCACGGCTGTATCCGGCCCGCGCCACGATGTCGAGAGCGGCGTTGAGGATCTCCTCGCGCTTGGCGATGCCCTTCGCGTACGAACCACGTCGTGCCATGCGCAGGACTTTACGGCACCGGAAATTTCCTGGTGAGACCCCTTGTCGGTGAAACCCGAACGGCATACGGTTTTTATGTCGGCGACGCGGGCCGCCAGCGGTGGCGCGGCCGCGCGCAGGCCCTTCCTGATCGAGGGCTCGCCGGCACCGAGGACGGGAGTGGGCCGCGCTTCACCACGTGGCCCACGGCCCGGCCGACCCGCGCGCCCGCCGTTCCGCGTCGCGGACGGCGAACGCCGTACCGCCCTCCCCTCACGTCGGCAGGGCGTCGCTCAACCTGAGGAGACCTCCGTGACCTCGCACAACCCCGCTCCGCTGTCCCTGGAGCAGCAGGCCGCCCTGGGCAGTGGTGCCGACTTCTGGAGCACGAAGGAGGTCGGGGACGTCCCGTCGCTCGTGCTCACCGACGGTCCGCACGGGGTGCGCCGGCAGGTCGGCGCCACCGACCACCTCGGCCTCGCCGGGAGCGAGGCCGCCACGTGCTTCCCGCCCGCCGTCGGACTGGGCCAGAGCTGGGACGCGCGGCTGGCCGGGAAGGTCGGCGCGGCTCTCGGCGTGGAGAGCCGCGCGCTCGGCGTCGACGTGCTGCTCGGCCCGGGCATCAACATCAAGCGGGATCCGCGCTGCGGCCGCAACTTCGAGTACTACTCCGAGGACCCGTACCTCTCCGGCCGGCTCGCCGCATCCTGGGTGCGGGGCCTGCAGGGCACCGGCGTGGGCGCGTCCCTGAAGCACTTCGCCGCCAACAACACCGAGCACGACCGGATGCGCTCCAGCTCCGACATCGCCCCGCGCCCGCTGCGCGAGATCTATCTGCGGGCCTTCCAGCACGTGGTGCAGACGGCGCAGCCGTGGACGGTGATGTGCTCCTACAACCGGATCAACGGCACCTACGCCTCGGAGAACCACTGGCTGCTCACACAGGTGCTGCGCGACGAGTGGGGCTTCGACGGTGTCGTGGTCAGCGACTGGGGCGCGGTCCAGGACCGGGTCAAGGCCGTCGCGGCCGGCCTCGATCTGGAGATGCCGGGCAACGGCGGAACCGCCGACCGGCAGGTCGTGGAGGCGGTCGAGGCGGAGGGGCTGGACGCTGACGTCGTCGCACGGGCGGCCGCACGCGTGGTCGCGCTCGCGGCGAAGGCCGAGGCCGGCCGGGCCGCTCCGGTCCCCGCGTTCGACGCCGAGGCCCATCACGCGCTGGCCCGCCAGGTCGCCGCGCGCTGTGTCGTCCTGCTGAAGAACGAACCCGTCGACGGGCGGACCGTGCTCCCGCTCGACACCGCCCGGTCCCTCGCGGTCATCGGCGAGTTCGCGCGGAGCCCGCGCTACCAGGGCGGCGGAAGCTCTCACGTGAACCCGACCCGTGTCGACATCCCCCTCGACGAGATCCGCGCCCTGGCCGGCGGCGCCGACGTCGGCTACGCGGCCGGCTACACCACCGACGGCAGCGGCGACGCGGCCGCTCTGCGGGACGAGGCCGTCGGCGCCGCCGCCGCGGCCGACACCGCCGTGGTCTTCCTGGGGCTCGCCGCCCACCAGGAGTCCGAGGGCTTCGACCGCGAGCACATCGAACTGCCCTCCGAACAGCTGGAGTTGCTGGCCGAGGTGGTCCGTGCGCAGCCGCGCACGGTGGTCGTCCTCTCGCACGGCGGCGCACTGCGCCTGGGCCCCGTGGCGGAGGCGGCGCCCGCCGTCCTCGACGGGGCGCTCCTCGGCCAGGCGGGAGGCGGGGCGCTCGCGGACGTGCTGTACGGCCGGGTCAACCCGTCCGCGCGGCTGACCGAGACCGTCCCCGTCCGCATCCAGGACACCCCCGCCTTCCTGGACTTCCCCGGCGAGCACGGCCATGTCGCCTACGGCGAGGGGCTGTTCGTCGGCCACCGCTGGTACGACGCCCGCGACATCGAGGTCGCCTTCCCCTTCGGGCACGGCCTGTCCTACACCTCGTTCGCCTACGCCGACCTGGAGTTGACCGCGGACGCCGAGGGCGTCACCGCGCGGGTCACCGTCACCAACACGGGCGGGGTGGCCGGCCGTGAGGTGGTCCAGTTCTACGTGGCCAAGCCGGACTCGTCCGTCGTCCGCCCGCCGCAGGAGCTCAAGGGCCACGCCTGCGTGGACCTCGCCCCGGGCGAGAGCGAGCGCCTGAGCGTCCTCCTGGACCGCGCGGACCTGGCGTACTGGGACATCCGCGGAGATCGCTGGGTCGTGGAAGGCGGCACCTACGAGGTGCGCGCCGCCGCCTCCAGCCGCGACATCCGCGCGACCGGCACCGTCGAGGTGACCGGAGACGCTCTCGTCCTGCCGCTCACCCTCGATTCGACCCTCGGCGAGGTCATGGCCACCCCCGGCGCCGCAGAAGCCCTGGGGGTGCTGATGCCGATGCCGCAGGTCGCGGCCGACAACGACGTCCTGGGCGTCGACATGGCCAGGATGATGGCCTCCATCCCGGTGGGCCGACTGCTCGCCTTCGCCGGCGGCGCGGTCACCCCCGCCGACCTGGACAAGCTGCTGACTCAGCTCAACTCGGCCCAGGCCTGACCATCCGCCGGAGGCGGGGTGGCGGTCGGCGCACCGGAGGTGGGGCGGTGGCCGCCGCCCCACCCCTCGGCACCCGGCCCGGCCGCCGCACCCCGCGGTACCCGGCCCGGCCACGCCGCCGCACCCCGCGTTACCCGGCCCCGCCACGCCGACCCGTGGTACCCGGCCCCGCCGCGCCGCCCCTCAGTCCCCGAGCCCCGCCACGCCGACCCGTGCCCCAGGCTCCTGACCGGTACCCGCCTCCTCGGACCGTCGCACTCCAAGTCCCGTCCCCTGAAGCGCCGTTGACCGCGCCCACGGGGCGTTCATCGCCCGATCCGGCCGCCACGCCGAACCGCTCCGCCGGCCGACGCGACCCTCCGCTCCGCTCGCACGACAACGAGGTCGTCATGACTACCGCACCCACCGGCCCCGAGCCGACCACCACCACAGCCGCCGAGCCGCACCCGGACAAGGCCCGCCCGTCCGGCGAAAGACGGCTGCTGGCCGGACTGATGTCCAACAGCATCGCCCTGTACGCGATCTACGGCGCCGTCCCGGCAGTCCTCCTCGCCAACCTCGTGGCGGACGTCGACCCCGACTCCAAGTCCACCTCCCTGGGCATCATCAGTGCCGTCGGTGCCTTCGGCGCCATGCTCGCGAACCCCATCGCCGGTGCCCTCTCGGACCGCACCCATGGCCGCTTCGGGCGCCGCGCACCCTGGATGGCCGGCGGCGCGCTGCTCGGCGGACTGTCCCTCATCGCGCTCGGCGCGGGCAACAGCCTGCTGTGGATCGGCGTCGCCTGGGCCCTGACGCAGATCTTCCTCAACGGTCTGCAGGCCCCGCTGACCGCCGTCATCCCGGACCGCACCCCCGAGGACCGGCGCGGCGTGTTCTCCTCCGCGGCCGGGCTGGCCCAGATGCTGGGCGCGGTCGCGGGCACCGCCGTCGCCGCGGGCTTCGCCGACGCGCTCGGCCTCGGGTTCGCCGTCTTCGGTGTGCTCGTCATCGTCGGCACGGCGATCTTCCTGCTGCTCAACAGGGAACCGGCCGCCGCCCCGCAGGCCGAGCCCTTCCGCTGGAAGACCTTCCTCGCCGGCTTCTGGGTCAGTCCCCGCCGGCATCCCGACTTCGCCTGGGCGTTCCTCGGCCGCTTCCTGCTGGTCCTCGGCTACTACTGCGTCTCCTCCTACCAGCTGTACATCCTCGACGACTACCTCGGACTGGGCCGCGACCGGGCCAACGACCTGGTGCCGCTGCTGAGCGTGGCCATGCTGCCGGGCATGATCGCGATGATCGTGGTCTCCGGGCCGTGGTCCGACCGCGCCGGCCGCCGCAAACCCTTCGTCGTCGGCTCCAGCGTCGGCATGGCCGTCTCCCTCGCACTCCCCCTGCTCCTGCGCAGCGAGGCGTCGATGTTCGCCTACTCGATCGTCTGCGGCTGCGCGTTCGGGATGTACATGGCCGTCGACACCGCCCTGATGACCCAGGTGCTGCCCCGCCCCGACGACGCCGCGAAGGACATGGGCGTGCTGAACATCGCCAACGCCCTCCCGCAAGCCCTGGCACCCGCGGTCGCCGCGGCGGTGATCGCGGCCCTGGGCGGCTACAGCGCGCTGTTCGTCTCGGGCATCGTCCTGGTGCTCCTCGGCGCGCTGAGCATCCTGCCCATACGCACCGTGCGCTGACCCGGCCGGGAAGGGTTCGGGAGACCGCGGCCGAACGCCGTCCCGCTCCACCGGGCCTGGTGGAGCGGGACGGCACGGTGGATGGCGACGCAGGGGAGCACGCCCGGACGTTTCCGGGGCTTGCCGCGTGCCAAGTCCGCGCCTTTGACCGCCTGTTACGGCCCCGCCCCGACGACGCTCACAGCAACCGGAACCGGAGACGGCAGATGACGGCGTCCGTCTCGCGTCGTACGGCATGGGCGACGACCGCACCCCGCTGGTTCTGCAGCAGCCGCTGCCACAGCCGCTCCGGCTCCGCCTCCGGGATCAGCACCGTCACCCGGGTCGCGGACTCCGCCGCGCCGACCCCCCGGACGTAGGCGGCGATGGGACGGCCCAACGAGCGGCGCTCGCAGGGCAGTCGTACCAGTTCCACCCCTGGGTTCCAAGCGGCCCAGGACCGTTCCAGTGCGTGCGTGGCGGCCCTGTCCTCCGGATCCGGGTAGCAGACCGTGACCGCCCGCACCTCGTCCCCCAGGGAGGCTGCCGCGGTCAGCGCCTCCGACGTGAGGCGGGACAGGGACGACACCGGAACGATCACCAAGGACCGTTCGCGGTGCGGGGGTTCGGGGATCCGGCCGAGACCGAGCCGCTCCCCGATCCGGCCGTAGGCCCGGTGGACGGCGCCGAAGGCGGCGACCAGCAGCGGCAGCGCGATCACGACCAGCCAGGCACCCTCCCGGAACTTCTCCAGCGTGACGACCACCGTCGCCGCCCCGGTGAGCACGGCCCCGAACCCGTTCAGCAGCGCCTTGCCCCGCCAGCGCCCGCCCCGCTCCAGGAACCAGTGCCGGACCATCCCGACCTGCGCGACGGTGAACCCGACGAAGACCCCGATCGCGAACAGCGGCACGAGGGTGTTGGTGTCGCCGCCGGAGAACACCAGCAGCGCGGCCGAGACGAGGGCGAGGGCGAGCACCCCGTGCCGGTGGACCTGCCGGTCGGCCTTGAGCGCGAAGACGTGGGGCAGATAGTTGTCCCGTGCGAGCAGCTTCAGCAGCACCGGCAGCCCGCCGAAGGAGGTGTTCGCGGACAGGGCCAGCAGGATCATCGTCGCGAACTGGATGACGTAGAAGGCCCAGTTGTGGCCGAGCGAGGCGTCCGCGAGCTGGGCCAGGACGGTGACGCCCTCGACCGGCTGGAGATGGAACCGGCCGATCAGCACCGACAGCCCGATCAGCATCACCCCGAGGACCGCTCCGAGGGCGACCTCGGCCCGCTGGGCGCGCCGGGCCCGCGGGACACGGAAGGACGGGACGGCGTTCGCGATGGCCTCGACGCCGGTCAGCGCGGCGCAGCCGGAGGCGAAGGCCTTGAGCAGCAGCAGGGCGCCGACGGTGGTGGCGTCGTCCGCCAGAACGGAGGCGTGGCCGTCCGCGCTCGCGGTGCTCGCCGGCCCGGACCGCAGGAGACCGAAGACCATGAGCACGAAGACCGATCCGACGAAGACGACGGTCGGCACGATGAAGACCCTGGCCGACTCGACGATGCCGCGCAGATTCACGGCGGTGACCAGCACGAGCACGCCCAGGCACAGCCACAGCCGGTCGTCGTAGAGGGCCGGGAAGGCGGAGGTCAGCGCGGCCACGCCGGCCGTGACGGCCACGGCCACGTTGAGGACGTAGTCGAGGACAAGCGAGGCGGCCGCGACCAGGCTCGTGCGTGCGCCCAGATGCGTCCTGGCGACGGCGTACGAGCCACCGCCGTCCGGGAAGGCGGCGATCACCTGCCGGTACGAGGCGACGAGCACCGCCAGCAGCCCGGCGATGGCCAGGGTCACGGGCAGGGTGAAGCCGAGCCCGTGCGCCCCGGCCGCGGCCAGCACGAGGACGATCGCCTCGGGCCCGTAGGCCACCGACGCCATCGCGTCCAGCGACAGGGCCGCGAGCCCCGTCACGGCGGTGAGGCGATGCCGCTCGCCGGTATCCGGCGGTTCTTCGTCGGCGGGGTTCGCGCCCGGCTCGATGGTGAGGACGGACATCGTTGCGTGCTCCTTCTTCCAGGGCCGCGCACGAGGGCTGATGTGCGCGGTGCACTCAGGGTGTGTCCGTTTCCGGCCGCGGCCGGCCGCTCTTGGCGGCTTCCTCGCGCCGGATCCGGCGACTTTGACGGGACCTTGACGGGTGCGCGGTCCACCTGGGCGACCGAGGCATCGGAGTCCCGTCAAAAGGAGTGCGGCCCGGCAGGCCGCGACGCTGCCGAACGCGCCGGCGCGCCTCGGACATCGTCCCCGCGTCCGCACCCGCTGGGCACGCTCGTCAGAACCCCGTCAGGACTCACCCGCACGACGTCAGGACCCCGTCAGTGACGGGCGCCGGGGCCCGCACGGCGAGCTAGCGTCGGCGGCATGCGACGTCCCGACGACCGGTGGGCCCCGACCGGTGACCGCCACTGGCGTGGTGGCGTCCGGCTCGCGACCGGCTGCGCCGCGCTGTTCGGCGCCACGGCCCTGCTGGTCGACTGGGACGCGGACAGCCTGTCGCCCCTGCGGGCCCTGCTGTGGCTCGGCATGACGGCCGCCCTCTTCACCGTCCTGTTCCCGGCCCGGGTGACCGCGGGCGCCGGCTGGCTGGCGGTGCGCGGCCCGTGGCGCAGGCGGATGGTGCGCACGGACGCGCTGACGGCCGTACGGCGCTACGGCGACGTCTCGGCCCACCTCGTCCTGCGCGACGCGTACGGGAACCGTCTGGAACTGGACCCGCGCGTCCTCGCGGCCAACCCGCTGATCTGGCACGAACTCGACACCGGCGCCCGCCGCTCCGTCGAACGCGGCACACTGCTGCAGGGCGCGGACCTCATGGACCGGCTCGGCCAGAGCATCGACGAGGAGACCGTACGGGCAGTGCTCAAGGCCTCGGGCCTTTCGTGACCACCCGGCGGAGCCTCCGCCGGTTCAAGATGCCCCGTCCCGACGAACAGCCGCACCGAGCCCCGGGGAAGCACGGCCCGGGGCCGACCTCGTGGAGAGATGAGCGACCTTGTCCGAATCCGACCTGTCCGCCCTGCGGAAGCGCGCCGACGGCGGGGACACCGACGCCGCCGACGAACTCGTCCAGCTCGCCGCCGAACTCGGCGACGTGACCGAGCTCCGGCGCCTCGCGGAGGCGGGCCGCTCCGACGCGGCCGACGAGCTGGTCCAACTCGCCTCGGAGCGGGGCGACATGGAGGAACTCCGCCGCCTGTCCGACGGCGGCGACGCCACGGCCACCGACGAACTGATCCAGCTCGCCACCGAGCGGGAGGACCTGGACGAGCTGCGACGCCTGGCGGCGCGGGGCAGCACCACCGCCGCCGGACAGCTCTCGGAACTCACCGCGGACTGACCTCGGCGGACCGGGAGGGGGAACACCCCTTGTGGAGCTTGCGGGTTCGGGCCCGGGCGGGCCGGTCGGCGAGGGAGGTGTGACCGGCCCGCCCGGGAGCTCGGCGGCCGGCCTACAGGCCCACGTCCCGGCGGCGGATGTCGTCCAGGGATTCCCGGCGGACGAGGAGGCGGGCCCGTCCGTCGCGTACGGCGACCACGGGCGGGCGGCCGACCAGGTTGTAGCCGGAGGCCATCGACAGGTGGTAAGCCCCGGCCACGGGGACGGCGAGCAGGTCGCCGGGACGTACGTCGGCGGCGAGGTCCGCGTCGGCGGCGAGGATGTCGCCGGCTTCGCAGTGGCGGCCCACCACGGTCGCCCTGGCCGGGGCCGCGGTGCCGTGCCGGCCGATCAGGCGCGGGGCGTAGCGGACGTCGTACAGGGCCGGGCGCGGGTTGTCGCTCATGCCGCCGTCCACGGCCACGAACACGCGCTCGCCGGTGTGCTTGACGGACAGGACGCGGTAGACGGCGATGCCCGCCGGTCCGGCGACGGCCCGTCCCGGTTCGATGACCAGGCGGGGGACGGGGATGCCGGCCGTGGCGCAGGCGTCGGCCAGTTCGGCGCGTACCTTGCGGGCCAGGGTGGTGAGGTCCAGGGCCGGTTCGCCGGGGCGGTAGGCGATGCCGTGGCCGCCGCCGAGGTCGAGTTCGGGCAGGATCAGGCCGTGCTGCTCGTGCAGCCGGCTCATGAGGCCGACCAGGCGGCGCACCGCGATCCGGTACGGGGTGACACTGGTGATCTGGGAGCCCAAGTGGCAGTGCAGGGCGGTGAGTTCGAGCTGCGGCTGGTCGAGGATCCGGGCGATGGCGTGGGCCGCGTAGCCGTCGGCGATCGACAGGCCGAACTTCTGGTCGCCGGTGCCCGGTGCGGATCTTCTCGTGGCCGCCCGCGCTGATGCCGGGCACCACCCGGACCATCACCTTCTGGTGCCCGTCGGGGCCTACGGCGGCGGCCAGCCGGGCGATCTCGGAGGGGCTGTCGATGACGATGCGGCCGACGCCCAGCCGCAGGGCGAGGTCGAGGTCGTGGGGGGACTTGGCGTTGCCGTGCAGCACGATCCGCTCGGGCGGGAAGCCGGTGGTGACGGCGAGTTCGAGTTCGCCGGCGGAGCAGACGTCGAGGCCGAAGCCCTCCTCGTCCATCCAGTGGACCATCGCGCGGCACAGGAACGCCTTGGCCGCGTAGAGGACTTCCGCGTCGGGGAACGCGTCCCGGTAGGTACGGCAGCGGTCGCGGACCTCTGCCTCGTCCAGGACGTAGACGGGGGTGCCGAAGCTGTCGGCGATCCCGGCGAGCGGTACGCCGCCCACGGCGAGGTCGCCGTGCGGGGCTTCGGTGGTGGAGGCGGGCCACACCGACAGGTCGGCCGCGGCGATTCCGTTCGCGGCGGCGCGCGTTGGGCCGGTCTCGGTCCCGGGAACGCCGACCGCTGTGCCGGTGGTCGCGGGGGTGCAGGTCGCCGTGACGGAGGCCGCAGCCGGGCCGGGCTCGGTGGCGGCAGCCGCACCGGCGCCCGTCGCAGGGGCTGCGGTCGCAGGGGCTGCGACCGCGGGGGCGGGTTCGTGAACCGTGGTCATCGTGGCTCCTCTCAGGCGATCCGCAGCGCGGACATCTCGTGCGTGACCGGCCCGGCCGGCGGTACGGCGGCAGGCGGGACGGCGGCCGCCGGGGCGGGCCGCGCGACCGAAACGCCCGGCACGGCCCGTGCGGGCGCCGGCGCGGTGAACTGCGGATCGACCGTCACGGTGGTGACGCCGAGCGGCTCGGCCAGCGCGCGCAGCGCGGGCTCGGCGAGCCGGATCCACGCCTGGCCGGAGCCGAGGGTGGCGGTCAGCCGGTGCTCGGAGGTGAAACCGACGGCCGTCCGCCGGCCGAGCGGGGTGCGGAAGAGCCGGGCCGCACACCCGGAGGGACCCGGCCGGACCGGTACGTACAGGGGTCCGGCCGGGAATCGATCGGCGGGTTCGGGGTCCTCACCGTGGAGGAGTTCTGACATGGGGTGCCTCCCGAAGGGCAGGGAGCGTGGATCGGATCGGTGGGACCCCGGACGCGGGGAGGCGTACCGGGGTTCGTCGTCGACGTTATGCCCGGACCTCCCCGCCGCAGGAGCGGTCCTGACGGGACGCTGACGGGGAGACGGACGACTTTGACGAGCCGCTGACACCGCTGGTGGGAGGGAGTCCGGAGGGCTGTCAGAAGGGCGTCAGGAACGGGCGTACGGGCTGCCGGAAGCACGCACCCGGAGGTGAGATGGACGCGGTTCGAACGAAGGATGGCCCGCCGGGAGCTCCTGGCCCGGCACATGCAGAAGGTGAAGGCGATGTCCGAGTCCCCCACGCCCCCAGCCGCTCGCGTCGTCGTCGGAGTGGGCGACGCGCCGGGCTGTGTCGCCGTCCTGGGCCGGGCCGCCGACGAGGCCCGGCTCCGCGGCGCGGAACTCTGGCCGGTGGCCGCCTGGGAGCCTCCGGAGGGTGAGTTCGCCGCCCGCAGGTTCCCCGCGGCGAGCGCTCTGGTCCCCGAGTGGGAGCGGCTCGCCGAGGAACGGCTCGTGGAAGCGCTGCGGGACGCGTTCGGCGACACCGGCACCGGGCTGCCCGGGCGGGCGCTCGTCGTCCGGGGCGCCCCCGGACCGGCGCTGGTCCGCACGGCCGACCGGGAAGGCGACCTTCTGGTCATCGGGGCCGGCGGGCGGGGCCCGCTGCGCCGCGCGCTGTGGCCGTCGGTCGGCCGCCACTGCCTCGCCCACGCCGTCTGCCCCGTTCTCGCGGTCCCGCCCTCCCCGCTCGAGGCGGCGCTGACGACCGCGCACCGCCGCAACACGCTGCGGCTGCGCCTGGACACCGGCGACCTGGAGCGGGAGAGCAGGAACCCGAGGTAGACCCCTGGGCGGGCTCCGGCACGGACGGTCCCGGAGCCCGCCCGGCGCAAACGACGGAGCCCGCCCGGAGCCGACCACGGAACCCACCCGGCGCCGACCGCGAAGCCCACCCCGCGCGGTCATCCGTCGAAGCGATAACCCATCCCCGGCTTGGTGATCAGATGGCGGGGCCGGGAGGGGTCCGGCTCCAGCTTCCTGCGCAACTGCGCCATGTAGACCCGTAGATAGTTGGTCTTGTTGCTCTGCTGGACGCCCCAGACCTCCTGGAGCAGTTGCCGCTGTGTGATCAGCCGGCCCGGGTTGGTCACCAGGATCTCCAGCAGATGCCACTCGGTCGGCGTCAGCCGCACGTCGCGCCCGTCCCGTACGGCCTTCTTGGCGAGCAGGTCGAGGGTGAAGTGCTCCGTCTTGATCAGCGTCGTCCCGGGGGCCGCCGCCACGTCCTCGGTACGGCGGACGGCGGCCCGCAGCCGGGCGAGGAGTTCGTCCATGCCGAAGGGCTTGGTGATGTAGTCGTCCGCTCCGGCGTCGAGGGCGGCGACCTTCTCCTCGGACGCCCGCCGGGCGGACAGCACCAGGATCGGCACGCGGCTCCAGCCCCGTATGCCCCTGATGACGTCGATGCCGTCGAGGTCGGGCAGGCCGAGGTCGAGCAGCACCACGTCGGGCCGGCGGGCGGCGGCGAGCCGGAGAGCCGTGGCTCCGTCGGGGGCGGCGTCCACACCGTAGTGACGTGCCTGCAAGGTGATGACGAGGGCCCGTACGAGCTGCGGGTCGTCCTCCACCACGAGCACCCGGGTCATGGGGGTGTGCATCTCCTGTCGTACGTCGGGCCGTTGGCGCGGAGAGCCGGGGCGGGCAGCCCGTTTCACGGCGGCGGGAGCCGGCGGTCCGGGAACAGTCCCGGGCCGCCGGCTCCCCATGGGGTCGCGTAAGACCGTCACCGCTGCGCCGCGAGGTCCTTGAGCGCGATGTTGAGCTCCAGGACGTTCACCCGGGGCTCACCGATGAAGCCGAGGGTGCGGCCCTGCGTGTGGTCCTCGACCAGCTTCTCGACCCGCGCGACGGACAGGCCGTTCTTCTCGGCGATCCGGTGGACCTGGAGTTCGGCGTACGCCGGGGAGATGTCCGGGTCCAGGCCGGAGCCGGAGGAGGTGACGGCGTCGGCGGGGACGTCGGACGGGTCGACCGTGTAGCCGGGGACCGAGTTGTCCTTGACGACGGCGTCCTTGGCGGCGAGCACCTGGGCGCAGAGCGTGCCGTCCTCGGGCTTGGCGGGGCACGTGCCCTTGACCGCACCGCTGTCGCCGGCCAGGTTCGTGGCGCCCGAAAGGATCAGCGTGTACCGCGTGTTGATGCTGTTGGAGCCGAGTCCGTTGGCGGGGCGGCCCTGGAACCACTTGAGGTCGGGTTCCGGGGTCTCCTGGCCCTTCTTCAGCGGCAGGTTGTAGGCCTGGCCGATGAGGGAGGAGCCGACGACCTTGCCGTCCGCCTTGATCTCGGAGCCGTTCGCCTTGCCGTTGAACAGGCCCTGGACGACGCCGGTGACGACGAGGGGGTAGACAACGCCCGTCACCAGGGTCAGGACGAGCAGGGCCCGCAGACCCGCGCCCAGCAACCGGGCGGTGTTCACAAAGGAGTTGTTCATGGCCTTCAGCCGATTCCGGGGATGAGGGAGACGAGCAGGTCGATGAGCTTGATGCCGACGAACGGGGCGACGAGGCCGCCGAGTCCGTAGACGCCGAGGTTGCGGCGGAGCAGCTTGTCGGCGCTGACGGGCCGGTACCGGACGCCCTTCAGAGACAGCGGGACCAGCGCGATGATGACCAGCGCGTTGAAGACGACCGCGGAGAGGATCGCGGAGTCGGGCGAGGACAGGTGCATGATGTTGAGCTGCCCGAGGCCCGGGTAGACCGCGGCGAACAGCGCCGGGATGATCGCGAAGTACTTCGCGACGTCGTTGGCGATGGAGAACGTCGTCAACGCGCCCCGGGTGATCAGCAGTTGCTTGCCGATCTCGACGATCTCGATGAGCTTGGTCGGGTTGGAGTCCAGGTCCACCATGTTCCCGGCCTCCTTGGCGGCCGAGGTTCCGGTGTTCATGGCCACGCCGACGTCGGCCTGGGCGAGCGCGGGGGCGTCGTTGGTGCCGTCACCGGTCATCGCGACGAGCTTGCCGCCGGCCTGCTCCCGCTTGATGAGCGCCATCTTGTCCTCGGGAGTGGCCTCCGCGAGGAAGTCGTCGACGCCCGCCTCCTCGGCGATCGCCCTGGCGGTCAGCGGGTTGTCGCCCGTGATCATGACGGTCTTGATGCCCATGCGGCGCAGTTCCTCGAACCGTTCGCGCATGCCGTCCTTGACGACGTCCTTGAGGTGGATGACGCCGAGGACCCGTGCGCCGTGCACGTCCTCGACGGCCACGAGCAGCGGGGTGCCGCCCGCCTCGGAGATCCGGTCCGCGAGGGTGCCGGCGTCCGGGGAGACCGTGCCGCCCTGCTCGGTGACCCAGGCGATGACCGAACCGGCCGCGCCCTTGCGGATCTTGCGTCCGTCGACGTCGACGCCGGACATGCGCGTCTGGGCGGTGAAGGCGATCCACTCGGCGCCGGCGAGCTCGCCCTGGTGGCGCTCGCGCAGCCCGTACTTCTCCTTCGCCAGGACGACGATGGAGCGGCCCTCGGGGGTCTCGTCCGCGAGGGAGGAGAGCTGGGCGGCGTCGGCGACCTCGGCCTCGGTCGTCCCCGTCACCGGGACGAATTCCGACGCCTGCCGGTTGCCGAGCGTGATGGTGCCGGTCTTGTCCAGCAGCAGCGTCGAGACGTCGCCGGCGGCCTCGACCGCGCGTCCTGACATGGCGAGCACGTTGCGCTGCACGAGCCGGTCCATGCCGGCGATGCCGATCGCGGAGAGCAGCGCGCCGATGGTGGTCGGGATCAGACAGACCAGCAGGGCCACCAGCACGACCATCGACAGGTGGGTGCCCGCGTAGTCCGCGAGCGGCGGCAGCGTGGCACAGGCCAGCAGGAAGACGATCGTCAGCGAGGCCAGCAGGATGTTCAGCGCGATCTCGTTGGGCGTCTTCTGCCGGGCCGCGCCCTCGACCAGGGCGATCATCCGGTCGATGAAGGTCTCGCCGGGCTTCGCCGTGATCTTGACGACGATCCGGTCGGAGAGGACCTTGGTGCCGCCGGTGACGGCCGACCGGTCGCCGCCGGACTCCCGGATGACCGGGGCGGATTCGCCGGTGATGGCCGATTCGTCGACGGACGCGACCCCCTCGACGACGTCACCGTCGCCGGGGATGATGTCGCCGGCCTCGCAGACGACCAGGTCGCCGATGGTCAGCGCGGTGCCGGGCACCTGCTCCTCGGAGCCGTCCTTCAGCAGCCGGCGGGCGACGGTGTCGGTCTTGGCCTTGCGCAGGGTGTCGGCCTGCGCCTTGCCGCGTCCCTCGGCCACCGCCTCGGCGAGGTTGGCGAACAGGACGGTGAGCCACAGCCAGGCGCTGATCGTCCAGCCGAACCAGTCGCCCGGATCCTTCAGGGAGAAGGCGGTGGTCAGGATCGAGCCGACCCACACCACGAACATCACGGGCGACTTGACCATCACCCGGGGGTCGAGCTTGCGGAACGCCTCCGGTACGGACGTGATGAGCTGCCTGGGGTCGAAGAGGCCCGCGCCGACACGGCCCTCGGCGGGCTTGTGGGCGGTGGGGACGTCGCTGTGCGGCGCCCTGGTGGGCGTGGGTGTGGCTGTGGACATCGAGTCCTCTGCCTTCTGTGTACGGGTGGTCATCACGCGAGTCCTTCGGCGAGCGGGCCGAGGGCCAGGGCCGGGAAGTACGTGAGACCGGTGATGATGAGGACCGCGCCGACGAGCAGGCCGGTGAACAGCGGCTTCTCGGTGCGCAGGGTGCCCGCCGTGACCGGGACGGGCTTCTGGCCCGCGAGCGAGCCGGCCAGGGCCAGCACGAACACCATCGGCAGGAAGCGGCCGAGCAGCATCGCGAGTCCGGTCATGGTGTTGTACCAGTCGGTGTTCGCGTTGAGGCCGGCGAACGCCGAGCCGTTGTTGTTGGCCGCCGAGGTGAAGGCGTAGAGGACTTCGGAGAACCCGTGCGCGCCGGAGTTGAGCATCGAGTCCGGCGGTGTCGGCAGCGCCATGGAGGCCGCGGTGAAGACCAGGACGAGCGCCGGGGTGATGAGGATGTAGCAGGCGGCGAGCTTCATCTCCCGGCCGCCGATCTTCTTGCCGAGGTACTCGGGGGTGCGGCCGACCATCAGGCCGGCGATGAACACCGCGATGACCGCCATGATCAGCATGCCGTAGAGGCCGGAGCCGGTGCCGCCGGGCGCGATCTCGCCGAGCTGCATGCCCAGCAGGGTGATGCCGCCGCCGAGTCCGGTGAACGAGGAGTGGAAGGAGTCCACCGCGCCCGTAGAGGTCAGCGTCGTGGCGACCGCGAAGATCGACGAGCCGCCGACGCCGAAGCGGGTCTCCTTGCCTTCCGTCGCCCCGCCCGCGAGGTCGAAGGCCGCGCCGTGGTGGTGGAACTCGGTCGCCATCATCAGGGCCGTGAAGCCGATCCAGATGGTGGCCATCGTGGCGAGGATCGCGTACCCCTGCTTCACCGAGCCGACCATCACGCCGAAGGTGCGGGTCAGCGCGAACGGGATCACCAGGATCAGGAAGATCTCGAAGAGGTTCGTGAACGGGGTCGGGTTCTCGAAGGGGTGGGCGGAGTTGGCGTTGAAGTAGCCGCCGCCGTTGGTGCCGAGTTCCTTGATGGCCTCCTGCGAGGCGACCGCGCCGCCGTTCCACTGCTGCGAGCCGCCCATGAACTGGCCGACCTCGTGGATGCCGGAGAAGTTCTGGATCGCGCCGCAGGCCACCAGGATCACCGCGGCGACCGCGGCGATCGGCACCAGGATGCGCAGGGTGCCGCGCACCAGGTCCGCCCAGAAGTTGCCGAGTTCACCGGTGCGCGACCGGGCGAAGCCCCGTACCAGCGCGACCGCGACCGCCATGCCGACCGCCGCGGACACGAAGTTCTGCACGGCGAGACCGGCGGTCTGCACGACGTGACCCATGGTCTGCTCGCCGTAGTACGACTGCCAGTTGGTGTTCGTCACGAACGACACGGCGGTGTTGAACGACTGGGCCGGGTTGACCGAGTCGAAGTGCAGCGAACCCGGCAGGAGGCCCTGGAGCCGCTGGAGCAGGTAGAGGAACAGGACGCTGACCGCGGAGAACGCGAGGACCGCGCGGAGGTACGCGGGCCAGGTCATCTCGGCGTCCGGGTTGGCGCCGATGCCCTTGTAGACCCACTTCTCCACCCGCAGGTGCTTCTCGGAGGAGTAGACCCGGGCCATATAGGTGCCGAAGGGGATGTAGACGAGCGCCAGCGCGCCCATGAGGGCGAGCAGTTGGAGGACGCCGGCGAGGACGGGGCTCATATCGGTGCTCAGAACCTCTCCGGGAAGACGAGGGCCAGGACGAGATATCCCAGCAGGGCGACGGCCACGATCAGGCCGACGATGTTCTCGGCGGTCACAGCTTCGTCACCCCCTTGGCGACGAGGGCCACCAGCGCGAACAGCGCGATCACGGTGACGACGAAGGCCAGATCGGCCATCGCGAGCTCCTAGGAGAGGTTCGTTGTGCATCGGACGGTTAGAGGAAACCCCCTCCCTGACCGGATTCCGCCCCCGTTGACGCCTCCCTTACGGCAGCACTCACGGCCTTGACGGGACTCTTACGGGGTTGCCGATCCTTACCGTCGATCAGGCCCGCGGCGGCAGGTCAGCCGTCTGTCCGGCGACATGAGGCGGCGGGGCCAGTAGTGGCCCCGCCGCATTCGGTGACTGTGTGTTTCTCAGGCGGTTGTCGCGTGCCCTGAGGGCCGTAAAGCCGTCAACGGGCTCGTCGTCCGGAGAACACCAGCCAGCGGTTCATCGCTGTGGCGCGCTGTTCGCAGCCCCGGCAGGGGCTCAGCCCAGCGCGATAGGTGACCTTCTTCACCACGTCCCCCATACCGATCTCCTCGTCGACGAAGCCGGGAAGACGAACACGCAGCGGCAGCGCAGCGTCGCGGCGGCCGGTTCCGCCATCAGCCATCTCCGCCACCTCCAGGGGAGGTGGCGGATGCGAGATCTCCGTGATGGAAACGGGTCACGAGGTGACCTCGTAGAAGATGTCGTAGTGCGATCCGTCCCCGTTCAGGGTTTCGGCCTGCTCTCCGCTTCCCGCCTGGCTCTGGTGAGCCCAGAACCCACCGAGGAAGTCGTCAGGGCTCGGCGCGTCGTCCCCTTCGTACACGGTCACCTTCACCTTGTTCCGAAAGTCCTTCGACTCGCCTATGTCCTCCCCGTCGGCGTCTCCCATCTCCACTTCACCCCAGACCCTGACACCGTCCACCTTGATGTAGACATCGTCGTCACCGGGACCCGAGGTGGTGTTGTAGCAGAATATTTTATTGAGCGTGAGAGTGGCCATCGCTCTTCCCTTTCTCTTTCCTTGGGAGTTCAGACACAGCGCATCACTCCTGCGGTGTCGTCGAATTCTGCTCTCTGTCCCTGGGCGCAGCATTTACCCTGATCACAGTGCTTTCCCGGGGGACAGTCGGTGTTTTGCCTGCAGCAATCGCCGAGTCTGCAGCACGCCTCTTCCAGGCAGATATGGCCGGGCGGGCAGCATTGCTCCTCGATGTGGGGCGGGGGGTCTCCCTCCACACCGGCCGGGGGCCACACCTTCACCTTGCATCCCTCCTGCCCCTGGGGGCAGCAGCCCATGGTCGCGGTGTACCGCTCCGAGGGGCAGCAACCGGTCGGCGTGCACTGCTCGCCCTCACAGCAGCGTCCGCAGGCGGACGGGGGACCCGGCTTGCAGCACCTGCCGCCGATGCATTCCTGATCCGGCGGGCAGCATTTCCCGACACAGATCTTGTCGTTCGGACAAGGGCCGTCCTCCAGGCAGGAGATCCCCGGCCCCGGTGTCATACAGAATCCCTGACAGCATTGCTGGCCGGACTCGCACGGTTTGGGCGGTGGCCAACTCTGATTGCCGCAGCACTCCTCCCCCGCCGGGAGGCACAGGCCGTTGCAGCAGGTTTTTCCGGAGGCACAACAGCCTATGACCTCGCGCCCCGACGGATATTCGTAGCCGTAGCAGCAGGTGCTGCCGTACGGGCAACAGCGCCGCATTCCGTTGGGGCCCGGATAGATGCAGAGATTTCCCACACACGGCGGAGGGCTGCTGCAGAAATGCTCGCAGGCCTGTTCGCATTCGCGGCTGGTCAGCTCGTCGGGGCAGTCCGCTACGCAGTCGTCAAAGCAACTGCCGGCCGGCTCGATGTCGCGGCCGGATGCCGACCGGCCGGGGACCGACCGGTACACGCCGCTCGTACGGTACAGAGAGGCCTGCGCCGTGGCCGTCGGAACGGGCATGTCGACCGACCTCCTCCTTCCGTCATCGGTCGTAGTACGGAGACAGCTTGGTCACCAGGAAGGGGAAGACTTCCGTCACGTCGATGCGGACGAAGTACTTCTCGCTCACGTCGGTCGTCCGGTCGGTGAAGGAGAAGATCACGTCTTCGATCTTCCGGCTGCCGCCGAGCCGTGAGGGCCGGGTCTCGATCGAGGTGAGGGACAGCCCCGCCGCGAAGGCGCGGGCGGTATGAGCGTAGATCTGCGCGTACCGCACCGCGCAGTAGTTGACCGCTCGGTGCTCGTCGGAGGAGCCGGCGTTGTCGACGATCTGGATGACCCGGTCGAAGAGTTCCCGAGAGGCCGACCGGAACGACTCTTCGTCGATGTCGTCCGGTTTGGGCAGTCTCGCGACGAGGGAGTCGGTGTCGAACGCGTAGACCTGATCGAACGGCACCAGAGGAAGCATGAGGCCGTTGCACAGCTCGGGAGGGGCTACGGGACCTCGCAGACCGATCAGCACATGGCGGTCGTCCGCCCGTGGCGACGCGCCGACCGCGTCCACCAGCAGGTCGTAGTCCGCCTGCTCGCGTGGACGCAGTACGTACGTGTCGATGCCCTGGATCACCAGCACGTAACACAGGTGCTTGGCGAGGTAGCGGCTCCGGGGATCCGACAGAACGGCGTGGAGGGCCTGTCTGTCGGTCAGGTTGGCGGTCTCCGCGCGGCCGGTCGCCTGGGCGAACTCCTTCTCTATGCCGAGGCTGGGCATGCGGGGCTCCAGTTGGCCGACTGCGTAGACGAACGGCGGGTACGACTCGGGCGCACGGTCAACGCCGCCGGCCGCGGCGGCCGCGCAGCCGCAGCCGGCACATCCACCGGGCGACCCGCCCTGCGGCTGAGGGGTTCCGGCGACGGGCGGCGACGCGAGGCGTACGCCGGAAGCCGAGCCCTCGACCGGAGCTTCGGGCGTCTCGCGCTCGGCCGTCGAGCCGGGCAGGGCACGCGGGGACTGCACAGCGGCTTCCGTGGACTCGTCCATGGCCTCAGCGCCTCACTTCCCTTGGACGGTGCCGCAACCCGGGTGGCTGCCGGCTTCGTTGCCCATGCAATGACTCGAATGCGCGCCAAGCGTTCATCAGGGGTGGCACGACCGTGGTCCGACGCGATGGATGCCCCTTCAGTGCGGAGATCAGTTCCTCCGGAGCGGTGTGCGGAAGCTCGGACCAGAGGAGGGCCACGGCACCGGTGACGACAGCCGCCGCGGCGCTGGTCCCGCCGAACGGTCGGACGCTTCCGTGGGGACCGAGGCTCAACAGCCCGTCCGTCACGACACCGACGCCCCGCTGGCCGATGGACCGGCCGATGTTGGTCGTCCGTCCCGGCAGCCCTTGCCGGTCGTAGGACACGACCGGCACGACCGCGCGGTGACGGGTGACGACCGTGCCGTCGACCGAGCCGTCGTTGCCGGCTGCGGCCACCACGATCACGCCTCGGGCAGCCGCGTGATCGAGGGCGTCCTGAACCCAACGGTGCTGCTCGGACGCACCCGTTGGCAGCGAAAGGCTCATGTTCACGACGCGTACGCCGGCGTCCGTGAGCTCCACCAGCGCGTCGGACAACTCCCTCCACGTGGCTGTGCCAGCGGAACCAACCCCCGAACGGGGGAAGATGGAACGAGTGACGAGTGTGACGCCCGAACTGATGCCCGGTGCCCCCGATTCGCGGTCCGCGACCAGGACACCCGCGACGGACGTGGCGTGCACGGCGGCGACGTCGTCCGCATCGGGCCCCGCCACATCGTGCGGGCGAAGCCGTTCGATCCTTGCGCCGTCAAATCCTTGATGGCTCACCACGACCGGACCGTCCACGAGACCTACCCGCAGATCTGCCGACCCGGTGCTCCTGGCCATAAGAGGTGCAAGAGAAACTCTTGAAAGCGGGAGCTGTAGCAGCATCGGAACTCACAGCCGACCTTCACGGCCCCCCTGCACAACTCCAGGCTACCGCGCGGCGGCTGCACCAGCGCGTCGAGAATCCCGCCCGCGTCGCGGATGCCAGGGTGCATCGGCGGACCCCCGGCCAGCCGTCGGTTCTCGCGGACTCGTGAGCTTCAACTCCGGTTCGTTGAAGGAACATTGGGCCCGTAGGCGCTCCGACGACCTGACGAGCCCGGATGCCCAGAGCCCAACACCCCTGCGAGCAGCCGCAGTCGGGCGTCACGTGGGTTCACACCGCCGTGTCGTCTGCCTCCATCGTCATGCGGGCCACATGGAGCGCCAGGTACGAGACCTCGTCCTCGCTGAGTTGTTTGCCCAGGCGCAGTTCGACGATCGTCGCGAGCTGCTGGGCGGTGCGGGTCGCCTCGGGGTAGTACTGGCGGATGCCCTTGCCGATCGTGGACTCGTGGCCCTTGAGCTGCCGGCGCTGCTGGATCCGTACGAAGAGATAGCGCACGTGCGTGATGAACCGCGCCACGTTCATGGACTCGTGGGAGACGTCCAGCCCGTACCGCTCCCTGATGACGGCGAGCATCTGCTGGATGACCCCGGTCATCGTGTAGGTGAAGGACAGATCACCCGAGACGAAGCCCGCGTTGACCAGGTGCAGGGCGAGCGGGGTCGCCTCGGAGGCCTCCAGTTGCGGGGTCACGTGCTCGTTGATGGCCTGGAGCAGGAGCTGCGCCTGGGCGTACTCGGTGGCGTACAGGGTCTGCACCTCGGCGCGCAGCGGGTACTCGATGACGATGCCCCGCGCGGCCCGGTCCAGTGCTCCGGCGACGTGGTCGGCGACCGCGATGGCGAGGGTGGGGCGGGTGGACTCGCGCCCCTCGATACCGACGTCCTCGAGGGCGGTCACGACGGCTTCCAGGATCTCGCCGCTGATGAGCGCCATGGCCTCGGCCAGCCGGTCGGGGTCCGCGTCGGGTCCGGAGCCGGCGGTGGGGTCGCGGCCGTCGGCCGGGACGAAGACACGCTCGATCAGCGTGGGGTCGACGGGCTTGCCCTGGTGGGAGCTGAAGCCGATGCCGCGCCCGGTCAGGATGACCGGCTGGTCCTTCTCGTCGCTCGCGAGGACCACGTTGTTGTTCAGGACACGCACAGCCTTCACCGCCGGCCCTCCTTTCCGTCGATCTCCATGGTCTCCCGAACGCCGACGCGGCGCGTGCACGCGTCCCTCGCGGGAGGCGTGCACGCGCCGGATCGGATGTGTTCGGATGTGTCAGGGGCGGCTGATCACCGTCGCACGGTCACCACGGGGGTACCGGCGGTGACGTCCTGTCCCACGTGCGGCTCGACCGAGGTCATGTCCGCGGTGTTGAGGACGGTCATCAGGGTGACGGCCGGGTGTCCCGCGGCGCGTACGGCGGCGAGGTCGACCTCGGCGAGGAGGTCGCCGGCGGAGATCTTCTGCCCGGCCGCGACGCGCACGTCGAAGCCCTTCCCCTGCATCTTCACAGTGTCGATGCCGACGTGGATGAGGACCTCGACGCCGTTCGCGGTGCGGATGCCGAAGGCGTGGCCCGTGTCGGCGACGGTGATCAGCTCACCGTCCACCGGGGCGACGACGTGGCCGTCGGCCGGCTCGATGCCCACGCCCTCGCCGAGCGCGCGGGAGGCGAAGACCGGGTCCTCGACCTCACCGAGGCCGACCACACGACCCGCTACCGGCGCCGTCAGCTCAAGGCCCTTCCCGGCGGTGGCGGGAGTACCGGTGGCGGGAGTACTGGTGGCAGGCGTCCCGCCAGAGGGAGCCTCCGCACCGGTGGCGGTACCAGCGGCGGAGCCGGCGGCACCGGTGGCTGCGGCACCGACGGCGACGAGCTCGCGGTCGTCGGCCGCCACGGCCTGGGCGGGGACGACGGCCTTGCCGCCCGCGGCGGCCTCGGCCGTGTCGCGCTCGGCGTTGACCTGGGCGCGCTCCTCCTTGGTGCGGTAGTCCGCGAAGTAGACGAGCGCCATCGACGTGAAGAAGGCCGCCGAAATCGAGATGATGTACTTGATCATCGGGTCGAAGACCGGGATGGTCAGCAGGGACGTGAAGGCGAAGGCCTTGGTGTTCACGCCGCCCAGGAGACCGATGATCACACCGCCCACGAGGCAGCCGACGAGCATGCGCGGGTAGATCCGCTTGAAGCGCAGGTGGATGCCGTACAGCGAAGGCTCGGAGATACCGCCGAGCAGACCCGCGGCCAGGGCGCCGGTGGCGGTCTGGCGCATGTCCTTCTCACGGTGGCGGATCGACAGCAGCAGGACACCGGCGGTCGCGCCGAAGCAGGCGAAGTTCCACGTGCCCATGGGGCCCTGGATGAAGTCGTACCCGAGGGTGTTGATGTTCACGAGCATGAGCGCGTTCAGCGGCCAGTGCAGACCGAGCGGCACCAGGAAGGGGTACAGCATCGGGATGACGATCGCGAAGACGATCGGGGCGTGACCGTTCAGCCAGGACAGACCCGTGCCGAGGCCGTTGCCGGCCCAGACTCCCATGGGACCGATGAGGAACGCGGTCAGCGGGATCATGATCAGCATGCTGAAGAACGGCACGAAGACCATCTGCACGTTCTCGGGGAAGATCCGCTTCAGGCCCTTGTAGACCAGGGCGAGCAGGGCGACCATCAGCAGCGGCACGAACACCTGGCCGCCGTAGTCGTTGAGCTGCATCGGCAGCCCGAAGACGTGCGCCACGGACTCCGAGGTGCCCAGCGTCGTGTTGGTGGTGGTGGTCACGCCGGGGGTCTTGGACCCGATCATGCCCGTGAAGTTCGGGGTCATCACCGCGGCCATCACGGTGGCGCCGACCCAGGGGTCGATCTTCAGCTTCTTGGCCGCGTTGTAGGCGACCATGATCGGCAGGAAGTACAGCACCGAGCGCCACATCGAGTCGACGAAGACCCAGGTGGCGGACTTGTCCGCGGACCGGAAGTCGACGAGGCCGAAGGCGTCGAGCATGGAGGCGATCGCGATGATCAGCGAGGCGCCGAGCAGCACGCCCAGGAGCGGGCGGAACGAGTCCGAGAGGTACTCGAAGAAGTTGTCGAGCCAGGCGAACCGGCCGCGGCCCTTGGCGCGGATCTCGGCCTTGACCTCGGCGTCCGACTGCGGGCGGGGCGTGCCGGCGCCGCTCATCGACGGCGAGTTCATGATGTCCGAGTAGACACCGGCGACGGCTCCGCCGATCACGATCTGGAAGCGGTCGCCGGACTGCGGCACGGTGCCCATGACGCCGTCGAGGGCGTCGAGGGCGGCCTGGTCGGCCTTCTCCCCGTCGTGGAGCTGGAAACGCAGCCGCGTCGCGCAGTGCGTGAGGCTCTCGATGTTCTCGGGTCCGCCGACGCCGCGGAGGATCTTCTCCGCCAGCGCCTCAGGCGTGGATGTGTTCATGACGCGTCCTTGCATCCCTGACTCGTGCGATCTTGCACCGGTCCGCGATCTCTCACGCACGGACCGGGACAACAAAAAAGGCCCGGGAAGCGCGTGGAGCGCTGCCCAGGCCTTGCCTCCCTCTGCCGTACGCCGGTGGCGTCCGTAGGGAGTAACAATCCTGCGATCGAGATCGATCGAAAATGACTATAACAGCGGAGCCGGGGCTCCGACGCCGTCCGTGACCATCGCCACCCAGGCCGGACCGTCTGCCGCCGGGCAGCCCTGACCCGGACCGCGCCGACGCACTCTGCCACAGCCCGGCGCGGCACGTCACATGGAACATCGAGTGACCGTGCGGGCGGCACCGGCAGATACGGACAGAGCGGCCCCCGCCCCGACCGTCACCGTCGGCCAAGCACCGCTGTCGCTGCGCCCGCAGCCGCCGCGCGCGGCCCGCAACCATCCTCCCCGTGATTGAAACCGTTCAATGTTCGAGCACGCGAACCGGCCGATTCACTTGATGACACGGATAAGCATGGCCGATTTCCGGAAAATACCGCCGCACTTGTTGACCGGAACCTCCCCCACCCCTACCTTCACCGCCGTGAAACGATTCACAACTCTTAGGTGAGGGGCCCCAGTTGATCAGCAGGAGGAACATCCTCGCGGGCGCGGCGGGTGCGGCGGGGGTCGTCGCGGCGACCGCCGCCGGAGCGGGACCGGCCACGGCGGCACACGGGTCGGCACCCGTGGCGGCCGGCCCGCGCGCACGGCGCACGGCTCCGCGCGTCACCGCTCCGACGGTCGAGTACGTCCGGCACCCCCTCGGGCTCGACGCACCGCACCCCCGGCTGAGCTGGCCGATGGTCTCGGACGAGCCGGGGACGCGGCAGAGCGCGTACCGGATCCGCGTCGCCACCAGCGCGTCCGGGCTGTCCCGGCCCGACGTGTGGGACAGCGGGAAGGTGACGTCCGGCCAGTCCGTCCTCGTCCCGTACGCCGGTCCCCGGCTCGCGGCGCGCACGCGCTACTTCTGGTCCGTGCGGGTCTGGGACACCGAGGGCGCGGCCTCCGCCTGGAGCGCGCCGTCCTGGTGGGAGACCGGCCTGATGGACACGCCGTGGTCGGCGGAGTGGGTCTCGGCTCCCCCCGCCCTCACGGACGCGCCCTCCCTGGAGGGCAGCGCCTGGATCTGGTTCCCCGAGGGTGATCCGGCGAGCAGCGCTCCGGCGGCCACGCGGTGGTTCCGGCGGGTCGTCGAGGTTCCCGAGGGTGTCACGGCGGCGAAGATCGCCTTCAGTGCCGACAACGTCTTCTCACTCTCCGTCAACGGCGTCGAGGTGGCCCGCACCGACCTGGCGACCGAGCACGAGGACTGGCGCCGTCCGGCCGTCGTCGACGTCCTCGGACGGCTGCGCCCCGGACGGAACGTGCTCGCGGTGGAGGCGGCCAACGCGACGGTGGGGCCCGCCGGTCTCGTCGGCGTCCTCACGCTGACCGACGCCTCCGGTGAGCGGCGGGTCGTCACCGACGCGTCCTGGCGGGCCACGGACGCGAAGCCCGCCGGCGACTGGCGCGGGGACGGCTTCGACGACAGCGGCTGGCCGGCGGCCAGGGTGGCCGCCGCCTGGGGTGCGGGCCCCTGGGGCAGGGTCGTCCCGGCGTCGTTCGCGGCCAACCAGCTCCGCCACGCGTTCACGCTGCCCGGCAGGACGGTGGCCCGCGCGCGCCTGTACGCGACGGCCCTCGGCCTGTACGAGATCCACCTCAACGGCCACCGGGTGGGCCGCGACCAGCTCGCCCCCGGCTGGACCGACTACCGCGAGCGCGTCCAGTACCAGACGTACGACGTCACCTCCCTCGTGCGGCCCGGGGCCAACGCCGTCGGCGCCTGGGTGGCGCCCGGCTGGTACGCCGGCAACGTCGGCATGTTCGGCCCCCACCAGTACGGTGAACGCCCCGCACTGCTGGCGCAGTTGGAGGTCGAGTACGCCGACGGGACGCGTGAGCGCGTCACGTCGGGCACCGACTGGCGGGCCACGGCCGGTCCGATCGTCGCGGCCGACCTGCTGAACGGCGAGACGTACGACGCGCGCGCGGAGACCGACGGGTGGACCTCCCCCGGTTTCGACGACCGGACCTGGCTCGCCGTCCGCGCCGCGGGGGACGCGGCGCCCGGCCGGATCGTGGCGCAGCCCGACGGCCCGGTGCGCGTGGCGGCGGAACGGCCGGCCGAGAAGGTGACCGAACCCGCCCCGGGCGTCCACGTGTTCGACCTGGGCCAGAACATGGTCGGCTCGGTCCGGCTGCGCGTCTCGGGCGAGGCCGGGACGACGGTGCGGCTGCGTCACGCCGAGGTCCTCAACCCTGACGGCACCCTCTACACCGCCAACCTGCGCTCGGCGGCGGCGACCGACACGTACGTCCTCAAGGGCGGCGGCGAGGAGACCTACGAGCCGCGCTTCACCTTCCACGGGTTCCGCTACGTCGAGGTCACCGGGTACCCCGGGACCCCCACCGCGGGGGCCGTGACCGGCCGGGTCATGCACACCTCGGCGCCCTTCACCCTCGACTTCGAGACCGACGTACCCCTGCTCAACCAGCTGCACAGCAACATCACTTGGGGTCAGCGGGGCAACTTCCTCTCCGTCCCCACGGACACGCCCGCGCGCGACGAACGGCTCGGCTGGACCGGGGACATCAACGTCTTCGCCCCGACGGCCGCGTACACCATGGAGTCGGCGCGCTTCCTCGCCAAGTGGCTCGTGGACCTGCGCGACGGCCAGACCGCCGAGGGCGCGTTCACGGACGTGGCGCCCATGGTCGGAACGGTCGGCAACGGGGTCGCGGGCTGGGGCGACGCGGGGGTCACCGTCCCCTGGTCGCTGTACCAGGCCTACGGGGACCGGCAGGTCCTCGCCGACGCCTGGCCGTCCGTCCGGGCGTGGCTGGGTTATCTGGAGCACCACAGCAAGGGTCTGCTGCGGCCCGCGGACGGCTACGGCGACTGGCTGAACGTCTCGGACGAGACACCCAAGGACGTCATCGCCACCGCGTACTTCGCCCACAGTGCCGACCTCGCGGCCCGGATGGCCACGGCGCTCGGCGAGGATCCGGCGCCCTGGACCGGCCTGTTCGACCGTGTCCGGGAGGCGTTCCGCGACGCCTATGTCGGCGCCGACGGGAAGGTACGGGGCGACACGCAGACGGCGTACGTGCTCGCCCTGTCGATGGACCTGGTTCCGGACGCGCTGCGCACGGCGGCGGCCGGGCGCCTCGTCGATCTGATCCGCGCGAGGGACTGGCATCTGTCGACGGGCTTCCTCGGGACGCCCCGGCTGCTCCCGGTCCTCACGGACACCGGGCACACAGACGTCGCCTACCGGCTGCTCCTGCAGCGCTCCTTCCCGAGCTGGGGCTACCAGATCGACAGGGGCTCCACCACGATGTGGGAACGCTGGGACTCCATCCGGCCCGACGGCGGTTTCCAGACCCCGGACATGAACTCCTTCAACCACTACGCGTACGGCTCGGTGGGCGAGTGGATGTACGCGACCGTCGCCGGTATCTCGCCGGGCGGGCCCGGCTACCGGGAGATCGTCGTCCGCCCCCGGCCGGGCGGCGGTGTCACCTCGGCGCGGGCCACGTTCACGTCCCTCTACGGCCCGGTCTCCACCCGGTGGCGGCAGCGCTCCGACGGCTTCGACCTCAGCTGCGCCGTGCCCGCCAACACCACGGCCGAGGTGTGGATCCCGGCGGCAGGCCCGGACGCGGTCGCGCACACCGGCGCCGCCCTCCTGCGTACGGAGGACGGCTGCGCGGTGTACCGCGTCGGCTCGGGCAGTCACCGGTTCACCACCTGACCGGGGAACCGCCGGAGGAGCCGAGGAGCCGAGGAGCCGAGGGGCAGGACGGACCGGGCCGGGCAAGGTGGTCAGGCGGCCAGGTGGTCAGGCGGCCAGGTGGTCAGGCGGCCAGGTGGTCACGGTGGACAAGACGCCGCTACGGCGTCGCGTCCGCCGTGACCGGGATCTCCCCCTCGTGCTCGCGGCCGGTCCTGAACTGCGTGCGGTACAGCTCCGCGTAGCGCCCGTCCGCCGCGAGCAGTTCCTCGTGGGTGCCCCGCTCGACGATCCGGCCCGCCTCGACGACCAGGATCAGATCGGCGGCCCGTACCGTCGAGAGCCGGTGCGCGATCACGACGGCGGTGCGGCCCTCCAACGCCTCGGTGAGCGCCTCCTGGACGGCCGCCTCCGAGGTGTTGTCGAGATGGGCGGTGGCCTCGTCCAGGATGACGACACGCTGGCGGGCGAGCAGCAGCCGGGCGATGGTCATGCGCTGGCGCTCGCCGCCGGAGAGCCGGTATCCGCGCTCGCCGACCACGGTGTCGAGGCCGTCGGGCAGGGACCGTACGAGGTCATCGAGGCGGGCCCGGCGCAGGACGTCCCACAGCTCGTCCTCGCTCGCCCCGGGCCGGGCGAGGAGCAGGTTCTCGCGGACCGAGTCGTGGAAGAGGTGCCCGTCCTGGGTCACCATGCCGAGGGTCGCGCGCATCGACACGGCGCTGAGCTCGCGGACGTCGACGCCGCCGATGCGCACGGCACCGGCGTCGGTGTCGTACAGCCGCGGCAGCAGTTGCGCGATGGTCGACTTGCCGGCGCCGGAGGAGCCGACGAGGGCGACGGTCTGGCCGGGCTCGGCGCGGAAGGAGATGCCGTGCAGGACCTCGTCGCCGCCGCGGGTGTCGAGGGCGGCGACCTCCTCCAGGGAGGCGAGGGAGACCTTGTCGGCGGAGGGGTAGGCGAAGCGGACGTCGTCGAACTCGACCGAGGCGGGACCGTCCGGGAGCGCGCGGGCGTCCGGCTTCTCCTCGATGAGCGGCTTCAGGTCGAGCACCTCGAAGACGCGCTCGAAGCTGACCAGGGCGCTCATGACCTCCACGCGCGCCCCGGCCAGCGAGGTGAGCGGCGCGTACAGGCGGGTGAGCAGCAGCGCCAGGGAGACGACGGCGCCCGGCTCCAGGGTGCCCCGCAGGGCGAACCAGCCGCCGAGCCCGTAGACGAGGGCGAGCGCCAGGGCCGAGACGAGGGTCAGGGCGGTGATGAACGCGGACTGCGCCATCGCCGTACGGACACCGATGTCCCGGACCCGCCGGGCGCGCGCCGCGAACTCGGCGGACTCCTCCCCGGGCCGCCCGAAGAGCTTGACGAGGGTCGCGCCGGGAGCGGAGAAGCGCTCGGTCATGCGGGTGCCCATGGCGGCGTTGAGGTCGGCGGCCTCCCGCTGGAGGCGGGCCATGCGGCTGCCCATCCGCCGGGCGGGGAGCACGAACACCGGCAGCAGGACCAGCGCGAGCAGGGTGATCTGCCAGGACAGGGTGAGCATCACGACCAGCGTGAGCAGCAGGGTCACGACGTTGCCGACGACGCCGGACAGGGTGTTGCTGAACGCGCGCTGGGCGCCGATCACGTCGTTGTTGAGTCGACTGACGAGCGCTCCCGTACGTGTACGTGTGAAGAACGCGACCGGCATGCGCTGCACATGATCGAAGACAGCCGTCCGCAGATCGAGGATCAGTCCCTCGCCGAGCGTCGACGAGAGCCAGCGGCCGAGAATCCCGAACGCCGCCTCGGCGAGCGCGATGACGGCGATGAGCACGGAAAGACGCACGACGGTGCTCTCATCGCCGTGGGCCACGATGGTGTCCACGACGTGCCCCGCGAGCACCGGCGTCGCGACGGCCAGCAGCGCCGTCACCACACTGAGGAGGACGAACTGCGCGATACGGCGGCGGTGCGGGCGGGCGAAGGCGGCGATGCGGCGCAGCGTCGCGCGGTCGAAGGGACGACGCTCCTGTTGGGCGTTCATGACACTGTGCAACTGTGTCCAGGCTGTGGTCTCCATGCTCATGTGAGTGACAGTAGGACCTCAAGCTTTGTTGAGGTCAAGCGAACGGGGCGGGAGCACCCACGCGGGTGGGTCTCCCCGGAGTCCGGGGGCGGGGGTGCCCCCCGGCTCGGGACCCGGGTGGATGCCGGGCGGGGTGCCGGAAGCGGCGTCGGCGTGAACGCCCGGGTCGGCACCGGGCGCCCGCGGGGCACGCCTCCCACGGCTTGCCCGGGGTGTCAGACGCCGTCCCCGCGCCCGCAACCTCACGTTGGTGCGGCGTGGAAAACCTCTCGGGATGTGACAGCCGTACGACTGCCCCGGGCGCTGCCCCGGCTCCCCCGCCGCCTCACCCTGCGGCCCGCCGTCCGGCCGGTCCTGTGCCTGCTGCCGCTGGCGCTGGTCCTCGTGGTTGCCGCACGCCACCGGTCCGTGCTTTCCGAGGGCTTCGGCCAGCTGCGGTCGGCCGAGTGGCCCTGGCTCGTCGCCGCGGCCGCCGCGACCTGTCTGACCTGGGTGGCCGCGGCCGTGACCCGCCAGGGCGCGGTCGTGGAACGGCTGCCGGCCGTCCGGCTGCTGGCCACGCAGTTCGCCGCGGGCGCCGCGAACCATCTGCTGCCGACCGGGCTCGGCGCCGGTGCGGTGAACCTGCGGTTCATGACGGTGTGCGGGGTTCCGCTGGCCCGCTCCTCGGCGGCGCTCGCGCTGTACCTGCTGGCCGAGGGGGTCGCCCGGCTGGCCCTGCTCGTCGGGCTGCTGATCGCGTTCCCGGACGCGCTGCGGGTCGACGGTCTGATACCCGAGGGCGCGGTGGGACCGCTGCTGCTGGGCATCTGCGTGGCCCTGTGCGCCGCGCTGGCGGCGCTCGCCCTCCTGCGGCGGCTGCGCACGGCTCTGCTCTCCTTCCTGCGCACCGCCTTCGGAGAGGCCCGGTCGGTGCACACGCGACCGTCGCGTGCCCTCGCCCTGTGGGGCGGCTCGCTCGCCTTCCCGCTGCTCCAGGCGGCCGGGCTGGCCTCGGTGGGACGGGCGCTGGGCCTCCCGGTGTCGCCCACGCACATGATGATCGCCTACCTGGCGGCGACGATCGCGGTCGCGCTGGTGCCGACGCCCGGCGGGATCGGTTCGGTGGAGGCCGCGCTGATCGTGGCCCTGGTCGCGGCGGGCGGCCCGGTGGCCGTGGCGACCGCGGTGGTGCTGGCGTACCGGATCATCACGGTGTGGGTGCCGCTGCTGCCGGGGGCGCTGACGCTCGGGGCGCTGGTCCGCTGGAAGGTGATCTGACCCGGTCGGGGGCGTAGGGGGTGCGGGTCCGTCCAGTCTGGTCCGAAGCGCGGGGACACCTTCGCGTCCGTCCCAGGGCCGTGCGGTGCGGCACGTGCTGTGATACCGAGGGGTGACCACGGCGTGCGGTGTGGCGCGCCGGTCGCCGGAAGGACAGCGCGATGCCGGTCCGTATCGAACGTCAGGGTCACGTCACCACCGTCGTCCTCTCCCGGCCCGCGGCCCGGAACGCGGTGGACGGGCCGACGGCCGCCGAACTCGCTGACGCCTTCAAGAAGTTCGAGGCGGACGAGACGGCGCGTGTCGCCGTGCTCTGGGGCGAGGGCGGCACCTTCTGCGCGGGCGCGGACCTCAAGGCCATCGGTACGGAGCGGGGGAACGAGGTCGCCGAGGAGGGTGACGGGCCGATGGGCCCCACCCGGCTGCGGCTGACCAAGCCGGTGATCGCGGCGGTCGCGGGGCACGCCGTGGCCGGCGGTCTGGAGCTGGCGCTCTGGTGCGATCTGCGGGTCGCCGAGGAGGACGCCGTCTTCGGGGTGTTCTGCCGCCGCTGGGGGGTTCCGCTGATCGACGGGGGCACGGTCCGGCTGCCGCGGCTCATCGGTACGAGCCGGGCGATGGACATGATCCTCACCGGCCGTCCCGTCGGTGCCCGGGAAGCGTACGAGATGGGGCTCGCGAACCGTGTCGTGCCGGCCGGCCGGGCCCGCGCCGAGGCCGAGCGGCTGGCCGCCGAGATCGCCGGGTTCCCGCAGGCCTGTCTGCGCAGCGACCGGGCCTCGGTCCTCGACCAGGAGGGTCTGGTCGAGAAGGAGGCCATGCGGACCGAACTCCGGTACGGGATGGACGTCCTGGAGGAGGGCGTGCGGGGCGCGGCCCGCTTCGCCTCCGGCGCGGGACGTCACGGCGCCTTCGGCGAGGTGTGACGACGGCGGGGGTGTGCGGCGGGGTCTCGGTTCCGCGGGGTCGCGGGTTCGGTCCGGTGGGTGGGTCGGGGCCGTGCCGGTGCATCAGCCCGTCGCCGCCGGGCAGAGACGTGACCGTTAGTGGCGACGGCCATTGATGTACCGGCACGTCCCCTCACGCCGGATGCCGGGTGCGGGTGGTGCGTGGCTGGCGAGAGTTTCAGCCCCAGGGGGCCACTTCTCGGGTACGGGGCAACAATTCAGCCCCTCCGGCGATTGAGGAGCGGGGTCCGGGGCGGAGCCCCGGGTACAGGACGGGTAGGGGCGGAGGGGGCGAAGGAAGGTTTGGGGGGGGCGGGGGCCGGTTCCGGCAGCGGGTTTTGGGTGCGGGGCGGGTTCGGGTGTGGGGGCGTGAGGTTGGGGTTCGGGTGTGGGTGGCTGCATCCGCGGCGTCAAGGGCTGTCCCCCGTAGGGCTGGTGACGGAGGGGCAGGGGGATGCGGCAGGATGAGACGTCTCCCCGGACGACGGCGAACGGCCCGTCCGGGCATGATCGCGTTCCCGGATTTCGAGCAGGTGGCAAGTGACGACACAGCACATTCGGCCCGCGGGCCCCCATCTTGGTCCCGCTCTCCGAGGAGGTCACCGATGAAGCGCTCCGTCACCCTGGACGACCTGATGATCGCCGGAATAGCCGTGGCGGCCGGGCTGCTGGCGGCGTTCCTGCTGCGGATGCTGCTGCGCTGGCTCGGCAAGCACGCCGAGCGCACCCGGTGGAGCGGCGACGACGTCATGGTGGACGCCCTGCGGACCGTCGTGCCCTGGTCGGCGGTGGCCGGAGGCGTCGCCGCTGCGGCCGCGGTGCTTCCGCTGACCGCGCCGGTCGGCAAGACCGTCAACCGGTCGCTGACCGTCCTGCTGATCGTGGTCGCGACGGTCACCGCGGCCCGGCTGATCACCGGTCTGGTCCGGTCGGTGACGCAGTCCCGCTCGGGCGTCGCCGGTTCGGCCACCATCTTCGTCAACATCACCCGCGTCGTGGTGCTGGCGATCGGCTTCCTGGTCGTCCTGCAGACCCTGGGGATCTCGATCGCACCCCTGCTCACGGCCCTGGGTGTCGGCGGTCTGGCCGTCGCCCTCGCGCTCCAGGACACCCTCGCCAACCTCTTCGCGGGCGTGCACATCCTCGCCTCGAAGACGATCCAGCCCGGTGACTACATCAGGCTGAGCAGCGGGGAGGAGGGCTACGTCGTCGACATCAACTGGCGCAACACCACGGTCCGTCAGCTCTCCAACAACCTGGTCATCATCCCCAACGCCCAGCTCTCGGGCACCAACATGACCAACTTCACCCGTCCCGAGCAGCAGATGACGCTCCTGGTGCAGGTCGGTGTCGGCTACGACAGCGACCTCGACCACGTCGAGCGGGTCACGAACGAGGTCGTCGCCCAGGTGATGACCGGGATCGACGGTGCCGTCCCGGAGCACGAACCCGCCGTGCGTTTCCACACCTTCGGCGACTCGCGCATCGGTCTCACCGTGATCCTGGGCGTGGGCGAGTTCAGCGACCAGTACCGGATCAAGCACGAGTTCATCAAGGCCCTGCACAAGCGCTACCGGGACGAGGGCATCCGGATTCCGTCGCCCGCCCGTACGGTCGCGCTCCAGTCCGGCGGGACGGCTCTCCTGGAGACCGCCATCCCGCATCAGCGCGAGGCCGCCAAGCGTCCCTGAGAACGGGCCGGGGGCCGGGCGGAACACTCCGCCCGGCCCCCTTTTCCGTTTGCCCGCGCGGTCAGAGCGTGGCGGTCGAGTCCGGGTAGTGGCCGGGCGCGCGGTGGCGCGGCGCGACCAGGCTCGACACGACCGGGGTGACCGTCCAGTCCGGGTGGTTCGGCATGCGCGGGGTCTTCGTCCCGTACAGCCAGTCGTTCAGGAAGCCCGACTGGTCCGATCCGGAGATCTCGGAGGCGACCGCGATGTAGTTCGCGGTGGTCGCCGCGGAGTTGCGGTGGCGCTCCAGGAAGGTGCGCTCGATGCGGTTGAAGACGTCCTCGCCGACGAGCTCGCGCAGCGCGTAGAGGACGAGGACTCCGCCCAGGTAGCGCTGGCTGTCGAACAGGTTGGCGGCGTTCGGGGCGGCGACGGGGCCGGAGGACGCGCGCCACTGGTCGCCCTTGGCGTAGGTGTCCTTCATCCGGGCTTCCATGGTGGTCAGACCGAGCGAGTCGGCCCAGCCGCGCTCGTAGCGGTAGAGCAGCCCGTAGAAGTCCGCGTGGCCCTCGTTCAGCCACAGGTCGGCCCAGTTGGCGGGGCTGACGCTGTTGCCGAAGTAGGAGTGCACCAGCTCGTGCATCATGTGCGAGCCGATCTTCTTCTCCTCCTGGAGCAGGAAGTTCGGCTTGTAGAGCGTGAGCGTCTGGGTCTCCAGACCGGTGAAGTCGAAGGCGTTCGCGGCGTCGTTGTTGCAGGGCAGCAGCCCGTACGTCTCGAACGGGTAGGCGCCGAGGCGCTGTTCCAGCCATTCCACGAGGCCCGGGGTGAGCGCGAGCGCCGGCTCCAGCGCGGCGGCGCGCGCCGTCGGGACGACGTCCCGCAGCCCCAGCCCGTGCGGGCCCTGCCGCTCCTTGACCACGTAGTCGCCGACGGTGATCTGCACCAGCTCGGTGGCTATCGGGTCGGCCGAACGGTACGAGTACGCCGTCCGGTCGCCGTCGAGCCGCTCCGTGCCGGTCAGCGAGCCGTTCGCGACACCGCGCAGGGTGTTCGGCACGGTGACGCGGAAGCTGAAGTCCGCCTTGTCCGTCGGGTGGTCGTTGCACGGGAAGACCGTGTGCGCCGCGTTGGGCTGGGGACAGATGGCGAAGCCGTCGGGCGTGGGAACCCAGGCGGTGTACGCCAGCGCCTTGGCCGGGTCGGCGCCGTACTCGACGCAGACCTGCGCGGCACAGTGCCTGGGCAGGGTCCGTACCGGAGTGATCCGCAGCTTCTCGTCCACCTGCTCGAAGGTGGCGGCCACACCGCCCACCTTCACCGCGCGCACGTCCAGGCCGAGCGCGTCGAGCGAGAAGCGCGAGAGGTCCTGGGTCGCCTTGATCCGCAGGGTCGCCTTGGCGTCGACCAGGCGGGTCGTGGCGTCGTAGGCGAAGTCGAGGTGGTACGCCTCGACGCGGTAGCCGTCGTTCCCGAGGGACGGGTAGACGGAGTCACCGAGGGTCTCGGCACCCGGGGTGCCCTGGTCCGGCCTTAAGGCCAGGGGGCGCGCCGAGGCGGTGGGGGCGACGGCGAGCGCGGCCGCCGTGCCGAGCAGCGCGGCCGCGGGGGCCGTCACTCTGGTGCGATATCTCATGTTTCGCTTTCGTTCGGGAGGCGGAGCGCCTGGAGGTCCGCCGCAAGATCGGATGCGCGGTCACTTTCATGTACGGCTGAGCGGGCCGCCAGGTTGCCTCCGGCGGGCAGCCCCGGTTTTCACTCCGGGCCGCGCGTTCACTTCCGCGGGTCGGGCGGTTGCCGGAGGTGTCCGATCAGGGCGTTTCGCTCCGACGGACCCGCTTGGGCGCCTACGGCCGTTTCCCGCCCCTTCCCGTCCGACGCGGAGCGGACCCCTGTCGAGACGGGGGCGCTCACGAGATATCTTGATGTCGAGCAATGTTGCAGACGTGGAGCGGAGCACCCGGTGACTGACTCGACCATCATTTACACGCACACTGACGAGGCCCCGGCCCTGGCGACGTATTCGTTCCTGCCGGTGGTCCAGGCGTACGCCTCTCAGGCGGGTGTCACTGTGGAGACCCGTGACATCTCGCTGGCCGGGCGCATCATCGCCCTCTTCCCGGAGTTCCTCCAGGAGGACCAGCGCATCGCGGACGCCCTGTCCGAGCTCGGTGAGCTGGCCAAGACCCCCGGCGCGAACATCATCAAGCTGCCGAACATCTCGGCGTCGATCCCCCAGCTCAAGGCCGCCGTCGCCGAGCTTCAGGCGCAGGGCTACGCGCTTCCGGACTACCCGGACGACCCGAAGTCGGACGAGGAGCGCGACATCCGCGCCCGTTACGACAAGGTCAAGGGCAGCGCCGTGAACCCGGTCCTGCGCGAGGGCAACTCCGACCGCCGCGCCCCCGCGTCGGTCAAGAACTACGCCAAGACCCACCCGCACCGCATGGGTGCCTGGACGCCCGGGTCGAAGACGAACGTCGCCACCATGGGCGTCGACGACTTCCGCTCCACCGAGAAGTCCGTCGTGATCTCCGAGGCGGGCAAGCTGCGCATCGAGCTCGTCGGTGACGACGGCTCCACCACCGTGCTGCGCGAGTCGGTACCCGTGCAGGCCGGCGAGGTCGTGGACGCGTCCGTCATGCACGTCGCGCCGCTGCGTGAGTTCCTCACCGAGCAGATCGCCCGCGCCAAGGCCGAGGGCGTCCTGTTCTCGGTGCACCTCAAGGCCACGATGATGAAGGTCTCCGACCCGATCGTCTTCGGTCACGTCGTGCGCGCCTTCTTCCCGAAGACCTTCGCGGCGCACGGCGAGACGCTCGCCGCCGCCGGTCTGACCCCGAACGACGGTCTCGGCGGCATCTTCAAGGGCCTCGAGGCGCTTCCGGAGGGTGCCGAGATCAAGGCGTCCTTCGACGCCGAGCTCGCCGAGGGCCCGGCCCTCGCGATGGTCGACTCCGACAAGGGCATCACCAACCTGCACGTGCCGTCCGACGTCATCGTCGACGCCTCGATGCCGGCCATGATCCGCACCTCCGGCCACATGTGGGGCCCGGACGGCGAGGAGGCCGACACCCTCGCGGTGCTGCCCGACTCCTCCTACTCCGGCGTCTACCAGGCCGTGATCGAGGACTGCCGCGCCAACGGCGCCTACGACCCGTCGACCATGGGCTCCGTCCCGAACGTCGGCCTCATGGCGCAGAAGGCCGAGGAGTACGGCAGCCACGACAAGACCTTCGAGGTCCCGGTCACCGGCACGGTCCGCCTGGTCGACGAGGCCGGGAACGCGGTGCTGGAGCAGACGGTCTCCGCCGGCGACATCTTCCGCGCCTGCCAGACCAAGGACGCGCCGATCAAGGACTGGGTGAAGCTGGCCGTCACCCGCGCCCGCGCCACCGGCGACCCGGCCGTGTTCTGGCTGGACGAGACCCGCGCCCACGACGCCAACCTGATCGCCAAGGTCAACCAGTACCTGCCGGAGCACGACACGGAGGGCCTGGACATCCGCGTCCTCGCCCCCGTCGAGGCCACCAAGCTCTCGGTCGAGCGCATCCGCCGCGGCGAGGACACCATCTCGGTGACCGGCAACGTGCTGCGCGACTACCTGACCGACCTGTTCCCGATCCTGGAGCTGGGCACCAGCGCCAAGATGCTGTCGGTCGTCCCGCTGATGGCGGGCGGCGGCCTGTTCGAGACGGGCGCCGGCGGCTCCGCGCCGAAGCACGTCCAGCAGCTCGTCAAGGAGAACTACCTGCGCTGGGACTCGCTCGGCGAGTTCTTCGCGCTCGTGCCCTCGCTGGAGCAGTTCGCGAAGACCACCGGCAACGCGCGTGCCCAGGTGCTCGCCGACACCCTGGACCGCGCGACGGCGACCTTCCTCAACGAGGACAAGTCCCCGACCCGTCGCGTCGGCGGCATCGACAACCGCGGCAGCCACTTCTACCTGTCCCTGTTCTGGGCGCAGGAGCTGGCGCGGCAGACCGACGACGCCGACCTCGCCAAGGCGTTCGCGCAGCTCGCCGAGACGCTGACCGCGCAGGAGTCGACGATCGTCGGCGAGCTGAACGCGGTGCAGGGCAACCCGGCCGACATCGGCGGCTACTACCAGCCCGACCCGGCCAAGGCCGCGAAGGTCATGCGCCCGTCCGCCACCTGGAACGAGACGCTGGCGACCCTCGCCTGATCCACCGCGTCACACGCACCACCCCGCGGGCACGGCCCGCACCCGCCGCCCCGGCCGGATCCTCCGGCCGGGGCGGCTTCGTCATGGGCTCTCCCGGCGCGTCACGGTGACGGCTGCGGCCCACCTGGGCGATCAGCGGTGGCGGGCCGCAACACCCGTTCATAGCTTCGGCCTATGACCAGACAACAGATGGCCTACCTCGCGTGCACGGCTGTGGTCGTGGCATCGGGAGTGGGCGCAGCCCTGCCCGCCGACCACCCGTCAGTGCACCTGGTACGCCCGGGTGAATCCATCCAGAAGGCCGTGAACGCGGCGCGGGCGGGCGACACCGTCGTCGTCGCCCCCGGCACCTACCGCGAGAGCGTCACCATCACCACGCGGGACGTGACCCTGCGCGGCGCGAGCGCCCGGTCCACCGTCATCACGCCGAACACCGCCGCCACCGACGCCTGCGCCAAGGCCGGCAACGGCATCTGCGTGACCGGGACCGACAGCAAGCGCCTCCGCGGCGTCACCGTCGCCTCACTGACCATCAGGGGCTTCGCGAAGCAGGGTCTGTGGGCGACGGGGACCGACGGGCTGACGGTGCGCCGGGTGACCTCCGAGAAGAACGGCCAGTGGGGCATCGCCGAGGAGCGGTCCGTGCGGACCAGGTTCGTCCGCAACATCGCGAGGGACAACGGCGACGCCGGTCTCTTCGTCTCCAACACGGTCACCACCGAGGAGGGCGCCCGCGACACCAAGGGAACGGTGGTCGCCCACAACCTGATGAGCGGCAACCGGATCGGCCTCACGGTCCGCCGGGTGCGGAACCTGACCGTCGCCCGCAACGAGGCCACCGGCAACTGCACCGCGGTGTTCGTCGTGGGCGACGAGAACAAGCCGCGCGTCGGCGACCTGACCGTGACCAGGAACTACATCCACGCCAACAACAAGTCCTGCCCCAAGACCCCCCGGCTGCCCGCCCTCCAGGGCTCGGGCATCGTCCTCACCGGCGCGGAGGACACCCGCGTGACGCACAACCGGGTCGAGGACAACGTGGGCACCTCCCCGCTCTCGGGCGGCATCGTCCTGTTCAAGAGCTTCGTGGGCGCCCTCAGCGAGCGCAACGAGGTGCGCGACAACACGGTCCTGCGCAACGGCCCGTCCGATCTCGCCAACCGCGACACCACCGGCAAGGGCAACACGTTCCGCGGCAACACCTGCAAGGTCTCCGAGCCCGCCGGCATGTGCTGAGTACCGCACGACACCAGAAACGAGGCATTGAATGACCACTGTCGATCAGAGTCCCCCGCCGTCCATGCAGTTGCGGGAACTCGTCTTCGGGGCGGCCCGCGCCGCCGCCGTGCGCGCCGCCGCCCGGCTCGGTGTGGCGGACGCCCTCGACGACACGCCCATGAGCGCCGAGGACCTGGCCGCCGCGGTGAAGACCCAGCCGGGAACGCTGCGCCGACTGCTGCGCGCCCTGTCCTGCCAGGGCGTCTTCGCGGAGCGGCCCGACGGCACGTTCGCGCACACCGAGATGTCCCGGCTGCTGCGCGAGGACGACCCGAACAGCCTGCGCTACATCGCCCTGTGGTGCACCGAGCCGTGGACGTGGAACGTCTGGCCCAAGCTCGACGAGGCGGTCCGCTCCGGCCGGAACGTCTTCGAGGACGTGTACGACAAGGAGTTCTTCCCGTACCTCAACGAGGACGCCCCGGAATCCGCGCACGTCTTCAACCGGGCCATGACGACGTCCAGTTCACAGTCGGCCCAGGACGTGGCGAAGCTCCTGGACCTGCGGGGCGTGAAGTCGGTCGCCGACATCGGCGGCGGCCAGGGTCACGTCGTGGCCAGCCTGCTGGAGAAGCACCCCGGCCTGCACGGCACCCTCCTCGACCTGCCGGGTGTGGTGGAGAACGCCGATCCGCGTCTGCGCGACGGCGGGGCGCTGGCCGACCGGGTGCGGATCGTCGCCGGGGACTGCCGTGAGGGCATTCCCGTCCAGGCGGACGTGTACATCATCAAGAACATCCTGGAGTGGGACGACGAGAGCACCCGCAGGGCGCTCGCGAACGTCCGCGCCGCCGCCCGGCCCGGCGCCCGTGTCGTGGTCATCGAGAACCTCGTGGACGACACCCCGTCGATGAGGTTCACCACGGCGATGGACCTGCTGCTGCTCCTGAACGTGGGCGGTGCCAAGCACACCCGGCAGAGCATGGTCGACCGGCTCACGGCGGCGGGCCTGGTCATCGGCGAGATCCGCCCGGTGAACCCCTATCTGCACGCCTTCGAGTGCACCGTCCCCGGCTGATCCGGCCGAACCCCCTGAAGAACAGGGAAAACCCGAGGCCGCCGGTTCCGCTAGATCGCGGAGCCGGCGGCCTCGGGTTGTGTCATGGTGCCGTTCAGGAGGCGGAGTCGCGCTCCCAGCGGTAGAAGCAGTGCGCCATGGCGTCCTTGGGGCTGCGCCACGTCTGCGGGTCGTACGCGCTGACGTACGCCGACAGTTCCTCGCTGACACTGCGGAACTCGGGGTGCCCGGCCACCTTCGCGATGGCGGGGCCCGGGTCCCGTTCGGACTCGATGAGGTGCAGGTACACATCACCGAACTGGAAGAGGCTGCGCCGGCTGACCCCGATGAGGTGGGGGAGCTCCCCCCGGTCGGAGGCGGCGAACACGTCGGAGATCGCCGGAGCCGAGTCGGGCGCCATGCGGGCGACGATCAGGGCGTGGTGCATCGGGTGTCCTTCCTGTGCCGGGTCCGGCGGTCAGCGGGGCATGGCCGCGGGGCTGCGGCGCTCACGGGCAGCCTGCTCGATCCGGTCCCGGATGAGGGCCATCTGCGTGACGGAGTTGCGGTTGATGTTGTCCGTCATCCAGGCGTCGTCGACGGGCGCGTCGGGCTTCATCGCGAAGTCCTGCACCCAGCGCATGTGCGTGCCGGCCGGGGTCTCCTCGTACTCCCACCGGATGTTCATGTGCGCGAACGGTCCCGTCTCCACGCGGCGCGCCCGGACGGTCCGCCCGGCACGGTCGACGGTGCGCTGCGAGACCCAGCTCCACACCTTGCCGTTGTCGTCCGGGTGCATGGTGAGGCGGAAGGTGGTCGTGTCGCCGTCCCGGGTCAGGATCTCGAGGGACGCGTACTCGCTGAAGAGCCGCGGCCAGTTCTCGATGTCGTTCGTGATGTCCCAGACGAGGTCGAACGGGGCGTCGATGACGACGCTGTTGTCGGTGTGTCCTGCCACTTCAGGCTCCAGCCTTGAGGTTGTCGTTGACGAGGTCGAGGAACTCCCGCGGGGTCTTGCAGCGCTCCGCGTCGGTCGGCAGGGGCCGGCTGTACCGGTTCTCCAGTTCACCGACGATGCCGAGCAGACCGAGCGAGTCGAGTCCGAGGGTGCCGAACGGCGCGTCGAGGGTCTGCGCGAGTTCGTGGGGGTCGACGGTGATCCCGGCCGCCTTCTTCATGAGCGCGGCCAGTTCGTCTACGGTCACTTCGGTGGTGATCATGCGGTGGTTCTCCTCACGTGCGGCCCGGACTACCGGGCGTGGTCCCCGCCGCGTCGTACGACCAGGGCCGCGTTCGACCCCATGAGGCCCCTGCTGAGGACCAGGGCCGTGCGCAGTTCGGCGGGTCGGGCGTTCGACGTCACCAGGTCGAGGTCGTGGCAGACGTCGAACACGTTGGGGGTGGGAGGGATCTGGCCGTGCTCCATCGCGAGGACGGCGGCCGCGGTGTCCAGCAGGGGTGCCCCGCAGTAGGCCCGTCCGATGCCCGTCTTGGGCGCCGTGACCGGGACCCGGGTGCCGTGCGCCCCCAGGGCGTCGGCGATGGCCAGGGCCTCGGCGCGGTCGGCGGCCGGGACGCCCAGGGCGTCGGCGAAGACGACGTCGATCTCCTCCGGGGCGCAGCGCGCCTCGGCGAGGGCGCCCCTGATGGCGTGGGCGAGCCCTTCGCGGGACCTCTCCCACTGCGAGGCCCCGGTGAACGTGGCGGCGTGTCCGGCCACGAGGGCCCGGACCTCCGCTCCCCGCTCGCGGGCGCGCCGCTCGTCCTCGACGACGAGCATGGCGCCGCCTTCCGCGGGCACGAAGCCGCAGGCTCCCTCGGTGAAGGGGCGGTAGGCGCGCGCGGGGTCCTCGACGGTGCTGAGTTCGGGGTAGCCGAGCTGGCAGACCATCGAGTACGGGGCGAGCGGCGCCTCGGCGGCGCCGACGAGCATCGCGCCGGTGCCGCGCCGTACGCCGCGGGCGGCGTGCGCGACGGCGTCCAGTCCCCCGGCCTCGTCGCTCGCGACGACTCCGCAGGGCCCCTTGAAGCCGCCGCGGATGGAGATCTGGCCGGTGCTGGCGGCGTAGAACCAGGCGATGGACTGGTAGGGGCCGACGAACTTGGAGCCCTGGCCCCACAGTTTCTGCAGTTCGCGCTGGCCGAACTCGCCGCCGCCGGATCCGGCCGCGGTGACCACGCCGACGTCGTACGCGTCCTCGGGGCCGACCGCTCCGAGGCCCGCGTCGTCGAGGGCGAGGACGGTCGCGGCCATCGCGAAGTGGCTGAAGCGGTCGGTCTGGACGAGGAAGCGTTCCTCGATGAGGTCCGCGGCGTCGAAGGCCCGGACCTCTCCCGCGACGCGCAGCGGCAGATGTCCGCAGCCCTCGCGGGTGATCCGGTCCAGGACGGTGAGGCCTTCCCTGACCGACTTCCAGTAGGCGTCGGTGCGCAGTCCGTTGGGGGCGATGACACCGATTCCGGTGATGGCCGCGTTCCGGGGGCGCTGAGTGCTCATCGTGTCCTCCCAGCCGGCCCGGTCAGGAGCACCGCGGACTGGAATCCGCCGAACCCGCTGCCGACGGAGAGCACGTTGCTGAGCTTCCGGGGGCGGGCGGTGCGCGGCACGTAGTCCAGGTCGCACTCGGGGTCGGGGGTTTCGTAGTTCGCCGTGGGCGGCACCACCTGGTGCTTCAGGGCGAGGACGCAGGCGACGACCTCGATCGCGCCGATCGCGCCCAGTGAGTGGCCCACCATGGATTTGATGGAGCTCATCGGTGTCCGGTGGGCGTGGTCGCCCAGGGACCGTTTGACGGCGGCGGTCTCGTGCCGGTCGTTCTGCCGGGTGCCGGAGCCGTGCGCGTTGACGTAGTCGATGCGCGTCGGGTCGAGCCGGGCCTGGTCGAGCGTGCTGTCGATGGCCCGGGACATCTCCAGGCCCTCGCTGGTCAGGCCGGTCATGTGGTAGGCGTTGCCGTAGGTGGCGTAGCCGCCGATCTCGCAGTAGATGTGCGCCCCGCGGGCCCGTGCGTGCTCGTACTCCTCCAGGACGAGTACGGCCGCTCCCTCGCCCATGACGAAGCCGTTGCGGTTGGCGTCGAAGGGCCGGGAGGCGTGTTCGGCGTCGTCGTTGTCGGGCGACGTCGCCTTGATGGCGTCGAAGCAGGCCATCGTGATCGGGGAGATCGGCGAGTCGGACGCCCCGGCTATGCAGACGTCGGCGCGGCCTTCCTCGATGGTGTGGAAGGCGTATCCGACCGCGTCGAGTCCGGAGGTGCATCCGGTGGAGACGGTCTGCACCGGCCCCTGCGCCCCGAACTGTTCGGCGACGACCGAGGCGAGCGTGCTGGGCGCGAACGCGAGGTGCAGTTTGGCGTCGGCCGCGCGGTGGTCCACGTCCCAGCGCCGGCCCCGCTCGCTGACCTGGACGTAGTCGTGTTCCAGGCGGGTGGTGCCGCCGACGGCGCTGCCCAGGGAGACTCCGACGCGCCAGGGGTCTTCGCGGCCGGTGTCGAGGCCGGAGTCCTGGACGGCTTCCGCGGCCGCGACCACGGCGAACTGGATGTACCGGTCGACGTGTTCGACCAGCTCCGGGTCCAGGCCGTGCGCGAGCGGGTCGAAGTCGCATTCGGCGGCTATGCGCGAGCGCAGGCCCACCGGATCGAAGAGCGTGATCCCCCGGGTCGCGGTGCGGCCGCCTTCGAGGAGGTCCCAGAACGCCTTCGTCCCGGTGCCTCCCGGAGCGACCACACCGATCCCGGTGACGGCCACCCGGCGGGTCACTTTATGGCCCCGCTTCGCTCGGACGGCTGTCCGTTGTGGCCGGGCGTGGCTCCGCTGGTCATGAACGCGGGGGCGGGTTCGGAGGCGTCGGCGGCCTCCTCCGTGTCGACGTGGCCGAGGCTCGGGTGCGGGGCGAGCGGGCCCAGGTGGAAGACCATGCGTGCCTCCTTGCGGCCGACGTTGCGGAAGCGGTGCCGCACGCCGATCGGGATCAGCAGACCCTGCTCGGGCTGGAGCGCCAAAGCCTCTCCGTCCAGGTCGACTTCGAGGGCGCCGCCGACCACGTACACGAACTCCTCGGAGTACGGGTGGTAGTGCTCGCCGATGCGCTCGCCGGGCTGGATGATGGCGAGGCCCATGAAGCCGCTGGTGGAGCCGACCGTGGCGGGCGTGAGCATGGCCCGGATGTCGCCCCCGCGCCTGCGGTTCGGCTCCGTCTCGCTCAGGTTCACGATCTGTGGATGCTGCTTGGTCATGCTTGATACCTCCGGGTGTGGCAGGACGTCGGATACGGCGTCCGGGGACGCGGGCGGCGGCGGTCCGTCAGGAACCCGCCGAGCTCCGGTCGGTGATGGGCAGCATGTCGGCGTGCGACAGGAGGCGGTTGATGTTGCGCTCCGTCTCCAGGGAGCCCTCGACGCCGATCGCGGCGCCGTCGAGGAGACGCTCCAGCTCGGCGGCCTTCTTGGCGCCCTTCAGGCCGAGGGAGGCGACGGGGTCGACGTCGAGGTCGCCGGTGATGTCGATCAGCCGCACCACGATGTCGTCGCGCTGGAAGACGGTGCTGCTGTACACCGGGCTGTTCTTGTCGTCGGCCGCGGCCTCGTCCTGGTGGGCGAGCAGCCGGGCCAGTTCCATCCCGTGGCCGGCCCTGGCCGGGTAGTACAGCGCGTGCCGGCGCAGCTTCGCGGGTTCCTTGCGGCCGGAGACCACGTGGTGCACGGCCGGGAGGGCCGCCCGGGTGAAGAAGACCCGCGCCGAGTCCGGGTCGCTCAGGTCCCGGTCCTGCTCCAGGTAGGGGTTGATGGCCTCCTCGACCGCGCGCACCTCGGGCTGGCGTGCCACGTGGCGCAGTGCCGCGAGCAGGTCGCCCTCGACCTCGACGGCCCGTACGACGCGGTTGCCGTGCATGAAGAGCGAGGTGCGGCGCAGCCGGGTGTTGTCGTCGACCTGCGCCTGGGGCGACTGGTACCCGGCGAGGATCTCGGCGACCTTCGACTCGGACCCGGGCTTGACGGTGAAGGTCAGGGCGTGGCGCGCGACCCCGCTGCCCTCGCGGGCCTCGACCTGCAGGGCCGACCTGGCCGACTCCGGGGTGAGCGGCTCGGCGGGGCTGGTCTCGCGCAGGATGCTGTAGCGCATCGACCGGGTGTCGCGGACGCAGCTGTGCATGGGCCGGACGGTCTCGACGTGCTCCTCGCTGTTCACCCAGGCGAGGAAGGGCGGGGCACTCTCCCACTCACTGGTGATGAGCCACTGCGAGGGGTTCTCGATCGACTGGCACAGCTGGTCGCTGATGTGGCCGGGGACCGAGGCGACCTGGTTGCGCATGAGTTCGTAGGCGTCGAGGAACTGCTGCTGAGCGCCTTCGTACAGGTCGAGCAGCAGGATCACCCGAAGCTTGGAGCCGTCGAAGGCCGACTGAGCGATACGTCCCGAGTTGGACATTGCGGCACACCTCTCCTTTTCGTCACGGAAGTCAGGAACGACCGCGGTATCCGAAACGCCGGGGCCGCCATGAGCTGATCGTTACGGCGTGTCCGGGACTCCGCGAGCCCCACGGGTCAGGCGAGTGAACCGCGCGCCATCCGGGTGCCCCTGGCGCGCGAACCGGCCCGCACCGGGCATGGAATCTGCATCCCCATCCCTGACTCGCGTCCCAGGCGACGCTGGAGGCAATCGATGAACCGATTCGAAGGGGCCGGCGAGAACGGTCTCCGCACGCCCGTCCTCATCGTCGGCGGCTCACTGGTGGGCCTCTCGACCTCGCTGTTCCTGGGGCGCCTCGGGGTGCCGCACATCCTGGTGGAGCGTCACGCGGGTACGTCGATGCACCCGCGGGGGCGCGGCAACAACGTGCGCACCATGGAGATCTTCCGGGTGGCCGGGGTGCAGCGGCGCATCGAGGAGGCCGCCTCGGTCCTCGCCGACAACCACGGCATCCTGCAGACGCCGACCCTGGTGGGCGACGCCGGGGAGTGGCTGTTCAAGGAGATCGACCCCGGCGGCGGACTGGCCCGCTTCAGCCCGGGCGCGTGGTGCCTGTGCAGCCAGAACGACCTCGAACCGGTGCTGCTGAAGAGCGCCCGGGAGCTGGGCGGCGACCTGCGCTACTCGACGGAGCTGATGTCGTTCGAGCAGGACTCCGAAGGCGTGACGGCGAAGGTCAAGAGCCGGGAGACCGGCGAGCACACGACGATCCGCGCCGACTATCTCGTCGCGGCGGACGGGCCGCGCAGTCCCGTGCGCGACGCGCTCCGCATCGGCCGGACGGGGCCGGGCGACCTGTTCCACAACGTGAGCCTCACGTTCACCTCGCGCGGCCTCGCGGAGGTGGTCGGCGACCGCCGGTTCATCGTCTGCTATCTGACCGACCCGGCGGCCGACGGTGCTCTGCTGCCCGTCGACAACAAGGAGCACTGGGTCTTCCACGCGCCCTGGCACCCCGAACACGGGGAAACGATCGAGGAGTTCACCGACGAGCGCTGCGTGGAGCACATCCGGCGGGCCGTCGGCGTGCCGGACCTCGACGTGGAGATCACCGGCCGGGCGGCCTGGCACGCCGCCGAGCGGGTCGCCGAACGGTACGGGCAGGGACGGGTGTTCCTTGCGGGCGACTCGGCCCACGAGATGTCCCCGACCGGGGCGTTCGGCTCCAACACCGGTATCCAGGACGCCCACAACCTCGCCTGGAAGCTGTCCGCGGTGCTGGGCGGCTGGGCGGGTCCGGGGCTGCTGAAGTCCTACGACGCCGAGCGCCGGCCGGTCGCGGAGGCGACGAGCGCGCGGGCCTCGTCGCGTTCGGTGGAGCACAGCCACCCCGGATACACCCCCGAGCCCGCGGCGGTCGGTCCCGGCGGCCCCGGCGGGAAGAAGGGCGGCATCCTCAACGTGGCGCTCGCCTACCGCTACCCGCGGGGCGCGGTCATCGGCGCGGATCAGGCCGCTCCGGTCGTGCCCGAGGGCGTACGGCTGACGGGCGAGCCCGGAAGCCGGGCGCCGCACATGTGGCTGACCCACGCCGGCAACCGGATCTCCACCCTCGATCTGTACGAGCGCTCCATGGTGTTGCTGAGCTCGGCGGACGGCGCCGGGGCCTGGCACGCGGCGGCGAAGGACACGGCCCGGCAGCTGTCCGTCCCGCTCGACTCGTACCGGGTCGGCGGCGGCCCCGAGGCGGACCTGGTCCCCGCGGGCGACACGGACTGGGCGCAGGTGCACGGAGTGGGCGAGGACGGCGCGGTGCTGGTCCGCCCCGACGGCTTCGTCGCCTGGCGCTCCGAGGGCCCGTCCAAGGACCCCCGCACGGCCCTGCGCAAGGCCCTGGTCACGCTCCTGGACCAGGCCTGACCTTTCCGGGTGTACGCAAGAACAGCCGGAGGCCGTATCGGAATTCCGATACGGCCTCCGGCCTGCGACTTCGGAGCGAGAACTCCGGTCGGGACGACAGGATTTGAACCTGCGACCCCTTGACCCCCAGTCAAGTGCGCTACCAAGCTGCGCCACGTCCCGATGCGTCTCGCACGTGGTGGCCCACGTGTTCGCGCACCCCGAACCTTACCCCACTCCGGTGGAGGGCCGCGCACACACGGTCATCGTCGCAGCGCAGCGGGGGTGGCCGTCCGCGGACGGCTGGGGGTCGCCGCCCCGGGGCCGGGTCAGGCGTTGGGGTCGAACGCGATGCCGGCGGGCTTGGCCTTCGCCAGGTGACCGCTGAAGCTGTCGTCCCTGAGGCCGAAGTGAGCGCTGCCGAAGTCGTACGAGGTGAGCTTGTCGCGCAGTCCGGCGGGGTAGCCGTTCCAGCCGACCAGGGTCGGGAACTGCCAGGTGTGGTGATGGTTCTCCGGCGGCTCGTCGTTGGTGTTGGCGGGCCTGAAGCAGTGCGTGCCGATGCCGTCCTTGTGGTAGACGATCTTCGGGTGCGTTCCGTCCCAGCGGATCTGGTCCCGGTTGTAGATGTTGAAGTTGCCGTGGGCGGACGTGGAGACGTACTTGGCCGCGTTGTCCTGGACCCACACCACGACGTGCTCCCAGTCGTTGCGGTGCCCGCCGAGGCCGCTGCCGACTACGGCCTGGTCCTTCTCCATGTAGAGGCCGTAGATGATGGCGCACCAGCCGTTGTTGCACTTCTCGCGGGAGTACCCGTTGGTGTTGTCCAGGTCCCAGGAGTCGCGGCAGTGGCCGTTCAGGGCTCCGGAGGGCTTGAGGCCGGGGTTGACGGTCCCGTCGGGGCCGATGGCGGGGGTCGGGTAACAGCCGTCGGTGTCGTAGTCGAAGGCCGGCTGGTACGTCGTCTCCAGCGCGTCCGCGTTCCCGGGCAAGGCCGTGGGCGGGTCGGCGAGCGCGCTGCCCGGGAAGGCGACGACCAGCACGACGGCGCTGCCGAGGACGAGCGAGACCGTGCGGATCCGCGAGCTTCTTGTCACTGCTTCCTCCATGTCGACCGCGGCGTGGGGGCCGGGCAGGCCAGGGCGGTCGTCTTGGCATGCCCGGGTCAGCCTTGCGGCACCGCTCGGAAAACACCAGAGGTTGCGAGTCTCGGAGCGATGAAGGATCCGCCAACAGCGAGAGAAGAAAGGCAAGTTGAGACAATCCGGCCTCCCCAGGGGTCACCTCCCGTGCCCGCCGGCCGAGTTGCCGGGAGGGCAAGGGAGGTGACCGCCCCGAGACGCCGACGGGTACGAGAGGCGCCGGATCTACACGTGGCCGTCCGCGAGCTTCCACTCACGGTTCAACGCACCCAGCGGAATGGCACGTTGGAACACGGGCGTGCCGAAGACGGACAGGTGCATCCGCAGGGTGCCGGACAGGTCGACACCGCCGTAGAGCGACCAGGCGCCCGTGGCGGCGGCGTCCGTCTTCCCCGCGGATCCCGCCGTGGTCGTGGTGACGGCCGATCCCGAGGCCTCGCCCCGCAGATACGGGGCCAGGTCGGCGGTGACACCGACGGCGCCGTAGAGGCCGACACTGGCCTCCGCGCCGAGGGCCGCCTTCACCCGTCCCGCCGCGCTGACGGAGGTACGCACCGGACTGCTCGTCATGTGCGACTCGTCGACCGGCGTCCACCCCCGGGCGGGGCCGAAGGCGCCTCCGGCCTTGAAGTCACCCTTGAGATGCTGTTCCACGTCGAGCGTGACGACTCCGTCGGCGTCGATCTGGAAGTAGCAGGTCAGATCGAGGTTCACCACGACGGGAATCGGGCCGACCTGGAGGACGGGGTCGGCGTGCAGCTTCGCGAACGGCACCCGCCGGGGCTGCGCGGAGGCGGCGGCGCGCCCCTTCACCGTCCACTGCGCGTCCCAGTCGCCGGAGACACCGAGGTAGGCGGAGCCGGGCCCGGAGCCGGCCCCGTCACCGCCGTAGGAGAAGTCGACATCCGGCGCGACCTGCACGAACCCGGACACGGACGCCGACGCCGACGTCTGCGCCCCGGGCGCCGTGGCCACCTTCGTACCGACATCGATCCGCAGGCTGCCGAGCGGAACCTTCGCCCCCTCGGGGCCGACGTGGACGTCTCCGGCCTTCGCCCAGGAGACCCGCACGTCCGGCAGGAGCTTCTCGATGTCGAAGGAGGCCGGGTCGACGGGGACGGAGCCCTTGGCGTCGTCGTCACCGAGGAGCGCGTCCAGGGTCGTCGGCTGGGTCTGCACCTCGGTACCGTCGCCGCTCTCGCCGATCACGTCGGTCACCTTGGCGAGGAGGCCGTCCGGGGCGCCCGGCGCCGGGGCGCTGGCGACGACGTCGCCGACGGCCACGCCGTGCGGCTCGGCCGAACTCCCGGCCGACGGGGACGGCGACTGCGTCCCCTTTCCGCCCGAACCGCCCTTGCCCACAGGGGATATGACGGCTCTTCGGGTCTTGCTGTCGTACGACGCCACCTTGAGGGCGGCCCGGTGCGCCCGGCCGCCCGGCACGCCCGGACGGGCGACGGCGGTCGAGGTGGCCGCCGCCTCGGGGGCCGCGGCGACGGCGAGCGGCCGCCCGGCGTCCTGGGCGGCGGAGGCCGAGGCCGCGGCGGGACGTGCGCGGTCGGCCCGGGAGGAGGGCTCCGCAGGACTCGCGGAGCAGCCTGCGGCGAGGAGGAGGGTGGATACGGCGAGCGCGGGCACGGCGGCCCGCGAGGCCCGCTTGCGGATACGCAAGTTCAGTCCTTGAGGGGGGTGGGGGGTGACTCGGGATTACCGACGGGTAACCAGAGGTGAGGGTGTCATGAATCCGTGAGGCCCCGCCTCGCGTTTCGACGCACGCCGAGGTGATGTGCGCCACGTCTCCCCGGAGCGACCCGAGAAGTCGTGGAAGGCTCAACCAACCTTCCCCGCAACGAACATGACGCAGCGTCAGCAGTTGCCGCAGGGGGCGGTGCGACCGGCCCGGCCCGCCGCCCGCCCCCGCCGCATCGACGGAATCACCCCGCCGCGGCTAGGGGACCGCGCTCCGCGGCTCCCAGCCCTCGTACGCGGCCGTCAGCAGTCCGAGCACGCCGTTCGCCGTCACCTCACGGGGGTTGGGGTAGGACTCGGCGGCCACCATGGTCGCCGCGCGGACCAAGTCGGCCTCTTCCAGGCCGAGTTCGGCCAGCGTACGGGGAGCACCGAGCCCTCCCGCGAGGTCCCGGAGGGCACGGGGGACGTCGTCGGTGTCCAGGGCCCGCGCCAGGACGGCGACCGCCCGCGGCGCGGCGGCCGCGTTGTACGCGAGGGCGTACGGGAGGACCACGGTGTGGGTCTCGGCGTGGGGCAGACCGAAGGTGCCGCCGAGGACGTGGCACAGCTTGTGGTGCAGGCCCATGGTCGTCGCGCCGAGGCAGGAACCGCAGAGCCAGGCGCCGTACAGGGCGCGGGCGCGGGCCTGCGGATCGGCGGGGTCCGCGGCCACGCCGGGAAGGGCGCCGGCCATCGCCCGCACGCCCTCCTCCGCCATCAGGGAGACGAGCGGGGAGGCGTCGGGGGCGTACAGCGCCTCGACGGCGTGCGCGAGGGCGTTGACACCGCTGGTCACCGAGAGCGGGACCGGGAGACCGAGGGTGAGGTCGGGGTCGTAGACGACACAGCGCGGCTGTACGGAGGAGTCGCGTCCGGTGCGCTTGACCCCCTGTTCGGTCAGGCCCCACACGGAGGTCATCTCGGAGCCCGAGTAGGTGGAGGGCACGGCGATCAGCGGCAGGCCGGTGCGCAGCGCGATCGCCTTGCCGAGGCCGATCGCGGAGCCGCCACCGACGGCGACGCACCCGTCGGCGCCCGCCGCCCGCGCCACCTCCACGGCCCGGTCGGCGACCTCCACGGGGACATGCATCCGGGCACCGGAGTGGATTCCCACGCAGCTGTCGCCGAGCGCGTCCGCCACCGCCTGCGCGGCTTCCACGCCCCGGCCGCCGCACACCACGAGGGCCCGGTGCAGCCCGAGCCGCGCGGCCTCCCCCGGTGTCGCAGTCACGGAGGCGCCGGGCCGGAAGACGACCCGGGCGGGCCGGGTCTCGTAGGTGAAGTCGAGCGGGGCGCCCGGCGGGGTGGTCATGCCTGCTCCAGGACGAGGTCGAAGCGGGCGTGGCGGAAGGGGTTCGCGACGCCGAACTCCTCTGCCAGCGAGGGGTCGTCGGTCTCGGCGAAGTCCTGGACGAGGCTCTGCTTGACGGCGAAGACGACGTCGGAGTCCAGATAGGGGCTGTCCGCCACGAAGATGTGCGTGGTGACGGGGGCGTGGCCCTCGGCCGAGGCGATGAAGTGGATGTGGGCGGGGCGCCAGGGGTGGCGTCCGGTGGTCCCCAGCAGGGCGCCGACGGGTCCGTCGGTGGGGACCGGGTACGGGCTCGGTACGCAGGTACGGAACCGGAAGCGGCCCTCGGCGTCCGCGGTGAAGAGCCCGCGGCCGTTGCCGGGCGGCTGGACGCCCGGTTGCTGGACGTCGTAGAAGCCCCGGTCGTCCGCCTGCCACACGTCGAGGACGGCGCCCGGCAGCGGAGTGCCGTCGCGGGACAGCACCCGGCCGCTGACGACGCACTGCTCGCCGGTGCCCACCAGGTCGATGGTCGCGCCGAGTTCCCGTACCGGCGACCGCGTCAGATGGAACGGTCCGAGGACGGTCGACTCCGTGGCACCCGGGTCGCCGTGGCCGTTCAGGACCTCCACCAGCATGGAGACGCCGAGCACGTCCGACAGGAGGATGAACTCCTGCCGGGTGTCCGTGCACATCCGTCCGGTCGCCGTGAGGAAGCCGATGGCGCGCTCCCACTCCGTGGTCGTCGGCCGGGTCTCGCGGACGAAGGCGTGCAGATGACGGGTCAGCGCGCCGAGCAGCTCACGCAGCCTCGGATCGGCCGTGCCCGAGAAGCTGCCGACGACGGCGTCGGTGATCTCCGTGGTGAATTCCCTGGCCATGCCGCTCCCGTGGTCCAGCCGGTCGTCCTGCCGAGCGTGCCCAGGCTACGAGACCGGACCGCGCGCACCGCCCCGCGGCGGCGAACCTCCGCGCGGCGCCGGGTCCCGCCGGACCCGGCCGCGCCCGGACCGGCCCGGCCTCCGCACCGCGCACGGACCGGGGTACCCGTGCGCCGCGCCCGGTCGACCGGCCCGAAACAGTGTCACCGACGCCGAAGGACACACAATGACCCTTTCCGTGAGGCATCGTTGACCTGGAACATCACGCCCGCACCGGACGCACGGAAAGTATGATCAAGCAATGTCTGACTTGACCGAAACCACGCCCGGCTGGCTGTCCCGCGACGACCTGGAATCGGCCCGCGCCCGCATGCCGATCCTGTACGTCGAGGCCGTACCCGTGCGCGTCGACGACAACGGCGAAGTCACCCACATCGGGCTCCTGCTCGGCATCGGTCCGGACGGGACGGTCACCCGCTCCCTCGTCTCCGGCCGGGTGCTGCACCACGAGCGGGTCCGGGACGCCCTGCTGCGCCACCTGGAGAAGGACCTCGGCCCGGTGGCCCTCCCCCGCATCCCGGCCTCCCTGCAGCCCTTCACCGTCGCGGAGTACTTCCCGACGCTGGGGGTCACGCCGTTCCACGACCCGCGCCAGCACGCCGTCTCCCTGGCGTACATCGTGCCGGTCACCGGCGACTGCCGCCCCCGGCAGGACGCCCTGGACCTGGTCTGGTTCAGCCCGGAGGAGGCCGCGTCACCCGTGGTCACGGACGACATGCCGGGCGGCCACGGCGTTCTGCTGCGCCAGGCGCTGGCCTACGTCGGACGTATCGCCTGATCCGGGGGGCCGGCGGTCCCGACGCGGCCGGCGTCGACGGCGTGCGGGCGCAGGACCATGAGCGCGTCCTCAGGGGTCGCCACCATGGCGAAGGGGAAGCGGTCGAGTTCGAGGCAGAGTGCCACGTCATCGGGATGGACTCCCTGCCGCACCCCGGTCGCCAGTTCGGTGGCGGCACGGGACGCTCCGGCCCGGCGGAGGTATCCGGCCGCGTCCGTCTGAGCCCCGGTGGCCCGCCCCGCCATGTACTGGGCGCACGCCAGGTCTTCCTCGGCGCGGCCGTCCTCGCCGGTGACCACGAACGTGACGTCGGCGCACCGGCGGGACCGCAGGAGCCGGGCCGTCGCCTCCGCGACCACGAAGCCGGCGCACAGCACGAGCGACGCGTCCCTGACCGCCAGGGCTCCGACCGTCCCCGCCGTGGTCTTCTGCACGACGGTCCGTCCGCCGAGGTCGGCGGACCTCATCAGGCCCGGCGAGTTGACGAGGTCGAATCCGGGGGCGGGCGGACCGTCCTTGAGTGCCACCCAGTCCGGGTGACGGGCCTTGAGCGCCAGGGCCCCGTCCAGCGACTCCGCGAGAACGATCTTCTCCGCTCCCCGGCCGAAGGCCCAGGCGGCCACCGTGAAGGCCCGCATGACGTCGACCACGACCGCCACGGAGGGGGTTCCGGTCAGCTCGGCGATGCCGAGGAAACGAGCGTCCATCGCGTCATGATCGCGCACACCCGATCCGAAGCGCCGGGAGAGTGACCCGCGTCACATCGCCGCGGCGGCGGTGAAACCATCCGGACAACGGAAAAGGCCGCTCCCGCGTCGGCGGAAACGGCCTGCGACCTGCGTTGCAGCAAGTCGGGACGACAGGATTTGAACCTGCGACCCCTTGACCCCCAGTCAAGTGCGCTACCAAGCTGCGCCACGTCCCGGTGCCTTCACCCGCGGTGACCCGCGTGATCGTGCGAACAGAACTTTACCCCACGCCGGGGGCTGCTCCGCAGGGGGACGGGGCGCGCGACAATCGGCGTATGACCGGGACATCTGAGACGCGGCGGTCCGCGGGACGCGACCGGGACGCCGAGGGACGGGCCCGCAACGCCCGGCCCCGCGACGGACTGGGGCGCCCCCTGCCCTACGGCACGGCCGGGGTGGAGCGGGCGCCGGAGGGCGTCGTACGCCGTCCCGAGGAGACGGTCGCCGAGGCGCAGGCGCTGCTGGACGCGGGCCGGCCGTTCCACGCGCACGAGGTCTTCGAGGACGCCTGGAAGTCGGGCCCCGGCGACGAGCGCGGTCTCTGGCGGGGGCTGGCCCAGCTCGCCGTGGGGCTCACCCACGCGGCCCGGGGGAACGTGACGGGCGGTGCGCGGCTGCTGCGGCGCGGGGCCGGGGCCGTCGAGGAGTGGACGGCGGCGACCGGACGGCCACGGCCCTACGACCTGGACCTCGCGGGGATCACCGGCTGGGCGCGGGAGTTGGCGGACGTCGTCGAACGTGACGGCGGACCGGCGGACGCGGCGAGGGAATCGCCGCGGCTGCACGGCCGGGCCGGCTGACCCGAGCGCCCTCCCGCGCGGGCCGCGGCGGACGCGGGCGCGCGCTCCCTGCGCGGACCGGGAGGCCGGGCGGCGTGCGTCACGCGGGTCCGGGGGCCGGCCGGTGCGTCCGCCGTCAGTCCGGTGCGTCCACCGTCAGTGGCGTGCGGCAGACTCTCGGTGTGCGAAAGATTCATGTCATCGGCATCGGAGCGGGCGACCCCGATCAGCTCACGCTGCAGGCGGTCAAGGCGTTGAGGAGCACCGACGTGTTCTTCATCCTGGACAAGGGCGAGGTGAAGTCGGACCTCGTCCAACTGCGCCGCGACATCCTGGACGCGCACATACCCGAGGGGACGTACCGCCTGGTCGAGGCCCGCGACCCCGACCGGGACCGGACCGCGGGCGGCTCGGCGTACTCACCGGCCGTCGGGGACTGGCGCAGCGCCCGCGCGGCCATCTACGAACGGCTGATCGCCGAGGAACTGGGCGAGGACGAGAGCGGCGCGTTCCTGGTGTGGGGCGACCCCGCCCTGTACGACAGCACGCTCGGCATCCTCGAGGAGATCCTGGACCGGGGCGCGGTGGCGTTCTCGTACGACGTGGTGCCCGGGATCAGCAGCGTCTCGGCGCTCGTCGCCCGGCACCGCACGGGGCTGAACCGGGTGGCCCGGCCCGTGCAGATCACCACCGGGCGGCGCCTCGCCGAGGGCTTCCCCGAGGGGGTGGACGACGTGGTCGTGATGCTCGACGCCCATCAGACGTTCCGGCGGTACGCGGACGAGGACATCGAGATCTACTGGGGCGCCTACATCGGCACGCCCGACGAGATCCTCGCCTCCGGTCCGATCGCCGAGGCGGCCCCCCGCATCGAACGGTTGCGCGCCGAGGCCCGGGAGCGCAAGGGATGGATCATGGACACCTATCTGCTGCGCAGGAATCCCGGAGAGTAAAAGGGTTCGGCCGGGCCCGTACGCCGGGCGGGTCGCCCCGCATGCACGGGGAGCCCACCGGTGTGAGGGTGGCGATTGTGACGATCGCCGAGGACACCGCGCCGGCCCCGGCGGGGGCGCCCGGACCACCGGTGCTGGACAACCGCCGCCGCAACATCGTCTTCGCGACGATCGTGCTGGGCATGCTGCTCGCCGCACTCGACCAGACGATCGTGGGCACCGCGCTGCCGACGATCGTGTCGGACCTCGGCGGCGCGGCGCACATGTCGTGGGTGGTGACCGCCTATCTGCTGGCGGAGACCGTGGCGACCGTGCTCGTCGGCAAGTTCGGCGACCTGTTCGGCCGCAAGCTGGTCTTCCAGGCGTCGGCGGTCATCTTCATCACGGGTTCCTTCCTGTGCGGGCTCGCCACCAACATGACGCTGCTGATCTCCTGGCGCGCGGTGCAGGGCGTCGGAGCGGGCGGTCTGATGGTGACCTCCATGGCGCTGATCGCGGACGTCATCCCGCTGCGCGAACGGGGCAAGTACCAGGGCGCGATCGGGGCCGTCTTCGGTGTGGCCACGGTCATCGGGCCGCTGCTCGGCGGCCTGTTCACGGACCATCTGTCGTGGCGGTGGGCGTTCTACATCAACGTGCCGCTCGCGATCGTCGTCGTGATCGCGGCGGCCCGCACCATCCCCGTGGTGAAGTCGGCGACCCGGCCGGTCATCGACTACCTGGGCATCGCGCTGGTCGCGGTCGGGGCCAGCGCGCTGATCCTGGCGACGAGTTGGGGCGGCAACGAGTACGCCTGGGGCTCGGCGACCATCATCGGCCTGTTCGCCGGCGGTCTGATCGCGCTCGCGCTGTTCTGCTGGGTGGAGACCCGGGCGGCCGAACCGATGCTGCCGATGCGGCTGTTCGGCAACCCGGTCTTCACCGTGTGCTCGATCCTGAGCTTCATCGTGGGCTTCGCGATGCTCGGGGCGATGACCTACCTCCCGACGTATCTGCAGTACGTCGACGGGGACTCGGCCACGATCTCGGGTGTGCGCACGCTGCCCCTGGTCCTCGGGCTGCTCATCGCGTCCGTCTTCAGCGGCAACGTGGTGAGCAAGACCGGCCAGTACCGCCTCTTCCCCATCGTCGGCTCCCTGGTGATGGCGCTCGGGCTGTACCTGATGTCACGCGCGGGACCCGGCACCGGGGCCTGGCTGGAGTCCCTGTACATGTTCGTGCTCGGCACCGGGATCGGGCTGTGCATGCAGGTGCTGACGATCGCCGTGCAGAACACCGTCGAGTACACCGACCTGGGCACCGCGACGTCCGGGGTCACCTTCTTCCGTACGCTGGGCAGTTCGTTCGGCACGGCCGTCTTCGGCACGATCTACACCAACGCGCTCAAGCCCAACCTGGCCGACGGGGTCAGGGCGGCCGCCGAGACGGGCGCCGCCCCGCCGGCCGTCATCGCCAGGGCCGCGCAGAGTCCGGAGGGGCTCCACGATCTGCCGCCGCGGGCGGCCGCGCCCATCATCGACGCCTACGCCGACACCATCCACACGGTGTTCCTGTGGACGGTCCCGGTCGCGCTCCTCGGTTTCGTCGTGGCGCTCTTCCTCAAGCAGGTGGAGCTGCGCGACAGCGCGCGCCTGGGCTCGACGGACATGGGCGAGGGATTCGCGTCCCCGTCCACCGCGGACTCGCAGCGGCTGCTGGAGTTCTCCGTCGCGAAGATCCTCGGCACCACGGAGATGGACACCGCGCGCCGGATCGTCGCCGAGTCCGACACCCGGCTGGACGTGGCGGGCGCCTGGGCCGTCATGCAGGTGGAGCTGTTCACCCGCATGGTCGGGCACGCCAACCTCTCGCTGATCGCGGCCCGGCGCCGTCTGCCTCCCGAGGTGCTCGTCCCGGTCTTCGACCGCATGATCGAGGAGGGCTATCTGACGCGGCACGGCCTGCTGTTCTCGCACACCCCGGCGGGCGAGCGCGAGGCCCGGGTGATCAGCGAGGCCTGGGGCCGTTGGCTCGCCGGGCGTGTGGAGCAGGACATCGGCCGTCCGTCCGGTGCGGAGCTGCGTGCCGCCGTCGACACCATCGCCAAGCGTCTGCTGGTCGAGGACCTGACGGAGGGGCTGCCGGGCCGGCCGCCCGAGCTGTCCGCGGCCGCGTCGGGCTGACCGCGCCGGCTCAGTGGAGCAGGAGCTGTACGCCGCCCACCACCGTCGCCACGATCACGAGGCGTTCGAAGAGAAGCTGGTTGATGCGCTTCACGGCCCACTTCCCGATGAACGCGCCCGGCACGACGAACAGGGCCAGGGCCGCGTCCAGCAGCAGCGAACGGCCGTCGATCAGGCCGAGGCCCGCGCTGAACGGCAGCTTGGAGACGTTGACGATCAGGAAGAAGAAGGCGGAGGTGCCGAGGAAGCCGAGCTTGCGGAAGCCCGCCGAGAGGAGATACATCGACATGACCGGGCCGCCCGCGTTCGCGACCATGGTGGTGAAGCCGCCGAGGACACCGTAGGACCGTGCCTTGGCCCGGCCCGCGCGGGTCACCACCGCGTCGGGTTCCTCGTCCCGGGCGGCGGCCCGGCGGCGCCACAGCGTGATGCCGGTCATCATCAGCAGGGTCGCGCCGATCGAGGCCCGTACGACTCCGTCGTCGGCCCACACCAGGAACAGCGTGCCGAGGACGACGCCGGCGGCGACCGCCGGGAACAGCCGCCACAGCGTGGGCCAGTGGGCGTGCCGCCGGTAGGTGGCGACGGCGAGTACGTCGCCGACGATCAGGAGGGGCAGCAGGACGCCGGTCGAGGCGCGGGCGGGCAGTACGGCGGCGAAGACCGCGAGACTGACCGTGTTGGCGCCGCTGACGGCGGTCTTGGAGAAGCCGACGAGCAGAGCCGCGGCGGCGAGAGCGGCGAACTCCCCCGGGGATATGTGCCAGAGCGTCATCATGTTCATGCGGAGGTCGATGCTATGCCCACGCTTCCCGGCCGGGCGACGAGGGTCCCGCCGGGGGTTTCCCAGGTCAACGCCGCGCCGGAGGCGGCCAGTACGCCCAGAGCGTCCGGTACCCCGAGAGCAGCCGTGCGGCAGGGGCAGGGGTGCGCCAGGGGGGGCGAGTACACCGAGGGCAGGCACTCGGTGCACCGGGGTCGGACGGCACGACAGGGGCAACGAGTACACCAGGAGCGGCCAGCACACCGAGGGCAGTCGGTGCTCCGGGGTCGGCCGGCATGCCGGGGCGGGGCGGTGCACCGGGGTCGGTCAGGACGCCGGGAGCATCCGGTGCGCCAGGGGCGGCCGGTACGCCGGGAACCCCCGGTGCGCCAGGGGTGGTCAGCAGGCCGGGAACCCCCGGTTCAGCGGGGGTTCCCGGTGCGCCGGGGGGCTCCTCCTGTGCCGGAGGGGGTGTTCGGGTCGGCTCGGTGTCAGTGGCGCTCCACCAGGACCGCGCTGCCCTGGCCCACGCCGACGCACATCGTGGCCAGGCCGCGCTCGGCGCCGGTGCGGCGCATGCGGTGCAGCAGGGTGGTGAGGATGCGGGCCCCCGAGGCGCCGAGCGGGTGACCGAGCGCGATGGCGCCGCCGGTCGGGTTGACGAGGTCGGGGTCGATGCCGAGCTGGTCCACGCAGGCGAGGGCCTGGGCGGCGAACGCCTCGTTGAACTCGGCCTCCTGGACGTCGGCGACGGTCCAGCCGACGCGGGCGAGCGCCTTCCGGGTCGCGGGCACCGGGCCGATGCCCATGACATCGGGATCGACGCCGGCCGAGGCCCCGGCGACGTAGCGTCCCAGCGATTCCAGCCCCAGATCGTTCAGGGCCTCCTCGCTGACGAGCAGCACCCCGGCGGCACCGTCGTTCATCGGCGAGGCGTTGCCCGCGGTGACCGTGCCGTCGGCGCGGAACACCGGCCTGAGGCGGGCCAGCTTGTCGAGCGAGGTGTCCTCGCGCACGCACTCGTCGCTGTCGACGACGACACCGTCGGGGCGCTCGACGGGCAGCAGTTCGGCGTCGAAGTACCCGTTCTTGCGGGCGTCCGCCGCACGCTGGTGACTGCGGAGGGCGAACGCGTCCTGCCGCTCGCGCGAGACGCCGTACCGCCCGGCGACCTCCTCCGCGGTCTCCCCCATCGACAGGACGCCGTGCAGGTCCTTCATCGCCGGGTTGACCAGCCGCCAGCCGAGCCGGGTGTCGACGGTCTCGATGCGGTGCGGCAGCGCCTCGTCCGGGCGGGGCAGCACGAAGGGGGCCCGGCTCATCGACTCGGATCCTCCGGCGAGGACGATCTCGGCCTCACCCGAGGCGATGGCACGGGCGGCCGTCGTGATGGCTTCGAGGCCGGAGGCGCAGAGCCGGTTGACGGTGGCGCCGGGCACGCTGTCGGGCAGTCCGGCGAGCAGTGCGGCCATGCGGGCGACATTGCGGTTGTCCTCGCCGGCCTGGTTGGCGGCGCCCCAGTAGACGTCGTCGACACGGGCCGGATCCAGGGTGGGCACCTCGGCGACCAGGGCGCGGACGACGCCCGCGGCGAGGTCGTCGGGCCGCACGGAGGACAGGGCACCGCGCAGCTTGCCGATGGGCGTGCGGCGGGCGGCCGCGAAGTGGACGGGACGCACGACAGGACTCCTGGGGGACGCCGGCGAGGGGACACCGGACATTGATGGACACATACCTTAATTAGCACTGCTAGTTTTGGACTATAGCCCCGCATCGGACCCTTGGGAAGATCCCCCTGCCGCCGGGCTGGACGCCCCCGCCGCCGAGGCGGATGTCCCGCCGTCGGACGGATGCCCCCGCCACCGGGATGACCTCCTGCCGCCGGGATGACCCCCTACCGCCGGTATACGCCTCTCCGCCCCGAAAACCCGCCCCGTACGGGATCGTCCCGTGGACGTGACGACCGGGCGGTGGCCGAGGATCGACGGCCGCCCGTTGCGGCCCCGGCCCGGATGGCAGACTGCTAGCGCGCCCCCGCCGAACCCAGGCCGTCGGGGCAACAGGGCCGACGGAACGGGGAGTTGTCGTATGACGGGGACGGAGTCCGCCGCGGACGGGATCGACACCACCAGGCCGCACCCTGCACGGGTGTACGACTGGTATCTGGGCGGCAAGGACAACTACCCGGTCGACGAACGGCTCGGACAGCAGATCACGGCCCGTGATCCCGGGGCCAAACGGGCCGCGCGCAGCAACCGCTGGTTCATGCAGCGGGCCACCCGGCACCTCGTCCGTACGGCGGGAATCCGCCAGTTCCTGGACATCGGCACCGGCATCCCCACCGAGCCCAACCTCCACCAGATCGCGCAGAGCACCGCTCCGGACGCGCGGGTGGTCTACGTCGACAACGACCCGATCGTCCTCGCCCACGCCGAGGCGCTGCTGCGCGGCACCGACGAGGGCGTCACGGAGTACATCCACGCGGACGTGCGCGAGCCCCGGAAGATCCTCGACGAGGCCGCGCGCGTGCTCGACCTCGACCGGCCCGTCGCCTTGTCGCTGATCGCGCTGATGCATTTCGTCGCCGACGACAGCGGCGCGTACGAACTGGTCGCCACCCTGGTCGACGCGCTGGCGCCGGGCAGCTTCCTGTCGCTGTCCGCGATGACCGCCGACTTCGAGCCCGAGGAGGTCCGCAGGGGCATCGAGGCGTACGCGCGCGGCGGAGTCACCCTGGTGGGCCGCTCGCACGCCGAGGTCGGCCGCTTCTTCGAGGGGCTGGACCTGATCGAGCCCGGTGTCGTCTCGGTGAAGGACTGGCGTCCCGGACTCGCCGAGGGCGAGACCCCGATCGGCGACGAGCCGGTGTCCCTGTACTGCGGGGTCGGCCTGAAGCGGTAGGGCCTGTCGCGCCGGGCGGTTCCGGGCCCGGAGCGGGCGGCCCGGGTCCTTGGACCTGCCGGCCGGGGCGGTCCGGCCCCCGGCCGAGGACCGTCGGCCCCTGCTCCCGCGGGCGCCCGGGCGGCACGCTGGAAAGCCGTCCGAGCAGGAAGCGAGATGGCGAGATGACCCTCATCGTCGGACAGGTGATGACCAGCGAGGTCGTCGAGGCGCACCGGGAGATGTCCTTCAAGGACGTGGCCCGACTGCTGGACCGCTACCGGATCAGCGGGCTGCCCGTCGTGGACGACGACGACAAGGTCGTGGGCGTGATCTCGGAGACCGATCTGCTGCGCCTGCAGGCGAACCGGTCCCGTGGCGGACGCCTCCGGCACCGGCTGCTGCCGTCGCTGCGCCGCGCGCTGCCGTGGCCGCGCCGGCCGGAGCGGACGGCGGGCGGCGTGACGACCGCCGCGGCCGGGGGTGTCCGGGCCACCACCGTGGAACAGCTGATGTCGACGCCCGCGATCACCGTGCATCCGGAGCAGCGTGTGGCGGATGCCGCCCGGGTCATGGAGCGCCATCGCGTCGAACGGCTTCCGGTGGTGGACGAGGAGGACCGGCTGATCGGGATCGCCACCCGCCGTGACCTGCTACGGGTCTTCCTGCGGGCGGACGAGGAGATCCGCCGGGAGGTCGCCGACGACGTGTTCGGGCGCGCGCTGTCACTGCCCCCGCAGGCCGTGACCGTCTCGGTCGGCGACGGAGTGGTGACGCTCGAAGGACGGCTGGAGCGGCGCGGCGACATCCCGGAGGCCATCCGGCTGACGTGGCGGGTCGACGGTGTCGTCGGTGTCATGAACAGCCTGAGCTTCCGCGTCGACGACACCCGCCCCGCCGAGCCGGCGTCGGCGCTCTGACAACGGGCACTGCGAGGTCCGCGCCCCCCGTCCGGCCCCCTGCCCCGCCTCTCTCCCTCCACTTCCCCTCCGCTCCCCCTCTCCCTCCGCTGTCCGTGCGTGTCGGTCCCTGTCCGTCCGGATCGAGTCGGATCAGGCCGGATCAAGGGTCCGGATCAAGGGTGATCCGGCCGTCCCCCGGCCGCGGCGGGCCCTCCGCGCCGCCTCCTGAACCATTCGCGCGTGTTGCCCCCTTCCGCTCCGGAAGCCGTCGCCGCGATCCGCACAGGTGCCCGAACACGGGCGCGGGCGGTCGGGCATCATGGCTTCGACGGGCGGGGAGTGAGGGGATCTCGAATGGACCAGAGCGCACACCTTCCGGAGGAGCCTTCGGCCCCGCAGTTCCGGCTGGACGCCCTGCTGGACGACCTCCAGGAGCAGGTACAGCGTGTGCGCGGCACCCAGAACCGGGTGCACACCCTCCTCGAAGCGGTCCTCGCGATCGGCAGCGACCTGGACCTCGACGTGGTCCTGCGGCAGATCGTGGAATCCGCGGTGCAGCTCGTCGACTGCCGCTACGGCGCGCTCGGCGTCCTCGGCGACGAGGGCGGCATCAAGCAGTTCATCACCGTGGGCATCGACGACGAGACCATCGCCCGGATCGGCCACTACCCCCGCGGGGAGGGCATCCTCGGCCTGCTCATCCGCGAGCCGCACGCACTGCGGCTGCCCGTGCTGAGCGACCACCCGGACTCCGTGGGCTTCCCGCCCGGTCACCCTCCGATGACCACGTTCCTCGGCACTCCCGTGCAGGTCCGCGACAAGATCTTCGGCAACCTGTACCTCACGGAGAAGCACGGCGGATCCGAGTTCGACGCCGAGGACGAGGCGGTACTGCGCACGCTCGGCGCGGCGGCCGGCGTCGCCATCGACAACGCGAGGCTCTACGACGACGCACGGCGCCGCGAGCGCTGGCTGGCCGCGAGCAGCGAGCTGACCCGCACCCTGCTGTCCGGAGCCGACCCGGTCGACGTGCTGCACGCGTTCACGGCGACCGTCCGGGAGCTGTCCGACGCGGACCTGGTCACGCTGGCGCTGCCGCTGACCGGGACCACGGACCTCGTCATCGAGTCCGCCGAGGGGCCCGACGCCGACCAGGTACGGGGGCTGACCCTGCCCGACGGGACGAGCCTCGCGGCCAAGGTGTACGCCTCGGGCGAGCGCATCGTCAGCACCTCGCTCAGCCAGGACCCGCGCACCGGGACGGGCAGCGCGTCCGTCCTCGACCTCGGCCCGGCGTTCGTGATCCCGCTCGGCACCCAGGAGCGGGTGCGGGGTGTCCTCCAGGTCGCGAACCGGCAGGGCGGCACCGTGTTCCCCGACGCCACGATCGACATGATCGAGGGGTTCGCCGGCCACGCCGCGCTGGCCCTGGAGATCGCCGAGCACCGCCGCGACGCGGAACAGCTCCTCGTCCTCAACGACCGCGACCGCATCGCGCGCGACCTGCACGACCTGGCCATCCAGCGGCTCTTCGCCGGCGGGCTCAGCCTGCAGTCGGTGCTCAACCGGCTGGCCGACCGGCCCGACGTCGCCGAACGCGTCCAGCGGGTGGTGGACGACCTCGACGACACGATCAAGGTCGTACGCTCCACGATCTACGCCCTGCGGGAGAGCGACCGGTCCGACGCCACCGCCGGTCTGCGGACCCGGCTCGTCACCGAGGTCGGCCGCGCGGTCGAGACGCTCGGCTTCGCCCCCTCCCTTCGCATGAGCGGCCTGCTGGACACCGACGTGCCCGACGAGCAGCGGGAACACGTGCTCGCGGTGCTGCGTGAGGCACTGTCCAACGCGGCCCGGCACGCCGGGGCCACCGCCGTGGAGGTGACCGCGGAGGCCACCGCCACCGCGCTGCGGCTGCGGGTGGCGGACAACGGCCGCGGCATCGGCCCCGACGTGACGCGGCGCAGCGGTCTCGGCAACATCGGCACCCGCGCCGAACACCTCGGCGGCACCTTCACGCTGACGGCCAACGAGCCGAGCGGCACCGTCCTGGAGTGGACGGTGCCGCTGCACCGGGACGACGAACCCGCCTGACCCCCGTCGTCCCGGGCCGCCCGTGTTCAGCGCCGGTCGGCCGGGGCGGGGCTGTCGTCGATGAAGCCGCCGGACTGGTGGTGCCACAGCTTCGCGTAGGCGCCGTCCGAGGCGAGCAGTTCCTGGTGCGTGCCCTGCTCGACGATCTTTCCGTGGTCGAGGACCACGAGCCGGTCCATGGTGGCGACCGTGCTCAGCCGGTGCGCCACCACGAGCGCCGTGCGCCTCTCCATGAGCCGCCACAGCGCGGACTGGACGAGGATCTCGCTCTCGGAGTCCAGGGCGCTGGTCGCCTCGTCGAGCAGCAGGATCGGCGCGTCGCGCAGGATCGCGCGGGCGAGGGCGACCCGCTGGCGCTGGCCTCCGGACAGCTTGATGCCGCGCTCTCCGACCATGGTCGCGAAACCGTCCGGCAGCGCGTCGGCGAACTCGGTGACGTGGGCCGCCTCGGCCGCGCGGCGGATCTCCTCCTCGGTCGCGTCCGGACGGGCGAAGGCGATGTTGTCCCGCAGCGAGCGGTGGAACATCGCCGGGTCCTGCGGAACGTACGCGATGAGGCTGCGCAGGTCGGCCTGACGCATCTTGCTGATGTCCTGGCCGCCGATCAGGATGCGGCCGCCCTCGATGTCGGTCATCCGCAGCAGCAGCCGGGTGAGGGTGGTCTTGCCGCCGCCCGACCGGCCGACCAGACCGACCTTCGATCCGCTCGGCACGGCCAGTTCGAGTCCGGTGAAGAGCGGCTCGGCCCCGCCGTGGGTGAAGGTCACCTGCTCGAAGCGGACGTCGGCGCCACCGGCCCGCAGCGGCTCGGGAGCGGCCGGGTCGAGCACGGTCGGCGGTGCCATCAACAGCTCGGTGAACTGGGCGGCCTCCGTCAGCGAGCTCTCCAGACGCCGGTAGATCTGGTTGAACTCGAACATGATCCGGGTCGCGTTGGCGTAGTACGTGAAGGCGACCACCACCGCCTCCACGCCGTGCTCGCCGCCGCCGAGCGTGATCGCGAGCAGCAGGCCGAGCGCGTTGGTCAGGACGGACATCGGCGCGACGAAGGTGTCGATGCGCAGGTTGCCGTAGTCCCAGGACTGGAGGGTGAGCCGGCGTGACACCGCGACCCGCGAGCGGTGCTCGGCCGCCTCGCGGTCCTCGGCGGCGAAGGCCCGCACGGTGTCCATGTTCATCAGGCTGTCGGCGACATGGCCCGAGACCCGGGCGATCGCCTCCTCGCGCTCGTCGACCAGTGCCTGACGGCGGCGGATGAGCGGCACCACGCACACCGCGGTCACGGCGATCATCACCAGGAGCCCGACGACGAGCAGCGGTTCGTAGCGCCACAGCACCACCGACCCGAAGATCAGCGGTACGAGGCTGCCCACGACCTGGAACGTCATGGTGTCGACGAATTCCTCGTAGCGGGAGGCGAAGCTCAGCACCCGCTTGGTCAGCGATCCGGCGAAGTTGTCGTGGAAGAACGAGGCGTCCTTGGCGAACAGCTCGTCCATGCCGATCACGTACAGCCGCTCGATGCCGAGGGCGTCCAGACGGTTCAGGCAGTGCAGGCCGAGGCGCCAGAACGCCTCCGCGAGGAGCAGGACACCGCCGAAGGCGAGGACGTACGGCAGGGCCTCACCGGCGGAGACGCCGCTGCCGTCGGCCGCGATACGGCCGACGAGCTTGGCGACGACGAGCGGTGCGACGTAGCTGATGCCGATGTTGCCCAGCGCGGGCAGCAGCATGCCCGGCACGGTCAGCCGGCGGAGCCTGCGCAGCTCCCTTCCGTAGTAGCGAAGTGCGAGGAGGACCGGGCCCTTGCCCGGTAAGGCCTTGCGCGATTCAGGAGATGCCATCACAACCCTGTGTCGTCGTACGGCTGCCCGCCGCACCGTCCGGGCCCCGCGCCGCCTCGGTTCCCCGGGCGTCGATGTCCGGACATGGGAAGGCAAGAGGTTGCATAATCCCGCGGCGGCGGCCACGCGGTCCAAGCGTTTTTCTCGGCCACCGGCGGCCCTGGCCGGGATCGCGACGCGGCGCCGGCCCTCCCGCGGCGCCGCGCGCGGCGGCCTCCTCACGCCTCCCGGCGGCCTTGCTCCGGTGGCAGGAGCCCGTCGGCGGGGGTTGGATCGGTCTGAGCGATCGTTGCCGACTCATCGAGGTGTTCCGTCGTGACGGATGGATACGGTTCGAAAGCCGACTCGGCGGGCGAGGAGCTGGGTGACGCGCTCCTGGACGCGCTGTTCTCCCGGTCTCCGGCCGGTCTGCACATCTACGACCGGCACCTGCGGCTCGTACGGGTGAACACCGCCGCGCGCATGATGCGCGACTTCCCGATCGACCGCATGATCGGGTGCTCCCTGTCCGAGATACTCCTGGCCTTCGACGTCTCCGACCGGGGTGTCATCGAGCGGACGGCCCGGCGGGTGCTGGAGTCCGGCAGTCCCGTGTTCGACCTGGCGTTCCGGCTGCGCAGCCGGCGTGAGCCCACGGTCGACGCGGTCGTCTCGGCCACGGTTCTCCGGCTCCAGCGCGCCGACGGAACCGTGCTCGGGGTCGCCGCCGCGCTGACCGACGTCACCGCCCGCGCCCGGGCCGAGGCGGATCTGCGTCTGCTGAACGAGGCGGCCACCCGGGTCGGTACGACGCTGGACGTGTTCCGCACCGCCGCGGAGTTCAGCGACCTCGCCGTCCCCCGTCTGGCCGACACCGTGACCGTCGACGTCTACGACACCGTCGTACGCGGCCACGCGCCCACTCCGGAGTCCCGCGACCAGGGGGCGGCGCTGCGGCGCGCCGGGTTCCGCTCCGCGGCCGGTCCCGAGTACCAGGGCGTGCCCAAGATGGGCGAGATCACCACCTATCCGCCGGCCACGCCCTACCGGGCCGCCCTGGACACCCTGGCGCCCCGGCTGATCAGCCGGCTGAACCCGGACGCCTCCTGGCTGGACGCGGACCGGCGGCGCGACGCCCGGATCCTGGCCGTGGGCGTGCACTCCATGCTGCTCGTCCCCATCCGGGCCCGGGGCCTGGTGCTCGGACTCGCCTGCTTCTACCGGTGGCGCAATCCCGCCCCGTTCGACGACAAGGACCTGGCCCTCGCGGAACAGCTCACCACCCACGCCGCTCTCTGCCTGGACAACGCCCGCCAGTACGGACGCGAACGCTCCACGGCCCGCATCCTCACGGGACGGCTCACCTCTCCCGAGACGCCCAGGGCCGCCGCCGTCGACCTCGCCCACACCTACCTGCCCGCCGGGACGGGCGGCGCCTGGTTCGACGTCATCCCCCTGTCCGGCGCCAGGATCGCGCTCGTCGCCGGGGACACGTCCGCGGAGGCGGACGCCGCCGATCCCGCGGCCATGGGCGAACTGCGGGCCGCGATCGAGGCGCTGTCCGACCTCGACCTGCCACCCGACGAGATCCTGGAACGCCTGCACGACCTCGCCAGCCGCCCCCAGCCGGTCCCGGCCGGCATGCCGGGCCTCCCCGCCTCCGACAGCGCTCCGGCGAGCTGTCTCTACGTCGTCTACGACCCGGCCACCCGCCTGTGCACGGCGGCGAGCGCGGGACACCCGGCGCCCCTCCTGCTCCACCCGGGCGGACAGGTCGAGACCCTCGACGTCGCCCCCGGCCCCCCGCTGGGCCAGGGCATCGCCGACTACCGCGCGACCGAACGGGCCCTGCCCGCGGGCAGCACCCTGATGCTCTACAACACCGCCCTGCTGGCCGATCCGCCGGCCATGGAGCGGTCGCTGCCGAGCAGGATCGCCGACGCCGCGCCCGGCCCCTCCCTGCAGGGGCTGTGCGACTCCCTCGCCCTCGACCTGGTCGCCGACCGGCTCGAGCACGACGCCTTCCTGCTCCTGGCCCGCACCCGCGCGCTCGGCCCCGACCAGACCAGAGTCTGGACCTTCCCCAACAACCCGGCGATCGTCTCCCTGGCACGCAAGACCATCAGCGCCCAGCTCGCCGACTGGGAGGTCGGCCCCGACCTCGTCGACAACACCGCGCTCATCGTCAGCGAGCTGGTGACCAACGCCGTCCGGTACGCCAAGGGCCCGATCCGGCTGCGCCTGATCCTCGGTGACACCCTCACCTGCGAGGTCGCCGACGACAGCAGCACCGCCCCGCACCTGCGCCGGGCGCTGGACACGGACGAGAACGGGCGCGGGCTGTTCATCACCGCGCAGCTCACCCGCCGCTGGGGTGTCCGGGGCGTGAGCCGGGGCAAGGCGATCTGGGCCGAACAGGAACTCGTACCGTCTCCTCCGGCCTCGATGCCGCAGGAGCAGGCACCGGTCGGAGCGGGGACACCGTAGGACGTGCGGGCGCGGGTCGCGGGGACACCCGGGAGACGCCGAAGGCCGCCCTCTCGTGGATGAGAGGACGGCCTCGGACCTGCGACTACGGAGAAGACTCCAGTCGGGACGACAGGATTTGAACCTGCGACCCCTTGACCCCCAGTCAAGTGCGCTACCAAGCTGCGCCACGTCCCGATGCCCGTCTGACCTGGGGTTTCCCCTGGCTGGACGCGCACGGAAACAATACCGCACTCACACCGGTGGTCGCGCACCCGTTTTGCGCGGGCCGGGTGGCCGGACAGCGTGTTCGAGCGGTACGGCGGCGGTGCCCGGCGACCGGGACGCGGGGCCGTCGACCCGCACCAGGTCCCGGATCGCGGGCACGGAGAGCAGGGCCAGGCAGACGACGAGGGACATGACGCCGGCCACGAGCAGGACGTTGTCGGCGCCGAGGGCCGCGGCGGCGGGCCCCGCGAGCGCCTGGCCGACGGGCAGCATCGCCAGGGAGCCCGCGACGTCGTAGGCGTGGATGCGGTTGAGGACGTCGGGGGCGACCTGCGTCTGCACACTCGTCGCCCACATCACGCCCCAGAGCGAGGTCCCCGCTCCGGCGATCACCGCGCACCCCGACACGGCCGCCACACCGAACCCGGCCCCCACGGAGGCGGGAAAGCAGGCGAAGGCCAGGAGGGCGAAGGACCCGGCGCGCAGCATGCGGCGCGGACGCAGCCGCAGGGCGAGGAGCCCGCCGACGACGGTGCCCGCGCCGAGGGCGGAGTTGATCAGGCCGTAGGCGCGCGGGCCGTGCGCCCGCACCACCTCGGTCGCCACCAGGGGGACGGTCGGACCCCAGACGGAGATCATGTAGACGCACCAGATCACGATGACGCCCCACAGCCACGTTCGGGATCTGAACTCCCGCCAGCCTTCGGCGAGATCGGCCCGGAAGCCGGCGCTGTGGGGCCGGCTTCCGGGCGGTGCCGGGGGCAGCCGGAGCAGGACGAGGCACAGGGCGCTCAGCGCGTAGGTGCCGGCGTGGGCGACGAAGACCCCTCCGGCGGAGGCGAACGCGACCAGCATGCCCGCGAGGGCGGGACCGGCGAGCTGGGCGGCGGACTCGGCGATCCGGATGGCCCCGTTGGCGCCCTGGATGTCGGCGGCCAGGCGCGGGACGGTGCTGGCGACGCCGGGCTGGAAGACGGCACCGGCCACGCCGTTGACCGCGCCGATCACACAGACCTGCCAGAGGACCACGTGACCGGCGAAGAAGAGGGCCGCGGCGATCGCCTGGGCCACGAGCCGTACGAGGTCTGCGCCGATCATCAGCTTGCGGGTGCTGAAGCGGTCGGCGATCACTCCGCCGAAGACGACCAGCGCGGCGAAGGGGGCGGCCGAGGCGGCCATGGCGAGGCCGACGGCTCCGACTCCGTATCCGTACCGCAGCAGTCCCGCGGCGAGCGCCACCGGCAGCATGGTCTCGCCGAGCCGGGCGAGGGCCCGCGCGACGAAGAACAGGGCGAAGTCCCGCGACCAGACGGGCCGGCTCCGCCGTCCGTCGAGCGGACCGCCCCGGGCCCGGCCCGGGCCCTGCCTCCCGGAAGCCTCAGGACCGCGTGCGTCCGCGCCGTCCCCGCCGACGTCGCTTTCCCCATCCCGGCCACCGTCCGCCGGGTGGCTCGTCACCGTGTCGTCGCACGGCACTCCGTCCGGCGGCTCCTCGCCGGATGACGTCCTGGACATGCCTCTCGTGCCCCTCCCCCTGCCCCGACGGCTCCCCCACGAAGCCGTACGCGCCACGCCGCGTCCCCGTGCTCCGGATCGAGTACGGCTCCGGATCACTCCCGACGCGGATCATGCCACGGGGCACCGCCGGCGCAGGGGCCGTTTCAGTCGGCGGACGGCAGGCCGAGCTCGGGGTGGGCGTCGGCGAGCCGGGGCGGGGCCGCCTGGCGCCAGGAGTCGGCGAGGATGGCGCGGAGTTCGTCGTCGTCCTCCAGGGCGGAGAGCCGGGCGCGGACCCAGGCGAAGCCGGCCTCGTGGTCGGCGATCCAGAACTTCTCCGGCTCGGCCAGGACCAGTTCGTCGCGCTCCTCCTTCGGACAGCGCACGGCGATGGAGGTCTCCGCCTCGGGCAGGGTGGCGAACATCTTTCCCGCGACCCGGAAGGTGGGCATGCTCCAGGCGATCTTCTCCGTCGTGTCCGGCAGGGAGAGGGCGATACGGCGTACGTCTTCGGCATCCGGCATGAGACGCACGGTAGCCAACGCCACTGACATCGACGCGGCGAAGCACGACGTCAGGAGCCGTCGGGCATCGACGCGGCGAAGCCCGACCTCAGGAGCCGTCGGCGAGCGCTCCGAGCCGCTTGTAGAAGATCGTCGTCGGGCGCAGCTCGCCCGACGGTGCCGCCGCGTAGTCCGGTATGGCTCCGATCCGGGTCCAGCCCGCCGAGAGGTACAGCGACTCGGCGGGACTGCCGGTCTCGGTGTCCAGATGCAGGAGGGTGATCCCGGCGGCGGCCGCCGCCGTCTCGGCGGCCGCGAGGAGCGTACGGCCCACGCCCTGTCCGCGGCCGTCGCGGTGGACCATCAGCTTGACGAGTTCGGCGCGGTGTCGGCTGTTGGGCTTGTCCGGGAAGGCGAGGGCGACGGTGCCGAGCAGCCGGCCGTCCACATGGGCCGTCCAGACCGCGTGACGACCGGCCGCGACCTCGTCCGCGCGCTCGCGCCACCAGGCGAGGGCCGCCGCGTGGCCGAGCGGGGCGAGGAATCCGATCGAGGCGCCGCCGTCCACGGTGTCGGTGAGCAGGCCCGCCAATTCGTCGGCTCCGGCGTGGAGTTCGGCCGCGCCGAGGCGCTTGACGGTGATCACGGCAGCACCACCGCCAGCGCGTACCGCACGTCCGCGGGGCCGGGACAGCGAAAGCGCGTCGGCCCCCACACCCGCAGCCGGAGACAGTCACCGGCGTCGAGACGGTGCTCGGCGTCCTGCGCGGTCACGTCGAGGCTGCCGTCGAGCACCCAGATGTGCTGTTCGAGGCCGGGCACGGGAGGCCGGTCGTACGCGATGTCCGCGCCGGCCGTGAGCCGGCCCTCCACCAGTTCGCCGCGCAGTCCCGCGTGCGGCGGCGACACCGATCGCCGGACGAACCCGGAGGCCTGGTCCGTCCACACCGTCTGCTCGGCGGCGCGGACCAGGAGCGCGGACTCCCGTTCGACCTCGCTGAGCAGCTGCGACATCGTCCGCCCGTACACGTGGCAGAGGCGGTTGAGGAGGGAGGCCGTGGGGCTGATCTCGGCACGCTCCGCACGGGACAGGGTCGATCTGCTGATCCCGCTGCGCTCCGCCAACTCGCCCAGGGTCCAGCCCCGTTCGGCCCTCAGTTCGGCCAGCCGCGCCCCGAGCCGGACATCGACCTCGGCATCATCGTCGCTTCCCATATTCGGGATGCTATCCCATATCCGGGAGCAGTCTACGGGCCAGGCGGGCTCAGTCGACCGTGGCCGCCTGCGTCAGCGCCTCCAGGACGGGCCGGATCAGCGGATGGTCCTCGGCGCCGCGGCGCACGGCGGCGAAGACGCGGCGGGTGGGGGCCACGCCGTCCACGGGACGCACGACCACGCCCGCGAGGTCCATGCCCCGCAGCGCCGAGCGCGGCACCAGGGCGACGCCCGCGTCGGCGGAGGCGAGGGCGACGACGGCACGGAAGTCGTCCGAGGAGTGTTCGAGGCGCGGCTGGAATCCGGCGTTCTCGCAGGCCAGGACGACCACGTCATGGCAGGGGTTGCCCGGGTACGGGCCGATCCAGGGGTCCTTGGCCAGCTCGGCGAGGGGCACCTCCTCGACGTCGGCCAGCCGGTGGGAGACGGGGACGACCGCGTCGAAGGGCTCGGCGTACAGCGGGACGTGCGTCAGGCGCGGGTCGTCCGCGTCCGGTGCGCCGCGGTACTCGACGGCCACCGCGATGTCGACCTGCCGGTCCAGCACCATCGGCAGGCTGGCGTCGCCCTCGGCGTCCTGGACGCGGACGAGGATGCCGGGCGAGGTGACGGCGAGGCGGGCCAGGGCGGGGGCCACGACCAGACCGATGCCGGTCGCGAAGGAGGCCACGGTGACCGTACCGGCCGAGCCTGCGCTGTAAGCGGCCAACTCGGCCTCCGCGCGCTCCAGTTGGGCCAGCACGGCGTTGGTGTGGCTCAGCAGGATCTCGCCGGCGGGTGTGAGCCGTACCCCCTTGGCGCCGCGCTCGACGAGCCGGTGGCCCGTCTCCTGCTCCAGGGCGGTGAGCTGCTGCGAGACCGCCGAGGGCGTGAGATACAGCGCGGCGGCCGCCGCCGTGACCGTGCGGTGGTCGGCCACCGCACGGAGGATGTGGAGCCGCCGCGCTTCGATCATGCGACCGATTCTCTCAGGTCACACGTGATTTCCGGCCATCGGCCGGTGTGCGCCCCCGGCGTGGGGGGCGCGTGCCCACCGTCAGGCGTCGAGTTCCGCCCGCGCCGCCACGAAGGCGTCGACGGCCCGGTTCACGTCCTCGGTGGAGTGACCCGCCGAGAGCTGGACCCGGATACGGGCCGCGCCCTGCGGGACGACCGGGTAGGAGAACCCGATCACGTACACGCCACGCTCCAGGAGCAGCTCCGCCATGCGGCCGGCGACGGACGCGTCACCGATCATGACGGGGGCGATCGCGTGGTCGCCGGGGAGGATGTCGAAGCCCTCCTCGGTCATCCGGGAGCGGAACAGCGCGGTGTTCTCCGCGAGCCGGACGCGCAGGTCGTCGGCGGACTCCAGCAGGTCGAGGACCTTCAGGGAGGCCGCGGCGATCACCGGGGCGAGCGTGTTCGAGAAGAGGTACGGGCGGGACCGCTGGCGCAGCAGGGCGACGATCTCGGCGCGGGCGGCGACGTAACCGCCGGAGGCGCCGCCGAGGGCCTTGCCGAGGGTGCCGGTGATGATGTCGACGCGGTCCATGACCCCGTGCAGCTCGGGGGTGCCGCGGCCGCCGGGGCCGACGAAGCCGACGGCGTGCGAGTCGTCGACCATGACCATCGCGTCGTAACGCTCGGCGAGGTCGCAGATCTCGTCGAGCGGGGCGACGTAGCCGTCCATCGAGAAGACGCCGTCGGTGACGATCAGACGGCGGCGCGCGCCGGAGGCCTCCTTGAGCTGCGCCTCCAGGTCGGCCATGTCGCGGTTGGCGTACCGGAAGCGGCGCGCCTTGGACAGCCGGATGCCGTCGATGATCGAGGCGTGGTTGAGGGCGTCGGAGATGACCGCGTCCTCGGCGCCGAGGAGGGTCTCGAAGACACCTCCGTTGGCGTCGAAGCAGGAGGAGTAGAGGATCGTGTCCTCCTGGCCGAGGAACGCGGACAGCCGCGCCTCCAGCTCCTTGTGCACCTCCTGCGTACCGCAGATGAAGCGCACGGAGGCCATGCCGTAGCCCCAGCGGTCGAGCGCCGCGTGGGCGGCGGCGACGACCTCGGGGTGGTCGGCGAGACCGAGGTAGTTGTTCGCGCAGAAGTTGAGGACCTCACCGGGGCGGCCGCCCGCGGTGACGTTCACGGTCGCGGACTGCGGGGTGCCGATGACCCGCTCGGGCTTGTGCAGCCCGGCGGCGCGGATCTCGTCGAGGGTGGTGCGCAGGTCGTCACGGACGGAGTCGAACATCATCAGTTCCTTAGAGTCCTCAGAGGGTCCAGTCGAGAATGACCTTGCCGCCGCGGCCGCCGGCCGCGTCGTCGAACGCCGCCTCGAAGTCCCGGAACCCGTAGCGGCCGGTGATCACGGGCATGAGGTCGAGGCCGCTCTCCAGGAGCACCGACATCGCGTACCAGGTCTCGAACATCTCGCGGCCGTAGATGCCCTTGATCGTGATCATGGAGGTGACGATCCGGGCCCAGTCGACCGGGAACTCCGCCGACGGCAGGCCCAGCATGGCGATCCGTCCGCCGTGGGTCATGTTGGCGATCATGTCGCGCATCGCCTCGGGGCGGCCGGACATCTCCAGGCCGATGTCGAAGCCCTCGCGCAGGCCGAGGGTGCGCTGGCCGTCGGCGATCGTCGAGCCGGAGACGTTGAGGGCGAGGCTGACGCCGATCTTGCGGGCCAGTTCCAGGCGCTCCTCGCTGACGTCGGTGATGACGACGTTGCGGGCGCCGGCGTGGCGGGCCACGGCGGCGGCCATCAGGCCGATCGGTCCGGCGCCGGTGATCAGGACGTCCTCGCCGACCAGCGGGAAGGACAGCGCGGTGTGCACGGCGTTGCCGAACGGGTCGAAGATCGCGGCGACGTCCAGGTCGACGGGGACGCGGTGCACCCACACGTTGGTGGCGGGCAGCACGACGTACTCGGCGAACGCGCCGTCACGGCCGACGCCTAGGCCGACGGTGGCACGGCAGAGGTGGCGGCGTCCGGCGAGACAGTTGCGGCACTTGCCGCAGACCAGGTGGCCCTCGCCGCTGACGCGGTCGCCGATGTTGATGTCGGTGACGTCGCGGCCGGTCTCGACGACCTCGCCGACGAACTCGTGGCCGAGCACGAGGGGCGTGGTGATGGTCTGCTGCGCCCAGCCGTCCCAGTTGCGGATGTGCAGGTCGGTGCCGCAGATCCCGGTCCTGAGAACCTTGATCAGTACGTCCCCGGGGCCGGCCTGCGGCTCCGGGACGTCCGTGAGCCAGAGTCCGGGCTCCGCCTTCTCCTTGACCAGCGCCTTCACTCGTACGGCTCCTGTGCGTGAGGTCCCGGGAAGGGGCACGACGAAGCGGCCCGTACCGGGGAGAGGGGTGTGTTCACCCAGGAATCTGCCGTACGTCGGCGCCCCGGGTCCATCGAGGATTTCTTAAGCGCGGCCCCAGCTTTCCTTCACGCCCGCGATCTCCCGGCCCGTCCCGGGGCCGGTCGGCGGGCCGCCGGAGCGGCACGGAGGCACGGAGGCGCGGAGGCGACGTGGGGGACGGTGACGTCAGGCACGGCTACGTGGGCATGCGGCACCCCCGTTCCACGGGGGCTCGTCACGGACATCGGGGGTGGGTCCCGGCATACGTCACAGGATGGGTCCCGGGCGGCCGACAGGGCCGGACCCGCGCCCCGGCGCGTCGTCAGATCCCGTGAACCTCTTCCCGCCGTTCGAGCTGCCCGGTCAGCTCGGCCGCCATCGCCTTGATGGTCTCCAGGCCCGCCCGCCCCCAGGGCCGCGGCTCGACGTCCACGACGCAGATCGTGCCGAGGGCGATGCCGCTGCGGTCGAGCAGCGGGGCACCGAGGTAGGAGCGCACGCCGAACTCGTCGACGACCGGGTTTCCGGCGAAGCGCGGGTAGTCGCAGACGTCCTCCAGGACGAGTGCCTTGCGGCGCACGACGACATGCGGGCAGAAGCCGTGGTCCCGGGCCATGTAGCGGCCCAGTTCGAGCTCGCCGCCGTCCAGGGTGGCCGGGAGCCTGCCGCCCCGGGCCCCGCCGTCCGGGGTGTGCAGACCCGCGAAGAACTGCTGCTGCTCGTCGATGAAGTTGACCATCGAGTACGGCGCCGCCGCGACCTGCGCGAGGCGGTCCGCGAAGGCGTCGAGGGCGGGCTCGGAGCGTTCCCCGAGGCCCAGCCGGCGCAGTCTCCGCACCCGGGCGGGAGCGTCCTTGTCCTGCGGTGTCAGCAGCAGACGACCGGCCGTCCGCGGCGGGTCGTACGTCATGTACGGGCTCCATGGCTCGGGGCGGGGGCGGGCGCGTGGGCGAGGAGGTGCCGGACCAGTGTGAGCAGGGTCTGCACCCCCGAGCTGGAGATCCGGGCGTCGCAGCACACGACGGGGATCGCGGGGTCGAGGTCGATGGCCGCGCGCACCTCGGCCGGGTCGTAGCGGTACGAGCCGTCGAACTCGTTGACCGCGACGATGAACGCGAGACCGCGCTGTTCGAAGAAGTCGACGGCGGCGAAGCAGTCCTCCAGACGCCGGGTGTCGGCGAGGACGACCGCGCCGAGCGCGCCGTCGGAGAGCTCGTCCCACATGAACCAGAACCGCTCCTGTCCGGGGGTGCCGAACAGATAGAGCACGTGTTCCGGATCCAGGGTTATGCGGCCGAAGTCCATCGCGACGGTCGTCTCGACCTTGTTCTCGATCCCGTCGAGCCGGTCGGTCGAGGCGCTGACCGTGGTCAGCAGCTCCTCCGTGCTGAGCGGCGCGATCTCGCTCACCGCTCCGACGAACGTCGTCTTGCCGACCCCGAACCCTCCCGCCACCAGGATCTTCAGCGCGGTGGGGAACAGGTCAGAGCTGTCGTCGTAGTCCATCGAGCACTGCCTCCAGAAGGGACCGGTCAGTGGGGTTGTGGTGGAACCGAGGGGGCTTGGTGGTGAGCGCCCCGCAGTCGACGAGGTCCGACAGCAGCACTTTGGTGACCGCCGCCGGCAGCTTCAGATGGGCGGCGACCTCGGCGACCGAGACGGGCGCCCGGCAGCGTTCGAGCGCCTGGGCGTGCTCGGGGCCGAGGTGGCCGAGAGGGGTGGCTCCGGTGGCCATGACCTGGGAGAGGAGGTCGAGCGCGGTGCTCGGCCGGGTCCGGCCGTTGCTGACGGTGTAGGGGCGCACGAGGCGCCCCGCCGCGTCGTCGAGCCAGGGCCCGTCACCGGCCGCGGCCGCGCTCAAGACCTCATCGCCGACGGTTCGACGGCGTGCTGCCGGGGCGCGGTGACCAGGTAGGGGCGGACGCTCTTGACCAGCATCGCCATCTCGTAGCCGAGGACGGCCGCGTCGGCCTCCCGGCCCGCGAGCACGGCGAGACAGGTGCCGGAGCCGGCGGTGGAGACGAACAGCAGGGTCGAGTCGAGTTCGACCACGACCTGGCGCACCTCTCCGCCGTCCCCGAAGCGCACGCCCGCGCTGCGTCCGAGGGCGTAGAGGCCGCAGGCGAGCGCCGCCATGTGGTCGGCGCTGTCCGGGTCGAGGCCGTGCACCGACTTCACGAGCCCGTCGCTGGAGAGCAGGACCGCGCTCGTGGTGTGGGGTACGCGCTGGACAAGGCCGCTCATCAGCCAGTCGAGGTCGGACACGTGGCCGGTCGGCGCATCGCTCGCCATGGGGGATCGACTCCTTGAGGTACGAAGGTCCGCGGGAGCGGTGGGGGTGGGAGTGCTGGGTGCGGGGGTGCTGGGTGTGGAGATGGTCATCCGGCCGGTGTGCTCCCGTCGGGCCGGGTGGTGCCGTCGTGTCCGGACGCGGGATCGCGGGCCGTTTGCCGTGCCGGTGCGTGCGTCGGGCGCGCCCCGCCCGGGTGAGCGGCCGGTGTGCCGTCCTCCCGGGGTACGTCCAGGGGGTCGGGGCCGTCGTGGGGGGTGCCCTCGGTCAGGTCGCCCCGGGCCCGGACGGCGCCGTCCCCGCGCGGGGCCTCCGGGCGCGCCCGGTCGGGGAAGGAGGCCGGGGCGACCGGCCGGGCCGCCGGCGACGAAATCCGGGCCGGCTCCGGCCGCTGCCGGTCCGCCGGTTCCGTGCGGGCGGCCTCGGCGAGTCCGATCCCGCGCTGGAAGGCGGCCATGAGCCCCGGGTCGTGCCCGACGTGGTGCGCGGTGTCCGGGCGGGGCGCCTGTCCTTCGCGCAGTTGCGGGACGAGGTGCTCCTGGGCGCGCCGCTTGGGCAGGTTGGGCTTGCCCATGGTGCCGCGGACGACTCCGGTGCGCGGGGTGGGCGGCAGGGCCGCGTTCTCGGCGGCGATCGGCCGGTCCTCGGGGCGGATGCCGGGCAGTGCCTCGGCGGGATTGGGCCGTTCGGTACGGGCTCCGCGCACCGGGAGCGGTCCGGCACCGCGCGCCCCGGCCGGCGCGTCCGCGCCGCGCCCGGGTGCCCGTTCCCGTCGTGCGGGCCCGGGCAGGGGTTCCCGCGACAACTCGCGCGGCGCCTGCCGCGGCACCGCGGGAGCCGCCGGGCGGCCACCGGGGAGCGCCGGGACGGGTGCCGGAGGCGTGTGCGTGGTCCCGGGGCCGAGGGCCGGCCGGGGCCCGCCGTTCGTGGCGATCGGCGTCGCCCGGTCCGGGCTCACATCCTCGGCGGCGTCCGGTGCCGAGCCCAACAGGCCCTGCGGGACCACGAGTACGGCCTGGACACCGCCGTAGATGTTGCTCTGGAGCCGTACGTGGATGCCGTGCCGGCGGGCGAGCTGCGAGACGACGAACAGGCCGATGCGCCCGTCCTGGAGGAGGCCGGCGACATTGACCTGGTCGGGGTCGGCGAGCAGGGCGTTCATCCGGTCCTGCTCGGCGGCCTGCATGCCGAGGCCGCGGTCCTCCACCTCGATGGCCAGGCCCGAGGTGACGAGGTCGACCCGCAGCAGCACCTGGGTGTGCGGGGCGGAGAACACGGTGGCGTTCTCGACGAGTTCGGCGAGGAGGTGGATGACGTCGGCGACGGCGTGGCCGCGCAGGGTGCCCTCGACGGGGGGCACGAGCTTGACCCGCGAGTACTGCTCGACCTCGGCGATCGCGGAGCGCAGCACCTCGGTCATGGAGACGGGGTTGCTCCACTGCCGGCGCGAGACGGCGCCGCCGAGCACGGCCAGGTTCTCCGCGTGGCGCCGGATGCGGGTGGCCAGGTGGTCGACGTGGAAGAGCCCCTTGAGGAGGTCCGGGTCCTCGATCTCGTTCTCCAGCTCGTCCAGGATGGAGATCTCGCGGTGCACGAGGGACTGAAGACGCCGGGCCAGATTGACGAAGACCTCGACCTTCTGGTCGCTGTCGGCGCGGCTGGAGAGCTGGGCGGCCTGCACGACGGCCGCGACGGCGCCGTCGTGGGCGCGGGAGAGGTCGGCGGCCAGCAGTTCGAAGTCGTCGGCGTCCGCTGGCGGGCGGCGGCGCTTCCTGCGCGCGGGCGGGTCCTCGCCCCGGCGCAGCCCGTCCACGACGGCGCGCAGGTCGGTCTCGGTGCGGGCGCTGGTGCGGCGCAGGGCTCCTATGCGTTCCCGTACGGACGTGGCGGCGCGGTCGGCGGCCACGGCGGCGATCAGGATGCCGGCCAGGGCCACGCCGACCGCTCCGGCGAGGACGGTCCACAGGACGGGGCCGGGCCGGGCGCCGGTGGAGCGGACGGTGAACAGGACGGCGGCGCACGCGCTGAGGGCCACGGCGGTCGGCGGCAGGACCGCGAGGCGCAGGAGCTGGTGGCGCAGGTGGGTCTCGGGCTGCGCCGAGGTGGCGCGGGCGGCCGGTCTGCCGTGCCGCCCGCCCTCGCGGCGGTCTGCGCGTGCGGCCGGTGCGCGGAGGTGAGACATCGGCGTCCTCGTACTGGATGCGTCGGGGGCGTGGAGCTCCCGTGGTTCCGCGACTCGGGTGTGCGCCGTCGCGGTGCCGGTCGAGAGAGCCGAAAAAATCGGCCCTGCGTCGCCCGTCGGCAACTGACAGTAGTCGCCAACGCATCATGTGCGGTGGGCTGTTGACAAACTCCCCCGGGTGGCTTCCCGCTCTGGTATGAGGCGTCGTACGGCTGACCGATAACCCGGTCGGACACGCGTTCGCACCGGACTCCGCATCCGATCAGAGCTGGTCACAAGCGGTCGCAGGTAAACAGCGAGGGCCGGGGAGCATGGCGCTCCCCGGCCCTCGCGTCCGATCGGTGCATCAGCCCGCGGGCACCGTTTCGGGCTCTCCGGTGTCCTCCGCCGAGTCGCCGGCGACGTCACCCGGCGTATCGATCACGGTCTCCTCGACGGCCGGCCAGCCGCCCTTCGGCGCACGGGCGACACCACGCCACCACGGCTCGGAGGGGACGGTCTCTGCGGTGGGTTCGAAGGGCTCTCCGGGGCGGGGCAGCGCGACGCGCGATCCGGTCGCGCGGGCAGCGGCCAGCGTGCCCTCGCCCGGGTCGGCCCAGGCGTGCGTGGCGAGGTTGAAGGTCCCCCAGTGGATCGGCAGCATCACGCCGGAGGGCGTCCCGCCCTGGAGGTCCAGGTGGGAGCGCATCCCCTCCTGGGGGGTCATGTGGATGTCGGGCCAGAAGTCGCTGTAGGCGCCGATCTGGATCATCGTGGCGTCGAAGGGGCCGTGGGCGGCGCCGATCTCCTTGAAGCCCTGGAAATAGCCGGTGTCGCCGCTGTGGTAGATCCGGTGCTCGTCGCCCTCGGCGACCCACGAGGCCCACAGCGTGTGCTGGGTGTTGCGCAGGCCGCGCCCGCAGAAATGGCGCGCCGGTGTCGCCGTCAGGGTGATCCCGCCGACCTTGGTCGACTCGTGCCAGTCCAGTTCACGGATCCGCTCGGCCGCGATGCCCCAGTGCTCCAGGTGGGCTCCGACGCCGAGCGGTACGGCGAACACCGTGTCCGTGCCGCCCAGTGCCTTGATCGTGGGCATGTCGAGGTGGTCGTAGTGGTCGTGCGAGATGACCACGACGTCGACCGGGCCGAGCGCGGCGAGCGGCAGCGGAACCGGGTGCAGCCGCTTGGGGCCGGCGAAGGCGAACGGGGAACAGCGCTCGCCCCAGACCGGGTCGAACAGCACACGGTGGCCGTCGATCTCCGCGAGGACGCTGGAGTGCCCCATCCAGGTGAGCCGCAGCCCGGTCGCGGCGGGCCTGGCCAGGTCGGCGAGGGTCGTCGCGTGCACGGGGACGGTTCCGGCCGGGGAGCGGTGGGCCCGCTCCTCACTGCGGAAGTAGACCTTCGCGAACTCCACCATCGAGCCGTCGGGGCGGGTACGGGCGGTCTCGGGGTTCTGGAAGACTCCGTCCGCGAAGTTCGGCGAATTGCGGATGCGCCGCATGCGCGCACCAGCCGGATCCGCGCCGAAGGCGGCGGGCCGCAGCGCGCGGAGCCCGGAGCTCAGGGTACGGAAACCGGTCACGGATACCTCCAGATGGAGTCGGTCAGGCTTTCATTATGGTCGTCGCCTCGGACAGCGCCGGGTCACCCGGTCACAACGCGAGGTCCGTGGCCCTGGTTCCACAGGTGCCAACCCCGCCGCACCCCCGCTTCTTCCGCTCCGGGGAGCCGATCTGGACGCCTCGCCCCCGCGGCCACGCCGGTCCCGCGCGTTGACACGACCCGGCACGCCTTCCGATACTGACTCGTGATTCAGTAGAGAGCATGCGTCCCGGCGGCCCGAGAACCGCGCGGGCCCGTCCACGTCTGGAGACACACCGTGTCCGACCTCCCCGCCGAAACGGCCGCGGCCGTGCACGCCGTGTACGCCGTGTACGCCCTCGGGCGTGACGTCACCGCCGTGCGGAGCGTGTGATGGGCGAGATGCTCACCGGAGGCGAGGCCGTCGTCCGCGCCCTGTCCGGACACGGCGTGACCCGCGCCTTCGGCATTCCCGGTACGCACAACCTGGAGATCTACCGCCACCTGTCCGCGTACGGCGTCCGGCACGTCCTGACGCGCCACGAGCAGGGCGCCGGATACGCCGCCGACGGCTACGCGCGCGTGACCGGGCGCCCCGGTGTGGTGCTCACCACGACAGGACCCGCCCTGCTGAACGCCGCGGCCGCCGTCGGCCAGGCCTACTCCGACAGTGTGCCGCTGCTCGTCGTCTCCCCCGGGATGCCCCTGCGCCACCCGCGGCTCGCGACCGGTCTGCTGCACGAGACGCGCAGCCAGACGGAGGCCCTGCGGGGCGTGGCCGCGTTCAGCCACCGGGTGTCCTCGGTCGCCGAGATCGACACGGCGGTCGCGCGCGCCTTCACCCTGTTCCGCACCGGCCGGCCCCGTCCCGCGCACATCGAGATCCCCCTCGATCTGCTGGAGGCCGCCGAGGAGACGGGTCCCGCACGCGTCGCCCCCGCCGCCGTCCCCCTCGCCCCGGCACCCCTCGCCGTGGCGCGGGCCGCCGACGCGCTGCGCGAGGCCCGCCGTCCGGCGCTCGTGGCCGGCGGCGGAGCACGCGAGGCGGCCGCCCCGGTCCTGGCCCTCGCCGAGAGGCTCGGCGCTCCCGTCCTGACCACGGCCAACGGCAAGGGCATCGTCCCCGAGACCCACCCGCTGGCCCTCGGCGTGTCGCTGCACAGCCCCGCGGTCCGGGACTGGCTCACCGGACGCGACGCCGTACTCGCCGTGGGCACCGAGCTCGCCGAGTCCGACTTCTGGTCGGCGCCGCCCGCCCTGAACGGCACGCTGATCCGCGTGGACGTCGACCCGGACCAGATGTACGCGGGACCGGCCGCTGACGTCGCGGTCGTGGGCGACGCGCTGCTGTCCCTGACCGCGCTGCTCACAGCCGTCGGGGAACCGGGCGCCACGACCGGGCACGCGCGCGTGCCCGGCGCCGCCGAGGGACCCGGTGGCGAACCCCCGAACGCGCGCGTGCCCGACGAGGACCCCCTCCGGCGGGCCGCGGAACTGCGGGCCGCGCGAAACGCCGAGACGGCCGGGCGCGACGCCCGCTGGATCCCGTACCTGCGGGCGATGCGCTCCGTCCTCCCCGAGGACGCCGTGATCACCTCGGACAGCGCCCAGTGCTGCTACTACGGAGCCCTCCCCCACCTCCCGCTCGGCCCGGCGGGCCGCTATCTTCACCCGACCGGCTACGGCACGCTCGGCTACGCTCTGCCCGCGGCGATCGGAGCCAAGGCGGCGTGCCCCGGCCGGGAGGTCGTGGCGCTCAGCGGGGACGGCGGCCTCCAGTTCACCGTGCAGGAACTGGCGACCGCGGTACAGATCCGCCTCCCGCTGCCCGTCGTGGTCTTCGACAACGGCGGCTACGGGGAGATCCGCGACGAGATGGCCGCCCGGGGCGACACGCCCACGGGCGTCGACCTCGCTCCGGTCGACCTGCCCGCCCTGGCCCGCGCCTACGGAGGACAGGGCACGTACGCGCACAGCCCGGAGGAGCTGGGCGCGGCGCTCGCCGAGGCGCTGCGCACCCCCGGCCCCACCCTGATCGTCGTCCCCGAGGAGAACCGATGACCGCCGCCCCCCTGATGACGCTCACCTGGACGGACCATGTCACCGGCCGTCCCGGGTTCCTCGTCGTGGACCGGCTCGTGCGGGGTGTCTCCAGCGGCGGTCTGCGGATGCGGCCCGGCTGCACGCTGGAGGAGGTCGCCGGGCTCGCCCGCGGCATGACCATGAAGGAGGCCCTGCACTACAACCCCGAGGGGCGCTACATCCCCCTGGGCGGCGCCAAGGGCGGGATCGACTGCGATCCCCAGGACCCGGTGGCGTACGGACTGCTGGTGCGTTACCTGCGCGCCATGCGCCCCTACATCGAGAGCTTCTGGACCACCGGCGAGGATCTCGGGCTCAGCCAGGACCTGGTCGACCGGGCCGCCGAGGAGGCCGGCCTCGTCTCCTCCATCCAGGCCGTGTACCCGCTGCTCGACGACGAGACGGCGGCCCGGAAGCGGCTCGCGGACGCCTTCGCGGTCGAGGTGGACGGCATCGGCCTCGACGAACTGGTCGGCGGCTGCGGGGTCGCCGAGTCGGCGCTCGCCGCGCTGGACCGGGCCGGCACGCCGTACGCGGGAACACGTGTCGCCGTACAGGGACTGGGCACCATGGGCGGGGCCACCGCGCGCTTCCTCGCGCGCGCGGGCCTCAGGATCGTGGCCGTCGCCGACGTCAAGGGAACCATCGCGAACCCGGACGGCCTCGACGTCGACGCACTGCTCGCGGCACGCGACGCGTACGGGACGGTCGACCGCGCGGTGCTGCGCCCGGCCGACCGCGAACTCCCCGGTGACGCCTGGCTGTCCGCCGACGCCGAGGTGCTGGTGCCCGCCGCGGTCTCGTACGCGATCGACACGGCGAACCAGCATGAGATCAAGGCCCGTTGGATCATCGAGGCGGCCAACATGCCCGTCCTCGCGGACGCGGAGGAACTGCTCGCCGCGCGCGGGGTCACCGTCCTGCCGGACGTCGTGGTCAACTCCGGTACGAACGCCTGGTGGTGGTGGACCCTGTTCGGCGACATCGGCGCCGACGCGGACGAGGCGTTCACCCACACGCGGCGCTCCATGCGGGCCCTGATCGACCGGACGCTCGCGCGCGCGGAGGCCGACGGCACGACCCCGCGGGCCGCCGCCCACGCCATCGTCACCGACCGGCTCCCGGTCATCGCGGAGCGGTTCGGCTGGTACCGCTGAGGGACGTACCCGGTCCTACCCGCTCCGGCCGGGCCTCCGCCGAAAGGGCTGTGTAGGGTTGCCGCGTGGCGAGAGTCCGGTTGAGCGTGGCGGAGCGGCGCGAGGAGTTGCTGCGGGCCGCCGTCGAACAGATCGAGGCGCGGGGCGTCGCGGCGGTGCGGATCGCCGACGTGGCCTCGGCCCTCGGCGTGAGCAACGCGCTGGTGCTGTACCACTTCTCGACGAAGGAGAAGCTGGTCGCCGCCGCGTTCACCCACGCCGCCGAGGACGACCTCGCCCATCTGCGCAAACTGCTCGGCCGCCGCACGACGGCGCTGCGCCGCCTGCGCGCCGCCGTGCGCTGGTACGCCCCGACGGGTCAGGCCAAGGGCTGGCGTCTGTGGATCGAGGGCTGGGCGGTCGCCCTGCGCGAGCCGGCGCTGTGCGAGGTGACCCGCGATCTCGACCGGCAGTGGAAGGCCGCCATGGCCGAGGTGATCGCGGAGGGTGTGGCCGCCGGCGAGTTCCGCTGCCCGGACCCCACGAGCGCGGTCCTCAGGCTCACGGCGCTGCTGGACGGACTGGCGGTCCAGATGACGGCGTACTCCGGCGCGGTGTCGCGAGCCCGCACCCAGGAATGGGTCGATGAGGCGCTCGCCCGCGAACTGGGCCTGGAACGCGAGGCATTGATGGCGGCGGTGCGCTGAGGACGCGAGAGCGCGGGGCCACCGTGATGCCGGCCCCGCACTCGTCCTCGCCCGCTCCGGCCCCGCACTCGCGCGCGCCCGCTCCGGCCCCGCACTCGTGCCCGCCCGCTCCAGCCCCGTGAACCGGCGCGGCGGCGCCCGTCCCGGATCCCTCAGGCCACCGACTCGATGCGCAGCTTGATGTCGTCCGGGGACAGGGCTCCCTTGGCCGAGACGTGATCGCCCGAGGACTCCCCGCGCAGCCGCCGCCCGATCCAGGGGACCAGATACTCGCGCGCCCACTGGATGTTGTCCCGGCGCACCTCCAGCGTGCCGCGCGGCGGGAGGGGGGGCCAGGGCTGGTCCGGGTCGGCCGGCACCTCCAGGCCGAGCACCTGCCCGGCGCGGAGCGCCACCCGGGTGTGCCCCTCGGGCGAGAGGTGCAGCCGGTCGCCGTCCCAGGCCCGTCGGTCCTGGATCGTCTTCAGGGACCAGAGGTCGAGGACGGGACAGCCGTAGCGGTCCGCGATGGCCCGCACATGGCCGTTGTACGTGGCGATCTTGCCGCGCAGGTGCTTGAGCACGGGAACGCCACGGGTGTCGAAGCCGGTCGTCACCATGACGGTGCCGACGGCGGAGGTGAGGTCGGCGATCGCGCGCTCGAAGCGCTCCGCGACCTCGTCGGGGTCGGTGCCGGGGCGGATGATGTCGTTGCCGCCGGCGCAGAACGAGACCAGGTCCGGGCTCAGTTCCTTGGCCCTCTGGAGCTGGGAATCGACGATCTGGTCGAGCAGCTTGCCGCGCACCGCGAGGTTGGTGTAGTCGAAATCGCCTTCGGGCCTGCGGTCCGCGAGGAGTACCGCGAACCGGTCGGCCCAGCCGACGAAGGCTCCGTCGGGCCCGGGGTCGCCGACGCCTTCGGTGAAGCTGTCCCCCACCGCCACGTACGACCCGATCACTGATCTGTTGTCACTCTTCGAATCGTCTGCCACATCGAGCATGATTCACCTTTCGATGTGAGCTACGCGACCGTAGGGAGGGGTTGACGGGCGGTGAGATAGGCCACTCGTCAAGCGTTGGTCAACTCCGGAATAGGGTCCGCGCCAAGGATGTTGAAGCAGCGATCGACCCGAGGCCCGAGCCGGGGAACACCGAAGGCCGGACCCAGGGGATCATGGGGTCCGGCCTTCGGAGATCTTCCTGCCGTCAGGAGCAGGAGGAGTGGGGGGTGTCAGCCGACGGCGACACCGTGCGAGCGCAGGTACGCGACCGGGTCGACGTCGGAGCCGTAGTCCGGCGTGGTGCGGATCTCGAAGTGCAGGTGCGGGCCGGTCACGTTGCCGGTCGCGCCGGAGAGGCCGATCTGCTGCCCCTCGGTCACGGTCTGCCCCGCCGAGACGGACAGGGACGACATGTGGGCGTACTGGGAGTACTTGCCGTCGGCGTGCTGGATGACGACCTGGTTGCCGTAGGCGCCGCCCCAGCCCGCGGAGACGACGGTGCCCGCGGCGATGGACTTGAGCGTGGTGCCGGTCGGGACCACGAAGTCCACGCCCGTGTGGTAACCGCTGGACCACATGCTGCCCGCCACCTTGTATCCGGTGCCGACGGTGCTGCTGTCGACCGGCAGGGTGTAGCCGGAGGAGCCGGCGGTGGAGGGGGTGGCGGACGGGGCCGTGTCGGCGGCCGGGGTCGCCTGGGCGGGCTTCGCCGAGGTGGCCGCCTTGGCGGACGACTGAGTGGCCGAGTGGGCGGCGGGGGCGGCCTTCTTGCCGAGCGACAGCTTCAGACCGGGGTGGATCAGCGACGGGTCGCTGCCGATGGCGGAGCGGTTGTCGGCGTAGATCTTCTTCCAGCCGCCGCCGACGTTCTGCTCGTCGGCGATCTTCGAGAGGTAGTCACCGCGCTTCACCGCGTACGTCTTGGCCTTGGCGGACGTGGCGGTCTTGGCGGACTTCTCGGCGGGGGCGGCGGTCGCGGCCTTCTCGACATGCTGCGCGACGGCGGCGGCCGGGGTCGCGGCGTGGGCGCCCGTGGCCCCCATCAGGGGCAGCGCGAGTGCGGCGCCACCGGTTCCGGCCACGGCGATCGAGCGGGTGAAACGCAGGGACTTGGGACGGCGGTGCTTACCCTTCGCGGGCATGACGAATTCCTCTCCGGCGCCTGCGGGGTGAGCTGTCGGGTGCGGGCTGGAGATGCCCGGCCGCGCTCTGCGCGGCTGTACCCCTAGCCTGTTCCGGAGACCGGACCAGGCACGGAACCTGTGGGTCCCCCGCTCCTGCCGTGTACGGGTGAGTGTGCGGATGCCGGGCGGCGGCAGGATTGGGCGTCCGTCCGGATTGAGGCAGAACGTAAGCGAGATGAGAGCGCGTCGACAACTATGGGCGGTTTCTGTGCGCTCGCCTTTCTTGATCCATGCTGAAATCGCCGTAACCCTCCGTGGAGTGACGATCTTCCGGTCCCCTCAACCCGCCAGGAAATCCGGGCGGGTTGAGAAAACGGGACGGCAACGCATCGTCACGAATATGACGCTCCTCACGCGACTCGCCCCAGGGTGCCTTATTCCAGGGCCAGTTGTAATGAAGGTGCCTATTCGGACAGAACAGTCAGATGCGACGTGAGCGGATATCCGGCACATCGGGATCTCCATGTCGGACGAATCGCAAAACGGCGCACCCCGATGCCGGAATTAGCAACAATTGCCCCGCGATGCCCATGGGACCGGAAAGGCACGTCCGGCCCGGCGGGTGACCCCGCACATGAATCGCACATGAATCGCACACACATTCGATCGACATCCAGCGCAACGCTCCCTCCTGGGCGTATCCGTCCGGAAGCAGGCGCCTGTGGACAACTCATTGCCCGGGGAACCCATGTCGTATCGTCGACAGCGCGAGCCGGTACAACTGCCGACGAGCGGCGCCGAGTCCAGCCCGGCGACGCCGGCGGCCGAATGGGAGGAGCCCCCGTGACGCAGCAGGTCCCGTCGACCGAGCCCGAACTCGGCGGAGTGCGGAACTTCCGCGACGTGGGCGGACTGCCCACCGCGGACGGCCGGCGAGTGCGCTTCGGGCATCTGTTCCGCAGCGGTCACCTCGCGCACGCCACGGAGGAGGACGCCGCGTTCCTCTCCTCCCTGGGCCTCCACACGATCTTCGACTTCCGCAACGCCGCGGACCAGAAGCTGGAGGGACCGGACGTCGAGCTGCCGGGCGTGCGGAACGTGAACCTCCCGCTGAGCGACCCGGCGGACGGCAGCGAGTTCTGGAAGATGGTCCGCGACGGCGACATCGACCAGCTCCGCGGACTCCTCGGCGACGGCAAGGCCGCGAACCGGATGATCAACTCCTACCGCACGATCATCAGGGAGCGCACGGCCGAGCACTCCCAGGTGCTGCACGCGCTGGCCGACGACAGCGTGCCGGCGCTGATGCACTGCGCGGCGGGCAAGGACCGCGCCGGGCTGTCCATCGCGGTCACCCTGCTCGCCCTCGGGGTCGAGCGCGAGGCGATCGTGACCGACTACCTGGAGTCGAACGCCACGCACCGCCGTTACAAGGTCCACCGCAACGGCTCCTCGGCCGGCGCCTACTCCCCCGAGGTGATGGAACTGCTCAGCCCGCTGTTCGACGCGCGCGCCGAGTATCTGACCGCCGCCTTCGAAACGATCGAGGAGACCTGGGGCAGCGTCGAGGCATATCTGGAACAGGGACTGGGGCTCACGCCGGAGCTGCGGGAGCGGCTGCGCGCGCGGCTCCTGGACTGAGCCGCGCGCCGCTGCCGGGTCACTACTGGTTCTGCGCGCCCAGCGTGAAGAGCAGGTAGATGAAGGCCGCGAACAGGTGGCCGACGGCGACGTAGATGATCAGCCGCACCCACAGGGCGCGCGGGAACCTGTCCTCCATGGACCGCCGGCGGGGTTCTGTGGGTTCGGTCATGACGTCTCTCCCGGAGTGGGGTGGCCCGCCGCCGGGCCGAGGCACAGCGCGGCGACGGGGCTCTGCAGCAGGGTGTGTACGAAGAGGAGCTCGGCTCCGTCGCGCTCGGCGGCGGCGATGCGGTGCGGGGTCATCGAGTCGAAGTGGGCGCTGTCCCCCGGTTCGAGGACGTGCGCGGTGTCCCCGAGGCGCAGACGGAGCCGCCCCTTGAGGACGTACAGCCACTCCTCGCCCGGGTGGACGCGCACGATGTCGCCCTGCGAGCCGTAGGGGACGTGTACGCGCAGGGCCTGCATGCCGCGGCCCGCGGAGCCCGCCTGCCAGTAGGTCCAGCCGCCCGCGGGGGCCGCCTCCATGTCGGCGGCCCGTACGACCGCGTCACGTTCGGGGACCGCCTCGCCGAGCAGTTCCGAGACCGTCGTACCGTAGACACGTGCCAGGGTGAGCAGCATCGGCAGCGAGGGCTGGCGCTGCCCGGTCTCCAGCCGGGAGAGATGGGCGGGCGAGAGCGCGGCGGCGCGGGCGGCGGCCTCCAGCGTCAGGGAGGCACCGCGGCGCAGGGCGCGCAGCCGGGGCCCCACGGCGTGCAGCTCGGCGGACGGTTCGTCGACCGCCCCTGGATCGGCTTGGCTCATGGAACCATTGAGCCAAAGATTTACCTCAGCGGCAATTTTCTTGCCTCAGAGACAAAGAGGCCCCTACGCCCGTCCCCTCGCCCAGCCACACCCCGGGCCGGCTCCTTGCCCGGCGGCACGTCGGGCCGCCCAGCCCAGCCACGGCCCACACCCCGGCCCCTCGCGGCCACGCCCAAGGCCCGCTCGCCCGGCCGTACCGGTGCCGCTCGCGGCGGCCGCCGGTACGGCTCGGGCTCAGCGGTTCGCGACCGCCTGTTTCACCAGTGTCTTGCCGAAGTCCCACATCAGCCCGCCGCCGTTGTGCGCGTCCTCCATCACCGCGGTGAAGGCCTCCACGAACCGGTCGACGTCCCCCTCGTCGATCACCAGCGGCGGGATCAGCTTGATCACCTCCAGGTGGTCGCCGGAGACCTGGGTGAGGATCCGGTGCCGCTGGAGCAGCGGCACGACGACCATCTGCGCGAAGAGCCCCTTGCGCGCGGCCTGGAGCATGGTCCAGCGGCTGCGCAGCTTGAGCGACGCGGGCCGGCCGAACTCGATGCCGATCATCAGACCCCGCCCGCGCACCTCGCTCAGCAACTCGTAGCGGTCGACCAGGGCCGCCAGCCGGGATTTCAGCAGTTCTCCGGTGACGCGGGCGTTCGCGACGATCTGCTCGTTCTCCATCACGGACAGGACCGCGAGACCCGCCGCCATGGCCTGCGCGTTGGAGCCGAAGCTCGCGGAGTGCACGAGGACCCGGTCCATGGACGAGTAGACCTTCTTGAAGATCCAGTCCTTCCCGAGGGTCGCGCCCACCGGAACATAGCCGCCGGACAGCGCCTTGGCGACACACACCAGGTCCGGTTCGACGCCCTCCTCGTGCTGGTAGGCGTAGAAGTCCCCGGTGCGGCCGAGGCCGGTCTGCACCTCGTCCGCGATGAGCAGCGCCTTGTGCCGGTGCAGCAGTTCCTGGGCGGCGCGCAGATATCCGGGCGGGGACTCGTGGACGCCCTTGCCCTGGATGGGCTCGACGATGAGCGCGGCGACGTCGCCCTTCCTCAGCTCCCGGGCGAGGGCGTCGAGATCGCCGAGGGGGACGGCCGTGTCGGGCAGCAGCGGCGCGAAGCCGTCGCGGAAGCCGTCCTCGCCGTTCACCGACAGGGAACCGGTGGTCAGTCCGTGGAAGGCGTGCGCGCAGTACAGGATCCTCGGCCTGCCGGTGGCGTACCGGGCGAACTTCAGCGCGGTCTCGACGGCCTCCGTGCCGCTGTTGCCGAAGAACACCCGGTCCAGGTGCGGACTGTGGGTGAGCAGTCGCTCCGCGAGCAGGCCCGGCAGCGGCTGGCAGTCGAAGCGGGTGAGGTCGGCGAGCTGGGCGTCGAGGACGTCGTGCAGGGCGCGCCGGACGACGGGGTGGTGGCGGCCGAGGCCCATCACCCCGAAGCCGGCGAGCATGTCCAGGTAGTCGTCGCCGTCGGCGTCCCAGAAGTGCGCGCCCTCGGCCCGTTCGTAGACCTTGTCGAAGCCGATGGTGTGCAGCATGCGCGGGAGCTGGTGGTTCAGGTACTTCGTGTGCAGTTCGTAGCGCTCGGCTCCGCGCTCGGCGAGGAGCGCGCCGAGGTCGAACTCCCCCTTCTGGGCAGGGTCGGTCATTCCTGTTTCTCCTTGGACGACTGTTCCTCGGCCGGCCGGCCGGCGGCCTCCGTCAGCTCGTACGCGGCCTTGGCCCGTTCGTCCCTGATGGCCAGCCCGGCGCTGATCCGTCCGGCGATCTCCACGGGCGTGAGACCGATGTCGGCCAGGACCTCGGACCGTTTGGCGTGCGCGAGGAACTGCTCGGGGATGCCGAACCGTCTCACGGGCACGTCGACCTCGGCGTCGCCGAGGGCCAGCGCGACGGCGGCGCCGACGCCCGAGGCCCGGCTGTTGTCCTCGACGACGGCGACGAGCCGGTGCCCGGCGGCGAGGCGGGGCAGGTCCGGGTCGACTGGCTTGACCCAGCGCGGGTCGACGACGGTGCAGCCGATGCCGCGGGCCTCCAGCAGGTCGGCGGTCTGCAGGCAGACCGGGGCCATGACGCCGACCGCGACGAGCAGGACCTCGGGCCGCTCGCCCCGGTGCAGGACGTCGAGGCCGCCCACCCGGTCCACCGCGGGGATCACCGGGCCGACGGACTCCTTCGGGAAGCGGATCAGGGTCGGCGCGTCGTCCACGGCGACCGCCTCCCGGAGCTGGGCCCTGAGCTGGTCGGCGTCGCGGGGCGCGGCGATCCTGAGGCCGGGGACGACCTGGAGGATCGACATGTCCCACATGCCGTTGTGCGAGGCGCCGTCGACGCCGGTGATCCCGGCCCGGTCGAGGACGAAGGTCACACCGCAGCGGTGCAGCGCGACGTCCATGAGCAGCTGGTCGAAGGCCCGGTTGAGGAAGGTCGCGTACACGGCGACGACGGGATGCAGGCCGCCGGTCGCGAGTCCGGCCGCGGAGACCGTGGCGTGCTGCTCGGCGATGCCGACGTCCCACACCCGGTCGGGGAACCTCTCGGCGAACTTGCCGAGGCCGACCGGATGCAGCATGGCCGCCGTGATGGCCACGACGTCCGCGCGCTCCTCGCCGATGCTGACGATCTCGTCGCCGAACACGGAGGTCCAGGACGGGCCGTTGGACGGTGCCAGGGGTTCGCAGGTGAGCGGGTTCATCACACCGACGGTGTGGAAGTGGTCCTCCTCGTGCGCGAGCGCGGGTTCGTAGCCGCGCCCCTTCTCGGTCAGACAGTGGATGAGCACGGGCCCGTGGAAGCGCTTGGCGCGGCGCAGCGCGGACTCCACGGCTCCCACGTCGTGGCCGTCGATGGGTCCGACGTACTTGAGTCCCAGGTCCTCGAACATGCCCTGGGGCGCGAAGGCGTCCTTGAAGCCCTTCTTCGCGCCGTGCAGGGACTCGTAGATGGTGTTGCCGACGAGGGGGGTGTGCAGCAGGACCTGCTTGCCCCAGGCGAGGACCTGTTCGTAGCTGTCGGTGGTGCGCAGGGTCGCGAGGTGGTTGGCGAGGCCGCCGATGGTGGGCGCGTACGAGCGTTCGTTGTCGTTGACGACGATGATCAGGGGCCGGTCCTTGGCCGCGGCGATGTTGTTCAGCGCCTCCCAGGCCATGCCGCCGGTCAGCGCGCCGTCGCCGATGACCGCGACGACGTGGCCCTTCCCGCCCTGCACCTGCCGGGCCTTGGCGAGCCCGTCGGCCCAGCCGAGCGCCGTGGAGGCGTGGCTGTTCTCGATGATGTCGTGCTCGGACTCCTCGCGGGAGGGGTAGCCGGAGAGGCCTCCCTTGCCTCGCAGCTTGGAGAAGTCCTGACGCCCTGTCAGCAGTTTGTGTACGTAGCTCTGATGGCCGGTGTCCCACAGGATGCGGTCGAAGGGCGACTCGAAGACCCGGTGGAGGGCGATGGACAGCTCCACCACTCCCAGGTTGGGTCCGAGGTGACCGCCGGTCCTGGCGACCGCGTGCACCAGGAACTCCCTCACCTCTTCGGCCAGTTCACCGATTTCCGCCTCGGACAGCGCCTTCAGGTCGCGTGGTCCCCGGATGTTCTCCAGAATCGTCACGTCGGGCCCCCTCTCGGTCCGTGCTGATCAGCTCACGGTGACGGCCGGTTCCCCGGACGCGACGCCGTCGTTCTCCATCTGCTCGGCGATCTTCATCGCCTCGTCGATGAGGGTCTCGACGATCTTCGACTCGGCGACGGTCTTGATGACCTCGCCCTTGACGAAGATCTGCCCCTTGCCGTTGCCGGAGGCGACCCCCAGATCCGCCTCTCGTGCCTCGCCGGGGCCGTTCACGACGCAGCCCATGACCGCGACGCGCAACGGGACCTCCATGCCTTCCAGGCCGGCGGTGACCTCGTCGGCCAGCTTGTAGACGTCGACCTGGGCGCGCCCGCAGGACGGGCAGGAGACGATCTCCAGCCGCCGCTGCCGCAGTCCGAGCGACTCCAGGATCTGGATGCCGACCTTGACCTCCTCGGCGGGCGGCGCGCTCAGCGAGACCCGGATGGTGTCGCCGATGCCCTCGGAGAGCAGGGCGCCGAAGGCCACGGCCGACTTGATCGTGCCCTGGAAGGCCGGCCCCGCCTCGGTCACACCGAGGTGCAGCGGGTAGTCGCAGGCCGCGGCGAGCTGACGGTAGGCGTTCACCATGACCACGGGGTCGTTGTGCTTGACCGAGATCTTGATGTCACGGAAGCCGTGCTCCTCGAAGAGGGACGCCTCCCACAGCGCGGACTCGACCAGCGCCTCGGGCGTGGCCTTGCCGTACTTCTGGAGCAGCCGCCTGTCGAGCGAGCCCGCGTTCACGCCGATGCGGATCGGGGTCCCGGCGTCCCGCGCGGCCTGCGCGATCTCCCTCACCTTGTCGTCGAACTGCTTGATGTTGCCCGGATTGACGCGGACGGCCGCGCAGCCGGCCTCGATCGCCGCGAAGACGTACTTCGGCTGGAAGTGGATGTCCGCGATCACCGGGATCTGCGACTTCGCGGCGATGGTCGCGAGGGCGTCGGCGTCGTCCTGCGTGGGGCAGGCGACCCGCACGATCTGGCAGCCGGACGCGGTCAGCTCCGCGATCTGCTGAAGTGTGGCGCCGACGTCCGACGTCCGGGTCGTGGTCATCGACTGGACGGACACGGGCGCCCCGCCGCCGACCGCCACCGGTCCGACCTGGATGCGCCGCGCGACACGGCGCTCCGCGATCGGCTGGACCGGTACCTCGGGGAGGCCCAGGGAAACGGCGGTCATGAGGTCACCCGCGGCTTTCCGTGAAGGTCTCGCGGGCGGCCCGGATGGATTCCTTGAGCGAGCCCATCGTGGCGAGGACGGCGGTCGGCTCGTAGCCGCAGTGCGCCATGCAGTTGGCGCACCGGTCGTCCTTGCCGCGGCCGTAGGAGTCCCAGTCGGTCTCCTCCAGGAGCTGCCTGTACGTCTGCACGTACCCGTCGCTCATCAGGTAGCAGGGCCGCTGCCAGCCGAAGAGCGAGTAGCTGGGGATCGCCCACGCGGTGCACGGGAAGTCGACCTTGCCCTCCAGGAAGTCCAGGAAGAGCGGGCTCTGGTTGAGCCTCCAGCGGCGCCGGTTGCCGCCCGCGAAGGCCTTCTTGAACAGTTCCCGGGTCTGCTGGACCCCGAGGAAGTGCTCCTGGTCGGGCGCCTTCTCGTAGGCGTAGGCGGGCGAGAGCATCATCTCGTCGACCTTGAGGTCGTCGTTGAGGTAGTTCAGCACCTCGATGACGGTCTGCGGGGTGTCGGTGTTGAAGAAGGTGGAGTTGGTGGTGACGCGGAAGCCGCGGCGCTTGGCCTCCTTGATCGCCTCGACGGCCTCGTCGAAGACGCCTTCCTTCGCGACCGACTCGTCGTGCCGCTCACGCAGCCCGTCGATGTGCACGGCCCAGGCGAAGTACGGCGAGGGCTTGAACTTGTCCATCTTCTTGCGCATCAGCAGGGCGTTGGTGCAGAGGAAGACGAACTTCTTCTTGGCCACCAACTGCCGTACGATCTCGTCGATCTGAGGGTGCATCAGCGGCTCGCCGCCGGCGATGGACACCATCGGCGCACCGGATTCGAGGACCGCACCCACCGCTTGGGCGACCGGCATGCGCTGCTTGAGCACGCCGGCGGGGTGCTGGATCTTGCCGCAGCCCTCGCACGCGAGGTTGCACGCGAACAGCGGCTCCAGCTCGACGAGCAGGGCGAACTTGTCCCGTTTCCGAAGCTTCTGTTCAAACAGGTATGCAGCGACCTTCATGGACTGCCGAAGCGGCATGGCCATACGGCTCACCTCCGAGGGAGCGACAAAGAACGGTGCCATTCGAAAAAAGCGGGAAGTACGGCACGAAGAACGCGGAAGGCTGATATTCCACCGCGGAACGTGCCGATTCGGACGAGTTCATGTTCTGGAGCATCCACGACCACCCGGACGGCCGCAACGGGACGGATCCCCGAGCGGACCGCGCCGAGCAGGGTGGCCGCCGACTCCATGTCCACGGCGATGGCGCCGGTGGCGAACAGATCGGCGCGCTCGTGACCGCGCACCACGTGATCGGAGCCGGTGAGCGGCCCGGTGTGGACGGTGCGGCCCGGCACGGCCCGGGCGAGCTCCTTGACCAGCAGATCCGTGCCCACGCACGGCGTGGTGCCGCCCGGGTCCCGGGTCTCCTCGGCGACGACCAGGTCGCCGGGGTGCATGCCCGGGGCGAGGCCGGCGCAGAAGCCGGTGGCGAGCACGGCGGCTCCGGACAGCGCCGGGTCGGCCAGCACCCGGGTGACCGACCGGTCGGCCGCCCTGGGCCCCATGCCGGTGCGCAGCACGGTGACCGGCCCGCCGGCGCCGCTCCGGTCTCCGCTGCGCAGGGCGAGGTGCTCGATACCGAGCGCGCAGGCGATCAGGAGCGGGTCCGGGGCGGGCAGGCTGTCCATCAGCGCCCCTTCACCGCGGAGAAGGGCTCCCCGTGGACGTAGCGGCCGAGCGCCGTGAGCGGGAAGACGTGACGGTAGAGGTGGTAGTTGATCGAGAAGTCCCACGGGAAGCCGGTCCCCGTGAAGTACGGCTCGTCCCAGGTGCCGTCGGGAAGCTGTGTCTCGGTGAGCCACACCACCCCGCGCTCGGTCGCCTTGGACTCGGCCTCCCCCGCGGCGAGCAGGGCGAGCAGCGCCCAGCCTGTCTGCGAGGCGGTCGAGGCGCCGCGTCCGCTCCATCCGGCGATGTCGTAGTAGGAGCGCAGGTCCTCGCCCCAGCCGCCGTCGTCGTTCTGCACGGACTCCAGCCAGGCCACCGCCCGGCGGATCGCCGGGTGCGATCCGGGCAGTCCCGCCGCCACGAGCGCCGGGACCACCGACCCCGTTCCGTAGACGTAGTTGACGCCCCAGCGCCCGAACCAGGAACCGTTCGGCTCCTGGTGGGAGAGCAGCCACTCGATGCCCCGGCGGGTGCGCGGGTCCTGGGTCAGCCCCTCGACCGCCAGCATCTCCACCACGTGTGCGGTCACGTCCGCGGAGGGCGGGTCGATCACCTCCCCGAAGTCGCAGAACGGCAGCCGGTTGGGGAAGGCGCTGGTGTTGTCGACGTCGAACGCGCCCCAGCCGCCGTCCTTGGACTGCATGCCGAGATTCCAGCGGACCCCGCGTCCGATGGCGTTCTCGACGCGGTCCGGGTCGTGGTGCCGGACGCGGCGCAGTGCGAGGACGACCTCCGCGGTGTCGTCGATGTCGGGGTAGTTGTCGTTGTGGAACTCGAACGCCCAGCCCCCCGGCGGCAGTTGGGGCCGCTTGACCGACCAGTCGCCGGGCCGGACGATCTCCTCGCCGAGCATCCAGTCCACGGCCTTGACGAGCTGCGGGTGGTCGGCGGGCACTCCCGCGTCGGCCAGCGCGATGGTGGCGAGGCACGTGTCCCACACCGGCGACTGACAGGCCTCGATCATCCGGGCTCCGTCCTCGCGCCACACGGCGAAACGGTTTAGCGAGGCCAGCCCCTCGCGCATCACCGGGTGTTCGAGGTCGTAGCCGAGCAGATGCAGCGCGATGACCGAGTAGACGGCCGGAGGCTGGATGCCGCCCCAGCAGCCGTCGTTCTCCTGGCGCTCGATGATCCAGCGGCCGGCGGTGTTCATCGCGGCTCTGCGCAACGCGCGCGGCGCGACCTTGCGGTACTGGTGCAGGGCCTTGTCCAGGCGCTGGAAGACGCCGTCCCAACTCGCCATCGGGGCTAGGGGCCTGGCGGGGTTGGGGCGCTCGGCGTCGGCGTGCAGCTCGTCCAGCGGGAACGGCGCGGGCCGCACCGGCCGCGTGGCCGAGACGATCGTGAGCGGCACGATGGTCTGCCGCGCCCAGCAGCCGAAGTCGTAGATGTTCAGCGGCATCCACTTGGGGAAGTAGATGAGCTCCGGCGGGAGTTCGGGGAGGTCGTCCCACTTCCACCAGCCGAAGAGGGCGAGCCAGATCCGGGTGAAGACACGGGCCGCGGCGATGCCGCCGCGCTCGCGGATCCACGCGGCGGCCTTCGCCATGTGCGCGGCGTCCGGGTCGTCCCCGGCCAGCCGCAGGGCGACGTACGCCTCGATGGTGGTGGAGATCTCGCCCGGACCGCCGTAGAACGAGGACCAGGTGCCGTCCTCGCGCTGCTCGCCGCGGATGAACAGCGCCGCGCCGCGGGTGGTCGGCTCGTCGCGGATGCCCAGGAACTGGCGGAGCAGCAGGTCCTCGGCGTCCATGGTGACGTTCGTCTCGAGGTCGCCCTTCCACCAGCCCTGGGCGTCCTGCCGCGCGAGCAGGAAGTCCGTGGCGCGCTCCATGGCGCGCGTGGCGACGTCTCGGGTCTCGACTGTCCCGGCCGCCTCGGGAGTCGTCTGGTCCTGGTCTTCGCTGGCCGAGGCAGCGCGGGGCGGCAGGGCCCCGGTGCTTCCGTCGGTCGTCGCTGTCATGGCTTCCCCTTCGTGCAGTGGTGTGTCTCTGCTGTGGGTCCGCCGTCGGCCGGTGCGTTCGTTCGGATGGATACCCCTCCGCTCGAACAGGGTTCGAAGCTTGGGGAAGGCACCGGCCGGCGACTACGCGAGGGTTATTCGACCGATAACGATCATCTCTTCCGCACGACGACGAAGTCGGCCAGCGCCACGAGCTGGGCGCGGACCTGCTCGGGCATCGGTACGGCGTCCAGCGCCTCGATGGCGATCGCGTGCTGGCGGCGTGCCTCCTGGGCGGTCCACTCGCGGCCGCCCGCCTCCTCGATGAGCGCGGCGCGCACGGCGAACTCCTCCTCGGAGAAGTTCTCGAAGTCGGTCGCCTTGGCGTCCTCGGCGAGCAGCTCGCCGAGCCGCTCGGAGGCGGGTCCGCCCGCGGCGAGCGCGGCCACGACCGGCAGGGACTTCTTGCGCTGGCGCAGATCGCTCCAGGTCTGCTTTCCGGTGGCCTCCGGGTCGCCCCAGATGCCGAGGAGGTCGTCGACGGCCTGGAAGGCGAGGCCGAGGTGGTAGCCGTAGCGCTCCAGCGTGTCGGCGGTGAGGTCGTCGGCGCCGCCGAGGACCGCGCCGATGGAGCAGGCGCAGGCGAGCAGGGCACCGGTCTTGTTGCCCTCCATCTCCAGGCACTCCTCGACGCTGACGCGGTCGCGGTGCTCGTAGGAGATGTCCTGGGCCTGACCGTCGATCAGGGCCCGGGTGGCGGTGGTCAGGCGCCGGGTGGCGCGGCCCGCCTCGACGGTGCCGAGCTCCAGCAGGACCTCGTTGGCCAGCGCGAACAGGGCGTCGCCGACCAGGATCGCCTGGGCCGGACCGTGCACCTTCCAGACGGTGTCGCGGTGGCGGCGCTGTTCGTCGCCGTCCATGAGGTCGTCGTGCAGCAGCGAGAAGTTGTGCACCAGCTCGACGGCGACGGCGCCGGGGACGCCCACCTCGGGGACCGCTCCGGCGGCCTGCGCGGAGAGCACGGCGAGCGCGGGGCGCACGGCCTTGCCGCCGTCGCCGTCCGCGGGGTTGCCCTCGGCGTCGATCCAGCCGAAGTGGTAGGCGGCGACGGTGTCCATGGGCGGTGCGAGCCGGTCGACGGCCGCCTTGAGCACCGGTGTGGCCAGGGTCCGGCCGCGCTCCAGGAGCGCGGTCACGTCCACCGCGTCGGCAGCCGCTTCGGCCGGGGGCACAGTGGGCACAATCTCTCCTCTTGTTACGGAACCGGGGGTGCGGGGACCTGCCATGCTCCGGTCGAGCGTCATGCCGCCTCCTCGAAGAGTCCGAGGAGGTGGTCGCGGGGCCGGCCCAGGGCGTCCAGCGCGGCGTCCGCCGCACCGACTCCACTGCGAACCGCACTCTCCATGGTCGCGGGCCACCCTGTGGCGGTCCACGCTCCGGCCAGGTACAGGCCGGGGGCCTTGGTCCGGGCACCGGGCCGCAGCCGCCCGACGCCCGGGGCGGGGGCGAACGTCGCGGTGCGCTCCCGGGTCACGAAGAAGTCCTTGATCCCGGCGCCGCGCGCACCGGGGAGCAGCCGTTCGAGCTCCGGCAGATACCGCTCCCGGAGCGCGGCGACGGGCTCGTCGATCTCGTCCTGCGCGGCCGACTGGGACAGCGCGAGGTACTGGCCCTGCCGCAGCCCCGAGGCCTCGGTGCGGTCGAAGACCCACTGCACCGGGGAGCCGAGGGCCGCGAAGAACGGCGCGGTGAGGACCTTGCGGTCGTAGACGACGTGGACGTTGAGGATCGGCGCGGTGCCGATGTCCAGAAGCCGTCCGGGGGCGTCGAGCGCTCCCTCGGGCAGCAGGTCGTGGGCCTCGCGCTGGGGTACGGCGAGCACGACGGCGTCGGCGTCGATGCGCTCGCCGGGAACCTGAACGCTCCAACGTCCGTTCTCGTACGGGGAGACGGAGGTGACTCGTGTACGGATCTCGGTACGTACGCCCGCGGAGTCGAGCGCCTTGCGGGCCAGGGTGTCGTGCAGTTCGCCCAGCGGGACGCGAGCCCAGCCGATGTCGGCCGCGCCCGGGTCGGACAGCAGACCCGTCTTGAACACCATCGCGGCGAGCCCGAGCGAGGAGTCCTGGGCCACCGCGTTGAGGGTGGCGACCCCCACGAGGTCCCACAGTGCTTCGACGGCACGTCGCGACTGACCGTGCCCGGCGAGCCAGTCGCCGAAGTTCTGCGCGTCGAGTGCCGGATCGCTGAGGTCCAGGCCCTTGAGCGCGAGCGCGGCACGGCCGGCCTTGGCGCGCTCGGCGAGCGAGAGGTGCTGATAGGTCGCGAGACTGCGCGCGAGGTGGAGCGGTACGGGCAGTCCGGCGCGCCCGATCCTGCCGAGCCGTCGTCCCGGCGGTGCCTCCAGATCGAGAACGGGCACGTCGAGACGATCCTGCAGGGGCGCGAGCGAGGTCGCGTCGACGCGGTCGAGGAACCAGCGGTAGGCGGTGCAGCAGCGCAGGAAGACGTGCTGTCCGTTGTCCACGGTGAGCTCGCCGCGCTGGAAGGAGAACGCGAGACCGCCGAGGCGCGGCCGGCCCTCCAGCAGCGTCACCCGGAGCCCGGCGTCGGCCAGCGCGAGCGCGGCGGTGATGCCGGCGAGCCCTCCGCCGATCACCACGGCAGTGGCCCGTCCGGAGTCGTCCGTGGACTCGACCTCGCTCATCGCGCACCCTCCCCTGCGGCCGTACCGCGATGGTCGGAGCATCGACGGCGGGCCGTTGCAGTCAGGGACGCGGCCCGGCTCCGGAGGGTTGCCTGCCGCTTTTCGCCGACCGCATCACCTTGGTCCATTTGGTCCATCAAACACGCGTCCATTCAGACACGCCTCCGGACGGTGCGGCGGGAGACATGCCGGGCGTCGAGACCGGACAGGCCGCGCACCGCGACGTACGCCTTCTCGCGGCCCGGCAGGGACACCCGGCCGCGCAGCACGGCCTCCGGCTCGCGCTCGATGCGGTCGAGGAGCCGCCGGTAGATGCCCGCCATGGCCGCGACGCAGGCGCCGCTGCGCCGGTCCAGCATGGGCAGCAGCCGGTAGCCCTCGGCGAACAGGGCACGCGCCCGCCGCACCTCGAAGTGCACGAGGCCCGCGAAGTCCGAGCCCTGCGGCGGGGTGGGCCCGTCGAACCCGGCCGAGCAGCCGAACTTGGCCAGGTCGTCGGCGGGCAGGTAGGTGCGCCCGCCCTCGGCGTCCTCGCGGACGTCCCGGAGGATGTTGGTGAGCTGGAGCGCGAGCCCGAGCGTGTCGGCGTACTCCGGAGCGCGCTCGGCGCCACGCGCCCCCGGTTCGGTGCCGAAGACCCCGAGCGAGAGCCGGCCGATCGCTCCGGCCACGCACCGGCAGTAGACCTTCAGGTCGTCCCAGGTCTCGTACGTCTCACCGCGTACGTCCATCAGCACGCCGTCGATGAGTTCGTCCAGGCCCCCGAGCGGGACCGGGAAGTACGCGGCGGTGTGGCTGAGGGCGACCGCGACCGGGTCGGTGTCGTCCTCGGCGACCTCGCCCGCGCGCACGCGGGCGAGCAGCGCCCGGGTCTCCTCCAGGCGCACCCCCTTCACGTCCGGCGCCAGCGTGCCGTCGCCGATGTCGTCGACGCGCCGCGAGAACGCGTAGAGCGCCGACATCGCACGGCGCTTGGACGTCGGCAGCAGCCTGATGCCGTACGCGAAATTACGGGCCTGCTGACCGGTCACCGCCTCGCAGTAGCTGTACGCGGCGAGTACCGGTGCGGACACGTGCTGTTCCGACTCCACGGTCCGGATCACCCCTCTCCTCGCAGAGTCACTCCCACCTCGCGCAGCAGCTGGAGCTTGCCGGGCTTGGGCGGGCCGGGTAGTACGTCGTATTCGGCGGCGGCGATCGCACGGACCGCCGCCTTCCCCCCTGCCACGAACCCCGCGAGCAGCAGTTTCAGCCTGCCGTGGACGCTACCCACGAGGGGGGTGCCTTCATTCAGGAGGTTCAAGGCGCGTTCTGCTTCGTATGCAACCAGTGCTCGCACCGATGCGCCTGCTGTGGCGGCGGCGAGATCGGCTTCGACGACATGAAAGCGCTTCATGTCCTCGGCGGGCAGGTAGACGCGGTCGCGGCCCAGGTCCTCGGCCACGTCCTGGAGGTGCTCGACGATCTGGAGCCCCGTGCACACCGCGTCGGAGCGGCGGACGCGCTCGGGCGTGGAGGTTCCGGTGACGGAGAGGACCAGGCGGCCGACGGGGTTCGCGGAGAGTTCACAGTAGGCGAGCAGGTCGTCGAAGGTCTCGTACCGCTTGACGAGCTGGTCCTGGCGGTTGGCCGCGATCAGGCCGAGGAACGGTTCGGGGGTCAGGTCCGCGCGGCGCACCGTGGGCCGCAGCCTGCGCATCAGGGGGTGGCGCGGGGTCGAGTCGAACACCCGGTGAAGATCAGCTTCGAGCGCGTCGAGCAGGACCAGGGGGTCGTCGGCGTCCGCGGCCGGCACACCGAGGAGGCGGGCGTCGGCGCCACCGGGGGCGAGGTCGCCGTCGCCGATGTCGTCCACGAGGCGGGCGAAGCCGTACACGGCCATGAGGTCGTCGCGCCAGGCCCTGGGCAGGAAGAACGGGGCCACGGGGAAGTTCTCGTCCGCGGCTTTGTCGAGGGTGCCGCGCTCCGGATCGTCGGTGCGGGCCGTCCCGGCTTGGGTCACCGCTCGCCGCCCGGCGCGAGGACGGCACACGCATCGCGGAGCTGGAGAGTCACCGTAGCCATTGCCGTCACATCTCCCGTTCTACACTGCCGACCCAACCCTGCCCATTTCGGACACGCCGCCCGGAGATCCGCTCGACGTGACGGTGCCGGGTGTCGCGTATTATCGCCCTACTTGACGCGATTCAGCACCGGTACAGCTTACGTTGTACAACGCGGCACACTCCGCCGGGGTGTCCTGCACATCACAACAACACACCGATTGGCGTCAAGATTCCTTGCGCCGACGGGAGTTGGCGTTTCCTTTGCAGACGCAGGGCCCCGCCGGAGAGTTCCGGCGGGGCCCTGGGCGAATCGGGCTACTTGCCCGTGAACTTCTCGTACTCCTTGAGGACGTCCTCGGTCGGGCCGTCCATGCGCAGCTCGCCGCGCTCCAGCCACAGCACGCGGTCGCAGGTGTCGCGGATCGACTTGTTGTTGTGGCTGACCAGGAACACCGTGCCCGCGCTCTTGCGCAGCTCGCGGATGCGGGCCTCGGAGCGCTTCTGGAAGGAGCGGTCACCGGTCGCCAGAGCCTCGTCGATCATCAGCACGTCGTGGTCCTTCGCCGCCGCGATCGAGAAGCGCAGCCTCGCCGCCATGCCGGAGCTGTACGTCCGCATCGGCAGGGTGATGAAGTCGCCCTTCTCGTTGATGCCCGAGAAGTCCACGATCTCCTCGTAGCGCTCCTTGATCTGCTCACGGGACATGCCCATGGCGAGACCGCCCAGGATGACGTTCCGCTCGCCGGTCAGATCGTTCATCAGGGCCGCGTTCACGCCGAGCAGCGAGGGCTGGCCGTCGGTGTAGACCTTGCCCTTCTCGGCGGGCAGCAGACCGGCGATGGCCCGCAGGAGGGTGGACTTGCCGGAGCCGTTCGAGCCGATCAGGCCGATGGCCTCGCCGCGGTAGGCGGTGAAGGAGACACCCCGGACGGCGTGCACCTTGCGCACCCCGCGTTCCTCGCCGCGCTTGACGATGCGGCTGAGGGCGGCCGTGGCGCTGCCCTTGCCGGTCTTGGCGCCGTTCACGCGGTAGACGATGTGCAGCTCGTCCGCGATGACGGTCGGGATGTGCGACCTCTTGTCGAGCTCAGCCACGGCCGTACCTCTCTTCAGCCTTCCAGAAGTAGACGAAACCACCGACGGCGGTGACCACGGCCCAGAAGACGGCGATGCCCCACACGTGCGGGGGCAGGTTGGATGCTCCGTAGCCGTCGATGAGCGCGAAGCGCATCAGGTCCATGTAGACGGCGGCCGGGTTCGCCTGGAGCACCCGGGCGATCCACTCGGGGCGGCCTTCCAGCATGGTGCTGATGGAGAACATGACACCGGACGCGTACATCCAGGTGCGCAGGAGGAACGGCATGAGCTGGGCGAGGTCGGGCGTCTTGGCGCCCATCCGCGCGACGATCAGCGCGAGGCCGGTGTTGAACAGGAACTGGAGGAACAGCACCGGGACGATCAGCAGCCAGGACAGGCCCGGGTAGCTGCCGAAGCCGATCGCCACGACGAACAGCACGATCATCGAGAAGAGCAGCTGCTGGAGCTGCTGGAGCGCGAACGACACCGGCAGCGAGGCACGCGGGAAGTGCAGCGCGCGCACGAGTCCCAGGTTGCCCGAGATCGCCCGGACACCCGCCATGATCGAGCTCTGCGTGAAGGTGAAGACGAAGACACCGGTCACCAGGAACGGGATGTACACGTCGTGCGACATCCCGCGGTCGGCCTGCAGGATCAGCCCGAAGATCAGGTAGTAGACGGCCGCGTTGAGCAGCGGCGTCACGACCTGCCAGAGCTGGCCCAGCTTGGCCTGGCTGTACTGGGCGGTGAGCTTCGCCTGCGAGAAGGCGAGGATGAAGTGCCGCCGGCCCCAGAGCTGACGGACGTACTGGGCCAGTCCGGGCCGGGCGCCGCTGACCGCGAGGCCGTACTTGGCGGCCAGGTCGGCCGCGGACAGCCCGTCGTCGGGCGAAGGTCGGTCGCTCACCGCGATGCCGCCGTCATGCGTCGTACTCACAAGGGGATACTTTCGTCTTCGAGAGGCGCACGGCCGGCCGGACGCCGGCACGAACCGGGGTCCGGGTGGTTCCCGGGTGCTCTCAGGATCGAGCTTGTCAGATGACCGGAGGCCGGCCCAGTCGGGTCAGCCGCCACACCGTGCGCCACCGCATGGGACGCCTCGGTCCGCACGGACTCCTCCAGCCTTCCCAGAATCCGCCGAACCAGGCCCGCAGCGCGGCCCGCGAGGGGCGGCGCAGCAGCGTCAGGAGCATCCAGACGCCGAGATAGACCGGGACGAGCGGTGCGGGAAGGTTTCGGCGCGCGAGCCAGACGCGGTTGCGGGCCACCATCCGGTGGTACACCGCGTGCCGCGAGGGGGCGGTCGTCGGGTGGTACAGCACCATGTCGGAGCGGTAGTCGATCATCCAGCCGGCGTCGAGGGCCCGCCAGGCCAGGTCGGTCTCCTCGTGGGCGTAGAAGAACGCGTCCGGGAGTCCGCCGACCTCGGCGAGGACCTTCGTACGGACCGCGTTGGCGCCGCCGAGGAACGTGGTGACGCGCGAGGAGCGCATCGGGTCGGCGGCGCGCAGCCTCGGCACGTGGCGGCGCTGGGTCTCCCCGGTGCCGGGGTCGGCGATGCGGAAGCTGATGATCCCGAGCTCCGGGTCGTCGGCGAAGGCCCGGCGGCACAGCTCGGCCGTGTCGTGGTGGGCCAGCAGACCGTCGTCGTCCAGGAAGAGCAGGACGTCCACGTCGGTGCCGCCGGGGCCGAAGGCCTCGATGCCCACGTTGCGGCCGCCGGGGATGCCGAGGTTCTCGGGCAGCTCGACCGTCCGGACCCCCGCGGGGACGTCCGGGACGGGTGAGCCGTTGCCGACCACGACCACCTCGACGCGGTCGCCGTCCTGCTTGGCGACGGAGTCGAGCAGGGCCCTGAGCTCGTCGGGGCGGTTGCCCATGGTGATGATCACCGCGCCGACCTTGGCCGCCGCACTCACTTGAGCCTGCTCGAGGCGAGGATGGACACCAGGTGCAGCACGGTCTGCAGGAGCGCGATGCCGGCGAGCACGGCGGTGCCGAGCCGGGTGAAGAACAGGTCTCCCCGGATCTGGTCCGCGACGGCGAGGACCAGGATCAGCAGGGACGCCTCGATGCCGAGGATCAGCCGGTGGAACTTGAGCGCCGCGGCGGCCCTGCGGGCCAGCGCCACGCCCGAGGAGCGGGGCTCGGCTGCGGACTCCTGGACCGGCGGCAGCCCGCCCTGGTGGCGGGCGACGCCGACGAGGTCGGTCTCCGCCTTGATCAGGATCGCGCCGAGGGCGGCCAGGGTGCCGAGGAAGGCCCACAGCCAGTCGACGCGCCCACTGCCCCACAGGTCCGCGGCGCGCAGACCGAGGCCGACGAGGACGGCCGCGTCGGTGAGATAGGCGCCGACGCGGTCGAGGTAGACCCCGCCGAGCGAGTACTGCTTCTTCCAGCGCGCGATCTCGCCGTCGACGCAGTCGAGCAGCAGATAGAGCTGGACCATCACCACGCCCAGCACCGCGCCCGCGATCCCCGGCACCAGCAGTGCGGGGGCCGCGAGCACGCCGCAGACGGTCATCAGGTACGTGAGCTGGTTGGGCGTGATCCTGGTGTTCACCAGGTAGCGGTCGCAGCGCAGCGAGATCTCTCGCATGTACAGGCGTCCCGCCCAGTGCTCACCGCTGCGCCGGTCCTTCACCCCGGGGGGATGAACGACGGGGCGGAGTTCAGCTACCGATGGCCTTGGCATAGTCGGAGTAGATGTCCTTGATCTGGTGGGTTTTCAGGTCGAGATGTTCGAGGATCGTGTAGCGGCCGGGCCTGGTCTGCGGAGCGAACTCCACGACCTGCACGAACTCGTCCACGGTGAAGCCGATCTCCTCGGGCAGCACCGGCAGGCCGTGCCGCCTCAGCACCTCGGCCATGAACGCCGCGTCCTCGTGGGCGCCGCGCAGATACATCGCGAAGGCCGCGCCCAGGCCGCACTGCTCGCCGTGGCTCGCCGCGCGCCGGGGGAAGAGCAGGTCGAAGGCGTGGTTGATCTCGTGGCAGGAGCCGGAGGCCGGACGGGAGTCGCCCGAGATCGACATCGCGATGCCGGTGAGGACGAGCGCCTCGGCGAGCACCTGGAGGAAGTCGTTGTCGCCGACCCCTCCGGGGTGCCTGAGCACGGCCTCGCCCGCCTGGCGCGCCATGGCGGCGGCCAGTCCGTCGATCTTCTCGCCCGTGACGCGGTTGGACAGCTCCCAGTCCGCGATCGCGTTGATGTTGGAGACGGCGTCCCCGATGCCCGCCCGGACGAACCGGACCGGCGCCTCACGGATCACGTCGAGGTCGATGACCACGGCGATCGGGTTCGGCACACCGTAGGAGCCGCGGCCCGCGTCGTTGTCGAGGGTGGCGACCGGCGAGCACAGTCCGTCGTGCGCGAGGTTCGTGGGCACCGCGACCAGCGGCAGCCCGACCCGCGCCGCGGCGAACTTGGCGCAGTCGATGATCTTGCCGCCGCCCAGGCCCACGACCGCGTCGTAGTGCCCGGCCCTTATGTCGCCGGCCAGCCGGATGGCGTCGTCGAGCGTTCCGCCGCCGACCTCGTACCAGCTCGCTCCGGGCAGGGCCGGGGCGATGCGGTCGCGCAGCCGGGCGCCCGAGCCGTTGCTGACCGCGATGGCCAGCTTGCCCGAGTGCGAGATGCGCTCGTCGCTGAGCACGCTCGCCAGGTCGTCCAGGGCACCGGGACGGATGTCGACGACGACCGGCGAGGGGATGAGCCTCGTCAGTACTGGCACGCGATCTCACGTCCCTTGGCGAGGTCGTCGTGGTTGTCGATCTCGACCCACTTGACCTCGCCGATCGGCGCGACGTCGATACGGAAGCCGCGGTTGACGAGCTCCTGGTAGCCGTGCTCGTAGAACTGCTGCGGGTCGGTCTCCCACACCGTCTTCAGGGCGTCGGCCAGCTCGGCGGCGGCGGCGCCCTCGATGAGGGTCACACCGATGTACTCACCGGTGGCCTCGGACGGCTCCATGAGCTTGGTGATCTTCTGGACGCCCTTGTCGGGGTCCACGACGACCTTCATCTCCTCGTCGGCGAGCTTCTTCACCGTGTCGAGGGCGAGGATGATCTTCTTGCCGTCGCCGCGGGCGTCGAGCAGGGTGCGCTCGACGGAGACCGGGTGCACGGTGTCGCCGTTGGCGAGGATCACGCCGTCCTTGAGGGCGTCACGTCCGCACCACAGGGAGTAGGCGTTGTTCCACTCCTCGGCCTTGTCGTTGTCGATGAGGGTGATCTTGAGGCCGTACTTCTCCTCGAGGGCGGCCTTGCGGTCGTAGACGGCTTCCTTGCGGTAGCCGACGATGATGCCGACCTCGGTCAGGCCGATCTCGGCGAAGTTGCCGAGGGTCAGGTCCAGGACCGTGATGGAGTCCTCTATGCCCGCGGGGCCCACCGGCACGAGAGCCTTCGGGAGGCTGTCGGTGTAGGGGCGCAGACGCCGTCCGGCGCCGGCCGCCAGCACGAGGCCGATCATGCGGGTTCTCCTTCATCGTGTACGGCGGGCGCCCCGGAGGACACCCAGAAGCGGATGCTCTCGACGAGCACCAGCAGCGCCACGGCCACGGCGAGTGCCGTGAGCGCGACCTTGAACTGTGCGGCGGTGAGCAGCGCGGCCAGGACGGTGACCAGCAGCGTCCTGCCTTCGTGCCCGCCGATCGCCCGCACCAGCCAGTGCGGGGGGGCTCCGGCGTTTCCGCGAATGCGGTACACCGTGTCGTAGTGATGGTAGGCGACCGCGGCCACCAGGCCGAAAGCCGCCGGAAGCGCCCCGTTCACCCCGGCGTGGACCGCGAGTGCCAGGACGGTGAGGTACTCGGCCGCGCGGTAGAACGGCGGGACCAGCCAGTCGAGGGCGCCCTTGAGGGGCCTGAGCAGGGCGGCCGGCGACAGCAGGACGTACACGGCGGCGCCCAGCACGGGCAGCCAGCTTCCGTACGGCGCGAGTGCGGCGGATGTCACGACGACCGCTCCGGCGACGAGGGCGACCACGGCCGGGGCGATGCGCGGGAGGCGGCCCGCGTGGCGGGTCAGGTACTCGGCGAGCGCGCCGGAGTCGGTGAGGTCCACCAGGGCCCCGGCCGCGCGGTCCGTGCGGCTCGCCTTGCGGGTGAGCGAGCGCAGGACGCGGCCCGCCGTGGTGTAGGTCGCGGCGAAGGCGCAGCCGGCGAGCAGCGCGTAGAAGGTGATGCGGGGGGTCGTCAGCGCCGTCAGGACGGCGATCATCGCCCATCGTTCGCCGATGGGCAGGACTATCATCCGGCGCACCCAGACCGTCCAGCCGACGCTGTCGAGCTTGTCTGAGAGGGCGGCGGTGGGGCTGGTGTTGGCGGTGGCGTCGTGGTTCGCCTCGTTGAAGGAGAAGTCCACGACGTGCCGGCAGGTCTGGAGGATCATCGCGCCGAGCGCGAGCGCCCACACGTCGTCGCCGCCGCGGGCCGCGCCGAGCGCGAGTCCCGCGTAGTAGGCGTACTCCTTGGCGCGGTCGAAGGTCGCGTCCAGCCAGGCGCCGAGGGTCGAGTACTGCAGGGAGTAGCGGGCGAGCTGTCCGTCCGTGCAGTCGAGGACGAAGGAGAACAGCAGCAGCAGACCGGCCACGACGAAGCCGAGCCGGGTGCCGGTGGCGGCGCAGCCCGCGGCGATCAGCGCGGTGATCAGCGACGCGGTGGTGACCTGGTTGGGGGTCAGGCCGCGGCGGGCGCACCAGCGGGCGATGTAGCGCGAGTACGGGCTGATGCAGTACGTGGTGAAGAAGCCGTCGCGGGCCTTGACGGCACTGCGCAGCCGTACGGCCTCGTCGTCGACGGCCAGGACGGCCTGCCGGACGCCGTTGCGCTCCTGCGGGTCGGCGGGGACCGCGGCGACGAGCGTGCCGAGCTCCGGGCGGTGCACGGAGAGGTCGTCCGCCTCGAGTGCCTCGCCGAGGCGCTCGACGAGGTCGTCCGGGGCAGCGGCGGCGTTGCCGGCGGCGACGGTCTCCCGGGTCACGGCGCGGGTCAGGGCCCGCCGGGCCTCCGGCTGCACGGACACGGCGCCAGGAATGGCGGAGGCCGCGAAGCGGGGGTCGGTCAGGCCGAGACGCAGGGCGTGCACATGCCCGACGAAGCGGGAGTCCACGACGGCGACCCGCTCGTTCGCCGGCACGACGGCGAGCAGGGTCTCGGTCTGGGCCGCGTCGGCCGCGGGACGCACGTCGAAGCCGAGCGACCGCAGATCGCCTTCGAGCGACGACCCGGGGACCGGCTGGCCGGTGAGGATGGCGGTCGGCAGCGAACTCACTCCCTGGGTGCCGGCGCGACCTGGCGTCCGGCGTGTACGTGATGGGATGGCCCCCGGTCCACGGCGGCGGCCCCGGCGGCATGTCGGCAGAGGCTATCGGATGAATGGAAGCGGGCGTTCACCGCCCGTTCACGGCCCGATCAACCGATTTTGTCCGGCGGCGGCGCGATCATCATCGGTGATCACGGGCCCGGGTCACAAGCGCGGAGGCGCGGACCGGCACATTCCCGGCACGGCGCGGCGCACCCCGGCCCCGTCGAAGCGGCGCGGAGCGGACGCGGTGCCGGGCCCGCATAAGGTGGTCGTCCATGACATGGCTGATCACAGGCGGAGCCGGATACATCGGGGCACACGTGGCGCGGGCGATGGCGGAGGCCGGGGAGCGCGTCGTCGCCCTCGACGACCTGTCGTCGGGGATCCCGAACCGGCTTCCGGAGAACATCCCCCTCGTCCAGGGGTCGTCGCTGGACGGTGATCTGCTCAAGCGGGTCCTGACCGAGCACTCGATCACGGGCGTGGTGCACCTGGCCGCCCGCAAGCAGGTCGGCGAGTCCGTGGCGGAGCCGACCCGCTACTACCAGGAGAACGTGGGCGGCCTCGCGACGCTCCTCGACGCGGTGGCCGGGGCGGGTGTGAAGCGGTTCGTGTTCTCCTCGTCGGCGGCGGTCTACGGCAACCCCGATGTGGACCTCATCACGGAGGGCACCCCCTGCGCCCCCATGAGCCCCTACGGCGAGACGAAGCTCGCGGGCGAGTGGCTGGTACGGGCGGCGGGCCGGGCGCACGGCATCGCCACCGTGTGCCTGCGCTACTTCAACGTGGCCGGCGCGGCCTCGCCGGAGCTCGCCGACACCGGGATCTTCAACATCGTCCCCATGGTGTTCGACCGCCTCACCCGCGGCGAGGCCCCGCGGATCTTCGGCGACGACTACCCGACGCCGGACGGCACCTGCGTACGCGACTACATCCATGTCGCCGACCTCGCCGAGGCGCACCTCGCGGCGGCCCGGCGGCTGACGGACGGGGCGAGCGGTGATCTGACGGTGAACATCGGCCGGGGCGAGGGGGTCTCCGTACGGGAACTCGTCACGCTCATCGCCGAGGTCACCGGAGACCCGGCGGCGCCCCTCGTCGAACCGCGCCGCCCCGGCGACGCCCCCCGGGCGGTCGCGTCGGCCGCTCTGGCCGCCGCCGAGCTGGACTGGAGCGCGCGGCGAGGGGTCCGCGAGATGGTGGAGTCGGCGTGGCGGGGCTGGCTGCTGCACCACCCGGAGGCAGCCGGCGCGTGATCTCGTCAGTGCTCTGACCTGCTGATCATTTCCGCAGGTCAGAGCATATGACAACGGTGTTCAGTGCCGCGTTGCCCGATACCCCCCACCCGTAGTTGACTGGCACGACCGAGCGGAAATCCCGGGCGGAGAACCCGAGCGGAAGACCCGGGCGGACAACAGGAGGCGGCGTTCATGGGGGCTGGGCACGACCACGGGCACGCGCACGGCGCTCCCCCGGCCGGTACGGCGACGGCCGCGTACCGGGGGAGGCTGCGCGTCGCGCTGGCGATCACGCTCACCGTCATGGTCGTCGAGATCGTCGGCGGTCTCCTCGCCGATTCGCTCGCGCTCGTCGCGGACGCGGCGCACATGGCCACGGACGCGCTGGGACTGGGCATGGCCCTGCTCGCGATCCACTTCGCCGCGCGCCCGCCGAGCGAGAAGCGCACCTTCGGCTACGCCCGGGCCGAGATCCTCGCCGCGCTCGCCAACTGTCTGCTGCTGCTCGTCGTCGGCGGCTACGTGCTCGTCGAGGCGATCCAGCGCTTCATCACACCGGCGGACACCCACGGCGGCCTGACGATCGCGTTCGGTGTGTTCGGCCTGGTCGCCAACACGGTCTCGCTGACGCTGCTGATGCGCGGGCAGAAGGACAGCCTGAACGTGCGCGGCGCGTTCCTGGAGGTCGCGGCGGACGCGCTGGGTTCGGTGGCGGTCATCCTCGCCGCCGTGGTGATCATGACGACCGGCTGGCAGGCGGCCGACCCGATCGCCTCGATCGCCATCGCGCTGATGATCGTCCCGCGGACCTGGAAGCTGCTCCAGGAGACGCTCGACGTGCTCCTGGAGGCGGCGCCCAAGGGGGTCGACATGGCGGAGGTGCGCTCCCACATCCTGGCCCTGGACGGGGTCGAGGACATCCACGACCTGCACGCCTGGACCATCACCTCCGGGATGCCGGTGCTCTCCGCGCACGTGGTCGTCAGCTCCGACGTCCTGAACGCGATCGGCCACGAGAAGATGCTGCACGAGCTCCAGGGCTGTCTGGGCGTCCACTTCGACGTCGAGCACTGCACGTTCCAGCTCGAACCGAGCGGACACGCGGAGCACGAGGCGAAGCTCTGCCACTGACGGTCCGCGGCTCGCCCTCGCCGGCCCGCGTCCTCGACGATTCCGTGCCGGTGGCGCCGGGCACGCTCAGGTATCCGGCCGCGTTCGGCGTCCGACCCGCGTGGGCCCGGTGTCCCGGCCCGGGACACCGGGGCGGGACATGCGGAGAGTCGCGAAGTGCCGGGAGTGCCGGTTTCGTACGGCAGACTTGGCCCTGAAAACCGATGCGAAGGATGGGTATGCCGATCACACCTGCCACCGCGACGCACAGTTCGTCGAACGGCACCGCTGAAGCGATCTTGCTGGAACTGGTCGACGAGGACGGCAACACGATCGGTACGGCGGAGAAGCTCGCGGCCCACCAGCCCCCGGGGCAGCTCCACCGGGCGTTCTCGGTGTTCCTCTTCGACGAGCAGGGCCGGCTGCTGCTGCAGCAGCGCGCGCTCGGCAAGTACCACTCCCCCGGCGTCTGGTCGAACACCTGCTGCGGCCACCCCTACCCGGGCGAGGCGCCCTTCGCGGCGGCGGCCCGGCGGACGTACGAGGAGCTCGGGGTGTCGCCGACGCTGCTCGCCGAGGCGGGCACGGTCCGTTACAACCACCCGGACCCGGACTCGGGCCTGGTGGAGCAGGAGTACAACCACCTGTTCGTCGGGATGGTGCAGTCCGCGCCGCGGCCCGACCCGGAGGAGGTCGGCTCGACGGCCTTCGTGACCGCCGCCGAGCTGGCGGAGCGGCACGCGAGGGACCCCTTCTCGGCGTGGTTCATGACGGTGCTGGACGCGGCCCGTCCGGCGATGCGGGAGCTGACGGGTCCGTCCGCGGGCTGGTAGCGGAACGCTCAGACGTTCGGGGCGAGCGGCAGGGCGGCCCAGATCACCTTGCCGCCGCCCGCGGTGTACTCGACGTCGCACCCTCCGCCGAATTCCCGGGTGACCTCGCGCACCAGCAGCAGACCCCGGCCTCCGGTCTGGCCGTAGTCGGCCTCCAGGGCGGTCGGGCGGTAGGGGTGGTCGTCCTCGACGGACACCCGCACCCAGTCGGCGCCGACCGCGACCTCCACCGCGAGCATCGGCGACAGAAGTGCCGCGTGCTTGACGGCGTTCGTGACCAGTTCGGAGACGATCAACAGCAGTCCCTGAACGACATCGTCCGAGACCGGCACCTCTTGGCGGACCAGCAGATCACGGACGGCGTGCCGCGCCTGCGGCACAGAGGCGTCGACGGCGGTGGCGGTGAACCGCCACACCCCCTCGTACGGCAGCGGTCCGGGCGATCTGACGTCGGGAGTCGCGACTCCGCCTTCGGGGCTCGGGTCGGACCCGCGCCCGAGGTTCTCCATCGTCCGGTCGCCACCCTTGCGCTCGATTGTCACCACACGTCGAGTGTTGGTAATGCGCCGGTCCGTACCGGTTGACTGAACAGAAGTCAGCAATTATCGCCGATTTATGATCGAAAATGTCAAAGAAAGCCAAGTTCACGACAGACCTTGTCGTTTTCGTGGCACCTTCCGAAACTCTTCGGGTTGTACGGGTTTGCCCCCCGACCGTCCCGGTTCGTTCCGCGCCGCCGCGCCGCCCTCGATGGCGACCCGGGACCATGATCGAAGTCCGGCCGGCCGCGCCGGATAGCATCCGGCGTATGGAGCCGCAGCTGTTGCACCACGTCGGCGACGGGGTCGCCACCGTCGTCATCCACCACCCCGCCAAGCGGAACGCCATGACGACGCCGATGTGGCGGGCGCTGCCGCCGCTGCTGAACGTTCTGGGCGCGCGCGCCGACGTGCACGCGCTCGTGCTCACCGGCGAGGGCGGCACGTTCTGCGCCGGGGCGGACATCTCGACGCTGCGCGAGTCGCCGGAGGAGGCCCAGGGCCTCGCCGTCCTCGCCGAGGAGGCCCTCGCCGCGTTCCCCAAGCCGACGCTGGCCGCGATCCGCGGCTACTGCGTGGGCGGCGGGTCCCAGCTGGCAGCCGCCTGCGATCTGCGCTTCGCGCAGGAGGGCTCGCTGTTCGGGGTGACTCCGGCGAAGCTCGGCATCGTCTACCCGGCCTCCTCCACGCGGAGGCTGGCGGCACTGGTGGGACCGTCCGCCGCCAAGTACCTCCTGTTCTCGGGCGAGTTGATCGACACCGAGCGCGCACTGCGCACCGGGCTCGTGGACGAGGTGCTGCCCGAGGGCGAACTCGACAAGCGGGTCGCGGAGTTCACCCGCGTCCTGGCCGCGCGTTCGCTGCTGACCCAGGCCGCGGCCAAGGAGTTCGTGAACGGGCGCACCGACCGTGACGCCCACTGGACGCGGCAGGCACGCGCCGGCGGCGACACGGCGGAGGGGGTCGCCGCCTTCCTCGAACGCAGGCAGCCGCACTTCACCTGGACTCCCTGAGGACCCGCCCGGCTCCCGGGGCGCCGTGAGCGCCACGGGGAGGCCGGCTCTACGACAGGATGAACCGGCTCCTGCCCCGGAACTCCTCGACGAGGTGCGCGGGCGCCTTCTCCGGGGACCCCGCGTCGTAGGGCGGCTGCGGGTCGTACTCCGTCAGGAGCTGCACGGCCTGGGCGTGTTCGTCCCCGGCGATCCGTCCGAGCAGGGTCAGGCCCATGTCGATGCCCGAGGAGACACCGGCCGACGTCACGTAGTGGCCGTCGGACACGACCCGCTCCCCCGTCGGCTTCGCGCCGAAGCGCTCCAACTGAGCGAGTGCCAGCCAGTGGGAGGTGGCGCGGCGTCCCTCCAGGAGCCCCGCCGCGGCCAGCAGCAGGGACCCGGTGCACACCGAGGTCGTCCAGAGGCTGGTGGCGTCGGCCGCCCGCAGCCAGTCGAGCAGGACCGGGTTGTCCATCTGGTCACTCTGGCCAGGACCTCCCGGCACGACGACGATGTCCGGGTGCGGCACCTCCGCGAGGCTCCTGTCCGCGATCAGCGCGAGCCGGCCGGTGTCGGAACGGACCGGGCCCGTGCGCTCGGCGACGAAGACGGTGTCGGCGTCGGGGAGCCGGCCGAGGGTCTCGTAGGGGCCCACGGCGTCCAGGGCGGTGAAGCGGTCGTAGAGGACGATGGCGATCTGCATCGGGATCCTTTCGGCGCGGGCGGCGGCGCGGCGACGGTGCGCCGGGTGGCGACGGTGTGCCGGGTGCCGAGCGGTGGGGCGTCAGGCGGTCGGATGTCAGGCGGTGGGGGCCGGGTGGAAGCGGCGGCGGTACTCCGCGGGGGCCGAGCCGAGGAACTTCAGGAAGGCGCGGCGCATGGCTTCGGGCGTGCCGTAGCCGGACGCCCGGGAGACCTCCTCGATGCCGTCCGCGGTGTCCTCCAGGAGACGGCGGGCGTGCTCCAGGCGTACGCGCTCGACGTACCGGCCGGGCGTCGTGCCCGTCTCCGTCCGGAAGGCCCGGGCGAAGTGGCGGGGCGAGAGACGGGCGCGGAGCGCGAGCGAGTCGACGCTCAGGTCGTCGCCCGGATGCTCGGAGATCCACTGCTGGACCTCGCGCAGCGGTTCGCGCCGGGCGGTCTGGGCGGCGAGCTGGGCGCTGAACTGGGCCTGGTTGCCCGGTCTTCGCAGGAAGACGACGAGGTGGCGGGCGATGGTGAGGGCGGCGTCACGGCCCAGGTCGTCCTCCACGAGGGCGAGGGCCAGGTCGATGCCGGAGGTGACACCCGCCGACGTGGCCACGTTGCCGTCGCGCACGTAGATGGGGTCGGGTTCGACGGTGACCGCCGGGTGGTCGCGGGCGAGCCGGTCGCAGTGGGCCCAGTGGGTCGTCGCGCGCCGGCCGTCGAGCAGGCCCGCCGCCGCGAGCAGTCCGGCGCCGGTGCACACCGAGACCAGGCGCTCGGCGCGCGGTCCGTGGGCACGCAGCCAGTCGATCAGCGAGGGATCCGGGCGCCGGGTGCCGCTGCCGCCGGGAACCAGCAGGGTGTGCGGGTCCGGCGCGTCGGCAAGCGCCAGATCCGGGACCAGGACGAGGCCGCTGGAGGTGCGGACCCGGGCGCCGTCCGGGGAGGCCGTGCGGATGCCGTACGAACCACCGCGAAGGGTCTCGGCGCCGGCGAACACCTCCAGGGGGCCGGTGACGTCGAGGCTCTGCACGCCGTCGAAGAGGACGATCAGGACCGTTCGCATGTCCCGATTCTCGGCCGGTGCACGGATGGCCGCAATGACGAGGAACCCACCTTTCCTGCCATCGAGGCCGGATCGGGGACCGATCTGGGGACGGTTCGAGGCCGGATCGGGGACCGACCTGGGGACGGTTCGAGGCCGGATCGGGGTTGGATCGGGGTTGGATCGGGGGCGGTTCGAGGCCCGATCGGGGGCGTTCGAGGCCGGATCGGGGGCGTTCGAGGCCGGGTCGGGGGCGGTTCGAGGCCGGATCGGGATGGATCGGGACCGGATCAGGACCGGGGTGTTCACGACATACCAACCAGTCGGTAATGTGCGGGGCATGACCCCTCCACTGCCGGAGCGCGCCGGACGGCGCTGCCACAACGTCCTCAACCCGCTGCACTCCACGCACTACTTCTCCCCGGATCTGGGCCGTGAGCTGGCCGCGGTCGGCGTCGGGAACGAGCGGAGCGCGTACTTCGCGGTGCGGGCCGCCGCGATGGGCGCGGTCGGCGCGGGCACGGTGACGGCGACGTTCTTCAACTTCCGGCACGAACTCGTCGCCGGGCATGTGCCCGCCGTATGGCGGACCGCTTCTCCCGAGACGGTGCTCGCGGCACGTCTGCGTGCCGTGGACGCGACGCTCAGGCGGCTGCTCGGCGAGGACGTCGTCGCCTCCGGGGAGGTGGCCGAGGCGGCGAAGCTCGCGCTGCGCGCGGCCGAGGCGTGCACCCGCACCGCCCGCCCGCTGTACGCCGCGCACGCGGACCTCCCCGTGCCCGAGGCACCGCACCTGGCGCTGTGGCACGCGGCCACCCTGCTGCGCGAGCACCGGGGCGACGGCCATCTCGCGGTGCTGCTCGACGCCGGGCTCGACCCGGTGGAGGCCCTGGTGAGTCACACCGCGACCGGCAAGGGCATGGTGCCCCAGTGGGTGCTGGGCACCCGCGGCTGGTCCCGGCAGGACTGGGAGGCGGCTTCCGGACGGCTGCGCGAGCGCGGGCTGCTCGACGCGGACGGCGAGCTGACGGCGGACGGTGCGGACCTGCGCCGGGACATCGAGGCCCGGACGGACCACCTCGACCGTGCTCCCTACGAGCACCTGGGCGCCGCCGGGGTCGAACGGCTCACCGAGATCACCACGTCCCTGCTCATGACGGCCTTCGCCGCAGGCGCGTTCCCCGAGGGGATGATCGGCAAGGGCTGAGGGGCCGAGCCCGGGCGGGGTGCGGGGCGCGGATCGCCTCCGGTCGCGGCGCGCGGTCCCTCCGAGTGCCGCCCTGGGCCCCCGTTGTCGGCGTCACCTGCCACAATTGCCGCGCAACCTCAGTGGAGAAGGCGGTACGGGATCGTGACGACACCCCTCGTAGGGTCCATCGAAGGCAGGATCGCCGAAGAACTCGGTGTACGGGAGCGGCAGGTCAAGGCCGCCGTCGATTTGCTCGACGGCGGTTCGACGGTGCCCTTCATCGCCCGCTACCGCAAGGAAGCGACCGAGATGCTCGACGATGCGCAGCTGCGCACCCTCGAGGAGCGGCTGCGCTATCTGCGGGAGCTGGAGGACCGGCGGGCCGCGATCCTCGACTCGGTGCGCGAGCAGGGCAAGCTCGGCCCGGAGCTGGAGGCGCAGATCAGGGCCGCCGAGACCAAGGCGCGTCTCGAGGACATCTATCTGCCGTTCAAGCCCAAGCGGCGCACCAAGGCGCAGATCGCGCGCGAGGCGGGCCTGGAGCCGCTGGCCGAGGGCCTGCTCGGCGACCCGTCGGTGGAACCGTCGGCCGCGGCTTCGGCCTTCGTCGACGCCGACAAGGGTGTCGCCGACCCGCAGGCCGCCCTGGACGGCGCCCGGGCGATCCTCACCGAGCGGTTCTCCGAGGACGCCGACCTGATCGGCGAGCTGCGCGAGCGCATGTGGGTGCGCGGACGGCTCGCCGCCAAGGTGCGCGAGGGCAAGGAGGAGGCGGGCGCCAAGTTCGCCGACTACTTCGACTTCGCCGAGCCCTTCAAGGCGCTGCCCTCGCACCGGATCCTCGCCATGCTGCGCGGCGAGAAGGAGGAGGTCCTCGATCTCGTCCTGGAGCCGGAGGAGGCGACCGAGGGACCGTCCTCGTACGAGGGGATCGTCGCCCACCGTTTCGGCATCGCCGACCGCGGCCGTCCCGGCGACAAGTGGCTGACCGACACCGCCCGCTGGGCGTGGCGCACCCGCATCCTCGTGCACCTCGGCATCGACATGCGTCTGAGGCTGCGCACCGCCGCCGAGGACGAGGCGGTCGACGTCTTCGCGGCGAACCTGCGGGACCTGCTGCTCGCCGCCCCGGCGGGCACGCGCGCGACGCTGGGCCTGGACCCCGGCTTCCGTACGGGCGTGAAGGTCGCCGTCGTCGACGCAACCGGCAAGGTCGTCGCCACGGACGTCATCCACCCGCACGTCCCGGCCAACCGGTGGGACGAGGCGATCGCCAAGCTCGCCCGGCTCGCGAAGGAGCACGCGGTCGAGCTGGTCGCGATCGGCAACGGCACGGCCTCCCGCGAGACCGACAAGCTCGCCGGTGAGCTGATCACGAAGCACCCGGAGCTGAAGCTCACCAAGGTGATGGTGTCGGAGGCGGGCGCGTCGGTGTACTCGGCGTCCGCGTTCGCCTCGCAGGAGCTGCCCGACATGGACGTGTCGCTGCGCGGCGCCGTCTCCATCGCGCGCCGGCTCCAGGACCCGCTGGCGGAGCTGGTGAAGATCGACCCGAAGTCGATCGGTGTCGGTCAGTACCAGCACGACCTGTCCGAGGTGAAGCTGTCCCGCTCGCTCGACGCGGTCGTCGAGGACTGTGTGAACGGCGTGGGTGTGGACGTGAACACCGCCTCCGCCCCGCTGCTGGCCCGGGTCTCCGGCATCACCTCCGGCCTCGCCGAGAACATCGTGGCGCACCGCGACGCCAACGGCCCCTTCACCTCCCGTACGGCCCTCAAGGGCGTGGCCCGGCTCGGTCCGAAGGCCTACGAGCAGTGCGCGGGCTTCCTGCGCATCCGGGGCGGCAGCGACCCGCTGGACGCGTCCAGCGTGCACCCCGAGGCGTACCCCGTGGTGCGGCGGATGGTGAAGACGGCGGGCAGCGAGGTCGCGTCGCTGATCGGCAACACGAGCGTGCTGCGCTCGCTGAGGCCGGCCGACTACGTGGACGAGAAGTTCGGTCTGCCGACCGTCACGGACATCCTCAAGGAGCTGGAGAAGCCGGGGCGCGACCCGCGTCCCGCCTTCAAGACGGCCACCTTCAAGGAGGGCGTGGAGAAGATCTCCGACGTGGTGGCCGGGATGGTCCTGGAGGGTGTGGTCACGAACGTGGCCGCGTTCGGCGCGTTCGTGGACATCGGCGTCCACCAGGACGGGCTCGTGCATGTCTCCGCGATGTCCAAGACCTTCGTCAAGGACCCGCGGGACGTCGTGAAGCCCGGCGACATCGTGCGGGTGAAGGTCCTGGACATCGACATCCCGCGCAAGCGGATCTCGCTGACGCTCCGGCTGGACGACGAGGCGGCGGCTCCGGCGGCCGAGGGCGGCGGCGGCCGGTCCCAGCGGGGCGGGCGTCCGCCCCAGCAGCGCGGCCAGCAGCGGCAGGGCCGCGGCGGTGCGGGCGGGGGCACCGGGGGCGGCTCCCGGCAGGCTCCGCCGCCGGCGAACAGCGCCATGGCCGACGCCCTGCGGCGCGCGGGCCTGACCGGCCCCGAGCGCGGCCGGAAGTGACACCGGACTGACACGGGAAGAGGGGGCCACCGCCGTTCGGCGGTGGCCCCCTCTTCGAGTCCGGCCTGCGGGCTCAGCGTTCCGTCACCTTGCCGTCCGCCACCTCCAGGCGGCGGGTCGTGCGGACCGCGTCCAGCATGCGGCGGTCGTGGGTGACCAGCAGGAGCGTGCCCTCGTAGGAGTCCAGGGCCGATTCGAGCTGCTCGATGGCCGGCAGGTCGAGATGGTTGGTGGGCTCGTCCAGGACCAGCAGGTTGACGCCCCGGCCCTGGAGGAGTGCCAGCGCCGAGCGGGTGCGCTCGCCCGGGGACAGCGTGGCCGCCGGGCGCAGGACGTGGTCCGCCTTCAGGCCGAACTTGGCCAGCAGCGTGCGGACCTCGGCGGGTTCGGTGTCCGGGACGGCCGCGCCGAACGCCTCCAGCAGCGACTCGGGGCCGTGGAAGAGCTTGCGGGCCTGGTCCACCTCGCCGACGATCACACCGGAGCCGAGCGTGGCGTGGCCGGAGGACAGCGGCACCCGGCCGAGCAGCGCGCCCAGCAGGGTCGACTTGCCGGCGCCGTTCGCGCCGGTGACGGCCACCCGGTCCGCCCAGTCGATCTGGAGGGTCGCCGGGCCGAAGGTGTAGTCCCCGCGCCGCACTTCGGCGTCGCGCAGCGTGGCGACGACCGCGCCCGATCGGGGGGCCGCCGCGATCTCCATGCGCAGCTCCCACTCCTTGCGGGGCTCCTCGACCACGTCCAGCCGCTCGATCATGCGCTGGGTCTGCCGGGCCTTCGCGGCCTGCTTCTCGCTGGCCTCGCTGCGGAACTTGCGGCCGATCTTGTCGTTGTCGTTGCCCGCCTTGCGCCGCGCGTTCTTGACGCCCTTGTCCATCCAGCCGCGCTGCATCTGGGCCCGGCCCTCGAGGGCGGAACGCTTGTCGGCGTACTCCTCGTAGTCCTCGCGCGCGTGCCGGCGGGAGGTCTCGCGCTCTTCGAGATAGGCCTCGTAGCCGCCGCCGTACAGCGTGATCTGCTGCTGTGCCAGGTCGAGTTCGAGGACCTTGGTGACCGTGCGGGTCAGGAACTCGCGGTCGTGGCTGACGACGACGGTCCCGGCGCGCAGCCCGGAGACGAAGCGCTCCAGGCGCTCCAGGCCGTCCAGGTCGAGGTCGTTGGTGGGCTCGTCGAGCAGGAAGACGTCGTAGCGGGAGAGCAGGAGCGAGGCGAGTCCGGCGCGGGCCGCCTGACCGCCGGACAGGGACGTCATCGGCTGGTCGAGGCCGACGCCGAGCCCCAGCGAGTCGGCGACCTCCTCGGCGCGTTCGTCCAGGTCGGCGCCGCCGAGGTCGAGCCAGCGCTCCAGGCTGTTCGCGTAGAGGTCGTCCGCGCCGGGCGCCCCGTCGACGAGCGCCTGGGTCGCCTCGTCCATCACCCGCTGGGCCTCGTCGACACCCGTCCGGCGGGCGAGGAAGTCCCGTACGGTCTCGCCCTCCCGGCGCTCCGGCTCCTGGGGCAGGTGCCCGACGGTCGCGGTGGGCGGGGAGAGCCGCAGCTCGCCCTGTTCCGGGGTGAGGAGACCCGCGAGCAGCCGCAGCAGCGTGGACTTGCCGGCGCCGTTGGCGCCGACGAGCCCGATCACGTCGCCGGGCGCGACGACGAGGTCGAGTCCGGCGAAGAGCGCGCGGTCGCCGTGTCCGGCGGTGAGATTCTTGGCGACGAGAGTGGCAGTCATCAGGGAGCCGATTTTAACGGCCCTCCGCGGCCCCCCTCACCGCCGATCCGGACCCCGGTGCGTCACGGGTTCCACCGCTGCGCCGCCCGGCGTCCGGGCCGTCACGAACGACTCCCCCAGGCTGTTCAGCGCGCCGCGGTACTCGGGGCCGTGGAAGCGGAACGGCCCCACGCCGTGGTAGCCGTTGCGTTCCAGATCGGCCCGTTCGCCGGTCTGCCAGGCGAAGTCCCGCCAGACGTAGTCGTCGCCGTCCCGCTCGACGACCGCGGTGACGGCACCGCATTCGATGCTCCGGCACTCGGGACAGCCGTAGATGACGTGCCTGCCCCCGTCGAGCGGGGCCTCGGCCTCCAGGAGGAGGCCGCGCACCTGGGCGGTGAGGATCGCGGGCGGTACGTCGGAGGCGAGCGGGGAGACCGCGTCGAGGCCGGAGAGCCGGCTCAGCAGCGGGCTTCCGCCGACGACGAAGTCGACGGCGTCCCGGTGCACCCGGCTGTCACCGCCCGCGAGGACTCCACCGGCACGCGTCGCCGGGGCCAGGCCGAAGGTGGCGTACTCGGAGGACATGCCGTGAGTATTCCCGGACGGAGGGAGACGAGACCACTGACGTGGCATGTTCCGCTAACGTCCCGGCATGGAGAAGCCCGGGAGCGACGAGGTGATCGTGGTCGGCGGCGGGGTCGTCGGTCTGACCACGGCCGTGGTGCTGGCCGAGGCCGGCAGGCGGGTCCGGGTGTGGGCGCGGGAGCCCGCCGAGCGGACCACCTCGGCCGTTGCGGGGGCGTTGTGGTGGCCGTACCGCATCGCGCCGAAGGAACTGGCCCGCGCCTGGGCCCTCGTATCGCTCTCCGTGTACGAGAAGTCGGCGACGCGGCCCGAGGACAGTGGCGTACGCCTGGTCGAGGGGGTCATGGGCGAGACGCGGCTGGACGAGCTGGGGTCGTGGGCGGCCCGGGTGCCCGGTCTGCGGGCGGCGACGGCCGAGGAGTATCCGGGCACCGCGCTGCGGGCGCGGCTGCCGTTGATCGACATGCCCGTGCATCTGCGCCATCTGCGGGAGCGGTTGCTGCGGGCGGGCGGCACGGTCGAGGAGCGGACGGCGACGGATCTCGCGGAGCCGGACGCGCCGGTCGTCGTCAACTGCGCGGGCCTCGGCGCCCGCGAGCTCGCCGTGGATCCGGGCGTGCGGCCCGTGCGCGGGCAGCTCGTGATCGTCGAGAATCCCGGGATCCGTGAATGGCTCGTGTCCACGGACCCCGCGGCCGGGACGACGACGTACGTCTTCCCGCACCCGGACCGGGTGATCCTCGGCGGCACCACGGACGAGGACGACTGGTCCCTGGTTCCCGACCCGGAGGCGGCGGCGCGGATCGTCGCGCGGTGCGCGGCGCTGCGCCCCGAGGTCGCCGGGGCCCGTGTGCTCGGTCACCGGGTGGGGCTGCGGCCGGTGCGCGAAACGGTCCGGCTGGAGCGCGAGGTCCTGCCGGACGGACGGGTGCTGGTGCACAACTACGGGCACGGGGGCGCCGGAGTCACGGTGGCGTGGGGATGCGCGCGGGAGGCGGCCGGACTCGTCGGTCCGGTCGCCTCCTCCTGACCTCCGGCCGCGGGGGCCGGAGGGTCGGGCGGGTCAGTGCGTCACAGGGGCGGCAGGTCGGTGGGTCAACCGGCCTGCCCCGGGACGCGGAGTGCGGTGCGCGGGGCGCGTACGCCGTCGAGGAGGGACGCGGCCGGTGCCGCCGTCCCGGAGCCCGCCGTCGCCCGCTCGAACGCGGCCGCGCCGCCCACCAGCGGCACCCGGGCCGAGGTACGGGACAGGTCGAGGGTGAGGGTCGGCGTGGCGGCCGGAGGGTCGATCAGATCCCTGTCGGTGCCCGCGACGATCAGCGCGAGCCGGTGCCCCTTCGGGACCACGTGGTCCGTGGCCGCCAGGTCGAGCGTGATGGTGTACGCCTTGCCCGGGGTGAGCGCGATGCCCTTGTCCGAGGCGTAGTTGCCGAGATCGGCCCAGCCGCGGCTGACGACGGTGAAGTCGACGTCGGTCGTGGCCGCCCGGGTCACCTTGTAGCAGGAGCTGTCGCCGGCCGTGCTCGCTCCCCAGCAGGTGCGGTCGGTGAGGGTCGTGATGCCCTCGCCGGAGCCGGCGTAGTCGCGGACGGTGTCCGGGCCGAGGTCGACGAGGACCGCCGAGAGGTGGGCCGTCGAGGTGGTGGGTGTGGCGGTGACGGTCACCTTGGAGGAGCCGGAGAGCCGCAGGTCGCGGGTGAGCGGCCGGGTGGTGAAGCCGGCCTTGTCGGCGGTCGTCCGGTCGATGTGCGCGGCCCAGTCGGTCTCGCCCCGACTCGGATCGTCGGTGAAGGTCTCCGTGCCGGATCCGCGGCCGAGTCCGAGGGTGCCGACGCCCGGCAGCGTGCCCGTGCCCGGTCGCAGGGTCGTGGCAGCGGTGGCGCGGGGTGGCCAGACGGCGGAGGTCGTCCACTGGTCGGGGTGGCGTTCGACGTCGGCCATCGGCTCGTGGTCGATGCCGTTGTCGTAGCCGAGGAGTTCGTGGTCGAACCAGCGGTGCAGGGTGTCCACCCAGGCGCCGCGGCGGAAGTCGAAGGGATCGACATGCCCGGTCTGCGAGAGCCAGATCTTGCGCTCGACACCGTTCTTGGCGAGGGCGTCCCACCACTGGCCGAAGTTCTTGGTGCGGACGTTGAGGTCCTGCATGCCGTGGACGAGGAAGACGCTGGCCTTCACCTTCGAGGCGTCCTCGACGTAGTCGCGCTCGGTCCACAGCGACGTCCAGTCGCCGGTGCGCGGCGCGCCGTCGACCAGCTTCCGCTGCACGGCCGCGCACTTGGCGCGGGCGTCGGGGCTGTCGACGTAGCCGGACAGCCAGTCGGGACCGGAGTCGTAGAGCGGGGCGCCCTTGGCGAAGTAGTAGTCGTACCAGGAGGAGATGGCGCTGATCGGCACGATGGTCTTCAGACCCTTCACGCCGGTGGCGGCGACGCCGTTGGCGATGGTGCCGTCCCAGCTCTTGCCGATCATCCCGGTCCGGCCGTTGGTCCAGGTGGCTCTGGCCGTGGCGGTGCCGGTTCGGGTGGTGTAGCCCCTGGCGCGGCCGTTCAGCCAGTCGATCACCGCCTTCGCGGACCGGATGTCGGAGCGGCCGCCGACGTCGACGCAGCCGTCGGAGCGGTCGGTTCCGGCGAGGTCGACGCCGACGAAGGCGTAGCCGCGCGGTACGAAGTAGTTGTCGTAGAACAGCGGCATCTGGACGACGTGACCGTTCGCGTCGTACGTCTTCTTCTGGCTCTCGTTGCCGCGCCCGCAGCAGGAGTAGTACGGGCTGGCGTCCATGATCACGGGGACTCTGTGTCCCTGGCGGGCGGGTTCACGGGGCCGGACGATGTCGACGGCCACGCGGTCGTGCTTTCCGTCGCCGTCGCCGTCGAGGCCGGTGTCGACCCAGACGGACTCGCGGATCGCGTTCTCGTACGAGTAGACCGGGGTGCTCTGTCTCGGCGCGCCGTGTGCGGCGGCCGGGACGAGTAAGGCGGCCATCAGGGCGGCGACGGCCGCCGTGGCGAGCGGTCTCCAGGTCATGAAGCGCGTACGGCGCTCTGGTATCGGCATGCGCGGAAGGTACCCCGGTCAACTCCCGTGCGACAGAGGGTCGGTGACAGGCGCCTGGGGCCGGATGGCTCATGTCGGCTGCCGTCGACGAAGAGCGCGTACGGCTTCTCGACCTGGCACCGGACCCCGGACGGGGCGGTCGCGGCGGACGAGCCCGAATCGGCCTGGTGGTGGTACCCGAGCAACGACCACCCGCTCGACAAGGCGACCTACGACGTGTCGGTGGCCGTCCCGGACGGCACCCAGGCGATCTCCAACGGCACGCTGCAGTCGACGAGTTCCCGGCTCGGCTGGACCCGCTACAACTGGCGGTCCAACAAGCCGCAGGCCACGTATCTGACCACGCTCGCGGTCGGGAAGTTCGACATCACGACCGGTACGTCCGAGGGCGGCGTCCCCGTCGTCAACGCCTACAGCAAGGACCTGGGCGACAACGACGGGGCGGCGCGTGCCAGTGTCGAGCGCACGGGCGAGCTGGTGGACTGGCTGAGCGGCTACTTCGGGCCGTATCCGTTCAGCAGCGCCGGCGGATACGTCCCCAACACCACCACCGGATACGCGCTGGAGACCCAGACGCGGGTCTACTACAGCCCGCGGCAGTTCGCGAACGGCTCCAACACCTCGGTCGTCGTGCACGAGTTGGCGCACCAGTGGTACGGCGACGACGTGTCGCTGAAGGGCTGGAAGGACATCTGGATCAACGAGGGCTTCGCGCGCTACGCGCAGTGGCTGTGGTCGGAGCACGAGGGCGAGGGCACGGCACAGGAGCTCGCGGACTACGTGTACGCCGCGCACCCGGCGGACGACGCCTTCTGGAAGGTGGCGCCCGGAGACCCGGGGCCCGACAACCAGTTCGACATCGCGGTCTACGACCGGGGCGCGCTGGCGGTGCAGGCGCTGCGCAACCAGGTCGGGGACGACGCCTTCTTCGCCCTGCTCAAGGGATGGCCCAAGGAGCACGCGTACGGGAACGCGTCGGTCGCCGACTTCCAGCGGTACGCGGAGCAGGTGTCCGGCCAGTCGCTCGCGGCGTTCTTCGACACCTGGCTGTTCCAGCCGTCGAAGCCGACGGCACCCGCGGCGCGGAGCGCGGGACTCGCCCCCTCGGCGGCGAAGGCGGTCCCCGTCCGGCCGAAGTCCTGGAAGAAGATCGCGGCGACGGACACGGTCCACTCGGGCTGAGCACTCTCCGGAGTCCGCGGCACGGGTCCGCGTTCCCCGAGGGAGCGCGGACCCGTCACCGCCCGGGTGTCCGTCCGACCGTCACCGGGTCGGCGACGTCCCGGTCAGGGGAGGGCCGGCTCCGCCTCCCGGCGGTCCCACCTCGCCACCTCGTCGAGGAGATCCGCGCGGGTGACGGCGTCGGCCCGCGTCGCGGGAACCGTGCAGGCAAAGGCGCCGGCCACCGCGCCGTACAGGGCGCAGCGGCCGACCGGTTCGCCGGTCAGACGGCCGTAGAGGAAGCCGGCGGCGAAGGAGTCCCCCGCGCCGTTCGAGTCGACGACCGGTGTACGGGGCGGGATCGCGGGGATGTGGGTCACCTCGCCGCCGGTCAGTACGTACGCGCCCTCGGCACCGGCGGTGGCGACGACGACCTCCGCCCGGCCGTGCTCCATGATCTTCCGCATGGTGCGCTCGTGGTCGGCGAGGGCGGTGGTGGAGACGAACACGATGTCGGCGGTGTAGGCGAAGGCCTCGTGGTACGGGTTCTCGCCGTCCCAGTTGTGCAGGTCGGTCGAGATGGTCACCCCGGCCTCCCTCAGGACCGGCAGGGCGAAGGCGCAGGGGTGGGTGATGGACACATGGGCGTGCCGGCTCGACGCCGCCAGGTCCCGCACCGTCTCCTCGGGCAGCCGGTCCCCTTCGCCCGCCCGGCTGTCGTCGTACAGGGAGAGCCTGCGTCCGTCGGGGCCGACGAGATTGACCGCGCGCTTGGTGCCCGCGGGCTGGGGGACCTCGGTGAGCGCGATGCCCCGCTCGCGGTGCAGGGCTCGCACGAGGTCGCCCTCGGGGTCGGCGCCGAGCATGTCGAGGTGGTGCGTGCGCAGGCCGAGGGTGTGCAGGCCGAGCGCGACGAAGTCGCCGGTCTGCCCTGCGCGGGTCTCGATGCCCGGGCGGATCATGTAGCTGTCGGCGTAGGGCAACGGCAGTTCGGGGACGTGGACGATGGTGTCCACCCCCGCGCCGCCCAGTACGAGGACGTCGATGTCGCGGCTCATGACACTCCCTTTCGGACGCGAGCAGCGAGTCAACCAGCCCCCGGACGATCACCGCAAGGAATTGCAGAAACTTCCGCAAGACTCCTGCGACGCCCGGTCAGCCGCCGTGGTCGTACACCGTCACCGCGAGGCCGCGGCGCACCAGCCGCTCGGTGACCAGGGGTTCCACCCGCGCCCAGGTGCCGCCGGCCAGCCCGCATCCGATGCGCGGCATGTGCACCGAGGCCCCGAGCTCGACCGCCTTGCCGGCCAGCAGCGCGAGCGCGGCGTCGATGGCCTCGTAGCGCACGGGAACGCCCTTGCTGCCGGTGCGTATCCCGCGCTGGCCCACCAGGTTCGCCACCCACACGTACGGCTCGACCTGGACGAACTGGGCCGCGCCCAGGCCGAAGTCGTTGCCCGCGCGGCCGCGGTGCCAGGCGCGGTACGCGGCCTCGGGCTCCGGCCAGCGGCGGGAGAGCGCCAGCACGAAGCCCTTGCCCCAGCCCCCGATGTCGTTGCACACGTGGGCGATCATCTTGACGCCCTTGACCGAGGGAGCGGTGGCGTCACCTCGTACGTAGGCGATCTCCGTCATGCCACCACCGTAGAGGCCGCCACTGACAACGGCGCCGGTGGACGGGTGCTTTCACAACACTGGTGGGACAGCAATACTGTTGCACCGCGCCGTCACCCCTCACCCCGGGCGCGCCGCACGACGCGAGAGGCGAGGACCTGGCATGACGACGGACACCGAGGAGCCCAAGCTCACGGTCGACGAACTGGCCGCGCGCGCGGGCGTCACGGTCCGCACCGTCCGCTTCTACAGCGCCAGGGGCCTGCTGCCGCCGCCCGTGATCGGACCCCGCCGGGTGGGCCACTACAGCCAGGAGCATCTGGCCCGGCTCGCGCTCATCGAGGAGTTGCAGCACCAGGGCATGACGCTGGCGGCGATCGAGCGGCATCTGACGCAGCTGCCGCCCGGTCTGAGCGCGCACGACCTCGCCATCCACCGTGCCGTGGTGGCCTCCTGGGCGCCCGACGCGATGGAGGACGTGACCCGGGAGGAACTGGAGGGGCGGGCCGGACGGCCCCTCGGTGACGCCGACCTGGACCGGCTCGCCGCGATGGGCGTCGTCGAAGGGACGGGGGACCCGGTCCGGCTGGACCCCGGGCTGCTGAAGCTCGGCCTGGAGCTGCTGGACGTACCGATCGCGGACGAGACGATCCTCGCCGCGCGGACCGTCCTGCTGGAGCACTCGCGCGCGGCGGCCCACGAACTGTCGGGTCTGCTGCGCGTCGCCGTGGGCGACCGGGAGTCCGTGGCGGCCGTGAAGTCGCTGTCGGCGCACATGCAGCCGCTGGTCGTGCAGGCGCTGCTGACGGCGTTCCAGCGCTCGTTGAAGGACGAGCTGCGGGAATGGCTCAAGGAGTCCTGACGGCCTCGGCCCGACGGCGGGGGCGGGTGCCGGACACCTGTCGGTGCCCGGCCCCCGCCCTCGTGGCGCGAGTCCGCCAGCCGCCCGGTCCGCTACCGGACCAGGAGCTGTCGCGACCGGATCAGGAGGCGTCTCGGCCGGATCAGGAGGCGTCGGCGAACCGCTCGCCCTTCTCCGCCTTCTCGACGAGCAGCGCCGGCGGGAGGAAACGGTCGCCGTACCGCTCGGCGAGCTCCCGCGCGCGGGCCGTGAACGCGGCCGGTCCCGTGCCGGTCCCGCCCTCGTAGCCGTTGATGTACTGGAGGACACCGCCGGTCCAGCCCGGGAAGCCGATCCCGAAGACGGACCCGATGTTGGCGTCGGCGACGGAGGTCAGGACGCCTTCCTCGAGGAGCCGGACGGTGTCCAGCGCCTCGGAGAAGAGCATGCGCTCCTTCATGTCCTCGAAGGGGATCTCGTACCCCGGCTTGGTGAAGTGCTCGCGCAGTCCGGGCCAGAGCAGACCGCGCTTGCCGTCCTCGCCGTACTCGTAGAATCCCGCTCCCCCGCTGCGTCCGGGGCGCTCGAACTCGTCCACCATGCGGTCGATGACGGCCTCGGCCGGGTGGGTCTCCCAGGTGCCGCCCGCCTCCTCGACGGCCTGCTTCGACTCCTTGCGGATCTTGCGCGGCAGGGTGAGGGTCAGCTCGTCCATGAGGGAGAGGACCTTCGCCGGGTAGCCGGCCTGGGCCGCGGCCTGTTCGACGGAGGCGGGCTCGATGCCCTCGCCGACCATGGCGACGCCCTCGTTGATGAAGTGCCCGATGACCCGGGAGGTGAAGAAGCCCCGCGAGTCGTTGACGACGATCGGGGTCTTCTTGATCTGGCGGACCAGGTCGAAGGCGCGGGCCAGGGCCTCGTCGCCGGTGCGCTCGCCCTTGATGATCTCCACCAGCGGCATCTTGTCGACGGGCGAGAAGAAGTGCAGCCCGATGAAGTCCTCCTGCCGCTCGACGCCTTCGGCGAGGGCGGTGATCGGCAGGGTGGAGGTGTTGGAGCAGAGCAGGGCGTCGGGCCCGACGATGTCCTGGATCTCCTGGAACACCTTGTGCTTGAGCGCGGTGTCCTCGAAGACCGCCTCGATGACCGCGTCGCAGCCCGCGAGGTCGTTCGGGTCCGCGGTGGGCGTGATGCGGGCGAGCAGCGCGTCCGCCTTCTCCTGGGTCGTACGGCCCCGGGAGACGGCCTTGGCGCAGAGCTTCTCGGAGTACGCCTTGCCCTTGTCCGCGGCGTCGGCCGAGACGTCCTTCAGGACGACGTCCATGCCGGCGAGCGCGCACGAGTAGGCGATGCCCGCGCCCATCATGCCGGCGCCGAGGACGGCGACCTTGCGGACGGGGCGCGGCTCGATGCCCTTGGGCCGGTTGGCACCGGAGTTGACGGCCTGGAGGTCGAAGAAGAACGCCTGGATCATGTTCTTCGAGGTCTGGCCGGCGGCCAGCTCGACGAAGTAGCGGGCCTCGATGACCTGGGCCGTCTCGAAGTCGACCTGCGAGCCCTCGACGGCGGCCGCGAGGATGTTGCGCGGGGCCGGGTAGGGGGCGCCGTTCGTCTGCTTGCGCAGGCTGGCCGGGAAGGCGGGCAGGTTGGCCGCGAACTTCGGGTTCGACGGGGTGCCGCCGGGGATGCGGTAGCCGGGCTTGTCCCAGGGCTGCTGCGACTCGGGGTTGGCGTCGATGAACGCGCGGGCCTTGGCGAGCAGTTCCTCGGGGGTGGCGGCCACCTCGTGGACGAGGCCGTTGTCCCGGGCGCGCGTCGCGTTGTACTGCGTGCCCTGGAGGAGGACCTTCAGGAGGGCGTCGGCGATGCCCAGCAGGCGCACGGTGCGGACGACTCCGCCGCCTCCGGGGAGCAGGCCGAGCGTGACCTCGGGGCAGCCGATCTTGGTGCCGGAGGTGTCGAGGGCGACCCGGTGGTGGCAGGCGAGGGCGAGTTCGAAGCCGCCGCCCAGGGCCGCGCCGTTGATGGCGGCGACGACCGGCTTGCCCAGCGTCTCGATGCGGCGCAGGTTCCGCTTGATGGCGAGGCCGCCCTCGAAGAGGTCCTGGGCGGTCTCGGGGGTGACCCGGATGAGGTCGCGCAGGTCGCCGCCCGCGAAGAAGGTCTTCTTGGCGGAGGTGAAGATGACGCCCCGGATCGAGTCCTTCTCGGCCTCCAGGCGGTCGGTGACCGCGGCGAGGGAGGCGCGGAACGCCGCGTTCATGGTGTTGGCGGACTGGTTGGGGTCGTCGAGGACGAGGGTGACGACGCCGGTCTCGTCCTGTTCCCAGCGGATGGTGGTGGGCTCAGTGCTCATCAGGGGATGCTCCGTAGATCCTTGATCCGTTGGGAAGGTCAGACGCGTTCGACGATCGTGGCGATGCCCATGCCGCCGCCCACGCACAGGGTGGCGAGGCCGTAGCGCTTGTCCTGGCGCTCCAGCTCGTCGACGAGGGTGCCGAGGATCATCGCGCCGGTGGCGCCGAGGGGGTGGCCGAGCGCGATGGCGCCGCCGTTGACGTTGACCTTGTCCAGCGACAGGCCCATGTCCTTCACGAAGCGCAGGACGACGGCCGCGAAGGCCTCGTTGATCTCGACGAGGTCGATGTCGTCGATGGTCAGGCCGGCCTTGGCGAGCGCCTTGCGGGCGGCGGGCGCGGGACCGGTGAGCATGATGGTCGGCTCGGAGCCGGACACGGCGGCGGCGACGATCCGCGCGCGCGGGGTCAGGCCGTAGCGCTCGCCGACGTCCTTGGAACCGATGGCGACGAGCGAGGCGCCGTCCACGATGCCGGAGGAGTTGCCCGCGTGGTGGACGTGGTCGATCTTCTCGACCCAGTGGTACTTCTGCAGTGCCACCGCGTCGAAGCCGCCCAGTTCACCGATGTCCGCGAACGACGGCTTCAGCTTCGCCAGCGAGTCGGCGGTGGTGCCGGGGCGCAGGAACTCGTCGTGGTCGAGGACGGTGAGACCGCTGCGGTCCCTGACGGGGACGACGGACCGGTCGAAACGGCCGTCCTTCACGGCGTTGGCCGCGCGCTCCTGGGAGAGGGCCGCGTACTCGTCGACGTCGCGGCGGGAGAAGCCCTCGATGGTGGCGATCAGGTCGGCGCCGATGCCCTGCGGCACGAAGTTGGTGGCCAGGTTGGTCATCGGGTCGGCGAACCAGGCGCCGCCGTCCGAGGCCATCGGCACCCGTGACATCGACTCGACGCCGCCCGCGAGGACGAGGTCCTCCCAGCCCGAACGGACCTTCATCGCGGCCATGTTGACGGCTTCGAGGCCCGAGGCACAGAAGCGGTTCTCCTGGACGCCGGCCACCGTGTCGGGCAGTCCGGCGGCGATGGCCGCGATCCGGGCGATGTCGGAGCCCTGGTCGCCGACCGGGCCGACGACACCGAGCACGATGTCGTCGACGGCGGCCGGGTCGAGGCCGGGGAAGCGGCGCTGCACCTCGTGGATGAGCCCGACGACGAGGTCGATGGGCTTCGTTCCGTGCAGGGAGCCGTTCTGCTTGCCGCGACCGCGCGGGGTGCGGATCGCGTCGTACACGTACGCTTCGGTGCTCACTGGTAAGCCTTTCGATGAGGGTTCAGCCGAGCAGGGAGCGACCGATGATCTCCTTCATGATCTCGGTCGTCCCGCCGTAGATGGTCTGGATGCGTCCGTCGGTGAAGGCCCGGGCGACCCGGTACTCCGTCATGTAGCCGTAGCCGCCGTGCAGTTGCAGGCACCGGTCGGCGACGCGCTTCTGCAGTTCGGTGGCCCACCACTTCGCCATGGAGGCGTGCACCGCGTCGAGTTCGCCGTCCGAGTGGTCGACGATGCAGCGGTCGAGGAAGGTACGGGTGACGGCGCACTCGGTGGCCATCTCGGCTATCTCGAAGCGGATGTGCTGGAGCTTGGCGAGCGGCCGTCCGAACGCCTCGCGCTCCTTCACGTACGCGGTGGTGATCTCCAGCAGGTGTTCGGCCCCGGCGATGGCGGCGACGGCGATGCCCATGCGCTCCTGCGCGAGGTTGGTCATCAGGTGGATGAACGCGCCGTTGAACTCGCCGAGCAGGTTCTCCTTGGGGACGCGGACGTCGTTGAAGAACAACTCCGCGGTGTCCTGCGACTTCTGGCCGATCTTGTCGAGGTTGCGGCCGCGCTCGAAGCCGTCCATGCCCCGCTCGACGACGAGCAGCGACAGTCCGTGCGCGCCGCCCTCGGGGGTGGTCCTGGCGACCACGATCACCAGGTCGGCGAGGATGCCGTTGGAGATGAAGGTCTTGGAGCCGTTGAGCAGGAAGTGGTCGCCCTTGTCGTCGGCACGGGTGGTGATGCCCTGGAGGTCGGAGCCGGCGCCGGGTTCGGTCATCGCGATCGCGGTGACGATCGAGCCGTCGCAGAATCCGGGCAGCCAGCGCCGCTTCTGCTCCTCGGTGGCGAGGTCCGTCAGATACGGGCCGATGATGTCGTTGTGCAGCCCGAGGGCCAGACCGGCCGCTCCCGCGCGCGTGAACTCCTCGGCGAGCACGGCGCTGTAGCGGAAGTCCGCGTTGCCGCCGCCTCCGTACTCCTCGGGCACGGCGAGTCCGAGCAGGCCCTGCTTCCCGGCCGCCCGCCAGGCCTCGCGGGAGACGATGCCGTCCTTCTCCCACTGCTCGTAGTGGGGAAGCACCTCCTTGGCGAGGAAGGTGCGCACGGTCTCGCGGAACGCGTCGTGCTCGGCGGTGAAGATCTGCCGCTTCATGCGGGAAGGGCCTTCCTGGAGGGGGTACGGGGGCCCTCGGCGAGGGCGTGGCACGGGCTGGGGCGGGGCAAGCAGGAGGCGTGGGTCCAGGCGGGCGTGCGAGTGCGGGCGGGCGCCCGGTCCGCGCCTGGAGGCGCCACGGGCGTCCGGTCCGGGCCGGAGACAACCGCGCCGAGCGGCACCGGCGGCCGGTCGGGTGCCATCAGCCGCCGTCCTTCGTCAGCCCGGGCACGTCCCAGTCGCGGGCCACGTCCGCGGTGCCGGCGCCCGGCAGGGCGGGCCCGCCGCGGACGGACGTGGGAGTGGCGGAGAAGCGCGGAGCGGGGGCGGGCTGGGTGATGCCGCCGTGGTCCACGAACGTGCCGCGGGCCGCGAGATGCGGATGCCCGGGCGCCTCGCGCAGCGACAGGACCGGCGCCACACACGCGTCGGTGCCCTCGAAGACGGCGGTCCACTCGTCTCTCGTACGGGTCCTGAAGCGGTCGGCGACCGCCGCGCGCAGTTCGTCCCAGCGGGCCGGGTCCTTGTGGGCGGGACCGAGTCCGGGGATGCCCAGCAGGTCTACGAACCGGTCGTAGAACCGCTGCTCCAGGGGGCCGACGGCCATATGCCGGCCGTCGGAGGTCTCGTAGGTCCCGTAGTAGGGGCAGCCGCCGTCGAGGAGGTTGGCGGAGCGCCGGTCCTGCCAGCCGCCCGCGGCGATCATGCCGTGGATCATCGTCGAGAGGTGCGCGGTGCCGTCGACGATGGCCGCGTCCACGACCTGGCCGGTGCCGGTCGCCCGCGCGTGGTGCAGGGCGGCGAGGAGACCGACGACGAGGTAGAGCGAGCCGCCCGCGTAGTCGCCGAGGAGGTTCGCCGGGACCGCCGGCGGCCTGTCCGGTTCGCCGATCATGCCGAGGGTGCCGGTGAGGGCGATGTAGGCGATGTCGTGTCCGGCGCGCTGGGCGAGCGGGCCCTCCTGGCCCCATCCCGTCATCCGGCCGTAGACGAGCCGCGGGTTGCGGGCCCGGCAGTCCTCGGGGCCCACGCCCAGCCGCTCGGCGACGCCGGGGCGGTAGCCCTCGATCAGCATGTCGGCCCGTTCGACCAGGTCCAGGACCCGGGACGGACCGTCCTCGGCCTTGAGGTCGACGAGCACGGACCGCTTGTTGCGGTTGGTGATGTCGAGTGCCGGGTCGACGCCGATCCCGGCGCCGCCGGGCCGGTCCACCCGGACGACGTCCGCTCCGAGGTCGGCCAGCAGCATGGCGGCGAACGGGCCGGGCCCGATGCCCGCCAGCTCGACCACGCGCACCCCGGCGAGGGGACCGTGCCCCGGCGTTCCTGCCGCTGTCATCAAGCCCCCAGCACTGTGACACCACTGATGTGACATCAGTGATGTTAAGAACGTGTTCCACTCCGGGCAAGCCCCTGGCGAGCAAGCGCTTAGTCTCATTCCGGGTTCGGGACCCTCCCCGGGACCGGCGCCACCGTCACTCCGGCGCGGATCGCGGGCACCGCCGGCCCTGAGCGCGGGCACCGCCGGGCGGCGCCGGGATCAGCGTCGGTCCAGCTCGGAGATCAGTCTTTTGGGTGCTATCACGCGGTAACTCTCCTCGACCCAGTCGCACAGCAGCTCCGCCGCCGGGGCTCCCCGCTCCTCCAGGGGTACGCGCACCCAGCCGGCCCTGCCCAGGCCGTACCCGGCGGGCTCAGCGCCCGGCGAGGTGAGCGCGTGGGCGTGTGCCGCCTCGTCCTTGAGCTTGACCGTGACGCCGAGCGGGTAACTGCCGTCGTCGAGACCGAGGAAGACGAAGACCTTCTTGTTGACCTTCGCGACGGTCTCGCCCCAGGGGAACTCCTCCGAGGCGCCGGGCAGACCGAGCGCGAATCCACGCACCTTCTGCCACTTTTTCAGCGCGTTTTGCGACACGGTCACGGCTGCCTCCGGCCTCTTCGTGCGACCTCGTCGTCCGACTGTTCGTACCTCACGCTAGCCTCAGCCACCGACAACGGCGCTTCGCGCGCGACGTGGCGCGGGCCGCACGTTCGAGCGCAGCCCACAGTGGTGGAGGGTGTCATGAGCAGGATGAACGAGCCGGACCGCGCGTACGACATCGTGCTCTTCGGAGCCACGGGGTTCGTCGGGGAGCTCACCGCGGAATACCTGGCCGCCCACGCACCCGAGGGGCTGCGGTGGGCGATCGCCGGACGCAGCACCGAGAAGCTGGAACGGCTGCGGGAGCGGCTCGGCGGCGCGCCCGGTGTCCTGCGGGCGGACGTCACGGACCCGGACTCGGTGCGCGAGCTCGCCCGGCAGGCGCGCGTGGTGGCCTCGACCGTGGGGCCCTACATCACCTACGGGGAGGACCTGGTGGCCGCCTGCGCGGACGCCGGGACCGACTATCTGGACCTGACCGGCGAGCCCGAGTTCGTGGACCTGATGTACGTCCGGCACGACGCACGCGCGCGGGAGACGGGCGCACGGCTCGTGCACGCCTGCGGCTTCGACTCGATCCCGCACGACCTGGGCGCCTGGTTCACGGTCCAGCAGCTCCCGGAGGACGTGCCGCTGCGGGTGGAGGGATTCGTACGCTCCCGGGCGATGTTCTCGGGCGGTACGTTCGCCTCCGCGCTGGGCCAGTTCGCGCGCGGCCGGCACATGCTGGCCGCGGCCCGGGAACGCAGGCACCACGAACCGCGCCTGATGGGGCGACGGGTCGAGGCGCCGCTGGGCGCGCCGCGGTTCGCCAAGGAGGTCGGGGCGTGGGCGCTGCCGCTGCCCACGATCGACGCCCAGGTGGTGCAGCGTTCGGCGCGGGCCCTGGCGCGGTACGGGCCGGACTTCCGCTACCGCCACTACGCGGCCGTCGAGCGCCTGCCCATCGCCCTGGGCGGGGTCGCCGGGGTGAGCGCGCTCTTCGCCGCCGCCCAGCTTCCGCCCGCGCGCCGCTGGCTGTCCGACCGGATCAAGCCGGGCGAGGGGCCGAGCGCCGAGCGCCGTGCGAAGAGCTGGTTCTCGGTGCGTTTCGTGGGCGAGGGCGGCGGCCGGCGCGTGTTCACCGAGGTCTCGGGCGGCGACCCGGGCTACGGCGAGACCGCGAAGATGCTCGCGGAGTCCGCCCTGGCGCTGGCCCTGGACGACCTGCCGAAGACGTCCGGTCAGGTCACCCCGGTGGTGGCCATGGGCGACGCGCTGCTGGAACGGCTGAGCGCGGCGGGGATCACCTTCCGGGTGGCGGCGGTGCGCTAGGTCCCGTCCGCGAAGTCGCCCCTCCCCGGCGTCCGGCGTCCGGATGTGCGGCGCCGCCCGGCACGCGCGAGGGACGGGCCCTGCCTCCCGACCACGCGGCCGGACGCGGCGAACCCTGCGTCCGGGCGTGGTCGTCAGGGCGGGGGACCCTCACGACGCCCAGACCACCACCGTGTAGATCATCCCGCCGATCCAGGCGAGGCCGGCCGGAACGGCGAGGAGCAGCACGGCCGTCACCGCGCGCCCGTCGGGCCGCGCGGGTCCGGCGGAGGGGTTCGATGCCCGGTGCGTCGTCATGCGGACCAGCCTGCCGGTCGCGGCACGGCCGTACATCCGTACGGGTACTCAGCGGCCGTACTCACCTCCGCGACGGGGGGACGGTGGGCGGTGTCAGGAAGTCGCCCGCCGGAGGGCCAGGCGGCACAGGGAGTCCGCCCGGCGGGTGGATTCCGGCAGGCGGTACCGAGGGGTGAGCGCGAGGGTGTGGGCGCAGGCGTTGCCGAGGTCCACGCGGTGGCCGACGGACACGAACACCGGCTTGATCCCGTCCCGGGTGCGCAGCGCGCGGCCCACCTCGTCGCTGCCCGCGAGCAGCGGTGAGGCGCTGCCGCGCCGGACGCCCGGCTCCTCGTAGGAGAAGGTGAACGGGTTCTTGGCGACCCCGATCGTGGGGAGGCCGGTGAGGACGCCGAGGTGGCTCGCGAGGCCGAAACGGCGGGGGTGGGCGAGCCCGTACCCGTCGCAGACGACCAGGCCGGGCGGGAGCGGCAGGGCGTCGAGCGCGGCCATGACGGTCGGGATCTCGCGGAACGCGAGCAGTCCGGGGACGTAGGGGAAGGAGACCCTGCCGACGGCGGTGGCCTCCGCCACGACCTCGTGGGTCGCCGCGTCGAGGACGACGGCGGCCGCCGTGACGACGTCCAGTTCGTCGTCGTAGGCCACGTCGACACCCGTCACGTGCCCCGTGCCGGGCGGCGGGCCCGGCTCGTCGAGCACCACCCGCGCGCGCAACTCGTCCTGTACGGCACGCGCTTGTTCCTCGGTGACGGGCCAGCCCGCGGGAATGCTCACGATCGTCATGATGCGGACGAGCCTACGTGCCGCCCCTCACCCGGCCGGGCCCGGGCGGCGGACGGCGGGCGTAGGGTCGCGATCATGTTCGTACTGGAGTTGTCCTACACCGCGCCGCTCGATGCCGTCGATGCCGTTCTGGAGGCCCATGTCGCCTGGCTCGACGAGCAGTACGCGGCAGGGACCTTCCTCGCCTCGGGTCGCAAGAACCCCCGCGACGGCGGGGTGATCCTGGCCGTCGCGGAGAGCCGGGCGCGCATCGAGGAGATCGTCGCGGGCGACCCGTTCGTCGCCGCGGGCGTGTGCGCCTACCGCGTCACCGAGTTCGTGGCGACGAAGACGGCGCCGGGCCTGGAGCGTTATCGCGACACCCTCGGCTGAGGTCCCCGCGCCTCAGCGCTCCAGCCGGGCGACGCGTCCCTTCTCGCCGGAGGCCCAGCAGCCCAGGTCCGGGGTGCAGTCCACGGTGTCGTACGAGCCGGTGTCGAGGGTGCGCCAGGTCCGGCCGCCGTCCGTGGTCAGGTCGGTGCCGGTGGGACCGACCGCGAGGGCGGCGGTGCGGCTGTGCGGCAGCCAGGTGACGCCCGAGCGGTAGGCGGGCGGGGGCCGGTCCGCGGTGGTCCAGGTGCGGCCGCCGTCGCGGGTGACCGCCGCGGCCCGCGGTGAGGGCTGGTCGGCGCGGTAGTCGCCGCCCACCGCGATCCCGTGGTCGCGGTCGCGGAAGGCGAGCGCGAAGACGCCGCGCGCCGGGTCTCCCGCGGGGACCGGGCTGTCGCCGGCGGTCCAGGTCAGTCCCCGGTCCGCGGAGTGCAGCACGCGCGCGCGTGCGCCGCCTCCCGTGGCCAGCCACACGTCGCGGGGCCCGGAGCCGGTCAGGCACTGGCCGCTCGCGGCGAAGCCCGCCTCGCCCTCCTGCGCTGCGGGCATCCCGTCCCCGGGCAGCACCTTCCAGGAGCGGCCGCCGTCGCTGGTCGACAGGATGCGGAACCTGCCGTCCACCGGGTCGCTCATCGCCAGACCGTGCCGCCGGTCGAGGAACGTGAGGCAGTCGTAGAAGGCGCGGGTGTCGGTGTTGCGGAAGGACTCGGTCCACGTGGCGCCGCCGTCCTCGGTCCGGTAGACCCGGGACGCCTCGCCCTCGCCGATGGCCAGGACCACGGCACGCCGCGCGTCGAACGCCTCGATGTCGCGGAACTCCAGGTCCGCGGCGCCGGGCGGCGACACGTTCCGCCAGCGCGCTCCGCCGTCGGTGGTGCGCAGCACGGTGCCCTTCGAACCGGCCACCCAGGCGGTGTCCCTGCTGACGGCCGACAGTCCGCGCAGACGCACGTCCGTACCGGTGTCCTTGAGCACCCAGTCCGCCGTCCGCGCCGTGTCCTGCACCCGTACCGGCGCCGCCACCGCGGGTGCCGCCATCACGAGCACCGCGGCGAGTGCCGCGGCCGCCGAACCCGTCGCGCTCGTCCGGCCCGTGCGTCCCGTCTTCCCCATGGCCCTCATGGCGGGCGAAGCTAGTGCACTCCCCCGATCGAGTCCAGATGGCCTCCGGCGGGAACCTCGGGGGCCGCCCGGGTGTCCTCAACGGTGTCGGGCGAGTGCGGAACGGAAAACGGATCACCGCGATCTCCGAAAAGGATCACCACGATCGGAGAGAGTGGATCTCCCGGGGCATGACCTCGGTGACAGAGGTCACTCGGGTCAGAGGTGCACGCGCCGGGTCATTCTTCCGTCTCTTCAATTGACCGGCTTCATCCGCCCGGAGTTCGTTCAGCCGTCACAAGGGAGCAAGGCGTTGTCCACCGTCATCGAGCAGCCCGTAGAGGCCCGCCTCGTCGCCGCCGCGCCGCGGATGCCGAGCATTCCGGCCACGCTGCACTACGACCGGACCGACCCGTTCGCCGTCCGCATGACCTTCCCGGCCCCCGCCACGCTCGAAGGCGTGGAGGTCTGCTGGACCTTCGCACGGGAACTGCTCGTGTCCGGTCTGGAGGACGCGGTGGGGGACGGCGACGTGCGCGTGCGGCCGTACGGCTTCGACCGCACCGTCCTGGAGTTCCACGCCCCCGAGGGCACCGCCGTGATCCACGTGCGCTCGGGCGAGGTGCGGACGTTCCTCCAGCAGACCACCGACCTGGTGCCGGTCGGTCTCGAACACCTCCAGGTCGACCTGGATCACGACCTGGAGGAGCTCATGCGGGGCACCTGCTGAAGCGGCGCGGGTGGCGTCAGCCGGTGCGTCCCATCAGGGCGTTGAGGCCGGCGTAGTCGAACCCGCCGGTCAGGCTCTCGCAGGTTCCCGTGCCCAGCAGCTCCCGCGCGGCACGCCGGACCAGGCCGTGCGCGGCCGCCGCGATGCTCGACCCCGCGCTGATCCGGGCCACGCCGAGTCCGGCCAGCTCCCCCACGGACGGCGCCCCGGGGCCCACCAGGATGTTCAGGGGGCCCTCGATGCCTTCGACGAGCGCCTTCACGGTCGCCGGATCGACGGTTCCGGGGACGAAGACGCCGTCGGCCCCCGCGGCCAGGAAGGCGGCGGCCCGCTCCAGGGTCTCCTCCAGCCCGCCCGCGCCCCGCAGATACGTGTCGATGCGCGCGTTGACGAACAGGGGCACCCCCGCCGCGTCGGCGGCCGCGCGGACCGCCGCGACGCGCTCCGCCTGCTCCGCCACCGGTCGCAGCGGCCCGGCCCCCTCCCCGTAGAGGGCGTCCTCGATGTTCACGCCCACCGCGCCCGCCGCGAGCACCGCGCGGACGGTGTCCCCCAGGCCCGTGGCGTCGGACGCGTACCCGCTCTCGATGTCCGCGCTGACCGGCACCCGGACCACGGCGGTGATCCGCGCGACGGCCGCGAGCGCGTCCTCCCGCTCCAGCCGGTCCCCGTCCGCCACGCCCCGTGCCCAGGCGAGGCCGGCGCTGGTGGTGGCCACCGCCGCGGCACCCGCGTCCTCGACGATCCGCGCGGTCACCGCGTCCCAGGCGTTCGCCAGGACGAGGGGCCGGCCGGGCACGTGCAGGGCGCGGAAGGCGTGGGCGGAGTCGCGGAGTCGCTCGATGTCGGTCATGGGGACAACCCAAGCACGGTCGGCACGAGGGGAGCTGGCAGGAATCCGACACGTACGTGGGGCCGGGCGTCCGGTACGTGGGGGGCGGGCGTCCGGTACCTGGGCGGGCGGGCGTCCGGTACGTGGGGGGCGGGCGTCCGGTACGTGGGGGGTGGGCGTCCGGTCCGGCGTGGCCCGACCCGGACATGACCACGCCCGGTTCGACCCGGTCGTCGCCGCGGTCGGTCCGGCGTGGCCGTGCCCGTACGTACACGTCGCCGGGTCGCACTGCCCGGAAGTCATGGGCTTCGGCCCGGTCCCGGCCGCGGTCAGGTCGACGCGGTCGTGGCCGCGGTCAGGTCGACGTGGTCGCGGTCGTGGCCGCGGTCGTGGAGGCGGCCGTCGTGGCCGCCACGACCACCGCCGTACGGACGTCCTGGATGACCTTCCTCAGCGCGGGAGCCGCCGCGCCCCCGCGTTCGGTGAGCTGGTCGATACGGACCCGGTGGAGCCTGCGCTCCTTGGACGACGCGAAGGTGCGCAGCTCGGCCGCGGTGGCCAGGGCGACGAGGGCCGCCTCGCGGTCACCGACGTCGGCGACCGGCACCGGTCCCTCCAGCACCTCCCGGGCGTCCGCGCGCAGGGCGTCCACCACGGGTACCCGGTCCAGTTCGTACTCGACGGACGGGAAGATCCCGAAGACCCGCTTGCGCTGCGCCCGCAGGTATCCCTCGGCGGCGAGCTGGGCGCGGACCGCGTCCAGGGTGACCCGGGCCCGGCAGGTGACCCACTGCTTCCATCCACGGGGCAGGGACTCCGACACGAGCTCCAGGAGCCCGTCGAGAACCACGTCCCCGGTCCGGGAGTCGGCGTCGACGGGGGTGACGATGCCGTCGTCGTCGAAGAGCAGCCCGCGCTGGGCGAGTTCGGTGAGGGCGCCGGCGCGCACCAGGTGGTGGAGGTGGGTGGAGCCGGTGAGCCTCCCCTTCGTGGTGTCCCACGCCAGGAGGTAGAGCCGGGCGGGCAACGAGAGCGGGCCGTTCGGCACGGGGTCTCCTCGGTTCGTCGGTGGGCGGTGGGCGGTGGCGCGTTAATCCTTTGACAGCCCTCAGGACCGTCCCTACGGTGGGAAGCGGTTCTGTTGCCGTCGAATGGAGAAGGACGTTGCTCGTCTGAGGTCGGAGACACCGCGTCACACAGCCGGTCCCGTGGGACCCGCGTGTGCGCAGCGTGCGACCTCGGCGTTCGAGCCGTCCCAGGGTGCGGAGCCTGTTCTTCCCGCTCTCCTCCGAACTGGATCGTCGTCGCCTCGCGGTGTCCCGTACGCGTACCCCCGACCGCATCCAGCAATCGCGAGGCCCTCATGTCAACGTTCCCCACTTCCGTCACCTGCACCTCCCTGTCCTTCGCCTGGCCGGACGGCACCGAGGTCTTCGACGGTCTCCAGGTCGCCTTCGGACCCGGCATCACCGGACTCGTCGGCGTCAACGGATCCGGCAAATCAACCCTGTTGAAGCTGATCGCCGGAGATCTCACCCCGGCCGACGGCACCGTCCGGCTCGCGGGCGAGGTCGGCCATCTGCCGCAGAACGTCACCCTCGACACCGGGCTGCGGGTCGACGAGGCGCTCGGCATCCGCGCGGTCCGCGCCGCCCTGCACGCGATCGAGGCGGGCGACGCGTCCGCGGAGCACTTCGACGTCGTCGGCGACGACTGGGACGTCGAGGAGCGGGCCCGCGCCACCCTCGGCGAGCTCGGCCTCGGGCGCATCGACCTGGACCGCACCATCGGCGAGGTGTCCGGCGGCGAGTCGGTGCTGCTGCGGCTGGCCGCGCTCCTGCTGCGCCGGCCCGACATCCTCCTGCTCGACGAACCCACCAACAACCTCGACCTGTACGCGCGGCGGCGGCTGTACGCGGCCGTGGAGGCCTGGTCCGGGGTCATGATCGTGGTCAGTCACGACCGCGAACTCCTCGACCTGGCCGACCAGATCGCCGATCTGCACTCCGGCGAGGTCGGCTGGTACGGCGGGAACTTCTCCGCGTACGAGGAGGCGCTGGCCGCCGAACAGGAGGCGGCGGAGCGCATGGTGCGTGTCGCCGAGTCCGATCTGAAGAAGCAGAAACGCGAACTGGTCGACGCCCAGGTCAAGTTGGCCCGGCGCAGGCGGTACGGCCAGAAGATGAACGACCAGAAGCGCGAACCGAAGATCGTGATGGGGGCGCGCAAACGGTCGGCCCAGGAGTCCGCGGGCAAGCACCGGATCCTGCACGAGGGCAGGCTCAGCGAGGCGAAGGAGCGCCTCGACGAGGCGGTGGAGGCCGTACGGGACGACGACGTGATCCGGATCGACCTGCCGTACACGGCGGTGCCGCCGGGGCGCAACGTCCTCACGCTCGACCGGCTGGAGCTGAAGCACGGCACACGGGTGAACGGGATCCTCGATCTTCGCGGACCCGAGCGCGTGGCCCTCATCGGGCGCAACGGGTCGGGCAAGACGACCTTCCTGCGCACGATCGCCGGGGAGCTGGAGGCCGTGTCCGGCGAGGCGCACGCCCATGTGCCGCTGCGCTTCCTGCCGCAGCGGCTCGACGTCCTGGACGACGAGCTGACGGTCGCCGAGAACGTGGCCCGGTACGCACCCCTCGCCACCACCAACCGGATCCGGGCCCGTCTCGCCCGCTTCCTGTTCAAGGGGGCGAAGGCCGACCAGCAGGCGGCGACGCTCTCCGGCGGCGAACGCTTCCGCGCGGCGCTCGCGGCCCTGATGCTGGCCGATCCCGCCCCGCAGCTCCTGATGCTCGACGAGCCGACGAACAACCTCGACATCGCGAGCGTCCGCCAGCTCACCACGGCCCTGGAGTCGTACGAGGGGGCACTGATCGTCGCCAGCCACGACATGCCGTTCCTGGAGTCGATCGGCATCACGCGACAGCTGCTGCTGGAAGGAGGAGAACTGAAAGAAATCGCTCCGGAAACTGTCGGGTATTCCTCATAGTGCGGAAGGCGGGGGCCGCCTAGCGTCGGGGGTGGGCGGCCCCCGGTGTCCGTCCGGGGGTCTTCTGCGTGCGCGGACCGCGCTGCATGATGGTGCGTTCGACACCCCCTGCCGATTCGGAGACCCGCCCGTGCCCAGTCAGAAAGCGCTCGTCCGCCGGCCCGGCCCCCGCCTCGCCGAGGGGCTGGTGACGCATGTGGAACGCACGGCGGTGGACGTCGATCTCGCGGTCGAACAGTGGGAGGCCTACACCGAGGCGCTGCGGACGCACGGCTGGGAGACCGTGGAGGTGGACCCGGCCGAGGACTGCCCGGACGCGGTGTTCGTCGAGGACGCCGTCGTCGTCTTCCGCAATGTCGCGCTCATCGCCCGGCCCGGCGCCGAGTCCCGCCGGGGCGAGACGCCGGGGGTGGAGGAGGCCGTGGCGCGCCTCGGCTGCTCGGTGAACTGGATCTGGGATCCGGGCACCCTCGACGGCGGCGACGTCCTGAAGGTGGGCGACACGATCTACGTGGGCCGCGGCGGCCGGACGAACGCGGCCGGGGTCCAGCAGCTCCGCGCCGTCTTCGAACCGCTGGGGGCGCGGGTCGTCGCCGTCCCCGTCAGCAAGGTGCTGCATCTGAAGTCGGCGGTCACGGCACTGCCCGACGGGACGGTGATCGGGCACGAACCGCTGGTGGACACCCCCTCGCTGTTCCCGCGCTTCCTCGCCGTGCCCGAGGAGTCCGGGGCGCACGTGGTGCTCCTGGGCGGCGGCAAGCTGCTGATGGCCGCGTCCGCCCCGAAGACCGCGGAGCTGCTCGCCGACCTCGGCCACGAACCGGTCGTGGTGGACATCGGCGAGTTCGAGAAGCTCGAAGGGTGCGTGACCTGTCTCTCGGTGAGGCTTCGGGGGCTGTACGGCTGAACGAGTGAGCGCGTCATCCGTACGGCCCAGCACCTCGACGCCCCGGGCCTCTCCGGCATGGGCCGGAGAGCGGGGCGCTCTCGCCCACAACGCCCCTGATCAGCGATCTTTACGGGCTCCTTAACCTACGGAGTCGTAACCTACGGAGACGTAGCCTACGATGCCGTAGGTTGGAATTCCGCTCGTTGAACCCGTCCCTCCCTGGAGCACCAGTGACGATCACTTCCCCCGACCTCGGCAGCCCGGCGGCCGCCTGGACCGACGCCCGGCTGCTGTACGCGCTGGAGGAAGTCGTCGAGACGGAGCTCAACCGGCACCTGAAGGTGGCCAAGGACTGGATGCCGCACGAGTACGTGCCCTTCAGCGACGCCCGCAACTTCCCGGGGCAGTTCGAGGACGGCGAGGCCTGGGAGAAGGAGCAGTCCAAGGTCACCGAGATCGGCCGGATCGCGCTCGTCGTCAACCTCCTCACCGAGGACAACCTCCCGAGCTACCACCACGAGATCGCGTCCCTGTTCGGCCGCGACGGCGCCTGGGGCACCTGGGTGCACCGATGGACGGCGGAGGAGGGCCGGCACGGCATCGTGATGCGCGACTACCTGCTCGCCTCGCGCGCGGTGGACCCGGACAAGCTCGAAGCCTTCCGTATGCAGCACATGAGCGAGGGCTTCGAGTCGGACAACCGCCACTCGATGCTGCACTCGGTCGCGTACGTCGCCTTCCAGGAGCTGGCGACCCGCATCTCGCACCGCAACACGGGCCACCAGTCGGGCGACCCGGTCTGCGACCGCATGCTGGCGCGCATCGCGACCGACGAGAACCTGCACATGGTCTTCTACCGCAACCTCCTGAAGGCCGCGTTCGAGCTCGCCCCCGACCTGACCATGCAGGCCGTCCGTGACGTCGTCGTCAACTTCCGGATGCCCGGTCACGGCATGCCCGGCTTCGAGCGCATGGCCGCGCAGATGGCCATCGGCGAGGTCTACAACCTGCGCATCCACCACGACGACGTGCTCCAGCCCGTGCTGCGTCATCTCAAGGTGCTGGAGATCGGCGGCCTCGGCCCCGAGGGCCTGAAGGCCCAGGAGGAGCTCGGCTACTTCATGGGCGGCCTGGACGCCGAGGCCTCGAAGTTCGACGCGAAACTCGCCGCCCGCAAGGCGCGGATGGCGGCCCGCGCCACCGCCTGACCCGGACCGCGCACGCGCGAGGCGCGTGACCGTGAACGGGCGCGGGCGCCCCGGCGGAGTTCAGGTCCCGCCGGTGCGCCCGCGCCCGCCGTGCCCCGGCGGGCCCCCCACCCGCACACGGGACACGGCGATCCGGGCCGGTCCGGTCCCTGGCCGTCGTGACGCCCCGCGTCACTCCAGGGCGCGCCGCAGGCCCAGACGCTCCTTCTCGGAGAGTCCGCCCCACACGCCGAAGCGTTCGTCGTTGCTGAGCGCGTATTCGAGGCATGCCGGACGCATCGCGCACATGCCGCAGATGCGCTTGGCCTCGCGCACCGAGCTGCCCGGCTCGGGAAAGAAGAAGTCCGCCCCCGTCTGCGCGCACAACGCCTGCTCCTGCCAGGCGAGGTCGGACGGAGTGATGGTTACCGAGTACATGGCACGAGCGTGCCCCGCGGCGAAAAACGTTCGATCAACGCGGGATCAACGCGGTGTACCAAGGCGTCCGGCGGCCTCGATGATGGCCCCGCGGAACGGTCCCTGGCACGGCGGCGCGCGGGAGAACGCGGCGACGATACGGATACTTGCGGCCACCCGGAGTGACGGGTGACGCCCCCGCGGGCGGTTTGCGCGTCTCCGGGGCGATTGTCGGTGGGCGGTGGAAGACTCGGCACCAAAGGCAACGGGACCCCTCAAAGGAGGGCAATCATGCTCACCACCCGATTCGTCAACGGCTCCCCGAACTGGCTGGATGTCGGCACGGCCGACATCGAGGGTGCCATCGCCTTCTACGGCGGCCTCTTCGGCTGGCGGTTCCAGTCCGCGGGGCCGGACGCCGGTGGCTACGGCTTCTTCCAGGTGGACGGCAGGACGGTGGCCGGGGGCATGCAGGTCACCCCCGAGCAGGGCCCGCCGTCCTGGAACGTCTACTTCCAGACCTCGGACGCCGAAGCCACCGCCAAGACGGTCGAGCAGCACAAGGGCACGGTACTCATGCCGCCGATGGACGTGATGGGCGAGGGGCACATGGCCATGCTGGCCGATCAGGCGGGCGTGACCTTCGGCATCTGGCAGCCCGGCCGTACCAAGGGCCTGGGAATGGCGGGCGACCCGGGTTCCCTGTGCTGGGTGGAGCTCTGTACGCCGGACATCGCGGCGGCCGCCGCCTTCTACAACTCCGTCTTCGGGTGGCACACGTCGGCGGCCGAGTTCCCGGGCGGGACCTACACCTGTATCAATCCGGCGGAGACCGAGGAGGAGGACATGTTCGGCGGCCTGGTGCCGCTCGCGGACGACCCGGTCGAGGCCAAGACCGGCGCGTACTGGCTGCCGTACATCGAGGTTCCCGACACGGACGCCGTGGTCGCCAGGACCGAGCAGCTCGGCGGTGCGGTGCGGATGCCGGCCACGGACATGGAGGGCGTCGGCCGCATGGCCAAGCTCACCGATCCGTACGGGGCCCGCTTCGCGGTGATCAAGAGCGCACCGCAACAGAACTGACGCCCCCCGGGCACGGGACCCGACGCGACACCGGCACCGGCACCGGCGGTGCTAGGCCGATGCCCGTCGCACGATCGTCGTCGGCAGGACCACTCCGGTGGGATCGGGTGCCGGGGGCTCCGTGCCCGGACCGCTCTCCAGTCCGCGGATCAGCAGACGGGCCATCAACCGGCCCATCTCCTCTATCTCCTGACGCACCGTCGTCAACGGCGGATCCATCTGTTCGGCGATCGGCAGCATGTCGTCGAAGCCGATCACGGCCACGTCCTCGGGCACCCGTCGTCCCTGCTCACGCAGCACGCGCAGGGCGCCGAGGGCCGACAGGTCGTTCGCCACGAACACCGCGTCGACGTCGGGGCGGCGCTCCAGCAGTTCGCGCATCGCGCGTTCACCGCCGGCGGGGGTGAAGTCGCCCTGCGCGACGAGCTCGGGACCGGCGTCGGCCATGACGTCCCGGAAACCGTCAAGGCGGTCGACCGCGGACGTCTGGTCGAGGGCTCCGGTGATGTGGGCGATGCGGGTCCGCCCGAGCCCGAGCAGATGACGGACGGCCTGACGGGCCCCGCCCCGGTTGTCGCAGTCGACGTAGACCGCTTCGCGGACGCCGTCGCCCCAGCCGGGCCGACCGCCGAACACGGTCGGCACACCCGCGCCGTGGATGAGACCCGGCAGCGGGTCGTCGAGGTGCAGGGAGAACACGAGCGCGCCGTCGACATGGCCGCCGGCGAGGTAGCGGGCGACGCGGGCGTGGTCGTCCCGGCCCTCCGTGAGCAGCAGGACCAGCTGTGAGTCGTTGGCCGTCAGTTCCTTGCTGATCCCCCGGAGTTGGAGCGCGAAGAACGGGTCGGCGAAGACCCTGGTCTCCGGCTCGGCGATCACGACGGCGACCGCGTCGTGGCGCCGGGTGACGAGGCTGCGCGCGGCCTGGTTCGGAACGTACCCGAGTTCTTCGACGGCCCGGCGCACCCGCTCGACGAGCGGCTCACGGACTCCGTCCCCACCGTTCACGACCCGTGACACGGTGGCCCGGGAGACCCCGGCCCGCGCGGCCACGGCCTCCAGCGTGGGGCGCGACGCTGTCCCGGTCACTCAGGGCACCTCCTCGGCGGATGCCGATCAGGATAGCCGCGTGACCGCCCGCTCCGTGAAGGTGCTCCCCGATCTTCGAGAACGGCTCGAACCGGCCCCATCGCGGGGCGGCTCGGCCGGGAGGGTCAGGTGCCCGACGGCCCGGCGTCCTCGTGCTTCGCGCGGCTCGGCTGGACCCGCTTGGGCTCGCCCGGCATCTTCGGGTACTCGGGCGGGTACGGGAGATCGCCGAGGCCGTGGTCGTGCTCGTCGCGGCTGGCGAGTTCCAGCAGTGCCTCCAGGGAGAAGGCGTGGTCGTCCATGTCGGCGTGCACGTCGCCGAGTTCGGCGAAACGCCCCGGCATGGTCGCCAGATCGAAGTCCCGGGGCCTGGCGTCCTGCACCTCGTCCCAGCGCAGCGGTGCGGAGACCGGGGCGTGCGGGCGGGGCCGTACGGAATAGGCCGAGGCGATGGTGCGGTCCCGGGCGGTCTGGTTGTAGTCGACGAAGATCTTCTCGCCCCGCTCCTCCTTCCACCAGGCGGTGGTGACCTGATCGGGCATACGGCGTTCGAGTTCGCGCCCGACGGCGATGGCGGCCCGGCGCACCTGGGTGAACGTCCAGCGCGGCTGGATGGGCACGAAGACGTGCAGCCCGCGTCCCCCGGAGGTCTTGGGCCAGCCGCGCAGGCCGCCGTACTCGTGCAGGACCTCGCGCAGTTCGTGGGCGGCGCGCACCGCGTCGGCGTAGTCCGTGCCGGGCTGCGGGTCGAGGTCGATGCGCAGTTCGTCGGGGCTGTCGACGTCGTCGCGGCGGACGGGCCACGGATGGAAGGTGAGCGTGCCGAACTGCGCGGCCCACAGCACGGCGGCGGGCTCGGTGGGGCACATCTCGTCGGCGCTGCGGCCGCTGGGGAAGGTGATGTGGGCCCGCGGGATCCAGTCGGGCATGTTCTTGGGGGCCCGCTTCTGGAAGAAGGACTCGCCGGTCACCCCGTCCGGGTAGCGCTCCAGCGTGGTGGGGCGGTCGCGCAGGGCGCGCAGGATGCCGTCGCCGACGGCGAGGTAGTACTGGGCGAGGTCCAGCTTCGTGAAGCCGCGCTCCGGGAAGAAGATCTTGTCCGGGCTGGACAGACGAACGCTCCGGCCGGCTGCTTCGAGTTCCACCGCATCGCCCATGCGAGCCACGGTAGGCGCAGCTCGCGGGGCCCGCACACCGGGCGGACGCCCGCGCCGAGCAGGGGCGCGGGCGTCGTGTGCGGGTGCGTCCGCCTCGGAACCCGCGGGTGCACGAGCTCGGCCGACCGGCGTGCGGGGTCCGGGGTGGGGGCCGTACGACGGGGTGGGAGCGGGTTCCCTTGCGGCGCCGGGGCGGTGCGCCGGTCGTGCGGGTCAGTGGCGGACGCTCCGGGCGGGGGCGGCGACCGGTGCGGCCCTGCTCCGGGCCGGCCGGCGCTCCCGGCCGGGCCATGCGGTCCGCGACCGCAGCGGACGAGGGAGCACTAGCGCATCGCGCGCATGCGGGTGATCTCGCTGGTCTGCTGGGCCACCAGGTCGTCGGCCATCTCCTCGATCCCCAGGTTGTTGCCCTGCGCCTTGACGTCGGTGGCCATGGTGATGGCTCCCTCGTGGTGAGTGATCATCAGGGTGAGGAAGAGGGCGTCGAAGTCCGCTCCGCGGGCCGCCCGCAACTTCTTCAGCTGGGCGTCCGTCGCCATTCCGGGCATCTCGGTGTGCTGGTGGCCCCCGGTGTCCCCGGTCTCCGTCTTGCCGTGGGTCTTCAGCCAGCCCCGCATGGCCTCGATCTCGGGACCCTGGGCCGCGGAGATGCGCAGGGCGAGGCGTTTGAGGTCCCCCGCCCGGGCGCGGTCCGGGACGAGCCCGGTCATCTTCAGGGCCTGGGCGTGATGCCGGATCATCATCCGGGCGTACGACACGTCGGCCTTGTTGGGGGTGTCGTCCTCGGCGCGTTGCGCGGCCGCCTCGTCGGCGGAGAGCGTGCGGTTCTCCTCGCCCGGTGCGCCGGGGACGATCACCGAAGGTCCGCCGCCGGCGCCGGACCTGTGGTCGGTGTCCGCGTCACAGCCGGCGAGGGCGAGCGCGAGCAGCGCGGCCGCGGTGGTGAGGGACGCCCGGCTTCCGAACACAACGGCCTCCTGGTGCGGGGGAGTTGATGAACCTGACTGACACGCACGGATCCTCGCACTGATCACCGGCGAGATTCATGGCGAAAGCATTACGTGTCTTTGATCTGCGCATGATGAAGGTGAGACTGCTGAGGACCGTGAACCGTTCTCCCGTGAACGGCGACTATGGAGGTTGCAGTGACCCTGTTACACCATCCCCGAACGCGGCGCAGACGTCTGGGTGTCGTCGCGGCCTGTGCCGGACTCCTCGCGGCACTCCTGACGGCCGTTCCCGCGGCAGCCACCCCCGACCCCGGGGACGGCCCGGCCGCGGAGACCCGGGTGTCGCAGGAGGCGCGGACCCGGGCGGCCGAGGCGATCGCCGACGGCGGGATACCCGGGCAGGACGAGATCGTCCACTCCGGCAACATCGAACACCTCACCAACATCCCCAAGGACGTGCTGCCGGGCATCAACTCGGACCTGGCCTTCCAGGGCCGGTACGCCTTCGCCGGAAACTTCGACGGCTTCCGCATCTTCGACATCACCGACCCCGCGGCGCCGAAGACCGTCGCGCAGGTGCTCTGCCCGGGCTCGCAGAACGACATCTCCGTCTCCGGCGACCTGCTCTTCCTCTCCACCGACTCCTCGCGCAGCGACAGCAGTTGCAACAGCACCACGCAGCCCGCGACCGAGAAGTCCTCCTGGGAGGGCATGAAGATCTTCGACATCAGCGACAAGAGGAACCCGAGGTACGTCGCCGCCGTCGAGACCGCCTGCGGCTCGCACACCCACACCCTGGTGCCGGAGCGCAGGAACGTCTTCGTCTACGTCTCCTCGTACTCACCGAACGCCTCCTACCCGGACTGCCAACCCCCGCACGACGGCATCTCCGTCATCAAGGTGCCCCGTAAGGCCCCCGAGCGGGCGGCGGTCGTGAACTTCCCCGTGCTCTTCCCGGGCGAGGGCCCGGACGGGGGCGGCAACCCGGGTTCGCCCACCAATCCGGGCGTCTCCAAGACGACCGGCTGCCACGACATCACGGTGCTGCCGGGGAAGGACCTGGCGGCCGGCGCCTGCATGGGTGACGGCATCCTGTTCTCCATCGAGGACCCGGAGAACCCGAGGGTCATCGACCGGGTCCAGGACAACGTCAACTTCGCGTTCTGGCACTCGGCGACCTTCAATCAGAAGGCGGACAAGGTCGTCTTCACCGACGAGCTGGGGGGCGGCGGCGCGGCCACCTGCAACGCCGAGATCGGCCCGGACCGCGGCGCGGACGGCATCTACGACATCGTCGGCAAGGGCGACAAGCGCAAGCTGGTCTTCCGCAGCTACTACAAGATCCCCCGCCACCAGGCGGCCACCGAGAACTGCGTCGCGCACAACGGCTCGCTGATCCCGGTCAAGGGCAGGGACCTGATGGTCCAGGCCTGGTACCAGGGCGGCGTCTCGGTCTGGGACTTCACCGACTCCTCGAACCCGAAGGAGATCGCCTACTTCGAGCGCGGGCCGGTGTCCTCCACCGAACTGGTCATCGGCGGTTCCTGGTCGGCGTACTACTACAACGGGCACATCTACTCGAACGACATAGCCAAGGGCCTCGACGTGCTGAAGATCAGCGACCGGCGCACGGACCCCGCCAAGCGGGTGCGGCTGGACGAGCTGAACGTCCAGACCCAGCCGGACTACTTCGGCTGACCCCGCTCGGCCGTCCCGCCGGAAGCCTCCGCTTCCGGCGGGACCCCCGGCTCAAAACCCCAGGACAGCCGGGTCCCCGTGACCGGAAGACGCAACAGGCGGACACCATGGACGGCTCTTACAGTCGAAGTATGGATCTGCCGGTGATGCCACCCGTGAAGCCGATGCTCGCCAAGTCCGTGGCGAAGATCCCGCCGGACATGCACTACGAGGCGAAGTGGGACGGCTTCCGGGCGATCGTGTTCCGCGACGGGGACGAGCTGGAGATCGGCAGTCGCACCGGCAAGCCGCTGACCAGGTACTTTCCTGAGCTTGTCGAGGCGTTGCGGGAGCGGTTGCCAAAGCGCTGCGTGATGGACGGGGAGATCGTGATCGCCAGGGACGGGCGGCTCGACTTCGACGCGCTCACGGAGCGGATCCACCCCGCGGACTCACGGGTGCGGATGCTGGCCGAGAAGACCCCCGCGTCCTTCGTGGCCTTCGACCTGCTGGCCCTCGCGGACGCCGCCCTGCTCGACGTGCCGCTGACCGACCGGCGCGCGCTGCTGGAGAAGGCGCTGGCCGATGTGACGGCACCGGTGCACCTGGCGCCCGCGACCACGGACCGCGCGGTGGCAGAGCGGTGGTTCGAGCAGTACGAGGGGGCGGGGCTCGACGGGGTCATGGCGAAGCCCCTCACGCTGGCGTATCTGCCGGACGCGCGGGCCATGTACAAGATCAAGCACGAGCGGACGGCGGACGTCGTCGTGGCCGGCTACCGCTTCCACAAGAGCGGGCCGGTCGTCGGGTCGCTGCTGCTCGGTCTGTTCGACACCGGGGGCACGCTCCAGCACGTGGGGGTGAGCGCCGCGTTCACGATGAAGCGGCGGGCGGAACTGGTGGAGGAACTGGAGCCGTTGCGGCTCGACGACGTGACCGGGCATCCGTGGGCGGCCTGGGCGCAGGAGTCGGCGCACGAGGGCGCCCGGCTGCCGGGCGCGCCGAGCAGATGGTCGGCGAAGAAGGACCTGTCGTGGGTCCCGGTCCGGCCCGAGCGGGTGGCCGAGGTGGCGTACGACCACATGGAGAACGGCGTACGGTTCCGCCACACGGCCCGCTTCCGCCGATGGCGTCCCGACCGCACGGCCGAGAGCTGCACGTACGGACAACTGGAGGAGCCGGTCGGCTACGACCTGGCGGAGATCCTGGGGCCACGGAGCGGGCACACCGGGCAGAACTGACACACCGGCACGGAACCACCGCCTCCGCGACCTCCTCCGACCTGCACGGATCGTCCCGCTGAGCCGATCGGCTCAGTCGCCGCGCGCAATCAGAAACGATCGGGTACGGCCACCGATGAACTGATGAACGCATAAATCAATGGCACGGGACAGGTGGCACGGTGAGCATGCGAGAGATGGTGCGGACGCGGCGGGGCGCGTGGACGGCGGCGCTGCTGGCCGTCACGGTGACGGGCTCCCTGGTGTCGGGCTGCACCTCGGGGGGCGGGGCCACCGACGACGGGCGGTCGCCGACGCAGAGTCGGACTCCGAGCGAGAGCGAGAGCGCGACCGGCACGGTGAACGCCGGTCCGGTGCTCGCCGTGAAGATCGACAACGCGCCCGACGCCCGCCCCCAGACGGGACTCGACGCGGCGGACGTGGTCTACGCCGAGCAGGTGGAGGGAGGTCTGAGCCGGCTGATGGCGGTCTTCGCGAGCACCCTGCCCGACGCCGTCGGGCCCGTACGCAGTGCCCGCGAGTCGGATCTCGAACTGCTGAGACAGTTCCACGAGCCGACGCTCGCGTTCTCCGGTGCCCAGCACAAGCTGCTGCCGCTGATAAACGACGCCCCGCTGGATCCCGAGCCGGCCGGCAAGGTGCCCGACGCCTGGTACCGGGGCTCCGGCAAGGCCGCTCCGCACAACCTGTATCTGCGTCCACGCCGGCTGATGGACTCCGCGCCCGGCGACACGGCGCTGACCACGGGCTTCCACTTCGGCGCGGCACCACCCGGCGGCACCCCGGAGACCTCGCGCACGGTCCGCTTCCCGTCGGCCCGCTTCACCTTCACCTGGTCCGCCGAGCGCGGGCGCTGGCTGGTGGCCATGGACGGCACCCCCACGGTGACGACCGACGGCAGGACGGTGGCGCCGGCGACGGTGGTCATCCAGTACGTGAAGGTGCGCACGTCCAAGTACCACGACTTCCTCGGCAACAACACGCCGTTCACGGAGTCGGTGGGCTCGGGCACGGCCCAGGTGCTCCGCGACGGCCGCGCCTTCGACGCGAACTGGACGCGCCCCGAGGCGGCCGACGGCACCCGGTTCACCACCCCGGACGGCGCGCCGATGAACTTCGCGCCGGGCCAGGTGTGGGTGGTCCTGGCCAAGGCGTGAAAGGCCCCTCAGTGCTGCGCGCGAAGGGGTTCCGCGGGGTTGCGGAGCCCCTCGGCGGCCTCCGACACGCGCTGGACGAGGTCGAAGAACAGGCTCTGCTCCTCGGCGGAGAGGGGGGCCAGGAAGACCTGGTTCATGCGCGCGACGCGCACGGTCAGTTTGCGGTGGACGCGCAGTCCGTCGTCCGTGAGGCGGAGCAGGAAGCGCCGCCCGTCCTCCGGGTCGCGCACCTTGTCCAGCAGCGCGCGGCGCCCGAGCCGGCTGACGACCTCGGCGATCGTGGACCGGTCGAGCCCCACCCGCTCCCCCACCGTGCGCTGGTCGAGACCGGGCTCGGCGACGAGCGCGTTCAGGACCGCGAACTGGGGCGAGGTGATCTCCTCGGAGACCATCGTGTTCCACAGCAGGTAGTGCGCCTGCTGAAGTCGCCGGGCCAGGTGCCCGGGGTGGGTGGAGAGGTCCACCGCGGCCATGTGCGCTCCTGACGTCACCGCTGAAGAATTCGTTGGTGCACTGAACGATACCTGCCCAACCCTACAGCTGTCCCGCCCTCGTCGGCCGTCCCGTTCCTTCACAATCACGCATTCACCTGGACTCTTGACGGACCGAAGTCCTGGTGGCAGCGTGTCGAGCACCTCGAAAAAATAATCAGTGCGCTGATTAATTCGAGGGCAGGACCGTCGGGAGAGATGAGGCTTCACGGATGGACAAGGTGGTCGCCACGGCACTGGAGGCGGTGGCCGATGTACCGGACGGCGCGACCCTGGCGGTCGGCGGATTCGGCCTCAGCGGCGTGCCGAACGTGCTGATCACGGCTCTCCACGAGCGGGGCGTCCAGGGGCTCGGGGTCGTCTCCAACAACTGCGGGGCGATGGACTCCGGGCTCGCGACCCTGCTCGCCGCGGGACGCATCGCCCGTGTCACCGGCTCGTACATCGGCGCGAACAAGGAGTTCGCCCGGCAGTACCTGGCCGGCGAGCTGGAGGTCGAGATGATCCCGCAGGGCACGCTGGCCGAACGGCTGCGCGCGGGCGGAGCCGGGATCCCCGCCTTCTACACACCCGCCGGAGTCGGCACGCAGGTCGCCGAGGGCGGACTGCCGTGGCGGTACGACGGCCACGGCGGCGTCACGCTGGCCTCCCCGCCGAAGGAGGTGCGCGAGTTCGACGGTACGGAGTACGTGCTGGAGCACGGCATCCGCACCGACTTCGCGCTGGTACGGGCCGCCAAGGGCGACCGGCACGGCAACCTCGTCTTCGGCAAGTCCTCGCGGAACTTCAACCCGCTCGCCGCGATGGCCGGCCGGGTGACGATCGCCGAGGTCGAGGAGCTCGTGGAGCCGGGCGGGATCGACCCGGACGCCGTGCATCTGCCCGGCATCTTCGTGCAGCGCGTGGTGGCCCTGACCCCCGAGCAGGCCAACGCCAAGATGATCGAGAAGCGGACGGTCTCGGCGCCCGCGACGGACGGAACGGTGGGCGAGTGATGGCCTGGACCAGGGAAGAGATGGCCGCGCGCGCCGCGCGTGAACTGACGGACGGCCAGTACGTGAACCTCGGCATCGGCCTGCCGACCCTCATCCCCAATCACCTCCCCCCGGGTGTGGAGGTGATCCTGGAGTCGGAGAACGGCATCCTCGGCACCGGCCCCTACCCGGCCGAGGACCAGGTCGACCCCGACCTCATCAACGCCGGCAAGGAGACCGTCACCGTCCTGCCGGGCGCCTCCTACTTCGACTCCGCGCTGTCCTTCGGGATGATCCGCGGCGGTCACATCGACGTCGCGGTGCTGGGCGCGATGCAGGTGTCGGCCGGCGGCGACCTCGCCAACTGGGCCGTCCCCGGCAAGATGATCACCGGCATCGGCGGGGCGATGGACCTCGTCCACGGGGCCCGTACGGTCATCGTGGTGATGACGCACACCGCCAAGGACGGCTCGCCCAAGATCCTCCGGGAGTGCGAACTGCCGCTCACCGGGAAGGCCTGTGTGAACCGGATCATCACCGACCTGGGCGTCCTCGACGTCACCGACGAGGGCCTGCTCCTGGTGGAGACCGCGCCGGGCGTCACGACCGCGGAGGTCGTGGCGAGGACCGCCGCCGAGGTCCGTGTCGCGGAAGGGATCCGGTCGTGAAGGACGTCTACGTCGTCGATGCCGTCCGGACCCCGATCGGCAGGTACGGCGGTGCGCTGGCCTCCGTCCGCCCGGACGATCTCGCGGCCCACACCGTCCGCGAACTCCTGGCCCGCACACCGGACCTGGACCCGGCGCGGATCGAGGACGTGTACTTCGGCAACGCCAACGGCGCGGGCGAGGAGAACCGCAACGTGGGACGGATGGCCGCCCTGCTCGCCGGGCTGCCGACCTCCGTGCCGGGCGTGACCGTCAACCGGCTGTGTGCCTCCGGACTGGAAGCCGTCGTCCAGGCGGCCCGCGCCATCGCGGTCGGCGACGCCTCGGTCGTCCTGGCCGGCGGCGTCGAGTCGATGACCCGCGCGCCCTACGTCCTGCCCAAGAGCGAGAGGCCGTTCCCCGCCGGGCACACCGAGCTGTACTCCACCACGCTCGGCTGGCGCATGGTCAATCCGCGGATGGACCCGCAGTGGACCATCCCGCTCGGCGAGTCCGCCGAACTCATCGCCGACAAGCACGCGATCACCCGCGAACAGCAGGACGAGTTCGCCCTCGGCAGCCACCGCAAGGCGGTCCGGGCCCGGGCGGAGGGCCTGTTCGACGCCGAGATCGCCCCGCTGTCGCTGCCCCGGCGCAAGGGCGACCCGGTCGTGTTCGACGCCGACGAATGCGTACGCGCCGACGCGTCCCTCGACGTCATGGCCCGGCTGAAGCCGTCCTTCCGTACGGAGGGGGGCACGGTCACCGCGGCCAACGCCTCGCCGCTCAACGACGGCGCCGCCGCCCTGCTGCTGACCGACGCCGAGGGACTGCGGGCCACCGGCCGCGAACCCCTCGCCCGGGTGTCGGCGACCGGCGTGTCCGCGATCGACCCCCAGTACTTCGGACTCGCCCCCGTGGAGGCCGTGAACCGCGCCCTCGCCAAGGCGGGCAGGAGATTTGACGATCTGTCGACACTGGAGCTGAACGAGGCCTTCGCCGCACAGGTCCTCGGCTGCCTCGCCGAATGGCCCGAGTTCGACCCGGCGATCCTCAACCCGCGCGGCGGCGCGATCGCTCTCGGGCACCCGCTGGGCGCCTCCGGTGCCCGGCTCGCCGGAACCGTCGCCCACCAACTCGCCCGCAGGGGCGGCGGGGTCGGTGTCGCCACCCTCTGCATCGGCGTGGGCCAGGGTCTCGCCCTCGTCCTCGAACGCTAGGAACTCGACCATGGCTCTCACCCAGTCGGACATCGACGCCGAGATCAAGGATCTCCAGGACGGCTACGACAAGGCGGTGGCCGGCGGCGCGCCCGTGCGGCACCATCCCGCGCGCGACTACCCCCCGTACCGCAGCTCCCGGCTCCGCCACCCGAAGCAGCCGCCGGTCGCGGTGGGCGGCGGCGACCCGGAGACCGTCGAGCTGTCGGGCCCGGTCTTCGGCGTCACCGACATCACCGAGATCGACAACGACCTCACCCGGCACCACCGGGGCGAGCCGATCGGCGAGCGGATCACCGTCTCCGGCCGGCTGCTCGACCGGGACGGCCGTCCGGTGCGCGGTCAGCTCATCGAGATATGGCAGGCCAACGCGGCGGGGCGGTACGCCCATCTGCGCGAGCAGCACCCGGCCCCGCTCGACCCCAACTTCACCGGCGTGGGACGGACCCTGACGGATGATCAGGGGCGGTACACGTTCACCACGGTCAAGCCGGGACCGTACCCCTGGGGCAATCACACCAATGCGTGGCGGCCCGCGCACATCCACTTCTCCGTCTTCGGCACCGCGTTCACCCAGCGGCTGGTGACACAGATGTACTTCCCGGGCGACCCGCTGTTCCCGTACGACCCGATCCTGCGGTCCGTGACGGACCCGGCCGCCCGCGACCGGCTGATCGCCGCGTACGACCACGAGCTCTCGCGGCCCGAGTTCTCCCTGGGCTACGCGTGGGACATCGTCCTCGACGGTCCCTCCGCCACCTGGATCGAGGAGGGCCGATGAGCACGGCCGAGCGACCGCTCCCCACCCCCGCCCACACCATCGGCCCCTTCTACGGCCACGCGCTGCCGTTCCCGGGCGGCGGCGACATCGCGCCCCCCGGCCACCCCGACACGATCACCCTGCACGGCCACGTGCTCGACGGGGCGGGCGCGCCCGTCCCCGACGCCCTGCTCGACTTCTGGCAGGCCGCGCCCGACGGCTCGCTCACGGGCGCGCCCGGCTCCCTGCGCCGCGACCCGTCCACGGGCGGCTTCCTCGGCCGCAACGGCGTCGACTTCACCGGCTTCGGCCGGGTCGCCACCGACGCCGACGGCCACTACGCGCTGCGCACGCTGCCGCCGGGGAACCCCGGGCTGCCCTACATCGGCGTGTGCGTCTTCGCACGCGGGCTGACCCACCACCTCTTCACCCGCGCCTATCTGGCCGACGGCCCGGACCGGCTGCTCGACTCGCTCCCCGACGAGCGGCGCGCCACGCTGATCGCGTCCGGGGGCGCCCTGCGGACGTACCGTTTCGACATCCGCCTTCAGGGCGAAGGCGAAACGGTCTTCCTGGAGTTCCAGTGACTGCTGCCGAACCCGTCGAGTCCGACACCGGACTGCTCGCCCCCGGCCGGGCGGGCTCCCCGGTGTCGGCCGCGACGAGCGACACCGCCTATCTGCGGGCCCTGCTCGACGCGGAGGCCGCCCTGACCCGGGCCCAGGCGTCCCTGGGGCTGGCCCCGGCCGGGGCCGCGACGGCGGTCACCCTCGCGGCCGGCACCGCCGACTTCGACCTCGCCTCGATCTCGCTGCGCGCCCGGGCCGGCGGCAACCCGGTGATCCCGCTGGTCGCGGACCTGACGGCCGCCGTCGCCGCCGAGTTCGGCCCGTACGTCCACCGGGGCGCGACGAGCCAGGACATCCTGGACTCGGCCACCATGCTCGTCGCGGCCCGCGGCCTCGACCTGCTCCTGGACGACCTGGAACGGACCGGGCACCACCTCGCCCGGCTCGCGGCGCGGCACCGGGACACCGTCCTGCCCGGCCGCACGCTCACCCAGCACGCGGTGCCGACGACCTTCGGGCTGAAGGCGGCGGGATGGCGGTCCCTCGTGCTCGACGCCCGGGACCGGCTGCACGCCGTACGGACCTCGCTGCCCGCCCAACTGGGCGGAGCGGCGGGTACCCTGGCCGCCTTCACCGCCTTCGGCGCGGACGACACCCGCGCCCTGACCGCCGCCTACGCCCGCGAACTCGGCCTCGCCGAGCCGGAGTTGCCCTGGCACACCCTGCGCACCCCGATCGCGGACCTGGCCGGCGCCCTGGCGTTCACGGCCGGCGCGCTCGGCAAGACGGCCGTCGACGTGCTCACCCTCTCGCGGACGGAGATCGCCGAACTGGCCGAGGGGTCGGGCGGCGGCTCGTCCGCGATGCCGCACAAGGCGAACCCGGTCCGGGCCACCCTCGTGGCCGCCGCCGCCCGGCGGGCTCCGCAGCTCGCGGCCACCCTGTACGGCTCGCTGGCGGCCGAGGACGAACGGCCGGCCGGAGCCTGGCACGCCGAGTGGGAACCCCTGCGCGACCTGCTGCGGCTGACCGGCGGAGCGGCCCGCGACACGGCCGAACTGACCGAGAACCTAGGGGTCGACGCCGACGCCATGCGCGAACACCTGGGCCTCACCCATGGGTTGATCGTCTCCGAACGGCTGGCCGCCGAACTCGCCCCGGTACTGGGCCGGGCGCGCGCCAGGGACGTGCTGAAGCGGGCCGCCGAACGGGCCGCCGGTGAGCGGCGGCCCCTCGCGGACGTGCTCGGCGAGGACCCCGCTCTGAAGGACCTCCCGGGTGTCGATCTCGCCGACCTGGCCGATCCGACCCGCTACACGGGCTCCGCCGGAGTCCTCACCGACCGTGCTCTGGAGCGACGTTGACCGCGAACCTGCTCACCCACCGCGCCGAGGGCTCCCCGACCGCTCCCCCGCTGCTCCTCGGGCCCTCGCTCGGGACCTCGTACGCCCTGTGGGACGGGGTCGCGCCCGAACTGTCCGCCGCCCACCGGGTGGTGCGCTGGAACCTGCCCGGGCACGGCGGCGCTCCCTCCGCGCCGATCGGGCCGGGCGCGACGGTCGCCGACCTGGCGGCGCTCGTGCTGGAGCTGGCCGACTCCCTGGGCATCGGGCGTTTCGCGTACGCCGGTGTGTCGCTGGGCGGCGCGGTGGGCCTGCATCTGGCGGTCCACCACCCCGACCGGCTCTCGTCCCTCGCCGTCATCTGCTCCTCTGCCCACTTCAACGGGGCGAAGCCGTGGGAGGAACGCGCCGAGCTGGTGCGCCGCGAAGGTCTCGGGCCCGTCGCCGCGACCGCCGACGCCCGCTGGTTCACCGCCGGTTTCACCGTTCCGGAACTGGTCCGGGACCACCGTGAGGCGGACCCGGAGGCGTACGCGGCCTGTTGCGACGCCCTCGCCGCGTTCGACATCCGCGAGGAGCTGGCGTCGATCACCGTACCGACGCTGCTGATCGCCGGGCGCGAGGATCCGGCGACACCGCCGGCGCATCTGCGGGAGATCGCGGACGCGGTGCCGGGCGCGACGCTCGTGGAGATCCCGGGCGCCTCGCATCTGGCGCCCGCCCAGTGCCCGGAGGCCGTGCTGACGGCTCTGCGCGCGCACTTCTCGGCGGGGGGCGCCCGGCGCGGCATGGAGGTACGCCGCCAGGTTCTCGGCGACGAGCACGTGGACCGCGCGCAGGCCCGCCAGACCCCGTTCACGGCCCGGTTCCAGGACTTCATCGCGCGCTACGCCTGGGGCGAGATCTGGACCGACACGACACTGAGCCGCCGCGAGCGCAGCATGATCACGCTGACCGCGCTGGTGGCCCACGGCCACCACGACGAGCTGGCGATGCACGTCCGCGCGGCACGGCGCAACGGGCTCACACCGGAGGAGATCGGCGCGGTGCTGCTGCAGACGGCGGTCTACTGCGGTGTCCCGGCCGCCAACGCGGCCTTCGCGGTGGCCCAGCGGGTCCTGGCGGAGCCCGACGCGGAGGACGGCGCCTCCCCGCCGGGCACCCCGGACTGACCCCGGCCGCGTGCGCGGCGGCCGGGTGGGCGGCCGCCGGGTGGACGGCCGCCGGGTGGACGGCCGCCGGGTGGACGGCGGCTGGGTGGGCGGCGGCCGCGGCTCGCTAGAGGCCCGCCAGAGCCGCCTGCGCCTTCGCCGTCAGACCGTCGGCCCCGCACGCGCGGGCCAGGGTCAGGCCCTTGTTCAGTTCCATCACCGAGCGGGACGCGATGCCGTACTCGATGCGGGCCGCCGCGTGTTCGTACTGGCAGGGAGAGGCTTCCAGGTAGGTGACCGCCTGGGCCGCCAGCCGGACAGCGCGCTGACCGGTTTCGAGGGCTGCGGCGCACCGCAGGGCTTCGCCGATCGCCGTGTCGGTGCCGAACCGCTCGGCCTGGCGGCGGGCGTCAGCGGCCAGGGAGGCGGCGCGCGACGGGTCCTCGTTGGCGAGTGCCCGCGCGAGGTCGACGGCCCAGGGCGCCAGCACCGTGTTGTGGTGGCCGCGGGCGGCGGCCGCCTTCTCCGCCGCCTCCAGTTCGTTGACGCCCTCCTTGGTGCGGCCGACGGCGAGCAGCAGCCGGCCGCGCACCGAGCGGGTGTCGGGAAGGACGATCGTGGCGGGGTACGGAGGCGCGAAGCCGTAGCGCTCGGCGATCTCCGCCGCCTCGTCGACGTGTCCGCGGGCCAGCAGGGTGTCGATGAGCCCGCAGGTCGCCGACCAGTACAGCGGCAGCCCGCGTCCTACCCGCTCCGCGAGGCGCAGCGATTCGCGCTGGTAGTGCTCCGCGTCGGCGAGACGGCCCCGCCTACGGTGGGCGAGGCCGAGGTAGGCGTTGGCCAGGGAGAGATGACCACCGCTCCAGCCCGCCTTCACATAGGCGTGCAGGGCCTCGCTGAACAGGCTCTCGGCCCGGTCCAGCCGGTCCGTGTAGGCGTACGCGCTGCCCAGCATGAGCAGCAGTTCGACGCCCCACTCGGTGTCGGTCCAGGCGAGTCCGGGTGCGAGGCGGCCGTTGACGAGGGCGCGGTCGCAGAGTTCCACGACCTCCTCGGCGTTCTCGCCGCGGGTCATCGCGTCGAAGCCGCGCAGTATGAGCAGCGCGCGCTCGGAGTTGTCGCGGCCCGTGCAGGTCGTGACGAGTTCGGCGAGTCCGCTGGAGTGCCCGGCGCGCTCCTCGCCCGCGTGGATGCCCTCCCACATGTAGTGCACGGCCTGGAGCCGCATCCGGGCGGGCCCCGGTTCCAGCCGTTCGGCCTCGGCGTCGACCGTGCGGACGGCTTCGTCCAGCTGGTTGTTGTGGAGCAGTGCCTGGGAGAGCCGGAAGACGGCGTCGACCCGCTCGGTGTCCTCGAGTCCGGGCCGCTCCAGCGCGGCCCGCAGATGGCCGATGGTCGTGGCGGGCGCGGTCAGGAGCGTGGCGCAGCCCAGTTCGTAGAGCACCCGCGCGTGCACCTCGGGCAGAGGCGGCTCCTTCAGCGCCCGTTCCAGGCAGCGCCGGGCGGCGTCCGGGGCGCCGACGGCGAGGTGCTCCCGGGCGGCCTCGCGCATCTGCTCGACGAGTTCGGGATCGTCGTCCGGATGCACTTCGAGGAGATGGCGGGAGGCCGCCGCCGCTCCGCGTCCGGACTCGGTGACCGCCCAGGCCGCCTGACCGTGCATCGCCGTGCGCAGGGCGTCCGGGATCGAGCGGTAGACCGCTGTCGCGATCAGCGGGTGGACGAACTCCAGCTCGCCGTCGGTCCGGTGGCCGTTGGTGGATCCGACCGCCGTCAAGATGCGCGCGGCGCCGAGCAGTTCGGCGCAGCGGGAGGCCTCCTCGTCCGGCATTCCGGCGAGTTGGGCGGCGAGGTCGAGGGAGATCCCGGTGCCGAGGATGGCGGCCGCCCAGGCGAACCGGGTGGCGTCGATCCCCAGGCCTTCGAGGCGGGCGACCAGTCCGCGGCCGCGGGCCGAGCGGTTGAGGTCGCGCAGTTCGGCGGCCGAGCCCTCGACCGGATCCAGTTCGCTGTCCTGGACCTTGGCGAGCAGTTCGACGGTCTCGTACGGGTTGCCGCCGGTGACCGCCCACACCTCGCGGCAGAAGGGCGCGTCGGCGTGCTCGCCGAGGGTGGCGCGGGTCAGTCCCTCGGTGGCGGCCGGGGTCAGCGTGGTCAGGGTGGCGACCGTACGGCCCGCGGCGGCCACCGCGTCGAGCAGCCGGGCGCTCTCGCCCGTGACCCCGCCGGGCCTGCGGGCCACCACGACGAGGACGGACAGGTCGTCCAGGCGCTCGGCGAACGCGGCGAGCCAGCGCAGGGTCTCCTGATCGGCCCAGTGCGCGTCGTCGATGAGCAGCACGAGCGGCCAGTCCCGCTTCGCGAGACGGCGGACCGCGGCGACCAGACCGTCGCACACGCCCTGCGGGTCGGGCTGCCGGTCACCGGGTTCGGCTATGCCGAGGGCGGGTCCGGCGATGTCGTACCAGTCCCCCAGGTATTCACGCGCCTCCTCCGGGAGCAGCGAGACGAGCGCCGGCTGGAGCAACTGCCGTACGACGTTGAAGGGGACGGACGTGACGGTCTCGCCGCCGCGCGCCGACCACACGGCACAGCCCTTGCCCTCGGCGATCCTGCGCACCTCGGCGAGGAGGGCGGTCTTGCCGAGACCCGCCTCTCCGCTGAGCACCAGCAGGGTGCCCGAGGTCGCGGATTCCGCGCGCAGCGCGGTGACCGCCTCCTCGAGAGTGGCGACCTCCTCGTCGCGCTCCCACAGGGAAGCCGAGGCGACCGCTCCGGGTCGTACCTCCGTCATCCCGTTACCTCCCCAGGTCGCCCGAACGACGTAACTGCAACGAGCCTAGCCCCCTGGAAGCCGGGACGGAGGCGGGACCCGGGACCAGTTGCCGGGACGGGTGACAGCGGACTCGCGGAGGCGACGCCGCCGCGCACGCCGTGGCCCCGAAGGGAAGTGACGGACAGTCAATCATTGGGAAAATGAAGGTAATTTTCCTCCTTCGCACACCACACGGGGGCGCGTTCCGTGCCGCCCCACACCTCTCGAAGGAGGACCGGCACAGGCGCCCCCGCGCGCGACCGTGACCTGCGCGCCCTCCCTTTTCCGCGCCCTCGCGAAGCAGCGCCCACGGGTGCCGCGGGCGCCCGGCCGAGCGCTTCGCGCCCGGCGTCCGGGGCTCCGGCGTCCCGATCCCCGCGGCACGGCGGCCGGCCCGGGCGGGAGGGGAGCGGGCACGCGCCGGGCACAGGCGTTCTTCATCCGTTCGCATGCATCCGGCGAGGTAATTGGCATGGCCGCGCCAGGGCGTGAAGGGCTTCGGGGAACCCTCTCATCCGCCTTTCACCCGGGACTCATACGGTGGGTCCATGACGCAGGTGACTCCCCCCGGCTGGTATCCCGACCCCGGGCAGACAGATGACGCTCCCGCCACCGAGCGCTGGTGGGACGGTAGGACATGGACGGACCAGGTCCGCCCCGTCGGGTCGGCGGCGGCTTGGGGTCCCCCGGCGTACCCGGCGGGGGCCGCGCCGTATCCGGCGTACGCCCCGGACAAGCCGCGGCGCGGGCTGCGCACGGGCATAGCGGTCGCGGCGGCGGTCGCCGTCCTCGCCGGTATCGGCGGCGGCGTGTACGCGCTGACCAGTGACGGCGGACGCGGCGGCAGCGCGGCCTCCTCCGGCTCCGGCGGGCCGGACGGACAGGGCGGACCGTTCGGACCCGGCGGCGGCCGGGAGGGCGGCCCGAACGGAGGGCCCGGCGGCTCCGGCGGCACGGACGGCCAAGGGGGCCCCGGTGGTTCCGGTGGTTCCGGTGGCCAGACTCCGGCTCCCGGCGAGTCGGGCGGGCCGCAGAGCGACCCCGGCTTCGCCACGGACGTCTACAACGGCATCAGCATCCCGGTGCCGGACGGGTGGACCGGCCAGAGCGGCGCGGGCACGGCCGCGGTCTCCACCAAGGACACCTACAAATGCCCCGGTGACACCTCGCAGAACTGCCAGCGCGGCGGTGCCTACTCGGCCCCGGCGACGGCCCAGAAGCTGAAGTCGAAGACCGCGGAGGCGGCGGCCAAGGAGGACATCTCCAAGAACGCCACCGAGTCGTACGGCAAGGGCTACGGTTCGATCACGTCGCACACGGAGCTCGCCTCGAAGGCCGTCACGGTGGCCGGCGAGAAGGGCTATCTGGTGCGCTGGAAGGTCGTGACGAGCAAGGGCGACGACGGGTACGTCGAGTCGCTCGTGTTCCCCTCCCCCGCGGACCCCGCCTCACTGGTCGTCGTCCGGTTCGGCGTCGACATCAGCTCCAAGGCCCCGGAGCAGTCGATCATCGACACCATCACCAAGGGCATCAAGGTGGCGAGCGGAACCGGCGGGAACGGCCAGAACGTCTGAGACCGCCCGCACGGGACGCCTCCGTCCCGGCGCCGGGACACCGTGGACATGGATCGGCCGGGTGGAGCGCCCCTCCGCTCAAGGGGAACCCCACCCGGCCGGGGGGTGCGCGCCGCCCCCGTCCCCACGGTGCGGCGCGATACAGGCCGACGTCCGGTCATCCCACGGACAGCGGCCTGAGACTCAGGTGAGACCGAGCGTCGGCAGGACGACGGCCTCCACGAATTGTGTGAGATACGCCGCGTCCGCGTACTGCCCGTCCAGCAGGGGGCGCACCCTCAGGACCCCGAGCATCTGGGCCGGGATGAACTCCAGCGCCGGATGCCCGGCGTCGACCTCACCGCGCTCGACACCGCGGTTGATCATCTGCCGCAGCTCGGCCACCTCGGGCTCGACGAGCGCGTCGCGCAGCGCCTGCTGCAGCTCCTTGTCCTGCATGACGGCGTTGCCGAGGCCCTGCAGGAGCTGCGTGCTGTCCCTGGCCGACCATTCGCCCGCGGCCGCGGCCGCGGCCCGGAGGTCGCCGGCGAGTGAGCCGGTGTCGATCCCCGTGAACCGCGGGCAGCGGTTGTTGCGCAGCGCGGCGGCCACGAACTGTGGCTTCGACTTCCACTGACGGTAGAGGGTGGACTTGCTGCACCGGGTGCTGGCGGCGACGCCCTCCATGGTGAGCGCCTCGTACCCGCACTCCCGGATCTGTTCGAGCACGGCGTCGTAGAACTCCTGCTCACGCTCGGGCGTGATCTTGGAGCGGCGCGAGGCGACGACCGTCTCCGGTCCGTCCGCGGCCTGCGACGTCATGGCGCTTCTCCTCGCTCGATCCGGCATAGACCGGTGCGGTCTTGCGTTCAGTGTAATCGATACGCAAGGGTACCGGTACGCATCCGTATCGGTACACCCGCGTATCGGTACTCTGTCGTATCGGTACACTGGCGTATCGATGAGCCTCGGACAGGATCCACTCCTCTCCCCCACCGGGACGGCCGAGTGGATCCTGTCCTGGGCTCACCGCGCACACACGACTTCAGAACGTCAGCAAGGGGGCCGGGGATGGATTCCCGAACCGAGCCTGCGGATTCGGCATCCGAGTCCGCGTCACGATCGGAGCCGCCCGACGCGGCTCCGTCCGCGGCCGCGCCGGGCGGCGCGGCCGTTCGCACGCGGCCGCGCCCGCACGCACCCGCGCGCGCCGCCGCGCGCCCGGACGACACCGTGGCGCGCCCGCCGCTGCTGCGGGAGCTGCTCCTCGTCGTCGGGCTCTTCGTCGTCTACAAGGCCGGCCGCCTGCTGGCCACCGGACGGACCGACGAGGCCTTCGCCGACGCGCACCGCGTCTGGGGCTGGGAGCGCACCCTGCACCTGCCGGGCGAGGGCGCCGTGCAGGGCGCGCTGCTGGACAGCGACACCCTCGTGCACCTCGCGAACACCTACTACGCGACCGTCCACTTCCCGGCCACCGCCGCGTTCCTGGTCTGGCTGTATCTGCGGCGCCCCGCGCACTACGTGTGGGCCCGCAGGATCCTCGCCCTGGTCACCGGCGCCGCCCTGGTCGGGCACCTCGTGTTCCCGCTGGCGCCGCCGCGGCTGCTCGCCGGAACGGGTCTCATCGACACCGGCCAGGTGTACGGGCCCACCGTGTACGGCGCGCACCCGGCCGCCGACGCCCTGGCGAACCAGTTCGCCGCGATGCCCTCGCTGCACTTCGGCTGGGCGCTGATGGTCGCGATCGGCCTGATCACCGCGACCCGGTCGCGGTGGCGCGCGCTGTGGCTGCTGCACCCCCTGCTCACCCTGCTGGTGATCGTCGGCACCGCGAACCACTACTGGCTCGACGCGGTCGTCGCGACCGCGCTGCTCTGCCTCGCCCTCGCCGTGGTCCATCCGCCGCACCGGACGGCGACGACCTCGGGGCGGCACCCGGTCCACGAACCCGCGGGGACCCCCGTACACGATCTGCCCGGACTCGTGGGAGCGGGACGATGAACCCGACGCTCGTCGCCGTCGTCCTGTCCCTGTTCTCCTCCGTGGCCTACGCCTCCGCGGCCGTCGCACAGGAACGGCTGGCCGCCCGGTCGGCCGGGGCTGGCGCGGTACGCCTGCTGGCCCAGGGTGCCTGGTGGTGGTCGGTGACCCTGAACGCCTCGGCCGCCCTGCTGCACGTGGCGGCCCTCAAGTACGGAACGCTCACCCTGGTCCAGCCGCTCGGGGCGCTCACCCTCGTGGCCGCCGTGCCGCTGGGCGCGCGGCTCGCCGGACGGCGGGTCAGCGCGGTGGAGTGGCGCGGCACGGCGCTCACGCTGACCGGCCTCGCCGCACTGCTCGTCACGGCGTCCGGCACCGCGCCGGGCGAGGTGCTGAGCCTGCCGCAGGCGCTCGCCGTCGCGGGCACGACGGCCGCGGTCATCGGCGTGCTGGCACGCGGCGCCCGGCCGGGACTGCGGCACGCGACGGCCTCCGGGTTCGCCTCGGGCGTGGCGTCGGCCCTCACCCAGACCGTGACGGTGGCCGCGACGGACCGTTCGGGCTCGCCGCTCAGCGCGCGGGTCGTCGTGGTGGCCCTGCTGGTGGCGGTCTTCGCGGCGGGCGGGCTGCTGCTGTCGCAGACCGCCTACCAGGGCGGGCTCGGCGCGCCGCTGGCCGTCGTGACGCTCGCCAATCCGCTGGCCGCGGCGGCGATCGGGCTGTCCCTGCTCGGCGAGCGTCTCCAGGGCGGTGCGGCGGGCCTGCTGCTCGCGCTCGCGGGAGCGTCGGTCGCCGCGTGGGGTGTGGTGACGCTGTCCCGTTCGGCGCCCGAGCCGGACACGGGACCCGCGGTCGCCCTCCCGGACGGCCTGGTGGACGACGACCACCCGGTCGCCGCGGTGCTGGCGCTGGAACCGAACGGGGCGGCGTACGAGCCCTCGTTGCTGCCCCGGCAGACCGGCTCGGGCCATCTGACGTCCCTCTGACGTCCCTGCAGGAGGACGTCACCGCCACAACCCCCGGCCCGGACGGCGGGAGGGAGAGGGTGGAGGGCCGGCCGCCGGCATGGGGAGCGGGACGGCACATGCCGCGAGGGCGGCCGCGGAGAGATCCGCGGCCGCCCTCGGTTACGTCCGTGTCCTGTCAGCCCAGTCCGCGGGAGTCCTGCTTGAGCGCCGTGTCGACGGTCAGCGCCGTCGCGACGACGAGGCTCAGCAGCGGCTCGGGGAGCTGGAAGTGGATCTGCAGGACGTAGTTGTCCGCGCTCGTGAACATCGTCTTGGCGAGGCCTTCCCAGGTCTTCGTGATCCGGGCCACCTCGTTCTCCGACTCGTCGACGATCGCGAAGTTCCAGGCACGCCAGTTCTCCGCCTTGATCGCGCCGACCTGCCGGCCGTCCACGTTCATCGCGAAGTTGATCTTGCCGATCATGTTCTTCTGGACGATCTCACCCACGGCCGAGCCGTCCGGACGGGTCACGATCACGCGGGACTTGAATATCTTCGCCGGGCGGGTCAGCAGCAACTGCGGCTGCCCGTGGGCGTCGCGGATCTCCAGCCGGTGGGTGAGGAACTGGTCGAGGCTGGAGACGAACCGCAGGATCTTCCGGAACACGCCCTGGCCGACCTCGGTGACCGAGCCGAGCTGGTTGCCCTGCTGGTCCATGACCTTGTACTCGTTGGTCAGCTCGATGAGCTTGGCCTTCTGGTTCACCACCAGGACCGGCTCGGTGAACAGCGTGCCGCCGCCGACGCCGCTCGGGGCGACTCCGGCCTGCTGGTGCACCTGGCGCTGGACACGCGGGTCGGGGGCGGTGGCCTGCTGGGGGAAGGCCTGCTGGGGCGGCGTGCCCTGGTGCGGCACCTGCTGGGAGGCCGGGGCCTCCTGGTCGGTCCACTGCGAGCCGTCCCAGTAACGCTGGGTCTGGGGCTTCCCGTTCGGGTCCGGGTACCAACCTGCAGGAGTGTTCGAATGCGTCGTCACCGGGGCACCCTACCGTGACATGGCCGGAAAACAACGGTCAGTTGTGGACTCATCAGGCGGTGATGAGAGCGGGGTCGCTCACACCGGGTCGGCCGTTCTCGACATGTCCGGCGAATCGCCGCAGAAAGCCCGCCTGTCCGTCGACGGTCACGGTGAGGTCGTACCAGCACCTGCTCGCCGCCAGGTCCACCGTGTGCTTCAGAGTCTCGCCCGCCCGGACCCGCAGGACCCGGGACGGCCCGCCGTAGCCGTTCGTGAGCCTGAGCGTCGCCGTGGCGGCACCCTTGTTGACGAGGGTGAGTTCCACGTCGCAGCCGGTGTGACGGGCGGTGACCTCCGGTCCCGCCGTCCGGTTGGCCCCCTTGAAGACGCGCAGGAAGCCGTTCGGACCGTGCACGGTGAGGTCGTACGAGCCGGCCGAGTAGGCCGAGTTCCAGGTGTCCGAGACGGTCGCGCCCGCCGCGGTCGTGTAGGTCCAGGGGCCGTCGGTGCGGTCGCCGGAGGTGACGAGGAAGGCCGCGCCGGCCCTGGCTCCGGAACCGAAGGTCAGCGTGAACCTGCCGGTGGCGGTGTCGGCCGAGCCGTCCACGAGGGGGGCGTACTTGAGCGGCCGGGTCGGCCGTGAGCCGCGCTCCTGCCGGGGCAGGGCCGGGTTCGCGGGCGGGGTCGGGACATAGTCGGGGTGGCGGTCGCCGTCCGGCGGACGGTAGCCCTCGGTGCTCGGCAGCGTGACCGGGGCGGTGTCCTTGCGGGCGAAGTCGAAGGCGGCCGTCAGGTCGCCGCAGACCGCGCGCCGCCAGGGCGAGATGTTGGGCTCGCGTACCCCGAACCGGGCCTCCATGAACCGGATGACCGAGGTGTGGTCGAGCGTCTCGGAGCAGACGTAACCGCCCTTGCTCCAGGGCGAGACGACGAGCATCGGCACCCGCTGGCCCAGTCCGTAGGGTCCCGCCGCGTGGCTCGCGTCGCCCGCGTACAGGTCCGGGCCGACGTCGACCGTGGACTTGCCCTGTGCCGCGGACTGCGGCGGGAAGGGCGGCACCACGTGGTCGAAGAAGCCGTCGTTCTCGTCGTACGTGACGAACAGGGCCGTCCGGCTCCACACCTCGGGGTCGGAGGTGAGGGCGTCCAGGACCTGGGAGATGTACCAGGCACCGTAGTTCGCGGGCCAGTTGGGGTGCTCGCTGAAGGCCTCGGGGGCGGCGATCCAGGAGACCTGCGGCAGCGTGCCGCCCTGCACGTCGGCCCTGAGCCGGTCGAAGAAGCCCTCGCCCTTGCGGGCGTCGGTGCCGGTGCGGGCCTTGTCGTACAGCGGGTCGCCCGGCCGGGCGTCGCGGTACTGGTTGAAGTACAGCAGCGAGTTGTCGCCGTAGTTGCCCCGGTAGGCGTCGGCTATCCAGCCCCAGGAGCCGTTCGCGTCCAGCCCGTCGCCGACGTCCTGGTAGACCTTCCAGGAGATCCCGGCCGCCTCCAGCCGCTCCGGGTACGTCGTCCAGCCGTACCCCGCCTCGTCGTTGCCGAGGACCGGGCCGCCGCCCTTGCCGTCGTTGCCGGTGTAACCCGTCCACATGTAGTAGCGGTTGGGGTCCGTCGAGCCGATGAACGAGCAGTGGTACGCGTCGCAGACGGTGAACGCGTCGGCCAGCGCGTAGTGGAACGGGATGTCCTCACGCGTCAGATACGCCATCGTCGTCGCCGACTTGGCGGGCACCCACTTGTCGTACCTGCCCCTGTTGAACGCGGCGTGCCCGTCGCTCCAGCCGTGCGGGAGGTCCTTGAGGAACGCGAGCCCGAGGTCGTCCGTCTCCGGACGGAAGGGGAGCACGTCCTTGGTGCCGTCCGACTGGTACCACACCGGCTTGGTGCCGGCCGGGGCCGCCGGACGCGGGTCGCCGAAGCCGCGGACGCCTCTCATCGAGCCGAAGTAGTGATCGAACGAACGGTTCTCCTGCATCAGGACGACGATGTGCTCGACGTCCTGGATCGTGCCCGAACGACGGTGCGCCGGCACGGCCGCGGCGCGCTGGACGCTGCCGGCCAGCGCGGTCGACGCCGCCGTCCCGCCCGCGATCTGGAAGAAACGGCGCCGATTCACTTGAGACATGAGCGGGTGACCTCTAGTCCTGAAGGGCCCTGCGGCCGGCGGTCGACGGAACGTGCGAGAAGCGAGTTTTCCAAGCGCACCGAACGTCAGGAAAGGGCCCACTGTCGCCGACGTGAAGCTCGGCGGTACGCCAGGCGAACCGTTCCGGACAGCTGACGGGGACCGGAGAAGCCCTTCCGCCCGGCGGAAGCCGCCTTGTCCCCCGGTCGCCGGCGTCACGACGCTGGGTGCGACCACGGCACGCGGGGCGACGGTGCCCCGCTCTCAGGGACGGGAACGCCATGCCGCACATCACCGCCTTCGCCAGGAACCAGTGGTACGTCGTCGCCTTCGCCTACGAGATCGGGCGTGAGCTCGTCGGGCGGACCGTCCTCGGTGAGCCGCTCGTGCTCTACCGCACCGGGGAGGAAGGGGCGGTCGTCGCGCTGTCCGACCGGTGTGTGCACCGGCGGTTCCCGCTCTCGGAGAGCCGGCTCCACGGGGACCGGATCGTGTGCGGCTACCACGGGTTCACCTACGACCCGACCGGGGCGTGTGTGTCCGTGCCGGGGCAGAAGCGGATACCGCGCACCGCCCGGGTCGCCTCCTACCCGGTCGTCGAGCAGGACCTGTTCGTCTGGGTCTGGATCGGCGACCCCGCGCTCGCCGACCCGGGAGCCGTCCCGCGCGCGCCGCACATGGACTCGCCCCGCTGGACGACGGTCAGCGGCATGGAGCCCATCGACGCGGACTACGGACTCCTCGTCGACAACCTCCTCGACCTCTCGCACGAGACGTATCTGCACGGCGGCTACATCGGCACGCCCGAGGTCGCCGAGACGCCGATCGTCACCGAGGTGGACGAGGAGGCGGGGATCGTGCGGGTCTCCCGGCGCATGGACGACGCCGCGTGTCCGCCGTTCTACGCGCGGTCGACGGGCATCGCGGGCCGGATCACGCGCTGGCAGGACATCGAGTACCACGCGCCGTGCCTCTATCTGCTGCACAGCAGGATCGCTCCGGCCGGGGTCCTGCCGGAGGCGGACGGCAGCGACCCGAACGGCTTCCACACCGAGATCACGTACGCCATCACGCCGTCCGCCGAGGGCAAGGTGTACGACTTCTGGGCCGTCTCGCGCGACTTCGCCCGGTCGGACGACGAAGTCAGCTCCTTCATGCGGGACTTGAACCACACCGTCGTCATGCAGGACGTCGACGCTCTCACCGTCCTCCAGCGCACCCTCGCCACCGAGCGCGCCGGATACCAGGAACTGAGCATCGGCATCGACGCCGGCGGTCTCGCGGCGCGACGCATCCTGGCCCGGCTGGTCGAGGAGGGCGACAAGCCGGTGGAGCGGGTGCGGTGACGGGTTCGGGCGGCGAGAGCGCGTACGACGCCGAACTCGTCGTCGAGCGGACGGAGTTCGTCGCCGACGGAGTGCTCGCGCTGCGCCTGCGGCATCCGCTCGGCGGCGAACTCCCGCGCTGGGAACCGGGCGCCCACATCGACGTCCTGCTCACACCGGGACTCGAGCGGCAGTACTCCCTGTGCGGTGATCCGGCGGACCGCGGGGCATGGCGGATCGCGGTGCTGCGCGAGAAGGACGGGCGCGGCGGATCGGCCCATGTGCACGGCCGGCTGGGCGCGGGCGACACGGTCCGTGTCCGGGGCCCGCGCAACCACTTCGCGCTCGCGCCCGCCCCGCGCTACCTCTTCGTCGCGGGCGGCATCGGCATCACCCCGATCCTGCCGATGCTCGCCGCGGCCGAGGCGGCGGGCGCCGAGTGGACCCTGCTGTACGGCGGACGGACCCGCGCCTCCATGGCGTTCACCGAGGAACTGGAGCGGTACGGGGAGCGGGTCACCCTCGCGCCCCAGGACGAGTCCGGGGTGCTCGACCTGCCCTCCGTTCTCCGCGGTGTCTCCGGTGACACCCTCGTCTACTGCTGCGGTCCCGGGCCGTTGCTGGACGCGATGGAGGAGCGCTGTCCGGCCGGCTCTCTGCGCGTCGAGCGGTTCCGGCCGAAGGACCAAGGAACAGGCGGAGAAGAGGAGTTCGAGCTCGTCCTTGCGCGGTCGGGGCGGACGGTCACCGTCGCCCCGGGCGCCTCCGTCCTCGACACCGTCCGCGCCGCCGGTGTCGAGGTCCTCTTCTCCTGCACCGAGGGCACGTGCGGGACCTGCGAGACGGACGTGCTCGAAGGGACCCCGGACCACCGGGACTCGGTGCTCACGGACGAGGAGCGGGAGGCGGGCGGGACCATGCTCATCTGCGTGTCCCGCTGTCTCGGGGGACGGCTCGTCCTGGATCTGTGACCGCCAGGTCCCGCTCGATCCGCGCGACCGTGTCCAGCAGAGGGGGAAGCAGGTCGCGGCGGACGGATTCGAGGCTGTTGCGACTCGCGTGCACGGGGATGTTCGCGGCCGCCACCACGGCGCCATCCCGGTCGCGCACGGGCGCGGCGACCGAGCGCAGTCCCTCCTCCAGCTCCTGGTCGACGATGGCGTATCCCTGGCGCCGGGCACGGGTCAGTTCCGCCCTCAGCAGGTCCGGCGAGACGATCGTGCGCCCGGTCAGGGGGCGCAGATCGGCCCGCTCCAGCCGGTTGTCGATCTCGTCGTCCGTGAGGTGCGCGAGGATCACCCGGCCCACCGAGGTGGCGTGGGCCGGGAAGCGGGTCCCGACGGTGATCGCCGCCGTCATGATGCGCCGGGTCGGGACGCGGGCGACGTACACGATATCGTCGCCGTCGAGGACGCAGAGCGAGCTCGACTCCCCCACCTGTTCGGCCAGTTGCTTCAGATGGGGCTCGGCGATCTCCGGCAGCGTGAAACCGGAGAGATAGGCGTAGCCGAGTTCCAGCACGCGCGGGGTGAGCCGGAAGACACGGCCGTCCGTGTGGACGTATCCGAGATCGACCAGGGTCAGCAGGAAGCGGCGGGCCGCCGCGCGGGTCAGGTCGCTGCCGCGTGCGACCTCACTGAGGGTCATCTCCGGCCGGTCGGCGCCGAAGACGCGGATGACGGCGAGTCCGCGTTCGAAGGACCGGACGAAATGGGGCGCTCGGTCTGCTGCAGGCATCGTCGCCTCCAGAGGGACACACGGAGTGCTCTCGTCCGGGACGGGAGCACACTTCGATAACTGTCAACAATATTGTCAGCCAAGGCCATTGACCCGGCACGGACGGGGTTCTACCTTCGCGCTGAGCACCATTGTGCGGTGTGCGCACGCCCTGTCGGAACACTCTCGTCTGCACAGGAGGAGCCATGCGTCGTCTGCTCGCCGGGATCGCGGCCGGAGCCCTGCTGGTCGCCGCGTCGGCCTGCGGCTCGTCCGACGGCGGTGGCGCCTCGGACAAGAACTCTTCGTCCGGCGGTACCACCACCGTCAAGCTGGGCGTCATCCCCATCGTCGATGTCGCCCCCGTCTATCTGGGCCAGAAGAAGGGCTTCTACAAGAAGCACGGACTGACCCTGTCGATGACGCTCGCGCAGGGCGGCGCGGCGATCGTGCCGGGTGTCGTGTCGGGCCAGTTCCAGTTCGGGTTCTCCAACGTGACCTCGCTGATGATCGCCCAGTCCACCGGCGTCCCCGTGAAGGCGGTCGCGAACGGCGTCGCCTCGACGGGCGAGGCGGGCGCGGACTTCGGGGCCATCACGGTCAAGAAGGGCAGCGCCATCACGTCGGCGAAGGACCTGGAGGGCAAGAAGGTCGCCGTCAACACCCTGAAGAACATCAACGAGACGGCCGTGCGCGAGTCGGTGCGCAAGTCCGGCGGCGATCCCTCCAAGGTGAAGTTCGTCGAGCTCGCCTTCGACCAGATGCCCGCGGCCCTCGACAGCGGCCAGATCGACGCGGCGATGGTGGTCGAGCCCGCGCTCGCCACCGTCAAGAGCCAGGGCGGGACCGAGATCGCCTCCTCCCTGGTCGACGTGGCGCCGGACCTCACCGTCGCCATGTACTTCACCTCGAACCAGTACGCGCAGCAACACCCCGACGTGGTGAAGAACTTCCAGGAGGCCACCGCGGAATCCCTCGCCTACGCGGACGCGCACCCGGACGAGGTCCGGCAGATCGTCACCACGTACACCACGATCCCCGCGGCCGTGCTGGCGAAGGTCACCCTGCCGAAGTGGCCGGCCGAGGCGAACCGGGCCTCGATCGAGGCGCTGGAGAAGCTGGGCGAGCAGGACGGCCTCTTCAAGACGGCGCCCGATCTGGACAAGCTGCTGCCGTGACGCGGACGCGAGCACGTGGCGGCGGCTCCACCGGCCGGGCCGTGAACGCCGCACTGGGCGCCGCCGGGCTCGCGGCCTTCCTCGCCCTGGGTGAGGCGGTGCCGCGGCTCGGCGTCGTCAAGGAGCAGTACTTCCCGCCGACCAGCCGGATCGCGGGGGCACTCCGTGACGAGCTCGACGACGCCGCCTTCTGGACGGACCTGGGCGACACCCTCACGGGCTGGGCGCTGGGGCTGGCGATCGCGGTCGGGGCGGGGATCGTGGTCGGGGTGGTCGTCTCGGTCGTGCCGTATCTGCGCGAGGCGACCGCCTCGACGATCGAGTTCCTGCGCCCCATCCCCTCCGTGGCCCTGATCCCGCTCGCCGTCCTCCTCTACGGCACCGAGCTGCGGTCGGTGCTCCTGCTGGTCGTGTACGCGTCCTTCTGGCAGGTCCTCGTCCAGGTCATGTACGGCGTACGGGACGTGGACCCGGTGGCCGAGGAGACGGCGCGCTCCTACGGGCTCGGCCCCGCGGCCCGGGTCCGTCATGTGCTGTGGCCGACCGCGCTCCCGTACGTCATGACGGGCGTCCGGCTCGCCGCGGCCGTCGCGCTCATCCTCACGGTGACCGCCGAACTCGTCATCGGCGCGCCGGGGTTGGGCGCGCGCATCGCGGTCGCCCAGGCGTCGCAGGCGGTGCCCGAGATGTACGCGCTGATCGTGGTCACGGGTCTGCTCGGGCTGCTGATCAACGTGGGTGCCCGGTCGGTGGAGCGCTACGCACTGGCCTGGCACCAGTCGGTGCGCGGGGAGGTGTCGGTGTGACGGCCGTACCGCGCGGACCCGTCGGGCCGAGCCCGTGGGGCGGCCTCCTGCTGCGGGCGCTGTTCGTCGTCGCGCTCCCCGCACTGCTGGTCGTCCTGTGGTGGCTCGCCTCGGACGGCAGCACCAACGTCTACTGGCCCCCGCTGCGCACGATCCTCAGGACGTTCCCCGACGTCTGGACCCGCGCGCGGCTGCGCACCGATCTGGTGCCCAGCCTGCTGCGGCTGTGCGCCGGCTACGCCGCGGCGGCCGTGGCGGGGATCGGCCTCGGCACGCTGATCGGCTCGTACCGGAAGGTGCGGGCGGTGTGCGAACCGGTCCTGGAGTTCCTGCGGGCGGTGCCGCCGCCCGTCCTCGTCCCGGTCATCATGCTGTTCGCGGGCATCGGGGACACGATGAAGATCGTCGTGATCGCGAGCGGCTGCGTGTGGCCGATCCTGCTCAACACGATCGAGGGCGTGCGCGCCGTCGACCCGGTGATGTCCGAGACGGCCCGCTCGTACGGCATCACGGGCCCGGCGCGGATCCGCTCCGTCGTCCTGCCGTCCGCGAGCCCGCGGATCTTCGCGGGCCTGCGCCAGGCGCTGTCGATCGGCATCATCCTGATGGTCATCAGCGAGATGTTCGCGGCGAGCAACGGGCTCGGCTTCACCATCGTGCAGTTCCAGCGCGGCTTCGCGATCCCCGACATGTGGACCGGGATCCTCGTCCTCGGCCTGCTCGGCTTCGTCCTCTCGGTCGTCTTCCAGGCGGTCGAGCGCCGGGTCCTCGGCTGGTACCACGGTCTGCGCGACTCCTCCAGGCGGTCCCCGTGACGTCGCTCGCGAAAGGGCGGTCCATGCACGCGTCTTTGGTCGTATCCGGCCTGCGGAAGGTCTACGAGGGGTCGGGGCGCCGGGTGGAGGCGGTCCGCGATCTCACGTTCACGGTGGACGCGGGTGAACTCGTCTGTCTGGTCGGCCCGTCGGGCTGCGGCAAGACCACCCTGCTGAAGTGCGTGGGCGGTCTGCTGGCACCGACGTCGGGCACGGTGCTGCTCGGCGGCCGGCGGGTGACCGGCCCGCCGCCGGGCATGGCGTTCGTGTTCCAGGAGTACGGGCGCAGTCTGTTCCCCTGGATGAGAGTCGGCGAGAACGTCGAACTCCCCCTGAAACAGAAGAGTCTGAGTCGCTGGCAACGCAAGGACCTGGTCGACGACGCCCTGGAGTCCGTGGGCCTGGCCGACGCGGCGAGAGCCTATCCCTGGCAGTTGTCCGGCGGGATGCAGCAGCGGGTCGCCATCGCGCGGGCCCTGGCGTACGAGCCCGAGGTGCTGCTCATGGACGAGCCGTTCGCGGCGGTCGACGCGCAGACGCGCGCCGATCTGGAGGATCTGGTGCGCCGGCTGTGGCGGCAGCGCGGGATCACCGTCCTGTTCGTGACCCACGACATCGACGAGGCCGTCTATCTGGGTGAGCGGGTGCTGGTCCTCTCGGCCTCCCCCACCGTCGTACAGGAACAGTTGAAGATCGACCTGCCCGAGGAGCGGGACCAGTTGCACACCCGGGTCTCCCCGCGCTTCGCCGAGTTGCGGACCCATGTGTACGAGCAGATCCAGGCGGCGAAACGCGGGGAGCCGGTCATGAAGGACGCTCCTCCGTCCGATCGGTGAGGCTCGGGGGAAGGGTGCTCCGCGGTGCGGGTCCGCTCAGGCGCGCAGCCACGCGGCGGTGTCCGGCGGGAGGAAGCCGTCGGCGTCCAGCGGGCCGCTGTGGAGGAGGAGCCGGGAGTGCTCCGGGAGTTCGACCGGGCCGTCGGCCAGGTTGACCACGCAGAGCAGTCCGTCCGCGCGGGCGAAGGCGAGGACACCCTCGGGAGCCGGGAGCCAGGCGAACGCGCCGTCTCCGAAGCCCGGTTCGGTGCGGCGGACGCGGAGCGCGGCACGGTAGAGGCTCAGCATGGACCCGGGGTCGTCCGCCTGGCGGTCGGCGGCGTACGCGGGCCAGTTCGCGGGCTGCGGGAGCCAGGGTTCGCCGCCGAATCCGGCGTGGGGATCGCCGGCCGTCCAGGGCAGCGGGACCCGGCAGCCGTCGCGGCCCGGGTCGGTGCCGCCGGAGCGGGAGTGCATCGGGTCCTGGATGCTGTCGAGCGGCAACTCCACCTCGGGCAGACCGAGTTCCTCTCCCTGGTAGACGTAAACGGAGCCGGGCAGGGCGAGTGAGAGCAGCGCCGCCGCGCGGGCCCTGCGGGTGCCGAGAGCCAGGTCGGTGGGGGTGCCGAAGGCCTTGGTGGCGAAGTCGAAGCCGGTGTCCGTCCGGCCGTAGCGGGTGACCGTGCGCGTCACGTCGTGGTTGCAGAGCACCCAGGTGGCGGGCGCGCCGACGGGGGCGTGTTCGGCGAGCGTCTCGTCGATGGAGGTCCGCAGCCGTCCGGCGTCCCAGGGGCAGGACAGGAAGGAGAAGTTGAAGGCGGTGTGCAGTTCGTCGGGGCGCAGGTAGCGGGCGAAGCGCTCGGAGTCGGGGAGCCAGACCTCGCCGACGAAGACGCCGTCGTAGGCGTCGGCGACCGCTCGCCAGGAGCGGTAGATGTCGTGGAGTTCGTCGCGGTCGACGTACGGGTTCGGGTCGCGGCCCTCGACGAAGTCGGGCAGGTCCGGGTCCTTGGCCAGCAGCGCCGCCGAGTCGATGCGGACGCCGGCGACCCCCCGCTCGAACCAGAAGCGCAGGATCTCCTCGTGCTCACGGCGCACGGCCGGGTGGCCCCAGTTGAGGTCGGGCTGCTGGGGGGTGAAGAGGTGGAGGTACCAGTCGCCGTCGGGCAGCCGGGTCCACACCGGTTCGGTGGAGCCCGCGAACTGGGACGGCCAGTCGTTGGGGGGGAGTTCGCCTCTCTCGCCGCGTCCGGGGCGGAAGTGGAAGAGCTCGCGCTCCGGGCCGCCGGCCAGCGCCGCCCGGAACCAGGGGTGCTGGTCGGAGACGTGGTTCGGCACGATGTCGACGAGGGTGCGGATGCCGAGCTCCCGGGCCTCGGCGATGAGCTTCTCGGCCTCGGCGAGCGTCCCGAAGGCCGGGTCGATCGTGCGGTAGTCGGCGACGTCGTAGCCGCCGTCGGCCAGCGGCGAGAGGTACCAGGGGTTGAACCACAGGGCGTCCACCCCGAGTTCGGCGAGGTACGGGAGTCTGGCGCGGACGCCCGCGAGGTCGCCGGTGCCGTCGCCGTCGCCGTCCGCGAAGCTGCGGACGTACACCTGGTAGATGACGGCGGAACGCCACCACGCGGACTGATTTCGGGCAGGGCGGGGCTGTCCCACGGCGCGTTGCCTTTCGTTCGAGGAGGTCGGGTACGGGCGTCAGCCCTTGGTGCTGCCCGCGCTGATCCCGGCGATGATGTGCCGCTGGAACACCAGGAACATCACGACCATGGGGATGCTGGCGATCACCATCGCGGCGATGAGCACGGTGAGCTGGATGTTCTGCGAGAGCTGGACGAGCGCCACGCTGATGGGCTGCTTGTCGGTGTCGGAGAAGACCATCAGCGGCCAGAGGAAGTCCTGCCAGACGGCGACCAGGGCGAAGATCGACACGACTCCGAGGACGGGACGGGACATCGGCAGCACGATCGACCAGAGGATGCGCAGCTTCCCGGCGCCGTCGATCTCGGCGGCCTCCAGGACGTCGCGCGGGATCTGGTCGAAGAAGCGCTTGAGGAGATAGAGGTTGAAGGCGTTGGCGACGGCGGGCAGCCAGATGCCGAGCGGCGAGTTGAGCAGGCTGGTGTGCAGGATCGGCAGATCGGCGACGGTCAGGTACTTGGGGACCACCAGGGCCTGCACGGGGACCATCAGGGTGGCGAGGATGCCGCCGAGGATCACGTTGCCGAAGGCGGGCTTCAGTTTGGACAGGGCGTAGGCGGCGGCGGTGCAGAAGACGAGTTGCAGCAGCCAGGCGCCCGTGGCCTGGACGACGGTGTTCCACAGGTGGGTGGGCAGGTCCATCAGGTCCCACGCGTCGGTGTAGCCGCCGAGGTGCCACTGCTGCGGCAGCAGGGTGGGCGGCGTGCGCGTGACCTCGTCCGGCGACTTCATGGCGCCGGTCACCATCCAGTAGACGGGGAAGAGGAAGGCCAGCGCGAAGAGCAGGACGACGCCGCCGAAGACGGTCCAGTAGACGGCCCTGCCGCGGGGGCGGGCCAGGGTGAGCGGAGAGATCAGGGTGCGGGTGCTCACGCGTCCTCCCCTTCGGAGCGGGTCAGCCGCAGATAGAGGGCGGAGAAGGCGCTGAGCAGGACGAGCAGCATGACGCTCAGCGCGCAGGCTCCGCCGAAGTCGTTGTAGAGGAAGGCGTACTTGTAGATCAGGTAGAGCACGGTGACGGTCTTGTCCTCGGGGCCGCCGCCGGTGATCACGAACGGTTCGGTGAACACCTGCATGGTGGCGATGATCTGAAGCAGCATCAGCATGAGGATGATGAAGCGCGTCTGCGGGATCGTCACGTGCCGGATGCGCTGGAGCAGGTTGGCGCCGTCCAGTTCGGCCGCCTCGTACAGCTCGCCGGGGATGCTCTGGAGGGCGGCGAGGTAGATGAGGACGGTGCCGCCGAGGTTGGCCCAGGTGGCGACGATGACCAGGGAGACGAGCGCGGTGTCGGCGCCGTTGGACCAGTTCGAGGTCGGCAGGTGCAGGGCGCGCAGCGCCTCGTTGGCGAGGCCGGCTCCGGGATCGTAGAACCACTTCCACAGCAGGGCGCTGACCACGGGCGGGATCATCACCGGGAGGTAGACCACGACCCGGAAGAACGCCTTGGCGTGCCGCAGTTCATTGAGGACGAGCGCCATCACGAAGGGGACGGCGAAGCCGATGAGCAGGGCGAGGAGGGTGAAGGTGAAGGTGTTGCGCCAGGCGGCCGTGAACTCCGGGTCGTGGAAGACCCGGGTGAAGTTGGCGGTGCCGACCCACTCGCCGCCGCTGCCCGGCGTGTACTTCTGGAAGGCGATCACGACGGCGCGGATCGCCGGGTACCAGGAGAACAGGGCGAAACAGAGCAGGCCCCCGGCGAGGAAGGCGTAGGCGCGGAACTGGTCGGCCAGGCGCCGCGGTCCCCCGGTCCGGCGCCCGGCCGACCGCGGCGCCTCCGGCGCGCCGAGGGCGGCCGGAGGGAGCACTGCGGGGGGCTTCGATGCGGTCTTCATGAACGGTGTCAGCCTCGGGCCAGGATGGAGTCGATCTTGCCGGAGGCGTCCTTGAGGAGCTGGTCGATGTCGGCGTCCTTCTTGGTGAGGACCGCGGACACGGCGGCGTCGAGGACGGAGTAGATCTGCTGGGCCTGCGGGGGCTCGATCTTCATCTCCAGGCTCTGGTTGCCGTCGAGGAAGGCCTGGTAGTTCTCCACCGGCACGTTCGCGTTCGCCTTCTTGACCTCCTGGTCCTTGGCGTCCGCGGCGCCGGTGAACAGACGCGGCTCGGGCAGGCCGACGGGCGCGTTGTTCTGCTTGGCTCGGGCGTAGTCACCGAGGAAGCCGTCGCCGGGCGTCAGGAACATGGAGTCGAGCCACTTGAGGCCCGCCTTGATCTGGGCCGGCGTGGCCTTCTTGTTGAACATGTAGCCGTCGCCGCCGATGAGGGTTCCCTTGCCGCCGGGCATCGGGGCCAGGGCGAGGTCGTTGTAGTTCCCGCCCTTCTCCTTGACGAGGATCGGGATGTTGTCGGGCGCGGAGAGGTACATGCCGAGCTTGCCGGAGCCCATCATCTGCTGCACGTCGTTGATGACGAGGAGCTGCTTGCTGCCCATGGAGTTGTCGCTCCAGCGCATGTCCTTCAGGTTCTGCAGGACCGCCTTGCCCTCGGCCGTGTCGACGTTCGCCTTCTTGCCGTCCTCGGAGACGACGTCGCCGCCCTGCGAGTAGAGCTCTGCGGTGAAGTGCCAGCCGCCCTGGTTCTGGGCGCTGTAGTCGGCGTATCCGACCGTTCCGTTGCCGAGCGCGGCGATCTTCTTGGCGTCCGCGCGCAGCTCCTCCCAGGTGGCCGGCGGAGTGTCGGGGTCGAGGCCGGCCTTCTTGAAGAGGGCCTTGTTGTAGATGAGGCCCATCGAGTAGCCGGTGCGCGGGATGCCGTAGATCTTGCCGTCCACGGTGTAGATGTCGCGCAGTTGCTGCTGGATGGTGCTGTAGCTCTTGAGGTCCTTGACGTACTGCGTGATGTCGGCGGCCTGGTTGACGTCGACGACGTGCTTGGCGTCGGTGAAGTACGTGTAGAACACGTCCTCCATCTGGCCGCCGGCGAGCTTGGCGTCGAAGGTCTTGGGGTCCTGACACGGGAACGCGTCGTGCATGACGACGTCGATGTCCGGGTTGGCCTTCTCGAAGGCGGCGGTGTCGGCGTCGAAGAACGAGCGGTCGGTCTTGGCGCTCTTCGGCGGCTCGCAGTTGACGGTGATGCGGGTCTTTCCGTTGGCCGCATCGTCGTCGTCACTCGAACCGCACGCGGTGGCGGTGAGCGCGACGGAGGACGCCATGAGCATGACGAAGGTACGGCGGAACCCGGTACTTCTCATTGGTGGACCCCTTCGGGCTGGAGCGAGGAAGGCCCACGGCGGGCGTGCCGCCGTGTTCTGGCGCCGCACACTCAAGCACCGACGACATCCGTCCGCAAGATGTCGCGCAGAATCTGTAATTATTTGACAGAGGCTGGGGGTCTCCGCGGCAGGTGGTTGCGTAGCGGAGTCAAGGACCCCGGTACGAGCGCCGGGCCGCCGCGTGGTGCGACGACCCGGTGACCGGCGCCGGCCGGCGCTCACCCGGGGCTCAGCCGCGGGGCGCCTGAGCGGTCGACCCGCGCACCACCAGCTCCGGCTCGAACAAAAGCTCCTCGGGGGTGACACTGCTGCCGCCGATCTGCGCGTTCAGCAGTTCCACCGCGGCGCGCCCCATGGCCTCGATGGGCTGGCGGACCGTCGTCAGCGGGGGTTCGGTGCAGTTCATGAACGCCGAGTCGTCGTACCCGACGACGGAGATCTCGCCGGGGACGCTGAGTCCCTTGCGGCGGGCAGCCCGCACGGCACCGAGCGCGAGCGGGTCGCTGGCGCAGATGATGCCGGTGACTCCCTGGTCGAGCAGCCTGGTGGCCGCGGCCTGGCCGCCCTCCAGCGAGAACATCGCGCGTGCCACGTACGCGTCCGGCAACTGCGGGGCGAGGGCGCGCGCGGCCGCGAGCTTGCGGCCCGAGGGCATGTGGTCGCCGGGACCGAGGACGAGTCCGATCCGCTCGTGGCCGAGCGAGTCGAGATGGCGCCACGCCTGCTCGACGGCCACGGCGTCGTCGCAAGAGACGCACGGGAAGCCGAGGTGCTCGATGGCCGCGTTGACCAGCACCACCGGAATGTTGCGGTCCGCGAGCTCGCGGTAGTGGTCGTGGGGCGCGTCGGCCTGCGCGTACAGACCGCCCGCGAACACCACCCCGGAGACCTGCTGCTGGAGCAGGAGATCGACGTAGTCCGCCTCGGAGACCCCGCCCTTGGTCTGGGTGCACAGCACCGGGGTGAGGCCGAGCTGGGCGAGCGCTCCGCCGATCACCTCGGCGAAGGCCGGGAAGATCGGGTTCTGCAGCTCGGGCAGGACGAGCCCGACGAGCCGCGCGCGTTCACCGCGCAGCTGGGTCGGCCGCTCGTAGCCGAGCACGTCCAGGGCGGACAGGACCGCCTGACGGGTGGAGTCGGAGACACCCGGCTTGCCGTTGAGCACCCGGCTGACCGTGGCCTCGCTGACCCCGACCTTCTTCGCCACCTGAGCAAGTCGTCGCGTCATGCGCGCAAGAATAGCGCAAGAAATGCAAGTTGCTTGCGTAAGACTTCGGCCGGTTCCTGACCGTGGATCGCTCAGGGAGCCGCCCACAGGCCCCGGACATGACCCAGGTGGCGCGTCATCACCGCGTGCACGGCGCGCTCGTCGCGATCCACGAGGGCGTCGAGGAGTTCCAGGTGCTCGCGGGCCGAGGCCTCCAGCCGGCCCGCCCGGACCAGGGCGTCGAGACCGTACAGCCGTGAGCGCTTGCGCAGATCACCGACGACCTCGACCAGATGCGAGTTGCCCGCGAGGGCCAGCAGTCCGAGGTGGAAGCGGATGTCCGCCTCCACGTAGGCGATGAGGTCGCCGGCGGCCGCCGCCGTCACGATCTCGCGGGCGGCCGGACGCAGCGCCTCCAGCGACACGGGATCGGCCGTGGTGGCCAGCCGTACGACGGTGGGGATCTCGATGAGCGAGCGGATGTGGGTGTACTCGTCGAGCTGCTTCTCGGAGACCTCCGTGACCCGGAATCCCTTGTTCGGGACCGTGTCGACCAGACCCTCCTTGGCCAGGTCGAGCATGGCCTCACGGACCGGCGTCGCCGAGACGCCGAACCGGGCGGCCAGGGTCGGCGCCGAGTAGACCTCGCCGGGACGCAGCTCGCCCGCGATCAGCGCGGCGCGCAGCGCGTCGGCCACGCGCTCGCGGTAGCTGCTCCGCCTGCCGCCCAGCGTGGGCAGGTCGGGAGCTGCTGAGGGTGCGCTGCTGCGCTGGGCGGCCATCAAGCTCTCCTCGTACGGGCCGGCGCGCCGTCGTTCCCTCGCGCCGGAATCCTGTGCCATGTCACGTCCTACTCGGACCAGTATCTACGCCCCGAGCCGGAGCCGCTCACAGGACGAACCCGGCCGGGAACGGGTCCGAGGGGTCGAGCAGGTACTGGGCGGTTCCGGTGATCCACGCGCGCCCCGTGAAGCTGGGCAGCACGGCGGGCACTCCTGCGACCTCGGTGGTGCCGAGCAGCCGCCCGGTGAACCGCGTCCCGATGAAGGACTCGTTCACGAACTCGGTGTCCAGCGGGAGTTCACCCCGGGCGTGGAGCTGGGCCATGCGCGCGCTGGTGCCCGTACCGCAGGGCGAGCGGTCGAACCAGCCGGGGTGGATCACCATCGCGTGCCGCGAGGAGCGGGCCGTCGCGCCGGGCGCGTACAGGTGGACGTGGTGGCAGCCGCGGATGGACGGGTCCTCGGGGTGCACGGGCTCGCCCTCGGCGTTGACGGCGTCCATGAGCGCGAGTCCCGCCGCGAGGATCTCGTCCTTGCGGGAGCGGTCGAAGGGCAGGCCGAACTGCTCCAGCGGCAGGATCGCGTAGAAGTTCCCGCCGTAGGCCAGGTCGTACGTCACCGTGCGGCCGTCGGCGAGCGTGGCCTTGCGGTCGAGGCCGACGGCGAAGGACGGCACGTTCCTGAGCGTGACCTCCTTGGCCGCGCCGTCCTCCACGGCGACCTCGGCGACGACGAGACCCGCGGGGGTGTCGAGCCGGATCGTGGTGACCGGCTCGACGACCTCGACCATGCCGGTCTCCACCAGGACGGTCGCCACACCGATCGTGCCGTGTCCGCACATCGGCAGATAGCCCGACACCTCGATGTAGATCACGCCGTAGTCGCAGTCCGGTCGGGTGGGCGGCTGGAGGACGGCCCCGCTCATCGCCGCGTGGCCGCGCGGCTCGTTCATCAGGAGCTGTCTGATGTCGTCTCGGTGCTCGCGGAAGTGGAGGCGCCGCTCGTTCATGGTCGCGCCCGCGACCGTGCCGATCCCGCCCGTGATCACCCGGGTCGGCATGCCCTCGGTGTGCGAGTCGACGGCGTGCAGGACGAGTTTGCTGCGCATGGGACTCCTGAGTGAGGTGGGCGGACGCGGTGGGAGGGTGCCGGCTCAGGCGAGTCCGGCGGCGACGGCACGGTCCGTCGCCCGGCGCACGGCGGCCTCCTGTTCGGGCAGCAGCGGGACGCGCGGCGGCCGGACCGGACCGCCGTGGCGGCCGACGATGTCCATGGACAGCTTGATGGCCTGGACGAACTCGAGCTGGGAGTCCCAGCGCAGCAGCGGGTGCAGCAGCCGGTAGAGCTTGCCCGCCGTGTCCAGGTCACCGGCGACGGCCGCGCGGTAGAGCTCGACGCTCGCCCGGGGCAGCGCGTTCGGGTATCCGGCCACCCAGCCCTTGGCACCGGCCACGGCGAGTTCGAGGAGGACGTCGTCGGCGCCGATCAACAGGTCGAGTTCCGGAGCGAGTTCGGCGATGCGGTAGGCACGGCGCACATCACCGGAGAACTCCTTGACCGCCTGGACGAATCCGGCGGCGTGCAGCTTCGCGAGGAATTCGGGCACCAGGTCGACCTTGGTGTCGATCGGGTTGTTGTACGCGACGACCGGGATGCCCGCCCGGGAGACCTCCTCGTAATGGGCGAGGACGGAACGGTCGTCCGCGCGATAGGAGTTGGGCGGCAGCAGCATCACGGCGCCGCAGCCCGCGTCCCTGGCCTGCTCGGCCCAGCGGCGGGCCTCCGCCGAGCCGTAGGCGGCGACGCCGGGCATCACCCGGGAGCCGCCGATCGCGGCGACGGCGGTCTCGACGACCTTGGCGCGCTCCTCGAGGGTGAGCACCTGGTACTCACCTAGGGAGCCGTTCGGCACGACGCCGTCGCAGCCGTTCTCGACGAGCCAGGCGCAGTGCTCGGCGTACCGGCCGTGGTCGACGCCGAGGTCGTCGTTCAGCGGCAGCGCGGTGGCGACGAGGACTCCACGCCAAGGACGTCCGCTGTCGGAGGTGTCGGTCATCGGGTGCTCATCCCTTCCATAGGGTGTGACATTCCTATGTGACATTTCACTGTTGGTCGAAGTGAGTCGCGGCAGGGCGGGAAGCGCGTGGTGCGGGGAGCGCGTGGTGGGTGCGGGGAGGGGCGGTGGGTGCCGGGAGGGGGCGGTCCGGGTGCCGGGAGCCTCCTTCCGGGGCTGCCGGGGAGGGTCATCACGGCCCGGGAGGCGAGTCCCCGCCCGGTGGCCCGTCGTCGGCGTCCGAACCGGCGCGGGCGAGGACGCCGAGCGGTACCGGGCGCGCCAACAACCGCCGTACGGGCGCCTGTTCGCAGCCCGCGAGTCCGGCGACGGCGGGTTCGCAGATCCGGCCCTGACACCAGCCCATTCCGGCACGGGTGAGCAGCTTGACCGTGCGCACGTCGCGCGCGCCGAGGTCATTCACCGCCTCACGGACGCGCCCGGCCGTGACCTCCTCGCAGCGGCAGACGACGGTGTCGTCGGTCACCTGGTCCGTCCAGTGGGCGGGCGGTTCGTACACGGCGTCGAGCGCGGAGGCGAACGCTCGCGCTCTCGTCCGGGCCCTCACCGCCCGGGCGGCCGACCGCTGATCGGGCGCGATGCCCCGAAGGCGCGCGGCCACCGACCGGCCCGCGAGATGCCCCTCGGCCAGGGAGAGCGCGGCGCCGCCGATCCCCGTCGCCTCACCGGCGGCCCAGACGCCGGGCACGTCGGTGCGCTGCTCGTCGTCCACGTCGACCCCCGCCGCCTCGACACGGCAGCCGAGCGCTTCGGCGAGATCGGTGTGCGGGACCATCCCGTGCCCGACGGCGAGCGTGTCGCACGCGATGCGGCGCCCGCTTTTGGGCCGTACCCGCCCGTCGGGGCCGAGCGCGGCGACGGTGACGGCTTCGAGCCGCCCCTCGCCATGGGCTTCCACGACCGTGTGGCGCGGGACGAACGGGACGCGGTGGCGCAGAAGCCGGGCCGCGTACAGGACCGCCTCGGCGACCTTGCCCGGCTCGGCCACCGACGCCCGCGCGGCACGCGGCAGCCTTCTCGGGTCGAGGGATTCCACGAGCGCGGCGACCTCGACCCCGGCGGCGGCGAGGGAGGTCGCCACGGGCAGCAGCAGCGGTCCGCCGCCCGCGACGACGGCCCTGCGGCCCGGCACGACGAGACCGCCCTTGAGCATGGCCTGGGCCCCGCCCGCGCTCACGACTCCCGGCAGGGTCCAGCCGGGGAAGGGCAGCACCTTCTCGTATCCGCCCGTGGCGAGCAGCAGGGCGTCGGCGCGCACGGCGACGGAGTCCTCCTGGAGCGGGCCGAGGAGTGCGTGGACGGTGAATCGCGTCGGTGCGCCGGCCGTCGCCGCGCTCCGCTCCGCGAGCCAGACATGATGGTCCCTCAAGTGCCGGATCGTGCCGGCTTCCAGGTGTGCGGCGAGCCCGTGCTCCATGCGTTCCCAGGTGCGCCACCCGTGGTGCAGCGCGCGGGGCCGCCGGGCGCCGAGACCGTCGGCGGGCCGGCGGTAGAACTGCCCGCCCGCCGCCACGGCCGAGTCGATCAGCGTCACACGGATGCCGCGCGCCGCGGCGGCCAGGGACGCGGCGAGACCGGCCGGGCCCGCGCCGATCACCGCGAGGTGGTGGGGTCCGTCAGTCATCGTGGCCGGTGCCCTCCTGTGTGCGGATCGCGTCGCCCGGCGTCAACGTGACGAGACAAGCCCGTTGATTGGGGCGGTCGTTGACGGTGACGAGGCAGTCGAAGCAGACGCCGATGCCGCAGAAGACACCGCGGGGCCGGCCCGCGTCACGGGTGCTGCGCCACGAGGTGATGCCCTCGGCCCACAGCGCGGCGGCGACGGTCCGGCCGGGCAGCACCTCGACGGCCCGGCCGTCGAGGGTGACGGTGAAGGCGGCGCCGGGTTCGGCCTGTACGAGGTCCAGGGGGTTCACACGGCCTCCTCGGTGAAGCGGTCGGGCCGGAAGGGTGCGAGGTCCAGGGCGGGAGCACGACCCGCCAGGACCTGCGCGATCAACTGCCCGGTGCCGGTGGACAGTCCGATGCCGGCCCCCTCGTGCCCGCAGGCGTGGAAGAGACCGGGCGCCCTGGGGTCCGGGCCGATGGCGGGCAGATGGTCGGGCAGGTAGGGCCGGAATCCCAGGTAGGTCCGCAGGGCGCGCACCCGTGCGAGGAACGGGAAGAGCCGGGTGGCACCCGCGGCCAGCTCCCGTACGACGGGCAGCGAGAACGACCGGTCGAAGCCGACCCGTTCGCGGCTCGCGCCGATCAGGACCGGCCCGGCCGCGGTCCCCTCCACCACCGGTGAGGTCTGCAGCGCGGCCGAGTCACTGGCGACGTCGGCGACGTAGTCCGCGGCGTACACCTTGTGGCGCACCCGGCGCGGCAGGGGCTCGGTGACGAGGACGAATCCCCTGCGGGGCAGGACGGGGAGCGTGACGCCCGCGAGCGAGGCCACTTCGCCGCCCCAGGTACCGGCCGCGTTGACCACGGCGGGTGCGTGCAGGTCTCCCCGGTCGGTGCGCACCCCGCGGACCGAACCGTCCCTCGCGCGCAGCACCTCGGTCACGGTGCGCCCCGTCATCAGGCGGGCCCCCGATGCCCGGAGAAGGCGTGCGGCCGCCAGGGCGGGCATCACCTGGGTGTCCTGGGGATAGCGGACGCCGCCCGCGAGGCCCGGTGCCAAGTACGGCTCCAGGTCGTGCAGTTGGCCGGCGGCGACCGGTTCGGCCAGCACACCGGCCGCCCGCTGGCCCGCCGCGAAGGTCTCCAGCGCGGCCAGCCCTTCGGGGGTGGACGCCACGACGACGCCCCCTTTGGCCTCGTACTCGACCGCCTTCCCGCACTCCTCGGCGAGGTCGGCCCACAGGCGCCCGGAGAGCAGGGCGAGGTCGAGTTCGGGTCCGGGTTCCTTGTCGGAGACGAGCAGATTCCCCTCACCCGCTCCGGTCGTGCCGCCGGACACGGGGCCGCGGTCCACCACGGCGACGGCGAGACCTTCGCAAGCCGCGTACAAGGCACAGGCGGCGCCCACCATTCCGGCACCGACGATCACGACATCGCAGGCAACAGGCTGACTCACGTCAGTACTATGTCACATACTTCCCGTGGAGGGGCGGTCACGCGGGGGCGGTTCCGCGCGGTCCCTCAGATCCTGCTCTCCGTGGCCGTGTCCGCGGACAGCCGCTGGGCCGCGTAGATCGGGATCACCGAGAGCAGGACGAGCACGGCCGCCACGACGTTCACGACCGGCGCCTGGCGCGGCCTGGTCATGTTGTCGAAGATCCAGATCGGCAATGTCTGGATGCCGGGTCCGGCCGTGAACGTCGTCACGACGATCTCGTCGAAGGACAGCGCGAAGGCGAGCAGCGCGCCGGCCAGGAGCGCCGAGCGCACCATCGGGAACGTGACGTCGACGAAGGCCCGGAAGGTGTCCGCGCCCAGGTCCATCGCCGCTTCCTCGTACGTCCCGGACGTACGGCGCAGTCGCGCGACCACGTTGTTGAAGACGACGACGATGCAGAAGGTCGCGTGGCCGACGATCACGGTGAACATGCCGAGTCCGACGCCGAGCGGTTCGAGGACCGTGCTGAACGCGGAGTTGAGCGCGATGCCCGTGACGATGCCGGGCAGCGCGATCGGCAGGACGACGACGAAGGAGACGGTGTCCCGGCCGAAGAACCGGTGGCGGGCGACCGCGAAGGCGATGAGCGTGCCCAGCACCAGGGCGATCGCCGTGGCACCGAGACCGGCCTTGACGGAGACCCACAGGGCGGCGCGGGCGCCCTCGTTCTCCCAGGCGACCGACCACCAGTGGAAGGTGAGCCCGGACGGCGGCCAGCTCGCGCTGCGGTCCCGGTTGAAGGAGTTGACCAGGACGAGGGCGAGGGGCACGTAGATGAACGCGAAGCCGAGCCCGGCGGCGACGCGCAGCGCGATGCGCGCGGGACGGGAGAGTTGCACAGCGGGCTCCTCAGAGACTGCTCAGGGCGCCCGTGCGGCGCATCGCGAGGAGGTACACCACGATGACCACGACGGGGACCGTGCCGAGCGCGGCGGCCATGGGCAGGTTCAGTTCGATGTTGGAGTAGACGACGTTGCCGATGAGCTGGGTCTTGCCGCCGACGATCTGCACGGTGATGTAGTCGCCGAGGCTGAGCGAGAAGGTGAAGACCGAGCCGGCCGCCACGGAGGGCAGGACCATCGGCAGCACCACCGACCGGAAGGTGCGGCCCGCGCGGGCGCCCAGGTCCGCCGAGGCGTCCAGCAGGTTGGCGGGCAGCTGCTCCAGCGCGGTGTGGAGGGGCAGGATCATGTACGGGAGCCAGAGGTAGGTCAGCGCGATGACCGCGGCCGTGAGTCCGTATCCGGGTCCGCTCAGTCCGAGGGGCTTCAACGCCCAGTCGGCGAGGCCGTCCTGAGAGAGGATCAGGCGCCAGGCGTACACCTTGACGAGGTAACTCGCCCACAGGGGCGTGAGGATGGCGACGACGAGCAGCGGGCGCCGCTCGGGCCTGGCGATGCGGGCGGTGTAGAAGGCGACCGGGAACGCGATCACCGCGCACAGGGCGGTGACCGCGAGGGCGACACCGATGCTGCGCAGGATCACCTGGCGGTAGACGGGGGTGGTGAACAGCTGGTGGAAGTTGTCGGTCGACCAGACCTTCACCACCTCGGAGGTGAAGGAGTCCGTCGTCCAGAACGCCGAGACGAACAGCACGGCCAGCGAGCCGAGATAGAGCACCGCGAGCCAGAGCAGGGGTGCGGTCAGCAGCAGGGACAGCCGCAGCCGGGAGTGCCGGTGCAGTGTCCCCGCGAGCCGCCGGACGGGGGAGCGTCCGGCGGCCTGCGGGGTGGAGGTCATCGTCCGGTCAGCCCTTGATCTCGGTCCAGGCCTGGACCCACTTGGCGTACGGGACGCACTTGACGTCGGTACGGCCGTCGAGGCATTGCTCGATGGGCGTGTTCCAGAACGCGATGTTCTTCCAGTAGCTCTCGTCGGTGGCGTGGTAGGTGTCGCAGAAGGACTTGTCGCTCGTGTACCCGCACGCCTCGGAGTTGGCCGGCGCCTCACCGAAGTACTCGGCGACCTGGGCGTTCACCTTCGGCGAGATGATCCAGTCCATCCACTTGTAGGCGCAGTTGGGGTGCTTGGCCTTGGCCGAGACCATCCAGGTGTCGGACCAGCCGGTGGAACCCTCCTCGGGCACGAAGGCCTTGACCTTGGCGCCCTCGTCGGCCGTGAGGTTGGCGATGACCTGCCAGGTGGTGCCGACCACGGAGTCACCGCTCTTGAAGGCGGAGATCTCCTTGAGGTAGTCGCTCCAGTACTCCCCCACGTTCGCGCTCTGCTTCTTCAGCAGGGCGACGGCGGCGTCGAACTGCTTCTGGTCCAGCGCGTAGGGGTCCTTGATCTTCAACTCGGGCTTGGTCGCCTTCAGATACAGCGCGGCGTCGGCGATGTAGATCGGCGAGTCGTACGCGGTGACGTGGCCCTTGTTCGCCGGGGCGTCGTCGAAGACCGCGGACCACGAGGTGGGGGCCGGGCTGACCTTCTCGGTGTTGTACATCAGGAGGTTGGCGCCCCGGCCGTGCGGGATGCCGTACATCTGGCCGTCGACGGAGTTCCAGGCGCCCTTCTTCAGGCCGCTGAAGACGTTCTTGTAGTTGGGCACGAGGGCGGTGTTGACCGGGGCCGCGTCGCCCGAGGCGATGAGGCGCAGGGAGGCGTCACCGGAGGCGGAGACGGCGTCGTACTGGCCGGTCTTCATCAGCTTGACCATCTCGTCGGAGCTGGCGGCGACCTTGGAGTTGACCTGACAGCCGGTCTGCTTCTCGAAGTCGGAGACCCAGTCGACCTTCGGGTCGTTGGAACCGTCCTCGACATATCCGGCCCAGGCGATCAGGTTCACCTGGCCCTCGGTCTTGCCGAGCTTCGACTGCGCCTTGAGGTCGGGCGGGTTGAGGCCGGTGGACCCGGAGGAGCCCGTACCGGACGATCCGCAGGCGGTGGCGGCGAGGAGCACCGCGACGGCGGCGGCGGCCTTGAGGGGTGGGGTGAGGCGCACGGCGTACTCCATACGTGACGGGGAACTGAGCGGGAGGTTCAGCGGGGGTCGGGGACCTGGAAGGCGTGGCGGCGGTGCCACTGGAGCCGGACCCGGGTGCCGCGCAGGGCGGCGACGTCCTCGGAGGAGGTGTCCAGGTTCTGCTGGAGCGCGGTGAGACGGCCGCCGGCGTCGAGGTCCACCAGGAAGCGGGTGGCGTCGCCCAGATAGACGACCTCGGCGACGGTGCCGGTGGCGGTGGAGAGGTCCGGATCGCCGGCCGCACCGGTGTCGACGGACCCGGGCCCGGCTCCCTTCGCGGGCTCCACCGGCTCCGAAGGCTCGGCGGAACCCGCGGGCTCGGCGGACCCGGCGGGCTCCGCGAGGACCCGGATCTTCTCCGGCCGGATGCTGTACGTGCCCGGGGCGCCGACGATCTGCTGAGCCGACTGTCCGTCGAGCAGGTTGGACGTGCCGACGAAGCCCGCGACGAAGGCGGTGGCGGGCCGTTCGTAGATCTCGGCCGGGGTGCCGACCTGTTCGATGCGGCCCTGGTGGAAGACGGCGACGCGGTCGCTCATCGTCAGGGCCTCCTCCTGGTCGTGGGTGACGAACACGAAGGTGATGCCGACCTCGCGCTGGATCGCCTTGAGTTCGACCTGCATCTGCTTGCGCAGCTTGAGGTCGAGGGCGCCGAGGGGTTCGTCGAGCAGCAGGACGCTGGGGCGGCCGACCAGGGCCCTGGCGAGGGCGACGCGCTGGCGCTGGCCTCCGGAGAGCTGGCCCGGACGGCGCCGGCCGAACCCCTCCAGGCGTACGTCGGCCAGCGCCTTGCGGGCCCGGACCAGCCGCTCCGCCTTGGGCACCTTGCGGACCTTGAGCCCGTAGGCGACGTTCTCCTCGACGGTCATGTGCGGGAACAGGGCGTAGTCCTGGAAGACGGTGTGCACGTCCCGTTCGAAGGGGGCGAGACCGGTGACCTCCTGGCCGGCCAGTTCGATCCGGCCCTCCGTCGGGCTCTCGAAGCCGGCGATCATCCGCAGCACGGTCGTCTTGCCCGAGCCCGAGGGGCCGAGCATCGAGAAGAACTCGCCGTCGGCTATCTCCAGATCGACTCCGGCCACGGCGGTCGTGTCACCGAACGCCTTGCGCAGGCCCTGGAGCCGGATCGCCTTTGCCTCCATGGGCGGGGAACCTTTCTGGTGCGTCGGTGCGTTGCACTGTTGACCGGAAAGATATGAAGCCATAGTTCAAACCTCAAGACCCCTTTAGAGTAAAGGTTGAGTCAACGCACAAGGTGGTGACCGTGAAGCAACACAGGGGCGACGGCGTCCGCAGAGCCGTCTTCACACCCGTGGACAACCGCGCCCGCGTCGAGACGGTCGTGCACCGGATCGGCGACGCCATCGAACTGGGGCTGCTCGCCGACGGCGAGCAGCTGCCGGGCGAGATGGAGCTGGCCGGTCAGCTCGGCGTGTCGACGGTCACCCTGCGCGAGGCCCTCATGGCCCTGCGGCAGCAGGGACTGGTCACCACGCGGCGCGGACGCGGCGGCGGCAGCTTCGTCTCGCTTCCCGAAGTCCCGGGCGAGGAAAGGCTGTTGGCCCGACTGGCCGGCTGGAGCACCGAGGAGCTGCGCGACCTGGGGGACCACTGGGCGGCCCTGTCCGGAGCGGCGGCCCGGCTCGCGGCGCAGCGGACCGAACCGGACGACCTCAAGGCCCTGCGGCGCACCCTGGACGACCTGTCGGCCGCCGAGGACGCCGCCGCCCGCAGCCGCGTCTACGGCCGCTTCCACGTCGAACTCGCCGCGGCGGCGCAGTCCGCCCGCCTCACCAGGGAGCAGGTCGTGCTCCAGACCGAGGTGGGGGCGCTGATGTGCCTCGTGCTCGGGGACGACGAATATCGTGAAGAAGTCGCCGACCGTCACCGCTCCGTAATCTCGGCCGTGCAAGATGGGGCCCACGAATCGGCCAGAACGCTGGCCGAGCGGTGCGTGGTGGACTCGACGGCGCGGCTCATCACCCTGCGCCTCCAGATGCCGCGTGCCGTGTCAGGTCCGCGTCCACTGGAGGGCACCCATGCGCCGGAGCCCCGGACCGGTCGGCGCGACGGCGACGCTTGACGTCTCCGCCGAGGCGGCCGTCGCCACGCAGGTCCGCTGCACGCTGGAGGCCGTCTTCGACGCGGTCGCCGACACCCGGGCCGACGCGGCCGCGCTGCTCACCCGCGTCGCCGCCGGGGGCCGCCGCCCCGCGACGGTGGATCTGGCGGCACTGCGCCCCGGGCTGCATCTGCGGCTCACCCGGCAGGAGTTGGTGTCGGGCGCCGGTTTCGTGGCGGCACCGGGTCTGCTCGCCGACGTGCCGGCGTGGCTGGAGTGGTGGCAGCAGGGTTCCGACGGGAGCGTGCGGCCGCTGCTGCTCGACCTCGATCCGGAGCACTCCGCGTACTCGGACTACACGCACTGGGACTGGTTCGCCCTCCCCCGCGACACGGGGCAGCGCGCGGTCGCCGGGCCCTACGTCGACTACCTCTGCTCCGACGAGTACAGCCTGACGCTGTCCGCGCCGGTCCATGTGGGTGGCCGGTTCGTGGGGGTCGCGGCGGCCGACGTGTATCTGCGCCACTTCGAGCAGACGGTCGTCCCGCTCCTTCAACGATTGCCCGGAGCCGCCTACTTGGTGAACGCCCGGGGCCGGGTGGCCGCGTCGGCGGACCCCGCGCATCTGGCCGGATCGCTCATCAAGGGGCCCGACTTCGCGACCGTGCTCGCCGCGGCCCGGAGCACACGCCACGAGGACATGCGGCTCGTCCCCTGCGCCGGGGTGCCCCTCGTCCTCGTGATGCCGGCCGGCTGACCGAGCCGAGCCGCAACGAGCCGAGCGCTCCCGCCGGGGGCCGTGTCCCACGAGAGTCCCCCGTGGCCGGTCGCCGTGTCACCGCATCGGCGTGCGGCAGGCCCTGGACCAGCATCGATGGAGGGCCCCGCCCACCAGCCCCGACGAGTCAACGCGCGTCACACGGCACGAAGCTCCGCCGCTCCGTTGCGCGTCGTGCGTGACCTGCGCGGTCCGCTCGTGACCGCCCGCGCCGCGTCGCGCAGCACCAGGGTGATCCGTGAATACCCCATGTCCTGGAGGGCCCTGGGGGTCTCGTCGACGATCCGGCAGTCCGTGCTGCCCCAGCGGGGATCGGGGTGGACCAGCGGGCGCACGGCGCCGTCGTGCTCGACACCGCGCGGTCCGACGGCCTCGATCCAGTGCGGCAGGCCGTGCAGGTAGGCGGCGTCCATGATCGGGTCCTGGGCGATGTCTCGGCGGATGGCCTGGAGTCCGCGGTCCTGGCCGTTGCGCTCCACCGCCGCGGCGAAGTGCGCGAGCATCGGCAGGCACCAGCTCGACTCGTGCTCGCCGAGGACCGACGCGGCGTCCGGATGGAACAGGACGAAGCGAAGGAAGTTGTCGCCGGGCATGGCGCTCGGATGCGCGCCCACGCCGTCGAAAAGTGTCTCGAACGCGTCGTTGGAGAGCACGACGTCCCAGCGGCGGTCGAAGACGAAGGAGGGGAAGGGCACGGCCGCGAGCAGCGTGGCGTAGTCCTGGAGGTACGCCTGTGCTTCGAGACTCTCAGGGACAGGTCGCGGCTGGGACCGCTGCCTTCCTGCCTGGTACGCCATCGGGAGGTCACCCCTCTTGCCTATGCGGCCTTCACGCGGCGTCCCGATCCTGCTGCCCCGGGGACAGGCGTGTCAACTATCGTGGCATTTGGCGCTTGTTGACGGCTGAATCTCGCCACAGTTGTGGCGAGACCTGGATGTGAGTTCGAGCGACCGGATAGGCTCCGGTCATCCCCGGTCTTGTCGCCGGGATGGTTCCTGACCCTCGTGTCCGCATGGTTCCCGAACTTCGTGAGAGCCACCTGAGAGAGACGTAGGAGATCTGTCGGTGACGGATGGCTACGAGGTTCCGTGCGCCACGGCGACGGTTCTGCTGCAGGCCGTCGTGGCCAGGGTCACCGCACTCGCCGACCGGCTCGGCGTGCCGCACGCCGAAGTCTTCGACGTCCGGCGGCTGTCGGCCGGTTCCGGTGTCCCCGAGCCCGTGGCGAAGGCCCTGCTCGGCGGCCGCCCCGCCGGTGAACCCGACCTGCAGGCACGCTTCCTGCAACGCCTCGACCTGCTGCGGCGCACCCGGCTCAAGCCCAACGGCCGCCGCTACACGCAGCAGGAGATCGCGGACGGCGCCGGCATGTCCCGCCAGCAGGCGGGCGCCCTCATCAACGGCGACCGGCGTCCCACCATGGAGCACTGCGACGCCATCCAGCGCTTCTTCCGGGTGCCCGCCGGGTTCCTCACGGCCGAGGACTCCGAAGCGCTCACGGGCGCGCTCCAGAGGTCCGAGCAGGAACTCCTGCAGCGCCTCGCGGACCGTGAACGCGCCGCAGCCTCCGTCGCCCACGATCCGCTCGAACGGCTGCTCCTCGACCACGGGGTCCGCGGAATAGCCTGGCGGGCCGCGCAGTTGCCCACCGACCAGCACCGGGACAAGGTCGCGGAATGGCTGGACATGCTCCTGGAGAGCGTCAAACGGCCAGAGTCGTGAGCCGGGGGAGATCAGTGGGCATCGGTAGGGAAATGCGCCGCCTGTGCGGCGACTTGGTCTCGGAGCTCTCGCTGCCGGCACCGGCGGCACCCGCCGACCTCTACACCGAGCTGTGCGGCGCGATGAGCAGGCGCCGCGGCCGTCCCGTCCAGTTCCGTACGGCCGCGTTCCCGCCCGGCACCGCCAGCGGACTGTGGCTCGACATGGCCGAACAGGACCTGGTCGTCATCGAGGAACGCACCGCGCCCGACCACCAGTTGGTCATCCTGGGCCACGAACTGTGGCACATGAAGGCGGGGCACTGCAGCCATCACGTCGACGGCGCGGCCGTGGCGGCGCGCTTATTGAACGACGGGGCCGACCTGCAGGCCACCGTCCTGAAAGTGGCGGCGCGCACCCGCTTCGACCTCGCCGACGAGCAGGAGGCGGAGAGCTTCGGACTTCTGCTCGCCAGCAAGTGCCGCACCTGGCTGGCCGGTTCCTCACTGCGCGGCCCGGTGCAGCGGCACGGTCTGGCCGGCCGCATCGAGGCATCCCTCGGCTGTCGCGGGCCGCGAGGCTGAAGGTCCCTGGGCCATGGACGGATCCAGCTACTACATCCCGGCCGTCGCCATGGGCGCGGCGATCGCGTTCAAAGGGCCCTCCCTGCTGCGCGGCTGGCGCGACCCGCTGCTGCGTTCCGTGGGCGTACTCCTCGCCCTCGCGGGTCTGGTGTTCCTCTTCGCGGCCCCGCCGACCATCGCGGCGGTCAACGACGCCACCGGGATAGCCAACGTCTCGGCCCCGCTCGTCTACTGCCTGCTGAGCGCCTACAGCGCCTCCTGCCTCGTGCTCATCATCAACTGGCGGGGCGGACCGCCCGAGGTCACCCGGCGGCTGTCCCGCCGCTGGATCCTCGGGTACACCGTGGTCGGCGTGACACTGATCGTCCTGTTCGCCCTCGGGGACGCCTCCGTCGAGCGGCTGCGCGACCTCGACACGTACTACGCCAACACCCCCTTCATCCGCGAGATGATCGTCCTCTACCTCGCGTCGCTCACCCTCGCCGGCGTCGCGATGAACGTCATGTGCTGGCGCTGGGCGATCCAGGTCCAGGGCCGGCTGCGCGCCGGGCTGGTGATCATCGCCTTCGGGTCGCTGTGCAACATCCCGTACTCCGCGGCCAAGTTCACCGCGGTGGTGGCCCGCTGGAACGGCACGGACCTGGACGGCCTCAGCACCAATGTGGCCCCGCTGCTGGCCTCGGCCGGGGCCCAGATCACCGCGGTCGGCTTCTGTCTCCCGCTCGCCTGGCGGCGTATCGAGGACGTCTGGAACACCTGGTCGACGTATCGCCGGCTCGGGCCGTTGTGGCGGGAGCTGAAGCCGGTCGCCGTGCCCGAGGACCGCGCGGTGCGGATGTCCTGGTGGACCCCCGCCGAACTCCAGGTCACCCAGCGGGAGTCCGACATCCACGACGGCATGCTGAGCCTCTTTCCCTACTTCGACTCCGACGTGCGCTCCCGGGCGTACGGCGCGGCGGTCGCGGCGGGTTCCTCCGCCGCTCAGGCGGACGCGGAGGCCGACGCGGCGATGGTGTCGGTCGCGGTGCGCGCCCGGGCCGCCGACCCCGAGGGCCGTGTCATCCGTTCGGCGGAGACGGCGGAGACGCCGCCCGCGCCCGGGACCGCGTTCACGCACACCGACGGCCGCCGCGACCTCGTACGCATGTCGGACGCGCTGCGTCATTCGCCGGTCGTCGCGGCCGTCCGGGGCCGGGCGGCCGCGACGGCCGGACCGGAGCGGGACGCCCGCGAACGAACCGGCTGACCGGCGCCGGCGTTCCCCGGTCGTCCCCTCAGGTCGCGCTGCGTTCGCTGGCCTCCCGCAGGTCCCGTTCCACCGAACGGTTCTGGACGGTGTCCGGCTGCCCCGCCGCCGTGCCGGGGCGCCCGGTGCGCAGCAGTTCCCGCCAGCGCTCGCGGCTCCAGTCGGCCGGACTGGTGGTGGTCGTGAACTCCTCCACCAGGGCGAGGAAACGCGCCGGATCGCTGTGGAAGGGGAAGTGGCCGGCTCCCTCGAAGATCTCCAGACGGCTTCCCGGCATGGCCGCGTGCGCCCCGAGGGCGTGCCGCACCGGCACCACGCTGTCGCGGTCTCCCCAGAGCAGCATGGTGGGCATGCCCTCGGTGAGATAGCAGCGGTCGAGCATGGTGACCGCCTGGCCCCGCCAGTCGACCACGGCCCGCAGGGTCCGGACGAAGGCGCTGCGGGAGGTCGCGTCCGGCAGCGCGTCCACGAGGTGCACCAACTCCGGTGCGTCCTGGGCCAGATCGGCGTCGAGCAGCCGCATCAGCCGCAGGAAGAGACCCACGTTCAGCCGCATGCCGGGCAGGCGGAGCAGCGAGAGCATCAGATGCGCGCCCGGCAGCGACACTGCCCGCAGGACGGGGTTGACCTCACCGCCGACACCGCCCGCGCTGACCAGGATCAGCCGCTCGGTGCGCTCGGGGAACTGGTAGGCGAACTGCATCGCCACTCCCCCGCCCAGCGAATGCCCGACCAGGGTGGCGGACTCGATGTCGAGCGTGCCCAGCAGATCGCGCACGCCGTTGGCGTACGCGGCCACCGAGTAGTCGGCGCGCGGCTTGTCGGAGGCGCCGTGGCCGAGCAGGTCGGGCGCGATCACGGTGTGGGTGCGGGCGAGGTCGGGGATCAGTTCCGCCCAGGTCGCCGAGGAGTCTCCTATCCCGTGGATCAGGACGAGCGCCGGGCCCTGGCCCACCATCCGGTAGGCGCGCCGGTATCCGTGCACGACGCGGTGGTGCAGACGCAGTTCTCCGTCACCGACGGGACGCAGCCGCGCGGTGCGCCGCTGCCGGGGTTGTACGTCGACCACGGGCCGGACCTCCCGTTTCCAGGCCGCCGCGAAGGCGGCTCCCGAGCCGCCTTCGCGGCGGCCTGCGAGACCGTCCCCGTGGGCGGCCCCAGCTCTTGTCTCCAGCGTAGGGGCCCTGTTCCACCTGGGGTTTCGGTGAGGTTTCGCCTCCGCTAAGCGGGCGAACCTCCGCGGCCGGAAACCGGATTGTCAGTGGCGGACGGCAAGCTGGGGTCAGGACCAGTGTCACGACCAGCCGACCAGGGAGAGCCGTCCGATGCAGACCGCCGTACTGACCGATCACGAACGCGCCGCCGTGCAGGCCTACCTCCGCCTCCTCCAGACGGTACGGGCGGCTTTCGACGGCGCGGGTGACGGTGGCCGACCACCCATGGTCCCGCCCGCCGTGCTCGCCGAGACGGAACGGGCCCTGGAGGCGGCCGGTCTCGCGGGCAACGAGGACGCGTTCTTCGAACTGCTGCACTCCTGGTGCCCGGATCCGGGCTGACCGCGCTCGGGCGACGCCGGGGGCGTGCCCGGGCGTTGACGGCTTCCCGTCAGGCGCCCGGGCGGGTGAAGCGCAGGGTCATTCGCGCGGCCGGGCGATGGCACCGGGTCAGGCGGCGGGCTCCGGCGTCCGGCCCGGGCCGGTGTGCGGGACCGTGACCGCGGTCGCGACGAGGCCGCGCCGGACCGTCCAGCGGCCCGTGAGGACCTGGACGCGGACACCGTGCACCACGGGCCCCGGGACCAGGAGTTGGGCGCTCAGGTCTCCCGAGAGGCTGTCCGCACCGGAGGCCGGGTCGACGGAGATGCGGATGTCCGCCCCGGAGAAGTCGAGCCACTCGCCGGTGAGCGGGAACCACGCCTTGTAGACCGACTCCTTGGCACTGAACAGCAGACGGTCCCAGTGGACGCCGGGCACCCGGGCGTGGAGCCGGTCCAGCCGGTCCGACTCGCCGGGCAGGGCTACGACCTCCAGGACGTCGTCGGGCAGCGTCAGATGAGGTTCGGCGTCGATGCCGAGGGAGGCGAGATCGCCGGCACGGGCGAGCGCTGCGGCGGAGTAGCCCTCGCAGTGCGTCATGCTGCCGATGACGCCCGCCGGCCACTGAGGGGCCCCGCGCTCGCCCGGCACCACCGGCCCCGGGGCCACACCGAGCTTCTCCATGGCACGCCGGGCGCACACGCGCACGGTGGCGAACTCGCGGCGCCGCTTGCCCACGGCGCGGGTCAGGACCGCGCGTTCCTCGGGGTACAGGCCCGCCTCCCCGGCCGGTTCCTCACCGTGGCTCTCCACGGCCACCACCGACTCCGGAAGCAGCTCCTCCATCACCGGCTTTGACCTCCATCGGCAGAATGCGGCGCAGTGTGCCCGGCGGCCCCGGGCGCGTACGCCATTCTCGCGGATAGCCCACCGACACCTCCTCGAACCGGACACCCTCGTGCCAGGTGGTCCGGGGGATGTGCAGATGTCCGTAGACCATCGTCTCGACGCGGAACCTGCGGTGCCAGTCGGCGGTCGCCTCCGTACCGCACCACATGGCGAACTCGGGGTGCCACAGGACGTCCATCGGGTGACGGTCCAGGGGGTAGTGGTTCACCGGGACGACCGGCAGACCGTCGGGGATCTCGGCGAGTCTGCGCTCGGTCTCGGCCACCCGGGCCCGGCACCAGTCCTCGCGGCTCGGATACGGGTCGGGGTGGAGCAGGTACTCGTCCGTGCACACGATGCCGGTCCCCTCGGCGTACGCGAGCCCCTCGGCCTTGGTGGCGCAGCCCTGCGGCAGGAAGGAGTAGTCGTACAGCAGGAAGAGCGGGGCGACGACGACGGGGCCGCCCGGACCGTTCCAGACGGGGTAGGGGTCCTCGGGGGTGACGACGCCCAACTCCCGGCACAGGTCCACCAGATGCTCGTAGCGGGCCACACCGCGGAGCTGGACCGGATCCTTGGGATGGGTCCACAGCTCATGGTTGCCCGGCACCCAGACGACCTTCTCGAAACGGTCGCCGAGCGTCTTGAGGGTCCACCGGACGTCTTCGACGATCTCGCCGATGTCACCGGCCACCAGGAGCCAGTCCCGGTCCGTCACGGGGTGCATGTCCTCGACCAGGGCGCGGTTCTCGGCGTAGCCGATGTGCAGGTCGCTGATGGCCAGCAGATGTCCGGCACCGCCGTCTGTCGGCCGCACGCGCCACCCCCGTAGAAAGCGAATACCGACACAACAGCACACGCTCCCGTCGGCGGACAAGGAGGCCCGGACGGGCGGGCGGGCGAATCCGTAACATCCCCGTAGCAGCAACGGGGTTCCGCGCCCCCTATGATCGCCCCAACACCACCGCTCGAAATCTGCTTTGGCGTGCGACGGCTCGGTGTACCTCCCCTACCCCTGGCCGGGCCCGGCCCGCTCCGCCGTGCCCGCGAACCCCGAATGGTGGCTTGCATGGGCTCTCGCGTACGCGTCTGGCTCAACCGCACGTACGCGGAGAACGTGTTCTTCATGGACCAGCTGCGAAATAATCCGCAGCACCGCGCGGTCGAGATCCACGCCACCCACGGTGACGCCGACTCCCCCGTGCTCGCCGCCGCCGACACCGCCGAGCCGGAGCCCGAGGGGCTGTCGCCGCGCGCCTACGTCGAGTACGCCCTCGACATGTGCGCACGCCGCTCCGTGGACGTGTTCGTGCCGGTCCTGCACCAGGACGCGATCGTGGCGCAGCGCGCCGAGTTCGCGGCGCTCGGGACGGCGCTGCTCGCGCCGCCGGCGGAGGCCGTCGCCGTCTTCCGCGACAAGGCGGTCGCGTACCAGGCCGTGGAGGCCGTGGGTATCCCGGTTCCCCCGTGGTACCGGGTGCGCACGGTCGAGGAACTCGTCACGGCGGTGGAGGAGTTGGAGGCCGCGGGACAGCGTGCCTGCTTCAAGCCGGCGGCCGGGGCGGGCGGCGTGGGCTTCCGGGTGATCACCCGCTCCCCGTTCTCGCTGATGCACCTGAACGGCTTCCCGAGCGCGTACGTGCCCCTGGACCTGGTGGTGGAGGCGCTGCGCACGGCCGCCGAGCCCGTCGACTGGCTGGTGATGCCGCACCTCGGACAGCCGGAGGTGTCGGTGGACTGCCTCACCGGGCCGGACGGCCGGATCCGCATGGCCATCGGCCGTACGAAGAACGGCCGGCGCCGCGGGTTCACCCTCGACGACGCGTGGATCCAGCCCGCGCGGCTGCTCGCCGAGGCGTTCGGGCTGCACTATCTGTCCAACATCCAGTTCCGCATGTACGGCGACGAGCCGGTGCTCATGGACGTCAACACCCGTCCGGCGGGCGGACTGCACCAGATCGCCCAGTGCGGGGTCAACGCCCCTTGGGCGGCCGTGCAGTTGGCGCTGGGCGAGGAGACGGGCGAGCTGGTTCCGCCGTTCCTCGGGCCGGACTACACGGTGGTCGCGGGGCCGCGTCCGGTGCGTCCGGTGTCGCTGCCGGCGCAGCGGACCGAGTCGAGCGTCCCCACCACCCTGTCCGCGATGCCGGCGCAGGCCGCGGAGCCGGCGCACTCGCAGTCCGCGGCGTCCGTACAGCCCACGCCGTCCGTACAGCCCACGCAGTCCGTGCCTTCGGCGCAGCCCGTGCCTTCGGCGCAGCCCGCGCCGGTCGAGGCGACCGCCTCCGCCGTTCCCGCCCAGCCCGCCGCGGCTGCCGCCCCGGCCGCGGCCGGGGCGATCGCGCCGGCCTAGCGGACCCGGCCCGGGACCCGGCCGGCACGGCCGGGTCACCGCTTTCCCCTTACCGGTCTGGACCATTTTCCGCGCAGTCCCTTGACAGCGCGATTGGTCCATACCAACTTGGTTGCGCACCTCTCTGCACTCCCGAACACCCCCATATCTCCAGGGAGATCGCGTGCGCATGAGCATCCTCAGACGTTCCAGACGCCGTTTCCTCGCCCTGCTGGGCACGGCCGCGCTGGCCCTCGCCGGCGCGGTCGCCCTGCCGGGCACCGCGGAAGCGGCCAACATCCTGACCAACCCGGGATTCGAGACCGGCAGCCTCTCCCCCTGGTCCTGCTCCGGCAACCTGGGCTCGATCGTCTCCAGCCCCGTACACGGGGGCTCCAAAGCCCTTGCGGGGGCGGTGAGTTCGAGCGACAACGCCCAGTGCACCCAGACCGTCTCGGTCCAGCCGAACACCACGTACAGCCTCTCCGGCTGGGTGCGCGGCAGCTACGTCTACCTCGGCGTGGACGGCGGTGCCTCGACCTGGACCACGTCCCCGTCGGCGTACAGCCAGCTCACGGTGTCCTTCACCACCGGCGCCTCGCAGACCAGCGCCAAGATCTACGTCCACGGCTGGTACGCGCAGGGCACCTACTACGCCGACGACGTCAGCCTCGACGGGCCCGGCGGCGGCGGCGACACCCAGGCGCCGACCGCGCCCACCGGCCTGACGTCCACCGGCAAGACGTCCTCCAGCGTCTCGCTGTCGTGGAACGCGTCGAGCGACAACGTCGGCGTCACCGCTTACGACGTGTACAGCGGCTCCAACAAGGTGCTCAGCGTGTCGGGCACGAGCGGTACCGTCAGCGGACTGTCCGCGAGCACCGCCTACTCGTTCACCGTCAAGGCGCGTGACGCGGCCGGGAACACCTCCGGCGCCTCCAACTCCGTGAGTGTCACCACGAGCGCGGGCGGCGGTGGCGGCACGGGCTTCAAGCAGGCCGCTCCCTACCTGTACGAGGGCTGGGGCGACCCCCCGAACCCGACCACGGTGATGAACGCGACCGGGATCAAGTGGTTCACGATGGCGTTCGTGCTCGACTCCGGCGGCTGCAACCCCGCCTGGGACGGCAGCCGGGCGCTGACCGGCGGCGTCGACCAGACGGCGATCAACCAGATCCGTTCCGCCGGCGGTGACATCGTCCCGTCGTTCGGCGGCTGGCAGGGCAGCAAGCTCGGCGCCAACTGCTCCTCGGCGAGCGCGCTCGCCGGTGCGCTGCAGAAGGTGATCGACGCCTATAGCCTCAAGGCGATCGACATGGACATCGAGAACACCGACGAGTTCGAGAACGAGGCCGTGCAGGCCAGGATCCTGACCGCGCTGAAGACCGTCAAGGCCAACAACCCCGGCCTCAAGACGATCATCACCTTCGGCACCTCGACGACCGGCCCGACCTACTACGGCAACCGGCTCATCGAGCAGGCACAGTCCCTGAACGCGAACATCGACGTCTTCACCATCATGCCGTTCGACTTCGGCGGCGGCTCCGACATGTACGGCAACACGGTCAACGCGACCGAGGGGCTGAAGACCAAGCTGAAGTCGACGTTCGGCTGGGACGACGCGACGGCCTACTCGCACATCGGCATCTCCGGCATGAACGGTCTGTCCGACCAGCAGGAGAACACGACCCCGGCGATCTGGACCTCGATCCGTGACTGGGCGAACAGCCACCACATCGCCCGGCTCGCCTACTGGTCGGTCAACCGCGACCGGTCGTGCCCCGGGGGCGGCGTGGTGAGCAACTGCTCCGGCATCAGCCAGAGCACCTGGCAGTTCACGTCGATCACGGCCGGCTTCACGGGCTGACGTCGGCGCGGTGGACACGACGGGCCGCCCGGGGAATCCGGGCGGCCCGTCGTGTCACCACCGCCGTGTGCGCCGCGTCCGCCTCGCCGCCTACGTCAGGTAGGCGAGACCCGGGTGCACGGACGTGTAGCCGTCGACGAGCGCGCGCGCCACGGCGACCGAGTCGACGAGCGGGTGCAGGGCGAAGGCCTTCACCGCGGTCGTACGGGAACCCGACTCGGCGGCGGAGAGCACCTCGCGTTCCACCGCCTTGACCGCGCACACCAGTCCGGTGGCGTGGCCAGGCAGCGGGTCCACGGCCACGGGATGCGCCCCGTTGGCGTCCACCAGGCACGGCACCTCGATGACGGCCTCGGCGTCGAGGACGCTCAGCGTGCCGCGGTTGCGGACGTTGAGGATCAGGGTGGTCCGTTCGTCGCGGGCGATGGCCCGCATCAGGGCGAGCGCCACCTTCTCGTAGCCGCCGGAGAGGTCGTCCTCCTCGCGGTCCCCGGCACCGGCGGCGTCCCGGTTCTCCGCCATGTACGTGGCCTCGCGCTCGGCCCGGGTGCGCTCCCAGGCGCTCAGGGCCGCCGCCTCCGGGCGCCCCATCTCCTCGTAGAACCCGGCCTGCTGGTCGCGCAGGAACGCGCCGCGCGTCTTCTCGGCCTGCTGGTAGGCGCGTACGGTCTCGCGGTTGAAGTAGTAGTAGTGCAGGTACTCGTTGGGGACGGCGCCCAGGGACCGGAGCCACTGCGGGCCGAAGAGCCGGCCCTCCTCGAAGGAGCCGAGCAGGTCGGAATCGCCGAGCAGCCGCGGGAGTTGGTCGCGGCCCTTGACACGAAGACCGCGTACCCAGCCGAGATGGTTGAGCCCCACGTAGTCGATCCACGCCTCGCGCGGGTCCGCGCCGAGGACCTTGGCGATCCGGCGCCCGAGGCCGACCGGCGAGTCGCAGATGCCGATCACGCGGTCGCCGAGGTGGCGGGACATGGCCTCGGTGACCAGTCCGGCCGGGTTGGTGAAGTTGATGACCCAGGCGTCGGGCGCGAGCCGGGCCACCCGCCGCGCGATGTCCACGGCGACGGGCACCGTGCGCAGACCGTACGCGATACCGCCGGCGCCGACCGTCTCCTGCCCGAGGACGCCCTGGGCCAGGGCGACGCGCTCGTCCGCCGCGCGCCCCTCCAGACCGCCGACACGGATCGCGGAGAAGACGAAGTCGGCGCCGCGCAGCGCCTCGTCGAGGTCGGTGGTGACGGTCACCTCGGGTGCGTCCGGGTCCCCGGCGGCCTGCTCGGCGAGCACGCGGGCCACGGCGGAGAGCCGTCCCGCGTCCAGGTCGTGCAGCACGACCCGGGTGACGCGGCCCTCGGCCCGGTCCCCGAGGAGTGCCCCGTACACGAGCGGGACACGGAACCCGCCGCCGCCCAGAATGGTCAGCCTCACGCAAGTACCACCTTCGCAGTTCGTCCGGTGCCACGGGCCGGGCGGCGCCGGAGAACGCCGACCCTGTGTTCCGCCCGTGTCTTCCGACCTGCAAGCCTGCCATCGAGCGCGTTCGTTCCCGGGGACCGGCCCCCTGCGTCGGGCCTCGTTCCGGCGTCGCAGGCCATTGCCGTCGCGCCCGTCCGGCTGTTGGATCCAGGCATCATGACCACCCCGTCGGCCTCCGGCCGCCTCCTCGCCGTGCTCGGCGCCTTCGACCACGAGCACACGGCGCTGTCCCTGACGGACATCAGCCGCCGGGCCCGCCTCAGCCTCACCACCACCCACCGGCTGGTGGCCGCCCTCGCCGAATGGGGCGCGCTGGAGCGGGACGTGAACGGCGTCTACCACGTGGGCCTGCGTCTGTGGGAGCTCGCGGCGCTCGCCCCGCGCGGCCTCGCACTGCGCCAGACCGCCCTGCCGTACCTGGAGGACCTGTACGAAGCGACGCACGAGAACGTGCAGTTGGCGGTCCGGGACGGCGCCGAGGTCGTCTACACCGAGTGGATCTCGGGCCGTTCCTCGGTCGGCGTCCGCATCCAGGTGGGCGCCCGGTGGCCGTTGCACGCGACGGGCGTCGGGCTGGCGCTGCTCGCGCACGCGGAGCCTGCCGTCCAGGACGCCTACTGCGCCGGTCCGTTGGCCGCCTACACCCCGTACACGATCACCGACCCGGGTCGGCTGCGCCGCGCTCTGGCCGAGGTGCGGCGGACCGGCGTCGCGGTGAGCAGCCGTCAGGTCACCGAGGACGCCGTGTCGGTGGCCGCGCCGGTGCGCGGCCCGGACGGCCCGGTCGTCGCGGCCGTGTCGCTCGTCGTGCCCCGGGCCGAGGCCCGGGTACCGGCGTTGATCCCGGCGGTGCGGCTGGCGGCCCGGGGAATCTCCCGCGCCCTCGGCTGGCACCCGACCCCCCACCCCGCCGCCCCCACGGCCTGACCCCAGCCCCGCCAACCCCACGATCTGACCCCCGCCCTGTCGGCCCGGCCACCTGACGCCCACCCCGCCGGCCCGTCGCCCCGCCGACCCCACGATCTGCCCCCCGCCCTGTCGGCCCGGCCGCCTGACGTCCACCCCGCCGGCCCGTCGCCCTGTCGGCCCGACCAGCGGACCTCTGCCCCGCCGAGCCCACCTGATGCCCACCCGGCCGGCCCCACCACCGGCCACCCGCCCCGCAGGCATGACCAGCTGCCCCCACCACCTGACGCCCGCCTGCGTCCGGGCAGGCCACCCGGACGCCTCCCCGGTCCACCGGGCGGAGGCACCCTCTGTCCTCCGTGCTGCGGCGCTCCGCCCGGGTCCGCGCTACGCCGGTCTCAGTCGGGCAGGGCCGCCAGCAGGCGTCGGTCGCGGGGGGCCCGGCCGCGGTCGAGGCGGGTGTCCAGGAGACGCCGAGCGGCCTCGCAGCGGCCCGCCGCCACCAGCGCGTACAGCAGGGTCTCCTCGACGACCTCGCGCTGGGCCGCGCTGCCGCCGACCCGGCCGAGGACCGGCAGCAGGGCGTCGAGCCCCCGGGCCGCTTCGTGGAAGCGCTCCTCGACGAGGGCGGCCAGTGCCTCGCACAGCGGGACGACGACCTCCCGCTGCACCGGATCGGCGCCCGCGGCGTGGTGCCGCAGCCGGCGCAGTCCCGCCAGATCGCCGGCGGCGGTGAGCGCGACGGCGGCGTGCAGCGCGGTGAAGGCGGTCGCGGGCCGTTCCACGATCTCGCGGGCGACGCTGTCGAGCACGTCCGCCACCGGCACCCGGCCCCGCCAGCTGTCGCTGATCCGCGCCCGCCACAGCAGCGACCCCGAGTCGACCAGGGCGCGTACACCGGTCACCCGCCCGGGAGCGAGCTGGGCGAACCAGCGCCGGCGGACGGCCGCGGGATCGTCCAGGGCCAGTTCGTGCAGGGCGATGTGCCAGGAGAAGTGGGCGCGGTGGACGGCACCGCGTCCGTGCCCGGACACCCAGGCGTCCAGCCAGTCGCGGCCGAACTCGTGGGCCCCCGACTCGTAGTGGACGTGGGCGAGGGCGTGCGCGGCGTGTCCGGCGGCGGGCTCGGCGGCCAGCGCGCGCCCGGCCAGTTCGCCCGCCTCGTCGTAGCGCCCCTGGTCCTGCCGCAGGAAGGCGAGGAGGGAGGCCGGGAACCAGTGCCCGTCGTAGGCGGGTGCGGAGCGCTCGACCAGGTCCGACGCGTAGGTGGTGTCGAGGTCGTTGACGCCGGAGAAGGCGATGGTGGGGACGGCGGCGGCGAGCGCCAGCGCGTCGGCGGGGTGGGCGGCCAGATGTCCGAGCAGGGCACGGGTGCCGGTGTCCGGGCCCTCGCCGTGCACGCGCCGGCTCACCACGTCGACGAAGGAGCGTTCGCGCTCGTCGGCCCGTTCCCGCGCGCAGCGCCGCGCCTCGGCCAGGGCTCGCGGTACGTCGACGTCGGCACCGCACTCGTGGCCGAGCAGGGCGAGGGCCGCGTGCCCGAGCGCGAAGCCGGGGTCCAGGGCCACGGCGCGCGCGAAGGCGTCCTCGGCGCCGGCCCTGACCTTGAGGACGCGTTCGAGGCCGGTGCGGTGCGCGGCCGCCGCCTCGGCGTGGGTGGACAGCGGGAGCCCGTGCGTGTCGAGGGGCCGGCGGCGCGCGGGGCGTCGCCGGGCAGCCAGCGGTGCGAGCAACTGCGCGGCCAGTTCGGCGGCTTGGACCCGGATCTCGGGGATCGCCGTGGTCTCCCACAGTTCACCGCGTCGTGGCGCACCGAGGGTGAACACCGCGAGCCCGGCCCCGCCTTCGGCGTCGAGGAGCCGGCCGTCGCGGGTCGTGACGCCGAGGCCGAGTGGGCCGGGCACGGCGGCGCCCGTGTCGAACAGCGAGGCCCACAGCGGGTCTTCGGGGCGCGGCCCGGGCCCGGTGCAGTCGATCACCCAGCCGGCCGTGAGGCGCCGCCCGTCGGAGAGCGTGATCAGTTCGGAGCCGTCGGGCCGGGGGACGGCGTCGGTGATCCGGCCGGTGTGCACGCGCAGGCGCCGAGCCGTGCGGGCCCGGTCCAGCGACTCGGCCGTCGTCGGGGACATCCGGTGCCGGTGCGTGTTCCAGAGCGCGCCCTCGCCGCGCAGGAAGGCGGCGCGTTCCTCGGGTGTGAGGCTGCGCCACAGGCGCGCGGTGTGCGGGCGCAGGCTGTCGAGCGCGGGGCGCCAGTCGCCGTGGGCGCGCAGGGCACGGCCGATGTGGCGGTAGACGGCCCGGCGCAGCCCCGACAGGGTCGGCGCGTCGAGCCCGTCGGGCGAGGCCATGGCCGGTACGGGGTCGAGGGCGTGCGGCTGTGGCAGCAGTCCGGTTCGGGAGAGGGCGTGCACGGTGCGTCCGGGGCGGTCGAGGCTGAGCGCGAGGTCGACCGCCGTGAGCCCGGTGCCCACGAGCAGGACGTCGTCGCCCGGAGCTGTCCGTCCGGGGCCGGCGGGTTCGGCGAGCGGTCGGTCGAGCGCGCCGGGCGCCCAGGGCGAGCCGATGAACCGTTCGGAGGTACGGAGCCGGGGCGGGGCCCAGGCATGGGTCGTGGCGGCCGGTCCGGTGGCGAGGACCACGCTGTCGGCCGTCAGGTCCCGCCCGTCGGCGAGCCGGAGTTCCAGCCTGCCGTCCGGCGTGGCCGCGCATGCCTCCGCCCTGGTCCGCAGCCGGTGCACGGTGACCGTTCCGTGGGCCTGGACGATCGCCTGGGCCAAGGTGTCGGCGAGATAGGCGCCGTACCGGTAGCGGGTGGCGAAGTCCGTTCCCCTGACCGTGGGTTCGCCGTGGCGGCAGAGCCACCGGGTGAAATGGCCGGGGTCGTCGGGATAACAACTCATGCCGCCCGCAGGCACGTTCAGCCGGTGCCGGGGGTCGGTGGTGGCGTACGCGCCGCCGCGTCCGGCCTCGGGGGCGGGGTCGACGAGTAAGAGGTCGAGCGGGGTGCGGCGGCGCGTCGCCGTCTCGCAGAGCTGTACGGCGGTGAGCGTGCCGGCGGCGCCCGCTCCGACGACGGCCACGGTGTGCCTCTCACGGGCTTGGTTCACTGACGCCTCCGGTGTGGGTTGCCGCGGATCCGACAAGCGGAACTTCTCCTTCACTCTTGTGGCCGGAGCGACCGGAAAGGGCGCCCGCAAGAGGTCTTTCACAGAGATCTTAGAGACCGGACAGGGCGCTTCATACTTTGTTCATATTGCAGGGCGGCCCGGCAACCGTGGATTCAGGCCGTCTCTCCCGCCGTCTTCACCGGAATCTCAGGCCGGGGCAGCCGGATTCAAAGAATCAACCCAGGGAAGTCCCGCAGGATGCACCCCCAGTGGTGGTGAACGAAAGACACGAGGAAAGGCGTTCCGTGGACGTCCCTGAGATATCGAACCGGCCCGAGTCCGCACCGCGGGAGCCGGGGCGGGCACGACGGCGTCCAGGACGTCCGGCCTGGTCACGGCGCGGAGTCCTCGCGGCCTTCGGGTCCGCCGTCCCGGCCCTCGCGCTGAGCGGGTGCGGCGCCCCGGCGGGTGCCGCCGAGAGCGAGGACACGAAGGCGACCGCGTCCGCCGGGACAGGTTCCAGGACGAAGAGCCAGGTGAGGACGCCGACGTTCACCGTCTCGCCCGCCGACGGAACGAAGAAGGCGGGCTTCACCTCTCCGGTCGTGGTCTCCGTGACGGACGGCACCCTGTCGGCGGTCGAGGTGTCCGGCAACGACGGTTCCACTCTGGCCGGATCCTTCAACGACGACCGTACGCGCTGGACCTCGGACGGGAATCCCTACTCGGGCACCAAATACACGGTCACGGCGAAAGCGGCGGGCGCCGCCGAGCACACCGCGACGTTCGTCACGAAGTCCCCGGGCGCGACGTTCGCCGGCTATTTCACGCCCGAGGCGAATTCGACCTCCGGCGTCGGCATGCCCGTGTCGATCAACTTCACCCAGGCCGTGAAGGACCGGGCCGCGGTGGAAAAGGCCATCACGGTGACGGCCGAGCCCGCCGTCGAGGTGGTCGGTCACTGGTTCGGGAACACCCGGCTCGACTTCCGTCCCGCCGAGTACTGGGCCGCGGGCACGAAGATCACGCTGAGTCTGCGCCTCAAGGACGTCGAGGGCCCGGACGGTGTCTACGGCGTCCAGTCCAAGGACGTCGTCTTCCACATCGGCCGCCGCCAGGTGAGCACCGTCGACCTCGCGAAGAAGACCATGACCGTCGAGCGGGACGGGTCCACCCTCGCCGCGTACCCGGTGAGCGGCGGCGCCCCTGCGCACACCACGTGGTCCGGGATCATGGTGATCAGCGAGCGGTTCAAGCAGACCCGGATGGAGTCCTCGACGGTCGGGCTCGGCGACGAGTACGACATCGCGGACGTGCCGCACGCCCAGCGCCTGACCACCTCGGGCACCTTCATCCACGGCAACTACTGGGCCGCGTCCTCGGTCTTCGGCAGCAGCAACACCAGCCACGGCTGCGTCGGCCTGCACGACACGAAGGGCGCGAACGACGGTTCCGTGGCGGGCTACCGGTTCTACGAGAGCTCGATGCTCGGCGACGTGGTGGTCGTCCGGAACTCGGGTGAGCGGACCGTCGAAGCGTCGAACGGTCTGAACGGCTGGAACCTGTCGTGGGCCGACTGGAAGGCCGGCAGTGCCCTGTGAGCGACGTGCCCGATGAGCAGACTTCAACCGCCCGCCGCGGGGCGCCCATCGGGCCTTCTCCCTTCCTTCACGCCGTGAACTCCCTTACCCCGTAAGGACTTTCTCGGCTTCACCTCTTGACGATCGGAGTGACAGAGAGCACATTGGCCGCGCACCTCTTTTGAGAGCGCTCTCAAAGCTCCATGGGAGCGCTCCCTCCCCCACCCGCGCACCCCACACTCCGTACGCGAAGAGGCACCCATGAGTGAAACTTCCGGCACGCCCAGACGCCCCGTCAGGCGCGTCCTCATCGCCGTGCTCAGCACCCTGAGCCTGGCGGCGGCCGCCGCGACCGCGGCCACCCTCCCGGCCAACGCGTCGGCGCCCGCACCCCCCTCCGGCTGGTCCCAGGTCTTCGTCGACGACTTCACCGGAGCCGCGGGGAGCGGCGTCAACACCACCAACTGGCAGTACACGACGGGGACGAGCTACCCCGGCGGGCCGGCCAACTTCGGCACCGGCGAGGTCGAGACGATGACCTCGAGCACCAGCAACGTCGCCCTGGACGGCAACGGCAACCTGCTGATCACCCCGCGCCGTGACGCCTCGGGCAACTGGACCTCGGGCCGCATCGAGACCAGGCGCACCGACTTCGAGCCGCCCGCCGGCGGCAAGCTGCGCATGGAGGCGCGGCTGCAGATGCCGAACGTGACCGGCGCGGCCGCCAAGGGCTACTGGCCCGCCTTCTGGGCGCTCGGCGCGCCCTACCGCGGCAACTACCAGAACTGGCCGAGCGTCGGCGAGCTGGACATCATGGAGAACGTCCAGGGCCTCAACACCGAGTGGGCCACGATGCACTGCGGCACCAACCCGGGAGGCCCGTGCAACGAGACCAGCGGCATCGGCAACAACACGCCGTGTACGGGCACGACCTGCCAGGCGGGCTTCCACACGTACGCGATGGAGTGGGACAGGTCGACGAGCCCCGAGGAGGTCCGCTTCTACCTCGACGGCGTCAACTTCCACACGGTGAAGGCGAACCAGGTCGACGCGACGACCTGGACGAACGCGACCAACCACGGCTACTTCATCATCCTGAACGTGGCGATGGGCGGCGGCTTCCCGGGCGCCTTCGGCGGCGGCCCCGACGGCGGCACGGAACCCGGTCACCCGCTCGTCGTCGACTACGTCCAGGTGCTCTCTGCGGCCGGCAGCGGCGGCGGTGGCGGCACCACTCCGCCTCCCACCGGCAACCGTGACGCCTACAGCGCCATCCAGGCCGAGTCCTACGACAGCCAGAGCGGTGTCGTCACCGAGACCACCACGGACAGCGGCGGCGGCCAGGACATCGGCACCATCGCGAACGGCGACTACGCGCTCTACAAGGGCGTCAACTTCGGTTCGTCGGCGGCCACCCAGTTCCACGGCCGGGTCGCGAGCGGCGCGGCGGGCGGGGTCAGCGGACTGGTCGAGGTGCGCCTCGACAGCCGTACGAGCACACCGGTCGCCAGCTTCGCGCTGGCCAACACCGGTGGCTGGCAGTCCTGGAGGACCGTGCCGGCGAACATGAGCTCCGTGACCGGCACCCATGACGTCTATCTGACCTTCACCAGCGGCCAGCCCGCGGACTTCGTGAACGTCAACTGGTTCGACTTCGGTCACTGACAGGCATGGTGACGGACCCTCACATGATGGACCGCCACCCTTGACACCGGCTGAGCGGGACGGACGCACACGGTCCGTCCCGCTCAGCGCAGTTCGGCCCGGAAGGCCACCGGGGTCGCCCCCGTGTGCTGGTGGAAGAACTTCGAGAAGTTGGCCGCGTCGGGGAAGCCGACGGCGGCCCCGATGCGCCCGATCGGCATGTCCGTGTGGGCGAGGAGCCGTTTGGCCTCCAGGACGACCCGTTTGTCGATGAACCCCTTGGGCGTCTCACCGGTCGCGGCCCGCACCGCGCGCACGAGGGTGCGGCGCGAGTATCCGAGGGCGTCGGCGTAGGCGCTGACGCTGTGGTTGACGGCGAAGTCCTTCTCCACCGCGTTCCGGAACCGCGTGAACGTGGTGTCCGTGTGCTCGTGGGCCGCGTCGGCGGAGCTCGCGGCGAGATGGGCGAGGCGCAGCAGGAACGCGGTGAGCGAGTGCCGCAGCACCGCGGTGTGCAGGCTGAGCGGCAGCGTGGTGGTGTCGACGTACTCGCGCTCCAGCTGGGTCAGCGCGTGTTCCAGCGCGGCCAGCCGACCGGCGTCGGGGCGCAGTAGCGGGGGCAGGTCGTAGCGGTAGAGGCCGGTCGCCTCGACCGTGGCCCGGGGCAGGAAGCCGGGCTGCATGGTCAGGACGGTGCCGCGGTAGGGGTCGGCGCTGGAGAAGCGGTGCACCTGGCCGGGCCGGATCCACAGGAGGTCGCCCGCGCGGGCCTCGTACTCGGCGAAGTCGACCATGTGCCGTACGGGCCCCTCGTGGAAGAGCATCACGACGTGGAAGTCGATGCGGTGCACCCGTTCCAGCGGGGCGTCCGCGTGCCAGGTGCGTCCGGTCCCCATCGCGCCGACCTGCATACCCACGCCGGACAGGCTCAGGTCGGCCGGAAACGGAAAGGTCCTGATCCCCTCCCGGCCGCCCTCACCACCGGCGCCGCCTTGGGCGGTTCTGTCGTTCATGTCCTTCTCGCGTCGGCTCGCCACGGCTCCATGTGTCCCACATTCACCGAAGGCTGACACACGGGCACCTTCCCCAGCAAAAGTCTGACTTTTAGGTTTGAAGGCACAGACCTTGTTTCCGTGCTTCCCGTGAGGACTTCTTGAAGATGAGTACGCAGAGCTCCGACGGCTTCACCTGGACCGAGCTCGACCGCCGCGCCGTCGACACCGCCCGCCTCCTGGCCGCCGACGCCGTGCAGAAGGTCGGCAACGGTCACCCCGGGACCGCGATGAGCCTGGCCCCGGCGGCGTACACGCTCTTTCAGAAGGTGATGCGTCACGACCCGGCCGACCCGGAGTGGACGGGCCGCGACCGTTTCGTCCTCTCCCCCGGCCACACGTCGCTGACCCTCTACACCCAGCTCTTCCTGTCAGGTTATGAACTCGGCCTCGACGATCTGAAGGCGTTCCGCACCCACGGGTCCAAGACGCCCGGACACCCCGAGTACGGGCACACCGCGGGCGTCGAGACCACGACCGGACCGCTCGGCCAGGGTGCCGCCAACGCGGTGGGCATGGCGATGGCCGCCCGCTACGAGCGCGGTCTGTTCGACCCGGAGGCCCCCGAGGGCGAGTCCCCCTTCGACCACACCATCTGGGCGATCGTCTCCGACGGCGACCTGGAGGAGGGCATCTCGGCGGAGGCCTCCTCCCTCGCCGGGCACCAGAAGCTCGGCAACCTCGTCTTCGTCTACGACGACAACCACATCTCCATCGAGGGCGACACGGCGACCGCCTTCTCCGAGGACGTGCCGGCGCGCTACGAGTCGTACGGCTGGCACGTGCAGCGCGTCGAGCCCTCGCCCGACGGCGACATCGACGTGCACGCGCTGTACACCGCGCTCAAGGCCGCGCAGGCCGAGACCGGGCGTCCCTCCCTCATCGCGATGCGCACGATCATCGCCTGGCCCGCCCCGAACGCCCGGAACACCGAGGCCTCGCACGGCTCGGCGCTGGGCGCCGAGGAGATCGCCGCCACCAAGCGGCTCCTGGGCTTCGACCCGGAACAGACCTTCCAGGTCGACGCCGACGTGCTCGCCCACGCCCGCCAGGCCCTGGACCGGGGCGCCGAGGCGCACGCCGACTGGGACAAGCGGATCGGTGCGTGGCGCACCGAACGCCCCGAGAACGCGAAGCTCTTCGACCGGATCGTCGCCGGCCAGCTTCCCGAGGGCTGGGAGAGCGCGCTGCCGGTGTTCGAGGAGGGCAGGTCCGTCGCCACCCGTGCCGCGTCCGGCACGGTCCTGCAGGCCCTCGGTGCCGTGCTCCCCGAACTGTGGGGCGGCTCCGCCGACCTCGCCGGCTCGAACAACACCACGATCGACAAGACCAGCTCGTTCCTCCCGGCGGACAACCCGCTGCCCGAGGCGGACCCGTACGGCCGCACGATCCACTTCGGCATCCGCGAGCACTCCATGGCCGCGGAGATGAACGGCATCGCGCTGCACGGCAACACGCGCATCTACGGCGGCACCTTCCTGGTGTTCTCCGACTACATGCGCAACGCCGTCCGTCTCTCCGCGCTGATGCAGCTCCCGGTGACCTACGTGTGGACCCACGACTCGATCGGTCTCGGCGAGGACGGCCCCACCCACCAGCCGGTCGAGCACCTGGCCTCGCTGCGCGCCATCCCCGGCCTGAACATCGTCCGCCCGGCCGACGCCAACGAGACGGCCGTCGCCTGGGCCGAGATCCTCAAGCGGCACGCCGTGAAGCCGGCCCCGCACGGTCTGGCCCTCACCCGTCAGGGCGTACCGACCTACCCCGTCAACCCCGACGCGGCGCGCGGTGGTTACGTGCTGCGGGAGGCGTCCACCGGGACCCCGGACGTCGTCCTCCTCGCGACCGGCTCCGAGGTGCAGCTCGCCGTCGCGGCGCGTGACCTGCTGGAGGCCGAGGGGGTCGGCACCCGCGTGGTGTCGATGCCGTCCGTCGAGTGGTTCGAGGAGCAGTCCCCGGAGTACCGGGAGCGCGTCCTTCCGCCGTCCGTGAAGGCCCGCGTGGCGGTCGAGGCCGGAATCGCCCTGACCTGGTACCGGTACGTCGGTGACGCCGGGCGCGTCGTCTCCTTGGAGCACTTCGGCGCCTCGGCCGACGCCGGGACGCTGTTCGCCGAGTTCGGCTTCACCGCCGACAACGTAGCCGCCGCCGCGCGGGAATCCCTCGCCGCCCTGCGCGGTTGATCCGTTCGCACGAAGGAAGATGATCACTGTGACCGAAGCAACCGCGACCGCGGTACCTCTTGAGCGCCTCTCCGGCGAGGGCGTCTCCATCTGGCTCGACGACCTCTCCCGCAAGCGCATCGAGTCCGGCAACCTGGCCGAACTCGTCGCGACGCGACACGTGGTGGGCGTGACCACCAACCCGTCCATCTTCCAGGCCGCCATCGGTTCCGGCGAGGGCTACGAGCAGCAGCTCGCCGACCTCGCCGTGCGCGGGGTGACGGTCGACGAGGCCGTCCGCATGATGACGACCGCGGACGTGCGCGCCGCCGCGGACATCCTGCGCCCGGTGTTCGAGACGACCGAGGGCCAGGACGGCCGGGTCTCCATCGAGGTCGACCCGCGCCTGGCGCACGACACCGCGGCGACCGTCGCGGAAGCCCGCCAGCTCGCCTGGCTGGTCGACCGCCCGAACGTGATGATCAAGATCCCGGCGACGAAGGCCGGTCTCCCGGCGATCACCGAGGTCATCGGCCTCGGCATCAGCGTCAACGTCACGCTGATCTTCTCGCTGGAGCGCTACCGCGAGGTCATGGACGCCTATCTGGCGGGCCTTGAGCGGGCGCTGGCCGCGGGCATCGACCTCGCGGGCATCCACTCCGTCGCCTCCTTCTTCGTCTCCCGCGTCGACAGCGAGATCGACAAGCGGCTGGAGAAGAACGGCACGGACGGCGCCCTCGCGCTCAAGGGCAGGGCGGCGCTCGCCAACGCCCGTCTGGCCTACGAGGCGTACGAGAGCGTGTTCGGCGCCGCCGACGGCACGGCGGAGGGCGACGCCCGCTGGACGCCCCTCGCCGCGCACGGCGCCCGGAAGCAGCGTCCCCTGTGGGCCTCCACCGGCGTCAAGGACCCCGCGTACAAGGACACCCTGTACGTCGACGAGCTGGTGGCGCCCGGCACGGTCAACACCATGCCGGAGGGGACGCTGAACGCCACCGCCGACCACGGAGACATCCAGGGCGACACGGTGACCGGCGGCTACGAGCGGGCGCGGGCCGACCTGGCCGCGGTCGAGGCGCTCGGGATCTCCTACGACGAGGTCGTCGGTCAGCTGGAGGACGAGGGTGTCGCCAAGTTCGAGGCCGCCTGGGCGGACCTTCTCGACGCGGTGGCGACGTCCCTTCGGGGCAAGGGAGTTGAAGGGGAATGAGCAAGGGTGAGGCGCTTTCCGGCGACGGCCCGCAGGATGCGGCCGCCGCGCCGCAGGGATCCGGTGACCCGGCCGTGGAACAGGACGGCCTGACGCACGAACACCTGACCGGCACGCCCGGCGTCCCGGCGGCCGAAGACCTCGCCGCGGCGCTCGGCGACGCCGCCGGGGACCTCGCCGCCGCGCTCGGCGTGGCGGCGGACTGGGACAACCCGCTGCGCGACCCGCGCGACCGCCGGCTCCCCCGGATCGCGGGTCCCTCCGGCCTGGTCATCTTCGGCGTCACCGGCGACCTGTCCCGCAAGAAGCTGATGCCGGCCGTGTACGACCTCGCCAACCGGGGTCTGCTGCCGCCGGGTTTCTCGCTCCTCGGGTTCGCCCGTCGCGAGTGGGAGGACCAGGACTTCGCGCAGGTGGTGCACGACTCGGTGCGCGAGCACTCCCGCACCGAGTTCCGCGAGGAGGTCTGGCAGCAGCTCGCCGAGGGCATGCGGTTCATCCCCGGCGACTTCGACGACGACACGGCGTTCAAGCAACTGCGCTCGGCCGTCGATGAGTTGGATGCGTCCCGGGGCACCAGCGGCAACTACGCCTTCTATCTCTCCGTACCGCCGAAGTTCTTCCCGAAGGTGGTGCGCCAGCTCAAGAAGCACGGGCTGGCGAGCCCGCCCGAGGGGTCCTGGCGGCGCGCGGTCATCGAGAAGCCGTTCGGTCACGACCTGGCGAGCGCCCGCGAGCTGAACAGGATCGTGCACGACGTGTTCGACCCGGACCAGGTGTTCCGGATCGACCACTACCTCGGCAAGGAGACCGTCCAGAACATCCTGGCGCTCCGCTTCGCCAACCAGATGTACGAGCCCGTCTGGAACCGGTCGTACGTCGACCACGTCCAGATCACGATGGCCGAGGACATCGGCATCGGCGGCCGGGCCGGCTACTACGACGGCATCGGCTCCGCCCGTGACGTCATCCAGAACCATCTCCTCCAGCTCATGGCGCTGACCGCCATGGAGGAACCGGCCGCCTTCGACGCCGAGTCGCTGCTCGCCGAGAAGCTCAAGGTCCTCAGGGCCGTGAAGCTGCCGGAGAACCTGGGCGAGCACACCGTACGCGGCCAGTACGCGGAGAGCTGGCAGGGCGGCGAGCGGGTGCGCGGCTACCTGCAGGAGGACGGCATCGACCCCGCGTCGACGACCGACACCTACGCGGCCGTCAAGCTCCAGGTGGACAACCGCCGTTGGGCGGGCGTCCCCTTCTACCTGCGGACCGGCAAGCGCCTCGGCCGGCGCGTGACGGAGATCGCCGTGGTCTTCCAGCGCGCCCCGCACTCCCCGTTCGACTCCACGGCCACCGAGGAGCTGGGCCAGAACGCGATCGTCATCCGCGTCCAGCCCGACGAGGGCATGACCGTGCGCTTCGGATCCAAGGTGCCGGGTACCTCCATGGAGATCCGGGACGTCACCATGGACTTCGCGTACGGCGAGTCGTTCACCGAGTCCAGCCCGGAGGCGTACGAACGGCTGATCCTGGATGTCCTGCTCGGCGACGCCAATCTCTTCCCCCGTCACCAGGAGGTGGAAGAGTCCTGGAAGATCCTCGACCCGATCGAGGGGTACTGGGAGAGCCACGGCGCGCCCGCGCAGTACCCCTCGGGCAGCTGGGGCCCGGAGGAAGCCGACGAGATGCTCGCACGAGACGGACGGAGCTGGCGCAGGCCATGAAGATCGACCTGACCGACACCACGGCAAGTAAGATCAACAAGGCGCTCGTACGGGGGCGCCGTGCCATCGGCACCCCGGCCGTGGGCATGGTCCTGACGATGGTCATCGTCACCGACGAGGAGAACGCGTACGACTCCATCAAGGCGGCCGAGGAGGCCTCCCGGGAGCACCCCTCGCGCACCCTCGTCGTCATCAAGCGCGTCGCCCGCACGCCGCGCGACCGCACCAACTCCCGCCTCGACGCCGAGGTGCGCGTCGGTTCGGACGCGGGCACCGGCGAGACGGTCGTCCTGCGGACGTACGGCGAGGTCTCGGACCACGCCGACTCGGTGGTCCTGCCGCTGCTGCTGCCGGACGCCCCCGTCGTGGTCTGGTGGCCGGTGGACGCGCCCGCCAACCCGGTCAAGGACCCGCTGGGGGCCCTCGCCCAGCGCCGCATCACCGACATGTACGCCGTCGAGGCACCGCTCGACGCGCTGGAGGCCCGCGCCGGCTCGTACGCTCCGGGCGACACCGACCTGGCCTGGACCCGGCTCACCCCCTGGCGGTCCATGCTGGCGGCGGCCCTCGACCAGGCCCGTACGAAGGTGATCTCGGCGACCGTCGAGAGCGAGGCGCAGAACCCGAGCGCCGAACTGCTGGCCCGCTGGCTGGAGGCCCGCCTCCAGGTCACGACCGAGCGCGTCGTCACCGCGGGCCCCGTGGTGACCGCCGTCCGGCTGGGCACCGAGAACGGCGAGATCGTCATTGACCGCCCCGAGGGCCCGCTCGCGACCCTCTCGCTGCCCGGTCAGCCCTCCCGCACGCTCGCGCTGAAGGTGCGCTCCACCTCCCAGCTGATCGCCGAGGAACTGCGCCGCCTCGACGCGGACGAGATGTACGCCATCGCCCTGCGCGGCGAGGCCCCCAAGGAGACGCCCCGTGTCTGACTACCCCAAGCCCACCCGCCGTCCGGAGTGGGTGGCCCTGGAGGACCACCGCGCGACCGCGCTGCTCCACCCGCGGCTGCGTGACCTGTTCGCCGCCGACCCCGCGCGCGCCGAGCGCTACGTCGTCCAGGTCGGCGATCTGCGGATCGATTACTCCAAGCACCTGATCACCGACGAGACCCTCGCCCTGCTCCAGGAACTCGCCACCGCCACGGACGTGTCCGGGCTGCGGGACGCGATGTTCCGCGGCGAGAGGATCAATACGACCGAGGACCGTGCGGTGCTGCACACCGCGCTGCGGGCGCCGCGGGAGGCGGTGGTCGAGGTCGACGGGGAGAACGTCGTGCCGGCCGTGCACACGGTTCTGGACAAGATGGCCGGCTTCGCGGAGCGGGTCCGTTCGGGTGAGTGGACCGGGCACACCGGCAGGCGTATCAGGAACGTCGTGAACGTCGGCATCGGCGGTTCCGACCTCGGTCCGGCGATGGCGTACGAGGTGCTGCGGCCCTTCACCGACCGCTCGCTGACGGTGCGGTTCGTGTCGAACGTGGACGGCGCGGATCTGCACGAGGCGGTACGGGACCTGGACCCGGCGGAGACGCTGTTCATCATCGCCTCCAAGACCTTCACCACGATCGAGACGATCACCAACGCGACCTCCGCGCGCGACTGGCTGCTCGCCGGGCTCGGTGAGGAGAAGGCGGTCGCGAAGCATTTCGTGGCGCTGTCGACGAACGCGGAGAAGGTGTCGGACTTCGGTATCGACACGGCGAACATGTTCGAGTTCTGGGACTGGGTCGGCGGGCGTTACTCGTTCGACTCGGCGATCGGTCTGTCGCTGATGATCGCGATCGGCCCGGACCGCTTCCGCGAGATGCTGGACGGTTTCCACCTGGTCGACGAGCACTTCCGCACCGCCCCCGCCGAGGCCAACGCCCCGCTGCTGATGGGCCTGCTGGGCATCTGGTACGGCAACTTCCACGACGCGCAGTCGCACGCCGTGCTGCCGTACTCGCACTACCTGTCGAAGTTCACG